>NZ_CAXHZI010000013.1:0-86531 GCF_964021775.1 uncultured Arthrobacter sp.
CCCGACGCTCCCTCACATCCGGCACCCCCGGACCCGACGCCCCCTCACATCCGGCGGACAACGCTGAGGGAACGTCCCGGAAGACACCACCAGAGCTGAGGGAACGTCCCGGAAGACACCACCAGATCTGAGGGAACGTCCCGGAAGACACCACCAGAGCTGAGGGAACGTCCGGGGCAAGACCACCAGACCTGAGGGAACGTCCCGGAAGACACCACCAGAGCTGAGGGAGCGTCCGTTTAGCCCGCCGGCCGCAGCGACGTGATCATCGTGCGGATCGATTGGTACTCCGGCGTGGCCGCGTAGCGCTTGGCTTTCTCCAGGTAGGGCAATGCCGCCGGGCCCGGGGTGAGGTTGTTCGCCGGGTTGTAGGTGCCGCCGAACAATGCCCCGCTGGGCGGCCACAGGAAAAGATGGAACATGGGGCAGGCTAACGGCCCGGTCTCTTCAGGCATCATGGTGATCCCGTACGCGGCCGTGGTGTTCTGCGCCGGCCCCGGTCCGGTGCCGTCACCGCGGGATTCGTATACGTAACGGGGCATTCCCCGGTCCGCGCTGCCCGGTTCCACCAAGGCCTGGAGCGGTTGTGAATCGTAAACCTGGTACGGGTACTGCACGGTGCACTCCGCCCCGGTGACGATGTTGGTGCGCAGTTGGGCCATCGGTTTCCCGTCCGCGTTGGTGACATCCACGAATGCTCCGCCGAGGTCACCGCCCGGATCTTTGGCGGTCCAGTCCGGCGGGTAGTCGAAGGACAGCCCGTCCGACGTTGTGAACGTCTGCCAGCCCGACGGCGTCACGCCCGACGGCGTCACGCCGGACGGGGTTACCTCAGACGGCGTTACCTCCGACGGTGTGCCGGTCCCGGCGCTTGTGCTGCCCGGCGGGTCGCTTGCGGACGGGGTGCCCTGTGCCTGCGGGCTCTCCTGCTGCGCGCCCGGGGCGGCGCAGCCGCCAAGCAGCAGGACCAGGCCCAGGGCGGTACCCGCCGTCTGCCGAGCATGTCCCACCGGCAGGTTACTTCCCTGCCGGCCGGAGGGACATCATGGCCTGCTTGATGTACTTGTACTCGGTGGTGTCCTTATACACCTCGGGAGTGTCCACGTGCATCGGTTTGCCGGGGGTGGTGTCGAACGGGTCGTAGATGCCGCCAAAGGACGCCGAGCGCGGCGGCCAGGGGAAGACGTGCGAGATGGGGCAGGCCTCGGTTCCGGTCGGTTCGGGCGCCGCAGTGATGCCGTAGGCGAAGGTGTTCGGCTTTGAGGGATCCGCCGCGGTGCCGTTGACCCGGGCCTCGTAGGTAAACCTCGGAGTGGTCCCGGATTGCGCCAGGGCCGGAATCGGTGCGGAGTCATAGACCATGAACTGGGACTTCGTGGTGCACGCCGGGCCCGGCCCCACCTGCGTCCGCAGCCGCGCCATCGTCTTGCCGTAGTCGCTCACCAGCGCCGCCGCGCCGTCGACCTCCTTGACCGACCAGGTCGCCGGGTAGTCGAAGGTCAGCGTCCCGTCCGACGTCGTGTACGACTTCCAGGCCGCCGGCACCGTCGTCGTGGACGTGGGGGCGGTGGTGCTGGAGGGTGACGGTGACACGGTCGTTGGCGAGGCGCTCGTCGGCGAGGGGCTCGCCGTGGCGGAGGCCGTCGTCGTGCCCGGCGCGGTGGTGGCCGGCGCCGCCGCTGGCGACCCGCAGCCGGACAAGAAAAGCGCCGCGCAGAACGCGGCGGAACCGGCTGTGGCCAACGATGCCCTATGGCTCATGTCACCCTCCCCCTGAGATGCAAGTGGTGGCACTATTCTGGGGCTTTGCGCCGCGGATCCTAGGGGCTTAGGTCCCGAATCGGCGCCCGGTGGGGCGCGGCGGCGGCCCGGGACCGGCGCCGGAGCGTTGGGGTGACCAGACCCACGTTGACATTCCACCGATTTCAGTTGATCAGCGAAGCTTGCTAGACCTTGAAGGGTGCAAGACTTTCTGACCTCCGCCATGCCCTTCCTCGCCGTGGCCCTGGCCGTGGCCGCCGGCCTGATCGCCTCCTGGCTGGTGCGCCGGGTGGTCCTCCGGCTCAACCGCAAGCAGGAGGCTCTCCGTGAGACCTCCCGGGTGGCGCGGCTGCCGTTGCGCTTCGCGTTGTGCCTGATCGCAGTCCGTATCGCGCTGGCCCTGACCACCGACGACGCCGAGTGGCGCCGCAACGTGGACCACGCCCTGGTGATCGCGCTGATCGGGTCGGTGGCCTGGCTGGCGATCGCGGTGCTGCTGATCATCGAGACGATGGTCCTGACCCGGTACCGGGTGGACGTGGCGGACAACCGGCGTGCCCGGCGCCTCCGCACCCAGGTCATCCTGGCCCGGCGGATCGGCGTCGCGTTGATCGCGATCGTGGCGCTGGGCAGCATCATGCTGACGTTCCCGGCCATCCAGGCCCTCGGCGCGGGGCTGCTGGCCTCCGCCGGCGTGATCTCGATTGTGGCCGGCCTGGCGGCGCAGACCTCCCTGGTGAATGTCTTCGCCGGCATCCAGCTGGCCTTCACGGACGCGATCCGGGTGGACGACGTGGTGGTGGTGCAAAAGGAATGGGGCCGGATCGAGGAGATCACCCTGACCTACGTGGTGGTCCACATCTGGGACGACCGCCGGCTGATCCTGCCGTCCACGTACTTCACCACCACCCCGTTCGAAAACTGGACCCGGCGCCAGTCCGAGGTGATGGGCACGGTGGAGTTCGACCTTGACTGGCGCGCACCGGTGGAGGCCATGCGGGCCGAGCTGAAGAAGGTCCTCGCCTCCACCGAACTCTGGGACGAGCGGGTGGGCATCCTGCAGATCACCGACGCGACGGCGGGTTTTGTCCGGGTCCGCATCCTGGTCAGCGCCGGCGACAGCGCCTCGCTCTTCGACCTGCGCTGCCTGATCCGCGAGGAGCTGGTGCTCTTCCTGCAGCAGGAATACCCGACGGCGTTGCCGCACGTCCGGCTCGAATCCATGCCGTCCGCCGCGGACCCGGCCCGGCCCGCTGCCAGGCCCGCTGCCCGGCGTCCGGGCAAGCTCTCAGCGGCCGACGAGACCGCCGCGCGGCTGCCCTCCGACCCGCACGACTCGCAACTTTTCACCGGCTCGATCGAGGCGGTACAGCGCTCCCGGGCGTTCTCCGGCCCGGGCGAGGACGTGTTCGAGGACCGGGACAAGTCGATCGCGGCGCAGAACTAACCGCGTTCTTCCCTGCCACCTTCCCTCTCCGGTGTGACGGGTCGATAATCGGAGCCATGACCATTCCACCAGCGCCCGAGCCGTCCCCGTTTCCGCCCGAGCCCGGGCCGACGTCGCCGGAGCCGCAGCCCGGCGATCCGTTCCCGCCGGATCCGGGACCCACGCCGCCGCCGGGGCCGGGCCCCGCACCCACGCCAAGCCCGCAGCCGGGACCGGCGCCGGGTCCGCTGCCGATCCCTGATCCGGGTCCGGTTCCGCCGCCGCCCGTTCCGCCGACGCCGGACCCCTCCAGGTTCTGAGCCGCGGTTTTTGTTTAAGCAACGCGGGGCCACTCAGCGCCCATCCCGGAGACCGGGACAGGCCATGAGTGACCCCGCGCTGCTTATTACGGGTCCTGTATCGCCCCGCAGGGCGCCTAGTCGATGACGATGTCGCGGGTCCGGTGGTCGTAGTGGATGACGAGCAGGCCGCCGCGGTGGTGCACCTCGTGGTTGGCGCCGTCGAAGTGGCCGAACGCGCCGTAGTTCTCATCCCAGGAGCGGTTGATCGCGATCTTGAAGCTGTAGGAACCTGCCGGCAGTTCCGCGGCGATCTTCCAGAGCTGGTCCACCGCGTCCAGCTGCATTTGGGCCTCGTCGTACTGCGGGGCCCAGTTGGCGGGTGCGCCGAGCAGGACGTTAAAGTCGCCGGCGACGGCCACCGCTTCGGGCTGCTGGACAGGCTGTTCGATGGTCTCGGCGGTGGCGGCCGGGGCGGCGGGCGCCTCTTCAGCAGCAGCGGCCTTGTCCGCTGACTTGCGCTTCCGGACCGCCTTGGCGACGGGAGCTACGGCCTCTTCGACCAGCTTGGCAGCCTTGTCGGCCACCTTCTCCGCGACCTTGACGGCCTTCGGGGCCACCTTGGGCGCCGGCTTCCCCGCTGCTGCCCCGGCGGGCGCCGCGGGAAGCGGGGTGTCGGCCGGAACCGGGGTGCCGGCGTCGAGCGCTGCGGTGAAGGCGGCGGGGTCGGCGAAGGCAACCGTGGCGCGCTGGCCGTCCTCGGTGATGGTCCAGCCGGACCGGCCCTTGACCAGCCACCCGGCCTTGACCAGCTTGGCCGTCGCGCTGGTGAGCGCCTTGTGGCCGCGGGGAATGCCGCCGCTGAGCAGCTCACGCTCATGGTCGTTGAGGGGTACCCGTGCGATCGCCTCGCCCAGCACGACGCCGGCGTTCAGCTTCTCGCCCGACCAGACCCCCTCGGCCAGGACGTCCAGCACAGCCTTAAGCCGAAGGTTCGTGTTTTCCGCAGCGTTCGCGCCCATGGGTCTCCTTTAGAAGCAATTGATCCACCTGCATTTTGCCAAGGTTCGGCGGCTATAGCGACTGGACGGGGGTTAACTCCGTGTGTCGTGACCCACTGTGACGGCCCGGGCGACCGTCGCCGAGCCCAGTTACGCGGCTAGAGCCGGGGAATCAGCACCGGGGTGTTCTTCTTGTAAGCCTCGTAGTCGGCCTGGCCGCCCCATTTGGTGTCGGCCTTCTTCTCAAGATGCGGCACGCCACTGACCTTGGTGATCAACAGGGCCACAAACACCGGCGAGATGAGGGCAACCCACTGCCACCCCTGCAGAACGGGCAAGGCAATGATCGCGACGCCGATCCAAAGCAGGATTTCGCCAAAGTAGTTCGGGTGCCGGGACTTAGCCCACAACCCTGTCGAGATGAACTTGCCCTTGTTGCCGGGGTCCGCACTGAACCGGGACTTTTGGGAGTCTGCCAAAACCTCGCAGCCGAAGCCCGCCACCCACACCACGAGGCCGGCTATAGCGAAGCCATCCAGCGCAACCTGGTGCGCCGACGTCATTGCCACCCACGCGGCGGCAGCGGTGAACGCCACCCAAATGCCCTGCATGGTCCACACGCTGAGGAAACGGACGAAGGAAGGCTTGATGTCATCAAAGCGGTCATCCTTGCCGGCCCGGCTGATCCGCCGGAACAGGAACGTACCCAGCCGGACCGCCCAGACCAGCACCAAGCCCGCGAGCAACAATCCCCGCGCGCCGATGCCCGGGGTGAGCAGGACGAGCAGCAGCGTGACGGCGATGTAGGTCAGGGACCCGGTCAGGTCGTAGAACTTCTCCGTCTGCGCCACGAACGCCGGGATGAACGCCAGCCACTGGATCAGGAAGGCGGCCCCGACGGCCAGCGCGAAGACGGGAATCCCGCCGGCCACGGCGCCGCCCTGGCTGCCGGCCACCGCCAGAACGGCCCCAACCAACACGACGACGGGTATGACGGCGAGGGCTTTGCGGTCAGATTCTTTCATCAGGATGTTCCTTTCACAGGCGTCGCCGGAAGCTGGCGCGCAAAGCCGGGTTCGTTCCCCGTCACCACCAGTATTGTTCAATGCCCGGGAAACGCAGCCCTGACTGGCCGCCGCCTATACTTCGGGGAACGCCCGCGCATTGCTGACACGAGGAGCCACCATGACCGGTCCCACCAAAAAGTGGCTGCTCGCCTACGCAGTGGCCGCCGTCGTCTTCGCCGGAATCGACGCCCTCTGGATCATTACCGTGGCGAACAACCAATACCGCAGCCAGATCGGAGACCTGCTCCCCGCCAGCTTCAACGTCCTGGGCGCTGTGCTGTTCTATGTCATCTACGTCGTGGGCATCGTGCACTACGGCGTCCGGCCCAACGATCCCGGCGCCACGCTGCGGAGCCGGGTGGCCGGAGCGGCCCTGTTCGGTTTCTTCACCTACGCCACCTGGGCGCTGACCGCGTTCGCCATCCTCAAGGACTTCCCGGCCGTGGTGGCGGTGACCGACATCCTGTGGGGAACCGCGGTGTGTGCGGCCGTCACCGCCCTCACCGCCGTGATCCTGCGGCTGCACAAAACCGTTGCCCGCGGCAAGCAAGCTGGCTAGAGTGGGTTGACCGCCGCCTCCCCGGTCCCGCCCGTCTGGAGGCCGATCCGCGGCATCCCATCCCCCTCTGGTTCAGGAGATCCCCATGGAATCACGTACCCTCGGCTCACTCACCGTCTCGGCCCTTGGACTGGGCTGCATGGGCATGAGCGAGTTTTACGGCCAGGGCGACGAGCAGGAGTCCGTCGCCACCATCCATGCTTTCCTCGACGCCGGCGGAACCCTGCTGGACACCGCGGACATGTACGGCCCGTTCACCAACGAAAAGTTGGTGGGCGGTGCGATCGCCGGCCGCCGCGACGACGTCGTACTGGCCACCAAGTTCGGCAACGAGCGCCGCGAGGACGGGTCATGGGTGGGCATCAACGGCAAGCCCGAGTACGTCCGGGCCGCGTGCGACGCGAGCCTGCAGCGCCTCGGCGTCGACCACATCGACCTGTACTACCAGCACCGGGTGGACAAGACGGTGCCGATCGAGGAGACCGTCGGCGCCATGGCCGAGCTGGTCCAGGCCGGCAAGGTCAGGCACCTGGGCCTCTCCGAAGCCAGCGCCGACACCGTCCGCCGCGCGCACGCCGTGCACCCGATCACCGCCCTGCAGACCGAATACTCGCTGTGGGAGCGCGAGCCGGAGACCAAGATCTTCCCGGTGCTCGCCGAACTCGGCATCGGTTTTGTCCCGTACAGCCCGCTGGGCCGCGGCTTCCTCACCGGGCAGCTGCGCAGCGAGGACGACTTTGCCGCGGACGACTTCCGCCGCCACTCGCCGCGCTTCCAGGGCGAGAACTTCACCCGCAACCTGGCACTCGTGGACCGGGTGACCGAACTCGCCACCGAGAAGGGCTGCACCCCGGCGCAGCTGGCCCTCGCCTGGCTGCTGGCCCAGGGCGAACACATCGTGCCGATCCCCGGGACCAAGAAGCGCGAACGGCTGCGCGAGAACCTGGGCGCCGTCGACGTCGAGCTCTCCGCGGGCGACCTCGCCCGGCTCGATGAGCTGGCTCCGGCGGGCGTCGCGGCCGGCGCGCGCTACCCGCACATGGACAGCATCGACGTCTAAGGGGGTTAGCGGCCCGAGGCGGCCAGTTCGGCCAGCAGCTCGGTCTTGCGTTCCTCGCTCGCGAAGGAGGACCGGATGGAGTTGGCCGCGAGCCGCACGCAGTCGAACTCGGAGAGCCCGATCACGGATTTGAGCTGGGCGAAGTTGTCATCCACGTACCCGCCGAAGTAGGCCGGGTCGTCCGAGTTGACGCTGACGTTGAGCCCGGCCGCGAGCATGCCCGGCAGCGGGTGCTCGGCCAGCGTGTCCACCGCGCGGAGCCGGACGTTGGAGAGCGGGCAGACGGTCAGCGGCATCAGCTCGTGGACCAGGCGCTCCACCAGCTCCGGGTCCTCCATGCAGCGGATGCCGTGGTCGATCCGCTCCACGCCCAGCAGGTCGAGTGCCTCCATGATGTACGACGGCGGGCCCTCCTCGCCGGCATGCGCGATCCGCCGCAGCCCGGCCTCCTTGGCCCGGGCGAAGAGCCGCTCAAACTTCGACGGCGGGTTGCCCACCTCGGCCGAATCCAGCCCGATCCCGGCGATCGGCGCGTCCATGGCGAGCAGCTGCTCCAGCACCTCCAGCGCCGATTCCTCGGACAGGTCACGCAGGAACGCGGCGATCAGCAGGGTGGAGATGCCGAACTCCTGCTGCGAGGTGGCCAGCACGGTGGCCACGCCGTTCACGCAGGTCGCCAGGGACACCCCGCGGGACAGGTGCGCCTGCGGATCCAGCATGATCTCGGCGTGCCGGACCCCGGCCGTGGCGGCCCGCGCCAGGTACGCGCGGGTCATGTCGGCGAAGTCCTGCTCGGTCCGCAGCACCGCCATGTTCGCGTAGTACAGGTCCAGGAACGACTGCAGGTCCGTGAACTCGTACCGGGCGCGCAGCTCGTCCAGGTCCGCGTAGGGCAACGTGATGCCGTTGCGCTCCGCGAGCGCAAAAATCAGTTCCGGCTCCAGCGTGCCTTCGATGTGCAGGTGCAGCTCCGCGACCGGCAGTGCCCCGTGGACCCCTTCGGGTACCTCGGCGAACTCCGGGACCCCCTCAGCCTGGGGCTCGGCCTCCGGCTCTGCCTGCGGCCCAGCCCCTCGCTCTGCCTGCGGCGCAGCGGCGCCGCCGTCGTAAGTTTCCATTCGGTAAGGATATGCCCGCCGGGAGCAAGGACGGATAGAGTCGAACAGATGCACAATACTCAGCAGGCTTCCGATCCCGCCGGCCTGGTGCCGGACCACCCCACGGACGGCTTCGTCCGGGTCCGCGGCGCCCGGGAAAACAACCTGCGCAACGTGGACGTGGACGTGCCCCGTGACGCGATCGTCGCCTTCACCGGCGTCTCCGGCTCCGGGAAGTCCTCCCTGGCCTTCGGCACCATCTACGCCGAGGCCCAGCGCCGCTACTTCGAATCCGTGGCGCCCTACGCCCGGCGGCTGATCCAGCAGGGCCACAACCCGAAGGTGGAGCTGATCACCGGCCTGCCGCCCGCCGTCGCGCTCCAGCAGCGCCGCGGCACCCCCAGTTCGCGGTCCACCGTGGGCACGGTCACCACCCTGTCCAACTCGCTGCGGATGCTCTTCTCCCGCGCCGGCAGCTACCCGGACGGCGCCGCCTCGCTGGATTCGGACGCGTTCTCCCCCAACACTGCGGCCGGCGCCTGCCCGGAGTGCCACGGTCTCGGCATCGCGCACACGATCAGCGAATCCTCGCTGGTCCCTGACACCTCACTGAGCATCCGCGACGGCGCGATCGCCGCCTGGCCCGGCGCCTGGCAGGGCAAGAACCTGCGCGACATCCTCACCCATCTGGGGTACGACGTCGACACCCCCTGGCGGAAGCTGCCCAAGAAAGACCGCGACTGGATCCTCTTCACCGAGGAGCAGCCCGTGGTGGAAGTGACGCCGCAGCGCGATCGCGTGGCCAAGCCTTACAAGGGCCGTTTCTGGAGCGCGAAGAGCTACGTGCTGCACACCCTCGCCGACTCCAAGAGCACCACCATGCGCGAGAAGGTCCTGCGCTTTATGGAAACCGGCCCGTGCCCGCGCTGCGGCGGCAGCGGGCTGCGGCCCGAGGCGCTCGCCGTGACGTTCGCCGGCAAGACCATCGCCGAGCTCAACGCCGTGCCGATGACCGAACTGGCCGCGATCATCCGCCCCACCACCGAGCTCACCGGGGCGGGGACCGCGTCCCGGAAGCAGTCTTCCGGGGAGTCCAACGAGGTGGCCGTCGCCATCACCCGGGACCTGCTGCAGCGCGTCACGGTGCTCCTGGATCTCGGTCTGGGGTACCTGGCCCTGGGCCGTTCCACCCCCACCCTCTCCCCCGGCGAAATGCAGCGCCTGAGGATCGCCACCCAGCTGCGTTCCGGGCTGTTCGGCGTCATCTACGTCCTCGACGAGCCTTCCGCAGGCCTGCACCCGGCCGACGCCGAACCCCTGCTCGCGGTCCTTGACCAGCTCAAGTCCTCCGGCAACTCGGTGTTCGTGGTGGAGCACAACATGGACGTGGTGCGCCGCGCCGACTGGCTGGTGGACGTGGGTCCGCGCGCCGGCGAGGGCGGCGGCGAGGTGCTCTACAGCGGCCCGGTGGCCGGCCTCGCCGAGGTGGAGGCCTCCGTCACGCGGCCGTACCTGTTTCCGGAGAGCACCGGGACCACGGCCGACGGCGGCGGGGACGGCGACGGGGGCCGTTCCGGGGCCGGCGCACGCTCCGGATCCGGCGCCCGCCGGGAGGCGGCCGGCTGGCTGGAACTGCGCGACATCAGCCGCCACAACCTGCAAAACCTTGATGCGAATTTCCCGCTCGGGGTGCTGACCGCCGTCACCGGCGTCTCCGGCTCCGGCAAGTCGACTCTGGTCAGCCAGGTCCTCGCCGAGGTGGCCAACTCCTGGCTGCACCCGGACTCCGAGGCCGCGGCCGCCCCGGAAGAAGCCGACGATGCCGGGGAGTCCACCGCTCCGCTGAGCGTGGGGCCGGTGTCCGGGCTGGAGCAGATCGACCGGCTGGTGAAGGTGGACCAGAAGCCGATCGGCCGTACCCCGCGTTCCAACCTGGCCACCTACACCGGGCTGTTCGACGCCGTCCGCAAGGAATTCGCCGCTACGGACGAGGCCAAAGCCCGTGGCTTCGGGGCCGGACGCTTTTCCTTCAACGTGGCCGGCGGACGCTGCGAAACCTGCCAGGGCGAGGGCTTTGTGGCTGTGGAGCTGCTGTTCCTGCCCGGCAGCTACGGCCCGTGCCCGGAATGCCACGGTTCCCGCTACAACCCCGAGACCCTGGAGGTCAGCTACCGCGGCAAGAACGTGGCGGAGGTGCTGGGCATGACGGTCAACGCGGCCGCCGAGTTCCTCACCGACGTCCCCGCCGCCGCACGGGCCCTGCAGACCCTGCGCGAGGTGGGCCTGGGCTACCTCCGGCTGGGCCAGCCCGCCACCGAGCTCTCCGGCGGCGAGGCCCAGCGGATCAAGCTCGCCACCGAACTGCAGCGCGCCCAGCGCGGCCACTCGCTCTACCTGCTGGACGAACCCACCACCGGGTTGCACCCCGCCGACGTCGAACTCCTGATGGCCCAGCTGCACCGGCTGGTGGACGCCGGCAACACCGTGGTGGTGGTGGAGCACGAGATGGACGTGGTGGCCGCCGCGGACTGGGTGATCGATCTGGGCCCCGCCGGGGGCGACGCCGGCGGCAAGATTATCGCCGCCGGCGAACCCGCCGACGTCGCGCGGTCCAAGAAGAGCCGCACCGCCCCCTACCTAGCGGCCGTGCTGGGCGGCTGAGCTGTGGCTTTCTTAACCGCGGGTTGCTCCGGGCCCCCAGATTGTCCTACCGTGGATGGACGCCCCGAAGCGGGCAAATGCATGCCCGGTGCTGCCTCCACCAAGAACTGCCCGATCGGCAGACACCGCAGATGACCTCTATATGTCAGGGGCGGGCAGTGACGCGATAACGTCCGGGGACGGACCGAGCGCCGGTGGCCCTCAGGAGCAGCTGAATCCATGAAGACTTCAACCCTCACTACTGTCGCGCGCCGCGGAGCAGCCCTGGCCGCCGTTTCGGTCGCCGGCGTCGCCCTTTCCGCCACGGCAGCGACCGCGGCCACCCCCACCGCCACGACCACCTCCACATGGGACGCCCTCGCCCAGTGCGAGAGCGGCGGCAACTGGAGCACCAACACCGGCAACGGCTTCTCCGGCGGCCTGCAGTTCACCCAGAGCACCTGGGCAGCGAACGGCGGCACCGGCTCGGCGGCCAACGCCAGCCGCGAACAGCAGATCGCCGTGGCCCAGAAGGTCCAGGCCAGCCAGGGCTGGGGTGCATGGCCGGCCTGCTCTGCCAAGCTGGGCTTGAGCGGCGGCGCAGCAGCGGCTCCGGCTTCCGTACCGGCCGCGCAGGCGCCGGTCCAGACGGTTCCGGTCCAGCAGGTTCCGGTCCAGGCGGCCCCCGTGCAGGCCCAGGCCGCGCAGGTCCAGGCCGCGCCGCGGCACGCCGCCCCGGTGGCGCTGAGCGGCGAGACCTACACGGTCAAGAGCGGCGACAGCCTGAGCAAGATCGCCAAGAAGCTCGATATCCATGGCGGCTGGCAGGCCCTGGCCGACGCCAATGCGGCCACCATCAGCGACCCGGACCTCGTGCTGGCCGGACAGGTCCTGCAGCTCCCCGCCTAGGGCAGCGCCAGCTGATTAAACGACGACGCCGGGGCGCCCTTGGGGGATGCGCCGGCGTCGTCGTTTAAGTTTCAGACCGTCCGCTTCAGGCGATCCGGGCAGACGATCCAGTCCAGACGATGCTGTTCAGACGGTGCGGGGCAGTTCGCGGACGATGCGCACCTTCCAGGCGGCGTCGTCGCTGGTATCCAGCAGGGCCACGGTGCCCTGCGCAAGGTGCAGCGCGACGCGCTTGGCTGCGAGGAGTTCGAGGTAAAGCTGTTCATTCATCCGGGCGGGGGTGTCGATGACGTACTTCACCGCGTCGCGGACCTTGCGGTAGTTGTCGCTGCGTTCCCGGTGCAGGTGGAGTTCGAGCATCCGGCGCTGCCGGAGCCGGGGTTCATGCCGGTTCAGCCAGGACACGGCCGCGTGGACGGCCACCACGAGCGTCAGGGAGACCGCGTAAATTTCCCAGCCGCTGGAGAGCAGGAAGAGCGGCAGGTTGGCGATCGCCACCAGGGCGATAAACAGCCGGAACGCCAGCAGACGGCGCATGGTCAGGGCCACCGAGGCGAGGGCGGCGCGGAATCCGTGCTGTTCCTTGCGGGCCTCGGCGGGGTCCAGGGTGAATTCTTCCAGGACCAGGATGCCGTTGGCTTCCGGGCCGAGCATTTGTCCGTACTTGGGCGCAAAGGGCGCCGTTGATTCAAGGGTCATGGCGGGTCTTCCGTGCAGCTGGGGTGCTTGCCGTAAATGATAGGTCTCCGGGCTGGGAACTGTCTGTACCTATCCGTAATGTGAACACGCTCACCCGGGAGCCCCAGCAATTGGCGTTGCGGCCCCGTGGCCCCAAACTGGAGAGATGCAGACTTTCCTCCCCTTCCCCGATTTCCAGCAGAGCGCCGCGGCCCTTGATCGCGTGCGGCTCGGCAAGCAGCGTGTCGAAGCGCTGCAAATGCTGCGCGCGCTGGTGATTCCCGAGTACGGCTGGCAGTCCCACCCGGCCGTCCGGATGTGGATGGGCCACGTCCCGGCGCTGACCATGTACGGCCTGGCCATGGTGGACGAATGGACCGCGCGCGGCGGCGAGGACACCACGCGCGAGAAGATCATGGAGTTCGCTCCGCAGGCCGCGCATCCCGACTATGCCGCAAAGATCCCGATGCCGTACTGGCTGGGAAACCCGGAGTTCCACCTGAGTCACCGCTCCCGGCTGCTCGCCAAGGACCAGCGGTTCTACAGCGAGGTGTTCCCGGGCACGGATCCGGATCTGGAGTACGTGTGGCCCGAACCCAAGCACGAGCTGCTGCCGGAGGATCCTGCCGGCGACCGCATGTGGGTTCTCCGTCTTCCGCTGGCCGACACCGATCCGCAGCAGCTCGACACCATCAGCCTGCCGCCGGTCCGCGGCAAGGCAGCGAACGCTGCCGGGGACGACGAATACCAGTTCGTCTACGCGGACAACGGGTCGCGGCGGCCGGACAAGAACGCCCGCAAGCGCCCGGCCAAGCCGCTGGTGAAGAAGCCCACCCGCAAGCGCCAGGCCCAAGAAGAGGCCTTCACTACGCTGCCCGGGAAGTCCGTGGTGGCAATCCCGTTCGACGGTGGCCAGTCCTTCGCCGTCGGAGAGGTCCAGGGCCGTCCGATTACCGTGGATGGCGTGTTTGCCCGCAACTTCCAGGTCAACGAAATCCTGCCGCGCCGCGAGTTCGACTACCCGGCCCTGCTGCAGGACCCCCGGGTCTTCTTCCCCATTCCGGCGCGGTAGCCGGGCGCGGGCGCGGTTGCCGGGCGCGGTTGCCGAGCGCGGCGACGGACTTCCGGGCCCCGAACTTGACTGGGAAAATTGCCCCGTGTTGGCATATGGTGTCTGCCATCGCCGCCCCCGTCCGGGCGCGGGGTATTGCCAGAGCTACTTTGGGGGAAGCCATGGCCGCAGGAGACGGCGCCGCCGAACAGTCCCGACTCGCCGCAGAACGCGTCACGCGGCTACGGCGAGAGTTGGAGAAGGCAGAGCGGAATGCTCATGCCTGGTCCGTGGGCGCAGCCGGCGAGGCCTTGGTGGCGGAGAAAATCAAAGAGCTCGAACCCTATGGTTGGCTGGTCCTTCACGACGTTCATTGGCCAGGCCGGCCAAAAGCCAACCTTGACCACGTACTTGTCGGCCCCGGCGGCATTCTGGTCGTGGATGCGAAGAACTGGAGCGGTGAAGTCCGCCTTTGGGCGGGCAACCTTCGGCAGAACGGGTACTCCCGGGAACCGGAGATCGCGGGCGTGCTCCAGCAAAGCGCGGCGGTTGCGGCACTCCTGGAGCCGAACCACCGTCGGCTGGTGCAAGGGTGGATCTGTCTGGTGGGCCAGCCGGAGCTCCGCGGCACAACCACCAGCGGCATAAGAATCGAAGGACTGAACACCCTCGGTCAGGCTGTGGCCGCGCTCCCCGCTGTCCTGGACCCGTCCCTGGTGCCCACTGTCCACGGTTACTTGCAGCAACTGCTGGGCGGCACCACGAGTCCCCGGCTCCTCACCACGGCGCAGTTCATCCCACAACAATTCACCCCCGGACAGCCGGTGCCGGCCGACGCGCCCGATGCGTCCCTACGGCACTGGCGGTCGCGGCCGGCAGCGGCTGCCACGACGCCGCGGAAGCGCAGACCCCGCGGCCGATCGAAGCGGTCCAGTTGTTTCGGGGCGATCTTGCAGTTCGTCTTCGTAATCATCGTGGCGGTGATGTTGATCAACTTCGCCTCCCACTACCGCCCTACGGTTCCATCCGGACCGCGACCAACTCCCACAGTCAGCCAGGCAGTTCCGGCGCGTTAGCGGCTCGCCCGCTCCGCGCCGCACCGTATTTGCTGGCAGACTGGGCCGTATGACTGTACTGCTGGCCGGTTGCGGCGATTTGGGTACCGAAGCCGGCCTGCGCTTTGCCGCGGCCGGCCACCACGTGGTGGGCTGGCGTCGCTCGCCGGAAAAACTGCCGGCCGAAATTGAAGGCGCCGCGGCTGACCTGACCTCCGGCGAACTGCCGCCGGTCCCGGCGGACACCACCGCCGTCGTCGTCGCCATAGCGGCGGACTCCCCCACCGAGGAGGCTTACCGGGCGGCCTACGTGCAGGGCCTGGCGCATGTGCTCGACGCCGTCGCGGCGTCCGGGGCGCCGGTCCGGCGGGTATTGTTTGTCTCCTCCACCGCCGTCTACGGCGACGCCGACGGCGGCTGGGTGGACGAAACGACGACGCCGAACCCCGCCGGTTTCTCCGGCCGCATCATCTGCGAGGCCGAGGAACTCCTCTTCAGCAGGCTCCGCAGCAGCGGAATTTCGCCCGTGGTGCTGCGGCTCGGCGGCATCTACGGACCGGGCCGGACCCGGCTGATCGACCAGGTGCGCGGCGGCGATGCCACGATTCCGGCCGAGTCCCGCTTCACCAACCGGATCCACCGCGACGACGCCGCAGCAGCCATCATGCACCTGTGCACCATGGCGGCCGAGCCGGCGCCGCTGTACCTGGGCGTGGACGACGAACCTGCCGAACTGGGCGAAGTGTTGAGGTTCCTGGCCGTCGAGCTGGGCCTTCCGGAGCCGCTAGGGGCCGAACCGCCGTCGGGGGCTGCCAGCACAGGCGGCGGCGAGCCGTCGCGTGGCGGCCGCAGCGGCCCAGGCGGCGGCGAGCCGTCGCGTGGCGGTAACAAGCGGGTGAGCAATGCGCTGCTGCGCGGCACCGGCTTTGAGTTCGAGTATCCGAGCTTCCGCGAGGGCTATCGCGCCATCTTGGCCGGCGTCGGCGAGCGGCACCCCTGATGCGTCCGCTACCTTGCACACCCAACTCCAACGAGGGGCTGTATGGATTTTCAGCACATCATTGAGACGGTCGGTCGGTTCATGGATTTCGCCGGCGTGGCCGTGATGGTCATCGGCGCCCTGGTGTCCCTGCCGATGGCGTTGCGGGGCTACCAGCCGCGGCAGCGGCCGGCCGGATCCGAGCCTCTTTCGGTGTACCGCTCCTACCGGCAACTGCTGGGCCGGTCCATCCTGCTTGGCCTCGAACTGCTGGTGGCCGCCGACATCATCCGGACGGTCGCCGTCACCCCAACTTTCGAGAGCGTGGGCGTGCTGGCCATCATCGTGCTGATCCGGACGTTCCTGAGCTTCTCCCTTGAGCTCGAGATCACGGGGCGCTGGCCTTGGCAGAAGCAGCCTGCGGGCGAGCAGGCGGCGGACGCCCAGTCGGCGTCGGCGTGACCTGATGGGTACCGATCCCTGGCCAGCGGCGCCGGAGCTGCCCCGACCGGTCATCATGGACCAGCGCTGGACGGACGCGGTGTTCCTGCACTGGCGCATCCCTCAGACGGCTGCAGCTGCGTTCATGCCTGAGGGCGTGGCCCCGGACGTGTTCGACGGGTCAGCGTGGGTGGGGCTTATCGGCTTCCGTATGCAGGGTGCCGGCCTGGGCAGAGGACCCGGGGTCCCCTACTTTGGGAGCTTCAACGAGATCAATGTGCGGCTCTACTCCCGGGAGCCGGACGGCACCAAGGGTGTTGTTTTCCTGAGCCTTGACGCCTCGCGTCTGGCTGTGGTTCTGGCGGCGCGCGCCGCAGGAATCCCCTACGTGTGGTCCCGTGACCGCTTCCGGGGGGCAAACCCTGCGGACCCCTCGACCGGCTATTCGGTGCGCCGGTTCGGGGGCGGGGCGCGGAGCGATTTCGCGGTGGCTCCACAGTTCGACGCCGATGCCACCGACCCGCTGTCCATCCACCTCACAGCCCGGTTTGGCCTGCACACCCGCTTCCGCGGTAAGACGCTCTACGTTCCCAATACCCACAGTCCCTGGCCGCTGTTCCGTGCCCGGTTGACTGCCCTGGAAGACCAGCTCATCGCAGCAGCGGGCATCACGGTCTCCGGCCCGCCCGAGTCGGTGTTGTTTTCGCCCGGAGTGCGGACACAGTTTGGCCGGCCGCGGGTGCTGGGGCGCGGGACCTGAGGCTTTTAGTTTTGCTGCGGGCGCTAGCTCGGTGTGCGTTCCGCAGGGGCTAATACTGTCAGAGGTCGGTGATGAACTTAGTTCATGGGAACGAGTGCAGCTCTCACCTCTCCTCCGGCCACCCGGGCCGGTGATGCTGTCCGGCGGGTGCCGGTGGTGCGGGGCGTGCTGCTCCTGCGCGGCGGTCTTGCCGGCCGTTCCGTCGCGTGCCCTGGTGCCGCTCTTAGTGTCGTAGGTCGCTGGCAGGATTGATTCATGGGATCCAGTGCAGCTCTCAGCGTTTCTCCGGCCTCCCGGGCCGGTGATACCGCGTGCGGGGTTCCGTCGCTGGGGAGTGTTCTGGGGCAGGTGCGGGAGTTGTGCGCGACGGCGGTTAGGGACGCGGCGCTGTTCGGGTTCGCGGAGGCCGCGGAGTACGCCGCCGGGGTCGAGGAACTCGCCCGGGGGGTGGAGTTCCTGCAGCTTGTCGGCGCGGCCGCGGTGGACCGGACCCGGAAGGAAGCCGCCGCCGCGGACTCCCCGGTCCTGGATGACGGTTACCGCAAGAGCGGGGACTTCCTGCGGGACCGGTTGCAGATCACCGGCACCGAAGCGCACCGCCGGCTGTCCCTGACCGCCGCGGTCCTGCCGCGGACCGGGATCACCGGGCAGATCCTCCCGCCGCTGCATGAGGAACTCGCCGCCGCCGTGGCCGCCGGGACCGTGCCGTCCCGGTCCGCGACCATCATCGCCCAGGCCCTGGACCGGGTCCGGCCCCTGTGTGACCCGGCCACGACCGCCCGGATGGAACACTCCCTCACGGCCACCGCGGCCGAGCACGACCCGGACTTCCTGGCCCGGGTCACCCGGCGCTGGCTGGACGCCATCGACCAGGACGGCGCCGAACCTTCCGAGGAGGTCCTGCGCCAGTTACAGGGCGCGTTCATCCGTAAACCCCGCCACGGCCTGCACCACCTGGAAATCTTCGCCACCACCGAACAATTCGAGACCCTCCTCACCGTAATGAACACCGCCACCAACCCCCGCACCACCCCCGCCCGCACAGGCACCGACAGCAACCCGGCCGCCCGGGCGGACAGTGGCGGGGCCAACGGCGGCGGGGTGACCGGGGCGGACGGCGGCGGGGAGGTGGGCGTGGGCGGGGAGGTTACCGGGGCGGAGGGGTTCGTGCCGGGCGGGCTGGACTGGCGGTCCCGGCCACAGAAATACCTCGACGGCCTGGTCGGCGGCTGCAAACTAGCCCTCGCGTCCGGCGGGCTGCCCGCCACCGGCGGACACCGGCCCCAGATCATGGTCACCATCGACCACCGCGACCTCCTCGAACGCCTCCAACACGTCACCAACACCGACCCGGGCTCGCCCGACACGGCCATAGACTCATCCGGCCGCACTAACGACGGCGCGGGCCAGCCCGGCTTCGCCGGCACAGGAATCATCGGCGGCACCCGGGCCGGGTTCACCGGCGCCGGGGGCCGCATCCCCGGGACCGGCGCCGGGCCGTTCGGGTTCACCGGCACCGGGACCCTGGCCTTCACCGGCCCCGTCACCGCCGCGACCATCCGCAAAATCGCCTGCGACGCCGACATCATCCCCATCCTGCTCGGCAGTCAGGGCCGCATCCTCGACATCGGCCGCACCACCCGGATCTTCCCGCCCCACATCCGCAAAGCCATCACCGCCCGCGACCAAGGCTGCGCCTTCCCCAACTGCACCATGCCCGCCACCTGGTGCGAAGCCCACCACATCACCTACTGGTCCCGCGGCGGCACCACCAGCACCGACAACGGCGTCCTCCTCTGCTCCCACCACCACCACCTCATCCACAAAGAACAATGGACCATCCAACTCCGCACCGGAATCCCCTGGTTCATCCCGCCACCCCACCTCGACCCCCACCAAACACCCCAAATAAACCACTACTTCAAATGCTGAGGAGCGCGCCGAGCTCAAGAATGCGTCGGCCCGCAGTGACGGTGGCGTGCAGCAGCAGATGGATCGTTCTCGCGACCATCAGATGCGCGAAGAGAGTCGGCCCGGATCAGGCCGGCGCCCCGGCCGTCGACGGGCCACGTCAAAGTCAGAAACAACGGTGTGATGTCTTACACGCAGCAGCCCCGCCCAGCTCTAACAGCAACCGTCGAGGGAGATGATCATGGCGCACACGGGCGATCTCGGTTCCGCAAGGGGTCGGTCAGTAAGGCGTTACGGGCGAGTTCGCCGTCGCGTCATCTTCGCATTCTTCGGACCCAACCACTCTGGTCCGTGGCGCCGCACCTAGCCACCGTCCCCGTCGGCTCCCTAGTCCGCAACGGCTACCGCCCGGCGGCATACCCCTGGGCGCCACGGGGGTTGGCCGCGGCCTGCAGTACACCGGTCGCGGGGTCGCGGACGACGGAGGAAAGCCGGCCGAGCGTCCAGCCGCCGGCCACGGTCACAACGTGTCCCCGACGTTTGAGCCCGTCGATAACGTCCTGCCCCAGACGATCCTCCACCACGGCGCCGCCGGGCTCCCAAGTGCGCGGCCAGAACGAGCCAGGCATCGACGTCGTATGGAACGTTGGTGCGTCGACGGCCTGCTGCGGCGAGTAGCCGCCCACGATCGTCCGCAGCAGGTACGGCAGTTGCCACTGGTCCTGCTGGTCACCGCCCGGCGAACCCAGCGCGGTCACGGCGCGCCCGTCCCGCAGCACCAGCGTCGGCGTCAGGGTGGTGCGGGGCCGCTGGCCCGGCGTGAGGGTGGACGGCGTGCCCGGCTCCAGCCAGGTCATCTGCAGACGGGTGCCGAGGCAGAAACCCAGTTCCGGAATCGCGGGCGAGGACTGCAACCAGCCGCCGGACGGGGTGGCGGAGACCATGTTTCCCCAACGGTCCACCACGTCGATGTGGCAGGTATCGCCGCGGGTTTCCCCGCTCGGCGCCACAGTCGGCTCGCCGACACCCAGTCCCGCCGGGCCGGACCCCCCACTGCTCCGGGCCAGCGCCGGCGGCGTGTATTCGGTCCGCAGCTGCGGGACGTAGGGCTCGAGCCCCGGAACCTTCCCCGGGCGGAATTCGTGTGATGCCTGCTCCGTGATCAAATCACGGCGGCCCGCGCAGTACTCCTCGGACAGCAGGTACTCCAGGGGCACGTCCGTGTCGCCGTAGTATGCCTCACGGTCTGCCAGCGCCAGCTTCTGGGCCTCCAGGATCGTGTGCGCCCCGAGCTCGGTGGACGGATCGAGATACCGGTCCTCGAACCCGGCGAGGATCGCCAGGGTCTGCAGCAGCGCCGGACCCTGTCCCCACGGCCCGGTCTTGGCAATCGTGTGCCCGCGGAAATCCACCGTGGCGGCGGCCTCATAGCCGGCCCCGAAACCGGCCAGGTCGGACAACGCCAGCACGCCCCGGTGATCGGTGCCGGAGGAATGCCGATGCGGGGCCTGCACGGATTCCACCATCGCGCGGGCGACGAATCCCTCGCGCCATTCCCTGCGGGCAGCATCGATGCGTGCCTCCCGGGACCCGTCAGAGTCCAACGCCGCCCCGGCTTCGATGAGCCTTTCCAGGGTCCGGGCGTAGGCGGGGTTCCGGATCAGTTCGCCTTCGGCCGGGATCCGGCCGCCCGGCATCCAGAGCTCGGCCGAGCTGGGCCAGTGCTCCTGGAACAGCTCCGCCACCGCGGCAATCGTGGTGCCCACGCGGCCCAGCACGGGGTGCCCGTCACGGGCGTAGCCGATCGCGAATTCCAGGACCGCGTCCAGCTCCCAGGTGCCGTGGTCGCGCAACAGCAGGAACCAGGCGTCGACGGCGGCTGGCACCGCGGCCGCCAGCGCCCCCGAGCCCGGCACCAGATCCAGCCCTTCGGCCCGGTAGTGTTCCACCGTGGCTGCTGCCGGCGCCGGCCCCTGGCCCATCAGGATCACCGGCTTGCCGGGCTCTGCCGCCGTCACGAAGACGCCGGTCATGTCCCCGCCGGGGCCGTTGAGGTGCGGCTCGACGACGTGCAGCACGAAGGCGCCGGCCGTGGCGGCGTCGAACGCGTTGCCGCCGCGTTCGAGCACCGCCTGCGCCGCCGCCGTCGCGATCCAGTGCGTGGACGCACTCATCCCGAAGGTGCCCTGCAGGGTGGGGCGGGTGGTGAACTGATCAGGCGCGGTGAAGGTCATGGATCAGCCGAACAACGCCGCCACGCGGGTCAGGGTCTCGTAGACCCCGTAGGCCAGCGGGACGCCGACGAGCGCCCACGCCACCGCGAGTTTGCCGGTGGACGCTTTGACGGCGGCCGGTGCGCCGGGGTTGTGTGCAGTGCTCATCTCAGGCCTCCATGGCGGGTTCGGCCGACCGCTCGCGGTCAGGGCGGGGTTCGTGGAATCGTGCGTCGACCGGCTTGACCAGCAGGTTGGCCACAAAGCCGATCACCAGCAGCGCCACCATGGTCAGCAGAGCCGGCTGGTAGGACGCGGCGTTAAGCTGGCCGGGCTTGCCCTGGGCGTCCAGGAAGGCGTTGACGATCAGCGGTCCGGCGACGCCGGCAGCAGACCAGGCGGTCAGCAGCCGGCCGTGGATGGCGCCGACCTGGAAGGTGCCGAAGAGGTCCCGCAGGTAGGCCGGAGCCGTCGAGAAGCCGCCGCCGTAGAAGGAGATGATGACGAAGGCGAGCGCAACATAGAGGACCGTGGTGGAGGAACCGGCCAGCGCCAGCACCGTGTAGAGCAACGCACCGACGCCGAGGTAGACCATGTAGATGCGCTTGCGTCCGGTGACATCCGAGGTCGCGGACCAGGCAAAGCGCCCGGCCATGTTGCCGATGGAGAGCAATCCCACGAAGCCGGCGGCGACTCCGGCACTGACCAGGGACACGCCGTCGGATTTCCGGAAGAAGTCCTGGATCATCGGGGCCGCCTGCTCCAGGATGCCGATGCCTGCGGTGACGTTGCAGAACAGGGCGATCCAAACCAGCCAGAACTGCCGGGTCTTGACGGCGTTCTTCGCCGAGACGTTGTCCGTGGTGACCAGCTTGGACGCTTTGACCTTGGACGGGTCGAAGCCGGCTGGCTTCCAGCCGTCAGCGGGCACCTTGATGGTGAAGGCGCCGAAAAGCATGTAGGCGAGGTAGACGACGGCGAGGGTCAGGAAGAGCTTGCCGACCGAGTCGCCGCTGGCGATCCAGCCCTTGGCGCCGGAGTTGGGGTCGTACATCTTCAGCAGCGCGGTGGAGACCGGGCTGGCGATCAAGGCGCCGCCGCCGAAGCCCATGATGGCCATGCCGGTGGCGAGGCCCGGGCGGTCAGGGAACCACTTGATCAGGGTGGACACGGGCGAGATGTAGCCGATACCCAGTCCGATGCCGCCGACCACGCCGTAGCCGAGGTAGACGAGCCAGAGCTGCTGCGTGAAGATGCCGAGCGAGCCGATCACAAAGCCGCTGGCCCAGAACATGGCGGAGGTGAACATCGCCTTGCGGGGGCCGTTCTTGTCCACCCAGGTGCCCATAATGGCGGCGGACAGGCCGAGCATCACGATCGCGATCGAGAAGATCACGCCGATCTCGGTCAGGCTGGCGCCGAAGTGCTTGACCAGCGCCGTCTTGTACACGCTCGTGGCGTACGCCTGGCCGATGCACAGGTGGACGGCGAGCGCCGCGGGCGGCACGAGCCACCGGTTGAACCCCGGCGGGGCGATTGTTCGTTCTCGGTCCAGCCAACCCATAACTGCTCCCCTTGCTTGTCGAAAGACGTCGGTGTCTCGGCGCTCCCCAAGCGCCTGACCCAGCGGAATAGAGGCTAAAGACCTCCGTTCGGGGCCGTTGCCTCCGGCAATCATGGTGCAGATCACACCCGAGCGGCGAATCTCAGCGCTGAATCAGTCGGATTTCACGATGAACGGTAGCTTATTCGCGATAAGCGGTAGGTAGGGGGCTTTGGAACGTGCCTACTTACCCAGTCCGGCCTGACGGAGCGCTTCCGCCATCGCCGTGTTGGCCGGGGCCTGCTGGGGTGCCGCCTTGGTGGCCGGCTTGGGTGTGCCCTGCCGGGCCCGGTCGTGCGAATGCGCCGCCGGGCTGCCCGTGGTACCGGGCCGCCCTGCGGAAGCTCCCCGCCCACCGGAGGCCGCGGGTCCACCGGACCCTGGCCGCCCACCGGACCCTTGCCGACCACCGGAGGCCGCGGGACGGCCCGCCGCCGGTTCGTCGTCGAGCCTCAGCGTCAGCGAGATGCGCTTGCGCTCCGGGTCCGCCTCCAGCACCTTGACCCGGACCACCTGGCCGGACTTGACCACCTCGCGCGGGTCGGACACGAACCGGTTGGCCAGTGCGGAGACGTGGATCAGCCCGTCCTGGTGCACCCCGACGTCCACAAACGCACCGAAAGCCGCCACGTTGGTGACCGTTCCCTCCAGCACCATCCCGGGTTTGAGGTCCGCGATCTTCTCGATCCCGTCCCGGAACGTTGCCGCAGCGAACGCGGGACGCGGGTCCCGGCCGGGTTTTTCCAGCTCGGCGATGATGTCCCGCACGGTGGGCAGGCCGAAGGAGCCGTCTACGAAGTCCTGCGGATTGAGCGCGGACAGGCTCCCGCCGGCCGTACCGGCGCCGGCACCGCCGCCGGCTGCTGCCTTGATTTTCCGCGCCAGCGGGTACGCCTCCGGGTGCACACTGGAGGCGTCCAGCGGCTCCGCTCCCCCGCTGATCCGCAGGAAGCCGGCGCATTGTTCAAAAGCCTTAGCACCCAGCCGTGGCACCTTCTTCAGTTCACTGCGCTTGCTGAAGGGACCGTGCTCGTTCCGGTACGCCACGATGTTCTCGCTCAGCAGCGGCCCGACGCCGGCCACCCGGCTCAGCAGCGCCGGCGAGGCGGTGTTGACGTCCACTCCGACGGCGTTGACACAGTCCTCCACGACGGCGTCGAGGCTGCGGTCCAGCTTCGCGGCCGTGACGTCGTGCTGGTACTGCCCGACGCCGATCGACTTCGGCTCGATCTTGACCAGTTCCGCGAGCGGATCCTGCAGCCGCCGGGCGATCGACACCGCGCCGCGCAGCGACACATCCATGCCGGGCAGTTCCGCCGCGGCGAGCGCCGACGCCGAGTACACGGACGCGCCGGCCTCGGAGACGACGAGTTTCTGCGGCGCGCTGCCGGCGTCCGCGCCAAGTTGCTTGATCAGGTCCGCCGCGAGCTTGTCCGTCTCCCGCGAGGCGGTGCCGTTGCCGATCGCCACGAGCTCAACGCCGTGCTTGCGGGCCAGCGCCAGGAGCGTGCGCAACGCCTCGTCCCACTTCCGTGCCGGGGCGTGCGGGTAGACCGTGTCCGTCGCGACCACCTTGCCGGTACCGTCCACGACGGCGACTTTCACGCCGGTGCGCAGCCCCGGGTCCAGGCCCAGGGTGGCGCGGTTGCCGGCAGGCGCGGCGAGCAGCACGTCGCGGAGGTTCGCGGCAAACACCCGGACGGCCTCGTCCTCGGCCGCGGCGAACATCCGGCTGCGCAGGTCGCCGCTCAGGCGGCTGAGCACCCGGGAGCGCCACGCCTGCTGCGCGGTCTGCAGCAGCCAGGCATCGGCGGGCCGGCCGCGGTCGGCGACCCCGAGGAACCTGGCCACGGCGGCTTCGTACCGGCCGCGGGCGGCGGCCAGGGCGGCGTCGTCGTCCGGTTCCGCTTCGCTGAGATCCAGTTCCAGCACCCCGTCCTTTTCGCCGCGCAGCAGCGCGAGGACCCGGTGAGAGGGCATCCCGGAGGGCGCCTGGGAGAACTCGAAGTAGTCCTTGAACTTCTGCCCGTCGGCCTCCTTGCCTTTCTTGACCCGCGACACCATCCGGCCCTGGGTCCAGAGCCGCTCCCGCAGCGTGGCGGCCAGGTCAGCGTCCTGGGCGACGCGCTCGACGAGGATGGACCGGGCCCCGGCCAGCGCCGCGGCGGCGTCCCCGATGGAGTGCTCGGCGTTGAGGTACCGGGCGGCTTCGCGTTCCGGGTCCAGCTCCGGCCGTTTCAGCAACGTGTCAGCGAGCGGCTCCAGGCCGGCCTCCCGGGCGATCTGGGCCTTGGTGCGCCGCTTCGACTTGAACGGCAGGTAGATGTCCTCCAGCCGCGACTTGGTGTCGGCGGCGACGACGGCGGCCTGCAGTTCCGGGGTCAGCGCCCCCTGGGCGGCAATCGCCTCCAGCACGGTCCGACGGCGGTCCTCCAGCTCGCGCAGGTAGCGGAGCCGCTCCTCGAGCCCGCGGAGCTGGGTGTCGTCCAGCGTCCCGGTGGCTTCCTTGCGGTACCGGGCGATGAACGGCACCGTGGACCCGGCGTCGAGCAACTCCACGGCCGCCTTCACCTGCCAGGGTTTCACGCCGAGCTCGGCGGCGATCTGGGTCTCTATCGGGGTGGTCACGGCGGGGTGCTGCGGGAGTTGGCTCACCCAGCCATTTTGCCTTACCCGGGTCAGCTGCCGGGCGTTCCCGCGGCGTCGCGGGTCTCCTGCACGTCCTGCACGACCTCGTTGCGGCGCAGGAACCACGGCTTGAACGGCGGGTCAAAGCGGGCGAACCTCGGCGGCCCCACTGGCGTCAGTCCGGCGAGGGTCAGCGCCGACTGCAGCCCGTCGTTGCGCCGCGCAAAGGCGGTTTCCGAGCCGCTGCCGGAGAAACGCAGCGCCGCGGCCAGCGAGCCGGGAACGGCCCGGATCTTGACCTCGGGGTCTGTCGGGACCGGAGCGGTTTCGGCGCTCATACCGGCCGGAAGGACAAAGGCGACCACGAAGTCGGCCGGCGTATCCTTCCCCGGCAGTGGGCCGCTTTGCAGTACCGGCGCGGTCATCGCCAGTTTCTGCGAGGTTCCCTTGCCCTGACTCCCCTGCCCTCCGGACCCCGGGCTTCCGGTCCCCTGGATCACCGGGGCGGTCATCGCCAGCTTCTGCGACGCGCTGTTGCTGCCGCTGATGTAGTTGAACAGGTGGCGGAAAGCCGCATTTCCGGCGCGGTCGAAGCTCGCGTTGACCCGGATCTCGGCGACGACGTGCGCCGGATAGCGGCGCAACTCAAAGTGGGGGTAGCTGCGGACCAGCTCGAAGGGTTGTTGTTCGGTCATGGTCCTGCTGACCTTACGCCGCTCCTGCGACGGCGGCCAGAGCCCATGGCCCTGTTGTCAGCACGTTCAGTGTCAGTGGGCTTTGGTAGCTTGGCAGAAGAGAGATCGCCGGCGCCGGGACCCGGCCAGGCGGTAACAAAAGAGTCAATCGGCCAGAGCCAAGCAAAGCGGGGGCGCAGTGTTTTTCCTTGAACCGGAAGTACCGGGCGCGGCGCCGGACCTGGTCTACTCCGCGAGTGACCTCGTGGTGGCGGTGGGCTGCGAATACCAGCTGCTCCGGAAGCTCGATGAAAAACTGGGCCGCGCCCCCGCCGCCGACTTCGGCACCGACGAGATGCTCCGGCATGCGGCCGCGCTGGGCGACGTCCACGAACACAAGGTCCTCAAGGGGTTTGTGGGCGAGTTCGGCACCTGGGACCCCGACCGCGGGCGGGGGGTATACGACGTCGTTCCCGCCACTGCCATGGACCGCGCCACCTTGGCGGCCAAGCACCACGAATCCATCGAGGCGTTGCGGGCGGGCGCCGACGTCGTTTTCCAGGCCGCGTTCTTCGACGGCCAGTTCCACGGGCGCTCCGACTTCCTGGTGCGGCAGGCCGACGGCGGCTACGCCGTGTTCGACACGAAGCTGGCCCGTCACGCCAAGGTGACCGCCCTGCTGCAACTCGCCGCCTACGGTGAACAGCTGCTCAAGGCCGGCATCCCGGTGGACCCGTCGGTGACGCTTGTTCTCGGCGCCACGGTGCAACTGGCCGACGGCGGCTTCGACTACGTCCGGACCCACCACAAACTCGCCGAGATCCTGCCCGTGTTCCGGGAACGGCGCGAGCGTTTCCTGGACCTGAC
Source organism: uncultured Arthrobacter sp. (assembly GCF_964021775.1). Lineage (GTDB taxonomy): Bacteria > Actinomycetota > Actinomycetes > Actinomycetales > Micrococcaceae > Arthrobacter. Next base: position 26,680 of record NZ_CAXHZI010000013.1, read on the forward strand.
CGCGGCGCACAGGGCCCAGGCTGACGCTGTCCGCTGGGGTGCGGCGGGTGTTGCCGCCTGCGGCCGGTGCGATTACTGCCAGGAACAGGTCAAGGCCACCGACGACCTGCTCCTAGTGGCACGGATGAACTCGGTGCAGCGCAAGAACCTCCACGAACTCGGCATTCACACCGTCACGGAGCTGGCCCAAACGCCGCTCGCCAAGCCCACGCCTGCGCTCCTGCGACTGCAGGAACAGGCCCGGATGCAAAGCGGTGTGGGCGCTGCCGACGGGGAGGTCCGGTACCGCAAGGAGGGCGAGGAACACACCCTGCGGTACGCCGTGCTGCCGCACAACGCCCTGGCTGAATTGCCGCCGCCCAGTCCGGGCGACATTTTCTTCGACTTCGAGGGCGATCCGCTGTGGCAGGACAGCGCCACCGGGGTGTGGGGGCTTGAGTACCTTTTCGGCGTCATCGAGGCGCCCACCGGCCCGGGCGATCCGGGGGTGTTCCGGCCGTTCTGGGCGCACAGCCGGGCTGCGGAGAAGCAGGCGTTCCTGGACTTCCTGGACTACGTGGAACAGCGCCGGCGCACGTACCCCGCCATGCACGTTTACCATTACGCACCGTATGAAAAGACGGCGCTGCGAAAGCTCTCGGTGCTGCACGTGGCCGGCGAGGACATTGTGGACGAGTGGCTCCGCGAGGGCCTGCTCGTGGACCTGTACCAGACGGTCCGGAACAGCATCCGCATCTCGGAGAACTCGTACAGCATCAAGAAGCTTGAACCGCTCTACATGGGCACGAACCTCCGCACCAGCGAGGTGAAAGACGCCGGCGCCTCCGTGGTGGCTTACGCCCGCTACTGCGATGCGCGCGACGGCGGCCGCGGCGAGGAGGCCGCGGACATCCTCGCCGGCATCTCCGACTACAACGAATACGACTGCCTCTCGACCCTGGAGTTGCGGAACTGGTTGCTGGAGCGGGCCAAGGAACGCGGAATCGAGCCCGGCGGGGCGGGGCCCGGGACGGACGGCGACGGTGGGTCCGGGCCCGGCGGCGGCGGTGGCGCGGGAACCGGGCATGGCGGTGCGGAGCCGAATGGCGGAGGCTCCGGTCCGCCCGGCGGTGCGGCGCCCGGCCCGGACGGCGGTGGTGGCGCGGGGTCCGGGCCGGACAGCGGCCCGGACGACGCCGGCTCCCCCGGCGCGGAGGCCCTGCTGAGTCCCGCCGGGCAGGCGCTGATGAGCTTCGCCGAACCCGGGAGCGGCCTGACCGAGGAGGACCGCAAGGCCGTGGCGATGCTGGCCGCCGCGGTGAGCTACCACCGGCGGGAGCGCAAATCTTTCTGGTGGGCGCACTTCGACCGGTGCGAGCAGGGCCCGGACACCCACGAGCGGGACCGGAACGTCTTCCTGGTTGATTCCGCCGAGATCCTTGACGACTGGCAGCAGGAAGGCCGGAAGCTGCCGGAGCGGCGGGTCCGGCTGACCGGCACCGTCAGCCCCGGCTCGGATTTGCGCGAGGGCAGCAAGTGGTTCCGCATGTACGGACTTCCGCTTCCCGAGGGGCTGGAGGGCACCGGCAAGGACGGTGCCGGCCGGAGCGGATGGTTCGGCACGGAGATCCTCGAACTGGGTCACGACGACGGCAAGGACACCGTCGTCATCCGCGACCGCCTGCACCGGAACGTGCCTCCGCACAATGAGCTGCCGATCGCGCTGACCGAGGACCAGCCGCTCGCCACCAAAAGCCTGGAGCAGTCGCTGGACTCGCTCGCGGACCTGGTGGCGGCCGGGCTGCGGGCCGGTGCCATCCCCCGCCACCCGGCCCTTGACCTGGTCCGGCGCCTCCCACCCCGGCTTGCCGGCGGTGAGTCGCTGCCGCAGCCAGGCGAGGGCCCGGACCGTTTCATCGACGCCATCACGACAGCGGTCCTGGGACTCGACCGCTCTTATCTGGCGGTGCAGGGTCCCCCGGGCACCGGCAAGACCCATGTGGGGTCCCACGTCATCGCCAGGCTCGTGGCCCGTGGCTGGAAGGTGGGGGTCGTTGGCCAGTCCCACGCCGTGGTTGAGAACCTGCTGACGACGGCGGTCACCAAAGCGGGGGTCAACCCGGAGCTGGTGGCGAAGGACGTGAAGCACGACAATGCCTTGCCGTGGCACTCGCGCACCGCCAAGGACGTAGCGGCGCTGCTGGACTCCCGCGGAGGCGCCCTGATCGGCGGCACGGCGTGGACCATGACCGGCGCCACGGTCCCGGCGGGCGCACTGGATCTGCTGGTCATCGACGAAGCCGGCCAGTTCTCCCTGGCCAACACGCTCGCCGTCGCCCAGGCCAGCAGCCGGCTGCTCCTGCTCGGCGACCCGCAGCAGCTCCCGCAGGTCAGCCAGGGCAAGCACCCCGAGCCGGTTGACGAGTCGGCCCTGGGCTGGATCTCCGCCGGGCATGCCACCCTGCCGCCGGAGCTTGGCTACTTCCTGGCCGACTCGTGGCGGATGCACTCCGAGCTGTGCCTGGCCGTCTCCGAGCTGTCCTACGAGGGCCGGCTGCGGTCCGCGCCCGCGGCGGACCTTCGCCACCTGGACGGAGTTCCGGCCGGGATCGAGACCGTGATGGTGCCACACAGCGGCAACACGACGTCGTCCCCGGAAGAGGCCGCCGAGGTTGTCCGGCAGGTGCGGCGCCACCTGGGCTTGGCGTGGCACACCGCTGAGGGCACACGCCCCGTCGGGGCCGCCGACATCCTTGTGGTTGCTGCCTACAACGCCCAGGTGAACCTCGTACGCGAAGCCCTGGACCGGGCCGGGCTATCCGGCGTACGGGTGGGGACCGTGGACAAGTTCCAGGGGCAGGAAGCCGCGGTGGTGATCGTGTCCATGGCGTGTTCGGCGGTGGCTGAGGCGCCGCGGGGCATGGAGTTCTTGCTCTCCCGGAACCGGATCAACGTGGCGGTCTCACGCGGTCAGTGGCGCGCCGTCGTCGTCCGTGCCCCCGAGCTGACCAACTACCTGCCGGCGCATCCGGAAGGCCTGGAACAGCTGGGCGGCTTCATCGGCCTCTGCCAGAGGTCCGTGCCCGCTGCCGCCGTCTAGAGGGACATGCCCCTTCTTCGCACCCGCCACGGGACATGCCCTCTTCCTGCGTGCACCACTGGACATGCCCCTCGCTCCCGGACCGCTCCGAGGGACATGACCATCCTTAAACGCGAACAGTGGACAGAAAGGGATTCTGTCCACTGTTCGCAGCGTGCAGGGGGCATGTCCCGGCAATGATTAGGCCGGTGCCGGACTCCTAGTTTTGGTAGGCCGGGTAATCGGTATAACCCTCGGCGCCTTCGGTGTAGAAGGTGCCCGCGTCGGGCTCGTTGACGGGGAGGCCTTCGCGCCAGCGACGAACCAGATCGGGGTTAGCGATGGCCGGGCGTCCAACGACCACAGCATCAGCGTGGCCGTCCGAGACGAGCGCCTTGGCTTCTTCGGGGGTCGTGATGACGCCGAAGCCGGTGTTCAGCAGGAACGTTCCGTCGAAGCGCGAGCGCAGTTCCTGGACCAGTTCGCTCGTGGGCTCCTTGTGGAGCACGCTGAGGTAGGCCAGCTTCAGCGGAGCAAGGGCGTCCACCAGGTAGCCGTAGGTCTCGCGGACGTCGGCGGAGTCCAGCTCCGTAGCGCCCTGCACGTTGTGCTCGGGCGAAATGCGGATGCCTACGCGGTCCGCGCCGATGGCGTCCACCACAGCCTGGACAACTTCGATGACGAAGCGGGCGCGGTTTTCGGCTGAGCCGCCGTAGTTGTCGTCGCGCTGGTTCGCTGCCGGAGTCAAGAACTCGTGCAGCAGGTAGCCGTTCGCGGAGTGGAGTTCGACGCCGTCGAAGCCGGCTTCGATCGCGTTGCGGGAGGCCTGGACGAACTCTTCACGGATCGCGGGCAGCTCTTCGGTAGTGAGGGCGCGGGGAACCGGGAACGCCTGCTTGCCCTCGTACGTGCGGGTCACGCCGTCGATGGCGATAGCGCTCGGGGCGACAACCTCGTGGCCACCGGTGGTGTCCTCATGAGTGACCCGGCCGGCGTGCATCACCTGGGCGAAGATCCTGCCGCCCTCTGCGTGGACGGCGGCGGTGACCGCTGACCAGCCCTTGAGCTGTTCCTCGGTGACCAGGCCGGGCTGGCCCGGGAAGCCCCGTCCGGCCGGGCTGGGATAGGTGCCTTCGCTGACAATCAGGCCGAGCGAGGCGCGCTGCCGGTAATGCTCAACAACCAGCGGTCCGGGAACGCCTTCTTTGCCTGAACGGAGGCGGGTCAGTGGCGCCATCACGAGCCGGTTGGGTAGTTCCAGCTGGCCGAGGGTCATTTGGGAAAACAGCATGCGCAGTTCCTTTCGCGTGGATTGTGTCCACGGGTGCAAGCAATCCAGCGCCTGCAACTATTCCGCTTGAGACTCGAATCACGCTCGAATCATCGCGAGGTCGGTGGTGCGCCGGGGCAGCCCTGGCCTTGGGGATTCTGGAGACAGTCGTCTGCGTAGTTGCGGGTGATGGACCGCCAGACGCTGACGGTTTGCGGCGGGGAGCTGAACTGTCCTTGGCCTGGGATTGGCAGCGGCGGACCGCCGTTGACCGAGTAGGTCCCTTGGAAGTACGTGGTCAGCACCACCGGGAAGTCGCCGGTCCGGGTGTAAACGTGGCTGGTGGCCGTCTTTTCACCCCACCGGTCCTGCGGTAACGGGCCACCGGCCGCATTCTGCGGGCCGAGTGAGTTCCCGTCACCATAGTTCCAGGCGTACTGGACTGGTTTTGCGTCGACGTGGACATCCTGGGCCAGGATCTTGATGTCGAATTGCTGCTCTGCGGCCTCGGCAAAGAAGTTCGTTTCTGCGCCGCGCAGGCTGTGGGGACTCGGCTGCGCGGTGGCCCGGCCCGGAGCAACGGGAAGTTTCTGGAATTCGGTTTGGATCATGGCGGCGATGCGCGGCAACAAATCTTCAGGTCGTGCATCAAACAAGCACGTTGGCCCGGAGTGATAGCTCCAGACCGGATTGGGTACCCCGGCTGGGGCCTTGAGCCAGGTGACGGGAATGCCATCCTTGCCGTCAGGCCCGTTCTTACATTCCAACACGGTCGCCAGGCAGTCGGCATCGAAGTCGCCACCACCGAGATGGCATTGGAGTTCGTATTTGTACTGAAAAGGATCGCTCGAGATAGCGCCTGGCTCCCGATGCACGAACTTTCTGGCTACCTGGTCCCAGCTCCACCCATCAAGACGAGCACCATCGGGCCGCCAGTCACCGAAAATGTCCGGGTCCGCTTGCCCGGCAGACGCGCCCGCGGAAAACGTCATGAGCACTGACAACAGCGTTGCCGACACCCACCTCCTATAAGCAACAGCCGAATCCACGTTTCACCCTACGATTCTGCCGATGTCAACCAGTTTCCATGCCCCCTTGGCAAAGGTGATGAATAGGAGATTTCCGGTGTCATCCGGTTGAGACCCGCGGCGAGCGACGCTGCCGTCTTTTCGCATGTATGTCAGTGGTGTTTGATGCGCCTGCACGGCAACTTGATAAGTCATATCGGCGCCTTGGACGAATTCAGTGCTGACCGACGGAGTAGTCACCAAGCCGCCCACCAGCCACCTTCCCTCGGTGTTCCAAGCATTAATGACCGCTTTCGCCTTTGCGCACGGTTCACAACTATCTGAGGTGACGATATTCAATGGCCGCAGATCCCCCGTCTCGTATCCGTAGCTCAGCAGATTGAACCAGTGCTTAGCGAACGCAATTGCGCCTTCCTTCGTCTTCGCCTTCGCAGCCTCCGGGAGCACCGGCAGCGGGACGTTCTGCGCCCGGCCCTTGGCGTCCGCCGGCTTATAGCTGGCCGTGGCGATGGGCGTGGGGGTGTCGCTTGGAGTGGGGGACGCGGATTGGCTCGTCGACCCATTGCTTGGGGCTGCGCTCGGGGACGCCTGGCCGCCGGTGCAGGCCGTTCCCATGAGTGCGAAGGCGGTGAGCAGGGCGACTGCGGTGGCTGACCTGCGGCTGGAGGTTGGAGTGCGAGATGTCATGTTCAGCTAATCCCCCGATAGAAATCAAGACGCCTGAATCCAAACAATGCCTAAGGGTAACTGACACCGCACTCTCGCCGTAAGGGTTATCCACAGGCAGTCGGCTCACTTGCGAAGCACACGACCCTAGGGAACCATGCGCCTCAAAAGCCCCACGTGGCTCCCCCGAAATTCACCGATATTGCCCGAATCTGATCCCCAAATGCGGCAGGGCGTTGCCGAAGTCTCCACTCCAGCAACGCCCTGCCCCCCCCCGGCCGGACTCAATGCCCGGCTCCTTTGCCTACTTCTTGTTGTCGGCCCCAAGCCCCGAACCGCTGCAGCTTGCCATCGCGCCCTGGCCGGATCCCGAGTTCTTCGAGATCGACTTGCCGTCAAACAGGATTTCGCAGCCGACCTTTGCCGCGGCGTTCGAAAAATCCCCCATGACAGACAAGGAGAGCAGATCCGAATTCTTGACGGTCTGCTCCTTCTTCCAGCCAGTGCTGGCGTCCTCGTGGGACGTCCCGCCGCTGGTCCAGTAACTGACCGAGGCCTTGCCGTTGGTGGTTACCACATACTGGACCTTGTGCTCCGAGTTGAGCGCCTGGTCGGCGGACGATACAGCAGCGGACAGCACAGCCATCCAGATGGCGGCGATGACAATGCTCAAAATCCCCAGCACGAGGCCCGCGATCGCGGCCCCCTTCTTGGCGAACTTGCGGGTGGCACCGATGAGGCCAAACAGGACGGGCAGCGGGCCCAGGACAAAGGCGACGATGCCCATGACCGGAATGAACGAAAAAACCACAGCCACAATGCCGAGCACCAGCGCGGTAATGCCCCAGCCGTTACCCCGCGAAGCCGGCGCCGGAGCGCCGCCCAGGGACGGAACGGCGGACGTCGGCGCGTCCGCGGGCGCGGTGCCGTGTGAATTGAAAGTACTCATGATTCCCCATATTCATGGCCAGGCAACGCCTGGCGGTGTGAAGTGCCCGGGCCCAAGCGCCCCCATGGCGCGGAGGGGCATCTCCGCCAACGGCCAAATACCCTCACGGGCGGTCATTGACTGCGATGCAATCCGGACAAAAAGAACGTTAGGGAGGGGGTCGGACAATTTAGTGGCGGGAACCCGGCCGACAACCCAGGCAATCACTTCCGATGGCCTCTGGCATTTTTCTACACGGGACAGAACAATGAGCCCATGATGTTCGAACACGCAGACAACAGCCCCATCCTGAACCTGTCCGAGGATGAGACCTGGAAACTTATCGAAGGCACACAGCACGGCAGGCTCGTCGTCACCGTGGCCGGTGAACCGGACATTTTTCCGGTGAATTACGCCGTCAATAACCGCAAGCTCTACCTCCGCACCGCCCCCGGCAACAAGCTGGCCGAGCTCACCATCAACGCCAAGGTGCTGTTCGAAACTGACGGCATCCTCTCCGAAGAGGCATGGTCGGTAGTAGTTCGCGGCACAGCACGGGTCCTGGAGCAGTCCGCGGACATCGCCGCGGCGGAGGCGCTGAACCTGAAACCGTGGGTGCCTACCCTGAAGGACTTCTACGTCGAGATCGACCCGACGTCGGTCAGCGGTCGGCACTTCCAGTTCGGCGAGCACCCCGAACGGGAGATCTAGGCCAGGCCCGCGGCCGGGCGCGGCCGCCTAGACTTAAACCATGGCGGACAGTCTGACCCCGGAGCGGCGCAGTTGGAACATGTCCCGCATCAGGGGGAAGAACACCAAGCCCGAACTGCTGGTCCGCCGGATGTTGCACGCCAAGGGGTACCGCTACCGGCTACACGGCACAGCCCGCGGTGGCAGGCTCCCCGGAAACCCGGACCTGGTGTTCGCCAGCCGCCATAAAGTCATCTTCGTCAACGGCTGCTTCTGGCATTTCCATGACTGCAGGGTCGGCCAGCATGCACCCAAATCCAACGCGGATTTCTGGGAAACCAAGCGCGCCCGCACCCGGACCCGCGACGCCGAACAGCGCCGCCTGCTTGAAAGCTCGGGCTGGGAAGTGCTCACCGTCTGGGAATGCGACCTCAAGGACCTCACTGGCCTGGAGCAGCAGCTCGAGACCTTCCTGGCCAGCAAAGCCTGACCCGCTACGCCTGATGGGCCGCTATCAGCCACTCGGCCATTTGCCGCGCCCCGCCGGCTGCCGCCCGGTCTCCCCCGGCCGCGGCGACGATCGAGCCTTTCATCAGGATGTACCAGGACCGGGCGAAGGACTCCGGGTCAACCAGGTCCGCCTCCTCGGCGAGCTGCTGCACATGGCCCCTGATCTTGTCGAGGTAGTCGATGCTTGCCCGGCCCAGCGGGTGGGTTGGCCCCATCTCCAGCAGGATGTTGACGAAGGAGCAGGCCTCAAAGTCCTCCCGCGCAAACCAATCGGCAAAGACATCGAAGATCGCCAGCAGCTGCTCCACCGGGGTGCTGCCCCGGCGTCGGGCCTCGGAAATAATGGTGGCTACCGTCCATTGCCGGTCCCGGCGCTCCAGAAAAGCGAGCACCAGCTCATCCTTGGAGGCGAAGTGACGGTAGAAACTGGCCTTCGCCACCCCGGACCGGGCGATCAATTCATTGATCCCCACATCCCGCACGCCACGACGCGAAAATAATTCGTACGCAACGTCCAAAATGCGTTCCCGGATCCCGGTAATCTCAGCAGCACCGACGGTGTTTTCACCGCCGGCCGCAGGAATGCGACCGCCGCCCGCGCGAGGGGGCTGTGGGGGCGTTGCCTGGGAATTGGTTGAAACAGACATCAAAAATATCTTACCGCTACGCGAGACAGACTGGTCTACCTGGGCTAAAATCGACACTCGGGGACTAGGACTCTATTGGTCAGTACGTGGGGATACTACGAACTCCGCAGGAGAGCACCATGCCACACTTGTTGTTGTCTACCGAGACCCGCACGCGGCACGCCGCCCGGAGCCCCGAAACACATGAGGATCTGGAGCCCTTGCGCCGTCAGGTTTCCGCCATCATCGACGCCATTCTTTCCGAGGACAAGCCCGAAGAGGCCGCCGTCCGGGAACAGCTCCGCGGGCACGTCGCCAACAATCCCGGCGAACCGGAAAAGGCCCTTCTGGCCCACCTGCTGTCCGTCTCGACGTCCCTGCAGGACGACACCGCGTAGGTCTACCGCTAGCGGCTGATCGTCGCCTGCCGGACCACTTCGCCCCAGGACTGCTGGGCCAGGTCCGCCACCGATGCCAGGATGTCCGACGGCGGCAGGGACAGATCCAGCGGGAACTCCACCACGTCGATGTCCGTATTCAGGATCCGGCGCAGCTTGATCTCGCCGGCGCCCGCATACACCAGCCACGCCGTGGGCACCCTCAGCGAGGTGCAGTACGCCAGCATCCGGTAGTGGTCCGCGGACAGCGAGGCGCCGACGTCGGACGCCGCCTTGTACTTCGCGTCGTACACCATCACCGGCCGGCCGCCGAGCAGATGCACCGCGCCCGGCTGGACCATGATCCGGTCGGAGTCCCGAACTGCCTCGTTGAGCATCGAGTTGTAGCGCAGCCGCATCTCGCCCGGGTACGCCGCCATGGCTTCGCGCAGCGCGGTCCCGACGAAGTCCTCGAAGACCTTGGACATGTCCACCACAAACGACGCCGAGTGCTGCCTGCCGTCCCCCGCCTCGGCCGAGGCGTTGCGCAGGATGACCTCCGCCAGCCGGAGGGCCGCGTGGTAACGGACGTTCATCCGGCTGGCCCGCCACGGCGGCAGCGGGGCCCCGGACTGCAGGCGCGTCACGGCGTCGAGCTTTCCCTTGAGCCGGCGCAACCGGCTGAGCACGTCAGCCCGGACCCCCGGCACCTGCGACATGCGTTCGAGGGCGGCGCGGAGGATGCGGTTTTCCGGGATGTCCTCGGTGAACTCGTCGTAGGAAACCTCCAGCGGCACCAGCATGCCGGGCCGGCGCGAGATCTGGTCCGACATCCGGATCCTGCCCTTGACGGTGCGGAGCGACTCATCGACGTTCAGGTAGCCCTGCAGCACGCCCCGGCTGAGCGCCTTGTCGGTGAGTTGCGCAAGGGATTCGGCGAGGGCGCTCCAGAGGTCGGTGTCCTCGACGGCGGCCACGGCGTCGTCCCGGAAGCCCTGATGCTGCGTGTAGCCGAGCAGGAACAGCAGCCGGTGCAGGCCCAGCCGCTCCTTGGGGCGCACCTCCAGCTGCACCGAAGGCGTGCGCACGGAACCCACCTTACCGACAGGTTCGATCCGGAACAGGCCCATGCCCAGCGGTGAGGCCTTGGCCAGCCCGCTGCCGTTGATGTAGGCGGCGCTGCCGGCGTCGATCCGTTCCACCACTCCCCCGGACAGCTCGTCCAGGACGATGTGGCGGACGGAAGAACCGCCGGGGGCGTGGCTAGACGCGCGCAAGGCGCGCCATCAGCTGCTCCAGGCCGAACCGCTCCTCCAGCTGGGCCCGGTTGAGCTGGCCGTGGTAGTGCTCTTCGAGCAGCGGCATCAGCTCGTACTTCCAGATCCGGCGCAGCCCGGTGGGAGTCTGGGCGGCCTTCTTCATGAAGTAGGACGGCCCGATCATCAGGTCCCGGTCCCACTCGTCGATGGCGTTGTTCAGCTCGTCGAGCAGCAGCGCCGGCGTCGTGTCCAGGTCGCGGGCCTGCAGGAAGCGCAGCAGCGAGCCCTTCACCGGCTCGGTCTTGGGGTGCAGTTCGATGAAGGAGAAGCGGCGGCGGATGGCCGCGTCCATCATCGCGATGGACCGGTCCGCGGTGTTCATGGTGCCGATAATGTACAGGTTGTCCGGCAGCGAGAACGGCTCGGTGGGGCTGTACTGCAGGTAGATCCGGTCGTCGCGGTATTCGAGCAGGAAGTACAGCTCGCCGAAGACCTTCGCCAGGTTGGCCCGGTTCATCTCATCGATGATCAGGAAGTACGGTTTGTTCTCGTTACCCGGCTTGGCGGCTTCCTCGGCCAGCCGGCGCAACGGTCCGGCGACGAGTTTGAAGGAGACCTGGCCCTCGTCGGTCTTGTCCGGCCGGTAGCCTTCGAAGAAGTCCTCGTAGGCGTAGGAGGGGTGGAACTGGACGAGTTTGACCCGCTCGTCGCTGGTGTCCCCGGCCAGTTCGGCGGCGAGGTGCTTGGCCAGGTAGGTCTTGCCGGTGCCGGGCGGGCCGTAGAGCACCAGCTGGCGGTTTTCCTCCAGCAGTTCGGCGATTTCCTGCAGCGGCTCCAGGTCCATGTGCAGGGATGCGGCGAATTCCGCCGTCAGCGGCCGGAACCCCTCGCAGGGTTCGACGACGGCGGCCGGCTCGGCGCCGTCGCCGGCGTCGGCCTCGGCTTCGGCGGGGAGCAGGGTCTCGAGCGCCTGGATCACCCGGGTGACGTCCACGATGAGCCCGGAGCTGGCCAGCTGCCGCTGCACGTGCCGGGGCAGCTCGGCCATCGAGTGGACCTCGTCGAACCAGCGGACCTTGCGGCGGAGCCGGCGGTTGTCCTCGTGGTGTTCGGGTTCGCCCAGCACCACGCCCACCCGGACGGTCCCGGAGGTCTGGTAGAGGGTGAGGTCGCCGGGTTTCATCACGGTCAGGAAGGCGAAGACCGCGGTTTTGGTGTCCTCGCGCTCCACATAGCTGAGGTGTTTGTAATCCTCGTCCACGGCGTGCTGGACCAGGCCCGCGGTGACGCCCGGGTCGAGCAAACGGAGGTGTTCGACGTCGAGCGTCACCGCTTCCTCGTCCTGCCAGGCGGCGAGGACGTCCGCGTTGTCGTGGTGGCTGCGCAGCAGCCAGGCGCGGCGGCCTGGATCGCCGACCTTCCGCCACTGGCTGACCAGCTGCCGGGAGTACCAGTCGATCCGCTGCCCGGCCTGTTCGTCGAGGTGCAGCCGGATCCGGTGGATGTCAGCGGAGACTTCCTCATCGGAGTCGCCCTTGGCGCCGCCCACCAGGGAGGCGAACGCGTCCCGAATCTCCTGGCGTTCGACGTCGGCCACGACGGGTTCGAAGTAGGCCGGCCAGACCAAGAACTCGATGCTGCGCCGGATGGCGGGCTGGTCTTCCGGGGTGCCGGCGGTGAGCTCGTGGAAGGCCAGCGGGTCCTTGATCGCGGCCTGCACGACGCCGGCCGGGCGCTGCGCGACGTGCCGCACGAAGCGGCACAGCCACTTCAGGTGGTCCCAGATGGTCCAGTTGAATTCGGCGGTGCGGTCCCGGATCACGCCATGGTCCGTCATGCCCGCGTACAGTTCGTCGGGGAGCTCCAGTGGCGGCTCCAGCCAGGACGCTGCCTCGGCCACGCGGGCCCGTTTGACCTTCAGCGACTTGACCTCGTGCGCCAGCGGCAGCGACTGCAGGAACAACAGTTCCACGGCCAGCTGCTTCGCCCCGCGGGTGGCGCCCTCCAGGTTTCCGCGGAGGTTGGTCATCATGGGCGCCTTGGGATCCGGGATGCCCCGGTCCAGGCGCTCCAGCAACTCCGAGGCCGCCGCAACGGACCACGTCCTGGTCCGGCCGTCCAGCGGCGACGCCTTGCCGAGCAGCCCCGGGCCAAGCACAAACCACGCCGCGTCTTCGATCTCTTTGGAGATGCCGAGGGCGCGGTGCATGGCGGGCTTTTTGTTGGGGGTCATGCCTTCAATTTACAGGCTTAAGCTGAACACCCGCATCACGCCGCACACCGTACCTACCGGCCAGTAGCTTTCGGCCGCGGTACCGACGGTGTCCGCCGCGCGGCGGCCGGGGCCTTACTTGAGGGCCGGGCGGCGCTTGACGCCGAAGGTGAAGTAGCTTCCGGGACCAACGAAGTTGATCAGGGTGGCGGCCCGCCAGAGCGCCTTGCTGCCGCGGATCTCCTCCGCCGGGCGGCGTGAAATGTCGCGCTGGGCAGCAATCAGGAGGGACAGCTGGACGACGGCCGCCGTGATGGTGCCGAACTTCGCCATCGGCGAGAGCTCTTTCCACGTCTTCTTCCGCGCCTTCATCTTGCTTCGCTTGGCCATGATCCGTGCTCCTAAGGTTCTCATCGTGCAGGCATCCCGCGGGCCTGTTCAGTCTAGGACCGATCCCGGCAGCGAGGTAGGGGCTAGTGGGTCTGGCGGACCGCCATGAAGGGGGCGAGCTTGGCCTTCTGTTCCGGGGTCAGGCGCAGGACCCGCCCGGTGGCCTCATCCACGAAGGCCAGGTGGCTGCTTGCCTTGACGCAGTCCTCGCCCGTGACGGGGTCCTGGACGAGGTAGTGGATGTCGAAGCTGGCGCCCTTGACCGCGCCGACCCACAACTGCACCACGGCGGGAACGTTGCGGTATTCGAGGGTCCGGACGTAGCGGATCCTGTGCTCCACGACCAGCGCCAGGGTGCCCTCCGGGATGTCGTTGAACAGTGACACCTCCGGTTCGACGCCGGGCAGCCCCGCACCGCGCGGCGGCCCGAAGGCCGCGATCCGGGCCTCCTCCAGGATCCGGACGAGCTGCACGTTGTTGATGTGGCCATAGGCGTCCATGTCGCCCCAGCGCATCGGCACCTGCACCTCGAGGCGCCGCGGTTCAACGGCCCGCTCGGCTCCGTGGGCAGCAGGCTCCCCTGGCACAGCCGCGCGCTCGGCCCCGGCGGCCGCTCCGGCGCTCAACTGTGCACCGCCGTCGGCTCTTCCAGGACGGACGTCTCAGCGTCCTCCCCGGCGAACTGGGACATGTACAGGCGGTAGTAGGCGCCCCGCAGTTCCAACAGCTCCGCGTGCCGGCCCTGTTCGACGATCCGTCCGGCTTCCATCACCAGGATGGTGTCCGCGTCCCGGATGGTGGAGAGGCGGTGGGCAATCACGAAGCTCGTGCGCTCGGTGCGCAGCGCGGCCATGGCCTTTTGGACCAGCACCTCGGTGCGGGTGTCCACCGAGCTGGTGGCTTCGTCCAGGATCAGTAGCGACGGGTTAGCCACAAACGCCCGGGCGATGGTGATGAGCTGCTTCTCGCCGGCGCTGACGTTGTTGCCTTCCTCGTCGATGACGGTGTTGTAGCCCTCCGGCAGCGCCCGCACGAAGCGGTCCACGAAGGTGGCCTTCGCGGCCGCCATGATCTGGTCCTCGGTGGCGTCCAGCTTGCCGTAGCGGATGTTCTCGTAAATGGTGCCGCCGAACAGCCAGGCGTCCTGCAGGACCATGCCCACCTTGGAGCGCAGTTCGGCGCGGCTGAGCCGGGTGACGTCGACGCCGTCGAGCGTGATGGCCCCGGCGTTGAGCTCGTAGAAGCGCATCACCAGGTTCACCAGCGTGGTCTTGCCGGCGCCGGTCGGACCGACGATGGCCACCGTGTGCCCGGGTTCGGCGGTAAAGGACAGGTCCTCGATCAGCGGCTTGTCCGGGGTGTAGCTGAAGGTGACGTGCTTGAACTCTACGTGCCCGTCGGTTTTGGCCGGGAGGTGTTCGACGGCGGTCTCGGCGTCCTGTTCGTCGGCGTCGAGGAACTCGAAGACCCGCTCGGCGGAGGCCACGCCGGACTGCAGCATGTTGGCCATGCCAGCCATCTGCCCCAGCGGCTGGGTGAACTCGCGCGAGTACTGGATGAACGCGGTGGCGTCGCCCAGGCTCATCCCGCCCGAGGCCACCCGCAGCCCGCCGACGACGGCGATCCCCACGTAGCTGAGGTAGGAGACGAACTGCATGACGGGCATGATCATGCCGGAGACGAACTGGGCGCCGAAGCTGGCCTTGTACAGCTCCTCGTTGCGTTCGTCGAAGCGGGCCAGCATGTCGGCGTCGCGGCCGAAGACGCGGACCAGGTCGTGGCCGGAGAAGGATTCCTCGATCTGGCCGTTGAGCTCGCCGGTGTTCTTCCACTGCGCGGCGAACAGCTTCTGGCTGCGCGCGCCGATGATGCCGGCGGCCACGCCGGAGAGCGGGAGGGCGATGAGCGCAATCAGGGCCAGCTGCCAGGACACGATGAACATCATGATCACAATGCCGATCACCGTCAGTGCGGAGTTCACCAGCTGCGCGAACGCCTGCTGCAGGGCCTGCTGGATGTTGTCCACGTCATTGGTGACGCGGGAGAGGGTGTCGCCGCGCTGGCGGGTATCGAAGTAGTTCAGCGGGAGCTTGTTGAGTTTCTTCTCGGTGTCGTCGCGGAGCCGGCGGACCACGCGCATCACGAGCACGTTCAGGACGTAGCCCTGCAGCCAGAGGAAGATGTTCGCAACGAAGTACATCACCAGCACCACGCTGATCAGGAACGCGAGCTTCTGGAAGTCGATGCCCACGCCCGGAATAACGTCCATCCTGGCCAGCATGTCCGCGAAGTTGTCCTGGCCCTGGGAGCGCAGTCCGGCGATGAACTGGTCCTTGGTGGCGCCGGCCGGCAGTTGCTTGCCAACCACGCCGCCGAAGATGACGTCCATCGCCTGCCCCAGGATGCGGGGCGCGATGACGTTGAGGACGACCGCGACCGTCACCATCGCAAGGACGGTGGCGATGCCGGCCCGCTCGGGTTTCAGCAGGCCCATCAGCCGTTTCGCCGAGGGCCAGAAATGCTGGGCCTTCTTCGCGGGCACGGCGCCGAACATGCCGCCGTCGGCCTCGCCGGGGGTGAATTCCTCCTCGTAGAAGTCCTCCTCGGGCGCCTCGGCGGGGGTTTCGGCGGGCACTTCGTGGCGAGCCTTGCCGGCGGTGTCGGGGCTGCGCTTATTGTTGGTGCTCACGCGATGGCCTCCGCGGTCAGCTGGGATTCGACGATTTCCTGGTAGGTGCTGGAGCTGGCGAGGAGCTCCTCATGGGTTCCGCGGTCCACGATCCGGCCGTTGTCCAGCACCAGGATCTGGTCCGCGTCCGCGATGGTGGAGACGCGCTGGCCGACGATGATGACGGTGGCGTCCGCGGTCTTGGCCTTGAGGGCCTTCCGGAGCCGGGCGTCGGTGGCGACATCCAGGGCGGAGAACGAGTCGTCGAACAGGAAGACCTTGGGTTCGGTGACGAGCGCGCGGGCAATGCAGAGCCGCTGGCGCTGGCCGCCGGAGACGTTGGTGCCGCCCTGGGAAATCCGGGCGCCGAGGCCGTTCTTCTTCTCCCGGACGAAGTCGGCGGCCTGGGCCACCGTGAGCGCGTCCCAGAGTTCCGCGTCGGTGGCCTCGGATTTGCCGAAGCGCAGGTTGTGCTCGATGGTGCCGGAGAACAGGTACGGCCGCTGCGGCACCATCGCGACGCGCCCGGTGATCTCGGCGCGGTCCAGCTGGGTGACCGGGACGCCGTCGAGCAGCACCTCGCCCGAGGCGGCGTCAAAGAGCCGCGGCAGCAGCGCCAGGAGGGTGGTCTTGCCGGCGCCGGTGGACCCGATGATCGCCACGGTCTGGCCGGGTTCGGCGGTGAAGCTGATGTCGCTGAGCACCGGCGCCTCGGCGCCGGGGTAGGCGAAGGAGACGTTGCGGAATTCCACCCGGCCCGCCTTGGCGGCCGGGGCGACGGGGGTGAGCGGTTCGTGGATGGAGGGTTCGACGTCGAGCACCTCGCCAATGCGGTCCGCGCAGACCGAGGCGCGCGGGATCATCATGGCCATAAAGGTGCCCATCATGACGGCCATCAGGATCTGCAGCAGGTACTGCAGGAACGCCGTCAGCGAGCCCACCTGCATCTCCCCGGCGTCCACGCGCTGGCCGCCGAACCAGAGCACGGCGGCGGTGGAAACGTGCAGGATCATGCCGATCGCCGGGAACATCAGCACGAACAACGCGCCGATCTTCAGTGAGACGTCGGTGAGTTCCTTGTTGGCGGCGCCGAAACGCTGCGCTTCGTGCGGCTCTCGGACGAAGGCGCGGACCACCCGGATGCCGATGATCTGCTCGCGCAGGATGCCGTTGAGCCGGTCGATCTTGGCCTGCATGGAGCGGAAAAGCGGCATCAGGCGGACCACAAGGTAGCCCACCACGACCACCAGGAGGGGGACGGAGACCCAGACCAGCCAGGACAGGTTGAGGTCTTCGCGGAGGGCCATCACGATGCCGCCGATGCACATGATGGGGGTGGCCACCATGAAGTTCAGCCCCATCAGCATAAGCATCTGGACCTGCTGGACGTCGTTGGTGCCGCGGGTGATCAGCGTCGGGGCGCCGAAGACGTTGACATCGCGGGCGGAGAAGCTGCTGACCTTCCGGAAGACGCCGCGGCGCAGGTCCCGGCCGAACGCCATCGCGGCCTTGGAACCGAAGTAGACGCCGGCGATCGCGGTGACCACCTGGACCAGCGCGACCCCAAGCATCAGCCCGCCGGTGCGCCAGATGTAGTCCGTGTCGCCGCGGGAGACTCCCTCATCGATGATTTGGGCATTCAGGCTGGGCAGGTACAGGGCCGCAATGGTGGAGGCCAGCTGGAAGACGACGACGGCCGCAATATACGGCAGATACGGCTTGGAATAGCGCCGTATGAGGGTGACAAGCATGCCCACGGATCCTTTGGAATGGTTCATGAATCGCAGAAGAGGAAAAAGCAGAAGTCCGGCAAGGAAAGGAATAGCAGATGGGGCCGACAGCCTCAGCTGTCCCACTCTACGAAATCCCCTGCCGGGGTGAAACCTCCGGCGTCGAAGGTGCTCGTGTTGCCGCCGGGAAAAGCGGCCCCGCAGCCACCCTTGTCGGGTGGCCGCGGGGCCGCATCCGTTCTTTAGCTACTCGCCGCGGTGCCGGCCGTGGGTGGCGATGTAGTCGGCAGCGGCGCGCTGCAGCTTGCGTTCCTTGGCGAGCTGGCGCCGCAGCGTGGTGAGCTGCTCGGCCACCCGGGCCTGCTCGGCGGCAATCGCGCGCTGCTCCGCGGCCTGCTCGTGCACGGCCCGCAGGGCCTCCGCCAGCTGCACCTGCTGCTCGGCGAGCAGCCGCTGGGTCTGCAGCAGCAACGGCACAATGTCGGCGTCGTCGGCGCGGGCCTCGGCCACCATGGTTCTGGCCCGGAGCCGGGCCCCTTCCCGCTCGGCCCTGGCCGCGCCGTCGCCGTTCTGGCGGCTGTCCAGGTCCTGCCTGGCCGCGTCCGGGAACCGGGACCCATGGGTGCGCTGCCGGCTCAGGACCTCGATGAACTCACGGTCAAGGTCGACGATGCCGGTGGCGGGAGCGTCGTGCGCAGCGGAAGCGACGGCGTCGTGCCCCGCTGCGGCGGGACCGGCGGCGTGCCCGGCGGTGGACCCCGCTGCGGGAGCGGAAGCGACGGCGGCGTGGGCGGCTGCCCCGGCGGCAGCTTCGACGCCTGCGGCGGTTCCCGAACCCGTGACGGCGGCGGAGGCGGAAGCTTCCGGCCGGATGTCCACGGTGCGGCGCAGCGGCTTTTCCTTGATGAACAGGATGGCCACCAGCGCCACCAGCCCGATGATGGCGGAGATCAGGAAGACCTCGGCGATCGCGTCACCGTAGGCGGCCCGCATGATGTCGCGGATGGGTGCCGGCATGTCCTTGAGGTCCATGGTGGCCCCCGCGGATCCGCCGGGGACCTTGATTCCGGCGGCAGCGAGGCCTTCGGTGGCGAGCTCCTTGACCCGGTTGCCCAGCACGGCGCCGAGGACCGAGACGCCGATGGCGCCGCCGACGGACCGGAAGAAGGCTACCGAGGCGCTGGCCGTGCCGATGTCCTTGGCCTGGACCGTGTTCTGGACGGCGAGGACGAGGTTTTGCATCAGCAGGCCCAGGCCGATGCCGAGGATGGCGGTGTAGATCCCGGTCAGCCAGAGGTCCGTGGTGTGGTCCATGCTGCCGGCCAGGCCGAGGCCGCCGATCAGCGCGACGGCGCCTGCGATCAGGTAGCGCTTCCATTTGCCGGTCCGGCTGATCAGCTGGCCGGAGAGCACCGAGCCGATCAGGTTGCCCGCGATCATGGGCAGCGTGAGCAGGCCTGCTTCGGTGGGGGTGGCGCCGCGGGCCACCTGGAAGTACTGGCCCAGGAACGTCGAGGAGCCGAACATTCCCACGCCGACGGCCACGGACGCGAGGATGGCCAGGGCGGTGGTGCGCTCGGAGATGATCTTGAGCGGGATGATGGGCTGGGCCACCTTGGATTCCACCAACACCAGCAGGCCAAGGAGCACAATGCCGCCGCCCACCATGGCGACCGTCTGCCAGGACCACCAGTCGTAGTAGTCCGGGTTGCCGGCGAAGGACACCCAGATCAGCAGCAGGCTGACGCCGGAGGTCAGCAGGATGGAGCCGAGCCAGTCGATCTTGGCCGGGCGCTTGACGTGCTGGATCTTCAAGGTGACCTGCAGCAGGATCAAGGCGACGACGGCGAGCGGGACGCAGACGAAGAAGGTCCAGCGCCAGCCGAGCGGGCTGTCGACGATGAAGCCGCCCAGCAGCGGTCCGCCGGCGGTGCCGACGGCCATAACGCCGCCCATGTAGCCGGAGTACTTGCCGCGGTCGCGCGGCGGGATCATGGAACCGATGATGGCCTGGGCCAGGGCGGTGAGGCCGCCCATTGCGATGCCCTGGATAACGCGGGCGGTCAGCAGCAGCGGGATGGTCTCTGACAGGCCCGCCATAACGGAGCCGGCCACGAAGATCACGATGCTGAGCTGGACCAGGACTTTCTTGTTGAAGAGGTCAGCCAGCTTGCCCCAGATCGGGGTGGTGGCCGCGTTGGCCAGCAGCGCCGCGGTGATGACCCAGGCGAAGTCGGTCTGGGTGCCCTTGAGCTCGGACATGATGGTGGGCAGCGCGTTGGCCACGATGGTGCTGCTGAGGATGGCGGTGAAGAACGCCGCCAGCAGGCCGGTCAGCGCTTCCATGATCTGCCGGTGGCTCATGGCCGCCTGTGGTTCGTGGTGGGATGGCGGTGCGGGGGTCGCCTGATCGGTGGGGGCCGGGGACGGCCCGGCGGCGGCAGCATGGCTGGCCATGGAGTTACTCCTCAACAAAGGTGGTCGTGTCGGTGGTTCCGGCCGTCTTTGCCCGGGCTGAAGTCCTGAGGGATTCAGCTAGTTTCTTTAGGGTGCGCGAGGTCGCTTCGACGTCGTCCTCGCTCCAGTCCTGCAGGAAGCCCTGCAGGGTGGCGGCGCGCTGCGCCTCAATGGAGCGCAGCTTCTCGACCCCGGCCGGCGAGAGCGCGATGAGCTGCGCCCGGCCGTCCTCGGGATCCGGCCGGCGGACCACGTAGCCCTGCTCGAGCAGTTCGGCGAGGTGCCGGCTGAGCACCGGAGCGCTGACGCCGAGCCGCTCCGCGAGTTGGGTGGCACGGGTTTCCCCCTCCCCCACAAAGCGCAGCACGCCCTGGAGCGCGACGCCGGTATCGTCGCCGCGGAGGTTCGCCGCGGCGACGCAGCGGACGGCGCGCTGGAGATCGAAGATTTGGTGGACCAGCTTGGCTGCAGTGGTCGATGCAACTGACATGTGTGGAAGCCCCTTACTTACTTGCCCGAAGCAACAATACCGCAAATTGATTGCTTTGGGAAACTAAGAAGCCTGCACGAAAAAGCGCGAACGTACATTTGAGGCCCCGAATCCGCGTGGATTCGGGGCCTCAAGTGTTCGTTCGCGCTATGTGGGCGCGGGGGTTAGACGTCCAGGTGCGTGGGGGCGAACATCTTGAGCAGGGTTTCGACGACGACGACGTTCGGCCCGTCCGCGGCGAAGCCCGCCTTGAGCGCGTCCCCCACATCCTCCGGGGCCACCCGGACGGCCGGGACGCCGAAGGCCTCGGCCAGTTTCACGAAGTCGGGACGGGCCAGTTCGGTGGCCGTGGCCTTGCCGAACGCGCCCACCATGTACTCGCGCAGGATGCCGTAGCCGCCGTCGTCGACAATCAGCCAGGTGACCGGGACGTTGTGCTGCTTGGCGGTGGCGAGTTCCGAGACCGAGTACATCGCCGAGCCGTCGCCGGAGACCGCGAGCACCCGGGCCGAGCCGCCGGGCTTGCCGGTGGTTTCCAGGCCCACGGCGCCGCCGATCGCCGCCGGGAAGCCGAAGCCCAAGCCGCCGGCGCCCTGGGCGGAGTGGAACTGGCCCTCGCGGGCGTCCCAGCAGCTCCAGGCCCAGTAGGCGGAAATCGTCATGTCCCAGAACGTCTGCATCTGCGCGGGAACGGCCTCGCGGATATC
Organism: uncultured Arthrobacter sp.; assembly: GCF_964021775.1. Classification (GTDB taxonomy): domain Bacteria; phylum Actinomycetota; class Actinomycetes; order Actinomycetales; family Micrococcaceae; genus Arthrobacter. The sequence continues at coordinate 47,746 of NZ_CAXHZI010000013.1, forward strand.
GGCCATGAACTTCAGTTCCTTGGCGAGGTCCTGGGATTCCAGCCGGGCCTTGACCTTGGCCAGGGTGTCCTTGACCAGCGCCTCGGGTGAGTTGCCGTGCCAGTCGGGGCGGGCGCCGGCCGGTGCCGCGGCCAGGGCCTCGTCGAGGGCGGCGAGTGCCTGGCCGGCGTCGGCCCGGATGCCCAGGCCGGGCCGGTTGGACTCCAGCACGCGGGGTTCGGCGTCGATCTGGATGATCCGGCCGCGGGGCTCGAAGGTGAAGTAGTTCGATGTCACTTCGCCCAGCGAGGAGCCGATGACGATCAGCACGTCGGCGTCCTCGAGCAGCTCCGTCATGTACTGGTCCTCGATCCAGGACTGGAGCGAGAGTTCATGGTTCCAGGGGAATGCGCCGTTGCCGCCAGGGGTGCAGATCACCGGCGCCCGCAGCTTTTCCGCCAGCGACAGCAGCGACCTCTCCGCCCGGCCGCGCCGGGTGCCGCCGCCGGCGATGATGGCCGGCCGCTTCGCCTCGGAGAGCCACTTCGCGGCTTCGCGGACCAGCTCCACGCGGGGCGGGTTGTCCGCGGCTTCGGCGAGCGCGTCCTCCACCGGCGGCACCATGATCGGGTCCAGCAGGACGTTTTGCGGGACCTCGATCCACACCGGGCCCTGCGGTGAGGAGATGGCTTCGGTCCAAGCGTCCTGGATGGCCGAGGGAATGCCGGAGGCGTGCTGGATCAACCGCTGGCTCTTGGTGACGTTGGCGGCCGAGGCCTTCTGGTCATCCAGCTGGTGCAGCATGCCCTTGCGCCGCGCCCCGAGGCCCTCCAGGGGAATCTGGCTCGCGATGACCACCATGGGCACGCCGGTGGCGTAGGCCTCCTGCAGTCCGGCCAGCGAGGTCAGCGCGCCGGGGCCGGTGGAGAGGAAGAGGACGCCGACTTCGCCGGTGGCGCGGGAGTAGCCGTCCGCGGCGAAGGCGGAGTTGTTCTCCACCCGCGAGGACACGAAGTGCAGGTTTCCGCGGCCCATCGCGTCGAAGAGGCCCAGGGCGTGCTGGCCGGGGATGCCGAAGACCGTCTTGGCGCCGAGCGCCTCGAGGGTTTCGACGACGAGGTCTCCGCCGTTGCGCACCCCGGTCACTGCGCGGCTCCGCTCTGGACCTGCTGGGCCGCTGTCGCGGCGAAGCCTGCGGGACGGCGGGATTCGCGGCCGAGGGCCTGCGCCGCGTAACCGCTGGGGGCGCCGGAGCGGTCGCCGTCGACAGCGCTGTCGGCCATCAGGGTGACGAGTTCGTAGGCGACGTGGCTTGCCGCCACGCCGGTGATGTCGGCGTGGTCGTACGCGGGGGCGACCTCGACGACGTCGGCCCCCACCAGGTTCATGCCGCGGAAGCCGCGGATGATTTCCAGCAGCTCGCGGCTGGTGATGCCGCCGGCCTCCGGGGTTCCGGTGCCGGGAGCGTGGGCGGGGTCAAGGACGTCGATGTCCACCGAGATGTAGAGCGGGCGGTTGCCGATCCGGTCCCGGACCTTGGCCACGGTTTCCAGCACGCCCTGGTAGTAGACGTCGGCGGAGGTGACAATGCCGAAGCCGAAGCGGTGGTCGTCGTCGAGGTCCTTCTTGCCGTAGAGCGGGCCGCGGGTGCCGATGTGGCTGATCGCCTCGGTGTCCAGGATGCCTTCCTCGACGGCGCGGCGGAAGGGTGTGCCGTGGGTGTACTCGGCGCCGAAGTAGGTGTCCCAGGTGTCCAGGTGCGCGTCGAAGTGGAGCATGGCGACGGGCTGCCCGGCGCGTTCGGCCGCGGCACGCAGCAGGGGCAGCGCGATGGTGTGGTCCCCGCCCAGGGTCAGCAGTTTGCTGCCGGCGGCGGTGAGATCCAGCGCGTTCTGCTGGATGGTTTCGATGGCCTCGTTGATGTTGAACGGATTGACGGCCATATCCCCGGCGTCGGCGACCTGGATGTTCTCGAAGGGGCTGACGTCCCAGGCCGGGTTGTAAGGACGCAGCAGCCGGCTGGCCTCGCGCACGTGGTTGGCGCCGAAGCGGGCGCCCGGGCGGTAGGACACGCCGGAGTCGAAGGGCACGCCGACCACCGTGACGTCCGCCTTGGCCACCTGGTCCAGCCGCGGCAGGCGGGCATAGGTGGCGGCGCCGGCGTAGCGCGGGATGCGGGAGGAATCGATGGGGCCAAGGTTGCCATTGGCTTCGATGCGCAGCTCTTCCAAGAGAGGCGTCTCCTTCGAGGGTTGTCCGACGGGTGTGACTGCCATCATACACTCGAAAGTTGCCCGGAGCGCATCAGTTGTTTACCAAACCTCTTCTACTCCGCGTGCTGCGGGCGTGATCCCGGGGGTCCTGCCGCTCCGGCCAGCGTTCCCGCCCAGTTCTTGGGTTACGCAACGTGCATCGCCCGGGACGGGGCTTGTCTTTCCGGGCTTTCACTGGCCGCAGGGGTCGGCCTTCCGCGGAGAACTGGGCGGGAGCGCTGATTCTGGCGGTCCTGGGCACGGTCGGGGCGGGCTCCGGACGGGGTCCGGGCGCGGTCGGGGCGGGGCCGGGGCGGCCGGGGGTTGTCCAGATAGCCCGGTTGCCCGGTGTCGCCGGACCCGTCGCAACCCCTGTACTGGCCTGATGGACCTCCTTGACTACCTCGGCCGGGTGGGCGGCGTCGCCCGGACCGGCCAGCTCCTGTCCGCGGGCTTTTCCCGCACGGACCTCGCCCGCCTGCCCGACGCCGGATTGCAGCGACTTCGGCGGGGCGTATTTGTCCTTCCCGGGTGCGCGCCCGAGGTCGTAGCCGCAGTCCGGCACAATGCCCGGGTCAGCTGCGCCAGCGCCGCCGGACACTACGGCCTGTGGCTGCGCGAACCGCCGGACCGCCACCATCTCGCCTGCAACCACGGCCACGGCAGCGGCTTCGTCAGGCACCGGACGGTCAGGTTCGAGGGTCACGAATCCCTCCCCCTGGCGGCAGTCGAGGACGTGGTGCTGCATGCCCTGGTCTGCCTGGCGCCCCCGGCGTCGACGGCGATAGCGACCTCGGCAATACGACTCCACGGTGTGCCCCTGGAGTTGCTGAAGGGCGAGCTCCTGGGCAAGAGATCCGGGCCGGTGCGCACGGCGCTGCAGCTCCTGGGCCTGAGGGCCGAATCCATTGTTGAGGTCGACGCCCAGCACCTCTTCAAAACCAACGGAATCGGCTTCGACGCCCAGGTCCACCTGCCCGGGATCGGCCGGGTGGACTTCCTGCTCGACGGGTTCCTCATTGTTGAGGTGGACGGCTTCGCGTTCCATTCCAACCGCGACGCGCTCCGCCGGGACCTCGGCCGGAACAACGCGTCGACACTGAACGGTTTTGCCGTGCTCCGGTACATGCCTGAACACATCTGGTTCGAGCCGGAGCGTGTTCTGGCCGAGATCCGGGCCGTCCTGGCCCGGGGTCCGCGGCCCGGCCGCTGACGCCCCGCCTGCCTGCCTACCTGCTGACGTTCCCGCCCAGTTCTACGACGGCGGACGGCCGCACCGCCGCGTCGGCCCGCGGAATTCCGGGGCTCACCGCGGCTAGGTACGAGCCGGGGAGCCAACAACCGGGCAGGAAGGCGGCCGGCCCAGCGCGGCCCGCCCAAGGAACACACCCAGGTCCAGGCCGGGTTCTGGACCGCCCCCGCCTGCCTGCTGACGCTCCCGCCCAGTTCTACGACGGCGGACGGCCGCACCGCCGCGTCGACCCGCGGATTTCCGGGGCTCACCGCGGCTAGGTACGAGCCGGGGAGCCAACAACCGGGCAGGAACGCGGCCTGCCCCACGCGGCCAAGGCCAGGCAAAACCTACCGGCTGGCGGCGGGAACCAGCACCCAGAGCACCTCAACCGGCTCGTTGGTGGGGTTGATCCAGGTGTGCGGCTCCCGGCCGGGGAAGGTGACGGTGTCGCCGGTTTCCAGCTCGAATTCCTCGTTGGTGAGGATGAGCCGGATGTTGCCCCTGACCACGTGCAGCACATCCACGTCGCAGTCGACGGCGTAAAGCTCGGATTCGCCGCGGCCCCGGGGCTCGATCACGGCCTGGATGATCTGGACCCGGCGCTCGGAGCGGGCGGTCAGCAGGCGTTCGACGATCCCCTCGCCGCCGAGCGAGATCCGGGGGCCCTCCCCCTTCTTGGTGAGGTGGGTTTCCGGCGCGGCGAACAGCTCGCCGATCGAAATCGAGAGCACCTGGCACAGCGTGACCAGCGAGCTCACCGAGGGCGAGGTGAGATCCCGTTCCACCCTGCTAAGGAAGCCCTTGGTCAGGCCGGTAGCATCCGCGACCTGTTCGATGGTGAGCCGCTGCGACTGCCGGGCGGCACGGATCCTTGAACCGATGGCAACCGGAACGTTGCTCGGTTCAACGGGTAGAGCCTTCATAAGGGAACCTTTCACGGCCGGCCGCGCGGCCCCATCATTGGAGCCAATCCTAGCCGCAGACCGCCCCCAGAGCGCCCGGAAGGACACGCCGCAGTCATGCCTTGACTGTTACCGGAGTCACACCCTAGTGTTTGGCAACAAGTGTTGCCTATTAGGCAATGGGGTGGGTGGTCCAGCCGAATCCCTCCCGTCAACTCCCGTCAAGCAGCAGTGGACTCCGGCCGCAATGATGCGGGCCGGGGATCCTATGCTGCTTCCGAACAGCTCCAAGGAGCCCCCTTATGGACGCAAGTTTCGTCAATATCGCCATCGTGGTGGTGTACCTCGTCGCCATGCTGGCCTTCGGCTGGTGGGGCAAGTCCCGCACGAAGAACAACAGCGACTTCCTGGTGGCAGGCCGCCGGCTCGGGCCCTTCCTCTACACCGGCACCATGGCCGCCGTCGTGCTCGGCGGCGCCTCGACAGTCGGCGGCGTCGGCCTGGGATACAAGTTCGGCATCTCCGGCATGTGGCTCGTGGTCGCGATCGGCGCCGGCGTACTGCTGCTCAGCCTGCTCTTCGCCGGCACCATCCAAAAGCTCAAGATCTACACGGTTTCCCAGATGCTGAGCCTGCGCTACGGCAGCCGGGCCACCCAGACCTCCGGCATTGTGATGCTCGCCTACACGCTGATGCTCTGCGCCACGTCCACCGGCGCCTACGCCACCATCTTCGTGGTCCTCTTCGGCTGGGACCGGGCGCTCGCGATCGCCATCGGCGGCGCCATCGTCCTGGTCTACTCGACCATCGGCGGCATGTGGTCCATCACCTTGGCCGACCAGGTCCAGTTCGTGATCAAGACCATCGGCATCTTCCTGCTGATGCTGCCCTTCACGCTCAACGCCGCGGGCGGCCTCGACGGGATCCGCAGCCGCGTCGATGCCAGCTTCTTCCAGATTGACGGCATCGGCATCCAGACGATCATCACCTACTTCGTCGTCTACACCCTGGGCCTGCTGATCGGCCAGGACATCTGGCAGCGGGTCTTCACCGCCAAGACGCCCACGGTGGCCCGCTGGGGCGGCGCGACGGCGGGCGTCTACTGCATCCTCTACGGTGCCGCCGGGGCGCTGATCGGCCTGGGCGCCCGCGTCGCGCTACCCGACATCGACGTCAAGGCCCTCGGCAAGGACGTGGTCTACGCCGAGGTCGCCACCAACTTGCTTCCGATCGGCATCGGCGGCCTGGTGCTCGCCGCAGCCGTCGCCGCCATGATGTCCACCGCCTCCGGCGCCCTGATCGCCGCAGCCACCGTGGCCCGCGCCGACGTCCTGCCCTTTGTCGCCGGCTGGTTCGGCAAGAACATCAACACCGACGACACGGACAACCCGGAGCATGACGTCAAGGCCAACCGTATGTGGGTGCTGGGCCTGGGCGTCGTGGCGATCGTGATCGCCATCATTACCAAGGACGTCGTCGCGGCGCTCACCATCGCCTACGACATCCTCGTCGGCGGCTTGCTGGTCGCCATCCTGGGCGGCCTGCTGTGGAAGCGCGGCACCGGTGTAGCGGCGGCCGCCTCGATGGCCGTCGGGTCTGTCCTGACCCTCGGCACCATGATCGTGCTGGAAATCAACGCCGAGGTCCCGCTGGACGGCATCTACGCCAACGAACCGATCTACTACGGCCTGCTGTCCTCCGCGGTGGTCTACGTCGCCGTGTCGCTGCTAACCAGGCCGACGGATCCCACGGTGATGAAGACCTGGCAGGACCGGGTGGCCGGCGGCGCCACGGAGGCAGAGGACAAGGTGCCGGCCCTCAGCCACTGACACGCTCCATCGGCTGATTCGCCCAGAGTCCAGCACGCACGACGGCGGCGCCTCCCCCGCGGGGAAAGTGCCGCCGTCGTGCTGCCCGGCTCCAGCCGGAAGGGCGTCCGCTATTCTTCTTCCTCGGGTTCGCGGAACTCGTCCGCGTCGAGGGGCACGATCGGTTGCTCGTCCCCAAGGAAATCCTCCGCGTCGAGCGGGACGTTCCGGTCCGCTTCTTCCAGCAGCTCCTCGTCCACGGTCTCCGTGTCGCCGACCGGGGCGTCCTCGGCAAAATCGTAGGCCGGATCCGATTCAACGGAGTCCCTGGCCGGCTGGTGGGCCGGTGATCCGGTGCTGTCCATGGTGCAACCTCCGTGCGCTCGGGCTGCGGCAGTGACGTGCTAGCCGTCCCGGTTCAAACCAGCGCCCGGAAAACGGCCGGGCGGGCCTGCCGGAGAACCCGCCCTGGCCTTTATTCGAACACCGCCCGCAGTGGGGGTCAAGGGCCGTCGGGCCCGGCCGCCGGCTGTCCGCCGGCTGTCCGCCGTCGGACCGTAAGGGTACTTACTTTACGGCGTACCGAAACTTTCCACTGAGGATTGCCAGCCGAAAATCTGCGGAATTACGGGGTACGCTGGATTCGCAATGGGGCCGAACCATGCCCGATCCAGCCCAGGAGTTTCCGTGTCTCAGCACGCCCCATCTGATCCTTTCCAGTCTGACCCCAGCCCCGCCGCAGGCTCCCCCGCAGCGTCTGCCGCCGCAGGCTCCCCCGCGGCCCCCGCAGCGTCTGCCGCCGGTCCCGCGGCCAGCCCCGCCGCCACGCCGGCGGACATCAAGCGCTGGCGGCAGTACCTCGCGGACGAACGCGCTGAGGCCTCCGTCTACCGCGACCTCGCGGAAAACCGCAGCGGCGAGGAACGCGACATCCTGCTCGCCCTGGCCGAAGCGGAAGGGCGCCATGAGGCGCACTGGCTGCAGCTCCTCGGCGACCAGGCCGGGCGGCCGCGCCCCGCCTCGCTCCGCAGCCAGTTCCTGGGCTTCCTCGCCCGGCACTTCGGCTCCGTGTTTGTGCTGGCCCTGGCGCAGCGCGCCGAAAGCCGCTCGCCGTACGCCAACGACCCCAATGCCACGCCGGCCATGGTCGCCGACGAGCAGATCCACGAGGAAGTTGTCCGCGGCCTGGCCACACGCGGCCGCAACCGGCTCGCCGGGAGCTTCCGCGCCGCGGTGTTCGGCGCCAACGACGGACTGGTCAGCAACCTGTCCCTCGTTATGGGCATGGCCGCCTCCGGCGTCGGCAGCTCCGTGGTCCTGCTCAGCGGCGTGGCCGGGCTGCTGGCCGGGGCGCTGTCGATGGGCGCCGGCGAGTTCATCTCCGTGCGGTCCCAGCGAGAACTGCTGGCCGCGACCCGCCCCACCCAGATCACGCTCGCGGCAGCGCCGTCGCTGGACATTGAACACAACGAACTCCTGCTCGTCTACCTTGCCCGCGGCATGTCCCGCGAGGCCGCCGAGCACCGCGTCGCCGAGCGGATGGGGCTGTTGGACTGCGACTGCGATCCCAGCCTGTCCCTGCGGCCCGAGCTCCCGGAAACCGAGGATCAGCATGAGGCCGTCGGGACGGCGTGGAGCGCGGCGGCGTCGAGCTTCTGCTTCTTCGCCTCCGGCGCGATCGTGCCGATCATCCCGTTCCTGCTGGGCATGACCGGCATTGCCGCGCTGGTGGTATCCGCCGCGCTGGTGGGGATCGCCCTGCTGCTGACCGGCGGCGTCGTCGGCCTGCTTTCCGGCACCTCGCCCGCCAGCCGCGCCTTCCGCCAGTTGGCCATCGGCATGGGCGCCGCCGCCGTCACCTACCTGCTGGGCATGGCGTTTGGCGCGGTGGTCGCCTAGTGGACGATCCCGGGCTCCGGGACCGCTCGCCGCGGCACAGTCGGGGCCGCAGCGCCGCCCGGGTGGGCCGGAACCTGGCGGCCGTGGTCCTCATCGCGGGGGCCGCCTTCCTGACCGCCGGGCTGGTCTACGGCGACCCCCGCTTTGTCGGGTTGGTTGAATTCAACGGCGGCTCGGACGCCACAGCCGTCGGCGCGCCGGCCAGCCACCCCACGGCCAGCCCGGCGGACCGGCAAGCCGGCGTCCCCGAGGACGCGTCGCAGATGGCTGTTCCGCCGCCGGGGATCGAAGAGCAGGACAAGCCTTTGGGGCGGCCGCTGACGCCGGCGTCGGCCAGCAGCTCCTATAAGTTCCTGGCCACGAACGCCGACGGGACCCCGGTGGGCTACTCCCCCTGCCGGCCCCTGCACTACGTGGTCAATGCTCAGCTGGCTCCCGCGGGCGCCGGCGAACTGGTGGACAACGCGATCCGGACGGTCTCCGAGGCCACCGGGATCAAGTTCATTAACGACGGACCCACTACCGAGGCCCCGTCCCCGTCACGGGCGCCGTACCAAAAGGAACGGTACGGCGAGCGGTGGGCTCCCCTGCTGATCGCCTGGACCACCCCGGAGCAGGCGCCGCAGCTCAAGGGCGCCGTGATCGGCACCGGCGGCAGCACCCACTTCAGCTTCGGCGACGGCCCCAAAAACTTCGTCACCGGCAGCCTGGAACTGGACGCGCCGCAAATCGGCAACGACCTGGGCCGCGGGGACGGCTCGGCTTACGCGACGGCCGTGATCCTGCATGAACTCGGCCACGTGATGGGCCTGGAACACGTCGATGACCCGACGCAGCTGATGTACCCGGAGATCGGCGCGCCGGACGGGCTGGCAGCCGGCGACCTGAACGGCCTGCACGAGCTGGGCCGCGCCGCATGCCGAAAAGACCTCTAGGCAGCCGCTCAACGGCGGGTCTCAGCGTTCCAGCACCGCCAGGGCTTCCTCGACGCTGTCCACCAGGAAGATCCGGTTTTCCATCCGCCGGCCCGCGGCCAGGCTCTGCAGCAGGGGCCAGGCCGGGAACCTGCGCAGCCAGTGCTCCTCGCCCACCAGCACCATGGGTGTGATGGTCTCCGGGGCGCCGTAGTAGTTCTCGCAGGCATCCTGGAAGATCTCCTGCACGGTGCCGCCGGAGCCGGGCAGGAAGATGATTCCGCCGTTGCACAGCTCCAGCAGGACCGCCTCGCGGATGGCGTTGGCGAAGTATTTGGCGATGTGCGTGGCGAAGAAGTTGGGCGGCTCGTGGCCGTAAAACCAGGTGGGGATGCCCAGCGACGGCGTGCCGTCCGGATGGCGTTCGACGACGGCGGCCGCGGCCCGCGCCCATGCTGACACCGAGGGCCGGAAGCCGGGCACGGCGGCGAGGTCCGCCAGGGCCTGGCGGAAATCTGCCTCCTCTGCCGCGCTGAGGTAGGCGCCCAGGTTGGCCGCTTCCATGGTCCCCGGGCCGCCGCCGGTGGCGACTACCCGGCCGTTGCGCGCCAGCAGGCGGCCCAGTAGCGCCGCCTCGGTGAAGCCCGCCGAGCCGCGGCTCGCGGCGTGGCCGCCCATCACGCCCACCATGGTGCGGCCACGGCACAGCTCCGAGCGGGTCAGCTCCTCCAGCGCATCGCCGATCGAGTGGTCGTGCAGGGCCGCCGCCAGCGTCGCGTCCAGCCGGTGCCGCTGGCCGGGCCGGATGCTCCACTGGTACACCCGGGCATCCAGGGTGTCCTCGTAGCGGGTCTCCGCGACGCCGGCGTACAGCTCCTGCGGCGTGTAGAGCCGGCCGCGGTAGGGGTTGAACGGGACCTTTTCCAGCTTGGGAAAGATCAGGGCGCCGCGGCCGCGCAGCGACTCCTCCACCCCGTCGTCGAAGGTGCAGCCCAGGAAAATCGCGCCCTGCGCGTCGAGTGCCTCCAGCGGCTCCCGGCGCCCGCGCAGGTCCAGGGACTGGATGTGCCAGCCGTGCATGGACCGCGCGCCGTCCGCCACCAGCCGGTCGAAACTGGCCAGGCTTTCGACTTCCAGGGTGCGCGGGCTCGGGTGCAGGCTGCGGGCGGCGCTCATCCGGCGCGCCTAGCGAAGGTGGTCCGGGGCGGCGCCGGATCCTGCTGCGGCTTCCGAGGCCATGTAGGCGTCCAGCTTGGCGAGGGTCTGCTCGATGCTGGCCGGGTGGCGGCGGAGGTAGCCGGCCAAGCGGAGCAGGATCCTGGCGCGAACCTCCCGCGCATCCCATTGTTCGGTGACGAGGGTGCCAGGGGTCCCGTCGGCGTCGTTGACGGGGTTCAGCAGGTAGCGCCAGACGTGGCCGCCGAAATGCCGCCACGCGATCCGCCGGCCCTCCTCGAACTCGCAGACCGTGTTGAGGATCTTGTAATCCATCTTGATGTTCATTTCCATGCCGAACTTCGCGCCGAGGGCGAGCCGTTCGGGACCGCGCGGCTGGGCGCCCTTCACGGTGCCCGAGCCGTCGATCACGCTGTGCAGTGCGGGTGTGGCGAGCACGTCGAAGATGGCTTCCGGGGTGGCCGCGATGAAGCGGCTGCGGGACACGAGGTATCTGTTGGTCATCCGGCAATCCTAGTCCTGCGTGCTGAGGGGGAATCCGTGATGCAAAATGAGTCATGCAGAATCCAGCACGGCCCGTCGGCGGCCGCCCCCGCATCGGCATTCCGGTCCGGCTCAGCAGTTCCTCGGACCCCGATCCGCGGGTGGGCGAGGCCAACGCGCTCTTCGGCTACATCGTTGAGTTGGTGCGCGACGGCGGCGGCGAGCCGGTGTTTCTCACCGCCGCCGAGTCACCCGCGGAGCTCGACGGCGCCGTGCTCCCCGGCGGCGGCGACCTGGACCCCCGGCTCTACGGGGAGGAGGACAGCGGAACCTGCTATGACGTCAACGCGGAGCAGGACGCCCTGGACCTTGCGGTGGCCCGGCAGGCCATCGCCGCGGGCCTGCCGGTGCTGGGCATCTGCCGCGGGCACCAGCTTTTGAACGTGCTCTACGGCGGAACACTGATCCAAGACATGGATCCGGGCGTGGTGGCGCACCGGGAATCCGCGCCCGCCCACGGCGCCGGCCCCTGGGCCTGGCACGAGGTCGGGATTGCCGCCGGCTCCAAGGTGGCCGGGCTGTACGGCGCCATGGGTTCATGCGTGGGGCCGGGCGCGGGGTCCGCAGCGGGTTCCGGCACCGGACCCGGCGCCGCCGCCGCGGTGACGGTCAAGATTGCCTCCGGCCACCACCAGGCCGTGGCCCGCGTGGCCGACGGGCTCGCGGTGACCGGGGTGGCCGATGACGGGACCATGGAGGCGCTGGAAGACCCGGAGCGCTGGGTGGCCTCGGTGCAGTGGCATCCGGAGGCCCTGGAGCTTCCCGCCGAGGAGCGGCTGGCTCCGTTCCGGGCCTTCGTGGCGGTCTGCCGGGACCGCGCAGCGGCCCGCTAGAGCCGCTGCAGCTCGGCGTCGTCCGCGGCACCGGTGGCGGCCGCCTGCCCGGCGCTCTTGGTGGCGGCGGTGGCGGCAAAGGCCATCACCGCCAGGCCCAGCGCGGTGATACCCGCGCCCGCCCAGATCGGCGAGGTGTAGCCGAGGCCGGCGGTGATGGTCACGCCGCCCATCCAAGCGCCGAGCGCGTTGCCGACGTTGAACGCGCCGATGTTGGCGCCGGAGGCGAGCGTGGGCGCGCCGTCGGCGTACTTCATGACGCGCATCTGCAGGCCGGGCACCGTGGCGAAGCCGAAGCCGCCCAGCAGCACCATCGAGGCGATGGTCATCGGCTGGTTGGCAGCGGTGAGGGCGAAGACCACCAGCACCACCACGAGGGCGGCCAGCACCATCAGCAGGGTGCGGTCCACGTTCCGGTCCGCCGCTTTGCCGCCGACGGTGTTGCCGATGAAGAGGCCGACGCCGAAGATGATCAGCAGCCACGGCACGGTCGCGGCGGAGAAGCCGGTGACCTCGGTCAGCGTGAACGCGATGTAGGTGAAGGCGCCGAACATGCCGCCGTAGCCGAGGATGGTCACGAAGATGGACAGCCAGACCTGGCCGGAGCGGAAGGCGCGGAGTTCGCCACGCAGTCCGCCGGCGGCAGACTCCCCCGCGCCGGTCTTCGGCACCAGGGCCAGGATGCCGGCCAGGGCCAGCACGCCGATGCCGGTGATGGCCCAGAAGGTGGAGCGCCAGCCGGCGGCCTGGCCGAGCATGGTGCCGAACGGCACGCCCAGGACGTTCGCCGCGGTCAGCCCGGTGAACATGATGGCGATGGCGCCGGCCTTTTTGGTGGGGGCGACCATGCTTGCGGCCACCACCGCGCCGATCCCGAAGAACGCGCCGTGCGCCAGCGCGGCAATGATCCGGCCCACCATCATCAGGGCGTAGTCGGGGGCGACAGCGGAGACAAGGTTGCCGGCGATGAACAGCACCATCAGCAGGGCCAGCACCGGTTTGCGCTCGAAGCGCGTCACGGCGGCGGTCAGGAGCAGCGCCCCGACGACGACGGCGAGCGCGTAGCCGGAGATCAGCCAGCCGGCGGTGGCCTCGCTGACGCGGAAGTCTGCGGCCACCTGCGGCAGCAGGCCCATAATGACGAACTCGGTGAGTCCGATTCCGAACCCGCCGAGGGCGAGTGCGATCAGGCCGATAGGCATGGATGAGCTCCTTCAAAACTGTACGGGGGGATTCCTGAAGCGTAAGCTATTAGTTGCAAACGCGTTATTTATTGTTGCACACGCAACTATAGCGCGCAAGCAACTATTTTGGGGGCTGCCCGCGTTCCGCTGTCCGGAGCGCGGTAGCCCGAGCTGGAAGGAGCACAAGGTATGGGCATCAAGGACGACGCCGTCGAGGTCCGGGCGCAAGGCTGGCGGACGCTGGCGGCCCTGCACGGGTTGATCGAAACCGAGCTGGAACGCTCTCTGCAGGCCGAGGCGCAGCTATCTGTGGTGGAGTACACCGTGCTGGATGCGCTGAGCCGGCAGGACGGCTGGCACATGCGGATGCAGCAGCTTGCCCGGGCCACCGCCCTGAGCCCCAGCGCCACCACCCGGCTGGTCAACCGGCTCGAGGAGCGCGGCCTGCTGACCCGGATCCTGTGCGCGGACGACCGCCGCGGCATCTACACCGAGCTCACGCCCAGCGGCATCGGGCTGCTGGAACAGGCGCGGCCGGTCCACGACCACACCCTGGAACGCGCGCTGGCCCAGGCGCAGGAGATCCCCGAGCTCGCTCCCCTGGTGGACGCACTCCCCCGGCTGCACGCGGGCGTCTAGGCGCAGCCGTTCCCCGAACGCAGCAGAGGCGCCGGGGCAGCGTAACGGCTGTCCTCCGGCGCCTCTGTGGGTTGCCGCGGCCTAGGCGGTGAAGGCGATGCTCCGGGCCGTGCCGTCGTATCCCCCGGCCGGTGCCTTAAGCCCGTAGAGCTCGCCGATGGTGGGGGCCACGTCCGCCGTCCGGGCAGGCTCCGAGGAGACGGATTGCTTGACCACGGCCGGGCTGCCGCCGGAGATGAAGAAGGGGATTGGCTCCGTAGCCGGGTGGCCGTGGTTGCCGGGGATGGGGTTGGAGGCCACGTAGGGATCGGAAAAGCGCCAGCCCGCGCGGCAGTACGCCACCAGGTCGCCAGCCTCGGCCCCGAGGCGCAGGTCCGCGGGTTTGTTGACCGACAGGACGCCTTCGTGCGCCGCGACCAGCTGCTCGACGGCGGCCAGCCCGGCGGCGCGGTCGGCGTCGGCGCCGGTCCAGTAAAGCAGGTCCGCCCCGCCGTTCTGGGCGATCCTGACGTTGGACTGCAGCTCCGGCCTGGACTGCAGGATCAGGTCGATGGAGATGACGTTGCTCGGCACGGACCAATCCATCGAGTGGTCGGCCAGCACCATCACCACGCTCGAGTCCCACTTTCCGGTGCTCTTGAGGTAGTCGATAAAGCGGCCCACCTGCACGTCGGTGTCCGCGAGGGCAGCTTCACGGGCCGCACGCAGCGTGGTTCCGGTGAGGTCGGAGTGCCCTACGCGGTCGATGTCGCCCAGGTTGGTGAAGACGAAGTCCGGGTCCGGTCCGCCCACCATCGCGAGCAGCGCGTCCATGGTGGCGGCGTCGGGCGCGTGCCCGGTGACCGGCAGCAGCGGCTGGGGTTCCCAGCGGTAGCTGGCGCGGGTGCCGAAGATGCCGTAAAGGTACTTCTTGCTCAGCACCGAGCCGGTGGTGAGCCCGCGTTCCTGCAGCCGCTCCAGGAGGGTGGGAAAGCGCAGGTCGGTGGGACGGTCCAGGTCACGGACCACGCCCTCGGTGCGGTCGAAAACCGCATTCGCCGGAACGCCGGAGCGGTCCGGCCGGACCCCGGTCATCATCATGACGTGGTTGGGGATGGTTTCCATGACCGGCAGGGAGCGCGCGGCCGGGAAGTTGGTGCCGGCGGCGCGCAGGGCGGCCAGCCGCGGCGTCAGGGCGGGCGTGATCTCGTCCGGACGGCAGCCGTCCACCACGAGAACGTAGCTCCGGGTGCGGGCCGTGGCCTGGGCGGCCCAGGCGGCGCCCGGGGCCGCGGACAGCAGGACGGCGGCGCCTCCCGCGGCGGCAAGTTGCAGGAACTGCCGGCGGCCCGGCGTCGGCTGGGTAGTGGATGAATGGCTCATGCGAGGCCTCCCTGTGCGGGCGTGACCTTGCCCGTGTTGGTTTGAACGTTGAAGGATGTGGTCAATGTCGATCCGGACCCGGCGGCGGTGCGCTCGGCGAGGACGTACCAGTCCATGCGGACGCCGGCGGGCGTCACGTCGAGCACGGAGTAGCCGTGCGAGTCGAAGTCCAGGTACTTCACGTGCGGGTTGGCCGCCTTGATGGCGTTCTCGACGCCGACGGAACCGGTCCGGGGCGGAACGTTGAGGATGTCATCGAGGTTGTCGCTCGTGACCGAGGTGCAGACCAGCTCCGCAGCCACGGAGTCACCGGTGGCCGGGTAGCTGGCCGGGTCCGCGGGAATGTCGCAGGCCCAGCCCGAGTGGATGTCACCGGTGAGGAAGACGGTGTCCTTAACGGCGTTGTCCCGCAGGTGCCGGACCACGCGGTTGCGGTCGGCCTCGTAGCCGTCCCACTGGTCGACGTTGTACGGCACGCCGCCGATGCTCGTGCCGCCCATGAGTTTTTGCACCCCGCCCAGCTCTGCGGTGCTCAGGGTCGAGGGAACCCGCACCGGGGCGATCATCACGGGGTTGCCCACGAGCTTCCACTGCGGACCGGTGGACTTGAGGTTGCCCAGCAGCCAGTCCATCTGGGCTGCGCCCGTGATAGTCCGGGCCGGGCTGCTGATCGAGGGATCCACGCCGGTGGCCGCCTGCTGGTCGCGGTAGCTGCGCAGGTCCAGCATGGACAGGCTCGCCAGGGAACCGAAGTCCAGGCGGCGGTAGAGCTGGCCGCCCGGCTCGTAGCGCACCGGCATCCACTCGGCGTAGGCCTGGTGCGCGGCGGCGAAGCGCTCGCTCCAGGCGCCTTCGACGCCGGGGGTGTGGTTCTCGGCGCCGCCCTGCCAGGCGTCGTTGGCCGATTCGTGGTCGTCCCAGGTCACGATGAAGGGCGCGGCCGCGTGCAGGGCCTGGAGGTCGGGATCGGTCTTGTACTGGGCGTGGCGGCGGCGGTAGTGCTCCAGCTGCGTCATCTCGACGGCCGGGTCGTGCGGACGGACCACGACGTCGCGGGCCTGGTAGTCGCCGGGCGCGTATTCGTAGAGGTAATCGCCCAGGTGCAGGACGGCGTCGAGGTCGCCCCGCGCGGCCAGGTGGCGGTACGAGGAGAAGTAGCCCGCCTGCCAGTTGGCGCAGGACACCACCCCGAACTTCAGGCGGTCCACCGGTGCGCCCGCGGCCGGCGCCGTGCGGGTGCGTCCCGCCGGGGACACCGCCGAGCCCAGCGTGAAGCGGTACCAGTAGCTGGTGCCGGGAGCGAGCCGGTCGGCTACGACCTTGACCGTGTGGTCCCGGGCCGCGCCGGTGGCGGCAGTACCCCGGGCCACGATCTTCTTGAAGCCGGCGTCAGCCGAGACCTCCCAGCCCACGGACACGTCCGGGCCGGTGCCGCTGCCGGGCACCGCCTCGGGGCTGGGGGTGACGCGGGTCCACAGCAGTACGCTGCCCGGCAGGGGATCCCCCGAGGCAATCCCGTGGCCGAACGGACCGCTTGGGGTGGCTGAAAATGCCCCCGCGGAGGTGCTGGTGGCGAGGGCTCCGGCCACCGCGGCAACCCCTGCAGAGCGCAGAACTTGACGACGAGTAAAGGTAGTCATGCTCTCCAGTATCTGCACCTGGGCCGGGTCAAATGCCGGTTTTTCAGCCCCATTGGCCGGACGTTCGCCCAGAGTTCACCGTGGCGCAGTCCGGCGGCGGCCGCCGGCCGCGCTAGGCCCCTTGCCGCCGGGGCGGCCCGGGCGTAGCGTTAAACAACCCAAACATTGATCAACCGTTTCGTTGATTAGGGGATGGCTGAACAGATTGCTGACCATGGCCGACGACGACGAACACCTCGACTCCGCCTTCCTGGCGCTGGCCGATCCTGTCCGCCGCCGCATCATCGCCCGGCTCAGCCGCGGCCCGGCCACGGTCAATGAATTGGCGGAACCCTTCGCGATCACCAAGCAGGCGGTCTCGAAGCACATCCAGGTCCTCGAGCAGGCCCGGCTCGTCACGCGCACGCGGGACGCCCAGCGCCGGCCCGTCCACCTGAACCCCGCACGGCTGGAGGCGCTCACCGCCTGGATCGACCAGTACCGGCTGGTCCACGAGGAGCAGTTCCGTAGCCTCGACGCCGTGCTCCAATCCCAGGCCGCCGCGCGCGGCACCCAGGCAAAGGACTCATCATGAGCAACGCCCTGAAACTCACGGTTCCGGAAGGACTGCCCTTCATCGACTTCGAGCGGGAGTTCGACTTTCCCGTGGCCGACGTCTTCCGGGCCCACAAGGAACCGGATCTCCTCGCCCAGTGGCTCGGCCCGCGGCGGGTCACCATGGACGTGGACCACTACGACTTCCGCACCGGCGGCAGTTACCGCTACACGCACACGGGACCCGACGGAGTCGCGCACCGGTTCAGCGGTGTTTTCCACACCGTCCGGGACAACGACTTCGCGATCCAGACCTTCGAATACGGCGGCTACCCGGACGTGGTGAGTATCGAGTTCCTCACCTTCGAGGACCTGGGCGGCGGACGCACCCGGCTGGCCGGCCATGCCGTGTATCCCAGCATGGAGGCCCGTGACGGCATGGCGCAGTCCGGGATGGAGGGCGGCCTGACTGAAGGCTATGAGCGGCTCGAGGAACTGCTGGCCGGTGCGAGGGCCTGAAGGGCCTCGTCCAGGACGCGGCCGAGGTTGGCGGCGTCGTGGGCAAAGCGTCCCAGGAACAGTCCGTCCGCCGCTGCCAGTTCCGGCAGCAGCCCGGGCCCGGCGCTGCCGCCGTAAATGATGGGACAGGCCGCGCCGAGCCCTTGGCGGATCAGTTCAACCACTGCGTTCACGTACGCCGGCGCGGCGGGCTTGTCCGCCCCGATCGCCCAGACCGGTTCATAGGCCAGGACCAGCCGCGGCGCCAGGGACTCGTCGTCGCCGGTGGCGGACCGGACCTGCGCCAGGCAGAAACCGGCGGCGTCCTCCGGGCTGAGCTTGTCCGGTTCGCCGATGCATAGCAGCGGCGCCAGCCCGGCGTCGACGGCGGCCCGCACCTTGCGGGCCACCACGGCGTCGTCCTCGCCGAACAGGGCGCGGCGCTCCGCGTGGCCGATTTCCACCAGCGAGACGCCGAGTTCGGCCAGCATGGCCGGGCTGACTTCCCCGGTCAGCGCCCCGTCCGCCCAGGCGCAGTTCTGGGCGCCGAGGAGCACGGGCGATCCGGCCAGGACCGCCTTCGCCTGCGCCAGGACCGGGAAGGACGGGATGACGAACACCCGGATGTCCTGGCTCGCGGCCAGGGCGGGCCGGGCGTCGACCACGGCGCGCACCTCCGACAGCCAGCGCAGGCTCGCCTGGTACCCCAGGTACATCTTGGTGCTGACACCGATGTACAGGGGGCCGGCGGGGGCGCTGGTGCCGGAGGTGCGGCTCATGGATCTCCTTCAGGGTGGGGTTGAAGCGGGGACGGGCTTAGTCCAGCAGCTCGTCGGCCTTGTTGCGGAACCGCTTGGTGGCAAACATCATCGCCGCCGCCACGAAGGGCAGCACACCGAGGGCGTAGACACCCATGGACCCGGTGGGCGAATGGGTGGCCTCGTTGACGGCCGTCCGCAGGATCGGGGCGACGAAGCCGCCGAGGTTGCCGAGTGAGTTGATCAGGCCGATGCCCGCCGCGGCGGCGGACCCGGCGAGGAACGCCGTCGGGTAGGACCAGACCACGGGTCCGACGGCGAGGAAGCTGCAGACCGCCAGGGTAATGAAGATCATGCCGAGCACCGGCTGGTGGTTGGTCCCTGCCCAGGCCGAGCCGAAGATGCACAGGCCGGTGGAGATGAACAGGATGGTGCCGAACTTCCGCCGCTTGGCCACCGTGTTGGCCGCCTTGCCGATGAAGTAGCAGGAGAAGATGCCGAAGAACCACGGCACGGCGATCAGCAGGCCGACGGCCAGGCCCACCTTCTGCCCGGTCAGCGAGGAGACCTGCTGCGGCAGGAAAAACGTCACGCCGTAGACCGCGATCTGCAGGCAGAAGTAGATGGCGGTGAAGTACCAGACCCGGCCGTTGCGCATCGCGGCGAGGATGCCGCGGGGGCCGGTCTCGTCCTTGATGTTGTCCTCGAGCGCCATGACTTCCTTGAGCGCGAATTTCTCCTCGCCGCTGAGGAACTTGGCTTTTTCCGGACCGTTGATCAGGAAGAAGAAGGCCGCGATGCCGGCCACCACGGCGAGCAGGCCCTCGACGAAGAACATCACCTGCCAGCCGCGCAGGCCGGGGACCTGGTCGCCGATGTTGATCAGCCAGCCGGAGAGCGGGTTGCCGATCATCTGGGAGAACGGCTGCGCCAGGTAGAAGATGGCGAACATCTGCACGCGCACCTTGTTGGGGAACCATTCGGCGAGGTACATGATCACGCCCGGGAAGAGCCCGGCCTCGGTGACGCCGAGCAGGAAGCGCAGGATCACAAACGAGGTCTCGCCCTGCACGAAGGCGAAGCAGGCCGAGACAATGCCCCAGGTGATCGCGATCCGGGCCAGCCAGATCTTGGCGCCGACCTTTTTGAGCAGCAGGTTGCTGGGAATCTCAAAGATCGCGTAGCCGATGAAGAAGATGCCGGCACCCAGGGCGAAGGCCGCGGCGGACACGCCCTTGTCCGCGCCCAGGGCGGCCTCGGCGAAGCCGACATTGGTCCGGTCCAGGAACGAAACGACGTACAGAATGACCAGCATCGGCATCAGCCGGCGGGCCGCCTTGGAGATCGCGGACTTCAGGACCGGACGGGCCAGAAGCTCCTTGGATGTAGCGGTGGTTACGGACACAGCACTCTCCTTCGAGTGATGAGGTGGGGTGGTTCCCCCGCGGGCCGGCGGCCCGCGGTTTCTGCTGGCTCCTGCGTTCCGGAGCCGTCAGTGCATGTACAGGCCGCCGTCGACGTTGAGCGTCTGGCCGGAGATGTAGCCTGCGTCCTCGCCGATCAGGAAGTGGATCGCGGCCGCGATGTCGCGGGTGCTGCCCACGCGGTTGACCACCAGGTCCTTGACGAGTTCATCCTTGCGTTCCTCGCTGAGGGTGCCGCCCATGATGTCGGTGTCGATCGGGCCCGGTGAGATGGCGTTGACGGTGATGTCGTACCCGCCCAGTTCGCGGGCCGTGGCGCGGGTCAGGCCGATGACGCCGGCCTTCGCCACGGAGTACGGGGTCTTGCTGAAGGTGCCGCCGCCGCGCTGGGCGGAGACCGAGGAGATGTTGACGATCCTGCCCAGCCGGTGCTTGACCATCGATTCGGCGGCCCGGCGGGTGGCGTAGTGCACCCCGTTCATGTTGATGTTCAGCACCCGGTCCCACTCGGCGGCGTCGAGTTCGAGGTACGGCACCGGGGAACTCACCCCGGCGATGTTCGCCAGGGCGACGAGCTGCGGCAGCTCTGCCTCGATCTCATCGATCGCGGCGCGGACCGAGGCTTCGTCGCCGATGTTGGCGCCGGCGCCGTGGGCCTTGACGCCGTGCTTTTCGGCCAGTTCCTTGGCCAGGGCCTTGCTGGCGGCGTCGTCGAGGTCGATCACGCCGATGTTCCAGCCGCGCTCGGCGAGGTACTCCGCGGTGGCCCGGCCGATGCCGCGCTCGGAGACGGCGCCGGTCACGATCACCGTGCGGTCTGTTGGGAATGAGGTCATGGGAGTCTCCTAGGGAAAAGGTGGCGTGCAGCGGTGGTCAGCCCAGGGGTGCGGGGCCGAGTTCCTCGATGAGCTTCTGCATCGCGACGTAGGCCTTGTTCCGGTACGCCACCAGGGCGGCGGTCCGGTCGGCGGGGACGTTGAGGAACCCGGAGCCGGTCTTGGTGCCGAGCTGGCCGGCGTCGACCTTTTCCTGCAGGATCTGCGGCGTGGCGAACCGCTCCGGGAAGCCGGTCTGCAGCGACTTGTAGCAGAACGCGTACACGTCCAGCCCGGCCATGTCCGCGATCGCGAAGGGCCCGAAGAACGGCAGCCGGAAACCAAACGTGGTGCGCACCATGGTGTCCACGTCCTCGGCCGTGGCGATGCCTTCCTCGACGACCTGCGCGGCCTCATGGAACAGGGCGTACTGCAGCCGGTTGAGCACGAAGCCGGTGACGTCCTTGACGGTCGCGGTTTCCTTGCCGGTCTCCCCCACAATGGTGCGTGCGGCCTCGATGGTGGCCTCGGAGGTGCCCTCGTGCGGGATGACTTCGACGCCCGGGATGAACGGTGCCGGGTTGGAGAAGTGGACGCCCAGGAAGCGCTCCGGGTTCACTACCACTTCGGCGAGCTTCGCGATGGAGATGGTGGAGGTGTTGGAGCCGATGATGGCGTCCGGGCGGGCGGCGGCGCTGATCCGGCCCAGGGTGCCGTGCTTGATCTCGAGGACCTCCGGCACGGCTTCTTCGATGTATTCGGCGTCGGCGACGGCTTCCTCGATGTCCTTCGCGGCCCAGAGGTTTTCCTTGAGCGTTTCGGTAGCGCCGGCCGGGAACAGCCCGGCGGCGACGAAGTCGTCGGATTCCTTGAGCAGCCGTTCGTAGTTGCTTTGGGCGATCTCGGCGGAGACGTCGGCGAGGGCGACGCGGGCGCCCGCGAGGGCCAGGACCTGCGCGATTCCGCCGCCCATGTAGCCGGATCCGACGACGGCGATGTTACGTGTGGTCATTTGCTTGCCTGTCCTTCCGAAGCTCCTTCATAGGAGTGGATTGCGTCCACCTTGGCCGCGGATGCGGAGGTGTCATCGAAGCGGTGGCCCAGCCATTCGCCAACCAGCTTCTTGGCCAGTTCCAGGCCGATCACACGCTGGCCCATGGTCAGCACCTGGGCGTTGTTGGAAAGCACGGAGCGCTCCACAGAGTAGCTGTCGTGCGCGGTGACGGCGCGGATGCCGGGGACCTTGTTGGCCGAGATGGCCACGCCCAGTCCGGTGCCGCAGATCAGCAGGGCACGGTCGGCTTCGCCGGCGGCGACCTTGCGGGCCGCGGCGACGGCCAGGTGCGGGTAGGCGGTGGCGTCGTCGGGGCCGACGCCGACGTCCTCCACCGAGGCGACGCGGGGGTCCGCTTCAAGCAGCTCGCGCAGGGCGTTTTTGTATTCGACGCCGGCTTCGTCGTTGCCGACGACGATCCGCCAGCCGGGCTGCGGGTTGGTTTGCCCGGTGTTGGTGGGGTTGGTGTTGTGGCTTTGTGTCTCGTGTGACAAGGGAATACTCCTCTAGCTGCGTTCGATGGAGGCCGCGTAGTCGGCCACCCGGCCGGCGATCAGGCCGAAGGACACGGCGCCGGGGTCCGGGTGGCCCAGGCTCTTTTCGGCCAGCGGCCGGGCCCGGCCCTTCTTGGGGCTCAGCGCCGCGGTGGCTTCGGCGGCCTGGGCGGCCGCGTCGGCAGCGGTCCGCAGGCTGCGGGCCAGGCCGTCGCCGTCGTCGATTCCCCGGTTGAAAACGTCGGCGAACGGAAGCAGCGCGTCCACCATCGTCTTGTCTCCGGCTTCGGCCTTGCCCAGGGTGATGATGGCATCGCGGAGGGCGTCGACGGCGGCGGCCGCGTCCGCCGGCGTGTAGTTCTCCTTGCTGCCCAGGGCGCGGCCGACGGCGGTGACCGCCGCGCCCCAGAGCGCGCCGGAGGTGCCGCCGGCGCGTTCGGCCCACTGCTCGCCGGCCGCGGCGAGGACTTCCTCGAGCCCGGCGCCGGCCGCGTGGGACTGTTCCGCCGCGGCGACCGCGGCGTCCACGCCGCGGCGCATGCCGATTCCGTGGTCGCCGTCACCGGCAATCGCGTCGAGTTTGCCGAGCGCTTCCTCGTGTTCGACGACGACCGACTGGGCCACCTTCAGCACGCCCACCGCCGTGGCGGCCAGGGAGGTGGACGCCGCCGTGGCGGCCAGCGCGGGTGCTGCTTCGACGTCGGCCTGCGCGGCGGGGGTTTTGGCCCGGCGGGGCGCCAGGTTGCCCTTCCGGAAGGCGGGAGTGTCGGCCGGCGCGGACCAGAACTTCTCGAGTTCCGCGTCGAGCCAGAACAGGGTCAGGGACAGCCCGGACATGTCGAGGCTGGTGACGAGCTCGCCGCATTCGGGTTCGACGATCTCGAGTCCGGCGGCGGCCAGGAGTGCCTCGACCTTGCCGAAGAGCAGGAACAGCTCGTCGTACTTGACGGTGCCGAGGCCGTTGAGGATTGGCACCACCCGGCGTCCGGCGGTCTCTGGCTTGTCCTTGAGCAGGCCGTCCACCAGCAGCGCGGCCAGTTCGCTGGCGGTGGGCAGCGGTTGCTCGGAGATGCCGGGTTCGCCGTGGATGCCCAGGCCTACGGACATCATGCCCTCGGGCACCGTGAACAGCGGCTCAGCGGCGCCCGGCAGGGTGCAGCCGGCGAAGGCGACGCCCAGCGAGCGGGTGTGGTGGTTGGCCTTGACCGCCAGCCGTTCCACCTCGTCGAGGTCCAGCCCGGCGTCGGCGGCCGCCCCGGCCACCTTGAAGACCGTCAGGTCCCCGGCGATGCCGCGGCGTTTGTCGATCTCCGCCAGCGGGGCGCTGGCAATATCGTCGGTGACCAACACCGTGCGGGTCGGGATGCCCTCGGCGTTGAGCTTGTCCTGTGCCTGGCCGAAGTGCAGGACGTCCCCGGCGTAGTTGCCGTAGCTGAGCAGAACCCCGCCCCCGGTGTCCGCCGCCTTGGCCACGCGGTAGACCTGGCCCGCGGAGGGCGAGGCGAACATGTTCCCGCAGGCGCTGCCGGCGGCGAGTCCGGCGCCGACCAAACCTGCGAAGGCGGGGTAGTGGCCCGAGCCGCCGCCGATCACCAGGGCGACCTGGCCCTCCGGCGTCTCGGTGGAACGGACCACACCGCCGTCCACCCGTGCCACGTACTGGCGGTGGGCGGCGGCGAAGCCGTCGAGGGCGTCGTCCGCGAAGCTTGCGGGATCGTCAAATATCTTTGTCATGATTCCTCGTTGAACCGGTTGGGGCGGTTGGAGCACACGGCGGGCGCCGGGGTGCCTCCGGTTTAGAGCGCGGGCTCCTAGCGTGCGGGGACGGCCGCCGGGGCCTGCCGGCCCTGGGCCACCAGGGAGGTGCCGAGGGCGTACCCGTCGCGCTTGGGCAGGACGTGGCGGCGCAGGTAGTCCTGGTTGGCGGCGGTGACGCTGAGGCCGTCCCCGCCGTAGTGCTCGGTGCAGATGATGCCCTGGAAACCGACGGAGATGGCGAACTGGAAGGCTTCGCGGTAGCTGATCAGGCCGGATTCCATCGGTGCGGGGATGGCGACGTACTGGTCCTTCGCCCGGTTTTCGTCGCGGCTGTAGTTCTTGACGTGCCAGTAGTTGGCGTAGGGCAGGGTCTTGTGGACCATCTCCCGCCAGTCCTCGATGGGCCGGTGCAGGCGGATCAGGTTGCCGATGTCCGGGTTGAGCCCCACGTTGGGCAGGTCGATGTCCTGGACCAGCTGGACGGAGGAGTCCGCGGTGCCAAGGTAGGTGTCCTCGTACATCTCGAGCGAGACCAGGAGCCCCAGCTCGGCCGCGTGCCGGCCCACCTCGCGGATGCGGGTGACGGCCTTGTTCCAGGTGTCCTTGTCCCCCGCCGGGTCGCGGTGGCCCTCGACCGTCCAGAACCAGAGCTGTTCGCGCTGGGCCGGGGTCAGGGCCTGGTGCAGGCCGATCGAGACAACTTCGCAGCCCAGCTGCGCGGCGGCGTCGATGGTGCGGTGCGTGTAGGCCAGGTTGTCTTCCCAGTTGGCTTCCTCGATCACGCTGCGGCGGATTGCCGAGATGGCGGGCAGCCCGATCCCGGCATGGCGGGCGGCGGCACTGAGTTCGTCCAGCCGGGCCGGGCCGAGGTCCCCCGGACGAACCCAGCTGTCGGTCAGGTCGGCGTTGGCGAAGCCCGCGTCAGCGACTTCCTCGAACACCCGCTGCCACTCCGTAGCGGGGGCATCCTGGACCGAGGTTCCGTCGTGGCGCGTGCCCGGGAACTGCAGGAGGGCCGCGGTGATGGGCCAGTTTTCGGCGGTGTACGACATTGTCACTCCAGATCTTGAATCACATTTCCTATAGGATTCATCGTAGAGGAGAGCCTTGTCAAGGGTTTCTGAGGAAGTGATCCGCCGGTCGGGGCGAAAAAGCGCGGCGGGGGATGCCGCCGAACGGCGCGGTGCCTAGCCGCGCAATGGCTAGCGGCGCAGGGCCTAGCCGTGCGGCGCCTAGCTTCGGGGTCCCTAGGTGCGGGGTCCCTAGCTGCGCACTTCGCTGTCGTGCACTTCGCTGTCGTGCTGCGAGCGCTGCTTGACGCCCTCGATGTGCGCGATCATCTGATGGCGCGCCAGCTCGGCGTCGCCGGCCTCAAAGGCGCGGAGGATCTCGGTGTGCTCCGCTATCGCAAAGTCCGCGTCGGTGACGCCGAGGCCGCCGAAGAAGCGGAAGCGCTGCACCTGGCCGCCCAGTGCGTTGTACGCGGAGAGCAGGAACTGGTTGTCCGCGTGCTCCGCGATGAGCCGGTGGAACCGTTCGTCGGCTTCCCAGTAGGCGCGGAACTCGGAAAAGGACGGCCCCCGGGGCGCGGCTTTGAG
The DNA here is from genome assembly GCF_964021775.1 of uncultured Arthrobacter sp. Taxonomy (GTDB): domain Bacteria; phylum Actinomycetota; class Actinomycetes; order Actinomycetales; family Micrococcaceae; genus Arthrobacter. The sequence goes on from NZ_CAXHZI010000013.1 coordinate 73,044, forward strand.
GTCCTCGATGGCCTGCGCCAGCTGGGCGGTAAGGCCGGCGTCGGCGTGGCGGCAGGCCATCAGGGCGTTGGCCGGTTCGATCACCAGGCGCGCATCCATCAGGTCCGCCAGTTCGTCCTTGGTGAACAACGGCGCCACCCGGTAGCCGCGCAGGGCGGTCCGGCGGACCATGCCGGTGGCTTCCAGCCGGGCGAGCGCCTCACGCACGGGCGTCGGCGAGACGTCCAGTTCGCGGGCCATGCCGTCAATGCTGACCGGCGTGCCGGCCTCAAGCCGGCCGTCCATCAGCGCGATCAGAAGGGCTTCGTAAACATGGTCGGCGAGGACCTGCCTACTCACGCCGCGGGCGGCCGGATCCTTGATTGCCATACCCAAATCCTATAGCCGGGCAACCCCTGCGGGCGCCGCCGGTACCGCCCCGCGGGGAGCCGGCCGCTAGCCTTTGCACTCGAGGCAGTACGCGTGTCCATTCTTTTCGGAGGCGAGCTGGGATCGGTGCCGGACCAGGAAACAGGAGTAGCAGGTGAACTCGTCCTCGGCCTGCGGAATCACCTGCACGATCAGCTCCTCAGCGACGAATTCGCCGCCGGGGGTCATCGCGTCGTCGAAGGCATCGGCCTCGTCGAGCTCGCGGATGACACTTTTGGCGTCCGGAGCGTTCGCGGACTGCAACGCTTCGAGGGAGCGCTCTTGTGATTCTTTGACGTCGGAACGTACTTCGTCGTAATCGGTTGCCACGGAGGCATTCTCTTTTCTGGCGTTGTTGGCTGACGCAACTGCAACCTACACCAGGTCCCAGGTATTCCCTTCGCCGAACCGGCGACGGTCCAACTTAGAAAGCATGCTTATAGTGTCATAACCGAGGCGCGGCCGCGTACACCCGGGTAGCATTGCCGCGGCCCAGGGGTGTTGGGCCTTTGGGCCTCGCGCGTTGGTGGCGAAGTGAACGACGACGTGGAAGGTGGAACAAGATGCCCATGTGGGTACAGGCCCTGTTCTGGGGAACGGTGGCGGGCGCAGCCCTGGTCCTGGGGGCGGCCGTTGCCTGGAAGTGGACCATCGCACCGAAAATCGTCTCCTCCATCATGGCCTTCGGCGCCGGAGTCCTCATCTCGGCCCTGTCGTTTGACCTCGTTGACGAAGCGGAACGGGGCGGCGGCCTCTGGCCGACCGTTGCGGGTTTCCTGGCCGGGGCCCTGGTCTATGTCGGGGCGAACGCCCTGCTGGCCCGGCAGGGTGCCAAACACCGGAAACGCTCCGGCGGAAAGCAACCTTCGGAAAAGGACAAGCCGGGCAGCGGCACCGCCATTGCCATCGGAGCCCTGCTCGACGGTGTTCCCGAATCCGTCGTCCTGGGGCTCGGTCTCGTCTCGGGGGGCTCGGTCAGCACGGCCGTGCTCGCGGCAGTCTTCATCTCCAACGTTCCCGAGGGGCTTTCCAGCACCGCGGGAATGAAGAAATCCGGCCGCAGCGCCGGCTACGTCTTTGGCGTGTGGGGAGGCATTGCCCTCATCTCCGGGCTGGCATCGCTCATCGGCTACGCCGGCTTGCAGAACGCTCCGGCAGAAATGGTCGCCTTCATCACCGCAATCGCTGCCGGGGCAATTTTGGCCATGCTTGCCGACACCATGATCCCGGAGGCTTTCGAGGAACACCATGTCCTGACGGGCCTCATTGCAGCCGTCGGCTTCCTGGCGGCCTTCACCATCAGCCAGGCCGGGGGCTGAAAGACGCCCCCGGCCCCCTGGGCCCGACGGATCTCAGTGCTGGAGCCCGCGCAGCACCTCGATCACGGACGAGTCGTCCCGCCGGCCCAAGCCCGCGCGCCGGCCGCTGAGGTAGAGCTGTTCGGCCGCGGCCGCGAGCGGCGCCGGGTACGTGCTGTCCCGCGCCGCGTCGACCACCAGACCCATGTCCTTGACGAAGATGTCCAGCGCGCTGCGGACCTCGGTGTTGTCCGGATCCACCATCCGGGAGCCCCGGTCATCGAACATAAACGACGCCGCGGCGCCGGAGCGCAGCACCTCCCAGGTCTCCTTCGGGTCTAGGCCCAGGGCCTCGGCAAAGGCCAGGGCCTCCCCCGCAACGGCGATGTGCACCCCGCACAGCAGCTGGTTGACCAGCTTGACCTTCTGCCCGTCACCAACATTCGGCCCCACCACGGGGGCGGAACTTGCCATCGCGTCCAGCAGCGGCCGCACCGCGGCCAGGGCCCGCTCGGAGCCGCTGACCATCATCAGCAGCTCGCCGGTGGCGGCACGCTTGGTGCCGCCGGAAACCGGCGCGTCGACCAGTTCGACGTCGAACGCCGCCAGCCTTTCCGCCAGCGACATCACAGCGGCCGGACCCACGGTGGCCATCAGCAGGACAACGGTGCCCGGACGCAGCGTCGCGGCGAGATGGTCCGCACCGAACAGCACCGCATCGGCCTGCGCCGGCGTCGCGACCATCAGGGCGACGACGTCGGCCCCGGCCACGGCTTCCTTGGCCGAGGCCGCCGGCGTCAGGCCGGGGACGGCGAGCGACTGCGCCCGGCCCTCGGCGACGTCAAAGGCGGCGACGTCGTGCCCGGCTTCGGCGAGGATGACCGCCATCGGCCCGCCCATCGCGCCCAGCCCGATCCATCCGACCTTGCTCATGCGGTAACTTCCTTTCGTGGGGCCGCGGACGTGGTGCCGCCGCGGAAGAGTTCAATGGTGTCGGCGAGCGCGTTTTCGTCGCCGACATTGCCGGCGAAGACGACGTAGGGCATGCCCTGCACGCCGGGTGCGGCCTCATCGGGCCGGAGCACCGAGACCATGCCGGGGAACAGCTGCCCCAGCACGGTGGCGCGCCGGATGCCGAGGCCCCGCACGGCGACGTCGTGCGAGGTGATGCCGCCCTTGGCGATCACCCACGCAGGGTTCGCGGCGAGCGCGGCCTGGACCACCTCGATCAGGGCCGCCGACACGCTGCGGGCAATTTCCAGGCTGGCGGCAGCGTCCGCTCCCTTGAGCAGCGACCGCGAGGTGTAGAGCAGGACGTCGGAGTCAGCCAGGGCACCGACCACCCGGGCCGCGGTGTCCGTGATGTGCGCGCCGCGGCGGGCCGGGGTGACCAGGTCGGCGACGGACAGTTCGATCTCGGTCACGCCGCCGCGCGCCTGCGCCGCCGCGACCTGGCGCGCTGTCTGGCCCACATGGGAGCCGACGACGGCGAGGCCGTGGCCGGCCGGGCGGCCGTCAGGCCAGATGTCCTGCGCCTGCAAGGTGGGCTTGGGGTCGAGCCCGGCGAGCGCACGGACGAAAGAGGGCCCGGTTCGGTGCAGGAACACCTTGCCTTCGCGCTGGACCTGCTGCAGGCCCAGCACAACGATCTCCAGGTCCGCGAACTCGGTGGCGTTGACGACGATGAGCTGCAATTCGCTGGCCGAGCGCAGGATCTCCGCGACCCGGTCCTCTCCCCCGCTGCGGATGTCCTCAAGGCTGATGCTAAGCACCTGCTCCCGGCCAACGGTGCCGCCGCTCTTCTCCGCGACGAAGTCTTTGAGGTCGGAGGACCGGTAGCCGAAGGTGGCATCCCTGGCGAACTCGGTTTCTCCGGCGGGCACGGGTTCCCCGCCCACCATGGCCCAGTGCACGTCCCCGGCGGTGAAGCGTCCGGCTTCGAAATACGACGGTGCCAGCAGCACGCCGTCGAACCCGCGCCCGGTGACCTCGCGCCGGACGGCGTCGAGGGTGCGGATTTCGGCCATCACGTGGCCGCGGAGCGTCGAGTCGCTGCGGCTGACCAGGTCCAGCGGCGCGCCGAGCCGCTGCTCAAGTTCGAACAGGGCCCGCCCGGCTGCCTGGTTCAGTGCGACGGCGTCGGCCTCGTCCAGGCTGCGGGTGTTGGTCAGGATGAAGCAGGTCGATTCCGGCTCGGCGAGCGCCGCGGCGTACTCGGCGGCCTCGAGCACGGTGACAACCGAGACGCCGTGCACGGACTGCGAGCCGGTGGGGTCGTCGTCGAGCACGGCGGTGCGCCGGCCGGTGGCGGCGCGGTAGTCGCGGATCCGCTGCCGGGCGCCGGTCAGGTGCACCGGTTCAGGAACGGGCGCTGGGGCGGGATCCGGGGCGGCCGGCACGCCGGGGCGGGCAGTGCCATGTCTGGCGGGATGGGTTTCGTGGGTCATGCTGTGGTCCTTCCGGGTGCCGTGCGGCCGGAGCCGCACGGCACGTCCAGAGGCGCCTGGGGTCAGGAGACCTGCAGGCCGCCGTTGATGTCGTAGGTGGCGGCCGTGATGTAGCCGGCGTCCTCGCTCAGGAGGAACGCCATCAACGCCGCAACTTCGTCGCGGGTGCCGACGCGGCCCATCATGATGCCCTCGGACATGGCGGCCTTGCGCTCCTCGCTCAGCGTGCCGCCCATGATGTCGGTATCGATCGGGCCCGGCGCCACCGCGTTGACGGTGATGCCGAACTCGCCGACTTCGCGGGCCAGCGCCCGGGTAAAGCCCAGGATTCCGGCCTTGGAGGCGCTGTAGGCGACCTTGGAGAAGGTTCCGCCGCCGCGCTGGGCGGAGATCGAGGAGACGCTGACGATCCGGCCGAGCCGCCGCTCGATCATGCCCTTGAGTACCCGCTGCGAGACGATGAAGGTGCCGCGCATGTTGATCGCGAAGACCTTGTCCCACTCGGCGACGGACGTTTCCATAAACGGCGTGGGCGAGCTGATCCCGGCCAGGTTGGCCAGCCCGACGATGGGCGGCAGCGTCTCCTCGATCTCGGTGATGGCCCGGTCCACCGAGGCCTCGTCCGAGACGTCGGCGCCGACGCCGATCGCCTTGACGGCCCGGTTGGAGCCGATCTCGGCCGCGGCGGCTTTGGCGTCTTCGGCGTTGATGTCCAGGATCGCGATGGACCAGCCGTCGCGGGCCAGGCGGTCGGCCGTGGCCCGGCCGATGCCGCGGGCCGACGCCGCTCCGGTCAGGACGACGGTGCCCTCGGCGGGGAAGGTGCTGTTTTGGGTCATGGCTGGTTCCTAGTGGCTGTCTGCGGCGGGGACGGTGGCTCCGGGGGCGGAGACACCTTCCGGGCGGTGGCGGGCGTAGAGGTAGGTGGCGACGGCGGTGATGGCGAGGCAGGCGGCGAGGAAGACGAGGCCGCTCTGGCTGTTGCCGGTGGCGTCCTTGAGCAGGCCTACGATGTACGGGGCCACAAAGCCGCCCAGGTTGCCGAGCGAGTTCACCATGGCGAGGCCGGCGGCTGCCGCGGCTCCGGTCAGCGCCGCGGACGGCATGGCCAGGAACGGTGCGATCGCGGAGTAGATGCCCATCGCGGCCAGGGTCAGGAAGACCATGGCGAGCACGGCGTTGACGGGGAGCAGGAAGCCGGCGCCGAGCAGGCCGACGGCGGCAAGCACCATGCTGGCGCTGGCGTGCCAGACGCGGTTGCCGGTGCGGTCCGAGCGCTTGCTCCAGAAGTAGACGAATACGGCGGCGATGGCGTACGGGATGAAGACGATGAAGCCCACCTGGACGGAGTCGAACTTGCCGAGGGCCTTGACGATGGTCGGCATCCAGAGGCCGAGGCCGTAGATGCCGCAGACCAGGCCGAAGTACAGGGCCGAGTACGCGAGGGTGCGGGGATCCTTCAGGCCGGCAAGGAAGTTGTGGTTGCCGGACTTCTGCTTGTCGGCCAGTTCCTTGCTCATGGTGGTGGAGAGCCAGTCGCGCTCCTCCGGCTTGAGCCACTTGGCGTGCTCGGGCCGGTCGGTCATGACGAACGGCGTGATGATGCCCAGCACGATCGCCGGGATGCCTTCAATGATGTACAGCCACTGCCAGCCGTGCAGGCCGGCGACGCCTTCCAGGCCCAGGAGCATGCCGGAGACCGGGGCGCCGAGGGCGTTGGAGATCGGCTGGGCAAGGATGAAGATGCCCAGCACGGTCACGCGCTGCGCGGCCGGGAACCAGAGGGTCAGGTAGAAGAGGATGGCCGGGAAGAAGCCAGCCTCGGCCGCGCCCAGCAGGAAGCGGATGATGTAGAAGGTGGTCTCCCCGTTGACCAGGAACATGGCGGTGGCGAAGATGCCCCAAGTGATGAGGATGCGGGCGATCCACTTGCGGGCGCCGTAGCGGTACATGCCGCCGTTGCTCGGAATTTCCAGCAGGGCGTAGCCCAGGAAGAAGATGCCGGCGCCGAGGCCGTAGGCAGCTTCGGTGAGGCCGATGTCGCCCTGCATGCCCAGTTTGGCGAAGCCGACGTTGTTGCGGTCCAGGTAGGCGATGAAGTACAGCAGGACGATCAGCGGCATCAGCCGCCGGCGGACCTTGCGGAGGGTGGTCTGGCCCAGTTCGCTCAACGCGGGGGCCGCGGTCAGGGAGGTCATCGCGGGCCTCCACCGGTGATCAGGGTGCCCTGGGAAGGGACGTGCGCGCGCATAAAGACTCCTTTGGCTGGCGGCATTCTGTGGCTGACTTAGATGTCAGATGTCTGATATCTAGATGAGATTCTAATCACAGCGCAGGACGGCGTCAACAGGGCCGGGAAAGAGCCGCAGTGGCTTGCCGGGCCGCCGCGGAGGGCAGCCCGCCGCGGGGGTCCGCTGCCCGCGGGGCTCAGCAGGCCGGGGCAGCTCAGCTGGCGGCGGCACCGCGGCTGGAGACCGCGAGGTAGCGTTCGTAATCCTCGAAGGTCTGGGTGATGTGGGCGTCCATCGCGGAGCGCGCGGCCGCCGGCTCGCCGGCCGCGATGGCGGCCAGGACCAGTTTGTGGTGGTGGATGGCATGCCGCTGCACGTCGGGGAAGGCCGAGGTCTCCCGCCGCATGGCGTACAGCAGGGTCGAGAGCTGGCCCAGCAGGGCGGGCACAAAGGGGTTGCCCGAGGCCCGCAGTACGGTGTCGTGGAAGGTGATGTCGGCCAGGGTCAGTGCGTCGACGTCGCCCGCGTGGTGTGCGGCTTCCATCAGCTCGACGCTTTCGGTCATGGCGGCCAGGTCGGCCTGGCTGTGGCGGGCGGCGGCCAGTTCGGCGGCGCCGGTCTCGACCATGCGACGGACCTCGAGCAGGCGCAGCGCCACCTCGTCGGAGGCGACTCCCCTCGACGCGGCCCGCATGATCGCATCAAGGCCGGTCCAGCGCTCGGGCGGATTGACGAAGGTGCCCAGGCCGCGCTTCACGTAGACGACGTTTTGCGCCTTGAGCGCCTTCATCGCTTCCCGGGCGGTCAGGCGGCTGACACCGGATTCCTTGGCGATGTCGGCCTCCGGCGGCAGGGCGTCGTCGGCCTTGATCTGGCCGCTGAGGATGTACTCGAGGACTTTGTCCACAACGACGTCGACCAGCGTCCGTCGCGCTTCTGCCATCGTGTTCCCCTGCCTGCGCGCCCGGAAGCGCACGGTTTGCCTTTCCTCAACACTACTCGACGCCCGGCGGCGGTCCCTGCCGCCGTCGTGCGTTAACGAAAGCAACGCGGGGTCACTCCGCGCCCATCCCGGTGAGTGGAATGGGCCGGAGGTGACCCCGCGTTGCTGTGGTGCTGTGGAACTTAGAGCGCCGCGTAGACTTCGCGCAGCAGCTTGGCCGTCTCGGACGGCGTCTTGCCGACCTTGACGCCGGCAGCCTCGAGGGCTTCCTTCTTGGCCTGGGCGGTGCCCGCGGAACCGGAGACGATGGCGCCGGCGTGGCCCATGGTCTTGCCTTCCGGGGCGGTGAAGCCGGCCACGTAGCCGACGACCGGCTTGGTGACGTGGGCCTTGATGTAGTCGGCGGCACGTTCTTCGGCGTCGCCGCCGATTTCGCCGATCATCACGATCGCCTTGGTCTCGGGGTCAGCTTCGAAGGCTTCGAGGGCGTCGATGTGGGTGGTGCCGATGACCGGGTCGCCGCCGATGCCGATGGCGGTGGAGAAGCCCAGGTCGCGCAGTTCGTACATCATCTGGTAGGTCAGAGTGCCCGACTTGGAGACCAAGCCGATGGGGCCCTTGCCCGTGATGTTGGCCGGGGTGATGCCGACGAGGGCCTCGCCCGGGGTGATGATGCCGGGGCAGTTCGGTCCGATGATGCGGGTGACCTGCTTGCCGTCGGCGTCGACCTTGGACTGGGCCAGTGCCCAGAATTCGGCGGAGTCCTGGACCGGCACGCCTTCGGTGATGACGACGACCAGGCCGATGCCGGCCTCGATGGCTTCGACGACGGCGTCCTTGGTGAAGGCCGGCGGCACGAAGACGATGGAGACGTCCGCGCCGGTCTCCGCCATGGCTTCCTTGACGGTGCCGAAGACGGTGATTTCGTTGTCGCCGTGCAGGACCGTGGTGCCGGCCTTGCGGGCGTTGACGCCGCCGACAATGTTGGTGCCGGCCTTGAGCATCAGGGCGGTGTGCTTGGTGCCTTCGCCGCCGGTGATGCCCTGGACGATGACCTTGGAGTCCTTGTTCAGATAAATAGACATAGTCGGGTCCCTTTACTTCGCTGCGTTGGCGAGCTCGGCAGCCTTGTCGGCGCCCTCGTCCATGGTGGCGGCCAGGGTAACCAGCGGGTGGTTGGCCTCGGCCAGGATGCGGCGGCCTTCCTCGACGTTGTTGCCGTCGAGGCGGACGACCAGCGGCTTGTTCGCGGAGTGGCCCAGCTCGGCGAGTGCGCCGACGATGCCCTTGGCGACAGCGTCACAGGCGGTGATGCCGCCGAAGACGTTGACGAAGACGGACTTGACCTGCTCGTCGCCCAGGATGACGTCGAGGCCTGCTGCCATGACCTCGGCGGAAGCTCCACCGCCGATGTCCAGGAAGTTGGCGGGCTTGACGTTGCCGTGGTTTTCGCCGGCGTAGGCGACGACGTCGAGCGTGGACATGACCAGGCCGGCACCGTTACCGATGATGCCGACTTCGCCGTCGAGCTTGACGTAGTTGAGGTCCTGGGCCTTGGCCTTGGCCTCGAGCGGGTCCGCGGCGTCCTTGTCTTCAAGGGCGGAGTGCTTCGGGTGGCGGAAGTCGGCGTTCTCGTCGAGGGAGACCTTGCCGTCCAGGGCGACGATGTCGCCGGCGCCGGTCTTTACCAGCGGGTTGACCTCCACGAGGGTGGCGTCTTCCTTCTTGAAGACGTCCCAGAGCTTGAGGATCACGGCGGCGACCTTGCCGCGCAGTTCCTCGGCGAAGCCGGCAGCGGCGACGATTTCGTCGGCCTTGGCCTGGTCGATGCCGACGGCCGGGTCGATCGCGATTTTGGCGAGGGCCTCGGGACGTTCGACGGCGAGCTGCTCGATTTCCATGCCGCCCTCGACCGAGCACATGGCGAGGTAGTTGCGGTTGGCCCGGTCCAGCAGGACGGAGAAGTAGTATTCCTCGGCGATGTCGGCACCCTGGGCAATCATCACCTTGTTGACGGTGTGGCCCTTGATGTCCATGCCGAGGATGTTGGTGGAGTGCTCCAGCGCCTCATCGGCGGTCTTGGCGACCTTAACGCCGCCGGCCTTTCCGCGGCCACCGGCCTTAACCTGTGCCTTGACGACAGTTACGCCGCCGATCTTCTCGGCAGCTGCCTTTGCTTCTTCAGGGGTGTGCGCCACGATGCCAGCAAGCACGGGTACACCGTGCGCCTCGAACATATCGCGCGCCTGATATTCAAACAGGTCCACGGTTTAGTGTCCTTCTACGTCGAAGTAGTTTCTGTACAGCCGGACCCCACGTACTCGCGGTTACCGGGCTGCGGAATAAACGCACCCTGCGACAAGCTTGGAAACGAGCCACACGGCGCAATGCTCCTCTTTCGAACTCTAGTCCTTCGTTTGGACCAGCCCGACCCAGAGTACCGCTTATGTGAGTAAGGACACTATTCTATTGAGCGTAGAAAAACCGCTAGATTACGGGGTTTTTGGGGCCTCCGACGGCGCCGCGGTGGGCTTTTTGGCGGCCGGCAAGATCAGCTCGTAACGGTCGCGCGCAACGAAGAATGCGACGCCGGCGGAGACGTTTCCGCAGGCGACCCCGCCGTTGTAGGCGGAGCAGCGCAGGCCGTTGCGCTCGATGTTCTGCCCGTCCCCGAGGACGGGCAGCTGCGAGATCGGACCGTTGCGGGTGCCTTTGGGGCCGTACTCGGTTTCCTGCTGTGTGACGCCGGAGCGGCATTCGCCGTAGACGGCCTGGTCCGGGGTCAGCAGGGCCGTGCCGCCCAGGTAGCCGAGGCCGGTGCCGGAGCAGTCGTCGCGGATGTCCTTGGCGTCGGGCTCCGGGTAGGCGGCGAGCTCACAGTGCGCCACCGGCACGGTCGCGAACTTGCCGTTCCCGCTGCCGGCGAATCCGTTCTGCTCATAGGGCAGGTTGACGTGGCCGCCCCGCGCGGACGTCAGGGAGCAGACGATGTTGCGGTCCGCGGTGACGAAGCTCAAGGAGTCCGCCCCGGCATTGAGCGACGCCGGGTCCGTCAGGGGCGCCTGCTTGAGCTGCTCCAGGGCGGGCAACGGGGCCGGCGGGACGTAGTCCGGGTCCTTCTGCGTAACGGTGCACGCCGTGGACACCGCCAGGATAAAGGCGGCCAGGATCCCCAAAAACGTCCGACGCATGCGCTCCATTATGCCTGTCGGCACGCGCTGGCCGGCGGACCCGCGGGGCGGGTTTGAGGTCCGGTCACGCGTTGATCTTGGTGAGCCGGGCGTACCGCAGCAGCAGCCGTTTCTCGCCGACGCCGAATTTCACCTTCGCGACGGTCTTGTCCCCCGCGCCTTCGACGGCCAGCACGGTGCCGTTGCCGAAGCTGGTGTGGTTGACCTTGTCCCCCACGCTGACGGCGACGATCTCCTTCTGCGGCTGGACCCTGTTCTTGGCGATGGCGGCCGGGACGTCCGCGTTGAAGCCGGCCGAGGAGTCCGCCCCGGTGCCGCGGGCGGTGCCCGCGCCCCAGAAGGATCCGCCGTAGCGGCTGGACCCGATCGAGCCGCCGCTCCCCCAACTGCTGGCTTGGCGGGTGGATCCTTCGCGTTTCCACTCGACCAGCTCGGCCGGGATTTCCTCTATGAACTGGCTGGCAGGGTTGTACTGGCTCTGGCCCCACATGCTGCGGACCTCGGACCGGGTCAGGTACAGGCGTTTCCGGGCGCGGGTCAGGCCCACGTAGGCGAGCCGGCGTTCTTCCGCCAGCTCCTTGGGGTCGGTGGCGGAGCGCTGGTGCGGGAACAGCCCGTGCTCCATGCCGGTGAGGAACACCACCGGGAACTCCAGGCCCTTGGCGGTGTGCAGGGTCATCAGCGTGACCACGCCGAGGCGCTTGGCTTCGGCGACGGCGGCATCGATATCGGCGCCCGGCGCGTCCGGGATCTGGTCGGCGTCGGCCACCAGGGAGACCTGTTCCAGGAAGGCGCCGAGGGAGCCTTCGGGGTTGTCCCGCTCGTATTCGCGCACGACGGCGACGAGTTCGGCGAGGTTTTCCACCCGGGATTCGTCCTGCGGGTCGGTGCTGGAGCGCAGCGTGGCGAGGTAGCCGGTCTGCTCCAGGACGGCTTCCAGGGCGGCGGCGGCGCCGGAGCCGGCGGCGACCTCGGCCAGGTCGTCGAGGAGCTTCACGAAGCCCAGGACGGCGTTCACTGAGCGGGTGGCCATGCCGGGTGCTTCCTCGGCGCGGCGGGCGGCGGCCATGAAGGAGGTCCGGTCGCGCTGCGCGAGCGAGGCGATGGCGCCCTCGGCCCGGTCGCCGATGCCGCGCTTGGGCTCGTTCAGGATGCGGCGCAGGTTGACGTCGTCGTCCGGGTTGACCAGCACGCGCAGGTAGGCGAGCGCGTCCTTGATTTCCTTGCGCTCGTAGAAGCGGGTGCCGCCGACCACTTTGTAGGGCAGCCCGACGCGGACCAGGACGTCTTCGATGGACCGGGACTGGGCGTTGGTGCGGTAGAAGATCGCGACGTCGCCGGGGCGGAGGTTGCCCTCGTCCTGCAGCCGGTCGATTTCTTTGGCGATGAACTGGGCCTCGTCGTGCTCGTTCTCGCCGACGTAGCCGACGATCTTCTCGCCGTCGCCCTCGGCGGTCCAGAGCCGCTTCTCCGGCCGGTTGGGGTTCCGGGAGATCACCGAGTTGGCGGCGCTGAGGATGGTCTGGGTGGAGCGGTAGTTCTGCTCGAGCTTGATGGTCCGGGCATCCGGGTAGTCCTTCTCGAACTCCACGATGTTGCGGATGTCCGCGCCGCGGAAGGCGTAGATGGACTGGTCGGAGTCGCCGACGACGGTGAGTTCGGCGGCGCCCGGTCCTTCGCCGACAATCTCGCGCACCAGGGCGTACTGGGCGTGGTTGGTGTCCTGGTACTCGTCCACCAGCACGTGCCGGAAACGGCGCCGGTAGGAGTCGGCGAGCGCCGGGAAGGCGCGGAACATGTAGACGGTCTCGGCGATCAGGTCATCGAAGTCCATCGCGTTGGCCTGGCGCAGGCGCTGCGTGTAGCCCTTGAAAACTTCGGCGACGGCCTGTTCGAAGGGGTCGCTGTAGTTGGCGCTGGAGGCGTAGCTGTCCGCGTCGATCAGCTCGTTCTTGAGCGCGGAGATCTTGTGCTGGATGGCCTTGGGGGCAAACCGCTTGGGGTCCAGGTCCAGGTTCTTGGCCACCAGCGTGATCAGCCGGAGCGAGTCGGCGGAGTCGTAGATGGAGAAGTTGGAGTTCAGGCCGACGTTGGCCGCCTCGCGCCGCAGGATCCGGACGCAGGAGGAGTGGAAGGTGGAGATCCACATGGTCTTGGCCCGGCCGCCGACCAGCAGTTCGATCCGCTCCCGCATCTCAGCGGCGGCCTTGTTGGTGAAGGTGATGGCCAGGATCTCGCCGTGGTGCGCGCGCCGGGTGGCGATCAGGTAGGCGATGCGGTTACTGAGCACGCGGGTCTTGCCGGAGCCGGCGCCTGCGACGATCAGCAATGCGCCGCCGGCGTGCTTGACTGCTTCCTCCTGCTGAGGGTTCAGTCCCTGCAGCAGCTCATCCGCGTTGGGGAGCCTGGGGCGGTCCCGGTCCTCGTGTCCACGGGAGTTCCCGTTGTGGCCTCCGACGTGGTGACTTCCGCCGTTGCTCCCGCCGGGGTGGCTTCCGGAGGACCCGAAGCCGGGGGCAGATCCCAGGTCCGGCAGGCCGCTGCCAGCTCCCGGGTTTTCGGACGCTTTGGCGGGCGCGGCCGGGGTGGAGGCAGCTTGGAGGGGTCCGTCGGCATAGGGGTCAAACAACATATCCATGGTGTTAACAAGTCTAGGCGGTGCCACTGACGCCACGATCCGCGACCCCTCCCACCCGCGGGACATGCCCTCCTCAAGCGCCAGCGGATGGACATACCGGCGTTATGTCCACGCTTCGAGCCCAAGAATGAGCATGTCCCCCTGGCGGCTGCGTCAGGAATGAGCATGTCCCCCGGGCAGCATCAAGAACGGGCATGCTCCTCGGTTGCTTGTCCGCGAGCGCCCCACACCCACGGGACATGCCCTCCCCACGCGCTGGCGGACGGACATACCGGCATTATGTCCACGCTTCGAGCCCAAGAATGAGCATGTCCCCCTGGCGGCTGCGTCAA
>NZ_CAXHZI010000014.1:0-86224 GCF_964021775.1 uncultured Arthrobacter sp.
GAGCAATGGGCAGAATGCCGCTATGCCCACTCCTTGCCGCGAAGGATGGACATGCCCCTCGCTCCACGGACGCGAAGGATGGGCATGCTCCTCCGCGACCAGGGCCGCGCATGGTCTCGTCCGGTCCCGCCACTGGACGTGCCCTCTCTTAGCTACGAGCAATGGGCAGAATGCCGCTATGCCCACTCCTTGCCGCGAAGGATGGACATGCTCCTCGCTCCACGTCCGCGAAGGATGGGCATGTCCCGCGGGCCGTGAGGAAGCGGACCGGATCGCACCCCGCCCCGCATCGCGGCCAGGCAGCGGACCTTAGCGAACGGCGACGCGGATCCGGTTGCGCCACGGATCATCGAAGCGCAGCTCGGCCCCGGTGTGGTGGGACTTCACGCCGGCGGTCTTGAGCCGGTCGGCGAGGGCGCCGACGTCGTCTCCGGAGGGAACTTCAATGAGCACTTCGCCCAGGCCCAGGGTGTCGTGGCGGGGCCCGGCGCCGCGGCTGTTCCAGACGTTCATGGCCATGTGGTGGTGGTAGCCGCCGGCGGAGACGAACAGGGCCTGGCCGTGCCAGCCTGCTGTCTTCTCGAAGCCGAGCGTGCCGACGTAGAAGTCGTGGGCGGACTGCACGTCGCCGACCTGCAGGTGGACGTGCCCGACGCCGGCATCGGCCTCGCGCTGTCCGGCCACCGACGCTTCGGTGAGGTGCTGCTCGAGGTAGCGCTGCGGCGGCAGGGCGAGGCTGTCCATCACGACGTTCCTGCCGTCCCAGGACCAGGCGTCGCGGGGCCGGTCCCAGTACAGCTCGATGCCGTTGCCCTCCGGGTCGTTGAAGTAGAAGGCTTCACTGACGAGGTGGTCGGCGCTGCCGGTGAAGGACTGCGGCTCGTACTGCGCGGCGGAGGCGACGGTGGCGGCCAGCGAGGGCTGGTCCTCGAACAGCAGGGCGGTGTGGAAGAGGCCGGCCTCACCGCGGGAGGGCAGATTCAGCCCCGGGGCGGGAGCCAGGTGGACCAGGGGCTTGCGCTTGCGCCCAAGATAGAGCCCGCCATCCTGCTCGGCGACGATGTCAAGGCCGAGGGCGCGCTGGTAGTAATCGGTCATGAGCTTCATGTCGCCGACCTTGAGCATCACGGTGCCCATGGTGAGTTCGGCGGGAAGGAGATCCTGGGTGCTGGCTTCTGCGGTCATCGAAACGCTCCGGTGGTCCTGAGGCCACCGACCTTCGGTGACCCTGCATAGACCTAAATTACTTGAAGCTTCAATTTATTCCTAATGCAGGACATGCCCTCGACCGACCAGTTCCCCGCGCAGCACGATGCCCCGGGGCTCGCGCAGGGTCGCAAGGTTCCGGCGGGGGTCCTCGGCGCAGACGAGCACGTCCGCGCTGGCTCCTTCGGCGATCGAGTCGGCGCCGAGCCAGCCCCGGGCGGCCCAGGTTCCGGCGTCGAGGGCGGCTGCGGCCGGGAGGCCGGCGGCGTGCAGGGCCTCGAGTTCATCGGCGATCCGGCCGTGTTTGATGACGCTGCCCGCGTCCGTCCCGGCGTAGATGGCCACGCCGGCTTCGTACGCTTCCAGGATCCGCTCGGCACGGCGTTCCCAGAGTGAGCGTATGTGCGCGGCGTAGCGCGGGAACTTGCCTTCGGCCTGGGCGGCGATGTCCGGAAAGGTGGCAATGTTGATCAGCGTGGGCACGATCGGCACGCCCTGTTCGACGAAGCGGGGCAGGTGCCGGGGCAGCAGCCCGGTGCCGTGTTCGATGCAGTCAATCCCGGCGTCGAGCATGTCATCGAGGGTGTCTTCCGCGAAGCAGTGCGCCGTGACGCGGGCGCCCTCGTCGTGCGCCGCCCGGACGGCGTCTTTGACGGTCCCGGCCGGGAAGCTTGCGGCGAGGTCGCCGGCGTCGCGGTCGATCCAGTCCCCCACCAGCTTGACCCAGCCGTCCCCCGCGCGGGCTTGCTTGCGCACGGCCTCCACCAGGTCCCCGGGTTCAACCTCGATGGCGAAGCCCCGCAGGTACCGGCGCGTCCTCGCGATGTGCCGGCCGGAGCGGATGATGCGC
This sequence comes from uncultured Arthrobacter sp., assembly GCF_964021775.1. Taxonomy (GTDB): domain Bacteria; phylum Actinomycetota; class Actinomycetes; order Actinomycetales; family Micrococcaceae; genus Arthrobacter. The sequence goes on from NZ_CAXHZI010000014.1 coordinate 2,057, forward strand.
GGCAGGTCGCGCCGCTGCTGGATCCACCGGGTGTCATGGACCGCGCCGGCATCGCGGACCAGCAGCGTTCCGGCGTCGCGGTCGGTCAGGGCCTGCCGCTCCGCGACCTGGTCCGGGACGTCGCCGCCGGGGCCGAGCCCAATGTGGCAGTGCGCGTCGACCAGGCCCGGGATGACCCAGCCGTCCAGGACCAGATCCGGCGCGGCCGCGGGGCGGGTGAAGGTCAGCCTGCCGTCGACGGCCCACAGTCCGCGCCGCTCCTGGTCGGCTGCCGTGAGGACGGGGCCGCTGAATTCGATGATGCTGCTCATGGCCTAAAGCTTAATCCGCATCGCAATCCGCCGGCCCAGCTCATCCAGCCCGCATTGGGCTTCGCGTTCCCGCGCGGCGGCCAGGGCACCCGAAGGCCCGGCGACCAGCTCGAAGCCGCAGCTCGCGTAAAAGGGTCCATTGAACGGAACGCCCGCAAAGGTGCACAGCGTCATGGACTCATAACCACGACGGCGGGCCTCGCCGAGGGCTGCCTGCACCAGGGCCCGTCCGATTCCGAGCCCGGCAAAGTCGGGATGCACCGAAAGTTGTTCAAGATGGGCCTGGCCGCCGACTTCGTCGACCCGGGCGAATCCGACCGGAGGGCTTCCGGCGACCAAAACAAAGAGAGGATCATCCGGGCCGGCCTGCTCCGGAGCCGGGAACGGCGGGCACCCAAGTTCCACTTCGAGCAGGCGGCCGCTGCTTCGAGGGCCGGTAGGCGCGGGAGGTCTTCAATGGTCGAGGCCCTGATGCGGGGCAAGGCCCTGCGCTGAATCACGATGCCACGCTAACACGGGGACGACCGGGCTCCCGCGACGGCTTCCCGGTGCCCTGTGGTAGCTTCGTTTACGACCACACGGGTGCCCCTGCAGGGGCTGAGATCAGGCTGGTGCAGCCTGCGACCGTTGAACCTGTCCGAATAATGCCGGCGAAGGAAGTGAGTAGTTCTTTGAGCGCAACAAATCCACAGCACAGCCCTGCCCGGAACGGAAACAACGCCGCACCAGCGGAGAATCCCGTCAGTGACGCAACTCCCGTGACGCAGTCCCTGAAGTCCCATGCCCTCGCGTATGTCGAAGACGGCGGGATCCGCGTCCCGGTGACGGAAATTGCCTTGGAACCATCCCCTGGCGGCGTCGGGAATCCTCCCTTCCGGGTGTACCGCACCGCGGGACCGGGCAGCGACCCGGTAGTAGGGCTCGCCGGCTTCCGCAGTGAATGGATCGCCGGACGCGGGGACACGGAACCCTACAGCGGCCGGGAACGCAACCTGCTCGACGACGGCAAGTCCGCGGTCCGGCGCGGTGCCGCCTCGGCGGAATGGCGGGGCGCGCCGCCGGAGCCCCGCCGCGCCATCGAAGGCCGAACGGTCACACAGATGCATTACGCACGACAGGGCATCGTGACACCGGAAATGCGCTTCGTCGCTCTGCGGGAGAACTGCGACGTCGAGCTCGTCCGCAGCGAAGTCGCCGCCGGCCGGGCCATCATCCCCAGCAACATCAACCACCCGGAGTCCGAGCCGATGATCATCGGGAAGGCGTTCCTGGTCAAGATCAACGCGAACATCGGCAACTCCGCGGTCACCAGCTCCATCGCCGAGGAGGTCGACAAGCTCCAGTGGGCCACGCAATGGGGCGCAGACACGGTAATGGACCTGTCGACCGGGGACGACATCCACACCACCCGCGAATGGATAATCCGCAACTCCCCCGTCCCGATCGGCACGGTACCGATTTACCAGGCCCTGGAGAAGGTCAACGGCGAAGCGAACGCCCTGACCTGGGAAATCTTCCGTGACACCGTGATCGAACAGTGCGAGCAGGGCGTCGACTATATGACCATCCACGCGGGAGTGCTGCTGCGGTACGTCCCGTTGACCGCCAACCGGGTCACCGGAATCGTGTCCCGCGGCGGTTCCATCATGGCCGGGTGGTGCCTGGCGCACCATCAGGAGAACTTCCTTTACACACACTTCGACGAGCTGTGCGAAATTTTCGCACGCTACGATGTCGCCTTCTCACTCGGCGACGGGCTGCGGCCGGGGTCGACGGCGGACGCCAACGACGCTGCCCAGTTCGCCGAACTGGACACGCTGGCCGAGCTCACGCAGCGGGCCTGGGAGTTCGATGTCCAGGTCATGGTGGAAGGCCCGGGACATGTGCCGTTCCACCTCGTCAGGGAGAACGTGGAGCGCCAGCAGGAACTATGCAAGGGCGCGCCCTTCTACACACTGGGGCCGCTGGTCACGGACATCGCACCGGGCTATGACCACATCACCTCGGCGATCGGCGCCACGGAGATCGCCCGGTACGGCACGGCCATGCTGTGCTACGTCACGCCAAAGGAGCACCTGGGCGTGCCCAACAAGGACGATGTGAAGACCGGCGTCATCACCTACAAGATCGCCGCCCACGCCGCCGACCTGGCCAAGAGGCATCCCGGTGCACACGAACGCGACGATGCCCTGTCCAAGGCCCGGTTCGAATTCCGTTGGCGGGACCAGTTCGCACTGTCCCTGGACCCGGTGACCGCGGAGGCCTTCCACGACGAGACTCTGCCGGCCGAACCGGCCAAGACAGCCCACTTCTGTTCCATGTGCGGGCCGAAGTTGTGCTCCATGCGGATCAGCCAGGACATCCGGGACGAATACGGTTCCGCCGATTCCCAGGCTGCGTTGGCACAGACGGCAGCCGGAATGCGCGCGAAAAGCCACGAATTCCTGGCAGCCGGCGGCAGGGTCTACCTGCCCGCGCCCTCCCTAGGCGCACCCTCCTAGCCTGGGGTCCGGTCGCCGGCCTGATGCGCGGGACCGGCACGTCAGGAGGCGTGGGCGTGCCGGCTGCGGTTGACGTCGGCGATGAAGGAGCGGATGGCCCGGTCGCCTTCCTTGGAATCCTGCGGCCGGTGCCCGCCCGGCGCGGTGCGGTGCAGGGCGCCCGTCTCCCGGAGGTAGCCGGCGATTTCCTCATAGAGCGGTTCCCAGCCGCCGGTCAGCACCAGCGTCGGCACACCGGGAACGATCTGCAGCGGGGCTTCCCAAGGCGGCGCCTGCAGGCGGAGCCGGCGCGCGGCGCGTCCGTCCTCCACTGCGGGTTCGCCCACACTGCCGCGGACCGGGGCGTGGGCGGCGAACACGCGGCGCACGAACTCGCGGTGGAAATCCTCGTCGCCAAGGTTGTGCCGGACGTCAAAGAGCGGCTGCATCAGGGCCCGGTGCGCGGCAGTCGCCGGCAGTTCGGCCGTGAGCGAGAGGCAGGCCGGTTCCACCAGGGTGAGGGACTGCACCAGGTCGGGGCGTTCGACGGCGGCCATCATCGCGGCGATCGCGCCCTGCGAATGGGCCACGACATGGCCGCCAGCCTCGCCGCGGCCATCGTCCGCCAGAGCCCGCAACACGATGCCGGCATCGGCGGCGAAGTCCGTTTCCCGCGGTTCGGCCACGGGGTCGAAGCCGTGCCGCCGCAGGAACAGGGCGTCGTAGCTGAGCGCCATGCCGTGCTGTTTCGGCCACGCCGCGGCACCAAAACTGCCGGCCCCGTGGACGAAGACTACGCGCTGCTTGAACATGCCCTAAGCCTATGGCACCGCCCCGTCAACGGGGCCGACGACATACTGGCTGCCGGCGTGCTGCCGCCGGCGTCCTGTCGCCGCCGTCCTGTCGAGGGGCCCATTCGAAGGGTCCCGTCGAAGGCAACCCGGCTTCAGCTACTTGCTGCCGCCGAGGAACTTGTCGAAGCCCTTGGGCAGGTTCAGCTGGGAGGGGTCGAACTCGCCGCCCTGCTGGCCGAAGGATGCCCCGGTGGGTACGGTCTTGGGGCCGGCGGCGCGCCGTGCCTCCGCGTCCTTGAGTTCCTGCGCAGCCTTGGCCGGATTGCCGGAGCGGGCCTTCTTCTTCGGCGTGCCCTTGGCTCCCTTGCGGGCACCGCCGCCGCCCATCCCGGGCATTCCCGGCATACCGGGCATGCCGCCGCCGGCCGCCATCTTCTTCATCATCTTCTGCGCCTGGGCAAAACGTTCCAGCAGGCCGTTGACCTCGGAGACGTGCACGCCGGAGCCGCGGGCGATGCGGGCGCGGCGGGAGCCGTTGATGATCTTGGGGGCCACCCGCTCGTGCGGGGTCATGGACCGGACGATCGCCTCGACCCGGTCGATTTCGCGCTCGTCAAACTGCTCCAGCTGCTGCCGGATGTTCTGCGCACCGGGCATCATCATGAGCATCTTCTTCATGGAGCCCATGTTGCGGATCTGCTGCATCTGGGCAAGGAAATCCTCGAGGGTGAAGTCCTCCTGGTCGGCGAACTTCTTCGCCATCCGGGCCGCTTCGTCCTTGTCCCAGGACTTTTCCGCCTGTTCGATCAGGGTCAGCACGTCGCCCATGTCGAGGATGCGCGAGGCCATCCGGTCCGGGTGGAAGAGCTCGAAGTCGTCCAGGCCTTCGCCGGTGGACGCGAACATGACCGGCTTGCCGGTGACCGACGCGACGGACAGCGCGGCACCGCCGCGGGCGTCGCCGTCGAGCTTGGAAAGCACGATGCCGGTGAAGTTGACGCCTTCATCGAAAGCCATCGCCGTGTTGACGGCGTCCTGGCCGATCATCGAGTCGATCACGAAGAGGACTTCGTTGGGGACGATGGCGCGGCGGATCTGACGGGCCTGTTCCATCATTTCGGCGTCGACGCCGAGCCGGCCGGCGGTGTCCACGATCACGACGTCGTGCAGGGTGCGCTTGGCTTCCTCGACGCCGGCACGCGCGACGGCGACCGGGTCACCGTCGGGGTGGTCCAGCTCGGTGGAGGTGGCACCCGGGTGCGGGGCGAAGACGGGAACGCCGGCGCGCTGGCCGACCACCTGCAGCTGGGTCACGGCATTGGGGCGCTGCAGGTCGCAGGCCACCAGCATGGGGCTGTGGCCCTGCGCCTTGAGGAACCTGGAGAGCTTGCCGGCGAGCGTGGTCTTACCGGCGCCCTGGAGGCCGGCGAGCATGATGATGGTGGGGCCGGTCTTGGCCAGCCGGATGCGGCGGGTCTCGCCGCCGAGGATCTCGACGAGTTCCTCGTTGACGATCTTCACGATCTGCTGGCTCGGGTTCAGCGCACCGGAGACCTCGGCGCCGAGGGCCCGCTCGCGCACGCGGCCGGTGAACTCCCGGACCACCGGCACGGCAACGTCGGCGTCCAGCAGGGCACGCCGGATTTCGCGGACCGTGGCGTCAACGTCCGCCTCGGTCAGGCGGCCCTTGCCACGGAGGTTCTTGAAGGTTGCTGTCAACCGGTCAGAGAGTGAATTGAACACGCGCCGTGCACTTCTTTCAGTGGATCTACAGCTGGCGGCCAGTGCGGCACGCCAGAGTCGTGACTGTTTCGCCGGAACGAACTGCCTCGACAACGGGACTCGACTATCTAGGGTACCAAGACGCGCCTTCAAGATGGCATGCTGGCTTAGGTGACCAGCCAACCAACTGTAAAAACCCTGCTCATCCTCGGCGCCTCGGGCGACCTGACCGGCCGGCTGCTGCTGCCGGGCCTGGCCCGGCTGGTGGCGAAGGGCCACGCGACGGGCCTCACCCTGGTGGGTGCAGGCTCGGACGACTGGGCCCCGGAACAATGGCTGGAGCGCCTTGAGACCTCCTTCGCCGACGCCAACTCGCAGGCCAACACCACCGGCAAGCGCGAGCTGAAGCGGATCCGCGAAACCACCAGCTACCACCGGCTGGACGTCACCGCCGAGGGGCAGCTGTCCGGGCTGCTGGCCACGCTGGACGGACCCGTGGCCGTCTACTTCGCGCTGCCGCCGAAGATCAGCCAGCTGGCCTGCGAGGCCCTGACCCCGGAGCAGGTCCCCGAGGGAACCCGGCTGGTGATGGAGAAACCGTTCGGCTCCAGCGAGGAATCGGCGCGGGAGCTCAACAAGACCCTGGCCGCACTGGTCCCCGAGGACCACATCCACCGGGTGGATCACTTTTTGGGCAAAGCCACGGTACTGAACATCCTGGGCCTGCGCTTCGCAAACACCTTCCTGGAGCCGGTGTGGAACCGGGACTACGTCGAGAAGGTGGAGATCATCTTCGATGAGGACCTCGCGCTCGAGGGCCGCGCCCGCTACTACGACGGCGCCGGCGCCCTCCGCGACATGATCCAGAGCCACCTGCTGCAGATCATGGCGCTGCTGGCGATCGAACCGCCCGCCTCGGTGGACGAACGGGACCTGCGCGACGCCGTCGCCACCCTCCTGCGGGCCAGCAGCATCAAGGCCCCGTATGCCAAGAACACCCGCCGGGCACGCTACACGGCGGGGTCAATCGACGGCCGGAAGGTACCGGACTACGCCAAGGAAGAGGGCGTGGACGCCTCCCGGAACACCGAAACCCTCGCCGAGGTGCAGGTGGACATCGACAACTGGCGCTGGCAGGGCGTGCCGTTCATCCTCCGCTCGGGCAAGGCACTGGGCTCCATGCGCAAGGAGGCCGTGGTCACCTTCCGGCCGGTGCCGCACCTGCCCCGGGGCTTCACCGGGGTGGACGCCCCCAACCAGCTGCGGATCGGCTTCGGCCCGGACACGCTGCAGTTCGACGTCGATGTGAACGGCCCCGGCAACGTGCTCAGCCTGGACCGGGCCACCCTGAAGGCCGAACTCAGCGCCTCCGAGCTGCTCCCTTACGGCGAAGTCCTCGAAGGGGTGCTGAATGGGGACCCGCTGCTGTCCGTGCGCGGCGACACCGCGGAAGACTGCTGGCGCATCCTCGAACCCGTGCTCAAGGCCTGGTCCCGGGACAGTGTGCCGCTGGAGGAATACGCCGCAGGGTCCGCCGGCCCGGAGGGCTGGCCGACGTAAGCGACGCGCCGCCGCCCGACCTCGGGGAGGCTGGCGACGTCGGGCGTTCCCGACGGCGGGAGGCGCCCCAACGCGCGCAGTAAAAAGCGGGCCGGACACCTTGTCAGGTATCCGGCCCGCTGTCGCAACCCCCGATCGCGGTCCGCTTGCGCGGCTGCGGCTGGAGGGCCGCGGCCCTAGATGGCTGCTGCGCCGCGCTCCCCGGTGCGGACGCGGACTGCCTCGAACACATCCATCGTCCAGACCTTCCCGTCGCCGGCCCGGCCGGTGTTCGAGCTGGCAATGATGACGTCCAGGATGTCGTCCGCCTGTTCGTCGGTGGCCAGCACCTCGACCCGGATCTTCGGCAGCAGGTCCACGTTGTACTCGGCGCCGCGGTACACCTCGGTGTAGCCGCGCTGCCGGCCGTAGCCGCTGGCCGCGCTGACCGTCAGGCCCTGCACACCGTAGGCTTCAAGGCCTTCCCTGATTGCGTCGAGCTTTTCCGGACGGACGATTGCGGTGATCAGTTTCATGCTTCCACACTTTCCTTGCCTGCGGCGGTCTTCTTGCCGTTCGACGTGACGTCCACGGACTCGGTGGCCGGCACTTCCGCGCCCTCGTCCAGCTGCTTGCCGGTGATGAGTTCGTGCAGCGGCTGGAAGCTTCCGCCGCGGCCGCTGACACCGAACTCGTAGGCCGTCTCGGCGTGCAGGCTCAGGTCCACGCCCACGACTTCCTGTTCCTGGGAGACCCGGAAGCCCATGAGCTTGTGGATCGGGAAGGCGATGATGAACGTCATGATCGCTGTGAACGCCATGGCGATCAGGGCTGCCAGGACCTGGGCGACGAGCTGCGTGGTGCCGCCGCCGTAGAACAGGCCCGCGGTGCCCTGGGCCGGGGTGGCGAGGAAACCGATCGCCACGGTGCCGACCACGCCGGAGACAAGGTGCACACCGACGACGTCGAGCGAGTCGTCGTAGCCGAACTTGAACTTCAGGCCGACGGCGAGCGCGGACGCCACACCGGCAACGACGCCGAGGGCGATCGCCCCGAGCGGTGAGACGTTGGCGCAGGCCGGGGTGATGGCGACCAGCCCAGCCACGACGCCGGAAGCGGCGCCGAGCGACGTCGGGTGTCCGTCACGGAAGCGTTCGACGGCCAGCCAGCCGAGCATCGCTGCGGCCGGAGCGGCCAGCGTGTTGATCCAGATCAAACCGGCCTGCTCAACCGTGGCGGCGGCGCCGGCGTTGAAGCCGAACCAGCCGAACCAGAGGATGGCTGCGCCCACCATGACAAACGGGACGTTGTGCGGGCGGTGGTTGGGGTCCTTGCCGAAGCCGCGGCGGTTGCCGATGATCAGCACCAGGATGAGGCCCGCGACGCCGGCGTTGATGTGGACCACGGTGCCGCCGGCGAAGTCGATGACCGGAGCGAAGGTCTGGCCGAACCAGCCGTCTGCGGAGAACAGGCCTCCGCCCCAGACCATATAGGCCAGCGGCGCGTAGACCAGCGTGGCCCAGATGGGTGTGAAGATGACCCAGGCGGAGAACTTGGCCCGGTCTGCGACGGCGCCGGAGATCAGCGCGACGGTGATGATGGCGAAGGTGGCCGCGTACCCTACCTTGAGCAGGTCGGCCGGTTCGGTGAAGTTGTGCAGCCCGAAGTGGCTGGTGGGGTTCGCGAAGATCTGGAAGAAGTTGTCTTCGTTGCTGGTGGCCATCGAAGCGCCCCAGAGGACCCACATGATGCCGACGGTTCCAATGGCGACGAAGCTCATCATCATCATGTTCAATGCCGACTTGGCACGGGTCATGCCGCCGTAGAAGAATGCCAGGCCCGGGGTCATGAACAGCACAAGGGCTGACGCGACCAGGAGCCAAACGAGACCTGCGGTGAGTTCCATGGTCTGCGTCCTCTCTTGCTCTTAGGTGCGGACTTGTCCGCCGGTCCAACGCGTTTTGCGTTCTAAGAAGAGTTTGCTGGCGCAGTGTTTCACCGGCAGAGGATTTACATTGCCGGGTTGTTACAAGAACCTCCCGGAAGTAAATGGTGCGTCTCGCGCTTGTTACGGTTATGTTTCACGCGTTCAATCACGCCCCCGCCTGCCCCTGGGCACCAGCAGCAGCACCGAAAGCAGCACCATGAGCAAAGCAACCCGTTCCGCCAGCGGATCCCGCCCGTTGGCCGGCCTCCGCCGCCCCGGCGGCCCCCGCCTGCCCCGGGACATCAAGGTGATGCTGGTCGCTGCCTTCCTGATCGCGCTGGGGTTCGGCCTGGTGGCGCCGGTCCTCCCCCAGTTCGCCACCACCTTCGACGTCGGTGCGACCGCCGCGGCGGTGATCGTCAGCATCTTCGCTTTCATGCGGCTCATCTTCGCCCCGGCGGGCGGGGCGCTGATCGTGAAGCTGGGCGAACGGCCCGTCTACGTGGCAGGGCTGCTGATCGTGGCGGCATCCACCGCGGCCTGCGCGTTCGCCCAGGACTACTGGCAGTTGCTGGTCTTCCGCGGCCTGGGCGGGGCCGGCTCCGTGATGTTCACCGTGGCCTCGATGGCCCTGGTGGTGCGGCTCGCCCCGCCGGAAAGCCGCGGCCGGGTCTCCGGGGCCTACGCCTCCGCCTTCCTGATCGGCAACGTGTGCGGGCCGATCGTGGGCGGGCTGCTGGCCAGCTTCGGGCTGCGGGTGCCGTTCCTTGCCTACGCGGCAGCGCTGGTGCTGGCCGCCGCCGTCGTGCAGACCCAGCTTAGCCACGTCCCCGCGGGGTCCCGTGAGGCGGGCGCGGCGGCGCCGGCGATGCAGTTGCGGGACGCGCTGCGCGACAGCGCCTACCGGGCCGGGCTGGCCTCCAGCTTCGCCAACGGCTGGGCTACCTTCGGCGTCCGGATGGCGACGGTGCCGCTCTTCGCCGTCGCGGCGCTCGGCGCGGGCCCGTCGTCCGCGGGCTGGGCGCTGGCGGTGTTCGCGGGGGGCAATGCCGCGGCGCTGACGTTCTCCGGGCGGCTCGCGGACAACCTGGGCCGGAAGCCGCTGATGCTGGCCGGACTGGCCGTCACCGGCTTCGCCACCGCCGCCATCGGACTCACGCACGAACTGCCCTGGTTCCTGCTGGCCTCCACCATCGCGGGCATCGGGTCCGGGCTGCTGGGGCCGGCGCAGCAGGCGGCGATCGCCGACGTCGTCGGCAATGAACGCTCCGGCGGGCGGGTGCTGGCCGTGTTCCAGATGACCTCGGACAGCGGCGCGATTGTGGGGCCGGTCATCGCCGGGCTGCTGGCCGACCGGTTGGGCTACGGCTGGGCCTTCGGCGTGACCGGCGGGGTGCTCCTCGCGGCGGCCGTGGGCTGGCTGCTGGCCCGGGAAACGTTCCAGCGCCAACCCAACCAAGTCACGTAGGCGCCGGGTCGCCCGCGGGCGGAGCGGAATTGGCTAGGCTAGGGGCAAACCAACCCCGACCGCTGGAGAAATCGCCATGCCCGATACCGACCACCCGCCGCACGGCACGGAGCCTGGCTCCAGCAGTTCCCGCCCGGCCGGAAAAATCACCCGCCTGCGCCTGATTGCGGCCATCGCAGCCGTGGCCGTCATTGCGTTGATCGCCGTCATCCTGACGGTGACGTTGAACCCGGGCTCGAACGCGAACCAGGCTGCCGGGAACGCCGAACCCACCGCCGAGGAAACGCCGACGCAGCCTGCCCCCACGGGCAAGGCCCCCGCCGTCACGTACTACAAGCAGACTCCGCCGCCAGCCGGGTCCCCGCTGGAGAAGGTGGACCCGCTGGAGCTGACCGTCAAGAACGAGCCCGTCGGAACGAGCCTAAACAAGGGCACCGTCGGAATTTCGCTGGAAGCGACCGATCTGGCGGATCCCACCCTGAGCGCGGAAAACGCCACGATGGTGAAGCTGCTCAAGGACTCCGACGACACGGTGCTCCGCTTCGGAGGCAACGCCGTCGACCGCCGGTTCTTCTGGACGTCCTCCGGGGAAGCGCTGCCCGCCGGCTACAAGGGAGATAAGGCCCACCCGGCCCGCGTGGTCACCCCCGCGGACCTGGAGCGCGTTGCGACCCTCCTGAACGCCGCGAACGCCAAGATCAGCCTCACCGTGGACCTCGGGCACTACGACCCGGCGCGGGCGGCGGACATGATCAAGAACGCCTCCCGGATCTTCGGAAAGCGGCTGCTGAGCTTCACGGTCGGAAATGAGCCGAACGGGTTCGCCTACACGAAGCTGCGTCCGGCCACCTACGGCACCGACGAGTACATCGTGGAACTCAAGGCCTACGCCAACGCCATCCACGCTGCCGCCCCCGACGTCGTCATTTCCGGGCCCGGGGTGTATGACCAGAAGTGGTGGAAGCCGTTCATCGACGCCGAGCTGCCGCAGAAGAAGGTGCTGTCGTTCCACAACTACCCGCTCTTCAGCTGCAAGGACACGAAGTCGCCGGGCTTCCCCACGATCCCCAACCTGTTGGGCGAGGGAACCCGCCAGCGCGCCGCCAACTACCAGCAGCACGCCCTTGACGCGGCGAAGTCCGCCGGGCTGGAGACCTGGCTCGCGGAGACCGGCATGTCCGCCTGCCCGGGCTCGAACCAGACCACCAAGACGCACGCGACGGCCCTGTGGGCGGCAGACTATGCCTTGAACGCCGCCCGCCTTGGCATCACCCGGCTGGGCTTCCACAGCTCGATGGCCACCTGCAAGGGCGGCCCGCCGATGTCCGTGATCTGCAGCGGCGGCGCGTACCTGAAGCCGAACGGCGAGATGGCCCCCCGCGCGAACTACTTCGGCATGGCGATGGTCGCGGACCTGGCGCCGGGCAAGTTCCTCAACCTCGACAAGAAGGGCGGCGGCATGGGCAACAGCTACGCGCTCAAGAACGCCGACGGCAGCACCACGGTAGTCATTGTCAACGAAAACGACCCCGAGAAGGCTGCCCAGACCGAGGTCTCGCTGAAGCTGCCCGGCCGTGCCCTGCGCGGAACCATGACGCAGCTCAGCGGCCCCCGCCTGAACGCGCAGGACAGCACGGTGATCGACGGGGCCAAGAACGCACCGGTCCCCGCCGCCAAGCGTCCCACCGTGCCGGGCTTCACGTACGGATCCGATACGCAGAAGTTCAAGCTGACGGCCGGTACCGTGACGGTGCTGAACTTCAGCTACTGACACGCCCCGGGGGTTAAACCCAAACCAGCCCGCACCTGTTGTCGTTTCGAGGAAACGACAACCCGTGCGGGCTGGTTTGTTTTCGGCGGGCGCCGTTAGTTCAGCAGCGCGTCCACGAAGGTTTCGGCGTCGAAGGGCGCCAGGTCGTCCGCGCCCTCGCCGAGGCCCACCAGTTTGACCGGCACTCCGAGGGACTTCTGGATCGCGACGACGATGCCGCCCTTGGCGGTGCCGTCCAGCTTGGTCAGCACGATGCCCGTGATGTTTACGACCTCGGCGAAGACCCGGGCCTGGTTCAGGCCGTTCTGGCCGGTGGTCGCATCCAGGACCAGGAGCACCTCGTCCACCTCGGCGAGCTTTTCGATCACGCGCTTGACCTTGCCGAGCTCGTCCATCAGGCCGACCTTGTTCTGCAGCCGTCCCGCGGTGTCGATCATCACGACGTCGACTTCCTGGTCGATGCCCGCCTTGACCGCCTCGTACGCGACCGACGCCGGGTCCGCGCCGTCAATGTCGGACTTGACCGTGGGAACGCCGACGCGCTGGCCCCAGGTGGCGAGCTGCTCGGCCGCGGCGGCGCGGAAGGTGTCCGCGGCGCCGAGCAGCACGTCCTTGTCCTCGGCGACCAGGACGCGGGCCAGCTTGCCCACCGTGGTGGTCTTGCCGACGCCGTTGACGCCCACCACCATCATGACCGCGGGCTTGTCCGCGTGGCGTTCGACGTTCAGGCTGCGGTCCATGGTGGGGTCCACGAGCTTGATGAGTTCCTCGCGCAAAAGGGCCTTGACCTGCTCGGGCGAACGGGTCCCCAGCACCTTGACCCGTTCGCGGAGGGCGTCCACCAGCTGCATGGTCGGTTCGGTGCCGAGGTCCGCGAGCAGCAGGGTTTCTTCGACTTCGTCCCAGACGTTCTCGTCGATTTTGTCGGCGGAGAGCAGGGCGAGCAGGCCCTTGCCGAGGATGTTGTTGGACTTGACCAGGCGTTCGCGCAGCCGGGTCAGGCGGCCGGCCACCGGCAGCGGCGTCTCGACCGGCACGGTCTCGAGGCCCGCGACGTTGTCCGGCACCTCCACCGTTTCGAGGCCTTCGAGGTCGACGGCGTCCGTCACCGCGGTCCCGCGCGGCGGGGCCGGCCGGTCCTCCAGCAGCGTGCCGCCGCCGGAGCCCTGCACGGGGTCATTCGCGTCGCGCTGCGACGGGTAGTTGGTGATGTTCTTCCGGGTCTTCATAAGCACCGGAATCAGCGCACCGAGGACCACGAGGGCAACGAGGATGGGCAGGATAATGGGGAGGATGTCGTTCACTCCCCTAGCTTCTCATAATCCTTAAACGCGCCGCGGGCGGCGCCGCGGGTGCCCGCAGCCGCCCCCGCGCCCGGACCTCAGACGTCGGCGCCCAGCCGCTGGCTGATCACGGTGGAGACGCCGTCGCCGCGCATGGTGACGCCGTAGAGCGCGTCCGCAACCTCCATGGTGCGTTTCTGGTGCGTGATGACGATCAGCTGGCTGGACTCGCGCAGCTCCTCGAAGATCGTGATGAGCCGGCCCAGGTTGGTGTCGTCCAGGGCGGCCTCCACCTCGTCCATGACGTAGAACGGCGAGGGCCGGGCCTTGAAGATCGCCACGAGCAGCGCCACCGCCGTCAGCGACCGCTCCCCGCCGGAGAGCAGGGACAGCCGCTTGATCTTTTTCCCGGCGGGCCGGGCCTCCACCTCAATGCCGGTGGTGAGCATGTCCGAGGGGTCGGTCAGGACCAGCCGGCCCTCGCCGCCCGGGAACAGCCGGGCGAAGACCCGGACGAACTGCGCCGCGGTGTCCTCGAAGGCCTCGGCGAAGACCTTCTGCACCCGCTCGTCGACTTCCTTGATGATGTCCAGCAGGTCCTTGCGGCTGGACTTGAGGTCTTCCAGCTGGGTGCTCAGGAATTGGTGGCGCTCCTCGAGGGCCGCGAACTCCTCCAGCGCGAGCGGGTTGACCCGGCCCAGGGCGGAGAGATCCCGCTCGGCCTTCTTCAGCCGCTTCTCCTGCTCTTCGCGGACGAAGGGTTTGCCTGCGACAATTTCGCGGCCGTCCGCATCCACGGGGGCGCGGAGGGCCGCCCATTTGTCGCCGGTTTCGCCCGCCGGCACCGGCACGGGCCGGTCGGGGCCGAAGTCGGCGACGAGCTGGTCCGCGGTGAGTCCGAGCTCCTCGACGCTGCGCAGCTCGAGGGCTTCGATCCGGAGGCGCTGCTGCGCCCGGGCCAGCTCGTCCCGGTGCACGGAGTCGGTCAGCTCGGCCAGTTCGCGGGCAAGGGCGTCGTTGCCGGTGCGCACCCCCGCCAGCTCGCGCTCCATCTGCTCGCGGCGCTCCTCCGCGAGGTCGCGTTCACGGCGGGCCAGTTCCACGGACACGTCAATGAAACCGATGACCTGTTCGACGGCGGCGGACACGGCGGCGGCGCGGCGCGCCTGCAGCCGGCGGCGGCGGGCCCGTTCGGCGGCCTCTTCCCGGGCACGGCGTTCGGTCGCTGCGGCCCGTTCCAGCGACGAGGCCCGGTTGCGGATGGCGGTCAGCTGCTCCTCGGCGCTGCGGAGCGAGAGCCGGGCCTCCATCTCGGCCGAGCGTGCTGCCGACGCCGCGAGGGCGAGGGCGTCGCGGTGCTCGGGCGAGGGTTCTTCCTCGGCGGGCGCCTCCTGGGCCGCGGCCAGCCGGGCAGCGACTGCCTCCAGCGCCTCCTGGTCCGCCTGGATGTTCGCTTCTGCGCGGGCCAGCGACGCGGCGAGGCGTTCACTTTCTCCGACGGCGCTGCGCAGCACCGAGTTCAGGTGGCCCAGCCGTTCGGCCACGGCGGCCAGCCGGGCGTCCGAGTCGTGCAGCTTGTCCAGGGCGGCGTCGGCCCGTTCCTGGGCGGCGGCGCGGCGGGATTCAGCGGCGGACCGGGCGAAGCGGTTGCGCTCCAGCTCCGCACCGACGGCGGCGAGCCGGGAGGCGGCGTCGTCCACGGCGGCCTGGACTTCCAGCAGCGAGGGCACCGTGGCGGAGCCGCCGGTGACGGTGAGCGCGGTGAACACGTCCCCGGCCCGGGTCACGGCGGTCAGCTCCGGGCGGGCGGCTATGAGCTGGGCCGCTGCGTCGAGGTCCTCGACGACGGCGGTGCCGGCCAGCAGCTGTGCCAGCGGCACACTAGCGCGGGCTTTGTTTTCGGACGGGGTGACAAGCGCGGCGGCCCAGCGGGCCCCGGCGGGAAGCCCGCCGTCCTGGCCGGGGGTGGCCGTCCCGGGTGTGCCGGCCAGCAGCAGCGACGCGCGGCCGGCGTCGTCGTCCTTCAGCAGCTGCACCGCCGCGGCGGCGGACGCGGCATCACGGACGACGACGGCGTCGGAGCTGTTGCCGAGGGCGGCGGCGATGGCGGCTTCGTAGCCGGTTTCAACGCTCAGCATGCCGGCCAGGGGGCCGAGCACGCCGGGCAGCTCCGCGCCCAGCACGTGCCCGGAGCCGTCCTTGCGGTTCAGGCCCAGCTGCAGGGCATCGCGGCGGGCCACGAGGGCGTCGCGTTCCCGCTCACCGTCGCGTTCGGCCGCCGTGAGGGCGTCGATGTCCGCCACGATGGCGTCGAGGGCCTCGCTCGCGGCCTCGTATTCGGCGTCGAGGGTTTCCTCGCCGTCCTCGACGCCGGCCACCTGCGACTCGAGGGCGGTGAACTCGCTCTGCGCGAGGCGGCGCCGTTCCTCGCCGGCCTTCTGCGACTCCCTGAGGCGGCCCAGCTCAGCCTGGCCGGATTCGACCCGGGACCGCGCTGCGCCCACCTGGCCGGCGAGCCGGGCAAGCCCCTCGCGGCGGTCCGCGGCGGCCCGGAGCAGGGCGGCGAGGCGTTTGTCTTCGGCCGCCGCCGCGCTCTCAGCGTCCTGTTTGGCGGCGGTGGCGGCGTCCAGCGCGGTGCGCCGCTCGAGGATCCGGGCTTCGAGCCCGGACTGTTCCGCGCGGACCCGGGCTGCCTGCTTTTCGAGCTGCTCGGGGTCTCGGCCGGCGTCCGGGGCCGCGTCGGCGGCGCCGAGCAGGCGGCGGCGTTCTTCCGCGAGCGAGCCCAGCGAGCGCAGCCGTTCGCGCGCGGCGGAGAGCTGGTACCAGTTGTCCCGTGCGGCATTGAGCTTAGGGGTGGCCTCGGCGGCGAGCTGTTCTAGGGCGGACTGGCGCCGGCGGCCGGTTTCAAGGTCGCGTTCGACGACGGCGCGGCGCGCTTTCAGCGCGGTCTCGTCGGCGACGTCCTGCTCCAGCACGGACTGCAGCTGGACGAGGTCATCGGCCAGCAGGCGGCAGCGCGCGTCGCGGACCTCGAACTGGACGGTCTGGGCGCGGCGGGCCACCTCGGCCTGCTTGCCCAGCGGGGTGAGCTGGCGCCGGATTTCCCCGGTCAGGTCGCTGAGCCGGGCAAGGTTGGCCTGCATGGCTTCGAGTTTGCGGACCGTCTTTTCCTTGCGGCGGCGGTGTTTGAGGATGCCCGCGGCCTCCTCGATGAAGCCGCGCCGGTCCTCCGGGGTGGCGTGCAGCACCTTGTCCAGCTGCCCCTGGCCGACAATCACGTGCATTTCCCGGCCCAGCCCGGAGTCGGAAAGCAGTTCCTGGATGTCCAGCAGCCGGCAGCTGGCGCCGTTGATGGCGTATTCGGAGCCGCCGGTGCGGAACAGCGTGCGGGAGATGGTCACTTCGCTGTAGTCGATCGGGAGCGCGCCGTCGCTGTTGTCGATGGTCAGCGAGACGTGGGCGCGGCCCAGCGGCGGCCGGCCGGAGGTTCCGGCGAAGATGACGTCTTCCATCTTGCCGCCGCGCAGGGTCTTGGCGCCCTGTTCGCCCATCACCCAGGACAGCGCGTCCACCACGTTGGACTTGCCCGAGCCGTTGGGGCCCACCACGGCAGTGACGCCGGGTTCGAATTCAAACGTCGTCGCGGAAGCGAACGACTTGAATCCGCGGACGGTCAGGCTTTTGAGGTGCAAGGTGTTCCGGGTCTCCTGCTCGGTGCGGACGAGGCGCTGCTGGACGAAGGCGTGCTTCTGACGGTCGCGGTGGTGGGGTTTGGCGCCGGTACTAACAATCTACTGCGGAGCACCGTCACTTTTGTGCCAATTCCGCGCGGAACCCTCTGCGGAACCCCGGCAGAACCCCGCCGGGGCAGCCACAGGAGCCTCAGCCGCCGCAGGAGCCCCAGGCTGTGCGGGTTCCGTGTGCGGGAATGGAATGGCTCGGGGCATAGTTAAGCTCTTGGGCTTGTGCCCGGCGATGCAGCTAACGTCCCGGAGCGCGGGACGGACACGAACAGGGGCTTGATCTTGGTAGGGAACGCAACATTCAGGCACCGCAACACCGCCTTGCTGTCGGTGAGCAGCGTCGAAGCTCCGACCGTGGTTAGTTCCACGGAGTTCGACCGGCGGCTGGCGTCGACGCTGCGGCGGCTGAGGGTCCCGCCGAAACTGCTGGAACGGGTCGCCGGTATTACGCACCGGCGCTGGTGGGCGCCCGGGACCGCGTTCGACGACGCCGCCATCGAGGCGGGTGCGAAGGCACTGGCCGAGTCCGGCATCGAAGCGTCCGAGGTTGGCCTGCTGATCAACACCTCCGTCACGCGCCGCAACCTTGAACCGTCGGTCGCAGTGAAGATCCACCATGGGCTGGACCTGCCCTCCTCGGCCATGAACTTTGACCTGGCCAACGCCTGCCTCGGCTTCGTCAACGGCATGACCCTGGCCGCGAACATGATCGACTCCGGCCAGATCCGGTACGCCATGATCGTCAACGGCGAGGACGCGCAGGCAACCCAGGAAGCCACCCTGGCCCGGCTGCAGCGGCCGGAGACCACCCGCGAGGACTTCAACCGCGAGTTCGCCACGCTGACCCTCGGCTCCGGCGCCGCAGCGGCGGTCCTGGGCCCGGCGGACCAGCACCCCGGGGCGCACCGGATCCTCGGCGGCGTGATGCGCGCCGGCACCGAGCACCACGAGTTGTGCGTGGGCGGCGTCGACGGCATGGCCACCGACACCAAGGGCCTGCTTGACGGCGGCCTGCAGCTTGTGGTGGACGCCTGGCAGGAGGCGCAGCCGGAGTGGGACTGGGCCTCGATGGACCGCTACGTCACGCACCAGGTCAGCAATGCCTACACCCGGGCCATCATCGACGCGATTGACCTGGATCCGGACAAGGTGCCCATCACGTTCCCGCACTGGGGCAATGTAGGCCCGGCGTCCCTGCCCATGACCCTGGCCGCCGAGGCGCAGACCCTCGAAGCCGGGGACCGCGTGCTGTGCATGGGCGTCGGTTCCGGCCTGAACACCGCCATGATGGAAATCGTTTGGTAGCCGCCGGCTGGCCCGGCGTGGACCCCGAGTGGTCGCGCGAGGTCGACGTCGGGTCCACCTCCGCCGCGGACGCGCCCGGCACCGTGCGCCGCTGGCACCTGCTCGACAACGGGGCCCAGCTCGCCCGCCGGGGGCTGACGCCCGCGGGCACGCTGCTGTGCGTGCACGGCAACCCCACCTGGTCCTACCTGTGGCGGACCCTGCTGGCCGCCGGATCCAGCCCCGACCATCCGTGGCGCGTGGTGGCCGTGGACCAGCTGGATATGGGCTTCTCCGAGCGCACCGGCACGTTCCGGCGCCTGGCGGACCGGATCAACGACCTGGCCGACCTCACCAAGGCGCTGGGGCTGGAGGGCCCGGTGGTCACCGTCGGCCATGACTGGGGCGGCGTGATCAGCCTCGGCTGGGCCCTGGCCCATCCGCAGCAGCTCGCCGGCGTGGTGCTCACCAACACCGCCGTCCACCAGCCGGCCGGCTCCCCCATCCCGCCGGCGCTGCGGTTGGCCTTGCACCCCGCGGTGCACGGCTGGGGAACCACGACGTCGGATGCGTTCCTGCGGGTGACCCACGCCCTGGCCCACCCGCCGCTGGCCGCGGACGTCCGCCGGGCCTTTATGGCCCCCTACCGCGGCGCCGCCCGCCGCGCCGGCGTGGGGAACTTCGTCGCGGACATTCCCGCCGACGCGTCCCACCCCAGCTTCCCGGTGCTCAACCGCCTCGCCGAAGGGCTGCGCGGGCTGGAGGTTCCGGCGCTGATGCTGTGGGGACCGCGGGACCCGATCTTTTCCGACCGGTACCTCAAGGACCTCATCAGCCGGTTGCCGGCGGCCAAAGTGCACCGCTTCGAGGGTGCCGGCCATCTGGTAGCGGAAGACCGGGACATCGCTTCCCCCGTCTTCGACTGGCTTGCCGGGGAGGGCCGGGACAACGGACCAGACGTGCAGCCGCCGGCGACCGGCGACCGGGTTCCGCCGCTGTGGGCGCCCCTGACCGAACTCGCGGCCGGACCGGCCGGCGCGGACACCGCCGTCGCGGAAATGGCCGCTGACGGCAGCGTGGCCCGCACGCTCAGCTGGCAGCAGCTTGAACAGGATGTCGCCGCCCTCGCGGCGGGCCTGCGGGAGGCCGGTGTGGCGAACGGCAGCCGGGTGAGCCTGATGGTGCCGCCGGGCGTGGACCTCACCGTGGTGCTCTACGCCTGCCTGCGGCTGGGCGCGGTGGTGGTCGTGGCCGACGCCGGCCTGGGCACCCGCGGCCTGAGCCGCGCGGTGAAGGGCGCCACCCCGGATTTCCTGATCGGCATCGACAAGGCGCTGGCGGCAGCCGCGGCCCTCGGCTGGTCGGGGCGGCGCATCAGCGTCCGGGACCTCCCTGCCGCACAACGTCGCCTCCTCGGCGTTGAAACGTCCCTCGCTGCCCTCGCCCGCCGCGGTGCCGCCCTGGGCCCGGCAGCCGCCGCCCCGGCAGCCGCCGCCCCGGCAGCCGCCGCCCCGGCTCCGGCGCCGGATGCCCCCGCCGCGGTGCTCTTCACCTCCGGCTCCACCGGTCCGGCCAAGGGCGTGCTGTACACGCACCGGCAGCTGGCCGCGATGCGGGACACCGTGGCCGCGACGCTGGGCATCCGTCCGGGCGCCCGCCTGGTGGCCGGCTTCGCGCCGTTCGCGCTGCTGGGTCCGGCGCTCGGGGCGGTCTCGGTGACGCCCGCCATGGACGTCACCGTGCCCCGCACCCTGACGGCCCGCGCGCTGGCGGACGCCGCCGCAGCAATCGAGGCCACGGTGGTCTTCGCCTCCCCCGCGGCGCTGCGCAACGTCGTCGCGACCCGGGCCGATCTGGGCCGCGCCGGGCACGAGGCCCTGGGCCGCGTGGAGCTGCTGCTGTCCGCGGGCGCGCCGGTCCCCGAGCCCCTCCTGGCCCAGGTGCAGGGGCTGCTGCCGGCGGCCTCGCTGCATACCCCGTACGGGATGACGGAGGCGCTGCCGGTGACGGACATCAGCCTCGAACAGATTCGCGCCGCGGAGGCTGACGCGGCCGCCGGCACGGTGGCGGGGGCCGGCAACGGCGTCTGCGTGGGCCGGCCGGTGCACGGCGCCCGCACGGCCGTCATCCCGCTCGCCGCGGACGGCACGGCCCCGGGGAACGAGCCTGTCACGGACGCGGGAGTGACCGGCGAGATCCTGGTCAGCGCCCCGCACGTGAAGGATGCCTACGACAGGCTTTGGCTGACCCAGCGCGAGAGCGTCCGGACCCCCGGCTGGCACCGCACCGGCGACGTCGGGCACTTCGACGCCGCCGGCCGGCTCTGGGTGGAGGGACGCCTCGTGCACGTCGTGACGGCGCCGGGCGCGGTGGTGACGCCCGTCGGCGCCGAGCAGGCCATCGAACGCCTGGACGACGTCGGACTGGCCGCCGTCGTCGGGGTCGGTCCGGCCGGGACGCAGGCGGTCGTCGCCGTCGTCGAAACCGTCCCGCCGGTGCGCCGGGCGGGCCCCGCGGCGCCGCAGCTCGCCGGACGCGTCCGGGACGCGGCGCGCCGGGCCGGCGTCAGCATCTCCGCGGTGCTCGCCGTCCCTTCCCAGCCCACCGACATCCGGCACAACGCCAAGATCGACCGGACCCGCCTGGCCCGGTGGGCGTCCGCGGTGCTGGCCGGCGGCCGGCCGGGCACGCCGTGAGGGTCCTCGTCACCGGCGCCAGCGGCCTGCTCGGCGGCGAAGTCGCCCGGCTGCTGGTCCGGCAGGGCCACACCGTCACCACCTTCCAGCGCCGGCCGTCCGGCATCGACGGCGCCGCCGACGCCGCCGGGTCCGTCACGGACGACGACGCCGTCCGCCGCGCCGTGGCCGGCGCCGAGGGCGTCATCCACCTGGCCGCGAAGGTCTCCTTCACCGGCCGCGCCGCGGAGTTCGACGAGGTCAACGTCGAGGGCACCCGCCGGCTGCTGGCGGCCGCCCGCGGCGCCGGCGTGCGGGACCTGGTGTTCGTTTCCTCCCCGTCCGTGGCCAACTCCGGGGCCGCGATCGCCGGCCTGGGCGCCGAGCCGGCGGACCCGGTGCGCGCCCACGGGGACTACTCCCGTACCAAAGCCGCGGCCGAAGTGCTGGCGCTGGCCGCGGATTCGCCGGACTTCCGGGTCGCGGCGGTGCGCCCGCACATCGTCTGGGGCCCGGGCGACACGCAGCTGGTGGAACGGGTGCTGGACCGTGCCGGCCGGCGCCGCCTGCCGCTGCTCGACACCGGCGCGGCCCTGATCGACACCACCTACGTGGACAACGCCGCGTCCGCGATCGTCGCCGCGCTGCACCGCATGGACCACATCCACGGCCGGGCGCTGGTGGTCAGCAACGGTGAACCCCGCCCGGTCGGCGAGCTGCTGGCGGGTATCTGCGCCGCCGGCGGCGTCCCCGCACCGTCCTGGAGCGTCCCGGGCAGGCTCGCGCGGGCGGCAGGATCGGTGGTGGAGAGGCTCTGGTCCCGGGCCGGCCGGGCGGACGAGCCGCCCATGACCCGTTTCCTCGCCGAGCAGCTTTCCACCGCGCACTGGTTCGACCAGCGCGAGACCCGCGAACTCCTCGACTGGACCCCCGCGGTGTCGCTGGACGAGGGCCTGGCACGGCTGGCCCGGCACTACGGGTCGGCCTAGCTTCGTTACCAGCGCCCGTTCCGGGGCCGCGGCTGGCAGACCGGGCAGGTGTAGGAGGAGCGGTTCATGAACTGTTCGCGCTTCATCACGCTCACGATGCCCGCCGCGGCGCAGCGCCGGCATTCCTGGCCCACGCGGCCGTAGGCATTCAGGGACCGCTCGAAGTAGCCGGACGCGCCGTTGACGTTGACGTAGAGGGAATCGAAGCTGGTTCCCCCGGCGGCGAGGGCATCCGTCATGACCTGCCGGGCGGCGTCGAGCACCCGCAGGGCCTCGGACCGGCGGAGCGTGTCCGTGGGCCGGGCGTAGTGGAGCTTGGCCAGCCAGAGCGCCTCATCGGCGTAGATGTTCCCGATCCCGGAGACCAGGGCCTGGTCCAGCAGCGCCCGCTTGAGGCCGGTCTTGCGCGCCCGGAGCCGCTGGTAGAACAGGTCAAAGGAAAAATGCGGGTCCAGGGGGTCCCGGGCAATGTGTGCGGCCTCTTCGGCGATCAGCGGCAGCGGCGTTTCCGCGAGGCCGCCGGCCTGGCCGTCCAGGGTGGGGACCAGCGCGGTGAGGAACAGGCCGCCGAAGATCCGCTGGTCCACGAACCGCAGTTGTTCGGGCATGCCCGCGGCCGGGCTCAGCCGCAGCCGGATTTTCAGGTGCTTCTCGTCCGCCACGGCGGCGTCCTGCATCAGGAGCTGGCCGGACATCCCCAGGTGTGCCATCAGCGCGACGGCGGGGGCCGGCGCAGCGGTGCCCGGTTCGGCGGGCGTATCTGCCAGCGGGAGCCAGAGGAATTTGCCGCGGCGCACGACGTCGAGGACCCGGGCGCCTTCCAGGTTGCCGGCGAAGTCCTCGGCGCCGAGCGCGTGCCGGCGGATGGAGCGCGGGTCCAGCACGTCCACGTCGGTGATCGTCCGGCCGCGCACCCAGTTCACCAGGCCGCGCCGGACAACTTCCACCTCGGGCAGTTCGGGCAAGGAGGCGCCTAGCTGCCGGTCTGGGTCTTGAGCGGCGCGGCAGCAGCCGGCGCCGCAGCGGCGTCGGCCGGCGCGTGACCCGAAGCAGCCGGCGCGTCACCGGCAGCGGCCGGGGCGGGCGCGGAGAGCCGGCGCCAAGCGTCGGCGGCCGCTTCCTGCTCGGCTTCCTTCTTGGAGTTGCCCGAGCCGGTGCCGTAGTCGTTGCCGCCGATCCGCAGTACGGCTTCGAATGTCCGCGCGTGGTCCGGGCCGGAGCCCTCCACGGCGTAGTTGATGGTGCCGAGCTGGCGGCTGGCGGCGAGCTCCTGGATGGAAGTCTTCCAGTCGGTGCCGGCGCCGAGCGCGGCCGCGTCCTGGAGCAGCGGGCCGACCAGGCGCATGACCAGCCGGCGTGCGGTTTCCAGGTCGTTGGACAGGTAGGTCGCGCCGATCAGCGCTTCCATGGTGTCCGCCAGGATGGAGGCCTTGTTCTTGCCCTCGGTGAGCTTTTCGCCCTGGCCGAGGTAGATGTACTCCCCCAGCCCGATGCTGCGGCCGATTCCGGCCAGCGCCCGGGTGCTAACGACCGCGGAGCGGCGCTTGGCCAGGTCCCCTTCGGGCAGCTCGGGGTTGTCGCGGTACAGCGCGTCGGTGACGGAGAAGCCCAGGATGGAGTCGCCCAGGAACTCGAGCCGCTCGTTGGTGGGGATGCCGCCGTTTTCGTAGGCGTAGGAACGGTGTGTGAGAGCAAGACGAAGCGTCCCGGCGTCAATAGAGACACCGAGACGCTTCAGAAGCTCTTCAGTTGAAGACATCTTAGTCAGCCTGTTGGCGGATTAGACGTCTGCGACCTTGCGGCCCTTGTACTCAAGGAACAGCGCGGTGCCAGCCGAGTCGGTAACGACCTTTGCCTGGTGCGGCAGGCTGTAAACAACCTGTCCGTTTTCCACGGTCTTCACCAGGTGGGGGGCGGTTGCCTTCCACTGGGAGCGGCGGGCGCGGGTATTCGAGCGAGACATTTTCCGCTTCGGGACAGCCACGGCTAACTCATTTCTCTCTAGTCCAACACTTACAAATCAGTTTTGCCGGTCAGGCTTAGCCAGATCAGCTAGGGCAGCCCACCGAGGATCTACGACCTCGTGGTGGTGCCCCGGCTCGTCTTCCAGGCGAACTCCGCATTCGGAGCAAAGGCCCTGGCAGTCTTCCCGGCACACCGGCTGGAACGGCAGCATAGTGACAACTGCGTCCCGCAACACCGGTTCAAGATCGATTAGATCGTGCTCGACTCGACGTTGCTCTTGTTCATCTTCCTCATCCGGGAATTCAGCATCCCCGTAGAAGAAAAGTTCTTGCACATTGACCTCAAGGTCATACGCAAGGGGATCCAGGCATCGACCGCATTCGCCGGTTACTTCAACAACCGCGGTGCCTGATACCAGAATTCCTTCGTGTACGGCCTCCAGGCGCAGATCCAGCTCAACATCCGAGCCTTCCTGCACACCAATGAGCGCCACACCAAGATCACTTGGCGCGGGTACATGTTCCGTCAGTGTCCGCATGCTTCCCGGACTGCGTCCGAGGTCCTTGACGTCGAACGCCAAGGGCGAACTAGCATCTCGTTTAATGAGAACTCCTGTTGAACATATGACCGACGTACCATCTTAGCCTGAACTTACCAACGGACTCAAACCGGACGGCAGCGCACGGTTCAGCACCGCGCACCGGCCCCGGCAAGGGCCGCGCAACCGGCAGCAGGCCGCCGAGTACCGATCAAGCTTACCCTCTGCGGGGCTGATCCTGGACCGGCTCGCCGGAGCCCAGCCGTTTCAGCACGGACTTCGGTACAAAGTCCGAGACGTCCCCGCCAAGGGTGAACACTTCCTTGATCAAAGTGGAAGACAGGTGCAGGTAATGGCCCTCGGCGGGAATGAACACCGTTTCGACGCCGGTCAGCTGCCGGTTCATGGTGGCCATCGGCAGCTCGTAGTCAAAGTCCGAGGAGGAGCGCAGGCCCTTCACGATCGCGTTGGCCCCGCGCTGCCGGCAGTACTCGGCGAGCAGGCCCTCGCCCACGGGTTCCACCACAATGCCGCGCAGCGACGCCAGGGTTTCCCGGGCCATGTCCAGGCGTTCCTCAAGCCCGAAGCGGTACTTCTTGGCATAGTTGGTGGACACTGCCACGATGACCTCGTCGAAGAGGCCGGCCGCCCGGGCAATGACTTCCAGGTGGCCGTTGTGAATAGGGTCAAAGGAGCCAGGGCATACGGCGCGTCTCATGCTCCGAACCTACCCCATCGGCCTTGCGCTCCGGGATAGCATGGCGGAATGTCAGCATCTAACAGTTCTACTGCCGCGTCAGCGCCCGCGCCGTTCACCGTCTCCGGCGGCACCGTCCTTGTCACCGGCGCCGCCATGGGCATGGGCCGGCTGTATGCGCTGCGCGCGGCGCGCGAGGGAGCCGCCGTCGTGATCCTCTGGGACGTCGACGCCGACGGCCTGGCCCGGACGGCCGGCGAGGTCACCGCGCTCGGGGCGCGCGCCGTCGTCCGCCGGGTGGATCTGGCCAGCCGGGAGGCGATCGCGGAGGCCGCCCGGGAGGCGGCGTCCGAGGGTCCGCTGACCCTGCTGGTCAATAACGCCGGGATCGTGCGCGGCGCCCTGTTCTGGGAACACGAGCCGGCGCGGGACATCGCGCTGACCATGGCCATCAACGCCCTCGCCCCGATGTACGTCACGCACGCCTTCCTGCCGGCCATGATGGCCGACGGCGGGCGGCCGCGCCGGATCCTGAACATCGCCTCCGCCGCGGGCACCGTCTCCAACCCGCGGATGAGCGTCTACGCCGCCTCCAAGTGGGCGGTCATCGGCTGGAGCGACTCGCTGCGGCTGGAACTCGAACAGCAGGGCTACGGCCACCTCAAGGTCACCACGTTCTGCCCCAGCTACATCTCCACCGGCATGTTCGCCGGCGCCCGGGGCCCGCTCTTCACTCCCCTGATGACCCCGGACGACGCCGTCAACCGCGCCTGGCGCGCCACGGCTGCCGGCCAGCCGCAGCTGATTGCCCCGGCGACGGCTCAGCTGGGCAAGGTGCTGCGCGGGCTGCTGCCGGTCAGGGCGTGGGACTTCGTGGGCGGGAAGATCTTCGGCATCTACACCACCATGGACAAGTTCACCGGCCGCAGCGGAGCCGCAGCAGAAGAATCCGGCAAGGCGGAAACCCGGTGAGCGGGCAGCCGCTGGCCCCGTGGCAGCGCGCGGCCCTCGGGGCCAACCTGCTCTCCCCCACCGGGGAGCTGGGCGTCACCATTTTCGAGGAGATGACCACGCTGGCGCTCAGCACCGGCGCCATCAACCTCGGCCAGGGCTTCCCGGATGAGGACGGCCCGGCGGAGATCAAGGACGCCGCGCAGGCCGCCATCGCCGCCGGCGCCAACCAATACGCCCCCGGCAAGGGCATCCTGGAGCTGCGGGAGGCCATCTCCCTGCACCAGGAACGGTTCTACGGCCTGACCCCGGATCCGCAGACCGAAATCATCGTCACCACCGGCGCCACCGAGGCCATCGCGGCCGCGCTGCTGGCCCTGGTGGGTCCCGGCGACGAGGTCCTCACCTTCGAGCCGTTCTACGACTCCTACGGCGCCATCATCGGGCTCTCCGGCGCCCGGCACGTCACCGCGCCGCTGCTGGCTCCGGACTTCATGCCCGACCTCGACGCGCTGGCGGCGGCGTTCACCGACCGCACCAAGGTGGTGCTGGTGAACAACCCGCACAACCCCACCGGTGCGGTGTTCCCGCGCGAGGTCCTGGAACGCATCGTCGAGCTCGCCACCGAGCACGACGCCGTGATCATCACCGACGAGGTCTACGAACACCTCACGTTCGGCGCCCGGCACCTGCCGATCGCGACGCTGCCCGGAGCGGCCGGGCGCACCCTGACCATTTCGTCCGCCGGCAAGACCTTTTCCTTTACCGGGTGGAAGGTCGGCTGGCTCAGCGGCCCGGAACACCTCGTGGCCGCGGCCCGGACGGTCAAGCAGTTCCTCAGCTACAGTTCCGGAACCCCGTTCCAGAGCGCCATTGCGGTGGGACTGGGCCTGCCGGACGAGTTCTACGCCGGCATCGCGGACACGCTGCGGCTCAAACGCGACATCCTCAGCGAGGGGCTGCGTGCGGCGGGGCTGGAGGTCTTCACCCCGCAGGGCACCTACTTCGTGAACGTGGACACCGCCCCGCTGGGCATTTCGGATGCGGTGGACCTGGCCCGCCGGCTGCCGGCATTGGTGGGCGTCGCCGCCATCCCGGTCCCAGTGTTCTGCCATCCGGAGGGCGCCGAGCGGACCCGCAGCCTGCTCCGGTTCGCGTTTTGCAAGCGGACCCACGTCCTGGAGGAAGCCGCCGAACGGCTCGCCACCCTCCGGTACGTGCTGTGAGTACCGACGGCGCCCCGACGGCCACCCGCTTCCTGCGGACCACCGGCCAGCACGCCGTGATCGAGCCGGACGCGTTCACCGACGGCGGGTTTGTATTGAGCATTGGCGGGGCCGAGCAGTCCCACGTCAACCTGGCCGAGCCGGATGACATCTTCTACGAG
The DNA here is from genome assembly GCF_964021775.1 of uncultured Arthrobacter sp. Classification (GTDB taxonomy): domain Bacteria; phylum Actinomycetota; class Actinomycetes; order Actinomycetales; family Micrococcaceae; genus Arthrobacter. Next base: position 29,581 of record NZ_CAXHZI010000014.1, read on the forward strand.
TACCTGCGCCGGATCGGCCACGTGGTGGACCTCGCGGCGCCGTGGGGCGAACCCATCACCGCCCTGCACCTGGGCGCCGGCGCACTGACCCTGGCGCGGTACATCCAGGCCACCCGGCCCGGCTCGGTGCAGTATGCGGTGGAGCTAGAGCGGGAACTGCTGGACTTCGTGCTGCAGCAGCTGCCGATGCCGGAGAGGACCCAGCTGCACACGGTGATCGGCGACGCCCGCGAGTCGCTGGCCGCGCTGCCGGCGGAGCTGCGTTTCGACGTCGTGATCCTGGACATTTTCTCCGGGCCGGAGGCACCGGAGCATCTTGCCTGCACCGAGTTCTACCAGGAGGCCGCGGCCCGGCTGACCCCGCGCGGCGTCCTGGTCATCAACGTCGGCGACGAACCGGGCCTGACCCTGGTCCGCAGCCAGGTCGCTGCGCTGCGCCGGGCGATGGCCGATGTGGCCGCGTTCGCCGAGACCGGCATGTTCGCCGGCCGGCACCCCGGCAACATCATCCTGGCGGGCACGCAGGGCCCGTGGCCCGAGGCCTGGACGGCGGCGCTGACGGCCCGCGGCCCGCACCCGGCGAAGGTGCTCTCCGGCGTCGAGCTGGATGTGCTCTCTGCCTGATCAGGCGCTCAGCCGAAGGCGATCTTGCGCAGCAGGACGCGGAGCTGATCCCGTTCGGGACCGTCCAGCGCTGCCAGGGACCTGTTTTCGGCAGTCCGGACAGCTGCCGCGGCCCGCTGGTACAGCTCCATCCCGGCCGCCGTCGGGCGGATAACCTTGGAGCGGCGGTCGCGGGAATCGGCGGCGCGGGACACTAGCCCGCGCTGTTCCAGCGCGTCAACCAGGGCCACAATCTGGCTGGGATCCAGCCGCAGGAAGTCGGCGAGCTCGCGCTGGGATGGCTCCGAGCCGCCGCAGACCACTGCCAGGACCGAGTAGGAGCGCACCTTCAGCTCCAGCGGGGCCAGCATGGCGTTCGCGTGGGCGCTGCCCAGGGCCCGGGCCCGCGCGGCCAGGAACTCAATTTCGTCCACCAGGTCGCCGGCGAGAAGACGGTCCGGGACAGCCGCAACGGCGGCGCCCTCCCAGGGGTTCCCGACGTGCTCGGTTGATTCGGCCACAGGTCCTCGCAGCTTCCGGTTGGCTCCGCAGAGCGCTTGACAGCCTCAACGATACCGCCGGCCGCCGGCACTTCGTGAATAGTTGAAAAAATTATCATTGACAATCTCAACTATATGGGTTGTCATGTACATACCTTCGGGGCTGCCGTCAGGTTGTTTGCCCGGCAAGGTGCCCCGATCGTCTGATAACTCACCCCAAGGAAGTGGACTGTTATGAAGAGACTCACCTTTGCCGCCGTCGGCGTGGCCGCGGCACTGCTGCTCACCGGCTGCGGCAGCGGGTCGCCGTCCGGATCCACCTCGTCCGCCCCGGCCGCGGGAAGCGACGGCATGCGCAACATCAGCATCGGTGTGATCTCGATTGCCCCGTCCGCTGCCGTGAAGCTGGGCATCGATGAGGGCGTCTTCGCCAAGCACAAGCTGAAGGTGGAGCTGCAGAGCGGCCAGGGCGGGGCGGCGATGCTTCCCGCCGTCTCCACCGGAACGATGAACTTCGCCGTGGGGAACCCGCTGTCCGTGCTCCTGGCCAAGAACAAGGGCCTGGACATGCGGATCGTCTCCGGCTATTCGAACTCGCTCGCCACCGGCAAGGACATCAACGGGGTCGTCGCCAAGGCGGACTCCGGCATTGCCTCGGCCAAGGACCTTGCCGGCAAGAAGGTGGCGGTGAACACCATCAACGCGCAGGGAGACCTGACCATCAAGGAGGTCGTCTCCAAGCAGGGCGGCGATCCGAACGCGGTCAAGTTCCTTGAGCTGCCGTTCCAGGACATGGGGGCACAGCTGGCCCAGGGCAACGTGGACGCCGTCTGGGTCCCCGAGCCGTTCCTCTCCAAGCTCCTGGGCGAAGGCAACAAGCTGGTGACCTACAACAACCAGGAGGCGCTGCCGGGCCTGCCCACCATGGTGACCTTCACCAGCGGCAGCTATGCCCAGCAGAACCCGCAGGTGGTTGCCGACTTCAAGGCGGCCATGACGGAAACCCTGGCCCTGGCGCAGAGCAACCCGGACAAGGTCCGGGCCCTGCTCCCGGAGTTCATGAAGATGCCCGAGGCGGTGGCCTCGAAGCTGCGGCTGGAGGACTTCGACGGGAAGCTGAACGAACCCGTCCTGGGCAAGCTCGGCGAGCTGATGGCCAAGTACGGCATTGTGCCCTCGACGCCGGACGTGTCAGGCACAATCCTGAAATAGCGGTTCCCGGGGATAGAGAAGGGACGACGGCGGGAGGTTCCGCCGTCGTCCCTTCTTTATGCGCAGGTTAGTTAGCGGCGTCGTCCCCAGCGTCAGCCGCGTCGGCCGCATTGCCGCCGCCGTCCCCGGCCTCCACCCCGGGCTCCGCGAACCAGAGCCGGGTCTCGCCGTATTTCTTCTCCGCGAACCGCTCCAGGCCCTCCGGCCAGGTGGGCTCCGGGGTGCGGGCGGAGCGTTCCACCACGACGACGGCGCCCTCGGCCAGGTGCGGGAGCAGCTTGGCCAGCACGGCGGCCAGCGCCGCCTCATCCAGCGGGTAGGGCGGGTCCAGGAACACGAGGTCCCAACGGGTCGCCTCGGCGGTGCGGTCCAGGAAGGACTCGACCTTGGAACGGTGCACGGAGACGACCTTGCGCCGGGCCACGGTGTTGACCAGGTCCGCGTTGCGCTGGCAGACCTCGCTGGCCTTGCCGTCGAATTCGACCAGGTCAACGGTGAGGGCGCCGCGGCTGGCGCTTTCCACGCCGAGAGACCCGGAGCCGGCGTAGAGGTCCAGCACCCGGGCGTCGGCGATGACCTCGAAGGCGTCCAGCCGGGAAAACAGCGCCTCCTTGACCCGGTCCGTGGTGGGCCGGGTCAGGGATCCGGGCACGCTGACCAGGGGTGTGCCGCCGGCGGCGCCGGCGATGATGCGGCTCATCGCTGCCGCTCCTGTCCGGCCGTGGCCGGCCCGGTGGTGTTGCTCGCTGCGCTTGGTGGGCTAGCCGCGTTCAAGGAACGCCTCCTTCTCGGGGTTGAGGTAGTCGTCAATCGCCGCGGCCAGGCCGGCGTGGCGGGCCAGGTCCGGGTCGGCGCCGACGATCGCCTGGGCGTCCTGCCGGGCCCGGGCGATGATGTCCTCGTGTTCCAGGACCCGCAGCAGCTTCAGCGTGGAGCGGCCGCCGGACTGGGAGGCGCCCAGGATGTCGCCTTCGCGGCGCAGCTTGAGGTCCTCCTGGGAGAGCTCGAAGCCGTCCGTGGTGGCCGCCACCGCGTCCAGCCTGCGCCGGCTGGGGTGCCCCGGTTCCAGGGTGGTGACCAGCAGGCAGGTGCCCGGCAGCCCGCCGCGGCCCACCCGGCCGCGGAGCTGGTGCAGCTGGGAGATGCCGAACCGGTCCGCGTCCAGGATGACCATAAGCGTGGCGTTGTGCACGTCCACGCCGACCTCGATCACGGTGGTGGAGACCAGCAGTTTGGTCTGGTTGGCGGTGAAGGAGGCCATGGTCTCGGATTTGAGGACCGGGTCTTGCCGGCCGTGCAGCGGCGCCACGGGGACTCCGGCCAGCGCCGGTTCGTCGCGCAGGAGTTCGACGACGCCGGTGACCGAGGCGAGCTCCCGGGAGCCGGTCTCGGCCAGGTCGGCGTCGGTGGGTTCGGCCTCGCCGGGGCTGAAGTCGCCGTCGTCGTCGGTGCCGATCTTGGGGCAGACGACGTAGACCTGGTGGCCGGCGTCGATCTCCTCGCGCGAGCGGGACCAGATCCGGGTGGCCCAGGCCGGGTGTTCGGCGAGGCCCACCACGTGGGTGGAAATCGGGGCGCGGCCGGCCGGCAGTTCGTCCAGCACGGAGGTCTCCAGGTCGCCGAACACGGTCATGGCCACGGTCCGCGGGATGGGGGTGGCGGTCATGACCAGCAGGTGCGGCGGCTTGCTGGCCTTGGCCCGGAGCGCGTCGCGCTGTTCGACGCCGAAGCGGTGCTGTTCGTCCACCACGATCAGGCCGAGGTCGTAGAAGGAGACGTTCTCGCTGAGCAGGGCGTGGGTGCCGATCACGATCCCGGCGGTCCCGGAGGCGGCGTCCAGCATGGCCTGTTTCCGGGCGGCGGTGGGCATGGAGCCGGTCAGCAGTGTGACCTGGACCGAATCGGGGCCGAGGCCGCCCAGCAGCCCGTCCCGGGAGAGCGGTCCCAGGGTGCGGCGGATGGAGTCGTAGTGCTGCGCGGCGAGCACCTCGGTGGGGGCCAGCAGCGCCGCCTGTCCCCCGGCGTCGACCACCTGCAGCATGGCGCGCAGGGCCACGATCGTCTTGCCCGAGCCCACCTCGCCCTGCAGCAGCCGGTTCATCGGCGAGTCCAGGGCCAGTTCCTCGGCGAGGGTTTTCCCGACGGCGGCCTGGCCGGCGGTCAGGGTGAAGGGCAGCTGCCGGTCGAACGCCGTCAACAGCGCGTTGGGTACGGGACGGCGTGCCGTCGCCTCCTCGGCCGCAAGCTGGGCGCGGCGCCGGGCCAGGGCCGACTGCAGCACCAGGGCTTCCTGGTAGCGGAACCGGTCCCGGGCCCGCTGCCAGTCGGGCTGGGTGTGCGGGATGTGGATCAGCCGGTAGGCGTCCGCGACCGGCAGGAACTTTTCCCGGGCGGCGATCGCGGCGGGCAGCGGGTCGTCCAGGCCCTCCAGTTCGGCGGTCTCCAGCAGGGTGGCGATCACCTTCTGGATGGACCAGCTGGTCAGCTTCGCGGTGGCCGGGTACACCGGGACGGGCATCGCCGCGAGCTTCTCCGGGTCCATGCCGGGGATGTCCGGGTCTTCGTCGAGCAGCTGGTACTGCGGGTTGGTCAGGCCCAGGGAGCCGCCGTAGCGGGTCACCTTGCCGGAGAACAGGGCGCGTCGGCCCGGCAGCAGCTCGGCCTTGGCGCGGTAGGCGTTGAAGAAGCTGACCTTGAGGGTGCCGGCGTCGTCGGTGATCACGACGTCGGTCAGCGTACCCTTGCGGGCGCGCATGGACCGGGTGCTGCTGGAGACCACCCGCGCGATCAGGGTCACTTCCTCGTCCAGCGGGACCTCGCTGATGGGGGTCAGCTCGCCGCGGTTCAGGTAGCGGCGCGGGAAATAGTTCAGCAGCCCGCCGACGGTGGTGATGCCCAGGTGCTTTTCAATGACGGCCGCGGAGCGCTTGCCGATCCGGCGGTCCAGGCCCAGTTCAAGTTCAGCGTTCATGTCCGTCGAGGTCCGTGCTGCGGGGCCGGGCGCCGGGAACTGTTTCCCCGGGGAGAGCGTCGGGATCGCGCGGGAGGGCAAGGTCGCTGACGCTGATGTCCGAGGGTTCGCCGAGGGAGCGGATCAGTGCGACGGCGGGGGCAGGGTCGGGCACGTGGACGTGCACCCGCCACCGGTAGGCGCCGTCAGCGTCGGCGTCGCCGCCCACCTGGCTCATGATCACGGACTCGCCCATCTCGTCGAGCCGCTGCCGCATGGTGGCCGCGTCCAGCGGCGAAAGCGTGATGGTGCACATAACCTCCACACCGTCATCGCGCGGCATGTCCGCGTGGATGTGCGGGTCCTGGACGTCGTAGCCGTGCAGGCCGTCCAGCAGCTGGTCCTGGAGCTCCTCGCCCAGGACGGCGGAGCGCAGGCAGTCCAGGATCAGGAGCATCCCGACGCCGCCGGCGTCCACCACGTGGGCGGTGTGCAGGGCCTCGAGCTGGTCCTCGGTGTGCACTACGGCGGCCAGCGCCGCTTCCACCGCGGCGTCCAGCGCCAGGCCCAGGGTATGGTTGCTGTCGTCGCCGTCGTGCTCGTCGTCGACGGCGGCGGCGGCACGGGCTGCCGCTTCCATGACGGAGAGCATGGTGCCGGGGACCGGGTCGCTCAGCGCGGACCAGGCCCGGATCTGGGCACGGTTGAGGGCGGCCGCCAGCAGCGGCGAGCTAAGCCGGGGGTGGCCGGCTAACGGTTCGGCGGCCGCGCACAGGAACACGGCGAAAAGCGTGCCCGAGTTGCCCCGCGCCTGCTCAATCGCGGCTTGCCCGGCCCGGGCCAGGACCGCACCGACGTCGTTCTGCGCCGGGTCCGGCGGGCCCACCACGTGCAGCTGCGCATCGGCGGTCAGCTGCGGCAGGGCGGCGGTGTCGGTGGCGACATCCTGGAGCGCCCGGGCGGCGGCGCGCACGGTGAGGTAGAGGTTGGTCCCGGTGTCGCCGTCGGCCACGGGAAAGATGTTGATGGCGTTCAGGCGATCGCTGTGGTTCCCCAGCGTTGTTTCCGCCTTGCCCAACCACCGCTTCATCGCTTGCGCGTTGGCGGCAATCTTAGTCTGCAAAGTGATCCCATCCCACAGTGTCAGCGGGCCTGCCCGCTATGGTGACGCCTGTGCTGTTTGTTGGTGCAGAGGCCTCTACCGAGCCTATCGCAGTGAACCCGTGCGGCAGCTGAACGCCCGGCGGGAAGGCCGCCAGCAGGCCGTGGTCTTCGCCGCCGCCCAGCACCCAGGCAAGCGGGTCCGCGCCCAGCAGGGCCGCGGCCGGTTGCAGCGGCGCGGCGAGTTCCTTGAGCGCGGCCGGGTCCAGGTCCAGCACGGCGTGGCTGGCCGCGGCCATCCGCGCGCCGTCCCGAACCAGTCCGTCGGAGATGTCCATCAGGGCCGTGGCGCCGGCGTCCCGGGCCAGCGGACCGGCGTCAAGCGGGGGCAGGGGCCGGCACTGGGTGTCCATCAGGGAACGCTGCTCCGGGCTCAGTGCGTCCACGGGGTTGCCGGATTCCAGCAGGGCCAGGCCGGCGGCGGCGCGTCCCACGGTGCCGGCGAGTGCCAGGGTGTCCCCCGGCCGGGCGCCGGAGCGCAGCACCGCGGGCTGCCCGTCGAGGGTGCCCAGGATGGCGACGCTGACGGCGAGTTCGCGCCCGCGGCCCAGGTCCCCGCCGGCTACGGCGCAGTCCTCCGCGCCCAGCCCGCGGATCCCGGCGCTCATCCCGTCGGCGAAGTCCTCCACCCAGGAGACGAGGGTTTCCGGGGGCATGGTCAGGCTGACCACCATGGAGGTGGCGCGGGCGCCCATGGCATTGATGTCACTGAGGTTCTGGGCGGCGGCCTTCCAGCCGACGTCGTAGCCGGACGTGCGGTAGCCGTTGTTCCACTGCAGCCGGAAGTCCTGGTCCGCCACCTGGGTGTCGATGCTGACCACGGTGCGGCCATCCGGTGCGGCCACAATCGCTGCGTCGTCGCCGGGTCCCAGCAGCAGGGAGCGGTTGCTCCCGCCGTGCAGCCGCGGGAAGATCCGGGCGAGGAGCTCCGACTCGGAGAGTTCGGCCACGGTCAGGGGCTCAGGGCTGCGGCGTTCAGGGCTGGGGGGTTCAGGGGGCTGGCTTTCTGGGGTCCGGGGTTCAGGCACAGCCCTACGCTATCGCGCGGGTCGGACAACGGGGGCCGGGCGGCCGCGGCAGCTCTTCCCGGCAGCGGGCAGAACGGCACGCCGGCCCGGCATTTCGTGGTTGACAGGGCACGTGCGAAACTCTTAGGCATGCCCCGACTGATGCCCTCGTTGCCGCCTGCGGCGGCCCAGGGCCTGGCGTTCACCGCCGGGGCGGCTGTGCTGTGGCTGATCATCGCCATCCAGCTGTTTGTCAATGTGGACCCCTTGAGCGTGCACCGCACGGACGCCGTCATCATGCTGGGCGGGGCCAGCTCCGAACGCCTGCCCGTGGCCCAGCGGGTCCAGCAGGAACTCGGCGCCCCGGTCCTGGTGCTCTCCCACACGGACACCCCCGGAAACAAGGTGGCGGACGAAAAATGCAATACGGCACAGTTCCCCAACTCGAGCCTGGTCTGCTTCCAGCCCGGTGAATACGACACCCGCGGCGAGGCGCAGGCGATCGGCAAACTCGTCAAGCTCAACGGGTGGAAGTCCATTACGGTCGTGACCTCCAGTTACCACGTCACGCGCGCCGGGCGGCTGATGGAGCAGTGCACGACGGCGGACGTCCAGATGGTGCCCTCGCACCCGGACTTCTCACCGGCACAGTGGCTGCGGCGCTTTGTCATCGAAACGGGCGGCCTGATCGATGTGTCACTGCGGCCCGAATGCCCCTCAGGCAACGGCTGAGACGCGGATCCGGGCCGACCGCCGGCCGAGGCTAGGCCTCTCCCGGCGCGGCCGATATTACAGCCCCTTGCTGTACTCGCGGAGCCTCTCGTGGGCCGGTGCCGGCTCGAAGCCCGCGGCCGTGATCCGGCTCAGGTCCAGCACGCTGTTCTCCGGCCTCGGTGAAACAGTTTTCCCACGAAAGTACTCTTCGGTGCTGACGCCGGTGACGGCGTCCCGCGGCTTGCCCACCAGTTCGTACACGTCGGCGGCGATGTCCGCCCAGGACTGCGGTTCCCCGGCGTTGCTGAGGTTGTAGGTGCCGTAGGGCGAGCCCGTCTCGAGCAGGTGCCGGATCCCCGCGGCGATGTCCTGGGTGAAGCTCAGGCGCCCAATCTGGTCGTTGACCACCGAGGGTTCGATGCCGCGGGCCGCGAGGGAGGCCATGGTGCGGACAAAGTTGTTGCCGTCGCCAATGACCCAGCTGGTGCGCACAATGTAGTGCCGGGGCACCACACTGACGACGGCGTCGCCCGCGGCTTTGGTCTGGCCGTACACACCCAGCGGGGAGACAAGCTCTGACTCGTCGTGGGTGGCGCGGGTACCGTCGAAGACGTAGTCGGAGGACACGTGCACCAGCGTTAGGTCGTGCTCAACAGCGGTCCGGGCCAGCCTGGCGACGGCGGTGACGTTGACCGCCCAGGCGGCGGCGCGGCCTTCCGCCGACTCGGCGGCGTCCACCGCGGTGTAGGCCGCGGCGTTGATGATGGCGGAGTAATTCTTCCAGTTCCGCCCTGTGAACGAGTCCTCGCTGCCGAGGTCGAACTCGGCGCGGCCGGCGAATTCCACGGATGCGTCGCCGTCGTACGCGCTGCGCAGGGCCTTGCCGAGCTGGCCGTCGGCGCCGAGAACCAGGACCTTCTTTGGCGGCATCGGCGTGACGTCCGCCAGCCGCGGGTGCGCTTTGTCCTTGTCCGAGAGCTCGGCCTGCTCCAGCGGGACCGGCCAGCTGATGGCCGCGGTCTCGTCGGCAAGGTTCAGGAACGTGTACTGGCCCTGCGCGTCGGCGGACCAGTGGTCGTTGACCAGGTAGGCGTAGGCGGTGTTGTCTTCCAGTGTCTGGAAGGCGTTTCCCACTCCCCGGGGAATGAAAATGGCCTGGCTGGGATCCAGCTCGGCGGTGAAGACGGTGCCGAAGGCCGGTCCCTCGCGCAGGTCCACCCAGGCGCCGAAGATCCGCCCGGTGGCCACGGAAACGAACTTGTCCCATGGTTCGGCGTGGATGCCGCGGGTGGTGCCGGCGGACTCGTTGAACGAGATGTTGTTCTGCACGGGACGGAAGTCCGGCAGTCCCAGCGCCACCATCTTTTCCCGCTGCCAGTTCTCTTTGAACCAGCCCCGGTTGTCACCGTGGACGGGGAGGTCGTAGAGGACGACGCCGGGAATCGGCGTTTCGTGGGCGGTGAGCTTTTTCGAGAACTCGATCGACATGTCCTACTGGCCCTGTTCCTTGTATTTGGCTTCGGTGGCGGCCTTCTGCGGACGCCACCAGTCCTCGTTGTTCCGGTACCAGGCGATGGTGTCCTCGATGCCCGCCTCGAAGTTGGAGAACTGCGGCTCCCAGCCAAGTTCGTCGCGCAGCTTGGCGGAGTCGATCGCGTACCGCAGGTCGTGGCCAGGCCGGTCCACCACGTGGTCGTAGGCGTCGGGCGTCTCCCCCATGTGCTTGAGGATCAGCTCGACGACGTCCTTGTTGTTCTTCTCGCCGTCGGCGCCGATCAGGTAGGTCTCGCCGATCCGGCCCTTGGCAATGATCGCCAGGACGGCGGACGAGTGGTCATTGGCGTGGATCCAGTCGCGGACGTTCTCACCCTTGCCGTACAGCTTGGGGCGGATGCCGTCGATCACGTTGGTGATCTGGCGCGGGATGAACTTCTCCACGTGCTGGTACGGGCCGTAGTTGTTGGAGCAGTTGCTGATGGTCGCCTGCAGGCCGAAGGACCGCACCCAGGCCCGGACCAGCAGATCCGAGCCGGCCTTGGTGGAGGAATACGGGCTGGAGGGGTTGTACGGGGTGTCTTCGGTAAACCGCTCGGGGTCGTCGAGTTCCAGGTCGCCGTAGACCTCGTCGGTGGAGATGTGGTGGAAGCGCTTGTTGTGCTTACGCGCGGCTTCGATCAGGGTGTACGTGCCGATGATGTTCGTGTCCAGGAACGGGCGCGGGTCATGCAGCGAGTTGTCATTGTGCGATTCGGCGGCGTAATGAACCACGACGTCGGCGTCCGCGACCAGGGCGTCCACCACGGCGGCGTCGCAAATGTCGCCCTGCACGAACCGGAACCGCTCCTCCGGCAGGCCTTTGAGGGATTCCAGGTTGCCGGCGTAGCTGAGCTTGTCCAGGACCGTGACATGGTCGTCGGAGTTTTCCATGACGTAATGGACAAAGTTCGAGCCAATGAAGCCGGCGCCGCCGGTGACAAGGAGTTTCTGCATCCGTACAGCCTAACGCGCGGGAAGAGCCGGTTTGCTGGCGGACAAATTGCAGGCAATGATAAAGCCCATGCGTGGAATAATCCTGGCCGGCGGTACCGGCTCCCGACTGCACCCAATCACTCTTGGCTCAAGCAAGCAGCTGGTGCCGGTCTATGACAAGCCGATGATTTATTACCCGCTCTCCACGCTGATCCTGGCCGGCATCCGCGACATCCTCATCATTACCACCCCGCACGACGCCGACCAGTTCCAGCGGCTGCTTGGCGACGGCAGCAAGTTCGGGGTGAACATCACCTACAAGCAACAGCCCAGTCCCGACGGGCTGGCCCAGGCCTTCATCCTGGGCGAGGAGCATATCGGCAACGAGCCGGTGGCACTGGTCCTCGGGGACAACATTTTCTACGGCCAGGGCATGGGCACCCAGCTCCGTCGCTTCGAGAACATCAAAGGCGGCGCGGTGTTCGGCTACTGGGTCTCAGACCCGGGGGCATACGGCGTCGTTGAATTCGATGAGAACGGCAAGGCCATCTCGCTGGAGGAAAAGCCACTCCAACCCCGCAGCAACTACGCAGTTCCCGGCCTGTACTTTTACGACAACAACGTCATAGAGATCGCCAAGAACCTCAAGCCGTCTCCCCGCGGTGAGCTCGAAATCACGGACGTTAACCGCGTCTATCTGGACCGCGGCGAACTCCACGTGGAGATCCTGCCCCGCGGCACTGCCTGGCTTGATACCGGCACGTTCGATTCGCTGAACGACGCTTCGAACTTCATCCGCACGGTGGAGCACCGCCAGGGCCTCAAGATCGGCGCTCCGGAAGAAATCGCGTGGCGCTTGGGATTCCTCAGCGACGGCGAACTCTACGAGCGCGCTGCGCCGCTGGTCAAGAGCGGCTACGGCTCCTACCTCATGGGCCTGCTCGAAGAGCCCGCTGGCGTGGCAGCGGCGCGGTAGACCGCAGAATCCGGGATTCGGTTCGAATGCAGATCCAACGCGTGGTGATGTAAGAATTGAGGATGGCCCGGTAGACGTCGTCGACCAGGGCGACGACCGAGCATGCGAGGAGGACCGACGTTGGAGCATGACGCCGCACAAACTCCGCCGCTGGTTGCCGCGCCCAGGCACCTCCGCCGGAAACGATTTCGTGCCGACATCCCTGATGAGCTGTTGGTCACCGGTGCCGCTCCTTTCCCAGCGGCGCCCGAATCAGCTCCACGCCCCAAGCCACAGCGGCAGCCCACGGCCGCACGCAGGACCGCCTACCAGCGCAAGCGGCTTGTCGCCCTCGTGGCGGTGATTCTTGTGTGCCTGGCTGTGCCGGCCCTGGTTGCAACACTACTGCTTGCGGGCTAGCCCGAACTGCCCGTGGCGCGGCGAACCAGCGCGGCGATGTGCGCCGCCGATTCCGCGAATTGCGCGCATTCCCGTAGCATCGTTGCCGACGTCAACACATAACTTTGGGGGAATTTTCCATGCTCAAGATCATGCCGATCTTCGGAACCCGGCCTGAAGCCATCAAGATGGCCCCCATCGTCGCCGAGCTGCAGGAATCCCCGCTTTTTGACTGCGTTGTCACCGTCACCGGCCAGCACCGCGAAATGCTGGACCAGGTCAACGAGCTTTTCGGCATTGTGCCGGACCATGACCTCGACATCCTGCAGCAGCGCCAGTCCCTCTCCGCCATCATGACGCGCACCATCGACGGCCTGGACAGGCTCTTCACGGCTGACAAACCGGACGCCGTGATCGTTCAGGGCGACACCACGACGTCGACGGCGGGCGCGATCGCCGCTTTCTACCACGGCATCCCGGTGGTCCATGTCGAGGCCGGGCTTCGCAGCGGCGATCTCTTCTCCCCGTTCCCGGAGGAGGCCAACCGGAAGATCACCAGCCAGATCGCCAGCCTGCACCTCGCACCCACGCCGGTCAGTAAGGCAAACCTGCTGGCCGAGGGTATCAGCGCCGACGACGTGGTGGTCACCGGGAATTCCGTCATCGATGCCTTATTAACAACTGTCGGCAAAGAAATCCCCTTCACCGACCCGCAGCTCGAAGAACTCGCAGCCTCCGGACGGCGGATCCTGCTGGTGACCACCCACCGGCGGGAGAACCAGGGCGACGCCATGCGCGGGGTCGGCCGGGCCCTCGCCCGGCTCGCAGATTCCGAACCTGATATGGCAATCGTCCTGCCGGTGCACAAGAACCCTGCCGTCAGGGAGGCCGTCCTACCAGCGCTGGAGGGCAAGTCCAACGTCGTGGTGACAGAGCCGCTCCCCTATGGCGAGTTCACCCGAATGCTCTCCCTGGCCCACGTTGTCCTGACCGACTCGGGCGGGGTGCAAGAAGAAGCGCCCAGCCTGGGCAAACCCGTCCTGGTCATGCGGGACAACACCGAGCGGCCCGAGGCTCTCGAGGCCGGCACCGTGAAGCTGATCGGCACGGACGAGGAAAAGATCGTCGCCGAGGTGACGCGGCTCCTGCACGACCCGGCGCACTTCGAGGCGATGGCCAACGCGGTAAACCCGTACGGCGATGGCCAAGCCGCCGCGCGCACCGTCGCCGCCCTACAGGAACTGCTCGGCGTCGGTTACCGGATCGCGGACTTCGACGGGGCCTAACAGGACCCGCTGGGCAAGAATGCCGCGACTACGCCACGGTCCGTGAAGCCGGCAGCAGCCTTTTCCGGTTGGCCACCCGCAGTCGGTCCCTAATGGCGGCCCATACTGCGCTTAAGCGCCGATACCAGTCGTGAAGAGGATCACCGGGCCCATAATTGGCAGCGAGTTGCCTGTAGTGCACGTGCAGCCGCTCCGCGCCTCTGGGTCCGCCCCCGTAGGCGTAGCCCGCCCAAGCTCGATAAGCGAGTGCACCGGGATGAGCGAGGGACTTCCTCAGCTCCAATGATGTTCCGGCCAGCGAATCCACGGACCGTCCAGGTTGGGTGATGAGTTCGTCGAGCCGGTCCAAAAGCCCGTGTGAGAACACAAACATTCTCCGATGCGTGCCCCCTGGCGAATAGGTGAATTCGCCAAATACCGGCCCTGTGGGGCTGTCAAACATGTCGATACTCACGAACGGTGAATCTGCCTCGAGGGAAAGCCGTTGCGCCCACCAGAGCATTTCCGGGGCGTTGAGCGGAACCACAGGCACCCCAGGTTTCGCGGAATCGCTCAGCAAGTAGTCGGTACCAAGCTTAAGTGGACGGAAGTCCCCATCGAATAGGACGATTCGAACGGGACCGGAGTTTCGGTCAATCTGGACCACCAGCCCGACTTCACCCTGGAAGCAGTAAAACTTGTAATCGAAAGGAATAGCCCCAACACCCAGTGTGTGGACCACGAGCTCCTCGACAATCCAGCGTGCCTCCTTCTGTGAGAAGGAGGCGGCTTTCTCCAACTGAATCCGCACTATGGATGCGACGTCCAAGGTCTGGAGATTCATATGGTCGAAGTACTCGTCCGGACCGGTACGCTCCAGGATCATGACCCCGCGAGAGGACCACCCGTTGGCTAGCTTCAAGACAAACATGTCGGGCAGGCTCTCTCCATGCAGGCGGTCCAAGCTGTCCAGGATGGCGATCCTCTTGGGGACCCTCATCCCCAGGTCCTCCACGAAGGGATGTGAAATGATTTTCTGAGCCAGTTCCTTACGGCGACTGGTCCCGCGTCGCTCGAATTCAGCGGCTACAAACGCCAGAAAAGGCGACTCCGAATTGGCGCGATCAAATCCAGACGGATCCATTTAAGCCCTACCCCCAATTAGTGCTTGATGACGCGGATATGAGACAGTTGACTCTCAGATCCCGCCAATAAATCAACAGTCTAGAGAAAGCTGCCAAGCGCGCCAAATCGTGGGAACATGAAGTGTTAGCCGGGGGTGAGAGCGCTTAACTTGGCCGCAGCCGAGCGAAGTGAGTTGAAGTGAGCATGGACCGCAGGGATTTCCTCCGCCTGTCCTTGGCGGCGTCTGCCGGCGCTGCCGTGGCAGCCTCATCGGCTGAAGCTGCCGCAGCCAATCCGGGCCCTATCGATCAGCGGAGGGTCGCCGCCGGCCTGTATGGCCCCGTCCGTGAAAGTGTCCAGGCCATGCCGCGCGGAGCACGCAAAGGCATCGGCCTCGGCGTCGGCGACAAGTACAGCATCAACCAACTGGACGCTTTAAACGTGAACTGGTTTTACACGTGGGGCGCCACCTATCCCGACGTCCGAATGACCCCGGGATTCGTCCCGATGATCTGGGGGCGCGGAGGCATCGAGCGTGGCGACGTCGACGAAGTCGTCTCAGAACGCGGCACCACCCGGGCAAGGGAACTGCTCGGTTTCAACGAGCCCGATCATCCCGAGCAGGCGGCCATGAGCGTGGCCGAGGCCATCAGCTACTGGCCCGAATTGCAGGCCTCCGGGATGCGGCTGGGCTCGCCGGCATCAGTTCACCCTCAGGGTGTCTGGCTCAAGCAGTTCATGGACCAAGCGGCCTCGAAGAAGCTGCGGGTGGACTTCATCACCATGCACTCCTACTCGTCCCCGAACTCCCGGGCCTTCCTGAACAATGTCCAGAGACTCCACGACCGCTACCGTAAACCCATCTGGATTACGGAATACGCCGTCGCGGACTGGAAGGCGAGGCCGGGGTCCCCCAGCCGCTACTCGGAAAAGCAGATCATGGCGTTCATGCGCGAGACGGCCGCCGGACTGCGCCGGATGCCGTTCGTGGAGCGTTTCGCTTGGAAGACGAGGGAAGAAGGGGACCCGGTCATGGGTGCCTCGGCCCTGTTCCGTAAGGACGGTTCCCTGACGCGCACCGGCCAGCTTTACCGGTCACTCTAAACGACGTCAAGGGGAAGCGACGACTGTCCCAGAGGCATTTGGTGCGGAAGGACAACCCTTGGCAATTCCTGCGCTTTTGCTGGAGATCTCCTGAGTTCTTGCGTGCTAAATTTGCTCGTGCCTCACTGCCGTGCGGCCGACTGAACTCCGTCGCCGCCTGATCTACGGGCAGCCTGGATCCGACCGAAAGGTAACCGTGGAACGCCGTACGTTCTTGACCATGCCATTGGCGGCAATGGCCGCCCCGGGCGCCCTACTGGCAGCCAACGCAGTCCCGGCCCAAGCCGCTGGCACCATGTCGGTCCCTGCGATCACAACCCCGGCGAATACCCTCAAGGGATTCGGACACGGGGGTAAAGAC
Source organism: uncultured Arthrobacter sp. (assembly GCF_964021775.1). Taxonomy (GTDB): domain Bacteria; phylum Actinomycetota; class Actinomycetes; order Actinomycetales; family Micrococcaceae; genus Arthrobacter. The sequence continues at coordinate 45,406 of NZ_CAXHZI010000014.1, forward strand.
GCACTGGCGCTCCAACAGATCAAGAGCCTCAAACTGGACTGGCATTACACCTGGGGTTCGCACCCCAACGTCACAACCACCCCGCCGTTCATCCCTATGGTTAAGAGCGCCAGGACGATGCTGGAGCAGGACGCCTTGGGATACGTGATGCGCCAGCTATCCCAGACTAAAACGAAGCACCTTCTGGGGTTCAACGAACCCGATGTGACGGCTCAGGCCAACATGACGGTGGATCAGGCCATCAGCCTTTGGCCCAAGCTCCAGGCGACGGGCCTGCGCCTGGGTTCTCCCGCATGCAAGAATCCTGCCAGTCCCTGGCTGGCCGACTTCATGGCTAAGGCCAAGCAGAAAGGCCTTCGCGTCGATTTTGTCACGACGCACGTCTACGCGTGGCCGAACGCTGACGACTTCCTGAACAAGATCACCATGCTCCACGAAAAATACGGCAAGCCGATCTGGGTGACGGAGTACGCAGTGGCCGATTGGAACGCCACCTCCTCCAACCCCTGCCGGTACAGCCGCGCCCAGACCGAGGACTTCATGCGCGCCACGGTAGCGGGACTGCGCGCGATGCCGTTCGTGGAGCGCTTTGCGTGGAAGACGCGCTCAGCAAAAGACATTAAGATGGGATGCTCGGCCCTGTTCCATACGAACGGCAGCCTCACCAGCACGGGCAGGCTCTACGCTTCGCTGTAGGGCCCGCGCTGTCGACAAACGACCCCCAACACAGAAAGGATCCCACCAGAGCTCTAAACCTGGTGGGATCCTTTCTCTTGGGTCCGCTGCATCAGCGGCCGGGCTTATCTGGCGGCAGCGAGCTCCAACAGTACGCTCTTGTGGCCCAAGGAGACGATGTCCCAGCCAGCCGCATTCCATTTCTCGTGATCCAGAACGTTGCGCCCGTCAAACATTCGCTTATGCGCGACAGCTGCCCCCAACTCGGTTGGATCCGTAATGACGAATTCAGACCATTCCGTCAGCAGCATGACCAGGTCGGCATCGGCCACGGCCGTGTCCAGTGAGTCAACATAGTTCAGCCGCGGGTATCGCTTGGCGGCGTTAGCGTTGGCGGCGGGATCGTAGACGCTGACGTCAGCACCACTGTTATACAACCTCGCAGCCACGTCCAGCGCCGGCGAATCACGGACATCGTCGCTATTGGGCTTGAAGGCGACGCCGAGGACGGCCACGCGCTTGCCCTCCACCTCGCCGAGCAGCGTTTCGGCAACGTGGACCGCACGGTCGCGGCGGCGGAGGTTCACTTCATCCACCTCGTTGAGGAAGCGCATGGTGCTGTCCAGGCCCAGTTCGGAGACCCGCGCCTGAAGCGCCCGGATGTCCTTGGGAAGGCAGCCGCCGCCAAAGCCGATGCCAGCGTTGAGGAAGCGGCGGCCGATCCGGGCGTCGAGGCCGATTGCGTCGGCCAGCGTCCGGATGTTACCGCCGACGGTCTCAGTAACTTCGGAGAAAGCGTTGATGAAGGAGATCTTGGTCGCGAGGAAGGCGTTGGCCGCCACCTTGACCAGTTCAGCCGTTTCAAAGTCGGTGGTGATGAACGGGGTGTCGCGGCTGATGGCGTCCGCGTATACCTCACGCAGGGTGGCCTCCGCAGCCGCGGAATCCACGCCGATCACCAAACGGTCGGGACGCAGGGTGTCCTCCACGGCGAAACCCTCGCGAAGGAACTCTGGGTTCCAAGCGAAGTTGACCGTCACGCCCTCGCGTGCTTCGTCGGCCACGAGGCCCTTCAGGCGGCGGGCGGAGCCCACCGGAACCGTGGACTTCCCGACGATGAGGGAGTCTTTGGTGGCTGCCCGGGCGATCGCTGCGACAGAGGCGTCCACATAAGTCATGTCCGCTGCGTGCTCACCGGCGCGCTGCGGTGTGCCGACGGCGATGAAGTGGACGTCCCCGAAGGCGCCCGCCTCCTCGAACGAAGTGGTGAAGCGCAGGCGGCCCGATTCGGTGTGCTTGCGCAACAGCTCGGGCAGGCCCGGCTCGTGAATGGGCAGCTCTCCCCTGCTGAGGCTGTCGATCTTTTCCTTATCGACGTCGACGCCCAGGACTTCGAAGCCCAGTTCCGCCATGCATGCCGCATGCGTGGCCCCTAGGTATCCAGTACCGATCACGGTTAGACGAAGTGTCACTAGTCCCCCAGAAGCTGCCATAAGTTAGTTGTCTGGGCGCGGATGGCGCAACCAAACGGGTCCACTATATAGCCGTTGCGAAAAATCATCCATTTGGGCCCTGCAGGGGTGTTCAAGGTCATCCGATTACCACCTTGGCTCAAGATTGCCACTCTCCTGCCGGCCACCAAAGCGAGCCAGCCGTCGTCCAGGTGCAGATTGGCCCAGTACAAGCACCTTTCAAGCTCAAGGTTCGGTGAACCGCCTCGTGAGTAGAGGCCTCCACCAATGTCGCAATGACTGGAGGTGGTGCTCAAGTCATGGCCCCAAAATCCACCTGATCGTCCGCTATTGCTCGCCACGGATGGTGGGGGAAGTCGGTCGCCTACGCCGAGAATCAGGCCGTAGCCGGCATCAGTGTCGCATGGGCCATCAAAGAAACCTAAGGCTATTCGTGCGCTAAGGTGAACGGGGCGCTGAAGACGACCTTGAGGGGGAATGCGTGTTAATTGCTAATGGGAACGTGTGCATCGAACACGTCATGGCCGGGGGTAAGTCCGCTGCCTGTGACGCGGGTCGCGAAGATGACAGCCGGAGTGTCGCGGCATGACGTCGATCTGTTTCGTCTCCGAAACTGGGCGGAGTGAAAGGCCGATCAGCGACCCATCGGTACGGTATCGGTGCTATCACCCTGCAGAGGTGCTGACTGGCCAGGGCAACTTCGCATCCGTGTACTCGGCCGCGCAATTCTACAAAGACCCGAACTTCGATTACGACGTATACGTTTTCCACCGGCCCAACACGGCCCGCAAGAATTTCCTGCCGGTCCTCCATCATCTGCGGAGGGCCGGCAAGACGCTCATCGCCGACTATGACGACCTCATCTTCGGAGACGAGGAGATAGCCCTGCAGTCCTCGGCGGCAAAGAACGGCACGTTGACACCCGAGAGGGCCATCGCCGCATTCGCAAGCAACCTCTCGGGCCTGCGCGAATTCGACAAGGTGACCGCATCGACAACGCCGCTCGCGCAGCGGGTGAAGGAGTCCAGCCCGGACGCTGACGTCAGCGTCGTGCCGAACATCATCCCGCCGTCGATATTGTCCGTCCACGGCGAGTTGGAGACGTATCTCGCGAAGCGCCCGCACACGGCAGTCGGCTACTTCGCGGGGACCAAGAGCCACGATCGAGATTTCCCGGTCGTTGCCGACGCGCTACACCGGGTGCTCATGGAGAATCCCGACTTCACGCTGATGATCATCGGACCCGTCGCGGTCCCGCCGGCGCTCGCGGCGCTGCCGAACGTCAGCACTGCGCCCGTCGTGAACTTCTTGCGGTTGCCGGGGCTGATGACGCAGTGCAGCACGGTGATCGCACCGTTGGAGATCAGTGACTTCAACGCGTGCAAGTCGCGGGTGAAGTTCCTCGAAGCAGCGCTGTCGGGCTGCCGCCTGCTGGCCAGCCCGATCCCTGACATGCGAGCCATCGAATCAGATGGCCTGGAGCTTATGGAGTCGCTCGACGATTGGTACGAAGCTTTGTCCGCGCCTGTGGAGCCGCGAGGCTACTCACAGGCAGCAGAGAACTTTGATTTCTTGCGCAGCACCTCCCACGTGGACGGTCTGACGACATTCTGGAGTGAAGCATGAGGGTCCTGATCTACGTCGAGCCGCACCCGATCCGGGACAGCCAGACGACCTTCAAGGACATAGCTCGGGACTTCCTTCCCCTACTTGCGGGGTCCACGCCGGCATTCGACGTGCGCATGTATGCGACGCGTGCCCTCGTGGGCGCCCTCGGGGCCGAGGCTTTGGCGGGGGTGGAGAAGCGCCTCATCCGGGCAAGCCCCGCTGAGGAGGACGTATTCGCCGGGCATCTCTGCGACTGGGATACCGAGGGCATCCCTGCGTGGTTAAGCCTCATGGCAGGTGGCGACGTCGCCGACGAATACGTCGGGATCCTTCGCCGCGTTTGGAGTGTCTTCCCCTACGACATCATCGTCCACTGGGGTGAGAATGGCGCCGTGACGCGCTTCGTCGAGGAGCGGCCCGTGACGCGCATTGCGATGGAGCTCGGCTGCACCCGTGCCCCGTTCCTTCAGAGTGTCGTTATGGACCCGTTCGGCACGAACGGCAATGCGATCGTCCCCCGACTGTCGGTGGATGACCTGCGCGGGATCGTCGGAGACAACCCCATGACAGCCGCCGAGTCGCTCTACGGCTACTCGGCGAACATCGACGCCCTGCCCTACGAACAGCAGTTCCTCCCCCTACGCGCTGGAGACTGGTCCGCCCGGGTCCTCGGCACCACCCGGAAAATCGCGTTTCTCCCGCTTCAGCTCCACGACGACGCCAACCTCCTGCGCTTCTCCAAGTACGAAAACGTCGAAGACGTCGTCCTCGACGTCGTGCCCAAGCTTGCCGCCGCTGGTTACCTAACGGTCATCAAGACACATCCTGGTGCCAAGATCAGGCAACAGTCCAACCTCGCTTTCTCCCTTGCCCGGGCCGCGTTACGCCCGTGGGCCGACGACGTTGTGTGGCTGGATGCCACCAGCGCGGAGTACAGCAATGCCCAGCTGGTTGCCTTGGCCGATCTGGTGGTGACCGTCAACAGCTCCGTTGGGTTCGAGTCGCTGTACTTCGACAAAGTCGTTTCGGTGCTGGGCGACGCTGGCTACAAGCCGACCGGCCTGTTCCCCGGCCTCGACGAGGCTATCTCCGGCGCCTTCGACCTGCAAGCCTACCGATACGGGATCGGACTGCTTCGCCGTTTCATGCTCGGCGGCTACCTGGCCAGAGACGCGGTTCGCGGCGACTTCCACGCTTTCCAGAGCGCCGCCGTCACCATCGACGCGGCGCGCCGTGGCCACGAAGACGATGCGGCCTCCATCGCGAAGCGCATGTACCAGGCGTTCAGCTTGGCCCGGGAGCACCAGACCCGCGCACGAATGGTGAAGGGCAGCTCCGTCCCCGGATCGAGCGAGTTCGGCATCCCCGTCGTGTCGGCGTCCAAGGTCTCCCGCACCGAGTTCACCGGCCCGGCCCGCAGACTAGCCGCTCTGATCGGTGCAGTTGACAGCGACACCTTCGGCAACGCGCTGCGGACGGCGTTTGCCGATCCCAAGACCGCGGAGAAGTACGTCCGCGCCGCGGGAATTGTCGACAAGACGTTCTATCTCACCGCGCACAGCGACGTCGCCAAAGCCGGGAAGGATCCTGTCTGGCACTGGGCGCGCTACGGTCTCCGCGAAGGACGCATGCCTCGGCGTGATCTAAACGTCGGCTCAGTCGAGCGGCTGGTCGAGGAGCTGGTCGCCGCCGCGGAGCCGCTGTTCGACGGCGTCTCCGGTATCCGCGGATTCCCTGACTTCCCTTTAGACCATGACGCCGAAGCCCGCCGTCAGACCAGCCTCGACGCGATCCGGGTCGGCCTCAAGAAACGAGGCAACAAGGTCGTCGTCGTCGCGCATTTGTACTACCGCGATCTCGTTCCGGAGGTCCTCAAGTACCTCGCGAACATTCCTGAAGGCTTCGACCTCGTGGTGACGATGCCCGACTGGGGCAACCGCCAGATCGCCGAGCTGGTGCGCGCCGCTTACCCCGATGCACTGCTCTACCCCACGGCTAACCGCGGCCGAGACATCGGACCGTTCCTCGACGTGCTACCAGCAGTTCTCGAGCACGATTACGATGCGATTCTTCACCTGCAGACCAAGGCCGGCTACTTCCATGCCGGCCGCCTACGGCGCGACCTCGGTGCGCTGTGGCGCGGCGAGGCGTTGGACTCGCTGCTCGGCAGCCCCGCGCGGGTGGCGACGATCCTCGGTGCCATTCGTACGGACCCTGCAGTCCACCAGGTCGGACCGCAGCCGCACTACCTTTCCCTCGATAGGTATCCTTACCACGACGGTGGCGGACTTGGCGAGGAGCTCCTTGGAACGTCCCCCGCGGAGGGGTTCTTCGCTGGAACGATGTTCTGGGTCCGTCCGGACGTCTTGCGCCCGATCGTCGAGTCGGGTGCACTCACCCTGACGAGCTTCGCTGAGGAGACCGGTGCGAACGACGGCGCGTTGGCCCACCTTGTGGAACGGCTGTTCGGCCACGCTGCGCTGGCCGACGGCGGAGCGATCCTCGGCGCACCCGTCGACCCGACCGAGCCCCTCGTTGGGGACCTCAAGCCCCTCGCGGTCACGATCCATGAGCACATGGAAGCCGCCCTAGCGGCAAAGCGGGCGGCAACTAAGACGCGCTCACGTGAGGCCCTGGCGTGGTAACTGACGGGGACGCACAGGGAGCGACAAACATTGATCACAGCGCCATATGTTCTGGTGCGGTAGAACACCCTGTTCGCTTGCAGGCACGAGCCGAGCTACACGGGGGCTCGTCGCTCGGTCGCTTCGGGTTCCTCAATGTGGGGACGGTCGTTTACGGCGGCGTTGAGATCGGTCGTTACTTCAGCTGCGGACGCGGGGCTGAGATCGGTGTTGCGCCCCATCCATTAACTGGACTTTCGACGCACGGATTCACCGTGAACAATGCGTGGTTTCCCGGCATTGAGGGATACGGCCTGGCAGCCGGTAGCGCCCCACGGATCCCTGAGAAACTGGCGACGCGTATCGGTCATGATGTGTGGATCGGAGCGCAAGTAGTGGTCATGCCGGGCGTAACGATCCACACGGGCGCGGTAGTTGCAGCAAATGCCGTGGTCACTAAAGACGTGGAACCTTACGAAATCGTCGGCGGGGTCCCTGCCCGGCACATCGGGTTTCGTTTTACCGAAGACATTCGCCACCGGTTGCTCGCGTCTGAGTGGTGGAACCTTGATCACGATGTCATTCAACGGCTCCCGTATCGTGATGCGTTACAAGCAGTTGCGGCGTTGGAGACGTCGCTTGGTCCCCCTAATGCATCGGAAAAGGCGCTGAGCCCACGGTCTCAGTCCAGCCCAGCCCGGACCGGAACTGTCAATGATTCGCGGGCGCGGGCGTGCTACGACGCGGCTCCCTTCTTGAGTCTGAAGCACACCACGTACTTCTCCGTCTACGACCAACTGTTCTCTCGCTTCATCGGCAAGGCCCCGGTGATCGTCGAGGTGGGGGTCCTCAACGGCGGCTCGCTGTTCATGTGGCGTAAGTTCTTTGGGCCAGATGCCCGAATCATCGGAGTCGACCTCAACCCGGAGGCTGTATGGCTGCGCGAAGAAGGCTTCGAGATCCATATCGGTGACCAGACCGACCCGCAGTTCTGGGAGAACTTCTTCCGCCAGGTCGGTGACGTCGATATCTTCCTCGACGACGGCGGACACACGTATCCCCAGCAGATCGTGACCGCGACGTCGGCGCTCGACCACATCCGGGACGACGGGCTGTTGGTTGTCGAGGACACGCACACTTCGTATATGACGGATTTCGGAGGCCCGAGTGACACCTCCTTCGTGAGCTGGGCCGTCAACCTGGTGCACGGCATCAACCACCGCTTCTCCGCCTTCGTCGAGGATCACGACGCAGAATTGCGGGTTTGGTCGGTACAGTTCTTCGAATCAATCGTTGCGTTCCACGTCGACCGCCACCACGCTACCGTCGTGTCCCAACCCACCATGAACCACGGCGAGGGGCGTGACGCGAAAGATTTTCGCTACCACTCCGAGCTCGCTGTGACCGACGATGGTCTGCGGGCGTACTTCAAGCACTGACCACGCCGGGTGGCGGCCAAGGTCTGCGCCCCTTCAGCCTCGAGGGGAGGGCTGACTGGTCACCACGCCGAGCACATCGTCGCCGTCGGCGACGAGCACAGACGAGATCCGACGAATTTCCATTAGCGCGATGGCGTCGTCCATCCGCGTGGTTGGGGCGACCATCGTGGGCGTCGCTGTCATGATGTCTGCTGCTGAGAGGGAGAAGAGGGCTTCGTCGTGGGCCTGCACGGCCCGACGGATGTCGCCGTCCGTTATGATCGCAGGGCCGTTAGGCGTGGCCACGAGTGCGATGCCAAGCTGGCTCTTCGTGATCTGTCGGATGACCTCGAGGATTCCGTCAGTGGCCGAGACCCACGGGAGGTCCGTCGTGATCATGACATCGGTTACCCGCTCGAGCAGCCGTCGCCCGAGCGACCCACCGGGGTGCAGGCGGGCGAAGTTCTCGGACACGAAGCCACGCGCTTCCATCAAGGCCACCGCGAGCGCATCGCCCATAGCGAGCGCTGCGGTAGTAGAAGACGTCGGCGCGAGGTTGAGTGAGCATGCTTCCTCGGCGACCGAGACATCCAGGTGGAATGTCGAGTGACTCGCGAGGGTCGAGGCGGGGTTCCCCGTCATCGCGAGGATTCGGTTGCCGTTGTCGAGCAGGAAAGGCAGCAGAGCGACGAGCTCCTGCGTCTCACCGGAGTTGCTGATCCCGAGGAAGTAGTCGGCTTCCGTGGCCATACCTAGGTCGCCATGGAGGGCTTCTGCCGGGTGCATAAAGAAACTCGGCGTGCCGGTGCTCGCTAGCGTCGCTGCGATCTTGCGGCCGATAAGACCCGATTTGCCCATCCCGCACACGATCACTCGGCCAGAGGAAACGAGAATGTCCTCGACGGCTGCGTCGAAATCAGCTCCCACGCGCTCAATGAGGGCGGCGACGCCCTGCGCCTCGGCGGCGAGTACCCTGCGGCCGGCTTCCGCGTGCTTTCGTGCTGGGCTGAACGCGGCGTCACTGAACGACATGGCTGCTCGTCATCGTTTCCACTAGGGGTCGGTACATGTCCTCAAGGCTCAGCCCGCGTGCTGCGAGTACATGCTCTGCAGCTTCACGAGCGACGCCACGCCCGCCTGGGCGGGTGAGCACGACGTCGGCGGCGGCAAGCACTACGGGGTGGGCATCGCTGGGCGCGTAGAACCGACCCACGATACCCGCAAGCGGCAGGTCGACGACGTCGTCGCCGACGTACGCAACCTCTGCGTTGGAGATCCCCTGCTCCTCCGTGATGGCCGCGAGCGCCTCGGACTTGCCCAGCGTACCGGTCACCGCGACGTCAAAGCCGAGCTGCTTGATCCTTGCGTCGAGCGGCGCGCTCGTCTTCCCTGACAGCACACCGCAACGGATCCCATGTACATGCAGGAGCGATACGGCGAGCCCGTCCTGCACGTGGAAGCCCTTGACCGCCTCGCCGGACCCGTCCATCCAGATGGTGCCGTCGGTGAGTACACCGTCGACGTCGAAAAGGACGAACTCGATCACGCGATGTCCAGCGCGGGGAACGACTTTACGAGATCGTCGATCGCCTTGACCTGCCCGAGGAACCCTTCGAGCGCGCTCAGCGGCAACGCGCTCGGGCCGTCGCAGCGTGCGTTGTCCGGGTCCGCGTGTGCCTCGACGAACAGCCCAGCGAGGCCGAGCGCCATGCCGGAGCGGGCGAGCTCGAGGGCTTGACGCCGCCGTCCGCCGGAGGCTGCGGCGCCGGCCTCGCGGCGCTGCAGGCTATGCGTGACGTCGAAAATCGCGGGCGCACCGCCGCACGCCTCGACCATCTCACGGAAGCCCAGCATGTCCACCACGAGGTTGTCGTAGCCGAACTGCGAGCCGCGCTCGCACAAGATCACCTGCTCGTTGCCTGCCTCGGCCAACTTGCGCTGGATGTGGGCCATCTGGCTCGGGCTCAAGAACTGCGGCTTTTTGACGTTGATGGGACGACCCGTCTTCGCGAGTGCCACGACGAGGTCGGTCTGGCGGGCGAGGAACGCCGGCAGCTGCAGGACATCCGCCACCTCAGCTACGGGAGCGGCCTGGGCGGGCTCGTGGACGTCAGTGATCACCGGGACGCCAAACTCCGCCTTGACGGCGGCGAAGATCTTTAGCCCCTCGTCAAGCCCAACGCCACGGTATGAATCGACTGAGGAGCGGTTCGCCTTGTCGAAGGATGCCTTGAATACCAGCGGCATATCGAGCTTGGTGGTCACCTCGACATAACGTGACGCAGCTCGGAGTGTCGAATCGAGGTCTTCGATGACGTTGATCCCACCGAAGATCACGCAGGGGCGGTCATTGGACACGGCAATTTTCGGCCCGACGGCCACGGTTTTCGACATGCACCGATCCTACTAGACTAAATCTGTCTCCCCGTTCCCGTTTATTGAGGATGTCCATCGATGCGAGCCCTCGCCGTTATTCCCGCCCGATACCTAAGTACCCGGCTTGAGGGCAAGCCCCTGCTCGAATTGGGCGGTCGAACCGTAGTTCAGAGGGTATGGGACGCAACGATCGCCAGCGGCGAGTTCGACGACGTCGTGGTCGCGACCGACGACGAACGCATCTTCGATGCCGTGCAGGGGTTCGGCGGCAGGGCCGTCATGACTTCGCCGTCGCTGGCCAACGGGAGCGAGCGGGTCGCCGCAGCCGCCGACCTCATGCCGGGAGAGTACGACGTCGTCGCGAACGTCCAGGGGGACCAGCCGTTCGTGTCCCAGGCCGCGCTCAGCGCGTTGCTTGCCCCGTTCCGTGAGGGTGAGACGGCAGACATGACAACGGTGGCGATGCCGCTCCAGCCCGAGCTCGCCGACGATCCCAATACGGTCAAAATTGTCACCGACGCGCATGGCCGAGCTCTGTACTTCTCCCGCTCCCTTATCCCGGCCAACCCGCGCGGAGTCGACCACCCGTATCTTCAACACCTCGGGCTGTACGCCTTCCGTCGCGACGTGCTGCGCCAATTCCCGACACTGACGCCAACGCCCTTGGAACGGGCAGAGAACCTCGAGCAACTCCGCGCGCTCGAACATGGTCTCGTCATCGCCGCCCGCGTCGCCGTGAGCAGCAACATCGAGATCAACACCCCTGACGACTACGAGCGCGCCCGGGCTTGGGTGAGCGAGCATGAAGGTGCGCAGTTGTGACCGAGCGAAGGACCGAATCGACAACAAAGCTGTAAATACCATCAGCTGTTGTGACGGAACTACCTGACTCGATCGTCAACGCCGCCGGGGTCGGGCTGGGCTCCACTGAACTCCACCCAGCATCCTCAGCTCCCTGGGTGTGAGCCGCTACAGTCGGAGTCCCGTCAGAAGGACAGTATGCCGCAGAAGATCGACCTTGCCCGTTGAGCGAGATCAAGCGGAAACGATCGGCCGCGATCGCGGTGTCGGGAAGCCGCCGTGCTGGTTCCGGAGCCGGCTTTTGGAGCGCGGGGCCACCACGGAACCAGTGCGTGGAATTACTGAGCAACAACGGTCATAGACCGCTACTTCTCCGTAACAGCCTCACTACGACCAGCGCAGGTCCACCGGCCCATCCCAACAGGCCACGGGCGACTTTGCCTCCATCAAATGCCGGAGACCGGTTTTAGTGGTATCCCAGGCGTTCCAAAAACGACGCTCGCGAAGTTGACATACTGCCGCACGTCTGGAGCATTTGCGCCGTCGTTCAGGCCTCTACGGACCAGTCGCATTCGGTGTCAGCGTGGCCATGTAAGAGGAAGGCGTTTCCTCCGAAACTGGTAATCACCCTCCACGAAGCCGCCCTGCTCTATAGGCAAAATCAGTTGCATTTGCCGCAGTTAGAGCTCGCTGACTAAGTCGTGCATGGCGATTGCTACGGTATCCCGAACGAGCTCAATTGAGGCCTTCCACCCACCGGTGGACTGCCCTTTTCCGTCGTCTTCGAATAGGTCGATCCACGCGAGCATTTCCGAAGATTTGCAGAGGGAAAGTGGTCCAGCGTTGGGGTAGCTCAGCTGGCCGAGCTCGATGTAGAGCGCACCCTTACGCCCGAACAAGACGTTCGTCGAACCAGCGCCGTGGGGTGCGATAACCACGGATGCACCCTGAAAAGCTTGAATCTGTTCGCGCAGGGTCAGGCTCCCTCCGGTCATCACCTTAAAACCGCTCAACGCCAGCTCCGCGTGAAGTAGATCTTCGTTCATCAAAGGTCGCTTGTTCGTGTCTCTTCTGGAGACGACAATCTTTCCTGGCGCAGCATTATTTTGGCCGGCCCAGTCTATGAATATTCGTCTGATTTCCCGACGGTATATATTATCCGCAAATACAGAGACGCCTGACAAGAAAGAGCTGTAGAACAGGGTTGCCGCGCGTGCATGCTGAAACTGGTTTATTTCAACAATAGAATCGCGATTGATGCCTAGGACCAGGAGACTCTCTATCTGCCACTCCTTGAGGGACTCGGTAATCACGCCGAACCTGGTCCGCCCCAGTGACTTTCCGAGATCCCGGCTGTGTAAAATTGCCGGAAGGATTTGAGCAAACCAATGCCAATAGTTGCTCTTCGAAGATGCATTTCCCGCTATGATCCAAGCTATCGAATCATCTAACACTACTGTTTCATCACGCAATGACAGCTCAACACGCCGTTCGAGATTTTTTACAAGATAGCGTGACTCACGGACTAAACCGTCCGCAGTCGAGACAACGAAGCCGTTCCCCAGCACAAGGCCGTCGTGGATCATGAACGCTGTTGCGGCAGGAGTCACCGCAGAAAGACTCTTTTGAAGCCCAATAACCGCGGATCGCCGTTCGTCGTCGATAGATCTCCCTGGCTTCAGCCTGAAGTTGCCGGCGCCCATGTCTTCCACGGGCATGCCCGACACGCAGGCAATCGATGAACCGTCCCTCCAGCCGGTACTCACGATTTTCTCAACCTGGTCCATGCGACATCGATCCTTTGTTTTGAACAGAGCTGCTTACGAACAGCAGCCCAACGATCATAGCGGACCCGGAATCCACGGCCCGCAGAGCGTTTGGTCACCGCCATGCAAGGGAGGAGATCGGGGCATGGCCCGGCGGCCTCCGAAGGGCAGCCCGGTAGTCACCTGAGCATCCTTTGCCGCACGAACCTGGACACGCGTTCGGTAGGCGTGGCTGCAGCTCTGTCAGAGTCACGCCCCGCGCATCAGGAAAGGGATACAGAGGTTCCGCAGACAACCAATTGACAGCTTCGGTTGCTTATTGGGCGGCCCAATCAGTTCGAACCGCCTCAAGTACTGTTGCGGCGCGCTTATCGAAATTGTGTTCCTCCCGCACCATCCGGCTTATCGATGCCATCTCGGCGTCATCGGGGAAACCGTTCGGATCGTTTAGAATATGTGCAAGTTGCTCCGCGGAAGTATAGGTCCGGACCGCACCCATGAAGATTTCATCAATGCCATCGACGTAGTCGCTGACCACTCGCGCACCAGAAGCGACTGCGTCGTACAGGCGATTATTGGCAAATCCCCAACGTGCCATGTCTTCGAAGTGGTCGTTGAGAACGACCCCCGAAGAACGGTACACCTCGGAGAGGTCATCGTTCTTGACGAAGTCGGCTACAACCATTTCGGCCGGAATAAACTGCGACCAGCGGGGGCCCCACACACTGACACTATGGCCAAGCTCGATGCAATCGGCGACAATCTTGCGTCCGACTGGTTTGCGCGGACCTCCAACGAAGGTCAGGTCGTAGGTAGGTTTCCCGGGGACCTCGCCTGACGGACGAAAACGGCGCGGGTTCGTGGCTTGCGGCAGGTAGTGGGCATCGATACCCCACTCGGCGCGGACGTATTCGCACCAGACTCGCGACGCACCAAAAATAACGTCGAACCCAAGGAGTTCCTCGCGGGTAATTAAGTCGGGACGGCTGATAGCCCACAAGACATTAGTCTTCCCCGGCTGAGGATCGCAAGGGTACAGGCCGCGGATCACGAGGACGACGTCGTCCAGGTGATTCGTGGGACGCCCAAAAGCGCCGGCCCTGTCGACGACAACTTCCTGGCCGCGGGCAGTAAGTGCCTCTGCAAGATCAGCCGCGTACGGAACGTCACCCCAACGATCACCGCCAGCACTGAAGTCGGCGCCGATTTTGATCGCCCAGCGGAGCCTTAGTCCTTGATCATCCCCGGCACGGGCCCTGACCACCAACGGCTCCGCGGGCTGAAGTTTCGGGTTCCGCGGAGCAGTGAACGCGCGGATGTCCAGGCCGATGTCCCGGTAGTGTTCCCTTATCGACTTGGCAGGCTTGCTTGCCGCCCCCAGCCAGGTCACGTCTGTAGCGGCTAGGGCCGGCTGCTCCACAAAAGCATCTGCTGAATGGTCAACTGCCACCGCTGAAGAGTCGCAGGCCAGTTCGCCCACTCGGGCTGCGTTGAGTCTCCTCAAGAAATCCCTAACTGATGCTTCGCCCTCAAAAATAGGGTTGAAGCGTCCCATTTCCTCGAACAATCTGGTCCGAACTGCGAAGACTGCTGGTGATAGTTCGTCCAGCGCCCTGCCGTCATGGCGGCAGGCGTCCGCAACATTAAGGCCACGGAACAGGGGAATTGCCACACTGTTCCGGTGTCCTACCGCGCCGGCAGAGACCACGATTCCCGAAGGGTCCGCAACGAGCGGTTGGATGGCAGCCACATTTCCCTCGTCCAGACGCTGCAAAAGCCTCTCAATAGCGCCTGCCCGGACTTCGACGCTCTCCTTGATGAACATCAGGTTCGGTCCGGCTGCGTGAGCGGATGCGATATTGTAGGCGATTGCTTCGGTGTAGCGTCGCGGGAGTTTGATGTACTTCAAATCGGCTAACCCAGTTAGAGCCGACCTCAGGCGAACGGATGTCCGGAAGCCTGGCACTTCGTCTAGGACGATAAGCTCCATCGAACCGGCGTCAACGGTTTCTTGAATCCAGCGGATATTTCGAATGGCCAGGTCGATCTTGTCCGTGACACGCATGATCACTGAAAGGGAAGGCTTCCGAGGACGCTCGACTACGGCATCCGGAGCAAACCGGTCCTGTACGTTCTTGCCGAGAACTGCGTACTCCCAATTCGCCGATTCCCGTCGCGTGATCCTGTCCTCGTTGTGATCGTCCACGTAATCGCAACCAATGAACGGGAAGTACTCAATACTGGCCGTCTTGGTGAGCCGAAGTACCAGGTCGTAGTCGACCCAACGGCGCAAGGAAGTATCGAAGCCGCCCAATTCTCGAACTAGTGACGTCTGCACGACGAGGACATTGAGATCTATGTAGTTTCGAACGAGGAGCTGGCTAGCCGAGACAGGCTGTCCGGTGAACTCATCACGGCCGTTCAGCATCCGAACGGCGGAATATGCGGCTTTGGCCCCGCTTGCGATAAGCCCCGCATACATGTTGCGGAGAAAGTCCGGCCGCCACGTGTTATCGGAGTCGAGGAAAGCAACGAACTCGCCCCGGCAATGCTCGATTCCCCGGTTCCGGGCAGCACAAACGCCCAAGTGGTCTGCTTCGACTAAGCGAATCCGGCTGTCCATGTTTGCGAAGGATCGCACGACGTCCCGCGTTCCGTCTGTGCTGCCGTCGTCAACGACGATCAGTTCCCATGATTGCAGGCTCTGCTGGCGCACAGACTCGATGGCACTTCTAATCGCCGACTCCCGGTTCCAGGCAGGCATTACGACGCTGATGACAGTGCCCCGCCGACGCCGGTCCTCGGGGACCACCGCAAGGTCTTGAAGCCACTGCTGCTCTTCAGGCTCCGACCACGTCGAAAGGCGTAGCGGTTTCTTACCCAGCTCGTAGGATTTTGCCGTCAGAGCGTGGGTCACAAGGAGAGAGCGAACTGCGGGCCAGGCGGGTGCGGAACCTGGCAGCTTCGCAGGAACGGGCAGGACGCGTTCCTTGTTGGGGCGGTAGCGTGAGAGCAAAACGGACCCGGCCGCGTCTGCTTCCGTGAGCCCCGAGGGGTCAAAAAGCCACGACCATTGGTGCTCC
Source organism: uncultured Arthrobacter sp. (assembly GCF_964021775.1). Lineage (GTDB taxonomy): Bacteria > Actinomycetota > Actinomycetes > Actinomycetales > Micrococcaceae > Arthrobacter. Next base: position 61,229 of record NZ_CAXHZI010000014.1, read on the forward strand.
CGCGATGCAGGGCTCCTGAGGTAGGCCAGTAGGAACTCAACATCCCCGGCCTTGTAACGATCGCGCACGTGCGCCGGGAACATACCGATATCGAACAGCGGATGGAAGCTCAGGCCATACTTCATGCCGTATTGAACGAAATGACGAGCAGCAGTTTGCTTCGACTCGAAGTCTTTTCCACACTCAGCGGCGTAGTACTGGGCGTCAAAGATTTCGGTATTAAGGAGTCGTTGACTGCGGGTCGGACCAACTTTGGGGGTGGGGCTAAGGGCACTCATCTATTGCCGTTCCTTCTCATAATTCAAAATTGCCGTGGTGCCCGCTGTCCGGCGCTGGCCACTATCTGTTGCCTGACACTGGAGGCTTCTTCTCATCTGCCCCGTCCTGACCATGTCGTCGCCCTGCCGGCTTCCGTCGCTTGCCGACCTTCGCTCGCTCAGACGGGTCGAAATCCGGTTAGTCGGGCTGCACCGCCAACTCCACTCCGAAAAACGCGGAATGTGCCGCCAAGATATGTGATCTGAATCGTCCTCTGGAAGGAGGTTGGTGCCCTGGCTGGAGGCGCTGCGGCACCAATTCGATGCGCCCAGTCGCATCGTAGCCCCCATCAGCTGGGGCAATCCCCAAGGCCTCCGCGAAGGGCACGTAATGCTTGACGTAGTGGTCCGGGTCCCGGGTGTTCTGGACGTACCGCACATAGTTGACGTCGGGCGTCGTCTCATAGAGGTGTCGAAGGTCGAAACGCGCCCGGTGTTCGATCTCGGCCTGCGCGTAACTTGGTGCCTCTCCAAAGGCAACGCTCCGGAACTTCTCCACCACAGCCTCATGGTAATCACCGATCCTGGTTTGGGGCGAAAAGCACACGGCCACCGAGCCAGCAATTCTGCGAGAAATCGCCAGTGCTGCAAACCCGCCGCCACTGGAACCCGCCAGAAGGACTCTCTCGTACCCAGCGGCCGCAGCGATGTCCTGGATCAGGCTGGTCACATCAGCTGAGAAATCCTGGCCGGAATCGCCAACGTACCAAGCCAAGGCCATGGCACCGTTTAGGTTCAGCGTGGAGTCGGCGATAAAGAGCTGGGCTGCATCGAAGAGCGCCAGCGAGTTTCTCCACTCGAAACGTGGCAGTTGATACTTTGACCTCTGCAGGGAACCGTGGAAGCTCACTATGAGCGTTTTAGACTGTCTGGGAGCGTAAAGGGCAGTGATGTCCAAGTGCCCACCGGACGCGGGTGACACCACAAACTCGTAAGCCTCGGCCACTGAATGGTCTATCTGGCTGGTCGAGGCATACCGATGGATCTCCACCGCATTGCGTTCGTCCCATTCGACTGAGGTCCCTGTGGATGGCAAGTTCACAGTTGATTTTCCTAACTTGAGGGGAAAGTATGGGAACCGGTTGGCACAAGCAGCGCCGCCGGTTCGTCGCCAGCTGTGGCCAGGTCCCGTTTATCCAGCTCCGAGTTTGAAACCTCGACCTGGCGGGACTGCGATATGACTCTAGCAATATCCGGGTCGTCGGAAACCCACGTGATCGGGGCCCTGAAGACTTCTGCAGCGTTACGTTCCACCGCTTCGACGTCATACTTGTGCTCATCGGAATCGCCCAGATATGGCGGCTGGTGCGCATGGACATTGACCTGACCCGCACGATGACCGCTGCTAAGCTCCCGGCTGTACTGGAACGCCGTGGGATCGTAGATGCTGACGGTGGCAGAAGAAACGTTGTCCGTTATCTCAACCCGGTGGAGCCGTCCGGCAGCGAAGGCATCCAGCAGTGCACTGGAGAACGACTTATCGATGGCCTGGGCGTGCAAGAGACTGGGGACGTGCATGAGCCCTATCCGGAGGCCCTGCTCGGAAGCCGCCCGCAGATCATTGAACATTCGCTTCCCTGTGCCGGCAACCTCGCCGAAATCGCCAACAAACAACCTGTCGAGCTGCAGGGATTGGTGCCGGTCCGGGAGGAACCGGTACGGCGCAGGGAAGGCCCGCTCAGTTTGAGGAAAGGGCAAATAGCCGTTGTGCTCCCCAACGCGAATTCGGCTATGCCAGTGTTCGTAGGAGTCGCGGTAGGCGACCCTGTCCGGCGCCCGATAGCCCAAGCGGAAGTCGTCAATGGAGAGATTGGAGTGGCTCACCAGCGACAGCGTCAGGGGTGCCTCGCACACTTCCAACGGCTCGTCGGCCTGCACCAGCGTGCGGTAGCGGAGAATGAACTCGGTGTCCGCCGCCTTGCGCACCGCGTCCCAATGACCCAGCCGTTCCCGGATGGTGTCGATATGGAACATCGTTGAGACGTGCGCCGGGGTAATAAATGCTCCCCTCCATCCCCGGTAGTGAAAAAACAAGTCTTCATCCACCCGAGTCCACGGTGCGGAGACTAACCTCCTATCGGCTTGCTGCTCGGCCGCGCGGACCAGTAATTCGATCTTCTGCGGATGCTGCCAATCGTCTCCATCGAAAATCGTCAGAAACTCGCCCGACGCCATCGAATAGCCTAAATTCCGCGACGTATAAGCGCCGGAGTTCTCCGGGTTCAGCACCACCCTGATGCGATTGTCCGCCTCGGCCCATTTGTTGAGCCGCCCAGCAGCGTCACCGCCGGAGCCATCATCGACAAGGATGATTTCGAGGTTCCGATGACTTTGGTTAACTGCAGATTGGATGGCGAGATCGGTGTGCTCATCCGGCCGGTAGACAGGCATGACTACAGTGACGAGCGGACCTTCCGTTTCAGGTTCCGGTGTCTCAGCTGCGAGCCGGAGAAAGGGGGATTCAGAGCCCTCCCTGAGCGACAATCGGGCAAGACCCGCCTTCTCGTAAACCGCGTTAATCTCGTTCAGCCACGTCTGGAAGTCGGCTGATGCGTCTTTGTGTGGGTTCGCGGCGTTGGCCCGGTACAGGTGCAGGTCGTTCGCATTCGCCGAAGTCCTGTTGTATAGACCCTGCAAGCGGATCACTGCAGAACCCTGCCCGGTCCGGGCCAGAGCGTCTAGGAAGAACTCACCCCGGCGTTTGTGCAAGAAGGGCTTGGCGCCGACTTTCTCATAAACGTACGCGTACAGAGTCGCAGCGTTGAGAATATCGTCCTTGAGAATGTTCTGCCTGAAGCAGAGATCAGCCAGGTGGGCCAACGCCGACGGAGCTGCAGCCTCAAGGACGTCCTTCACCCGTTCCCGGGTTTTCCCGCCCGACCGGTACATCTCCAAGCCGGATGCCATGTCCGGCCAGCTCCAACTACCGGAAGTCGCCGAACTGACCAAAACGTCCCGTCCCTCCACCGAGCGAAGCTTGGTCAACCGCTGAACCAGCATGGGTCTGGCCAAGCTGGACTGTCTTCCCCACGACGCGAGCGCACCAGGTCGCATCTGCGGGACGCTTACATCGCTGGCGGGCCGGGCGCCTGCCCGTGCAGCGCGGAGCGCCGCACGGCGGGCTGCCCCCAGTCGACGGTCAAGGCGCGCGACGGCGTACAGCACGGTCACACCAAAGACGGCTAGAAATGATGTAAGAAGCCAAAGATTCCGTGCGTAGGCGGCAGCAACCACCATCGCCAAAAGGAAAACAAAGCCAACGGCTGCCAACTTCTTTTTCGGCGAGAGTCGGGCATACCTGCGGAGGGATTGGAGAAAGTTCATTTTGACCTAAATTTGCGGACCGGTAGCGGAGCTAAACTGTGCTGGACGGTCGCTGGGACTCCGGCGAAATGGCTGCGCATGCCCTCCAGCCTTGCTCCCGCCGCAGTGCCCTGGCCGGGACCTATCTGCGGCGGCGGCCGGAAGCCGTCCCATTGCTCTGCAACACTCTGCAGGAAAGTGCCGTCTTCCGGATTCCAGGTATGGCCGCCGTGCGAATCCGCGCCGGAGTGGCGGTGCATCATGTAGTTCTGACCGTGCGAGCGGTAGATGAGTCCGCCAGCGGCCTGGACAGCCTGGAGGAGGCACCGATCCACGGCGCGGTGCACAGGCCTCCATCCGCCAAGCTGGCGAAGCTCGCCCCGGCCCAGCATCATGGTGCCGCCGGCCACGTGGTCCGAATACTGCTCGCCGAGCGGAGGCCTGCGGGTGGTGATATCCAGACTTTCCAGATACACGAACTCAACCTGCGAACCCACCAGGGTGGCGCCGCTGTAGTCCTTCGCGTGAACGAGGTCGCGCAGGTGGTGCGGGCCGTACCAGTCGTCGTCGTCCATCTTGCAGACCAGATCGCCGCTGGCGGCGTTGACGCCGGCATTAAGGACCTCGCCAAAAATCATGTCGGCCGGGACGGAACGCACCAACAGCTCGCCCTGGTACGTCTGGACGGCACGCCGGACCGCCGGATGTTCCGCGTCGAAGCCGTGCAGCACCACCACCACCTCCACGGATTTCCAGCTCTGGCCTGCCAGCTGTTCCAGGGCGGACGCCAGCTTCTCGGGCCGCCGGGTGGCCAGCACCACACTCACGGAGGGCAACGGGAGTAGTGGTTTGCCCAGCTCGCCCAGTACGGTGTTCCAGACGCCCTTCGGGCTGTAAAGATCCAATGCTGTGCGCCGAAGCCCGATCGACTTTGATTCCCTCACTACCGGCGGGTCGGCGGCGTCGAAAGCGTCAAGGTGTTCCAGGAGCTGATCACCCAGCAGGGTCCGGACCGGGGCAGCCAAATTCCGCGCCAGGAGGGGCACTCCGGCGACAGCGAGCTGGCTCAGACGCCGGGCCAGCTCACCGTCCAGACCGCCGAAACGGGAGCCGTCCACCACAAGGTAGTCATGCGGCCGCAGGGCGGCGAGGTCCGATTCGTGCAGGACTCCCCCGGCCAGCTCGAACGGCTCAAGCGGCCGCGCAGGCTTTTCCGGGTACGGCAGGAAACCCATTGGGGAAACAACCGCGGTGTCAACGGGAGGCAGCACCGTCTCCGTCGGAGTCCAGACCGGCGGAGTTACCCGCCCAGGGTGGACCGGGATGTGCCCGCCCAGCTTCTGCGTGAGCTTGCTGTCCCCCACCATTACGTCTACGGAATAGATGTCATCCGGCTCGGGCTGCAGCAGCGCCTCGGTCATGAAACTGCCCAGGGTGTCCCCGGCCAGCCAGGCGAGCTCAGCGGGCTCAGTGAAGCCCACGCGCAGTCCCCCCAGCACAGGCGGACGGTTGGCAGGCGACGCGCAGCGCAGTGCCGCGAGGGCGGCGGCATGGACATTCACCCATTTGCCTCCTTCGACTACAACCGCGAGGCCGAGCCCCGGCACGGTCAGCGCGGCGGTGCCAGCCTTGGCTTGGAGGCTGCCCGGAGTCCAGGCCGGCACTTCGTCCGCCGGGAATAGTCCTCGGATGACCAGCACAAAGCGATGCGCCCGCCCCTCACTGCGGAATAGCGGCAGCAGGCCCCGGGCCTCGGCCAGCGATTCCGCCTGCACAACATAGCTGTCCCACCACAACTGTTCCGCCGGAACGCCGTGCTCCCAGTCGGTAGCTGCTGTGGGATCGCGGTGTTCCCAGTCCGTGCGGGCATAGTCCAAACCCAGGTCCACCGCCAGCTTCGCCACGGGGTAGGCCGCAGAGCCCACCGCCACGCTCTTGATCTGCACGCTGTTAGCTCCCGGCCCGGCCGGTGCGGGCTTTGAGGCGGACCAGGATGTACGCAGGACCCTTGCGGGCAATCGCCCGGGCCCGTGAAAGCCCGCGGTTCGGTGCCAAACCCTGCTCCAGGCGGCGGCGCTCCACCTCCGACTTCCTCAGCTTTGCCTCCAGCTGCCGGATCCGCTCCTCGTAATCCTGCCGGGTGGCGCTGTCCGACAGGTCCCTCACCACGATATTGAGGTCCAGGCTTGCCGCAGCTCCCTTGCGCAAATGCAGTTTGGGTTGGGGCCGCCGGAAGTCGTGCAGGCCAAGTGCATTGCCGGATACCCAACGCTCGCCACCGGCTTTGCGCGCGGCATTTTCCGGGTCGCCTTGCTTCGACAGCCTCCGGAGGGTGCCCGTCTCCCAAAATTCGATCGCACCGGGCTGGCCGTCCACCAGCGCGCGAAGGACCAGCGCCTCCGACTGCCGGAGGCTCTCAATCAATGCCTCGAGCGAATGCAGGCCCAAGGCCGTTCCGGCGCCGAGCACCAAGGTGAAGCCGGCCTCGACAAGATCCGTCCGGTCAGCGCCGACGAAGGAAAAACGCCGGTCGGTGGCGAGCCATTGCTCCAACTGGGGCCGGGTGCCGGCCTCCGCAAGGATGTCGACGGCGAAATCCTGGCTGGCGGAGCCTAAAAGCGATGCGACGGTCCCCGCAATCTCCAGGTCCGACGCCTTTGCAGCCCGGACCAGGATTCGTACAAGGGGTGTTTCGCGTCGCGGGGTGTGCAGTGCTTTAAGGGGAAAACCAGTCTGGCGCAGTTGCTCTTCAATCGGCGCTGAAACGCTCTGGACTCCCCTATCCACCGACGCCGGCTCCCACGGGAATGTGCTGGAGGCTCGCTTCCGCAACGTCAGGCTGGTTCCAGATGCCTTTGGTATCGATGATCTGCTTGCCTTCCAGGGACGCCGGGTCAACGGTCAGGAAGTCGTCGTGGTCTACCAAGAGCATGACGAGGTCTGCGGCGGCTATCGCTTCGTCCTGGCCGTGAAGCCGGGAGAGGCCGGACCCTGCCACCGCAGCGGGCAGTTCCTCGACGTTGGGGTCGACAACCAGGATGGTGCTCGCCGGCAACTGCTTCACGAGTTCCTGCACGATCGTCACCGACGGCGACTCGCGGACGTCGTCGATATTGGCTTTGAAGGCCAGACCCAGGACCGCGACGGTGGCGCCCGGTTTATCGGCGAGTGCTTCCACTGCCTGCCGGACCACGTGGTACGGCTTGGAATCATTGACCTCCCGGGCGGTCCGGATCAAGCCGGAATGCTCAGGGACGGCGTCCACAATGAACCATGGGTCCACGGCAATACAGTGCCCGCCGACGCCGGGACCGGGGCGCAGCACGTTGACGCGCGGGTGGTGGTTCGCCATCTCGATCAGCTTCCACACGTCGATGCCCAGCTTGTCGCAAATGATTGACAGTTCATTGGCGAAGGCGATGTTGACGTCACGGAAGGTGTTTTCCACCAGCTTCGTCATTTCGGCGGTTGTGGCATCCGTCAGCAGGATTTGGCCCTGGCAGATGACTTCGTAGAGCCGCTTGGCCAGCTGTGCGCCTTCCTCCGTGAGGCCGCCAATGACGCGGTCGTTCGTGACGATCTCAATCATGATGCGTCCGGGCAGCACACGCTCCGGGGAGTGCACCACGTGCACCTGGCCGTGGCCGTCGGTTGCGTCGAGGGACAGATCCGGGCGGAGTTCCATGAGGTAGGCACCCAGGCGCTCCGTGGTCCCCGGAGGGGAGGTCGATTCCAGAACCACCAACTCGCCGCCCCGCAGCTTCGGTGCCAGCGCCTCAACGGCGCTGCGGAGGTAGGAAAGGTCAGCGCCTTTGCCCTCGGCCAGCGGGGTGGGCACGGCGATGATGTACGCATCCGCGGTCGGCACCGTGGTCATGGCCACCAGGTACCCCAGGTTGACCGCGCCGGAGACCACCACAGCCATGTCGGGCTCCACGAAGGGAACTTCGCCGCGGTTGACGGCGTCAACGGTCGCCTGCTTCACGTCGATGCCGGCCACGTGCTTGCCCTTGGCGGCAAAACTGGCCGCCGTAGGCAGGCCGATGTAGCCGAGTCCGATGACCGCAACATCAAAAATCGTCTCGTCCATGTTTCCCCTAAACAGAAATGTGGTCTTCGGGCGAACCGAAGAATTGAATCTTTGAAGAAGCCAAGAGCTCTTCATTGGCAATAGGCCAGGTGTGCGACGACACGTCAGCGCTGCGCATCTGGCAGTAATTGAACCGGTCCGCCGAATAGATGCGGCCTCCCGCCACGATCACGTCGCTGAGGAAGCGCGAATCCTCTCCGCGGCGCAGCGGTTCGAACGGAAAACGTCGGAACGTGTCCGTGGCGGCGAAAATCGTGGGACCGGAGACTGCTTCGACGTACCGGTGCTCCAGCTGCGGATTGCGCAGGATGGTCGCCCCGGCGCCGGCAAGATGCATGTAATGCGCCCGCTTACCCACCACCTCGGCTTCGGAGTACATCAAGGCGTGGGCCTGGTCGCCCAGGTAGAGCGGGCTGTAGACGTCGTCGTCGTCCCATTTGGTGGCGAACCGGCCGTCCGCGCGCGCCACCAAGGCATTGAGGCACTCACCGAGCGTCGTCTGCTGCGGTTCTTGGAGGACGACGACGTCGGTAAGCCCGGCGGCCAGGCACTGTCGCCGGAACGCGTCGTCGTCCAGCTGGAAACCATGGGCGAGGTAGACCAGCTGGACATCGACGCCCTGCTGGGCGGCCACACCACGAAGGACATGGTCCAGCTGTTGCGGCCGGAAACTCGATACCAGGATGGATACCTGGGGCCGGGATGCCGGCGCTGCCGACGCTGGCAGCGCCGCCTCCTCGATGGCTTGCGCCCGATGGCCGTACGTGTGCTCGGCCCAGATCCTGCGCTGGGCCTTGTGGACGAGACGCTGTGCATAGTCCGGGTTGCCGGTGAGGGCTTTCAGCAGGTGAGTGGCGGCCTCGCGGGTCTCCACCGTGGGAATCTCTCCCTCCGGGAAGAACTCTGTGATGGCCACGCTGGGAGTTGACACTACGCATGTCCCGGCCGCCGTGATCTCAAAAATCCTCCGGGCGCACATCGATGGCGAGTCCGTCACGGAGTTCACGTTAAGGAACACCTTGTACGCCTTGTAGGCGGTGAGCATCTGTTTATAGGACAGCGACCCCACCACATGCTTCTTGAGAATTCCGGGGAACTGGTACTGCGGCTCCCCGCCCAGCTGCCGCGAAAAGATCTCGAACCCCGGACGCTTACCAGCCGTCGCGTCCACGGCCGCCCCTAACAGATAGTCCATCTGCCGCCGGCGGTCCTCGTACTTGTGGGCGAAATACATCCCGGCGAAGGCGATCTCCCGGGCGTGCCAACCGTGCCGGGGCCTCGCGGGGTTGTGAATCCGCGGCTGCGCTGCGAAGGGCAGCACGGTTACCCTGCTGTGGCCCAGGTCCGAGCGGTAGCGCGGAAGCATGTTCGCGTCGGTGGTGAAGACGTGGTCGAACAGTCTGGCGGCGGGGAGGAAGTCCTCATAATGCGGCGGATCCTCCTTGTTCCAGAAGACCGCCGGCAGTCCGGCCGCCCGGCAGCCTGCGATCAGTTCCCGGAAAGCGGCCGATGGGCCCGCGGGGCCAGTAATTTTGCCCCGCCACAGCCCGGCATTCCCCGCCCAAGCGGACTCGACAACGACGAAGTCCAGCGCCTCGTCACGGAGCTGGACCTCCCAGCTGTCGGGCCTGAGCGCGACGACGGTCCACTCGGCGGCGAACGCCACCGCGGAAAAGTCATCCATGATGATGCCGACTCGCAACTGGGGGTTGCGAGGTTGCCCAACACCGATGGACGCTTCCCTGAAAATAAGGCGGCGGCCACGTCCCAGCCCGCGCCACGCGCCCTCCGCGCCGCGGACGCCAGCCAGGCTGGCCTCGTCACGTTCGGATCCGCTGCGGTGCAGGTAGCTTTTCACTTGGGTCATACCGCCGTGGCGGGCATGCCAAACCGCGCGCCGCCAGTAGGCCGTTTTGTCTCGAAATCCCATGGCTTACCGGGACCGCTTCCAGCCGTTTGGGAGGAGCGTGGTCCGCATTTCCGGCAAACTCGCCATCAATTCGGCACGGATCTGCCGGCCGTAGTCGGCATTTCCCTCGTTCATCCGCCAGATGAAGTCACGGTACTGCTTAGCTACGTCGTCCGGGGTCCCGTCCATAATGAAATCGCCCTTGTCAATCCAGATGGCGCGGTTACACATCTCCGTTATTGTCCCCAGGCTATGGCTCACCACAAACACGGTTCCGGCTTGGCTGGTCACTTGCTCCATCCGCTTTTTGGACCGGTCCTTGAACTGCGCGTCACCGGTATTGAGTGCTTCATCCACCAGAAGAATCTCCGGGTCCACGGCAGCGGCAATCGCAAAACGAAGGCGAGCACCCATGCCCGAAGAGTACGACTTCATCGGGTGGTAGATCTCGTGCTCCAGCCCGGACATCTCAACGATGTCGTCAAACTTCGCATCAACCTCGGCATGGCTCATCCCCATCGCCAAACAACCCAAGCGGATATTCTGCGCGCCAGACATGGACGAGATCAACGCCGCGTTCACACCCAGCAGAACGGGATTGCTGGCGGCATAGACCGTACCCTCGTCCGGAATGATCAGGCCGGCGAGCACCTTCATCAGGGTACTCTTTCCGGAGCCGTTGCGGCCGATGACACCGATGGAGTCGCCTTGGTTCGCCACGAAGGACACCTTGTTCAAAGCAGTGGTCCGCACCTGGGCGTCGCCGCGGCGGGAGGCCCGCCAGGCTTTCAGCCCGGACGTCGGAGCATTTGTCCGTCCCCCGGATTGGTTTCTGGTCCGGTAGATGACCGAAATGTCATCCACGACCACGGTGGGGTCGTTTACGGGTCCGGTAGAAAGATCCATCGTCTCAAACGCGTCCATAACGCTCCTCGCCGCGCCAAAAAATGACGAGTCCTACGGCCAGTGAGGCCAACGCCCATACCGCTAGAACAGCCCAGCTGCGCCAGGAAGGAGTGGTGTCGTAGAGCACCGAGTCCCGAATGATTTTGATGACCTGAAATGCCGGATTGAAGTCCATGATGGTGCGGAGTACGGGAACGCTGTCGAAGCGATGCTCAGCGAAGAAAACCGCCGAGGCATACATCCAAAGACGAATCACAAAGGACAGCAACATCCCAAAGTCGGGAATCCTCAAGATCAGCGGCGCAAGCAACATCCCGATACCCAAGTTAAACAAAGACTGCAGCAGAATAGCGGGGACGATCAACAGCCACCGCCACGAAATAATCTCAGGCGGATCCGTGAAGATGATGAGAAGCAACATCACGATGGTCACAGGGATGTGTGACAACAGTTCCCGCACGTTGAGGGAGATGGGCAACGCGGCTCGGGGGAACTGAAAGGCCCGGATCATCGAGGTATTACTGGTCAGCGACCTGGCCCCACCCGTTATGGACCGGGTGGTCAGCTGGAACGTAAATACACCGATCAGCAGGTAGCCAATGAAGTTGTCGATGCCCTTGCTGGTGCCGAGGAGCAATCCGAAAATCAGGTAAAAACTGAGTCCACTAAGCAACGGGGTGAGTACCAGCCACGCGAGGCCCAGGTTGGTCTTGTCATGGCCGCTGGCAACGCGGGCCCGGGCGTCGAAGTAGATGAAGCTCCGCCGGTCCCAAAGCTGCACCAGGTAGTCGAGCAGGTCGGGGCGCTGGCCCACCTTACTCAGCCGGGCGAGGTTGACTGGTACAGAGACGGTGGGAGCCTCGGCCTGTTCCTTGATGCTCATCAGATGGTCACTCCCAGCTTTCTCAGCTCTGCTGCCAAGGCCGCCACGTTGGCAGCCCATGTTCTTTCCCGCAATACCCGGGACCGGCCTGCCGCCCCCATTTGCTCCGCAAGCTCAGGGTTCGACAGCAATTCTCTAATCGCTTCAGACAACGCCACCGGATCATCAGCTGTGGCCAGGCGTCCGGTCACCCCATCCTCGACGATTTCCGCCAGGGCCGGCAGCTTGCTGGCCACCACCGGGCGGCGGCAGGCAAGTGCTTCCACTGGCTTGAGTGGCGTCACGGACCGCGTTACTTCAAGATCCTTGCGTGGCACCACAAAAATGTCCAAAGCCTGGTGATAGCGCACCGCCTGCTCGCGCGGTACCCGCCCGGTAAAGATTATCCGGTCGGCATAGCCTGACTGGCGGGCTTGAACCTCCAGTGCGGGGCGGGAGACGCCGTCGCCCACAATCAGCAGCTTCAAGTCGGGCAGGCGCGGGGCGAGGAGGACAAATGCCTCGATAAGGTCATCGAGGCCTTCATAGGCTACCAAACTGCTCACGGTCCCGATGTACTGTCCAGCTTCGTTGAGCCCAAGCTCACGGCGTGCGGTGGCGGGGTCCAATGGTTCCTCAAGAAAATCGCCACCCACGGCGTTCGGGGCAATGAGGACTTTGCTTTCCGGAATGCCGGCGGCGACAATGTTGGCCTTCATGGCACCTCCCAACGTCACCACCAGGTCAGCGTCCCGCATGACCTCAGCCTCACGTTTCTGGAACAGCCGGTAGCGTTCGCTTTCCTTGGCGGCCGGTCCACGCGTCGAAGCCCAAGTGTCGGCCAGTTGCCCCCGCACCTCATACACCCACGGAATACTCACTGCCTGGGCCACGGCCCGGACCACCAAGGCATTCACGTAGTGCGTGGTGGCGTGCAACACGCTGGGCCGGAACTCCAGTACGACGTCCAGCAGTTCCGCGGCCTGTTGCTGCAGCCGTGCATCCACCGTTGGCGCCAGCTTTCCCGGAAGGAGCCGCCGGTAGCGGACGCCGTCCACCTCATCGAGCGACTTGGCGAAGATCTTGCCCACTTGGACGGGATAGCCCAACCTGGTCACCGCCTGGACGTCCCAGCCGGCAGCCTGCTGAGCGGCGAGGATGGAGTGGGAACGCTGCGCATAGCCGCTTGAGGTGTGCGGCAGCGAGTTGGTGAGCAGATGCAGCACCCGGCCCGGGACGGCGTTGTATTCCACTCGGTCCAGTACCGGTGCCGCGCCGTTGAGGACGCTCACCTCGGCTGCCAGCCGGGCCCGCTGGCGACGGCGTGCGCTACCGTCACCCGCCAAGACCGCGGCGGCGGCGCTGACGGCGCCGTCGTACCAGAATCGGCGGGCGTAGGCACCGTTCAGACCCGTTGCGCCGTCCGCACGGCCGAGGAAATCATCGGCCAGGGCAGGCAGCTGGGCGGCGAGTGCCATGTCCGCAAGGCGCCGGGCGGGCTCCCCCGTGGCGGCGGAGGCCAGCCGGAGCCGTCGCTCAACCTCGGCATCGTCTCCTTTTACCAGCGCGGCGAGAAGGACAGGAATTGCAGCCGAGTCGCCCGGGGCCAGGCGTGTCACTGCCGCCGCGAGGGGCCCCACCAGCCGGGCTGGAAGCCGGCGGCTGAGCTGCATCAGAAGCAAGAACGGATCGTCGCTCAAGTGGGCGCCAGCCACGCCCGCGGCCAGCCGGATATTGCGGAAGAGCTGGGTCATCGGGAAGAGACCGGCTCCCGGTTCAGCAGCTTCGCGATCAGCCCCATGTACTGCTCCGCAAGCAGGGAATACTCAGCGTGCTCCTTGACCCACTGGCGGCTGGTTTCGTCCCGCACCAGCCGCGAGCGGTCCGCTGCCAGCTGGCGCCAAAGCTCGGCCACGGCTTCCGGGTTGCTGGGCACAATGTCCCCGGCCTCGGCGTCTTCGATAATGCGCGCGGCCTCGCCCTTGACGATAGCCGTCACATGGCGTCCCAGGGACAGGACCTCGTAGGTCTTGGAGGGGACGGTCGTCTCAAACGATTTCCAGTCATCCCGGAGAGAGACGATGCAGGTGTCCGCGGAGGCATAGCGGTCCAGTACGGCCTCGCCGTGCATGGGCGCGTGAAATGTCACGGGGGCTTTGAGCTGACGCGCCAGCTTTTCAAGCGCGGGGCGCTGGGTGCCGTGGCCCACCAGATGCAAGTGCATACTGTCCCCCACCAGCGCACTGGCGCGGATAATGACCTCCAGGTGCTGGCTGGCACCGTGGTTGCCGAGGTAGAGCGCCTCGAAGGTGTCGCGTTCCGGTTCCGGCGGCCCCAATACCGGAATCGTGTCCACGTGCAGGCCGTTGCTGACGGTTGCGACGTTCTTGATTCCGCGCGAACGCAGCGTCTCGGCAAATCCTTCGGTGACGGTCACTACCAGGTCTGCCCGGTGCTGGATGAAATCGACGGCGACTTCTACGACGCTCTTGACGCGGCCCTTCACCATGCGCGAGTCACGGGCGAGATCCGGCCAGGCGTCCCGCATTTCCACGATCAACGGAACGCGGCGGAGACGGGCCAGCAGGTACCCGGCGGCAAGGATCGGCAGGCTCGGCGCGGTGGCGATCACGACGTCGGGCCGGGGCGTGAAGAGCCCGACCGGCACCGACATGGCGGCTGAGAAACAGTGATCGATGAAACGGGCCAGCTGTGAATTACCGTGCGGCAGGTACGGGACCCGACGGATCAGTTCGGTGAACTGTCCCTTTTGCAGCCGGAAAGCCTGGCCCGCCTGCTCAACGGGCAGTTCTCGACGGCCGGACGGCGCGTGGGCCACGGGCGTAATCACGTTGACGTCCCAGCCAGTGGCACAGAACTCCTTGAGCAGGGCCGTCCAGCGGCGCTGGGGCGGGCTGCTCTCGGGCCAATAGGAGTGCACCAGCAGGCTGACCTTTACGGGCCGGCTTTCTGCCTCCGGAGGTGTGGAAACAGTTGGGCGAACTCCGCTGGCCACGCTAGCGACCGCCCTTGGAGGTCACGCGGCCTTTGGCGCCCAGGATGCGGAAGTAGGCGAAGCCTGCCGCCAGCAGCACCATGACGGTAGCCAGTTGCACAGCGAACGGGCTGCCGGTTGCCGCCGTCACTGCCGCCTGGATGACCGGGGCGGATTGGATCACCGGGTCTTCCTTGGCCGGCTCGGGCGCAGGAGTTTTAGTAGGTGCAGCGGACGCCGGCGCGGCCGAGGCCTTAGCCGAGGGAGTCGCCGTCGGCGTCGGCGTGCTTTCTTCGACGGTCGGCGCGGGCTCAACCGGGGGAACAACCGGAGCCTCCGGAACGGGCACCTGGACCGCCGGTACCGGCGGCAGGACGACGGGTGCTGCCGGGGCTGGGCTGGCGGGCGGAAGTACCGGCACGGCCGGGGCGGGCGCCTGCGTAGACGGCGCAGGTGCTGGTGCCGGGACGGGATCGGCCGGGGTGGGGTCGGCCGGAGCGGGAGCAGGAGCCGGCTCAACCGGCGCCGGAGCGGGATCGGAAGGCGCCGGTTCCACAATGACGAACGGACCGGTACTGGGGATGACATCTTCGGCCTGGGCGGGGGCCACACCAAGGCTGAGGGCGAGGGCGGCGGCTGCGCCGAGCGCCGCCGTCGTGGTCCTGAGGGCGGTCCGGCGACCACCGCAGCGTGATGAGTTCAATGTTCCCCCAAGCAAAATCCTGTTCGGTACGTCGTAAGGTTCTTCGTCGCACTTTACGTCGGGGCCGCAATATTGAGACGGCGCCGAGAGCATCCTACCGGTTCACAGACACTTCATCGAATATTGCCACGGTTTTATGAGCCGGAACCAATTGACGCGACAAGCTTTGCGAGGGTGTCGCTGCGCAGTGCCTCGGCAACTTTGGCGATGGCGGCATCGTCCCGCAAGACGATGGATTGTCCGTCCGCAGAGGTTCCGATTCCCGAGGTCGGCAGGGTAAAGCTGACCACGTCTGCAGCCCGGACATCGCGCAGCCCCACCGCCAGTGAGGCCACCGCTGCCGCGTCCAGGGACTTGTCCACGCTGACGTACGGCGAGACGGTGTCCACCAGGCTGCTGATCCTGACCGGGTTGGTCAATGTTTCCGCCGTGAGGAACTTGGACATGAGGGCCTTCAGAAATAGTTGCTGATTCTTAACCCGCTGGTAGTCGCCGTCGGTGAATGCTTTGCGCTCACGGACAAAGGCGAGGGC
Organism: uncultured Arthrobacter sp.; assembly: GCF_964021775.1. Lineage (GTDB taxonomy): Bacteria > Actinomycetota > Actinomycetes > Actinomycetales > Micrococcaceae > Arthrobacter. Next base: position 76,847 of record NZ_CAXHZI010000014.1, read on the forward strand.
TTCTTCGCCACTGAGCTGCTGCTTGCCGGCTTCGAAGGAGAAGCCCTGGGTGCTGAAAGCCTGTGGGACGTTGACTGTAACGCCGCCCAAGGCGTCGGTCATCGCCTTGAAGCCTTCAAAATCCACGATGGCGACGTGGTCGATCCGGCTCTTGAACATCCCTTCCAGCGTCTGGACCACCAGCGGGATGCCGCCCAGTGCCATGGCGGCATTCATCTTGGCCTCGCCATGGCCGGGAATTTGCACCCAGGTGTCGCGCATCACGGACATCATGTAGATGTTCTTGCGGTCTGCGGGGATGTGGACCCACATCATGGTGTCGGAACGCTGGTCCGAGGCGCCGCCGGCCTCCGCCTCACCCAGCGCCGCGGCGCGGCTGTCACTTCCGAGCAACAACAGGTTCATGGCGCCGGTTTTCGATTCGGCCGGTCGTGCAGATTCCTCAGGGAACGACTGCTCGATCTTTTGGGACTTCGAGTTGAAGCTGTTGGCCAGGTTGAAGGCGAAAACCCCCGCACCGACTGCGACGACAAGAAAGAACACGACGACGCCGAGGAGGACGTTGCGTGCAGTCTTCTTCCTTTTCGTCCGGGACCGCTGGGCGTCCTCGTACGGAGCCTGGTCTGCGGTGTCAACGGGCATCAGTGAGTCCCCACTCTTGAAACGATTTTTGGTAACGCTGGACAGAAACAGCTCGGCTTATTGTGCCACGGACGGGTTGCTGGTTCCGGCTCGAAGCGGTCACCTGCGCCGGGATAGGCTTGAACTATGCCTCAGACCCGCCTCCCGGCGTCCGCACGTCCGCTCCGCTTTCTGGCCGCCGCAGCGGTAGCCGGGCTGGTGCTCACTGCCTGCTCCCCCGTCGTCGACGTCGCCCCGGCCAAGGATGCGGCGAACGCCGCCTGCGCGCCCATGATGCTGGCGCTGCCGGACAGCATTGGCGAGGCAAAGCTCCGCAAGACCAACAGCCAGGGGACGGCGGCGTGGGGCGATCCCTCCCTCGTGGTTCTCCGCTGCGGCGTCAACGTTCCCGGGCCCACCACGGACCGCTGCGTGAGCGTCAACGACGTCGACTGGGTGATCAAAGAGGGCAACCCCGTCTGGACGTTGACCACTTTCGGGCGTGAGCCCGCCACGGAGATCCTGATGGACCCTAACAAGATCAGCTCGGCAACGGTGCTGGCGGAGCTCGCGTCCCCTGTCTCGAAGATCAAGGCGGTCCGGAACTGCGTGGGTCAGGAAGACCTGCAAAACCTGCCCGCCGGCAAGTAGGCCGGCGGCCGTCGGTGGTGGGCCCACGCCGGCAGGGTTCCCTGGCCGAAGCGGAGCGAGGCTAGGGTGCCGGTGGGGATTTAGCGCAGGCCGGTTTTGCGGTGCAGGGCGAGGTGGATGAGCTCGTCGATCAGCTCGGCGTAGCCCAGCCCGGAGGCTTTCCACATCTGCGGGTACATGCTCTTCGGCGTGAATCCGGGCATGGTGTTGATCTCGTTGATGATCAGCTCACCCTCCGGCGTGTAGAAGAAATCCACGCGGCTGAGTCCCTCGGCGCCGACGGCGTCGAAGGCGACCGCCGCCAGTTCCCGGACCCGGGCGATGGCTTCATCGGGGAGGTCGGCCGGGCAGCTGAGCGCCGCGGCGTCGTCGACGTATTTCGCATTGAAGTCATAGAAGTCATGCCCGCCGCCGGCAACCGAGATTTCGCCGGGCATGGACGTTCGCGGCGCATCGGTCCCCCGGCCTTCGAGCACGGCGCACTCAATCTCGCGGCCGACGATGCCGGCTTCGATCACGAGCTTGGGGTCGTGTTCGCGGGCGGCCTCGATCGCGGCGTCAAGGTCCTCGAGCGAATCCACCTTGGAGATCCCCATCGAGGAACCGGCGCGCGCCGGCTTGACGAAGACGGGGAAGCCGAGCTTGTCCACGCGCTTGCGCACCAGTTCCGGATCGGTGAGCCACTGCCGGTCCGTCACCGCGATGTACGGTCCCACGCGCAGCCCGGCGGACTCGAAGACCACCTTCATAAAGTGCTTGTCCATGCCGACGGCCGACGCCAGGACACCGGCGCCGACGTAGCGGGTGTCGGAAAGTTCCAGCAGGCCCTGGATGGTGCCGTCCTCGCCGAACGGGCCGTGCAGCAGCGGGAAAACCACGTCCACTGAGCCCAGTTCCTGCGGCACCTGGTTGGGCGCAGCAACGATCAGCTGGTGTTCCCCGCCGATCTCGGCCAGTGTGACCGTCTGGTCCGACGGCGCCACTTCCGGCAGCGCGGCAGCGGACAGCGACCACTGCGCGGTGTCCCCGGACGCCAGCACCCACTGGCCGGTCTTGGCGATCCCGATCGGGATCACCTCATACTTGGCTTGGTCGATCGCGCCGAGGACCCCGGCCGCCGTGACGCAGCTGACCGCATGTTCGCTGGAGCGGCCGCCGAACAGCACCGCCACCCGGGGCCTGGTCCGGCCGGACGGCGTTTCTGTAGTCAAATTCTTTTCCGACACTCTTAGTAATCGCCTTCGGATTTCAGGTCCCGGGACAGCAGCAGCGGTCCCAGTTCGTCTACGGACAGTTTTCCGGCCAGCACGGCGACGACGGCGGCGGTAATGGGCATCTCAACGCCCAGCTTGCCGGCCAGTTCATGCACGGCCTGCGCTGACTTGATGCCCTCGGCGGTCTGCGTCATCTCCGCAGTGACCTGCTCCAGGCTCAGCCCGGTTCCCAGCAGCCGTCCGGCAGTATGGTTCCGCGAGAGCGCTGAGGAACAGGTGGCGACGAGGTCGCCCAGGCCCGCAAGCCCTGCCATGGTCCGGGCTTCGCCGCCCAGGGCCAGCGTCAGCCGGGAAGTCTCGGCGAGTCCGCGGGTGATCACGGAGGCCTTGGTGTTGTCGCCCATCTGCTTGCCTTCGCAGATCCCTACGGCGAGGGCAATGATGTTCTTGACGATGCCGCCGATTTCGACGCCGACCACGTCCGACGTCGTGTACGGCCGGAAGTAGGGGGCCGTGCAGCTGCGGGCCATCCAGCCCGCCGCCGCAGAGTCGGCGCAGGCGACGACGGAGGCAGTCGGCTCTTCACGGGCAATCTCCATGGCCAGGTTGGGGCCGGAAACCACGGCCACGCGCTCGGCCGGGATGGCGAGCTCCTCGCAGATCACTTCGCTCATCCGGGCGTCGGAGTGCAGTTCCAGGCCCTTCATCAGCGAGACGACGAGGGCGTCCGGACCAATCAGGTCCTTCCACTCGCGCAGCTGCGGGCGGAGGGTCTGAGCAGGGACGGCCAGAACCACGAGGTCCGCGCCGCGGAGGACCTCGGCGACGTCGGTGGAGGCGGTGATGCTGGCGGGCAGCGGTATGCCCTTGAGGTACTGCTCGTTGCGGTGCTCGGTGTTGATCTGCTCCACGACGGCGGCGCGACGGCCCCACAGCCGGATGGTGCGCTCAACGCCGGACGCGGTGGCGGCGTCGGCGAGGATCTTCGCGAACGTGGTCCCCCATGATCCGGCGCCAAGGACGGCGACACGGGCGGCCGCGTCCGTCGCGTCCAGGGCGGGGAGCTCCACGGTCACTTCGCACCGTCCGCGGCGCTGCCGCTGTCCGGTGCTGCTGATCCGCCGGGCTTCCCGCCGCGCTCGATGAAGCGGCCGTGCGTGGACTGGTTGTGCGCCGAAGGGTCCCAACGGACCAGCGGAGGCTGTCCGCCGCGCAGGGTGGCCAGCAGCTCGGTGATGGCGTCCATGATCACGTTGGTCGCCTCGGTGAGCGTCGCCTTGTCCAGCGGGCGTCCGGCGAAGGCACTCAGGTCCACAGGGTCGCCCACCAGCACACGGGAAGTCTTGCGGGGGAAAACATGGAACCGTTTGGCGTAACGCGGGAAAACTTCGTGCGCGCCCCAGTGGGCCATCGGGACCACGGGGATCCCGCTTTCCAGCGCCATCCGGGCGGCCCCGGTGTGGCCCCGCATCGGCCACAGCTCCGGATCACGCGTCAGCGTGCCCTCCGGGTAGATGATGATGGCGCCGCCTTCGTCCACGACTTCCTTGGCAATCTGCAGCGAACGGTTGGCCCCCGCCGTCGAGCGTTCCACCGGCACCTGCTTGGTGTTGCGCAGCACCGAACCCAGCACGGGAACCTTGAACAGGCTCCCCTTGGCAAGGAAGTGCGGCATCCGATTCTGGTTGTAGAGCATGTGCCCGATCACCAGCGGATCGATCTCGGTGCAGTGGTTGGGCGCGGCAATGAAGCCGCCGGCGGGCAGCTTCTCCAGCCCCTCCCACTTCTTGTTCATCAGCAGGTTCATGACGGGCCGGACGATCCCGGCCACGATGACAAAGGTGATGTGGCTCTTGGCCGTTTCTTTCACGAAGTCCCCGCTACCGGGTCGAGGTGATGTCGAAATCGGCGCCCAGGCCGGCGAGCTTCTCCGTGAAGCGCTCGTAGCCGCGGTTGATGATGTCGATGCCGGTGACGCGGGAGGTGCCGGTGGCAGCGAGCGCCGCGATGAGGTGGCTGAAGCCGCCGCGCAGGTCCGGCACGTCAATATCGGCGCCCTTGAGCTGCGTGGGTCCGGAGATAACGGCGGAGTGCAGGAAGTTCCGCTGGCCGAAGCGGCACGGGACGCTGCCGAGGCATTCGCGGTGGACCTGGATATTTGCGCCCATCCGGATCAGGGCGTCCGTGAACCCGAAGCGGTTTTCATACACGGTCTCATGCACGATCGAGACGCCCTCGGCCTGGGTCAGGGCCACCACCAGCGGCTGCTGCCAGTCGGTCATGAAGCCGGGGTGAACGTCGGTTTCCAGGACCAGCGGGTTGAGCTTTCCGCCCGGGTGGTAGAAGCGGATGCCGTCCTCGCCGATGTCCATGCCGCCGCCCACCTTGCGGTAGGTGTTCAGGAACGTCATCATGTCCCGCTGCGTGGCGCCTTCGACGAAGATGTCGCCGCGGGTCACCAGGGCGGCGGAGGCCCAGGACGCGGATTCGTTGCGGTCGGACAGGGCCCGGTGGTTGTAGCCGCCCAGGTCCTGCACTCCCTCGATCCGGATGGTGCGGTCCGTCTGGACGCTGATGATCGCGCCCATCTTCTGCAGCACGGCTATGAGGTCCACGATTTCCGGTTCGGTGGCCGCGCCGGAGAGTTCGGTGATGCCCTCGGCGCGGGTGGCGCTCAGCAGGACCTGCTCGGTGGCCCCCACTGACGGGTAGGGCAGGGCGATTTTGGCACCCTTGAGGCCGTTGGGCGCGGAGATGTGGATGCCGCCCGGGCGCTTCTCCACGACGGCGCCGAACTGGCGCAGCACGTTGAGGTGGTAGTCAATGGGGCGGTCGCCGATTTTGCAGCCGCCGAGGTCCGGGATGAAGGCCTCGCCAATGGCGTGGATCAGGGGTCCGCAGAGCAGGATCGGAATGCGGGAGTCGCCGGCGTGCGCGTCGATGGCCGTGTGCGAGGCCGTCTTGGCGTTGGTGGGATCCAGCGTGAGGTCCCCGGTGACCGGGTCCTTGTCCACGGTGACGCCGTGGAGCTGGAGCAGGCTGGTGACAACCTCAACGTCCTTGATCTCAGGGACGTTGCGCAGCACGGACGGCTCATTGCCCAGCAGGGCGGCAACCATCGCCTTGGGGACAAGATTCTTGGCCCCACGCACGACGACGCGGCCGGTCAGCGGGACGCCTCCGCGGATTGTCAGAACACTACTCATTTACCAGTTTCCTCACGACTACTCGCCCCCAAATCCTTACAAAGGCTCCAGCTAAGCATAGGAGCTAGCGTTACCGATCTGAAATACGGCGCGCTCCGGGCCGGCTTGACGCGTCCGTTCAGGTCCCTGCGCTCCGGTCTGTTCCGGGAGCGTTTCGCGCGTAAGTACTCAAGTAGTTTTCGGACGTCCCGGCGCGTTCAGCCCGGATTATGCGCGTATTCCCCACGCCTGTAGTAATCAGCCGGCGCCCCTAACCTTGGGAGAGGTCGTGCATACGACTCTCCACGGCAGCTAGTGCCGCCCACCGGAACCACGACGGCGGGTGGGAATCGAGGCGGCAATGGGCGCGAATGACTCCGCTCCTGGACGCAGAGCCGTGCTCGGCGCCGCGATCGCGGCACTTTCGTGGGCCGCCGCCGAGGCGGCGTCGGGGGCCGCAGCGGGCGGGACCCGCCCGTCGAACCCGTTGCTGCAGGCCGCCGCGGCGCGGGAGGTGCAGGGCACGGCGTCGCCGGTTGCCGGGTCTTCCAACCAGAGACCGGTGCGGGTGTCGGCCAAGCGTCCCGGCGTCACGAGCGACGTCGCCTCCAAGCGGTGGACCACCCCCAAGCTGGAAGGCTTCCTGGGCCAGCACGCCTCCACCCCGCAGCAGCGCAAGGTGGATGTCTACATCAACTCCACGCTGGGCAGTATCCGGATCAAGGCCTACCGGATCGGGCACTACAACGGGGAGGGCCAGCGATTGGTCTGGACATCCGGGCCGGTGCGGGTCCAGCGGCAGCGGCGCTTCGCCGTCGGGAGCAAAACACGGATGGTGTCCTGCCCGTGGCGTGTCAGCACGAGGGTCGACACGACAGGATGGCCGGACGGGCTCTACTACCTGGCCTTGGCCGGCGCGTCCGGGCGGACCCACCGGATCCCGCTGGTCGTCGAGTCCGCCTCGGTGCTGGGCAAGGCCGTGCTGGTCTTCAACGACTGCACGATGCAGGCGTACAACAAGTGGGGCGGCTATTCGCTCTACACCGGGCCGAACCATTCGACGGCCACCCGGTCCTACAAGGTCTCCTTTGACCGGCCCTACCGGAACTTCGACGAGGTGGAACTTCGCAACGCCCCGCTGGTCCGCGCGGCGGAAGCCATCGACGACCCCGGGGTCAAGCTCGCGTACACCACCGAGGCCCGGATCAGCCGGAACCCCGGGCTGGTCCATGGCGCCGCGGCCGTAATCTTCGCAGGCCACTCGGAATACTGGTCCCCGGCACTGCGCCGGACTGTGGAAGGGGCACGGGACAAGGGCACCAACATCGTCTTCTTCGGAGCCAACAACGTGTACTGGCGTACCCGATTGGAGTCCTCCTTCACCGGGACGAACCGGGTCCTGGTCTGCTACCGGAAGGCCCGGCTGGATCCGTACCGCCGCCGCCACCCGGAGGCCGTGACCACGCAGTGGCGCGAGGGTCCCGCCGCCAAACCGGAGTCGACGCTCACGGGCTCGGTGTACGGCGATCTTGGAGTCAAGGGGACATTCACCGTGACGGACCCTGGCTTTTTCGCCTTCGCCGGCACCGGCGCTGGCCGCGGGGCTCGGTTCCCCGGCCTCACCGCCGGCGAAACCGACCGCGTCTACCCCAAGGCAGTCCGCCGCGCCTTCGCCTACGCCAAAAAGCTCCACATCTTTGCCCATTCCCCGGCCTCCGGCAAACACGACTCCCGTGGCTGGTCGGACTCGACGTTTTACGTTGCCCCCTCAGGGGCCGGGGTCTTGAACATGGGCACCATGGCCTGGTTGCAGGCGCAGGCCGACCGCGCCGTCCCGGCCCGGTCCCGGAAGTTCGCCCGGCAGGTAACCCAGAACATCATCCGCGAAGCGGCCCTCGGCCCCCTGGGGCACCGCGACCGCCGGACCCGTCCGAACCCCACCGGGCTCCCCCGCGATAGACAGCGGCGTCGGATTCTTATTTGAGTGGCGCCTGCTCAGGCGTCACACAGGGTGAGCCGCCCGCTCTGGCGCGAGCCACGCCGTCGTCCGTGTCGCAGTGCCGCAGTAATGTGGGCCGCATGGAGATGCGTCTAGAAGTCGTGCAGGTGCCGGTGTCCGACGTCGAACGGTCAAAGTCCTTCTATACGGAAAAGCTGGGCTTCGTCCTCGATCACGACGTCGAGTACATCCCCGGGATGCGGGTGGTGCAACTGACGCCGCCGGGCTCGGCTGCCTCGATCGTCATTGGTACCGGGATGACCAGCATGGCGCCTGGCAGCCTCGAAGGCCTGCAGCTGGTTGTGCCCGACATGGACACTGCCCGCACGGAGCTCCTGGGCCGGGGCGCCGAGATCAGCGAGGTCCAGGACCTGGGCGGAGTGCAGTTTGCCTACTTCGCCGATCCGGATGGCAACCGCTGGGTTATCCAGGGAGCAATTGGTCCCGGCGCCGCAGAAGGCCGCCCCGAGGGGTCCGGGGCGTAGCCGGCCCCGGCAGGCACCGGGCCGAAGCGGCCAGTCGGCCGCTCAGTCCGCCGCCGCTCAGTCCGCCGCGGATCCGGGATTCAGTCGCGCCACCGCCGTCGACAACGCGGTGGCAAAGCCGCACCACGCCGCGTAGGGGGCAAGCGCCACTCCGGCGCCCCGGTTCAGTTTGTAGGTCCGCCGCACCAGATCGGCGCTGCTGGCGGTCAGCACGGCGCATTCCGCAGCAGCCACCCACGGCCGCCGGGCGCGCCAGAACAGCCAGCTCCACGCCGCATTGAGCACCAGGTTGGCCGCCAAAGCGGAGCGGTAGGCAGTTAATTCCTGCTGCCTGGCCGTGCTGACGGCGGCCTCTTCCCCATCGCTGCTGTCCAGTGCGACGGCGGAGCTCACCGCGAGGTCCGCGTACAGCGCCGTCCAGACCACCGGAAAGGCGATGGCGGGCGGCTGCCAATCAGGTTTGCGGAGCAGCCGGTACCAGGCACCGTCCGGGTCCGTCGCCACTCCGCCAGCCACCGCCGTCGCGGCTGTCGCGGCTGCCGTCCACACCACGGTCATGAGTCTCATAACTGCTCCTTTGGCTCCAGCTAGGTCACTTGCCCGAGTGGCGGGCGGCCGAGTAACGGGCGGCCGTTCCGCCGTATGCCCGGGTAACGGGCGGCCGTTCCGCCGTATGCCCGATGATACGTCCGTTGTAGGCGCCGCTGGTTTGGCCGACGGGGCTTATTAGTAGTGAGCTTGCCTGCATGCCGCGGCCCGCACACTGGACCCGGGCCGTCCGCTCCCAACGGACCCCGGCCGTGCTGCTGGCCGAGCATCTCCTTAACCCGCCGGATGTTCCGGCTGCTCTGCACTTTAAGTGTCGGAGGTGACCGATAGCGTGTTTCCATGGACGGCAAGCAAGGGCCCGACGTGGCTCTGACGGACAGCGTAACGGTCGCGGACCTTGCGCGGATGCTGGCCGGAATCCCGGCCCCGGCCAGTGCCGCGGCCCTCATCGATGAAACACGCGAGCTGGAGGACCTGAAGTCAGCCCTGGCCGCCCGCCAGGCCTGGGACGCCGCCGCCTTCGACCTGTCCCAGCGCCGCGAACAAGCCCTTGCCGGCGTTCCCTCCGACCAGCTCGGCACCGGCGTCGCTGCGCAGATCGCCCTCGCACGGCGCGAGCCCCCGGCCAAAGGCGGACGGCTCCTGGGCCTCGCCAAAGCCCTCGTCACCGAAAT
>NZ_CAXHZI010000015.1:0-78759 GCF_964021775.1 uncultured Arthrobacter sp.
CTGGGTTTAGAACGTCGTGAGACAGTTCGGTCCCTATCCGCTGCGCGCGCAGGAAATTTGAGAAGGGCTGTCCTTAGTACGAGAGGACCGGGACGGACGAACCTCTGGTGTGTCAGTTGTACTGCCAAGTGCACCGCTGATTAGCTACGTTCGGATGGGATAACCGCTGAAAGCATCTAAGCGGGAAGCTCGCTTCGAGATGAGATTTCCATACACCTTGTGTGTGAGAGGCCCCCAGCCAGACCACTGGGTTGATAGGCCGGATGTGGAAGCGAGGACTAACGACTCGTGAAGCTGACCGGTACTAATAGGCCGATAACTTACACCACACACTCTTCTTCGTGAACGGATTCAAAAGACGTTCACACCAGCGGAGGAGTACAAAGAAACAAGACTGCTTGCGTCCACTATGTGGTTCCCAAACAACAAACCCGCCACGGGCACGTTGCTGAGGAACCAAAACTAAATAACAACACCACACTGCCCGCAGGGGCAGGAAGTTGTAACCACAGATTTCCCACCCAGGGGACCCCGCACAAGCGGAACCAGGGGTGTGGAGCAAGGGTTACGGCGGTCATAGCGTGGGGGAAACGCCCGGTCCCATTCCGAACCCGGAAGCTAAGACCCACAGCGCCGATGGTACTGCACCCGGGAGGGTGTGGGAGAGTAGGTCACCGCCGGACATACATTAGGTCGAGAGCCTCCAACCACCAGGTTGGAGGCTCTCCCCCTTTAACACCCAAAACCACAGAACCCTCCCGCAGAACGCGCCGGCACCCAAAAGAGCGACGCTCCCTCAGTACCGGAGCCCACACCACAGACCCTCCCTCAGCACCGGAGCGCACACTACAAACCCTCCCTCAGCACCGGCCTGCGTAATCGGTCAGATGTGAGGGAGCGTTGGGGGCAAACGCGTCAGAGGTGCGGGAGCGACCGGTGGGGGCGGGAGGATCTGGCGTGCGGTGCAACGTAAAGTTGTTTACCATGGACAATCTCTTCAGCCACGCCGCAGCCGCCCCGGATCCCGGCGGGGAGGACGCCCTGGAACCGGTCGTGTGTACCGTCGTCGTCCCGGGCGCGGTCGCGAGGGCCTTCATGGGCTTTACCGAGCACACGCACCTCTGGTGGCCGCTGGAGGGCCACAGCGTCTTCGGGGCGGGGTCATACGTGGAGTTCGAGGAGAGCCTCATTCTTGAGACCGCCGACGACGGCAGGACCACCGTCTGGGGATCCATCGACGACTGGCAGGCGCCACTGTCCTTCCACACCACGTGGCATCCCGGTACGCAGGCCCTATGGTCGACGGAGCTGCGGGTGGCCTTCCGAGCCGTGGAAGGCGGCACTGAGGTGCGGTTGGTGCACAGCGGCTGGGAAGGTGCCCAGGACCCCGCCGCCACGCGTACGGATTACCAGGCGGGCTGGCCCGGCGTGCTGCAGCGGTTCGTCCGATTCATGGGCGGCTCCGAGGAATGATGTCCGGCCGCCCCTGGGCGGTCGCCTTCGTGGCCGGACTAACGACGTCGGCACCGGAGCCTCCGGTCGTGGTCGCTAGGAGCCCTCGCGGGACGTGATCGCGAAGCTCGGGGACTGAAGCTCGGTGAAGTTGCCAACACTCGCGCGCACCGTGCACTGGGGTGTGATTTGAAGGGCCGTTACGGTGAGCCCGGAGCTGTCGACTGCCAGGGCCCCGCCGCAGCCGTCGGAGAATCGCAGACCCTTTTCGCCGTCGGACACGGGGGCAGCTCCTGGCCTCCGTCGGCCGGGACTTGCTCCGCCGCCGGGTGGTCATCACCGACCACACCCGCGGTGACGGGCTGGCTGTAGAGCACGAACTCGGCTTCGACCGGTGCGGGCGGCTGACCTCCCGCACCCGCGGCGGCCAGGGAATGTCCTGGGTGTACGACGCCGACGGGAACCGTACCGCCTTTGCCGACGCAGCCGGGACCACCACCCGCTATACCCTGGACGCTGCCGGACGGGTTGCCGGCGTGAGTAACCCGATGCTAGGCGAGGCGGTCTTCACCCACGACGCGTCGGGGCGGCTTACCTCTGCCACCGCCGGAAAGTTGGTGCAGGAATGGGTTTACCGCAACGGCGCTCTGGCCGAACACAGCCGCACGGACCGCACAGATCCGGGCTCGGCCGATGTGACGTTGATCGGACGCGACGGGGACGGCAGGATCACCGGGCTGACCCGCGCCGGTGCCGTGACCCGGTACGGGTACGACGGGGCCGGGCAAATGGTCGCGGCCGCGACGACCCGGGACGGCTCTCCGGACGTTGCTGCGTCGGGGTGGGAGTACGACGCCGGCGGGCGGCTCCTGCGCGAAACTTTCCCCGGTGGGTCCCGGGCATATGAGTACGACTCAGCCGGGCAGTTGTTGTCCGTGACCGAGCCCGACGGGTCCCGGACGGAGTACGTCCATGACGGCCTGGGCCGGCGCACCCGGCAGATCCGCCCGGACGGGTCCTGGACCGAATACGCCTGGGGACAGACCGGGCAACTGCAGAGAACCGTTGACCGGAACCCCGACGGGGCGCAGCTTTCACGGCATGAGCTGTGGGTGGACGCGCTGGGCGAACTCGCCGCCGTTGATGGTTAGGAACTGTGGTGGGATACCGCCAACCCGATCCCCACCCTGGCCGGAATCGGCGGCGGGCAGGTCCTCTCCTTGCCCGGTGGCGTGACCGGTATCGGCGACGCCTGGACCGCACCGGGGTGGCGTGCTGCCCGCCCCACCGACCAGAACGACCCCTGGGCCGTCATCGGCGCAGCAGCGGCCACCACGCCGGAACCCGGCGCCGCCGGTCTGGGTGCCGTCTCAGCGCTGGCAGGCGCTCTGCCTGCCGGGATCACCCTCACCGGCAATGGCGGCCTGGACATCGCGGGCCTGGATTGGCTCGGCGCCCGTGCCTACGACCCGGCCACGCGTGGCTTCCTCTCCACCGACCCCCTCGCCCCCGTCCTCGGGGCGGGCTGGGACGGCAACCCCTACGCCTACGCCGGCAACAACCCCCTCAACACCACCGACCCCACCGGCCTGCGGCCCCTGACCGACGGCGAGCTGAAGGCCTACGACGGCTCAAGCCGCGGAGCGTTCGCCGCGGCAGGGGACTGGTGGAAGAACAACTGGGAGTACGTCGCTGCCGGCGCCATGGTGATCGCCGGTGGGGTCCTTATGGCCACCGGAGTGGGCGGACCTATCGGCATGGGGCTCGTGGGCGCAGGCGCAGATATGATCATCCAGAAAGCGACAACAGGCAAAGTGGACGTGGGATAAGTTCTGCTCAGCGGCGCCCTCGGCGGTTTTGGCGGTGCCGGTATCGCCGCCCGGGCAGGTTTGACCGGGGCGAAGGCGACCCTCGTGGCCGGGTCTAGTTCGGGTGGCATTGGTGGGGGCATTCAAGGTGCTTATGGTTATTACACCGGTCCTGGACCCCATACTGTCTCCGGCGTTCTTGGAGCGACCGCTGGAGGTACTGTTATCGGTTCCGCTACCGGGGTTGCCGGCGGGGCTGCCGGGCACAAGATCGGGCAGAAAGTAATGGCAGCTGTCACCGCGCGCCCGAACGCGGGCACGATGGCCATGGGCAGGAGCATGGAGTCACGAAAAGGTTCATATCTGGGCAAATAAGAAGTGGATTGACTATCAAATGATGCAGGGAAAGTCTCTCGTGGATATCGGGGCACCGATGGGACCAAGGGTCAAGGGAATACCCCCGATGGATCCTAGTCCTTACTATGACATGGAACTAAAGCAGGTCTCTGGATATTCGGGTTATAGCACGGACCCACAGGCGTCGTGGAATCTAGGTGAATGACATGTATAAAGAAAAGTTCTTCAGAGTCGTCGAACATACAAGGACCGGCTTCTTGGGCTGGAGACACCATTGGACCTTTGTGCTTATCGGCCCCAACGGAGAAGAACTCGCAATGAACAGAAAGGACCTGCGACAAGCCCTGAAACATCGACCAGATATCGGAAATCAGGACGTGTACATGTGTATGGATCGTGCGGTCGAGCTCTTCCGGCACGGCAGGCACGAATGGGTAGGTTATCCCTCCGGTGCCGTGGTCTCTAATTTGAGGGATTATCTATGAGTTCCCCGCAGGGGCGCGGCGTCGACCGGCGGGACGGCCGTGCTGGAGCGGATCACGAACCTGGTCGGATACTCGGTGTCCGCCTCTGCGGTGTCGCCGTCGCCCTCAAGTCCGGCGAGCAGACGCCGGACGGCCATGGCGCCCTGGCCCCGCGGATCCTGGTCGATGGTGGTCAGGCCGAAGAGCTCGCCGAGTTCGTGGCCGTCGATGCCGATGACCGACAGATCCTGGGGCACGCGCAGCCCGAAGTCGCGGGCGGCGAGGATGGTGCCAATAGCCATCTCATCCGAGGCCGCGAAGACCGCGGTGGGGCGCTCCGGAGAGCTGCCCAGCAGCTGACGAGCGCTGGCGTAGGCGCCCTGGATGGTGAAGTCGGCGGACACCAGCCATTCCGGACGGATCGTCAGCCCGGCGTCGCGCATGGCTTTGGTGAAGCCGCCCTGGCGCGTGCCCGGGAGCCGGAAGTCCTTCTCGTACGCTGCGTCACCGGTCATGTGCGCAATCCTGCTGTGTCCGAGCTGGATGAGGTGCCGGGCGGCCGACTCCGCGATGCCGGAATCGTTGATCCGGATGGTCGAGGCACCCGGCAGCGGCCCGCCAATTCCCACAATGGGTCGGTGAATAGCCAGCAGCTGCTGGATCTCGGCCTCGCTGAGTTCCAGCGAGACAGCGATGACGGCGTCCACCCGCTTGCGCAGCAGGAAGTCGTTGAGCACGCTATGCCGGCGTTCCTCGCCTTCACTGACGTTATACAGCGTGAGGTCGTAACCGGCGTCGAGCAGGGTGGCGGAAACGCCCTCCACCACCGAGGAAAAAAACCAGCGGTGCACGGACGGAACCACGACGCCGACGTTGTGGTTCCGCCCGGACGCCAGGCTGGAGGCGTGGTAGGACAGCACGAAACCAAGTTCCGTGGCGGCGGCCTGGGCCCGTTCGCGGCTCTGGGCTGAGACATTTCCCTTGCCGCTCAAGGCTCGCGAAACGGTGGCGATGGAGAGGCCGGCCCGTTCCGCGACGTCCTTGATACCGGGCATTCTCAGCTCTCCGTGTCCTCGATGTAGATTTCCAGCCAAACAGTTTCACCTGAGCTTAACCGATGGGCGTCTTCGCCCTGTTCCGCAGACACGGAGCTGCGCAGCAGTACCTGTCCGGCGGGCAGCTCGAGCGGCTCCGGCCCGACGTTCAGCAGCACCGCGGTGGTGCCGTTGAGGTAGGCCAGCGAGGTGTCCGTGCACCAGTTCTCCAACCAGGTGAGCGAACCCTGGCCGAGGCTGAGCTCGCGCCGGAGCGCCAGCATCCGCCGGTACAGGGACAGGTGCGACGACGGCGACGCGGCCTGCGCGTCCCGGGCCAGGCCGGCGAAGCTCGCCGGCTGCGGCAGCCACGGATCCGCGCCCGCGCCGAAGCCCGCGTGCGGCTCGCCGGAACGCCACGGCAACGGAACCCGGCAGCCGTCCCGGCCCAGCCGCTCGCCGCCGGTCCGCCCGAAGGTGGGGTCCTGGCGCTGGCTGTCCGGAATGTCGATTCCGTCGGGCAGGCCGAGCTCCTCGCCCTGGTAGAGGTACGCGCCGCCGGGCAGGCCCAGCATAAACATGGACGCCGCCGCAGCCCGGGAGCGGCCGAGTTCCTCGTCCGGCTGCACGTCGGCCGGGCCGATGCCGTCGCCGTCGCGGGGTGCCGGACCGTGGTAGCCGAAGCGGGTGGCGTGGCGGACGACGTCGTGGTTGGACAGCACCCAGGTGCTCGGCGCACCGACGGCGTCCAGCGCGGTCAGTGACTCGGTAATGACGTGGCGCATGCGGTGCACGTCCAGTCCCGCGTGCAGGTAGGGGAAGTTGAAGGCCTGGTGCATCTCGTCCGGGCGGACCCAGTCGGCCAGCCGGGGGAGCGGGTCCACGTTGGCTTCGGCGCAGAGAATGCGGTCGGGGCCGTATTCGGCCAGGATTCGGCGCCAGGTCCGGTAGATGTCGTGCAGCGCGGGCTGGCCGAACATCGGGGCTTCATGGCCGGGGAAGCCGTGCGAGCTGTTGCCGTCGGCGCGGCCGCCCCATTCGGGCAGGCCCGGTGCCTTGACGAGGGCGTGCGCCACGTCGACGCGGAAGCCGGAGACGCCGCGGTCCAGCCAGAAGCGCAGGACGCGCTCAAATTCGGCGTGGACGGCGTCGTTGTCCCAGTTGAAGTCGGGCTGGGAGGTGTCGAAAAGGTGCAGGTACCACTGGCCCGGGGTGCCGTCAGGTTCGCTGATGCGGGTCCAGGCCGGTCCGCCGAAGTGCGACTGCCAGTTGTTCGGCGGCTCCTCGCCGAAGGGGCCGCGGCCGTCGCGGAAGATGAACATGTCCCGTTCCGGGCTGCCCGCGGGAGCAGCCAGCGCGGCCTGGAACGCGGCGTGTTGGTCCGAGCAGTGGTTCGGCACCAGGTCCACGATCAGCCGCAGCCCAAGGCGCGTGGCTTCGGCCATCATGGCGTCGAAGTCGGCCAGGGTTCCGAATAGGGGGTCGACGTCGCAGTAGTCGCTGACGTCGTAGCCGGCGTCGCGCTGCGGGGAGCGGTAGAACGGCGAGAGCCAGACAGCATCGATCTCCAGCTCGGCGAGCTGGGGGAGTTCGGCGGTGATGCCGGCGAGATCGCCGACGCCGTCGCCGTTAACGTCCCGGAACGAGCGCGGGTACACCTGGTAGATCACGGCCGAGCGCCACCAGCCGGGGGTGTCATCTGCGGCGTGCACCAGGGTCAGCGGGCCGGCCAGTGCGGCGGGGGCTGTGAGTACTGAATCAACGGACATGCCGGTAATCGTAAGTCCCCGACGTCGAAATTGAAAACGCTTCCAGTCGATAAATCATTTGTGCCGCCCGGAGTGCCTGCGATCAATCCGCGGCTCTGGCCCGCAGGTTCCGCACCAGCTGGCCTCCTGCCGGTGTCCCGCGGTTTTCCGGCCTGGTCCTCGCCCCGCGACACGCCACGCTAGAATGACTTTCCAAAGCGTTCATCACCGTGTAGCTTGGAAGCGCTTGCAGCTGTGAGCCACATCACCGACGATGCCACCGGGCCAGGAATCTTCCGAAGAGCCCTCCGCGTGGATGCAGGATTTTATGAAAGGGACACCAATGAAGGTGCAGAACACCCTCACAACCGGGACCAGCCGCCGGGTAATCACGGCCGGTGCGATTTCCGTCGTTGCAGCGCTGGCGCTCAGCGCCTGCGGCGGGGCAGCAGCCACCGGCCCGGCCACGGCCACGGCCACGGCGAAGCCGGACCTCAAGTCCGGCGGCGCCGGCACGATCACCATGTGGGTCGACGCCGAGCGCTCGCCCGCCCTGAAGGACATCACCGCGAAGTTCAAGGCCGACACCGGCATCGACGTCAAGCTCGTGGTCAAGGACTTCGCCGCCGTCCGCGACGACTTCATCACGCAGGTCCCCACCGGCAAGGGCCCGGACCTGATCGTCGGTCCGCATGACTGGGTAGGCAAGTTCGTCCAGAACGGTGTGATCGCACCGGTTGAGCTCGGCGACAAGAAGGACGCCTTCCAGGAGTCCTCGGTCAAGGCCATGACCTACAACGGCTCGGTCTACGGCGTCCCCTACGCGGTTGAGAACATCGCGCTGCTGCGCAACACGGCCATCGTCCCGGACGCAGCCAAGACCATGGACGAGGTCATTGCCAACGGCAAGAAGGCCGTCGCCGACGGCAAGGCCAAGTTCCCGTTCCTGGTCGGCATGGACCCGAAGCAGGGCGACCCGTACCACCTGTACCCGCTGCAGGCCTCCATGGGTTCGCAGGTCTTCGGCAAGGCTGCCGACGGCGGCTACGACCCGAAGCAGCTCCTGATCGGCGACGCCGCCGGCGTCGAGTTCGCCAAGAAGCTCACCGCCTGGGGCGACAAGGGCGAAAAGATCATCAACTCCAACATCACCGGTGACATCGCCAAGGAGAAGTTCCTCGCCGGCGAGTCCCCCTACTACCTGACCGGCCCGTGGAACGTGCCGGACGTGCAGAAGAAGGGCATCAAGTTCGCCGTTGACGAACTGCCGACCGCCGGTGACAAGCCGGCCCAGCCGTTCATCGGCGTCAACGGCTTCTTCATCAGCGCCAAGAGCGCCAACGCCCTGGCCACCAACGAGTTCGTCACCAACTACCTCACCTCTGAGGAAGCCCAGGACTCCATGTACAAGGCCGGCGGCCGCCCGCCGGCACTGAAAGCGTCCTTCGACAAAGCCTCCAGCGACCCGGTTGTCGCCGCCTTCGGCAAGATCGGCGCCACCGGCGTCCCGATGCCCGCTATCCCGGAAATGAGTGCGGTCTGGGCTGACTGGGGAGCCACCGAGCTCGCCCTGATCAAGGGCCAGGGCGACCCGGCCGCTGACTGGGCCAAGATGGCCGCCAGCATCAAGGCGAAAATCAAGGGTTAGTCCCCGCGCCGGTTCCTGACGCTTGCGCCAGGAACCGGCAGCACCGGGCCGGGCGGCCACCAGGCCGCCCGGCCCGTTCCTGCATCACCCCAGCTTCTCCCAAGGACTGTAGACAGCCATGTCAGAAACCGAACTCCGCGAGGACACAGACCCCGCAGCGTCGTCCGCCCCGGACTCCGCCCCCACCACCCCCGGCCGGCAGGCCGGCAGCGTCCGCCGACGCCGGTCCGGACCGGAGGGCACGAAGGGGACCATCGCCAAGATCGTGCTGCTGGGCCTCGTGGACGCCCTTGCCGTCTACGTCCTGATGATGCTCTTCCTGAGCCAGTCCTGGCTGGCGCTGGGAGTCTCCGCCGCCGTCGTGCTGGTGATCAACTGGATCTACCTCCGCAAGGGCGGCCTGCCCGCCAAATACCTGGCCCCCGGTGTGCTGTTCCTGCTGGTCTTCCAGGTCTTTGTGGTCATGTTCAGCGGCTACATTGCCTTCACCAACTACGGCGACGGCCACAACAGCACCAAAGATGATGCGATCGCCGCCATCCAGCTCACGGCGCAGAAGCGCGTCCCGGATTCACCGGCCTACAAGACCTCCGTGCTGGCCAAGGACAACTCCTTCTACCTGCTCTTCACCGACCCGCAGGGCAAGGTCTCGCTGGGCAGCACCGAGAAGCCGCTGGAGGAAGTCTCCGGGGCCGGCAAAGACTCCACCGGCAAGGCCAAGACGCTGGACGGCTACCGGACCCTGAACTTCCAGGAAATCGTCGCCAACCAGCAGAGCATCCTGGGCATCACCGTCCCGGTCTCCGCGGACCCGGCCGACGGCACCCTGCGCACCGCGGACGGCAGCAACGCCTACCAGTTCAAGCCGGCGCTGAAGTACGACGCCGCCGCGGACACCTTCACGGACACGGCCACCGGTTCCGTCTACCGCGACAACGGCAAGGGCGCCTTCGCGGCGGACAACGGCGAGCAGCTCTCCACCGGCTGGAAGATCGACGTCGGGATGGAAAACTTCGCCCGCGCCTTCACCGATCCCAGCCTGCGCGGCCCGCTCCTGGGCGTTATCCTCTGGACCTTCACCTTCGCCGTGGCCTCGGTGGCGCTGACCTTCGCGCTGGGGCTGTTCCTGGCCATCACGTTCAACCGCGAGGACCTCAAAGGCAAGAAGGCCTACCGGATCCTGATGATCCTGCCGTACGCCTTCCCGGCCTTCCTCACCGGTCTGGTCTGGTCCGGCATCCTCAACCCCGAGTTCGGCTGGCTCAACCAGACCCTGCTCGGCGGAGCCTCGATCGGCTGGCTCACCGACCCGGTCCTGGCCAAGATCAGCGTCCTCATGGTCAACCTCTGGCTGGGCTTCCCCTACATGTTCCTGGTCTGCACCGGGGCCCTGCAGTCGCTGCCCTCCGAACTGGACGAGGCCGCCCGGATGGACGGCGCCGGCCCGTGGCGGGTGTTCCGCTCCATCAAGCTGCCGCTGCTGCTGGTGTCGATCGCGCCGCTGCTGATCTCCTCCTTCGCCTTCAACTTCAACAACTTCAATGTGATCTTCATGCTCACCGGCGGCGGACCCCGCTTTGCCGACACGGACCGGGACATCGGAGCCACCGACATCCTGATCACCCTGGTGTACAAGGTGGCGTTCGGGCAGGGCACCGGCCGTGACTACGGCCTCGCCAGTGCGCTGGCCATCATCATCTTCATCATCGTGGCCACCGTCTCGGCCATCAGTTTCAAGCAGACCAAGGCACTCGAGGACGTGAACTCATGAACGGGTCAGCATCGCGCAACGCCGTAACGGCGGACGACGCCGAACGCGGCACCGGCACCACCGGCACCGGCACCACCGACGTCGAATACCTCAAGTCGCTGCGGCGCCGGCACCCCTTCGGCGTCTGGTTCAAGGACAAGGGCTGGCGCCACCTGGTGGGCATCATCGTGACGATCTTCGCGGTCTTCCCGTTGCTCTACGTCCTTTCCGCGGCTCTGAACTCCACCGGCACCCTGGTGGGCTCCAACGCGCTGTTCAGCAAGATCGACTTCGGCAACTTCACCGCCCTGTTCAACATGCCCTCGCGGCCCTTTGCCCAATGGTTCCTGAACACCATGGTGGTGGGCGGCGTGACCTCCGCGGCCACGGTGTTCCTCGGCGCGATGGCGGCCTACGCCTTCTCCCGGATGCGCTTCAAGGGCCGCCGGATCGGGCTGCTGAGCCTGCTCCTGCTGCAGATGTTCCCGCAGCTGCTCGCCGTGGTGGCCATCTTCCTGCTGCTCAGCGGCATCTCCGAGGTCATTCCCGCGCTGGGACTGGGCAGCCAGCTGGGCCTGATCATGGTCTACCTCGGCGGCGCCCTGGGCGTGAACACCTACCTGATGTACGGCTTCTTCAACACCGTGCCGCAGTCACTGGATGAGGCCGCCAAGATCGACGGCGCCAGCCACACCCAGATCTTCTTCGGCATCATCATGCGCCTGGTCACGCCGATCCTGGCCGTCGTGGGCCTGCTGTCCTTCATCGCCATCTCCGGCGAATTCGTGATCGCCAGCGTGGTGCTCACGGACCCGGACAGCCAGACCCTCGCCGTCGGGCTCTACTCCTTCGTGGCGCAGCAGCGCTCCGAAAACTGGGGCGTCTTTGCCGCTGGCGCCGTCATCTCCGCCATCCCGGTGATGGCCCTGTTCCTGTTCCTGCAGCGCTACATCGTCAGCGGGCTCACGGCGGGCTCGGTGAAGGGCTAGGCATGTCCGGTGCTGCCGCGGCGGGCCTGCTCCCGCACCACGACGGCTCCGGCCTGCACGCGGTGCAGCCGGCGGGTCCCGGAGCCACGGCCCGGCTCCGGGTCCGCATCCCGGCGGCCTGGGGTGCGGCCAGCCGGGTCTGGCTGCGCTCCGTGCACGACGGCGAACCGCGGTACGAGAGCTGCGTGAACCTCGGCGACGCCGACGGCTGGGTCTGGTGGGAAGCGGGCATGGCCGTCACCAACCCGGTGGCCCGCTACCGGTTCCTGATCGAGGCCGGGCAGCGGTACTGGAGCCTCAACGCGCAGGGCCTCTTCAGCCGGGACGTCTCCGATTACGCGGACTTCCGGCTGACCACGTTCCCGGCCGCGCCGGCGTGGCTGCGCCGGGGCACGCTCTACCAGGTCTTCCCGGACCGTTTCGCCCGCTCGGCCAGGGCATCGGGGCACCCGGTCCCGGACTGGGCCGTGCCCTGCGACTGGGACACGCCGGTGCAGGGCGCGTCCGCCGAGACGCCGTTCCAGTTTTACGGCGGCGACCTGCCCGGCATCACCGAGCACCTGGACCACATCCAGGGGCTCGGCGCGGACATCATCTACCTGACGCCGTTTTTCCCCGCCCGGTCCAACCACCGCTACGACGCCTCCACCTTTTCCATGGTGGACCCGCTGCTGGGCGGTGACGAGGCCCTGGTGGAGCTGGTGGAAGCGGCGCACGCCCGCGGCCTGAAGGTGATGGGGGACCTGACCGCCAACCACTCCGGCGACGCGCACGAATGGTTCCAGCGCGCCCTGGCCGCGCCTGGCTCCGAGGAGGCCGGCTACTACTACTTCAGCAAGGACCACAGCTCCTACGAAGCCTGGTACGGGGTGGCCTCGCTGCCCAAACTGAACTGGGCCTCGGCGGCCCTGCGGCAGAAGTTCGTCCTGGACGACGATTCCCCGGTGGCCCGCTGGCTCCGGCCCCCGTTCAACCTGGACGGCTGGCGGATCGACGTCGGCAACATGACCGGGCGGCTCGGGGCGGCCGACCTCAACCAGGAGGTGGCCCGGTTGATCGCGGACCGGGTCCGCGGGATCAACCCGGACGCGGCGCTGCTGGCCGAAGCGACCAACGACGCCGCACCGGACTTCAGCGGTGAGCACTGGCACGGCGCCATGACGTACTCCAACTTCACCCGCCCGCTCTGGGCCTGGCTGTCCGGCGACGCCGGCCACGTCAACTTCTTCGGCACCCCGCTGCCCGGGCCCAACCGGATGGACGCGGCGGATTTCCTCGCCACACACCAGGACCTGGCCGCCGCCTTCAGCTGGGACGTCCGGCAGCAGAACATGAACGCGCTGAACAGCCACGACACGGCCCGGGCCGCCACCGTCATGCTCGACGGCGGCCAGCAGCTCGGCGCGGTGCTGATGTTCACCCTGCCCGGCGTGCCGGTGGTGTTCGCCGGGGACGAGTTCGGGCTCAAGGGCGACAACGGGGAGTTCTCCCGCACGCCCATGCCCTGGACCGATCCGGGACGGATCCTGAACGACCTCCGGGGAGTCTACGCCGCACTCACCGCGCTGCGCCGGGAACAGCCCGCGCTCACCGGCGGCGGGATCCGCTGGCTGGACGCGCAGGGGGACGCGCTGGCCTTCGTGCGGGAAACCGCGGACAGCGCGGCGCTGGTGGTGGTGGCCAGGGCCGCCGCGGACGTCGACCTCGCTGCGGGCCTGCTCTCCGCCCGGCAGCTCGCCGCGCTTGCGTTTCCGCCGGCCTTCGCCGCCGGCAGCATCACCGCGGCCCCGGGCGCGGACCCGGCGGAGCCGGACCCGGCGGCCGCGGCCCCGGCGGGTGCGCTGTTCCGGGCCGGTGGCCCCGCCGCCGCCGTCTGGGTGCTGCCCGGAGTCGAGCTGCCCGGAGTCGGGCTGCCCGGGGGCGGGCTGCCCGGGGGCGGGCTGCCCGGGGGCGGGCTGCCGGCACCCTAGACTGAAGGTCGAGACTGACGGCCGGATTCGATGGAGAACTGGAGAGCGCATGCGCAGCATTGTTGAGGAGCTGACTTCCGCCCTGGGCAGCGGGAAAGTCGCCGTAGATGAGGCCACCCTGGCCGCCTATGCCGTGGACCAGGCGCCGGTGCTGGACTACCAGCTTCCGCAGGCGGTGGTCCTGGCCGAATCCGTGGCGGACGTCCAGGCAGTGGTGCAGGCCTGCGCCGCCGGCCGGATCCCGCTGGTGGCCCGCGGCGCAGGCACCGGAGTCTCCGGCGGCGCGCACGCCAGCGAAAACTGCGTGGTGCTCAGCCTGGAACGGATGAACCGCATCCTGGACCTGAACCCGGACGACGAGACCGCCGTCGTCGAACCCGGCGTCATCAACGCCGAGCTCAACGCCGCCGCCGCGGTGCACGGCCTGATGTACGCCCCGGACCCTGCCAGCTACAAGGTCTCCACCATCGGCGGCAACGTCGCCACCAACGCCGGCGGCCTGCGGTGCGCGAAGTACGGGGTCACCCGCGACTCCGTCCTGGCGCTCGACGTCGTCCTCGCGGACGGCACCCTCATCCACACCGGACACCAGACCTTCAAAGGCGTGGCCGGCTACGACCTCACCGGACTGTTCGTGGGCTCCGAGGGGACCCTCGGGATCGTCGTCGGGATAACGGTGCGGCTGAAGTACCTGCCCCGGGAAGTCCACACCATCGCCGCGTTCTACCCCGACTTCCGCAGCGCCGCGGCGGGTGTCCTCGCGGTGGGCAAGGCCCGCGTGCAGCCAGCGATTATGGAACTGCTCGACGGCGGGTCGCTCGCCCAGCTCGACGACGCCCACGGCTCGGACCTGGCCGCCCGGGGCGCCTCCCTGCTGCTGATCCAGACCGACGGCTTCGGCGCCGCGGCGGAGGCTGCCGCGATCCGGCCGCTGCTGGCCGCCGGCGGCGCCGTGGTGACCATGGAGGCCAACGCCGAGGCCGAACAGCTCGTGGAGCTCCGCCGCAACAGCCGGGGGGTGGAAGTCGACGACGAATACCGGGTGGGCGAGGACGTCGCCGTGCCGCGGTCCCGGCTGGTGGACTACGTCGCGGAGCTGGAGGCGATGGCCGTCAGGCACCAGGTGAAGCTCAAGGTCGTGGCGCACGCCGGTGACGGCAACCTGCACCCCACCTTCTGGGTGGACCGGGCCGACGACGCCGTGGACGCCGCCGCCATGGAACGGCTCGGCGCCGCCCTGGATAATTCCGTCACCGTGGCGCTCGCGATGGGCGGCACCATCACGGGGGAGCACGGCGTCGGCCAGTACAAGCTGCGCTGGCTGGGCCTGGAGCAGAAGGAACCGGTGCGCGAGCTGCAGCGCCGGATCAAGGAACTCTTCGACCCGGCCGGGATCCTGAACCCGGGCAAGGCGATTTAGCGCGCCTGTGCTGGAACCCGCTCCACCGGGACGGACTTTGGCGGGTTAGTCGTCGGAGTCCGGGTATTCCTCGACCGACTCGTCCTTGCCGTAGCGGGACTCCTCGGTCTCGACCTCGAGGATCTTGAGCAGTTCGGTGTCCGGGTTGAGCATGATCGCGGCCTCGTCGCGGCGGTGCCGGAGTTCGGAGTCGATGTAGGACTGCACGGCCTCGGCCAGCGGAATGTGCCGGTTCTCCTTCTCGGACATGTACCAGCGGTGCTCCAGGATCTCGTGCACGGCCTCCGCGGGCTCGAGCTTGCCGGACAGGTCGCGCGGGATCGACCGGACAATCGGCTCGAAAATCTGGCTCACCCACAGGTGCGCGCTGTATTCCTCGTCCATGCCCGGGTTGTTGTCCGCCCGGAAGGAATCCATGTCGTTCAGCAGCCGCCGCGCCTGGTTTTCCTGCGCATCCAGCCCGGTCAGGCGAAGCAGCCGGCGCTGGTGGTGCCCGGCGTCCACCACCTTGGGCTGAAGCTGGATCGTGGAGCCGTTCTGCGTCGTCTTGATGGCGTATTCCTCGACGTCGAAGCCGAGTTCGTTGAGCCGCCGGATGCGGGCGGCCACGCGCCAGCGCTCGCCAATTTCGAAGGACTCCTTCTCGGTCAGCTCGGTCCAGAGCCGCCGGTAGCTCTCCATGATCAGCTCGCTGGTGGCGACCGGGTCCACCTTCTCCTCGATCAGCCCGCCGTCGAGCAGGTCCATCAGTTCACCCGCGATGTTGACCCGGGCGATCTCCAGGTCGTACTCGCGCTGGCCGGTGGACAGGTCCGGATACAGCTCGCCGGTTTCGGCGTCCACGAGATACGCGGCGAACGCCCCGGCGTCGCGCCGGAACAGCGTGTTGGAGAGCGAGACGTCACCCCAGTAGAAGCCGATCAGGTGCAGCCGGACCAGCAGCAGGGCCTGGGCATCGATCAGGCGGGTCAGGGTGTCCTTGCGCAGCATCTGGGAAAACAAGGCGCGGTAGGGCATGGAGAACTTGAGGTGCCGGGTGACCAGCACGGGGTTCAGCGGCCGGCCCTCCGGGGTGGTCCGTCCGGTGATGACCGCCACCGGCTCAACGCAGGGCACGTCCAGCCGGGCGAGCTTGCGGAGCATGTGGTACTCGTGCCGGGCAACGTGCTCGGAGGTTTCCTTAATGGCGATCACGGAGCCGCCGAGGTGGGCGAAGCGCACGATGTGCCGGGAGATGCCGCGGGGGAGGGCCGCCAGGTATTCCGCAGGCCAGTCCTCCAGGGCGATGTGCCAGGGCAGGTCCAGCAGCTCGGGCTCGGTGGCCGCGGCCGTGATGCTCAGCGAACTGGATACTGCCTTGTCGTCGTTGGCGCTGGCGGCCTCGTACCGGGGCAGCTTGCCGATCTGTCCGTAGTCAGTGGGTTCGTCGTGCCACTGGGCACCGTTGTCCTCGGTCATAACGCAATTCTCCCGTACGAGGGCGGGCCCCGCCTAAAATCTGCCGGTTAACGGCCGACGGCGGCCCTCCCGGAGGAGGACCGCCGTCAGTTTCAACGCGGAAGGGCCCACGCCGGCAGGGTTCCCTGGCCGAAGCGGAGCGAGGTGAGGGAGCCGGTGGGGACTAGTCGCCGAGGCGCAGGCCGGTCTTGGTGTCGAACAGGTGCACGTGTCCCGACTGCGGGCGGACCCAGACGGTCTCACCCTTCATCGGGGGACGGCGGCCGTCGACGCGGGCCACGATGTCGTGGTCCTTGCCGTCCAGCGTGGTGTGGCCGTAGACGTAGGCGTCGGCGCCGAGTTCTTCGACGACGTCGACCTCGACCTGGAGGCCCTCGCCCTGCGGCGCGGTTTCAAGGTCTTCGGGACGGGTGCCCAGGGTGACGGTGGAGCCGGAAGCGACCTCAAGGACATCGCGCGGGACCGGGTAAACGGTGCCGCCGAACTGCACGCCGCCGTCGACGACCGGGAGTTCGAGCAGGTTCATGGCCGGTGAGCCGATGAAGCCGGCAACGAACACGTTCTTCGGCTTGTCGTAGAGGTTGCGCGGCGTGTCAACCTGCATCAGCAGACCGTCCTTGAGGACCGCGACGCGGTCGCCCATGGTCATGGCCTCGACCTGGTCGTGGGTGACGTAGACCGTGGTGACGCCGAGGCGGCGGGTCAGCGACGCGATCTGCGTGCGGGTCTGCACGCGGAGCTTGGCATCGAGGTTGGACAGCGGCTCGTCCATCAGGAAGACCTGCGGGTTGCGCACGATTGCGCGGCCCATGGCGACGCGCTGGCGCTGGCCGCCGGAGAGCGCCTTCGGCTTGCGGTCCAGGTACGGCTCGAGGTCCAGGAGCTTGGCGGCTTCACGGACACGCTCGGCGCGTTCTTCCTTGCTGACGCCGGCGATCTTCAGCGCGAAGCCCATGTTGTCCGCGACGGTCATGTGCGGGTACAGGGCGTAGTTCTGGAACACCATCGCGATGTCGCGGTCCTTGGGCGGCATGTCGGTGACGTCGCGGTCGCCGATCAGGATCCGGCCGGAGTTCACGTCCTCAAGGCCTGCGAGCATGCGCAGGGAGGTGGACTTGCCGCAGCCGGAGGGTCCAACGAGGACCAGGAATTCGCCGTCGGCGATTTCAATGTTGAGCTTGTCAACAGCGGGCTTCTCTGTGCCCGGGTACAGACGCGTAGCGTTATCAAAAGTAACTGTAGCCACAGTTATCAATCCCTTCACCGGCAGGTACGTGCCGGACGATCCGTAGTGAATGGTTCTTCGTATTCAGTTGTGGCATCCGGAGGCGGATGCGCATGCTCCCCGGCCGAAGCCGAGGAGCATCCAATGACGCCGCACGGTAGTTGTGCGCCACATCACATACAGAGTATGTCAGATTTTTGGTTTTAGGGTGAAAAAGTTACGGATGTCATAGGTGGGTTCCGTCACGTGGCGCCCGAAGCGGGTGTATAGGCTGTCCGCATGACGGCCCTCCAGATCTATGTCAGTTTCCCCGGCACGGCGCGTGAAGCTCTCGGCTTTTACGCCGACGTCTTCGGCGGGGAGCTTTCCTTGTTCACGTATGAGCAGTTCAGCCGGAGCGACGGACCGCCGGACGCCATTGCCCACGGAACGCTGAACGGCGCAGTGGTCTTGGCGGGATCGGATGCGGCACCGGGCGAGAAGAGTGTCCGGCTGGAGGGCGTCATGCTCTCGCTGCTGGGCACTGCCGAGCCGTCGGTGCTGCACGACTGGTTCGACAAACTCGCTGTCGGCGGACGGGTGGTGGACCCCCTTGCGCCGAAGCCGTGGGGCGCCTCGGACGGACAGGTCATCGACAGGCATGGTCTGCACTGGCTGATCGGCTACGAACCCGACGCTTCGCCCGGCGAGGTGTAGCCCTTCAGCCCCCGACAGCCTTCGTCCGTTCGCGCAGCAGCGCCTCCAGCAGTTCGGAGACATGCACCGGCGCCTCCACCCGGAACTCGGCCTGGGTGAAGTCCAGTCCCACCTTGACGCCCACATCCCCGCGGAGGAGGCTGCCCAAGGCATCCTCGTCCGTGGTGTCATCCCCCGCGAACACAACCGCGGTGGCCCCGGTGGCCTGGCGTAGGAAGGAGACGCCCTCGCCCTTGGAAGCGTGGACGACGGCGGTTTCCAGCACGCGGTTTCCGGTCTTGAGGAAGACGCCCGGGCGGTCCTGCAGGGCGGCCTTGGCGGCCGCCACGGCATCCTCGGCGACGTCGTCGGCGGCCAGCCGGGTGTGCAGTACGACGCCGGCCGGCTTGTCCTCAAGCAACGTGCCGGGGGCGACGTCCACGATTTCGGCCAGGATCCGCCGGACGTCGGCGAGCAGTTCCCGCTGGGCGTCTTCCAGGACGAGCTCGGCGGAACCGGGGCCCATCCAGATCTCCGCGCCGTGGCTGCCGATCAGCAGGGTCCTCTCCGGCGGCGAGGCGACCGCCCGGAGGCTGTCCAGGGCGCGGCCGGAGATGAGCGCCGTCGTCGTCCGCGGAAGTTCCGCGAGGCCGGCGAAGGCCGCGGCCGAGCGGGGCAGGGCGCGGGAGTCCGCCGCGTGGTCCACCAGCGGGGCCATGGTGCCGTCGAAATCCATCGCCACCAGCAGTTGTTCCGTGCCGGCGACGCGGTGCACGGCCGCCAGCAGTTCGGGGGAGAGCGAGAGCCGGGTGGCGGGGTCGGGCTCAGGAGTCATCACGGACCACCTTTTCCTGCAGCGCGCTGAGGAAGTCAGCGGACCAGAGGTCGACGTCATGGGTGAGGATCTGCTTGCGCATGGCGCGCATCCGGCGGGCGGCCTCGGCGGGCTGCATGTTGACTGCCCGCATGATGGTGTCCTTGAGGCCGTCGATGTCGTGCGGGTTCATCAGAAGCGCCTGCTTGAGCTGGTCCGCGGCGCCGGCGAACTCGCTGAGTACCAGGGCGCCGTCGTTGTTGGTCCGGGCCGTGACGTATTCCTTGGCGACCAGGTTCATGCCGTCGCGCAGGGCGGTGACGAGCATAACGTCGGCGGCCAGATAGAGGGCCACCATTTCCTCGATCGGGTAGCTGTGGTGCAGGTAGCGGACGGCGGTGTTCTGCATGGTGTCGTAGGTGCCGTTGATGTGCCCGACGGTGCCCTCGACCTCCTCGCGCAGCAGCCGGTACTGCTCGACGCGCTCGCGGCTGGGGCTGGCCACCTGAATCAGGGAAGCGTCCTCCACCGTGACCTTGCCGTCCTGCAGCAGCTCCTCGTAGGCCTTGAGCCGGTGCCGGATGCCCTTGGTGTAGTCCAGCCGGTCCACGCCCAGCAGGATGGTCTTGGGGTTGCCGAGGTCCCGGCGGATCTGCTTGGCCCGCTCGATGATCTCCGGTTTGCGCGCCAGTTCGCTGATCTGCTTGACGTCGATGGAGATCGGGAAAGCCTGGGCGCGGGCAATGTGGGTGGTTTCGCCGTCGGCGCCCTTGACGTGCACCTGCTGCTGTTTGACGCTGGCGCCGAGGAAGCGGCGGGCCGAGCGCATAAAGTTCCCGGCGTCGCTGCTGCGCTGGAAGCCCACCAGGTCCGCGCCCAGCAGGCCGTCGATGATCGCGCGGCGCCACGGCAGCTGCGCGAAAATCTCCGGCGGCGGGAACGGGATGTGGTTGAAGAAGCCGATCTTGAGGTCCGGGCGCGCCTCGCGAAGCATCCTCGGAACCAGCTGGAGCTGGTAGTCCTGCACCCAGACCGTGGCGCCTTGGGCGGCGTGGCGGACGACGGCGTCGGCGAACCGCTTGTTGACCTTGCGGTACGTGTCCCACCAGGCACGGTGGAACTCCGGCGGGGCGATCACGTCGTGGTAGAGCGGCCAGAGCGTGGCGTTGGAGAAGCCCTCGTAGTAGAGCTCGACGTCGCGGGTGCTCAGCTGGACCGGGATGAGATCGATGCCGCCGTGGCTGAACGGCTCAAGGTGCTCGTCCGGGGCGCCGTGCCAGCCCACCCAGGCGCCGTCGGTCTTGGTCATCATGGGGGCCAGCGCCGTCACCAGGCCGCCGGGGGAGCGGCGCCAGCCGTCCTCGCAGCCCGGCTCATCCGGGGAGCACCGGTCCACCGGCATGCGGTTGGACACCACCATAAAGTCGAAGCTCGCAGCCGCCTCGGAGGCATCCGGGTGCTTGTCCGTCGCAGGTGCGGCATCCTGCTTCCCGGCTGTCGGCGCAGTATGGTGCTCGGCGCGCTGCTCGGCGTGGTCCGTTGCTTGCATTGGTGCCCCCTGGGTCGCTTGTGGCTCTCATCCACCCTAGCCGGGCGGAATCTTCTGTGCTATTCGTCCGTTGGGCACACGGAAGGAAACTTGAAAGCGCAAGCTCCTCAGGTTTCTCCCCTAAAATGATGAAGTTGCCACCCAGTGGAGCATCCATGGCCGATCGACACGAGGAACTAATGAGCGCCGCAAACGAACCCCGTCAGTCCAAAGCGGAGCGCACCGCCGCGGCCCGCGAGAAAGCCCGTGAGATCCGCGAGGCGCAGCTAAAGAAGGACAAGCGGAACAAGCTGCTCATCGGCTGGGGCATTGTGGCCGCCGTCGTGGCCATCGTCGTGATTGTTGCCCTGGTGGTCACCTCCAACATCAAGAACAACGCCCCGGTGGCAGACTCGGGCCCGACCCCGGCGAACGGCAACGTCCACGGCGGCGTCACCCTGCTGGCCAACACCGAGGTGGCCAAGACGGACCCGGCCACCGTGAACGTCGCAGACCTGCCGTCCCCCGCCGCCACCCCGCCCGCCGAGATCAAGGCGCCCGGGGCAGAGGCTGTGGCCGGCAAGCCGGTCAAGGTGGTCCTCTACATCGACTTCATCTGCCCGGTTTGCAAGAACTTCGAGACCCAGTACAACGAGACCCTCACCAAGCTGCGCAACGAGGGCAAGATTTCGGTCGAGTACCGTCCGCTGGGCTTCCTGGACAGCCGCTCCAGCACCAACTACTCCTCGCGCGCGGCCAACGCCGCGGCCTGCGTGGTGAATGAATCCCCCGAGAAGTACTCCGCCTTTGTCGACGAACTCTTCGCGAAGCAGCCGGCCGAGGGCGGCGCGGGCCTGTCCGACGCGGAGCTGAAGAAGATGGCAACCGACGTCGGGGCTAAGAGCATCGACAAGTGCGTCGATGACAAGACCTACCGCCCGTACGTGAAGTACACCACCCAGGAGGCGGCGGCCATCGGTGTTACCGGAACGCCGACGGTCTTCGTCGAGGGCAAGCAGTGGGGCAAGGGTGACAGCGCCCAGACCCCGTTCGAGCAGTTCCTGCAGGCTGCGGTCGACGCCAAGAAGTAAGCGCCGCATTGACGATGCAGCCCGGCCCGGATCCGTCCGGGGCCGGGCTGCTTTGTTTTCGCCGCTTGCCGGCATTTTTTACCGGCGGGCGTCCGTGGGCTACCCTTATCTAGCAGTTAGCGCCGGGCCGGATTTTTGGTCAGGCGACGACGGCGGATTGCCTCCTTAGCTCAGTTGGCCAGAGCACCGCTCTTGTAAAGCGGGGGTCGTCGGTTCGAATCCGACAGGGGGCCCCACGAACCCCTCCTTTCCGGCGATTTTGCCCGGGACGGAGGGGTTTCTTGTGCCCGGAGCCCGCCCGCGCCGCCCCGGATTCCGCTGCAGTTCGTGGTGCCGTAGCCGCTGCGCCGGAATCGCCGCCCATGGCCGCGGCCATGCAGTCGGCCAACTGCTTCGCCTACCCCCGCCGGTGTGAATCCCGGCTGGCTTAAAGAGGGAAACCCCGCCCAAGGCCCCGAGGGCCTTGGGCGGGGTTTGACCGGCCTAGTTCTTGCGGCCGGGCAGGACGAGGAGTGCGTCCCCCACCGGGCGTTCACCGGTCGCGTCGGAGGGCGAGTTCACGACCTGACCGCCCTGGACCATGGTGGTCGAGCCGCCGCCGTCCAGATTGATCGCGTCGACCATGCCCAGTGAATGCGCGACGTCGGCGGACTCCTTGATGCTCAGCCCGAGGGACGTCGTCTGGCGACCGTCGGCGGTGACGATCATGGTGCGGCCTTGGGCGTCAACGCCGGCGAAGGTGCGGGGGTTGCGCTTGTGTACCCAGCCGTAGAAGAAAGAGTTGCTGTCGCCGGTGCGGACCATGCCGTCGCGCTTGGCGGTCACGCTGAGTTCACCGTTCCGGACCAGAGTGGGGCCGCCGTTGACGACATCGGTGGTGGTGCCAATCTGCAGTGCCCTGCCGCTTTCGTTGAGGAGGTCCGTGCCGATCTTCAGCTTCGCGCCGGGCTTGGCCAGCGCGGAGAGCTTTGCCACGTCCGCTCCGATCGCCTGCAGGGTGTGACCGCCGGCCGGGACTGTGGTGCCGCGCGTGTGGTGGAGGGCCGTGACCGTGCCGTGGGCGTCTACGACGGCTTCGAGGCCGGCACCGGACGGGGTGGAGGCGCCGAACTCGGGGGTGAAGGCCACGATCTCGTCCGCGTCGGTGCAGGTGAAATCGTGCAGCGGCAGGTTCGTGGGGGTGTCGTCGGTCCCGCCGCAGTTGCGGATGAGGCCCGGCACGCGGTTCAGGCCGTCCAGGGGGAGTGTCGCGGGGTTGCCGGGGGCACCGACAGTGCCGCGCCAATGCAGCCGCTGGACCGAGGTGGTGTTCTTAGCCCCGATGACGAGGGAGGGGCGGTCTCCGACGGGTTCGCTGAGGATCTTGCCGTCCTGCACTGCCGCGCCCGCGGGATCGCCTTCGGCTCCGGCGGCCGGATCCATGACAAAGAAGCCGCCATTGGTCCCCGCCAGGGCGCCCGAGGCGGCCGCGAGCTTGCTTGTCGTTTCCCGGGTCTTGAGGTCGGGTCCGAAGGAGGAGGTCAGGTCGCCGCGGAATTGCTTCGGGTCGATGGTGAGGACCTCCAGCTTCCAGGGTCCGCGGTCGTCCTCGCTGGTGCCTTCGTCGCCGTCCCAGCCGGTGTAGATCACCGAGGATTTGTAGCCGGCCGCCTGGATCTGCGCGACAGTGGCGGAACCGTCTGCCTTGGCCGTGAAGTTCCCGGCGCGTACCCGGTAGCCGAGGTCCCCGCCGGCATCTGCGAGCTTCGGGGACTGGACGTGCTCGACGCGGGCAACCACCCCGGCCGCGTTGAGCTTGTCGGCGACCTCCTGGGCCTGCGACTGCGTCGACAGCGCCGAAGCAGGAGCGTCCGGGTCCGGGGACGTAGAAGGAACGGCGACCTCAGCGGTCCAGAAGAAGTCCTGGTTGGGGGTGCCGCGGGTGATGGACGTCCGGGTGAGGCCGGGTGCCAGGGTGGTCACGGTGCGGGACTCCGGCTGGCCCGGAGCACCCAGGTCGAGCTTGGCGGACGGGTCCGGGGCGACGGCCGCGGCCTGGTGCGCTGTGCCCGGCGCGGCAGAGGAGGCGCCGGCGGGGGCTAGGAAGGCAACCGGGAGGGTGACGGCCAGGGCAGTGATGGCGGCCCTGCGGAAACGATGATGGGGTGTGATCATGCACCCGACGCTATGAGAAGCCGAGAAGCCTCCCACAACCGACATGCCGCAGTTCACCGCCTCTTCGCGAGCTGTTCACAGCACGCCCACGCCTGTCCTCGTCGTGGCTCCTTCCGCCGGTCTCACGAACTACGGGTGAGTGGACGTCCGCTCGGTAGGACAGGATTCACACGCTCTGGCGGAGGCCGCTGGCTGTGGCGGCAAGCCTCAAGGAAGACCTGCCCCGGTGCCGCCGTCGTTGCTTCGCCGACGGAGCCGCCGCACGGCCCACGCGACAAGCAAGGTCACGCCGTGCACCACAACGGCTGCAGCCACAAGCAGGAGCAGGAGAACCGTGACATTCCAGCCCTCGAGCCTCATGGGGCGGTGATCCTGATCCCGGCGACCGCCCCGGTCCAGGCGCCGTCTGGGTGGACACGGGTGAGCTGGACGCCGACGGGCCCTGCCGCCAGCTGAACCACCTGGGTCTGGGTCTGCGAGCAGTCGACCTCGAGGACCGTGTACTTGCTTCCGCCCTTGATGTCCTGCGAGAGGTATATCTGGGCATGCGGAATGCCGATGCAAGCGGCCGTTACGGTGTGCGGCCCGGTCTTCGTTACCGTTGCCGTTTTCTTGAATCCGACACTTGGGCCGTCCGCTTGACCCGAGTCGGCCAGCAGCGCCTCCCCGGGCGTTGCGGCCAAGCGCCGCTCCAGTTCCGCATAGTTGCGTCCCTCCACTGCCAGGACATCAGGATCCTTCGCCGCACCGGTGGGCGCCGGCCGGAGGCTTTGCCCATCCGTGCGCTGCGGATCGCCCCGATCCTCGTAGGTGCAGGCGCCCAGCCCTGCGGCCAGCAGCAGGCCGAGTGCCGCAACGGAGCGGACTGCCTTCGTTCCCCCAAGACCAGACATGCGCCGAGTCTACGGACTGTCCGCCGGATGGCAAGCCGCCCGCGTTCCGGGCACCGGGGGGTGCGGGTCCGGAGGCCGGCCCCGGTCGAAGAGGGGTTATTGCTGGATTTCTAGATCAGTGATCTTCCAAGTCGACCCTTGGAATCTCAGGGTGATTTTCCCGAGCTTGCCGCCGGTTCCACCCTTCCCGGACTTCTCAATGCCCTTGATCTTGATGTCACTTCCCCTGATTGTCGCGGTCTCGCCGTCGATGACGATTCCAGACTCATTGGCGCTCATCTCCGTATCGGGGGTCAGCATGGCGACGAGTGCGAAGATACCGATCAGGCCGGCCGCCTTCTTGTCGTCCAGGTCCAGGTATTTGTAAGACCCAGGGAACCCGCTCTTAAATTTCGCTGCCTTCTCCTCGGGGGTGTCATTTGTGGAACCGCCAGCCATGGCAGCCTTCATGTAGGCATCGGATTCATTTGAAACGCTCCGCAGGAACGCGTCGAGAACCTTCTTCACCTCCGCGGGCTTGTGCCGGGCGACCTCGTCCGCCCGGGCGGCGGCCGCGGCCGAGGATCCGGCAGGCGGTGCGCCTGCAGGGCCGGGGCTGTTCGCGCCGCAGGCGACCGTACCGGCGACGATTACGAGTGCCGAAAGCGTTGCGCCGAGGTTGCGGATAATCGAGTTCATGGTTCCCCCATTTGTCGTACTGAAGTGTGCGCGACCAGCTTATGGCTAACCCCCGACATCCAAGCCGGCGGTGGCCGCCCGCGCCTCACCCCAGCGGCCGGGTGGCCTCCTCGAGAATTTCCAGCAGGTGCCGGTAGGAGTGGCCGGTGGCCTTGGACATGCCCAGTTCGCAGGTGCGGTTCGTCGAGGCGTAAGCATCAAACTCGCGCTCGTTGATTTCCCGGGCCTGCTTATCCGTGGCGGAGTCGGTCAGTTCCGGGTGCAGCAGGCCGCGGTCGCCGGCGAAGGCGCAGCAGCCCCAGTTCAGCGGCACAAACACGTCCTCCGTGACGGCCCGGGCCATGTCCATCAGCGCACCGTTGGTTCCCAGCTGGGTGGAGGAGCAGGTGGGGTGCAGGGCCATAGACCCCACCGGAGCGGTGACGGTCAGCTGCCCGAGCACGTGCTGGTGCACGAACTCCACCGAGTCCACGAACCGCAGCCCGGCGTACCGCTCGCCGCCCTCGGCTGCGAGCCGCTTCATGGTCTCCAGGCCTTCGGTGCAGGAGGCGGCGTCGCACACCACCGGCAGCCGGCCCTGGCCGCTGGCCTCGTAGAGCCCGTCCAGGACCTTGGCGGACATCGCAGCGTAGCCCTGCGCGAAGCCCTTGGATTTCCACGGGGTGCCGCAGCACAGGCTGCCGATGTCCTCCGGGACGGTCAGCCCGACGCCGGCGCGCTCGCAGAGCTCCAAGAACGCCTGGGCCGAGCCTTTGGCGCCACTGCCCGCTACACCACCGCCCGCATCCGCGGGGCCGAACATGGTGCCGATGCAGGCCGGGAAGAACACGGCGACGCTGTCCGGATCCCGGCGCGGCCGGCGCTTGGAGCCGCCGCCGGGCAGCACGGCGTCGTAGGCGGGAACGGTCTCCGCGCCCAGCACGGCACGGCCGACGGCGGTCGCTGCCTTGGCCAGCGGCGCGGGCATCGCCTTCGCCACGGTCAGGGCCAGGCCGCCGCCGGCCGTGACGGCGCCCCAGCGGTCCGCGGCGGCGCTCCAGCCGGCCTCCGCAACGGCGTTCGCGTTTTCCTGCCGCAGCCGCCGCACCAGGTCCCCGGTGTTGATCAGCACCGGGCAGGCGGTGACACACATGCCGTCGGCCGCGCAGGTCTGCACGCCGTCGTACTCGTAGTCCTTGCGTAGCCGCGCCGCCAGGGCGTCGTCGCCGCGCTGTTCCGCGGCGGCCATCTCGCGGCGCAGCACGATGCGCTGGCGGGGCGTGAGGGTGATGTCTTTGCTCGGGCAGACCGGCTCGCAGTAGCCGCACTCCACGCAGCGGTCCACCTCTTCCTCCACAGTCGGCGCCACCTTGAGGTTTTGCACGTAGGAGAGGGGCTCCTCCGCTAGCAGCACGCCCGGGTTCAGGAGATTGGCCGGGTCGATCAGCCGTTTGATCTCCTGCATGACTTCGTAGAGTTCGTCACCGTACTGGCGGCGGACGAACGGGGCCATGATCCGGCCGGTGCCGTGCTCGGCCTTGAGCGAACCGCCCGCGCCGAGGACCAGGTCCACCATGTCGTCGGTGAAGGCCTGGTAGCGCAGCAGCTGGGCCGGGTCGTCGAAGCGCTCGTTGAGCATGAAGTGGACGTTGCCGTCCTTGGCGTGGCCAAAGATCACCGACTCCTCGTAGCGGTGTTCGGCGAAGAGCCGGGTCAGTTCGCCGCAGGTGTCCGCCAGGGCTGGAACCGGAACCACGATGTCCTCCAGCAGTGCGTTGGTGCCGGAGGGACGGGCGCCGGCCACGGTGGTGTACAGGCCCTTGCGGACATGCCAGAGGGCCGCCCGGTCCTTCGGGTCCGTGGTCAGCGCGAACGGCGAGGCCAGGTCCAGCGACGCGAAGAGCGGCTGCGAGCTCTCCCGTCTGAAGGCCAGCTCCGCGGCGTCGGCGCCCTGGTGTTCCACCAGCAGCGCGGTGTGCCCCTGGACCGGCAGCGACCGGATGGCCGCGGGAGCATCCGCGGCCAGCTGCGCGACCTTCAACGCGGCGGCGTCCATCAGTTCGATGGTCGCCAGGCCGGAGGCCACCAGCTCGGGCAGCGCCGCCGTCGCCGCGGCGAGCGTGTTGAAGACCAGCAGCCCGGTGGCGACGGCGGGCTTGACCTCGACGGTGCGGAAGACCGCTTCCGCGACGAAGCCGAGGGTGCCTTCGCTGCCGATCATGAGGTGCATCAGGATGTCGACGGCGCGTTCGTAGTCCAGGAACGAGTTCACCCCGTAGCCCATGGTGTTCTTCATCGAGAACAGCGAGGTGATGGTGCGCACCGATTCCGCGTTCCCGGCCACCCGGCGGCGCAGCCGCAGCAGGCCCTCATGGAGATCCGGTTCCAGCTCCCGCAGGCGCGCGTCCGCGCCGGCGTCGGCGGTGTCGATGACCGTGCCTGAGGGCAGCACCAGGACCATGGATTCCAGGGTGCGGTAGGTGTTGAACTCCGTGCCGCAGGCCATCCCGGAGGAGTTGTTCGCGATCACGCCGCCCACGGTGCAGGCGATTTCACTCGCCGGGTCGGGGCCGAGTTTGCGGCCGAACGCCGCCAGGCGGGCATTAACGCTGCGGATGGTGGCGCCGGGCTGGACGCGGACGCGGGCGCCGCCGTCGAGGACCTCGATGCCGCGGAAATGCTGGCGGGTGTTGATGAGCAGGCTGTCGCTGAGCGCCTGGCCGGAGAGGCTGGTGCCGCCGGAACGGAACGTGGCGGGCAGGTTGAGCTCGCGGCTGCGGCGCAGCAGCAGCCCGACGTCGTCGGCGTTGCGCGGGGTGGCGACGCCTTGGGGGATCAGCAGGTAGTGGGACGCGTCGTGCGCCATGGCCCGGCGGTCCAGGTCCCTTGTGCTGACCGTGTCGAGGTCCAGCTGGTCGATCAGGGGTGCGGCGGCGGCCGTGGCGGTCATGCGGTGCTCCAGAGTTTTTCGGGGAGTGTGTTACGGGGCGGGAGGGGCTTGCGGCGGGGTGGCTTCCTGCGCCCGGATGTAGAACCACTCGATGTGTTCGCGCAGCAGGCGGGCCGCAAGCTCGCCGTCGCGGGCCCGCACGGCATCAAAGATGCCGTGGTGCTGGCTTCGCAGCTCGCACAGGACATCCGGCCAGGACTCCATCGCGTCCATGGCGCCCTTGACGTAGCCGACGATGGAGCCGCTGAGCGACTCCATCATGGTGGCGACGACGGCGTTCCCGGCGAGCGAGCTCAGCGCGACATGGAAGCGCGCATCGAGTTCGTGGAAGGTGGCCCGGTCGAGTCCGGGGTTGTCCATGGCGTCCAGCAGAGCGGCGGCCTGCTTCAGCTCTTCCTCCGTGCCGCCGCGGGCAGCCCCGGCCTGGGCCGACCAGGTCTCGAGCAGGATGCGGGTCTGCACGATGTCCTCGACGGGCAGGCGGTTGCTGGCCACATGCAGGCGCAGGGCGGAGGACAGGCCCGCGGACGGATCCGAGATGACGATGGCCCCGGAAGTGGGGCCAGAGCCGACGGAGCTGCGCAGCACACCCATCGCGTCCAGGATCCGGATGGCTTCGCGGACCGAGGCCCGGGAGATCCCGTAGCTTTCCGCCAGGGTCCGTTCGCCCGGGAGGCGGTCGCCGAGTTTGATCTTGCCGGAGCGCAGGTCGGCCTCGATGTCCTGCAGGAGCGCGTCATAGGTACGACGGCGGGGGGCTGCTCCTGCTTCGGCGGTTGTCACGGGCTTTTCCTTCCGGGCGGGAGTGCGGGCCGCGGCGCGGCCCGCACTCGTGATGGCGTGGGGCTGGCCGCTACGGCAGCATCCAGCCCAGGACGGGGGTGGACTGCAGGAAGGCGAGGGTGCACAGGACCAGCAGCAGAGCCACGCTCCACCCGACCACCTTACGCAGGATCACCGACTCCTGGCCGTCAAGGTTGACCGCGCTCGCCGCGATGGCGAGGTTCTGCGGACTGATCAGCTTGCCCACCACGCCGCCGGAGGTGTTGGCGGCGACCAGCAGGTTCGGATCGATGCCGGCCTTCAGGCCCGCGGTCTGCTGCAGCTTGGCGAACAGCGCGTTGGCGGAGGTGTCCGAGCCGGTCACGGCGGTGCCCAGCCAGCCGAGCACGGGCGAGAGGAAGGCGAAGAAGCTGCCGGTGCCGGCCAGCCAGGTGCCGATCGAGACCGTCTGGCCGGAGTTGTTCATGACATACGCCAGGGCGAGCACCGTGATGATGGTCAGTCCTGCCCAGCGCATCTTGAAGATGGTGCGTCCGATCTCCTGGACCGCGTCGCCGACCGAGAGGCGGAAGCGGCCGCCGTCGTCGTACTTGGAGTACACCAGCGCAACCAGCAGCCCGGTGATCAACAGCAGCGTGCCCGGGCTGGACAGCCACTGGAACGAGTACACGGTGGAGGAGACGGGCTTGCCCTCGGCGTTGACCAGGGCGTCGTGCAGGATCGGCCAGGGGATCTTGACGTCCGTCGAGGCAAGGAACGCGGGCAGGTCGATGCCGAGCTTCCACAGCTTGGCGATGCCGAACACCACAATCACGAGGAAGTACGGAAAGAGGGCCAGCCAGGTGCGCATCGGGGTGAGGCCGCCGTCGGTGGCCCTTTCGGCGGTGACAACGCCGGCCGTGCCGGCATCCTGTGAGCCCCCGCTCCGGGCGGCGCCGCCGCCGGCAACAGCGTCAGCGGCAACGCCAAGGCGCTCGCGGGCGGCAGCGCTGCCCTTCGGCTTCCACATCCGGAAGAACACGACAGCGGCGCCGAGGCCGACCAGCGAGGCCAGGATGTCGGTGAGTTCGTAGGAGAAGTAGTTGGAGCACAGGAACTGGGCGACGGCGAAGGAGCCGCCCACCACCAGCGCGGCGGGCCAGCAGTCCTTCAGGCCGCGGCGGCCGTCGATGATGTAAAGCAGGATCAGCGGCACGAAGGTGGCCAGCAGGGGAGCCTGGCGGCCCACGATGGAGGCGATGTCCGTCGCGTGCAGGCCGGTCAGTCCGGCGGCGGTGGTGATCGGAATGGCCATCGCGCCGAACGCGACCGGCGCGGTGTTGGCCACCAGCACGGCGGCGGCTGCGCGGAGCGGCGGCAGTCCCAGGGCCAGCAGCATGGTGGCAGTGATGGCCACCGGGGCGCCGAAGCCGGCGAGGGCCTCGAGCAGCCCGCCGAAGCAGAACGCCACCAGGACGGCCTGCAGGCGCACGTCGCCGCCGCCGATCACGTCGAAGACGCGGCGCAGGTCCTCGAACCGGCCGCTGAGGACGGTCACCTGGTACAGCCAGACGGCCATGACGACGATCCAGAGCACCGGGAAGGCGCCGAAGACCCCGCCCTGGGTTGCCGAAAGGATCGCCAGGCCGGCCGGCATGTGGAAGGCGGCGATGCCGATCACGAGGGCGACCAGCAGGGCGAAGGCGCCGGCCACGTGGGCCTTGGTCTTCACGACGGCCAGCAGGATGAAGAAAGTGAGCAGCGGCAGCAGGCCAACGATGGCCGACCAGGCCACGCTGTTCAGCACCGGGTCGGTGGTGGGGGTGAAGTGGTCCACGGAAGTTCCTCTGCGTTGAGAGACGACGAAAGCTTTGGTCAGACCACTGTGGTCGGACCATGAGAGTGTAGCGCAGATCTCAATTGCCGTGTGAGCGGGTTCACGTCGCGGCCCGCGCTGGAAGTGGCAGGCATCACGTGCTTTACTATGGTCAGACCACATACCTCCGGCGTTCCTCGAAAGGCTGTTATGAGAATCGCTTTGTTCGCCACCTGCATCGTGGATGCGATGTATCCGCGCACCGCGCAGGCCACCGTGAGCATCCTGGAGCGGCTGGGGCACGAGGTCGTGTTCCCGTCCGGCCAGGCCTGCTGCGGGCAGATGCACGTCAACAGCGGCTACCTCAAGGAAGCCGTCCCGGTCGTCGCCAACCATGTGCGCGCCTTCGACACCGAGGACTACGACGTCGCCGTCGCGCCGTCCGGGTCCTGCGTCGCCTCGGTCAAGCACCAGCACCCGATGGTGGCCCGCTCCTGCGGCGACACTTCGCTGGAGGCCCGGGCCGCCGCCGTCGGCGCCAGGACCTACGAGCTGTCCGAGCTGCTGGTGGACGTGCTGGGCGTGACCGACGCCGGCGCCCAGCTGGGCTCCTACTTCCCGCACCGGGTCACTTACCACCCCAGCTGCCACGGGATGCGCCTGCTCCGCCTCGGCGACCGCCAGGCCCGGCTGCTGCGCAGTGTCCAGGGAATCGAGCTGGCCGACCTGCCGGAAGCGGACCAGTGCTGCGGCTTCGGCGGTACCTTCTCGATGAAAAACGCCGACGTCTCCTCGGCCATGCTCGAGGACAAGACGGCCAACGTCCGCTCCACCGGCGCCGCGCTGTGCACGGGCGGGGACGCCTCCTGCCTGATGCACATCGGCGGCGGCCTGTCCCGCCAGGGCAGCGACGTCACCACCCTGCACCTGGCCGAAATCCTCGCCAGCACCGCGGAAGCGCCCGCGTCCGTCACCGGCGAGGTACGCGTCGCCACCGGAAAGGCAACACGATGAGCACCTTCCTGGGCATGCCCTCCCTTCCCGTCTTCGGCACCGGCAACCTGCACGCCGCCGAATCGTTCCCGACGGCGGCGCACCGCGAGCTGGGCAACGCCCAGCTGCGCGCCAACCTGGGCCACGCCACCCACACCATCCGCGACAAGCGCCTCCAGGTGGTCTCCGAACTGCCCGACTGGGAACAGCTGCGCGACGCCGGGTCCGCCATCAAGGAATCCGTGATGGCCAGGCTGCCCGAACTCCTCGAGCAGTTCGAACAGAACTTCACCGCCCGCGGCGGAGTCATCCACTGGGCGCGCGACGCCGACGAGGCCAATGAAATCGTCGCGGGACTGATCCGGGACACCGGCGAAACCGAGGTGGTCAAGGTC
This sequence comes from uncultured Arthrobacter sp., assembly GCF_964021775.1. Taxonomy (GTDB): domain Bacteria; phylum Actinomycetota; class Actinomycetes; order Actinomycetales; family Micrococcaceae; genus Arthrobacter. The sequence continues at coordinate 32,052 of NZ_CAXHZI010000015.1, forward strand.
AAATCCATGGCCACCCAGGAAATCGGGCTGAACGAATACCTCGAAGAGCAGGGGATCACGGCGTTTGAAACGGACCTGGCCGAACTGATCGTGCAGCTGGACCACGACAAACCCAGCCACATCCTGGTCCCCGCCATCCACAAGAACCGCACCGAAATCCGCGACATCTTCCTGCGCGAGATGCCCGGCGCGGACCCCGCCCTGACTGACAACCCCGCGGTGCTGGCCATGGCGGCCCGCGCACACCTGCGCCGCAAATTCCTCACGGCCAAGGTGGCAGTGTCCGGGGCCAACTTCGCGCTCGCCGATTCCGGCACCCTGGCCGTCGTCGAATCCGAAGGCAACGGCCGGATGTGCCTGACCCTGCCGGAGACCCTGATCACCGTGATGGGCGTGGAAAAACTGCTGCCGGGCTGGCAGGACCTCGAGGTGTTCATGCAGCTGCTCCCGCGCTCCTCCACCGGGGAACGGATGAACCCCTACACCTCGCTGTGGACCGGCGTCACCGAGGGCGACGGGCCGCAAAACGTGCACCTGGTGCTGCTCGACAACGGACGCAGCGCCGCGCTCGCGGACGAGATGGGCCGCTCCGCGCTGCACTGCATCCGCTGCAGCGCCTGCATGAACGTCTGCCCGGTATACGAGCGGACCGGCGGCCACGCCTACGGCTCCACCTACCCCGGCCCGATCGGCGCCATCCTTTCGCCGCTGCTGACCGGCATCGAATCGGAGGAAAACAGCTCCCTGCCGTACGCCTCCTCACTGTGCGGGGCCTGCTATGACGCCTGCCCGGTGAAAATCAACATCCCGGACATCCTGGTGCACCTGCGCAGCGTCGACGTGGACAGCAAGCGTGGAAAGAAGAAGCTGCCCAGCCAGATGGACGTCGGCATGAAGGCCGCGTCCTGGGCGTTGTCCTCCGGGAAACGCCTCGGGCTGGTCGAAAAGGGCCTTCCGCTGGGCCGCCTGGCGGCCGGCCCGGATCAAAAGATCACCAAGCTGCCCGGCATCGCCGCCGGCTGGACCCAAAGCCGCGACATCCCGGCGCCCCCGCAGCAATCATTCCGCGACTGGTGGGCCAAGGAACACCACGGCCCGGAAACCGGCGGCACCCCAGCGCCGGCCCCAGCCCACGGCAATGCCCACCCCAATGCCCAAGTCACTGCCCAGGACAAGGAAGACGGAGCATGAGCGCACGCGAAGATATCCTCGGCCGGATCCGCTCCGCACTGCGGGACGGCCCACAAGCGCCGCAGATTCCGCGGGAATACCGCACATCATCCGGGCTGGACCAGGACGCGCTGATCCACCTGCTGGTGGACCGCCTGGTCGACTACAAGGCCCGGGTCTGTGTGGTGGACGCGGCCGAGGTGCCCCGTCGGATCGCCGAACTGCTCGCGGACGCCCGCAGCTACGTCGTCCCGGCAGGGCTCGACGCCGGCTGGACCGCCGGCCTCCACTCCGCCCCCGACGGCGACCGCCGCCGGGTGGATTCCGTGTCTGCGCCGCTGACCGTTGCCGAGCTGGACGGCGTGGACGCGGTTGTGACCGGCAGCGCCGTCGCCGTCGCCGAAACGGGGACGATCATTTTGGACGGCAGTCCCAACCAGGGCCGCCGCGCCATCAGCCTCGTCCCGGACCACCACATCTGCGTCGTGAACGCCGCGGATATCGCCGGCATCCTTCCGGAGGCGCTCCGGCGCATCGACGGCACCCGGCCGCTCACCATGATCAGCGGACCGAGCGCCACCAGCGACATCGAACTCGAACGCGTCGAAGGGGTCCACGGCCCGCGCACCCTCGACGTGATCATCGCCCGGTAGCCGCGCGGCTACTGTCCGCGGGGCGTTGGGCCCTTGACCGGCCAAATCCGGCGGCGGAGGCTTGGCCTATGAGTGAAACGAATCCCGAAACGACACCGGACATCAAGTCCACCGACCTCCAGGAACAGCCCACCGCAGTGCTGCGCGAGACTGTGCCCATGAATGCCTTGCGCGACTTCTTCGACCGTGCCTACCGGACCGTCATGGAGGCCGTGCAGCAGCAAAACGTCCAGTTGGCGGGGCCCCCGTTCGCGCTGTACCGCGGCATGCCCACCGACGTCGTCGACGTCGAGGCAGGCTTCCCGCTGGCCGCGCCGTACCCGGGCGGGGGAGGCGGCGGGGGCGATCGCGGCTCGGAACCGAGCGTGACGGCGGGCGTGCTTCCAGCCGGCAGGGCACTGCAGGCCATGCACGTCGGCCCCTACGAGACCTTGCCTGAGACCTACAACGCCGTGATGGCGCGGATGCAGGCGGACGGTTTGACCCCGGGCGACGCCATGTGGGAGTACTACCTCAGCGACCCGGCCGCCGAACCGGACCCGTCGGCCTGGAAAACCCTCATCGTCTGGCCGGTGGCCTGAGTCCTGGCAGCGGCCGGCACCGGCCGGCCGCCAGCGCTACTCGGCGTCGATTTCTTCGAGGAGTTTCTTGGCCGCGGCGGCAATGTCGTCGTGGCCATGCTGCGCAGCCCGGCTCTCCAACGAAACAATGGCGCAGCGGTGGACTTTCTTGAAGTCGCCGAAGGGGAATGTCACGCTGCCTTTGGTGCCATCGGAAGCATCCGGGTCGAGCCCCAGATGCCAGTGGGAGAACTCGGCGAATCCGTTCTTTTCGATGAACTTGTTCTCCTGCTCGGCCGACGGCGCGTGCTCGCTCCAATCGTCCCGGGTGTCGCGTTGGACCTTCCCGTCCTTGATCAGTCGACGCGCCTGGGCGAGCGACTTCTTGTTGAGTTTCGTAGCCATCATTGCCTCCCTGGAGAACCTGGTCCATGACGCTGAATGTCGCTTTAAACACACTATGCGCCAACTACCAGCATGATGCCCTAAACTGCTTCACTGAGGTGCCTGAAATGGCGCTGTGCAGCAACGAAAGTGAACCCCGCTATGGCTACCGATTACGACGCCCCACGCAAGACAGAAGAAGAGTCTCCCGCTGAATCGCTGGAGGCCCTCCAGGCATCCCGCGGCGGCGGTGCCCAGACTGCTGTGATCGACGTCGACGAGAACGACACCGCCGAGGGCATCGACCTTCCCGGCGCCGACCTCTCCGGCGAAGAACTGACCGTCATTGTTGTTCCCGAGCAGTCAGATGAATTCACCTGCTCCTCCTGCTTCCTGGTCCGCCACCGGTCCCAGGTCGCCAAGGAAAAGAACGGCCTGAAGTACTGCCGCGACTGCGAAGGCTAAAACCCTCGCCCAGGACGGCCAGCCCGCATCCCCGGGCTCGTTTCAAAAGAATTTCACATCATTCCAAGCAAAGCGCCGGACGCCCGCAGGGCCCGGCGCTTTGCCGAACCCGCCGGGTGACAGTTGGGGCTAACGACCCCTCGTCAACCCAGACGTGCGGTTCTACCCTTGAGATATCTGGACGAGGTGCAGGTCCGGATGATTGAGGGGCGGCCGGTATGTTCATAATCCTTCGGAAGAAACTCACCGTCTGGCTGGTGGCCGTGCTGATGGCGGCAGGGCTGGGCCTACTGACGTCCGGGCCGGCCGCGGCGGAACCCTATTGCGGCCTTGTCTGGGGCTCGCTGGCAAAGGCTGACCCCGCGATGAGCCAGGCCAAGGTGGTCAACGTCCGGACCGGGCAGCATTACTGCTTCGACCGGCTCGTCCTTGACCTCAACGGGCCGGCGGCCGGCTACTCGGTGCGCTACGTTCCCCAAGTGGTGCAGGACGGGTCCGGCCTGCCGATTGCGCTGCGGGGCCAGGCCTTCCTTCAGGTCACCGCCAACGCGCCGGCCTACGACGAGGGCGGCAAGGCCACCTACACCCCGGCCAACAAGACCGAGGTGAGCAACGTGGGCGGGTACCAGACGTTCCGGCAGCTGGCGTGGGCGGGAAGCTTCGAGGGCTACACCAGCCTGGGGCTAGGTGTCCGGGCGCGGCTGCCGTTCCGGGTCTTCACGCTGGCCGGGCCGGACTCGGGCTCACGCCTGGTCATCGACGTCGCGCACTACTGGTGAACCGGACCCGACAACCGTTCGCCGGTGAGCCGTCGGCAGCGCCCGACGGCGGTTCCGGCTAGGCCGCGCCAAGCTCCGCCCGCAGCGGGTACTCCTTGCCGTCCAGCACCAGCTGGGTGCAGCGGCGGGTGGCCGGGTTGAGCACGATCGGTGCCATCAGGTTCACCGTGGTGGCAGCGGGGGAGTGGTTGACCACCACGAGCACCTGCGGCGTCTCCCCGTCGCCGAGTTCCAAGGCGTCCAGCGCGGCGCCCGGCAGCGGCGGCGTGTAGCCCGGGACGAAGACGGCGGCGTCCGCCAGGAACAGCCGGACCGGGGCGGAACCGGACTCGAGGGCGAACAGGCCCGGGGCGCTGTCGATGTTGCGCAGGGCGAAGTCGTGCACGTTCTCGAGCCCGGGCATCGGGGCTGTGAATGTCACCGGGGTGCTGTTGAGGACGGAGTTCATCGCAGGAAGTCCATGAGCGTGGGCTGCAGGACCCGCGCAGTGGCGGCCAGCGCCACCTGGTAATTGGTTTCCTGAAGCTTCAGGTCCATGATCACGCTGCCAAGGTCAGCTTTTTCAATCCCGGTCCGCTGGGCGTCCAAGGAAGCCTCCAATTCGGTGTTGACGTTGCCGGCACGTTCCAGCTGTGCCTGCCGTGTTCCTATTTCAGCACGGCCGTTGACGATGTTCTTAAAGGCGGTGTCGACGTCGGCCACCCGGGGGGAAATATCGGTGCCGGTCCGCAGGTCCGCCGCGATCTTGCTCACGACGTCGAAGACCGAACCGGCGCCGCTGCCGAAGATCGCCTCGCCGTCGGCGTCGACGCGGACGGTCTGGGTGGCGCTGATCCGCCGCTCCACCGGGTTGATGCCGGCGCCGTTGTAAGTGGGTGGGACGGCGTCGTTGAAGGCCGGTTTGTCGGTGTTGCCCGCAAAGATGTTCCGGCCCAGGTGCTGGGAATTGGCGATGGAGACCAGGTCCTGGTTCAGGGATTCCAGCTCGGCGGCGATCGCGTCCTTGCCGGACTGGTTCAGCGAGCCGTTGCCGGCCATCACGGTGAGGTCCTTGACCCGGTGCATCACGTTGGTGGCCTGCTCCAGCGCGGAGTCGGCGGCGGTGAGCCAGGAGTTGCCGTCGTCGATGTTCCGGCCGTACTGGGCGTTGGCCGCCTGCAGCGAGCGGGTGGCCAGGGCCTGGGCGGTGGCGGCAGGATCGTCCGAGGGCCGGGAGATCTTGTTGAGTGAGGTTGCCTTGTCCTGCAGTTCGGCCAGCTTGGCCTGCTGGGTTTGCAGGGTCCGCTGGGCGTTCGCGCTCATGGTCAGGTTTGTTACCCGGTTCAGCATGGTTCTACCTTCCTACCAATCCGGTGCGGTTGATCAGGACGTCCAGGGCTTCGTCGACGGCGGTCATCACGCGGGCGGCCGCCTGGTAGGCGTGCTGGTTGGTGAGCAGGTTGACGTTCTCTTCGTCCAGGCTCACCGACGCCTGCGACGCGCGGCTGGTCACCGCGGACGCTTGGGCCGCGGACGTGAGGGCTTCGCGCTGCTGCGCGCCGCGGGACTCGACGCCGATGCCGGTGACGATGCCGGACCAGAGCCTGTCCGGTGCGTCCGGGCCGGTGCCGAGTTGGGAAATCTGGTCCGCGATGCTGGTGTCCAGCGCGCCCTTGCCCGGTGCCTTGAGCGCGATGCCGGTGGTGTCCGCGGGGGCCTTGAGCCCGAGGGCTGCCGGCCCGGTGGCGCTGGTGGTGAAGAAATCGACGCCGGTGGCGCCGGTTCCTGTTTCACCGGTGCGGTGGACCGTGTTGACGGTCTGGGCGAGGGAGTCGGCCAGCTTGTTGTAGGACTCAGCTGCCTCGGCGATGGCGCCGCCGCTGCCGCCGGCGGCGGGAGCCAGCACGGAGAGGGCTCCGGCGATTTCGCCGCCGTCGGTGGACGCAACTCCTGCCGGGTTCTTCCAGAGCAGCTGGACGGTTGACCCGAGCGCATCTCCGGTCTGGCTGCCGGAGAGTTCCAGCGCCCGTACCGAGGTGCCCATCACCAGGGCGTTGCCGCCGATGTGGACGTCCACGGTGCCGTCGGTCTGTTCGCGGACGGTGCCGCCTGCAAGCCGGGAGATGGTCTCGGTGAGCTTGGCACGGGCGTCGATCAGTTCGTTGGCGGACCCGCCGGCGGCCAGGGTGGAGCGGATGGTGGCGTTGTAGGCGGCCACCTGTTTGGCGGCGGCGTTGACGGTGTCAACCGCGTCAGCGGCCTGGGCGCGGACGCTGCTCCATTGCCCTTGGAGTGACTGGTAGGCGGAAGAGATCTTCTCGGTGAGCGAAGTGGCCGCGTTCAGCAGCAGGCCCTTGGGGCCGTCCTCGTCCGGCTGGTTCGCGGCGCCCTGCCACGCGGACCAGAACGACTGGAGGGAGGCGGAGATGCCGTTGTCCCCGGGTTCCTGCAAAATGCCTTCGATGCCCTGCAAGGCGTTGGAGCGGATTCCGGCGTAGCCTGCCTGTGCGCTGGCGGTGCGGACGCCGGCGTCAAGAACGCTGCTGCCCAGCCGTGCGATCGCGTCCACCGAGACCCCTTGGCCGGTCTGGGCGACGCCGCTGCTGAACATCCCCGGGGCCGGTGCCGCGATCGCGGACTGCTGCACGCGTTGCCGGGTGTAGCCCTCGGTTGCGGCGTTGGCGATGTTCTGCCCGGCCACGTTCATGCCCTGCTGGGCGGCAGTCAGTCCACGGTAGGCGGTGTTCAGGGCGCCAAAGGTGCTCATGGTCGCTTCCTTAGAATTGCTTGTCGAAGATGCGGGAGCCGGCCGATTCCCCGGTCTTGCCGTGCGCGTCGTAGGTGCCGGCGGTGGCCGGACGCAGGTCGGCGAGGGACTCCTGGGTGGAGCGGACCGCGGTGCGCAAGTACTGCTCGTTGGAATCGCGCAGCTCCTTGATCAGGGCGGTCTGGCGGGTCAGGGCGGCAAGATGGGCGTTGAGTACCTCGGCCCATGCCCCCTCCGGGGCGGCTGCGGCAAGTTCACCCAGGGTGGCGTCGGTGGGCAGGCCCCACATCTCGGCAACAACGGCTGCTTCGATGGTGCGGGCCAGGCTCGCCTGGGACAGGTGCCCAAGGACCTGCTCTACTTCGCGGGTGCCGTGCGGCAGCCAGCGGGACTTGCCGGCGGTGAGCAAAAGCTGCTCTTCCTCCAGCTTGAAAGTCAGAACGTCCAGAAGTTCACGCTCCCGCCACAGCAGGGCAGAAAGTTCGTGGATGGCCATGGTCCGGACGGCTCCCTTATGAGTGCGAATGGTGCGGGCGACTGATGCGGTGGTTGCAGAGGCATGATTTTCATCGTGCGGACGATGCAGCCTGCAACAGGGTTCGTACAAACTATCGGCAGGATTTCCGCAGGCGTTAGCAGGAATAAGGCTGATAACAGGCGGAAACCTGCGGCGCACAAATCCGAAAAACAAATTTGGAAAAATTGCTTACCGGCGCCATCAAACCGGCGATAACTACTCCTGAAGGCCCACGGATGGGCCATCGCTTACAGTCCCACTCACGGAGGAAACATCATGGGCTTCGTTATTAACAACAACCTCGCGGCGAACAACTCGTACCGCAACCTCAACTCCACCCAGACCGACCTCTCCAAGTCCCTGGAGAAGCTGTCCACCGGCCTGCGCATCAACCGCGCCGGCGATGACGCAGCAGGCCTGTCCATCTCCGAAGGCCTGAAGGCCCAGGTCACCGGCTCGGCCCAGGCCGCCCGCAACGCCCAGGACGGCATCTCGGTCATCCAGACCACTGAAGGCGCCCTGACCGAGGTTCACTCCATCCTGCAGCGTATGCGTGACCTCGCTGTCCAGGGTGCGAACGATACCAACAACGACAAGGCCCGCCAGGCGATCAAGGACGAAGGCGACGCCCTCGGCAAGGAACTGAACCGACTCACCGAAGCCACCAACTTCAACGGCATCGATCTGCTCAAGGGTGCTGCCGGCAAGGGCCTTACTGCTACCACGACCCCGGGCAGCCTGGAAATCCAGGTCGGTACCGGCGGTACTGTTGGGGTCGACTCCCTCTCGGTGAAGGTGGGTGACGTAACTACCGCTGTTGGTGCTCTGTCCGAGACCACGGGCGCGAGCGACTTCAAGGTTTCTACCAGCACTGAGGCTCTTGCCACCATCACCGCCATTGACACCGCCATCGAGAACATCTCGAAGCAGCGTTCGGAGCTGGGTGCTTCGCAGAACCGCCTTGAGCACACCATCAAGTCGCTGAACGTTGCCGGTGAAAACCTGCAGGCCGCTCAGTCCCGCATCGCTGACGTCGACATGGCTTCGGAAATGGTCAAGTTCACCAAGGCCAACATCCTGTCCCAGGCCGGCACCGCAATGCTGGCCCAGGCAAACCAGTCCAGCCAGGGCGTTCTCTCGCTCCTGCGCTAGCCCGGATCCGGCAGTCCGGTAGTCCAGAAGCGCGGCTGCCACCCTGATCGGACGAAGAGATACCCCCGATCATTAAACTGCGGAAGGGCCGGACGATGGCAAAACCATCGTCCGGCCCTTACGTGCAATACCGAAACGTCAGAAACAGCACCACCAACGAACGTTCTTGATAGCTAAGAGAGGCAGCGATGGGAATCTCACTCGACGGACTGGCCAGCGGGCTCGACACCACCGCGCTCATCAGCTCCCTGATGCAGTCCGAGGCCCTGCCGCAGACCCTGCTCAAGAACAAGTCCTACGACCTGCAGTCCATGGTGTCCGCGCTGCAGGGGCTCAACAGCAAGGTCGCAGCGCTGGCAACGCAGGCCACCGCCGCCGCCAAGCCCGGCGCCCTGGACCTCACTACCGCCACCACCACCAGCGACAAGGTCTCCGCTTCCACCACCGCGGCAGCCAAAGCAGGATCGATCGACTTCCAGGTGACCAAGCTGGCCCAAACCCAGGTCACTGTGACGCCCAAGGTCAACGCGGTCACCGGCTGGCCCTACACCACCATGACCATCAATAGCGGCGGCAAGGACTACACGATCGCGCCGGCGTCCAACAACCTCCACGACGTGGTGAGCGCGGTGAATGCAGCCGGTGCCGGCGTCACGGCTACTAAGGTCGACGTCGGGGGCGGCGACTTCCGGATTCAGTTCACCGCTACCAAGTCCGGCGAGGCCGGGAAATTTACCATCACGGGCCCCGTAGACCCTTTCACAGATGTAACGGTCGCGCAGGACGCTGAGCTGGTGCTCTGGCCGACAAATCCAGCCATCCAGGCCACGATCAAATCCTCCACCAACACGTTTACCGACGTCCTGCCGGGCGTGACGGTTACGGCCAAGGAAATTAGCGCCGCTCCGGTCACCCTGACCGTGTCCCGCGACGACGCCGGCATCACGAAGTTGGCCTCCGACCTGGTGGACGGCGTCAACGGCATCTTCTCGCTGGTCGCCAGCAAGACCGCGGTCAGCACCACCACGAACACCAGCGGCACCAACGTCTCAGCGGGGGTCTTTGCGGGGGACAGCACGGTGCGCTCCGTGAACCAGAGCATCCTCTCGGCCGCGTCGCTGCCGGTCGGCACGCCGCCGCGGTCGCCGTCGGAAATCGGCATCAGCATTACCAAGACCGGCACCATGGAGTTCGACGCCACCAAGTTCGGCGCCGCTCTCGCCGCCGATCCGGCCGGCACCGCCGCCAAGGTGCAGGAACTTGCCGGACGCATCGCGACTGCGGCCACGAACGCCTCGGACAAGTACACCGGCACCCTCACCACTAAGATCACCGGGCAGCAATCCGAAGTCCGGGACCTGGCCGACCGGATCAGCGACTGGGACCTCCGGCTCGCCTCCCGCAAAGCCACCCTGCAGAGCACCTACTCCGGCCTGGAGGTGGCGCTGAGCAACATGAAGGCGCAGCAGTCCTGGCTCACCTCGCAGCTTGCGGGCCTGTCCGGCGGGAGCGCCCAGTAATGACCAGCACGCCCTTCGGCTACGGCGGCGGCTTCGGCGGCGCCGCCCAGCGCAACCAGTACCTCGCGGACTCGGTGCTTTCCGCACCACCGGCCCGGCTGCTGACCATGCTCTACGACCGCCTCCTGCTGGACCTCGGCCGCGCCGAAACCGCCCAGCAGGCCGCCAACTGGCCGGTCGCCTCGGAGAACCTGCTGCACGGCCAGGCCATCATCGCCGAGCTGATTTCCTCGCTCAAGACGGACGCCTGGGACGGCGCCGACGGGCTGCTGGGGCTCTACAACTACGCGTTCACGGCCCTCGTCAATGCCAACATCCAGCGGGACGCGGCACTGACCCGCGAGGCGATCGAACTGCTGGAACCTCTGCGCCAGGCCTGGCATGAGGCCGCGGCAGCCATCCCGGCGGCACAGCCGGCTGGCCGGCAGGCTGCGGCGGCAGCGGCAGCGCCGGCAGCGTCTGCTTTCGCAACAGCCGGGGCCTGGAGCACGCAGCCGGGCGCCGGCGGCGGGAGCCTTGGCTTTGGCTGAGCAGGCCCATTGGGGGGACCAAACAGCCGAGCCATTCGAGGGGGATCCCGCCCTCGCCGCGTGGTCCCTGGTGCTGGACGTGCTGGAGATGGCTGTCGTTGCCGCGGAGAAGACACTCAGGGACCCGTTGGGTCCCCTCTCCGCGCGGGACCAGCCGGTGGCCGCGCTGCCGGTGGAACGCTGGTCCCCGCCCTCCCTGAATGCCCCCTTGCCGCCCGAGGCACGACGCCGCGCCATGGCGCTCTCCGCGGCGCAGGAGCGGGTGGCCCGGCGGCTGGAAGCCGCCAAACACGACGTCGTCCGTCAACTCCAGGCCGTGAGCTCGGTGCCCGGCGTCGGCGACCCGTCCGGTGCGATTTACCTCGACGTCAAGGGCTGACGCAGCCGCGGTCGGGGCGCCGGAAAGAACCCGAATAAACGTTTCACATTTTTGGCTAACGCGGCGCTGAACTGTGCCGATAACCACAGTAAGAGCACGGATCGCTCGTTTACCGGCCACGGATCGGCCACCCCACAATTTCCCAGGCAGGACTCTGTGCTCGAATCCGTGACTTCCGCAGCCCTGGCCAGCGCCATGGACGGGCTGGCCCTGCGCCAACGCGCCATCGCGAACAACATCGCGAACGTCAACACCCCGAACTACCACGCCAAACGCGTCAGCTTTGAGGCTGCCCTGGCCGCGTCGGTGCAGTCCGGTGACGGCCACGCCGAGGCCACGACCGCGACTTCGCTTGAGCCCACCCAGCTCAACGGCAACAACGTCAACCTGGACACGGAAACCCTCTCCAATATCGACACGGTGCTGCGCTTCCAGTTCGCCGCCCGCGCCGTCGGTGGGGAATTCAATGCCGTGCGCGCCGCGATGAGGACCAACTGATGACTTTCGATGCAATCGGCATCGCCGGATCCGCCCTGACCGTGCACCGCAAGTGGCTCGACGCCGTCTCGGACAACCTGGCCAACATGAACAACGCCTCCGCCACGTCGGGCCCGGCGTTCCGCGCCAAGTACGTCGAAGCGGCCGAAGGCGCCGAGGGGACCGGCGTGTACGTCAAGGCGACGCAGCTCGGCGACGGCGCGGGCCGCGTTGTCTACCAGCCGGACCACCCCCTCGCCGACGCCAACGGCAACGTGAAGTACCCGGACATCGACATGGCCGAACAGATGGGCGCCCTGATCATCGCCCAGCGCGGCTACCAGGCGAACGCCCAGGTCGTGGACCGTGCCCGCGAGACCTATCTCGCCGCCCTTGAGATTGGAAGATCCTGATGCCTGTTTCCCCTATCGCCCCGGTCCAAGGCGTCCTCCCCACGGACTACCTCTCCGGCGCCGGCTCGGTGCCGGCAACCGACGGCTCCGGGTTCGCCTCTTCCCTCACCGGCGCCGTGGACAACCTCCAGCAGCTGCAGTCGACGTCGAAGCAGCTCGCCGTCTCCGCCGTGACCGGCAACCTGGACGACATCCACAACGCCACCATCGCGGCGAGCCGGGCGCAGATCACGCTCGAACTCGTCGCCACCGTCCGGAACAAGGGCGTTGACGCGTTCAACGAGATCATGAGGATGCAGGCCTGATGCCTCCGCAGATTACCGTCTTCTTCCAGCGCTTCGGCGCCGGGCTCAAAGGCTTCACCACCGGCCAGCGCACGCTCGCCGCGATCGGCGCCGCCCTCCTGGTGGTGGGCATTGTGGCGCTCTCCGCCTGGCTCACCCGCCCCACCCTGGCGCCTCTGTTCTCCGGCCTCAAGGACACCGATGCGAACGGCATCGTGGAGCAGCTCCGCAAGGACAATGTGCCCTACGAACTCAGCGACGGCGGTTCCACCATCCTCGTGCCGCAGGACAAGGTCTACGACGAGCGGCTCAAGGCCGCCGCCGCCGGCCTCCCGACCGCGGCGGCCACCGGCTACTCGCTGCTGGACAAAATGGGCGTCACGTCCTCCGAATTCCAGCAGTCCGTCACCTACAAGCGGGCGCTCGAAGGCGAACTGGCCAGCACTATCTCCGCCATGGACGGCGTGAAGACCGCCGCCGTCCGGCTCGCGATCCCGGAAAAGACCGTCTTCGTCTCCAAGACCCCGGACACCACCGCGTCCGTTTTCGTTGAGACCGCCCCCGGCGTCACGCTCTCCGGCGACAAGGTCCAGGCCATCGTGCACCTCACCTCCGCCGCGATCGAGAACCTCAAGCCTGCCAACGTCTCGGTGGTCGACTCGCAGGGCAACGTGCTCTCCACGGTGGGCGGCGGGGCGGCAGGGTCCTCGTCGAAGCAGGCCTCCGACTACCAGCAGCGCACCGGCGACGCCGTCCGCGCCGTCCTTGACCGCGTCGTCGGCCCCGGAAACTCCACCGTGGCGGTGGCCGCGGACATCACCGGCGAGTCCGCCCAGCAGAAGAGCGAGACGTTCTCCAACACGCCCGGCGCGCTGCCGCTGAGCGAATCCTCCAAAACGGAAAAGTACAGCGGCGCCGGGGGAGGCGCCGCCGGCGTCCTCGGCCCGGACAACATCGCCGTGCCCGGCGACACCAGCGGCAACGGCAACTTCGACTCCACCACCGCGACCAAGAACAATGCCGTCAACAAGGTCACCGAGGACCGCGTGATCCCGCCGGGCGCCGTCAAACGACAGACCATCTCGGTGGCCGTCAGCCAGACCGCCGCAGGCGGGCTGAACCTCGGCTCGCTGACCGCGCTGGTCACCTCCGCCGCCGGCGTGGACAAGGCCCGCGGCGACGTCGTCACGGTGGAAATCATCCCGTTCAGCACGGCTGCCGCGGACCAGGCCAACGCCTCCCTCGAAGCGGCCAAGGCCGAGCTCGAGGCGCAGAAGCAGCAAGCCTTCTTCAGCACCCTGGTCACCGCCGGCAGCATCCTGCTGGGGCTGCTGATCCTGGCGCTGGTCATCACCGTGATCCTGCGCCGCCGGCAGAAGCGCGAACCCGTGGACCTGGGCGAACGGCTGGACATGCTGCCCGCGATCCCCGCGGTCACGGCCTTCGACCCGGCCCCCGCGACGTCGGCCATCCCGCTGACGGCCCTGCCGCTGCAGCCGCTGCCGGCGCCGCCGATGGAAGTCCTCGAAGCCGAACGCCGCATGCAGGAGATCGACAACATGGTCGCCGCCAACCCGGAAAAGGCCGCCGACTACCTCCGCGGCCTGATGGATGACAGGCAGCCGGTATGAAACTCGCCGACTCGACCCTCACCGGGACCCAGCGCGCCGCCGTCGTCCTGATGCAGATGAGCCCGCCCAATGCGGCCAAGGTGATGGCACAGTTCACCGACGCCGAGGCGGAAGATATCGCCGCCGAGATCGTCCGGCTCCGCAAGGTCGACCCCGAGGTCGCCGAACAGATCATGAAGGACTTCCACGAGGCCGCCCTGAGCAGCCCGCGGCAGGCACGCGGCGGCCGCGAGCTCGCCGAGGGTCTGCTCGAGGCCTCCTTCGGCTCGGAGAAGGCCGCCGGCCTGATCAACCGGCTGACCGTCAACATGGCCGGCAAGTCGTTCGAATTCCTCGAAGACATTGAACCGGTGCAGATCCTCGCGCTGATCGACGGCGAACTGCCGCAGACCATCGCGCTGGTCCTGGCGCACCTGAGCCCACGCAAGGCCTCCGCCGTGATGTCCGGGCTGCCCGGCACGCTCCGTGCCGACGTCGCGCTGAGCATCGCCACAATGGGATCCGGCGCGCCGGAAGCCATCGGCATCGTCGCGGACACGCTGAAACTGCGCGGCGGCGCGGCCGTTTCGCAGCAGGCTTCCAAGGTGGTGGGCGGCATCGCGCCGCTGCTGGAAATCATCAACCGGACCGACGCCGGCACCGAACGCTCCGTCCTGGACGGCCTGGACCTGCTGGACCCGGACCTGGCCGTGGAAATCCGTGCCCAGATGGTCACGTTCGACGACATCGTCAAGCTGGAACGCCGCGACGTGCAGCTGGTGCTCCGCGGCCTGGACGCCTCGGTGCTCGCCGTGGCCATGAAGGGCGCCTCGGAACCGGTCCTGGAAACCATCACCACCAACGTCTCCGGACGCAACCTGGAAATCCTCGAATCGGAAATCGCGGCGCTGGGACCGCTGCGCGCCTCGCAGATCGAGGAGGCGCGGGCCGCCGTCGTCCGCTCCATCCGCGAACTCGAAGCCGAAGGCCAGATCACCATCCAGCGCGGGGACGAAGAAGACTATGTTTATTGACGGGGCCCGCACCGGCGGGGCCGCCGCCGAGGGCGCCCCGGCCCGCATCGTCTTCCCCTCGCTGCGTTCCAGCGGACCGGCCAACGAACAGGCCGGCTACACCGAGGGCCACGCCGCCGGCTACGCCGCGGGCGTCCGCGCCGCCGCCAAGGAACAGCGCCGCTGGCGGGACCGGATGGCCGCCGAACAGGCCGCCTCGCTGGCCGCCGGTCAACAGGACCTGGACCGCGCCGTCCGCGCGCTCGCGGTGGCCCGCGCCGACTTCGCGCACCGCAACGTCCAGGCCCTGCACGACGCCGAGGAAGTCCTGGCCCGCACCGCGCTGGAGCTTGCCGAGGCCATCCTTGGCTATGAGCTGGCCGAGGGGACCCGGACCGCCCGCGCCGCCCTCAACCGCGCCCTGTCCGGAAACGATGCCGCCACCGTGCTGGCCATCCGGCTGCACCCCGCCGACATCGAGGTCCTCGCCAAGGAAGGCCAGGACCTGCCGGCCGGGCTCCCGCTGCTCGCCGACGCGTCGCTGCAGCGCGGCGACGCGAAGGTGGAGTACCAGCAGGGCTGGCTGGACGCCAGCCTCGGCAGCGCCCTGGCCCGGGCCAGGGCGGCCCTGTTGGGGGACCAGCAGTGGCCCGCCGCTGACAGCTCCTCCGGCGGCCCGGCATGATCGCCCAGTGGCGCCCCAAGGGCGACGACTTCGCCGCAGCGCTCGCCGCGGCCGCGCCGCAGCGCGTCGGCACCGTCACCTCCGTGATGGGCCTGGGCCTCGAAGTGTCCGGCCTGGACTGCGCGCTCGGCGACCTGGTCACCGTGGGGGAGAACCCCGGGCTCGACGCCGAGGTGGTGGCCGCGCTCGACGGCGCCGTGCGCTGCATGCCGCTGGGACGCCTCGCCGGCGTTGCAGCCGGTGACCCGGTCCGGGCGAAGGGCGGGGCCGTGCTGGTGCCCACCGGCGCGGGCCTCTTCGGACGCGTCATCGACGGCCTCGGCCGCCCGATCGACGGCAAGGGCCCGCTGCTCAGCGGCCCCCGCGTGCCGATCGACAACGAAGCGCCGAACGCCATGAAACGCGCCCGGATCAACACCGCGCTGCAGACCGGCGTCCGGGTGCTGGACACCATGACCACCCTGGGCAAGGGCCAGCGCATGGGCCTCTTCGCCGGCTCCGGCGTGGGCAAATCCTCCCTGCTGTCGATGATCGCCCGCGGAACCGACGCCGAGGTATCCGTGATCGCCCTCGTGGGGGAGCGTGGCCGTGAGGTCCGCGAATTCCTTGAAGACGACCTCGGCCCGGCCGGGCTGGCCCGCTCCGTCGTCGTCGTCGCCACCTCCGACGAACCGGCGCTGATGCGCATGCGCGCCGCGTTCACCGCCACCCGGATTGCCGAGTCCTTCCGCGACCAGGGCCAGGACGTGGTCCTGATGATGGATTCCCTGACCCGGGTGGCCATGGCCCAGCGCGAGATCGGCCTGTCCGCCGGCGAACCGCCCGCCACCCGCGGCTACCCGCCGTCGACCTTTTCCATCCTGGCCCGGCTGCTGGAACGCGCCGGCACCGCCGAGACCGGCTCCGTGACCGGCATTTACACGGTGCTGGTGGACGGCGACGACCACAACGAACCGATCGCCGATGCCGCCCGCTCCATCCTGGACGGCCACGTGGTGCTGGACCGCAAGCTCGCCGTGACGGGGCACTTCCCCTCGGTGGACGTGCTGGGTTCGGTCTCGCGCGTCGCCTCCAAGGTCATCGCCCGTCCCCACCTGGACGCGGCCTCCGCGCTGCGCCGCGTCCTCGCGGCCCGCAAGTCCGCCCAGGACCTGATCGACGTCGGCGCCTACCAGGCCGGGACCAACCCGCTGGTGGACGCTGCCCTGGCGCATGAGGAGTCCGTCAGCGGGTTCCTGCAGCAGCCAATGGACGAGTCCACCCCCCACCCCGAGTCCTGGCGCCAGCTGGGCCATCTCACTTCGATTCTGGGAGCCGCGGCATGAACCGCCAATTCTCGCTCGCGGGGCTGCTGCGCCTCCGCCAGATCCAGCAGGACCAGGCAGCCAGCGGGCTGGCCCGCGCCCGCTCCCGGTCCAGCTCCGTCCGCGCCCGGGAAGCCTCGGCCCGCCGGCAGCTGTCCGCCACCGACGAGGGCATTGACAGCTCTGCATCGCTGCGCGCCGTCGCCGCGTCCCGCTCCGCCGCGCACAGCATGCTCGCGGACCTGCAGAACCTCGCCCGCATCGCCGAGACCGACGAGGCCGCCGCGCGCGAGGAATTCATCGCCGCCCGGACCCGCTCCGTGGGCCTGGAAAAGCTGCAGGCCCGCCACCACGCCGAGGTCAGCACCGCGGAACTTCGCGCCGAACAGTCCACCCTGGACGAGATCTCCTCGACCATCTGGCACCGGGATGAACAGCAGGTGCGCCCATGAGCCTGACCGAGGCGCTGGGCCGCATGCAGGGCATCCAGTCGATGATCGCTGAACTGACCCGCCCCGCGCAGACCGAAAGCACGGCGGCGCTGAAGTCCGCCGCGGCGGCGTCCCTCGCCACCGGGACGGGCACCGGCGACGCCGGCTCCTTCACCGACGCGCTCACCGCGGCCCTCGGCGGCAGCGCCGCAACCGCCGGCACGGACACCACCGGGCTGTCCGGCGGCCTGGGCCTCGGTGGACTGGGGCTGGGCGGCGGCGCGGGACTCGGGGCATTGACCGGGCTCACCGCGCCGGCCCCGGTGGCGGCCCCGGCGCCGGTTGCGGCCGGGACCGCGACCGGCACGGACGTGGTGGCTATGGCCAAGAAATACATCGGCGTGCCCTACGTCTGGGGCGGCACCAACCCGGCCACCGGGATGGACTGCTCCGGCTTCACCCAGCGGGTCTTCAAAGATCTCGGCGTCGAAATTCCCCGCGTCGTCAGCGACCAGATGAAGCAGGGCACCCCGGTGGCGTCCCTCGCCGAGGCCAAACCCGGCGACCTGCTGGTGAGTTTCGGCGGGAACCACATCTCCATCTACCTGGGCAACGGCAAGGCCATCGACGCGCCGGTGCCGGGCAAGACCATCCAGATCCGCGACGCCTGGGAACAGCAGTCCAACCTGACCTCGATCCGCCGGATTGTCCCGGCCGGAGGTGCCTCGTGAAGGGCGCCGCTTCGATGGACCTGGCGTCTGCGCTTGCCGCGGCGCCGATGCACGCGCGCGGCGCCGGGCAGGGGAGCCGCAGCCGCGCGGAGGGCGGCTCGTCCGACGCCGACGCCTTCGGATCCGTCCTGAGCGACGCCGTCGCCAGCGGAACACCCCCCACCCCCGACGCTCCCTCAGGTTTGGTGCCTTCCGTACCCAACGCTCCCTCAGGTTTGGTGCCTTCCGTACCCGACGCTCCCTCAGGTCTGACTGCCATCACCCCGAACGCTCCCTCAGGTTTGGCTGCTTCCTCCCCGGACGCTCCCTCAGGTTTGGCGGCTTCCGTACCCAACGCTCCCTCAGGTTTGGCGCCTTCCGTACCCAACGCTCCCTCAGGTTTGGCTGCCACCACCCCTAACGCTCCCTCAGGTTTGGCTGCCACCACCCCTAACGCTCCCTCAGGTGTGGCGCCTTTCGTTCCCGTAACTCCCGCAAACCCGGCATCGGCCACAAGACCCGGTGACGCGGCAGCGACGACGGCCGCGAGCCAGGGTCTGGGTCCCGCGACGGCACCGACCGACGCGCCGACGGGAGACGTGCTGGGGTCGGCTTCCGATTCCGCCGCCAACGTTGTTGCTGCCCGGGGCTGGCTCAGTTCCGGCGCTCTGGGAAGCCCGGCCGTGGATCGTGCCGCCGTTGCTGCTGGAGCGGACGTCATGCAACCGGAGGCGGGGACCGGCCCGGTGCTAACGCCGGCAGGGGTTCCCAAGAGTTCGGGTCTCTCCCTCGCGCAGTCACCTGACTTCCTCCGCCCGGAGCCGGTCGCTGCAACCGCGGGTCAAATGATTGCACTGCCGGGCAGCGCAGTGGCCTCCAGCGCCGTCCCCGGCGTGCAGTCTGCCTCCACGCCGGTGACGACGGCGGCAACCGCGCCGGTGTTGCCTGCAGCGCGGGCGGAAGCCTTTGTGCTGCCGGCCGCGGTCCTGACCGCAGCGTCCGCCGCTGAACCGGCCCAAACAACCGCAGGTGGAAAGGCCGGCCCGGCTGCGACTCCCTCGGTGCCCCCGGCCGGCATGCCCGGAACTTTCAACATGGCCGGCACGGCGACCGGCACGCCCACCGGCGCGACGGCAGCTAGCACGCCGACCGCCAGGCCCACCGGCGTGATGCCGGCCGCCGTCGTCGTCGGAGCGGGAAACGTGCCCGGCACCACTGCCCCCGACGCCACGGACTGGATGACCGCGGCTGCCGCCCCCACCGACAACCTGGCTGCGGCCGGCGCCGCCAGCGCGGCAGCTGTGGCCCCGCCCGCGCCAGGCCCGGCAGCCGGCACGGGAGCACCCGCCGCCGCGGCTCCGCTTCCGACGCCCGCCCAGCAGCCCGCCCTCCAGCCGCAACTGGCCAGACCTCTCTTCACCCTCGCCGGGGCGCCGCACGGCCAGCACATCATGACCCTGAAGGTCAGCCCGGAGGACCTGGGGCCGCTGACCGTGCGCGCCCACATCGACGGCGCCGGCGTGCGGATCGAACTGTTCGCCCCCGGAGACACCGGCCGGGAAGCCCTGCGCGGGATCCTCCCCGAACTGCGCAAGGAACTTGCCGACGCCGGCTTCGGCGCCAGCCTCGACGTCTCGGACCATAGCGGGCCCGCCGGCGGGGGCCGGGACGCAGGGCAGGCCGCCGGGCAGGGAGCCGGCGGACGCGAAGCCTCCCACGCCGGCAGCGGCGGCTCGGGCGCCGGCGGCCGGAACGGGCCCGGCGAACCCCGGCCGGGACACCGTTGGGATGCCCTGGCGGACGAAGCCTCGCTGCGCACCGCCAGGATCCTGAACGGCCCCCAAACCACCCTTGACATTCTCGTCTGACACGAAGGAACCCGACCCATGACCATCCAGCCCATCGCCCCCCAGCCGATCACGGCCGCGGGGACGACCCCGGAGGCTGCTGCCGTCCGGGCGCCCGTGCAGACCATGGACGCCAACGTGTTCATGACCCTCCTCGTGGCCCAGCTCAAGAACCAGAACCCCAGCGCCCCCATGGACACCAACCAGATGATGGCCCAGACCATCCAGCTCTCCATGATGGAAAAAATGACCGAACTGACCACCAACAGCAAGGAGGGTTTCTCCCTCCAGATGCGCTCGGCCGCAGCCCAGCTGATCGGCCACTCCGTCGACTACACCCTCGCCGACGGCACCACCGGCACCGGACTCGCCAGCTCGGTCTCCTTCGCCGGGACGGTGCCAACCGTCAAGGTCGGCGATCTTTCCATCCCTCTCGACTCCATCAGCGGCCTCACCGCACCGGCCGCTTCCTAGCCGTTTACCTCCCGTAGAAAGGCAGTTCCCATGCTCCGCTCGCTGTACTCCGGAATCTCCGGCCTCCGTGCCCACCAGACCATGCTGGATGTCACCGGCAACAACATCGCCAACGTCAACACGGCCGGCTTCAAGGCGTCCTCCACGCAGTTCCAGGACACCCTGTCGCAGATGACCCAGGGCGCCTCCGCGCCGCAGGGGGAGTCCGGCGGCAGCAACCCGGCGCAGATCGGACTGGGCGTCCGCGTTGCCGGCGTCAGCACCAACTTCGCCCAGGGCTCCTCGCAGAGCACCGGCCGCGCCACCGACATGATGATCTCCGGCGAAGGCTTCTTTGTGACCAGCAAGGGCGGCCAGCAGCTGTTCACCCGCGCCGGATCCATGACGTTCGACGCCGCCAGCCAGCTGGTCAGCCCCGACGGCGGCATCCTGCAGGGCTGGACCGCCAACGCCAGCGGCACGGTCGACCAGGGCAGGGCGATCGGCGATATCACGCTCAACCCGAACACCATGATCGCTACCCCCACCACCACGGTCACGCTGGACGGGAACCTGCCCGCTGACGCGGCTGCCAACGCCACCTTTGACCGCATCGTCAAGGTTTACGACGGCCTGGGTGCACCCCGCGATTTCTCGCTGAACTTCGCCCGGAACGGCGCTGATTGGGATGTCACCGCCAAGGACGGGGCAACCACGTCCCCGGTGACCAAGCTCACCCCCGGCCCGGGCGGGACCCTTGTTGCCAGCCCCGCGCTTTCGATCAACGGCATCGACGTCGACCTTTCCAAGGTCTCCGGCTTCGCCGGCATGAGCTCCCTAACCGTCAGCGGCCAGAACGGGTCCGCCGTTGGCAAGCTCGAGTCCTTCACGCTGGGCAACGACGGGTCACTGATCGGATCCTTCAGCAACGGCGTCAAGCAGGTGCTGGCGAAGATCGCGCTGGCCAAGTTCACCAACCCGGCCGGGCTGGAGAAGGCCGGTGGCTCCTCCTACGTCGCCACCGGCAACTCCGGCAACGTCCAATTGGGCGCGGCTGGCGACCCGGGGATCGGCACCCTGGCCGGCGGCTCGCTGGAAATGTCCAACGTGGACCTGTCCCAGGAATTCACCAACCTGATTGTCGCGCAGCGCGGCTTCCAGGCCAACGCCCGCATCATCACCACCTCCGACGAGGTCCTGCAGGAGCTCGGCAACCTCAAGCGCTAACCCCAAGCGCATCGCACCGCAGTCCACGGCTGACTGCGACAGGCGCAGGGGACAGCTACGGGCCTCGTACCGCACCGAGTCCCGGGCTGTCCCCTCGGATTCACCCGTTTGCGGCAAACCCGGTGGCCGCCATGCCGCGGCATGGCTGCTTTTTCGCACCGGTTCTGGAAAAGCGCGGCGCGGTTGGACGGACGCTCCTCGGATCCGGGGGGCGCGGGTCCGGTTCCGCAGCCGGTGTCCGTTGCCGTAGCGAAATTCGTGCCGCCGTCGTCCCCCGGAGCTGCCCAGGCCGGCGGCGAAGCTGACAAATAATCGTAAGCATGTTTATGATGGTCCGGCGAACGAAGGCCGGGTAACGGCGGCCACATGGCAGAGGGTCCTTGGGGGACCCTCTTCGTGTGTCCGGGCCAATTCCTAACGAAAGCGCGCCTGCGGCCGACAGTAAGGGGAGAACACCCCTTCCCGCCGCTTGGCCCCACAGCCGAGCAATCCCCAGAGCAGAATCGGCCCATGATCGTTGTTACACGCCTCAACGGAACGCGCTTCGCGGTCAATCCGGACCTGATCGAACGGATCCACGAGAGCCCGGACACCCACCTGGTGACGCTCGACGGCGCCGCCTACGTGGTGCTCGAAAGCCTCGCCGAGGTGGTGGAACTGATTGCCGACTACCGCGCCCACGTCCTGAGCAAGGCCCGGGACTTTCCCGTGGTCACCGGCTTCCCGCTGAGCCTGGTGCCGCCGGCCGAATCGGACGACGACGCCGGCACCCCTGCACCTGAACCACCAAGGAAGTAACCATGGATCCCGCAACAGTCATCGGACTGCTCCTCGCCTTTGGCTCCGTCATTGTCATGGTGCTCATTGAAGGCGGCAGCCTTTCCTCGCTGCTGCTGCCCGGGCCCCTGGTCCTGGTCTTCGGCGCCACCCTGGCGATCGGACTGGCGGGCAACACCCTCAAGGACGTGATCCAGGCCTTCAAGGCCGTGCCGGGGATGTTCGTCGGGAAGACGTCAAAGCCGCAGGAAAGCATCGACCAGATGGTCCGCTTCGCGGAAAAGGCGCGCGCCGAGGGCCTGCTCTCCCTCGAGGAGGAGGCGGCGAGCGTCAAGGATCCGTTCCTGGCCCGTGCCCTGCAGAACATCGCCGACGGCACCGACGCCGAGGACCTCCGGATGCAGATGGAGGACGAGATCGACACGAAGTCGCGCAGCGACCACGCCTCGTCGAAGTTCTTCGCCAGCCTCGGCGGCTACGCCCCCACCGTAGGGATCGTCGGAACTGTCGTGTCCCTCACCCACGTGCTGGAAAACCTCTCCAAGCCGGACGAGCTGGGGCACATGATCGCCGCCGCGTTCGTCGCGACCCTGTGGGGCCTGCTCTCCGCCAACTTCATCTGGCTGCCGTTCAGCTCGCGCCTGGCCCGGCTCTCGGAGCTGGACATCGAACGCATGACGCTCGTGATGGAGGGAATGCTCGCCGTGCAGTCCGGTGCCCAGCCGCTGCTGCTGGCCGAACGGCTCCGGTCCATGGTCCCCGAGCACCAGCTCAAGAGCGCCGACAGCCGCCGCAAGGCGCCGAGCGGGGATTCCCCTGCGGAGTCGATGGACACCGCCGCGTGAGCGGGCGCCGGCGGCCCCGCAAGAAACCCGAAGCGCACCACGTCGACGAGCGCTGGATGGCGTCCTACATGGACATGGTCACGGTGCTTATGTGCCTCTTCATCGTCCTCTACGCCATGTCCACGGTGGACGCGAACAAGTTCGAGAAGCTGCGCAACTCGCTCGCCACGGGGTTCGGCGCGGTGGCCTCGGAGACCGTGGACACCGCCTCCGGCACGGTGGTCCCGCCCGAATTCGTCGACAAGGACCTCGAGGCCTTTGCCGCCGTCCAGGCGGACGACAAAACGGCCCAGGACCAGGCGCTCGCCGCGGCCAAGAAGGAGGTCGACCGGCTGAAGGCCCTGGAGCAGAAGATGAAGGCCGGCCTGGCCGCCGCCGGGTTGAGCCAGAACGTCGAGTTCCAGATCGACCAGCGCGGGCTGACGGTCAAGCTGGTCGGCTCGCAGGCCTTCTTCGCCCCCGACCGGCCCGAACTGACGGCCCGGGCCTCCCGCGTGCTGGAGATCATCTCCCCGATCCTCCGCACCGCGGCCCTGGAAATCATGGTGGAAGGCCACGCAGCGAAGGGCATCACCGCCTACCCCTCCACCTGGGAACTGTCCTCGGCGCGGGCCGTCAATGTGCTGCGGCACATGGTGGACCGCGGCGGTATACCGCAGAAACTGATCGGTGCCGTGGCCTTCGGGTCCGCCCGGCAGGTCAACGACGATTCGACGCCAGCGCTCATGGAGCGCAACCGCAGGGTGGACATCGTGGTGATCTCGGACAAGCCCGACGTCGTCCGGGCCCTCATCCCGAAGGCGCTGAAGCTGATCCAGAAGTAGGCCGGCAGCCGCCGTCGGGCGGTCGTCAGGAACTGCCTGCCCCCGACTGCTTACGACGGCGGATCCGCTGCCGATAGTGGCAACCGTGAGTGTTCTGGATGAGCGGGAAGTGGTACGGGAGCGGACCGTCAGCGTCTATGACTTCCGGCGTCCCGCGACGCTGGCGCGTGAGCACAGCCGCGTCCTGGAACTCGCCTTCGAGACCTTCGCCCGCCAGTGGGGTACCCAGCTGACCGCCAAGGTCCGCGTGAAATCCGTGGTCCGGCTTGAAGACGTCCGGATGCAGAGCTACGACGAGTACGCCGCCTCGCTGCCGGCCGTGACCGCCATGGTCCTCTGCGCCATCGAATCAAACGATTCCAAGCTCGTAGTGCAGTTCCCGGCCCCCTCCGCCCTCGGCTGGATCAACCGGATGCTCGGCGCCTCGAACGACTCCGCCATGCCGGACCGGAAATTCACCCAGATCGAACAGGCCCTGGTCAAGGGACTGATGGACGAGGCCCTCGAGGACCTCGGCTACTCGCTCGGACCGCTGCTGAGCGAAACCATCCGGGTGGACACAGTCCAGTACAACTCCCAGTTCGCCCAGGCCGCAGCGCCGAGCGAACTGATGATTGTCGCCGCCTTCACGATCAACGTCGGCAACATCAGCGCCCCCGCCACCCTGGCCGTACCGGCCGGAATCCTGCTGGGCCGGCTGAAGAAGGTCAACCCCACGGACAACCGCGGCGACGCCGCCGCCCGCATCAGCTCGCAGCTGGAGCGGGTCCCGGTGGAGCTCTCGGTGCGGCTCTCGACGTCGTACGTCACTCCCAGCCAGGTGCTGGGCCTCGCGGTCGGGGACGTCCTGACCCTGCCGCACCTGGAAAACCGGCCGTTCGACCTCACCCTGGACGGCACGAGGCTGGCCACCGCCGCCCCGGCCCGCAACGGGTCCCGGGCCGCGGCCGTCATTGTCACAATCGAGGAGAACAACCAATGAGCATCACCCTGACCAAGCATGAATCGTCGGCGGAACGGCTCGTTGAGGAGCTGCCGAGCCCGGTAGCCCTGAAAGTCGTGGCGCTGGTCCCGTCCCGTGCCGCGGCTTCCTACGCCCGCCAGGCCGTCACGGCGACCTTCGTCGGCTCCGTGACCGCGGATCTTGCCCTGATGCTCAGCGACCGCACCTTCCTGGACGAAGCTGCCGGCGGCATGGCCGGCGGCCAGCTCGGCGTCGTCTCCGTCACCGATGTGCTGCGCCCGGCGATGGAGAGCGCCAGCTCCGTCTTCGGCGCCGGTGTGCTGTCCGACCTGCGCGAATCCGACGCGTCCGGGCTGCTCTCGGACCCGGACACCGCGGTCTTCGAACTCTCCGACGGCACCAGCCCCGCGGCCTGGTTCGCCGTCCGGCTGCGCGAACACGGCACCGGCCAGGACCGCTCCGGCGACGTCTTTGGCGGCGGCGACACGGTAGCCGGCCGGCTGGGCCGCATCAACAACATCGAAATGGCCCTGACCGTGGAGATCGGCCGCACCCGCATGTCCGTCCGCGACGTGCTCTCGCTCGAGCCGGGCAAAATCATCGAACTGGACCGCTCTGCGGGCGCCCCGGCGGACGTCCTGCTCAACGGCCGGCTGATCGCCCACGGCGAGGTTGTGGTCCTGGACCAGGACTACGCCGTACGGATCACCCGGATCCTCGACGTGGCCGAGGGGCTTAGCTGAATGGACTCGCTGATCCTCGGGCTGCGGGTAGCCGTAGCCCTGGGCGCGGTGCTGGGCCTGATCTGGTTGCTGCAGCGCCGTCTCGGCAAAGGCACGGGACGACGCCGGGCTGACGCCGCGTTGAGCGTCGTCAGCCGCCAAAGCGTCGGCCAGCGTGCCTCCGTGGTGGTGGTCGACGCCGGCGGGCAGCGCTTCCTGCTCGGCGTCACCGACCACGCCGTCAACGTCCTGCACACCGGCGACATCCCCGAAGAGCCCGCGGAAGCCCCGGTTCCGGAGCCCCGCCGTAGCGGCGCGGCCGGCGCCTTCGCCCAGATCCTCGCCGGAGCCGGTGTTCCCGCCGCGCCCATCGACGGCGCCGCCCACCTCGCGGGAGCCTCCGACGGCGCTGTGGCCTCCGACGGCGCTGTGGCCTCCGGCCAGGCTGTCACCGGAGCCGGCACCGAACCGGGCGCCCCGGAGCGGCCGCTGTCCCGCCGCAGCTCCATCCACCGCGACTCCCACACCCGGACCCCGCCGGGGCGCGGCACCATGGCCGCGTCCGCGGCGCACCCGCCGCTGCACGGGTCAATTCTGGCCGGTTCCACCTGGAAGCAGGCCGCTGCCGCTCTCAGGAGCGGACGCCGCAATTGATCCGCCCTGCCACCGCCCGCCGTGCCCCCGTCCCGTCATTGAGCAGCAGCCACGCGAACCCCGGCGCCAGCCGGGCCCTCAGGATCCTCACGGTCGGTCTTGCCGCCGTCCTGCTCGCCGTCCTGCTGCTCTGGCTCAACGCTTCCGCCGGCCACGCCACCGCCCCGGCTCCCGTCCCGCCGGTTCCGCCAACCCCGCCGGCCAGCCCGGACAACGGCAGCGTCAACATTGAGATCAACGGCATGGACGGGAAGCCCTCCACCGCGGTCCTGACCCTGATCGGGATCACGCTGCTGTCCGTGGCGCCCGCGCTGCTGCTGATGATGACATCGTTCACGAAGATCTTCGTGGTGCTGGCGATGACCCGCAACGCGCTCTCGCTGCCGTCCATCCCGCCCAACCAGGTGCTGGCCGGCCTGGCCCTGTTCCTCTCAATCTTCGTCATGTGGCCGGTCATCAACGAGATGAACACCATCGGGGTGCAGCCCTACCTCAACGGCACGCTCGACTTCAACGGCGCGCTTAGCGCCGGCTCGGGACCGCTGCAGCACTTTATGCTGGCGCACACCCGCGAGGAAGACATCGCGCTGATGACCCGTGCCGCCGGCATGGAGAACCCGGCCACCCCGGAAGCGGTGCCGCTGCAGACGCTCATCCCGGCGTTCATGATTTCGGAGCTCCGCGCGGCCTTCATCATCGGTTTCGTCATCTTCATCCCGTTCCTCGTGATCGACCTCGTTGTCTCCGCGGCCCTGATGTCGATGGGCATGATGATGCTACCGCCGGTCATGATCTCGCTGCCGTTCAAGATCCTGCTGTTCATCCTGGTGGACGGCTGGGGCCTGATCATTACCTCGCTGATCCAGAGCTACGCGGGCACCGGATGAACGCCAACGCCGTCCTGGACATCTGCCTCCAGGCCATGATCGTGGCCGCCAAGCTCTCGGCCCCGGTGCTGGTGACGGCGCTGGTGGTGGGCCTCGCGATTTCCCTGCTGCAGTCCATCACCCAGCTCCAGGAAGCCACCCTCTCCTTCGTGCCCAAACTGGCCGCCGTGGCGGTGGCCCTGCTGATCTGCGGGCACTGGATGATCTCCGAGATGGTCGCGTTCACCAACGACCTCTTCGCCAAGATCCCCTCCCTGCTCGGAGGCCTGTGAGGTGGGCATCCCGATCGACCAGACGTGGCTGGAGGTGCTCCTGCTGGCCACCGTCCGGATGACGGCATTCCTGGTCGTGGCGCCGCCGTTCGCGCACCAGGCCTTTCCCGGGCGGATCAAGGCGATGCTGGGCGTGGGCCTTGGCCTGGCCGTCACACAACGGCTGTCCGCCGGCTACACCGCCCGGGACACGGCCGGGTTCTTCACCGGCGTGGTCCTGGAACTGGTCACCGGCCTGGTCCTGGGTTTCCTGGTCATGCTGGTCTTCGCTGCGGTCCAGTCCGCCGGCAGCCTGATCGACCTCTTCAGCGGTTTCCAGATGGCCCAGGCCTTCGACCCGCAGATGATGGTCAACGGCGCC
Source organism: uncultured Arthrobacter sp. (assembly GCF_964021775.1). GTDB lineage: Bacteria > Actinomycetota > Actinomycetes > Actinomycetales > Micrococcaceae > Arthrobacter. Next base: position 59,667 of record NZ_CAXHZI010000015.1, read on the forward strand.
CAGTTCACCCGGCTGCTGCAGATGGCGGCGCTCGCCCTGCTGTTTTCCTCGGACGGCTACCAGCTCGTCATCGGGGGCCTGACCGGGAGCTTCACCGCGCTGCCGCTGGCCGGCGGCCTTGACCTGGCCCAGCCCGTCCAGGCCATGACCTCCGCCGTCACCGGCATGTTCCTCGCCGCCGTCCAGATCGCCGGCCCGCTGCTGGTGGTGCTGTTCCTGGCCGACGTCGGGCTCGGCCTGCTGACCCGGGTGGCCCCGGCACTGAACGCCTTCTCGCTGGGCTTCCCGCTCAAGATCATGCTGACCCTCGCGCTGGCAGGGTTCCTCTTCCTCGCACTGCCCAGGATCGTCTCCACACTGGCCGGGCAGGCCGCCAAGACTGTGCTGGGGGTGGGCTGATGTCGGATTCACAGGAAAAAACCGAACAAGCCACCGACAAACGCATGCGGGAGGTCCGCTCCAAGGGCCAGCTTTCCCGCTCGCAGGACCTCACGGCCTGGCTGGCGGTCGGCGCCGCCGCCGTGATGATCCCCGCCACCGTCGAACGCGGGGCCAATGCCGCCACCGACCAGGTCTTCAGCGTCCGGGGCGTGATGGCTGACCCGGACCCGGCGAAGGCCGTGAAGGCGCTCGAAGACGGCCTCGGTTCGCTGGCCGGAATCCTCAGTCCCATGCTGATCGTGGTGCTCGTCGTCGTCCTCGTCGGCTCGGCACTGCAGGGCGGGATCCACCTGAAGAAGTTCCGCGTGGACTTCGAGAACTTCAAACTGCTCAGCGGACTAAAGCGCAGCTTCGGCACCCAGGCGCTCTGGGGCGGGGTCAAGGCGCTGCTGAAGGCGAGCGTCGTCGGCCTGGTGCTCTATTCCGTGGTGCAGGGGCTCATCCCGGTGCTGCTCACCGCCGGCGGCCTCCCGGTCTCCGGCGTCGTGGCCGCGGCCGGCGGCGGCATTTCCTCCCTCGTCCAGTTCGCCGTCTTCGCCGGCATCGCCCTCGCGGCCGTGGACTTCTTCGTTGTGATGCGCCGGAACCGGAAGAAAACCCGGATGTCCAAAAAGGAAGTCCAGGACGAAAACAAGAGCAGCGAAGGCGATCCGCTGATCCGTTCCCAGCGCCGCGCCCGGCAGCTGGCCATGAGCCGGAACCGCATGATCGCGGCGATCGGCGACGCCGACGTCGTCCTCGTCAACCCCACGCACGTCGCCGTCGCGCTGAAGTACGAACCCGGAAAGTCCGCCCCGCGGGTGGTGGCCAAGGGCGCCGGCCACGTCGCGGCACGGATCCGGCAGGAAGCCGAGGACAAGAACGTGCCGATGGTCCAGGACATCCCGCTGGCCCGGGCGCTGCACGGCGCCTGCGAGCTGGGGCAGGAGATCCCGGTGGATTTCTACCACGCGGTGGCCGGCGTCCTGGCCTTCGTGATGTCGCTCAAGGCCCGCGGCGCCGGCGCCGGGCTGCACCGGATGGCGGGGGCCGCACTGTGAACACTTCCCGAACCAGCGTCTGTGAAAGGACCGCATCATGAACAACAGGCTCGCCCGGCTGGCGGTGCCGATCGGCATCGTGGGCATCGTGCTGCTGCTGGTGGTTCCCGTGCCCGCACCGCTGCTGGATTTCCTGATCGTCTGCAACATCCTGCTGGCGCTGCTGGTCCTGCTCACCAGCATGTTCGTCAAGAAGCCGCTGGACTTCTCCGTCTTTCCCTCGCTGCTGCTGGTGGCCACGCTGTTCCGGCTGGGCCTCAACGTCGCCTCCACCCGACTGGTGCTGGGCAACGGCTACGCCGGCCAGGTCATTGAGGCGTTCGGCAAGGTGACCGTGGGCGGTTCCATGATCATCGGCGCCGTCGTATTCCTGATCCTGGTGGTCATCCAGTTCGTCGTCGTTACCAAGGGCGCGGAACGTGTCGCCGAAGTGGGTGCCCGCTTCACCCTGGACGCCATGCCCGGCAAACAAATGGCGATCGACGCCGACCTGAACGGCGGCCTGATCACCGACACCCAGGCCCGGGAGCGGCGCGCCGAGGTCTCCGCCGAGGCCGACTTCTACGGCGCCATGGACGGCGCCTCGAAGTTCGTCAAGGGCGACGCGATCGCCGGCATCATCATTATCATCATCAACTTCATCGGCGGCATCGCCATCGGCATGCTGCAGCGGGGCATGGAAATCGGCGATGCCCTGAACACCTACGGCCTGCTGACCATGGGTGACGGGCTCGTCACCCAGATCCCGGCGCTGCTGATGGCCGTCTCCACCGGCATGATCGTCACCCGCTCCAACGCCGAGGCGGATATGGGCCGGACGGCGTCCACCCAGCTGCTGCAGTCGCCCAACGCCCTGATGATAGCCGGCGTCGCCGCCCTCGCCATGGCGCTGATCCCCGGCATGCCGCCCCTCCCGTTTGTCCTGGTCGGGGCCGGGCTGATCCTGGCCTCGCGCCGCACCGCGGCCAGCCAGCAGCAGGCCGAACAGGCCCGCGACGCCGAGGCCGCGGCCCTGAACTCCCCGGAGCTCGACCCGAACGAGAAGCTGCTCGAGGACATGCGCATCCACCCCGTGGAGATCCTGCTGGCACCGGACCTGGTGGACATGGTCTCCGGCGCCTCCGACGACCTGCTGGCCCGGGTCCGGTCGCTGCGGCACAAGATCGCCATGGAACTGGGCCTGGTCATCCCGCCGGTCCGCACCCGGGACAGCGTGGACCTGCCGCCGGCCACCTACGCAATCCGGATCGCCGGCGTGGAGGCCGGCCGCGGCACCGCGCCGGGCGGGCAGATGCTGGCCCTCGGCGACTCGCTGGATACGCTGCCGGGCGTGGCCATGATCGAACCGGTCTTCGGGCTCGCCGGGAAATGGATTCCGGCCGAAATGCGCCACAACGCCGAGATGACCGGCGCCACCGTGATCGACCGCGTCTCAGTGCTGGTCACGCACCTGTCTTCGATCGTCACCGGCAACGCCGCCCGGCTGCTGTCCCGCGAGGACGTCCGGGTGCTGACCGAAGGGGTCCGGAAACAGAGTCCCTCCGCCGTGGACGAGCTCACCCCCGCGTTGCTCTCGCTCGCCGAGCTGCAGCGCGTGCTCCAGGGCCTGCTTGACGAACAAGTCCCCATCAACGACCTGGCCCGCATCTATGAGGCCCTCACCCTCCGGGCGAGGGTGTCCACGGACCCGGAATCGCTCGTGGAAGCGGCACGCCAGTCCCTCGGCCCGGCCCTGACCGCCAAGTTCATGGACGGCCCGGTGCTCAACGTGATCATGATCGACCCGCTCCTGGAGCAGTCCATGCTGGAGGACATGCGCCCGGCCGAGGGCGGCAGCCAGATCGTGATGGGCCAGGACCGGCTCGACGCCGTGCTCCGCTCGGTGGGCAACGCGGTGGACTCCGCGGCCGCCGCGAACCGGCAGGCCGTCCTCGTCTGCGCCCCTGCACTGCGCCCGGCCATCCACCGGCTCATCGGGGGGCAGCCGGGGTCCGTCCCGGTGCTGTCCTACCGCGAAGTCACCTCCGCCAACGTCCGGATCGAAACCGTAGGAGTCGTGCGCCATGCCGAACCGCTATCGGCTTAAGGGAGCCTCGCTGGAGGAAATCCGCAGCAAGGCCGAATCCCAGTACGGCCCGTCGGCCCGGATCGTTTCCGCCGAACGCGTCATCAGCCCCGGGATTGCAGGGCTCTTCGCCGGGAACCGTTACGAGGCCGTCGTCGAGGTCCAGCCCAAGCACGACGTCGTCACCGGCGAGGTAGTGCCGGAGGCCGACATCCTCACCGAGGGCGAGATCGTGGAACCGCGCGCCGCTGCGCCCCGCGCTGCTGCACCGGCCGCCGCCACGGCGCACCCGGCACGCAACCTGCCAAAGAACGCGCCGCGAACACCGCAGGACGCCCAACGGCCGCAGCAAACCCCGGGCGGTTCCCGCGTTGCTGCCGCGCCCGGCCACGCGCTGCAGGGCGACGCGATCGCCGCCCTGCTGGCCGAGGCCGACGCCGCCGAACGGACGCTGCACCGGACCGGCGCCCCCGGCGCCCCCGGCCTCTCGACCGAATCGCCGGGCTTCGCCGAACTGCTGGACCAGCTAGGCTCCGGGCTGAGGACACCGGCGGCCGGCGGGGGACAGGCTGAACCGGACGCTCAGGTGCGTCCGGCCGGCAGCATGGGGGAGCGCCCCGCGCCGGACCGCAACCAGGCGGCGCCGCCGTCGTCCGTGCGGGCGGCCGTACCGACGCGCGAGCGGATCCCGGTCCCGCTGCGCGGGACCGGGGACCTGGTGGTGTTGGTCGGTCTTGGGGATGACGCGCTGGATACGGCCCTGGCCATGTCGATCGCTGCCGGGGGCGCGGACGTGCGCACCGCGGGGGAGCTGAGCGCCTACGGCCACCTGCACCTTGACGGACGCCAGAGCGCGACGGCGGCACGCGCCCACGCGGTGGAGACCGAACAGACGGTGCTGGCCGCTTTTGGCCTGGGCACGGGCCGCAACACCCTGGCCCGGCTGCAGGCGATCGCGGCTCTCTCCCCGGATCAGCTCTGGGTGGTGGTGGACGCCGGGCGCAAGCACGAAGACACCGCCCGCTGGGTGAGCCAGCTCAGGGCCCGGTTTGAGGTGGCCGCGGTCGCCGTCGTGGGGGCGGCGGACACCGCGACCCCCGAAAGCGTGGACGCCCTGGGCCTGCCGGTGGGCTGGATCGACGGCCAGGCGGCGACCCGGCCGGCCCCGTGGGCCGCAGCGTCCGGCCGCGAAGGGTAGATTGAGAGAATGCTGGTACTCACACGCAAACCGGGCGAACAGATCATGATCGGCGACGGCATCGTCATCACTGTTCTGGAAGGCCGCGGCGACGGCGTCCGGATCGGTATCGAGGCGCCCCGCGGCGTCTCCATCCAGCGGCGGGAAGTCATCGAGGCCATCGCCGCGGCGAATCTGGCGGCAGCGGAAGCTGGCGCCGACGCCGGTTCCGGCACCGAGGATGCGCTGCGCGGGCTGATGCCGCCGGCGCCCGCCAGCGACTGAATCCGCTTAGTGGGAGTTCGCGTCGTCGCCGAGGTACTGGGCCATCAGCGGCTGGGTGGCGCGGCGCGTAATGGCGAGGGCACGCTCAATGTTTCCCGCAACCGTCAACTGTTCGAGCACACCCGCCGGGTCGGTTGATGTTTCGGGCCGTTGCAGGCCCCGGAGCGTTGCCTCGTTGGTGCGGGCGGCCTCGCCGAGGCGGCCCATCAAGGCGCGCAGGCCGTCCAGGTGCTCCTGCAGGACGGTGGGCCAGGAGCCCGGCGGTGCGGCGGCAATCAGTTCAACCAGTGTTGCCTGCGCCGGCAGGCCCCATTCGGCCGCCACCGCCGCGGACTCGACATTCCGGGCCAGCGACTCAAACCGCAGACGGTCCAGCACGCCTTCCACCTCGGAGGCGGTAAAGGTCAGCCAGTGGGTGTTGCCGGCGGCCGCGTGCAGCCGCTGGGTTTCCAGCCGGAACAGGAGCAGCTCCAACTGCCGCCGTTCCTGCCACAGCGCCGCCGAAAGATCCCCTGCACCCATGGGCCCCATCCCCCTGCCATCCCGGCCAAATTACGGCTTTCCGCATTTTCCGCCAAGCTTTTCCCTGAGGGTACACGCAGATTCCGGATCAGGTGATAGGTTTCGTTCTGGGTGCTGCGCCCCGGCTTCGAACACCGCCTCCCATGGGGGGAGTGCGGGACTGTTTGCGGGTGCGGCTCTCAGGGTTTTAAAGCTCCTGATCCGTCTCATGGGGGGACACACTATTGAATCGCGTGGAACGCAACGAGATGGTCACCCAGCACCTTCCGCTGGTTGGCTATCTCGTCTCAGATTTGTGCTCGAAGGCGTCCCACCTCTCGCGCGATGACCTGGCGTCGGCTGGCGCCGTTGCCTTGATTACCTCGGCCGATTCCTTCGACCCGGCCCTTGGCGTACCCTTCGGAGCCTTCGCCCGCCGCCGCATTCTCGGCGCCTTCGCCGACGAGATGCGGGCCAGCGACTGGGCCACCCGCTCCGCACGCCGCCGGATCAAAGAGACCATGTCCGTCCAGGAAACCCTCGCGGCGGCCCTCGGGCGCACGCCCTCGGTGGACGAGATCGCGTCCGCGCTCGGCGTCCAGCAAAGCGTCGTGGAAGCGGCCCTCGCCGACGCGTCCCGCACCCTCACGCCGCTGGACGACGCCGTCGTCGACACGCTCGCTGCCGAGACCCTGACCCCTGAGCACTCCGTGCTTGCGGACGAACGGCTCCAGTACCTCCGCGCGGCCGTGAAGTCGCTGCCGGAACGGATGCGCTACGTGGTCGAGGAGATCTACTTCGGCGACCGGACCGTCAAGGACCTGGCAGCCGAGCTGGGCTCCACGCACGCGGCGGTGTCGCAGCAGCGCGCCGAGGCGATCCGCCTCATGCGCGACGGCCTGACCGCCCACTACGCGGACGACCCGGATCAGGGCTTCGAGCCGCAGTCCCGGATCACGCCGCGCCGCCGGAACGACTACCTGGCCCAGCTCTCCGAAGCCACGGCCGGCGGCATCACCCGGGCCATCTTCCCGCAGGGGCCGATGCTGAACCAGGCCGTCTGAGGCCGCCCGCACGGTTAGTAAGCTCACTTAGTAAGCTGATCGTGAAATTCCGCCGCGACCATCGCGTGCCGTCTGCTCCCTGGGGTAGCGTCTGAGGCATAACGCCGGACCAGCCGTTCCTACCAAGGAGGATGCATGAAAGCAACACCCACCCTGACGAGCAACCTGCAGGCCGTTCTTGTGGACCTGATCGAGCTCCATGTCCAGGGCAAGCAGGCCCACTGGAACATCGTGGGCACGAACTTCCGCGACCTTCACCTGCAGCTGGATGAGATCATCGAGGCTGCCCGCGGCTTTGCCGACGATCTGGCCGAGCGGATGCGCGCCCTCCATGCCCTGCCGGACGGCCGTAGCTCCACCGTTTCCAAGACCACCGCGCTCGCCGAATTCCCGACCGGCCTGATCAACACCAAGGATGCGATCGACAAGATCGTCGCCGCGCTCGAGGCCGCCGTCGGCACCATGCGCAAGGTGCACGACGAGGTGGACGAGGAAGACCCCACCACCGCCGACCTGCTGCACGCCTTTATCGCCAAGCTGGAGCAGTACGCCTGGATGGTGAACGCCGAAACCATGCGCGCCACCGCCAGCGTCACCACCCCGGACAGCAAGGAGTAGGCGCCTCCTTCCACGCGCCTTCCAAGCGTCCGGCGCCGGGTTCCCTCCCGGCGTCGGGCGCTTGTTTTTAACCCCTTGACAGCCGCTGCCACAGCGCAATACTTAAGTATGTGCTTAACAATGAAGGCGGTCCGGACGGGAAGCGGGAGGACAGCGAACGGGAGGACAGCGAACGCGAGCTCGACGGCGTCTTCCACGCCCTCGCGGATCCCACCCGCCGGGCCATCGTGGTCCGCCTATGCGAGGGGCCGGCGACCGTCTCCGAGCTGGCGGCACCGTTTCAGATCAGCCTGCCCGGGATTGTCCAGCACCTTCAGGTCCTGGAAGCCAGCGGCCTGATCCGCAGCGAGAAGATCGGCAGGGTGCGCAGCTGCAGCATTGTCCCTGCCGCGGTCCGGCGCGCCGAAGGCTGGCTGGGCCTGCGCCGGACACCGGAGGAGCGCCGCCTTGACCGGCTGGAGCAATTCCTGGATCCCAGCCTCCGTACTGAGCCATTCCGCCACGAGCCATGAGGAGTCCGTTATGAGTGTCCCCGTTACGCACGCAAGCTTCAGTTTGGAACGCCGCCTGAACGCGCCGCCGGCCCGCGTCTTCGCAGCGTTTGCCGACCACGCCAGCAAGAAAAAATGGTTCGGCGGCCCGCCGGAGTGGTACCAGGGCGAATCCAGCCTCGACTTCCGGGAGGGCGGCCGCGAGACCGACGTCGGCGGCCCGGTAGGGAGCTGGGTCTCGACCATGCATGCGATCTACCACGACATCGTCGAGAACGAACGGATCGTCTACAGCTACGAAATGCTTCTCGACGGACGGCGCATGTCCGTGTCGCTCAGCACTATCGAGCTGGAGCCCGACGGCGACGGCACCGTCCTGACCCTGACCGAGCAGGGCGCGTTCTTCACCGGGACGGCCGCGAGCGACGCCGAGCAGGTGGCTGGCCGCGAGGAAGGCACCGCCGGCCTGCTGGACGCGCTGAAGGCCGCCGTCGAGGCGGGCTGACGCCGGCGGCTAGTTCGCCGTCGGCACCTTGCGCAGGACGACGCCGGCCAGCACCGCGGCGCCGGCCAGCACCGCGGCGCCGGCCATCAGCACCAGCGCGATCGCGGCGGTGATGTGGACGCCGGAGTCGAATGCCGCGCGGGCGGCGGCCATCACGGCCTCTGCCAGCGGTCCCGGCAGGGCGTGGGCCAGCTCAGCGGCTCCGGCCAGGGTCTCGCCGGCCTGGGCGGCGGCTTCCGACGGCGCCGCCCCGGCAACGCCGTCGGGCAGCCGGAGGTTGCGCTGGTAGGAAGCGGTCAGGATGGAGCCGAGGATGGCGGTGCCCAGCAGCGAGCCGACCTCGTAGCCGGTTTCCGAAATGGCGGCCGCCGCGCCCGACTTCGCGGCCGGTGCCGCGCCCAGTATCAGGTCGTTGGAGATGGTCTCGGCTGCGCCGACGCCCAGGCAGAGCACCAGCAGGGCGGCCAGCAGCACTCCTGGCCCGGCACTGTGGTCGCCCAGGGCCACCAGGGCGTAACCGGCTGCGCTCAGCAGCAGCCCGCCGGCCACCACAAAGCCGGGCCGGATCCGGCGCACCAGCGGGACCACAAGCAGGCCGGCGACGACGGTGGCGACCAGTGCCGGGACCATCGCGACGCCGGACTCCGACGGGGACTGGCCCTCGAGCAGTTGCAGGTGCTGGGCGAGGAACAGGATGAAGCCGTTATAGGAAAACAGGGCCAGGACGTTGGCAGTGATGGCGGTGCTGAACACCGGGTTGCCGAAGAGGCTGAGGTCCAGCAGGGGAGTGGCCGTGTCCGAGGCGGCCAGCCGGCGCTGGCGGCGGACGAACGCGAAGCCCATCAGCAGCCCGGCGCCGAGGGCGGCAAGCGGTTCCGGTGCCACGCCGTCGGTGGCGAGGATCTTGATGCCGTAGACCGCCGGCACCATGGCCAGCAGGGACAGGACGATGCTGGGCACGTCCACCCGGCCCGGGTTGGGGTCCCGGGATTCCGGGATCAGCGCGGGGCCCAGGACCAGCAGCGGCGCGATGATCGGCACTGCGACCAGCAGGACCGCGCCCCACCAGAGGTGTTCGACGAGCCAGCCGCCGACGATCGGGCCGAGTGCGGCGCCGCCGGAGAAGCCCGCGGCCCAGATCGCCACCGCGAGCCGGCGCCGGTTGGGCTCCGGGAAGATATTGCGGATCAGGGACAGCGTGGATGGCATCAGCATGGCGCCGAAGAACCCCAAGCCGGCCCGGCCCGCGATCAGCCACTCCGCGCCGGGCGCAAAGGCCGTCGCCGCGGAGACGGCCGCGAAGCCGGCACTGCCAACGAACAGCAGCCGGCGGCGGCCGATCCGGTCGCCCAGGCTGCCCATCGCCACCAGGAGCCCGGCCAGGACCAGCGGATAGGCATCGACAATCCACAGCAGTTCCACCCCGGTGGTATCCAGGCTGCGGGCAATGGCGGGCAGGGCAAACGTCAGGGCCGTGTTGTCCACGGCCACGAGCAGCACCGGGAACATCAGCAGGGACAGCGCCACCCAGTCGCGCCAGGGTGCCCGTGGGGCCGGGGCGGGACGGACGGCTGCGGACATGGAAGTGGCGCTCATGGAGGTTAACTGTACCGTCTGGACGGTACAGTTAAGAAATGGCGGTCCGGACGGGCATGATGGGAGTCATGGCCAGAAAACCCGTCGCCCGTGAAGCCGTCCTAGATGCGTTCGAGTCACTGCTCATCACGGAGGGTGAGCGTGCCGCGACGCTGGACGCGGTGGCCCGGACGGCAGGCGTCTCCAAGGGCGGCCTGCTTTACCACTTCCCCACCAAGGATGCGATGATCTCGGTGCTGCTGGAGCGCCTGGACCGGCTCCTCGCAGAAGACCTTGAGGCTATGGCCGCGGCGCCGGAAGGGGCCGCGGCGTATTTCATCAAGTCCTCGGTGTGGGCCGATACCCCGCTGGACCGGGTGTTCGTGGCCGCCACCCGACTCGCCGAAGTGGCACACGCCGAGACCCTGCGGCGGATGGCCGGTGTCCAGGAGAGCTGGCTGGCGCTGCTCGCGGCCGACGTGGGCCCGGCTATGGCCAAGCCCGTGCTGTACATGGGCGACGGGCTGTACTTCAACGCCATGCTGGCCCGCGGGCCCGGCGGAGCAGCTCCGGACGTGGCCGGTGACGTGGAGAGTCTGCTGGCCGCCGTCGAGCGGCTGCGCGGCTAAAGGCTGCCCCACCCAGGGACGCTCCCGCAGGTGTGGCGGGTTTGTGGGTGACGCTCCCGCAGGTCCGGCGGGTCTGGACGCAACCCTCCCGCAGGTCACGCTGCAAAAGTGGGAACCCTCCCGCAGATCCGCCGGGTTTGGACTTGACGCTCCCGCAGGTCCGGCGGGTCTGGACTTGACGCTCCCGCAGGTCCGGCGGGTTTGTGCGTGACGCTCCCGCAGGTCCGGCTCGTCTGGACGTGATGCTCCCGCAAGTATGGCGGGTTTGTGCGTAACGCTCCCGCAGGTATGGCGGGTTTGTGCGTAACGCTCCCGCAGATGGGCGAGTCTGCACGTAACGCTCCCGCGGATCAGCAGGCTGCAAATTTCGGAACCCCCGCAGGTCAGGTGCGGGAGCGTTGGCGAAATTCGTACCGGATGTGCGGGAGCGTTGGCGAAATTCGTGCCGGATGTGCGGGAGCGTTGGGGAAATTGACGCCGGATGTGCGGGAGCGTTGGGGAAATTGACGCCGGATGTGCGGGAGCGTTGGGGAAATTTCCGCCGGATGTGCGGGAGCGTCCGTTAACGTTCGTGCCGGCACGGGGCGGAGTTTGCGGACGCGCGTCCGCCATAGGACAATGGAGTCTGTGACTACGGTCACGAGCAATTGAATAAGCCTTTGATCTGCGGCGGGAGAGTCCTGCAAGTAGGTACAAGCAGGCGCCGTAGGAGCAAACCCTCCCCAGGAATCTCTCAGGCCCATGTACCGCCGCGGCAAGGCAACTCTGGAAAGCAGCAGGCATGTCCTCCGACATGCCGTGCTCACCGACGGTGCAAGCGGAGCCTCGCAAAAGCGGCTGCGCGGAAACTCTCAGGTCCAATACAGAGCGGGGAGGAACCCGAATCAATGTGGCGTACCCTGCGCCGCCTTAGTTATGGAGTTCCTTGTGACTGTTACCTCAGCCTCCACGTCCTTCGTTGACCGGCACATCGGCGCCCGCCGCCAGGCCGACGTCGACGCCATGTTGAAGGCTGTCGGCTATGACACCGTCGACGCCCTCGTGGATACCGCCGTCCCGAAGGACATCCGGCAGGACTCCGACCTCGCGCTCGGGGCAGCCCTCAGCGAGGTTGAGGTCCTTGCCGCGCTGCGCAGGCTGGCGTCGAAGAACAAGACCGCCGTGCAGATGATCGGCCAGGGCTACTTCGACACCGTCACCCCGGCCGTGATCCGCCGCAACATCCTCGAGGCCCCCGCCTGGTACACCGCGTACACCCCGTACCAGCCGGAAATCTCGCAGGGCCGGCTCGAGGCCCTGCTGAACTTCCAGACCATGGTCCAGGACCTGGTCGGCCTGCCGATCGCCAACGCCTCGCTGCTGGACGAAGCCACCGCCGTCGCCGAGGCCGTGCTGATGATGCGCCGGGCCAACAAGAACAAGACTGCGCACGACGGCAAGACCGTCCTCGACGCCGACTGCCTCCCGCAGACCATCGCGATCGTCAAGGGCCGCGCCGAGGCCCTCGGCTTCGAGGTGGAGGTCGCCGATCTCTCCAAGGGCCTGCCCGAGGGCATCATCAACGGCGTGGTGCTGCAGCAGCCCGGCGCCTCCGGCCGCGTCTTCGACCACTCCGCCGTCATCGCCGACGCCAAAGAGCGCGGCGCGCTGGTCACGGTCGCCGCGGACCTGCTGTCCCTGACCCTGATCACCTCCCCGGGCGAGCAGGGCGCGGACATCGCCGTCGGCTCCGCGCAGCGCTTCGGCGTGCCGCTGTTCTTCGGCGGGCCGCACGCCGCGTACATGGCCGTCCAGAAGGGCCTCGAACGCTCCATGCCCGGCCGCCTGGTCGGCGTTTCCAAGGACAACGCCGGCGTCCCCGCCTACCGCCTGGCCCTGCAGACCCGCGAGCAGCACATCCGCCGCGAGAAGGCCACCTCCAACATCTGCACCGCGCAGGCGCTGCTGGCCATCGTGGCCTCCTTCTACGCCGTCTACCACGGCCCGGACGGGCTCAAGGCGATTGCCGAGACCACCCACGCCCACGCCCGGACCATCGCCGCCTCGCTCAAGGCCGCCGGCTTCGACGTGCTGCACAGCTCCTTCTTCGACACCGTGACCGTGTCCGTGCCCGGCAAGGCCACGGACATCATCGCCGCCGCGGAGGCCAAGGGCATCAACCTGCGCGCCATCGACGCCGACACCGTCGGCATCTCCGCCGATGAGGCCACCACGACGGCGATCGTCTCCGACGTCGTTGCCGCCTTCGGCGCCAGCGTCACTGACGCAGAATCCGACAGTGACGCCGGCTTCGGACTGGATGCCGCCGTCGAACGCACCTCCGACTACCTCCAGCACCCGGTCTTCAACACGCACCGCTCCGAAACCCAGCTGCTGCGCTACATCCGCCGCCTCTCGGACCGCGACCTCGCCCTGGACCGCACCATGATCCCGCTGGGCTCGTGCACCATGAAGCTGAACGCCACCGCCGAGATGGAAGCCATCTCCTGGCCGGAGTTCGCCTCCATCCACCCCTTCGCCCCCGAATCCCAGACCGCCGGCTGGCGCGAACTGATCGAGGACCTCGAAGCGCAGCTGACCGAGATCACCGGCTACGACCAGGTCTCCATCCAGCCCAACGCCGGCTCCCAGGGCGAGCTGGCCGGCCTGCTCGCCATCCGCGGCTACCACCTCTCCCGCGGCGACGACCAGCGCAACGTCTGCCTGATCCCGGCCTCCGCGCACGGCACCAACGCGGCTTCGGCCGTGCTGGCCGGCATGAAGGTCGTCGTCGTGGCCACCGCCTCCGACGGCACGATCGACCACGCCGACCTCACCGCCAAGATCGAGCAGCACCGCGATGCCCTGTCCTGCATCATGATCACCTACCCCTCCACGCACGGGGTGTACGACGCCGACGTCCGCGAGGTCTGCGACGCTGTCCACGCCGCCGGCGGCCAGGTCTACATCGACGGCGCCAACCTCAACGCCCTCGTCGGTCTGGCCCAGCCGGGCCAGTTCGGCGGCGACGTCTCGCACCTGAACCTGCACAAGACCTTCTGCATCCCGCACGGCGGCGGCGGACCCGGCGTCGGCCCGGTCGCGGCCAAGGCGCACCTGGCCCCGTTCATGCCGGGCAACGCGGCTGATCCGGCCAACGGCGCCGATGGCACCCCGATCTCCGCCTCCCGCTACGGCTCGGCCGGCGTGCTGCCGATCTCCTGGGCCTACGTGAAGCTGATGGGCGGAGCCGGCCTGACCGAGGCCACCAAGTCCGCCCTGCTCGCCGCGAACTACATCGCGGCCCGGCTTAACGACTACTTCCCGGTGCTCTACACCGGCGAAGGCGGCCTGGTGGCGCACGAGTGCATCCTGGACCTGCGCGAACTCACGGCCAAGACCGGTGTCACGGCCGAGGACGTGGCCAAGCGCCTGATCGACTACGGCTTCCACGCCCCCACCCTGGCGTTCCCGGTGGCCGGCACCCTGATGGTCGAACCCACCGAATCCGAGGACCTCGGCGAAATCGACCGGTTCATCACCGCCATGATCGCCATCCGCGCCGAGATCGACCAGGTGGCGCACGGCGACTTCAGCGTGGAGCACAGCCCGCTGCGCAACGCCCCGCACACCGCAGCGGCCGTGATCAGCACCACCTGGGAGCGTAGCTACCCGCGCGAACAGGCCGTCTTCCCGGTCCACACCCTCAAGCAGGACAAGTACTTCCCGCCGGTGGGCCGGATCGACGGCGCCGCGGGCGACCGCAACCTGATCTGCTCCTGCCCTCCGCTCGAAGCCTTCGAAGAAGACACCGCAGACCACTCCGCCACCTCCGCCTCCAACGACTAGGGACAGCCAACGATGACTGAGAACTACACGGCACTGTACGAAGAGCACAAGAAACTCGGCGCGTCCTTCACGGACTTCGGCGGCTGGCAGATGCCGCTCAAGTACAGCTCCGAACTCGCCGAACACCATGCCGTCCGCAAATCCGCGGGCCTGTTCGACCTCTCCCACATGGGCGAAGTCTGGGTCACCGGCCCGGACGCCGCCGCCTTCCTGGACTACGCCCTGGTGGGCAAGATCTCCGCCATGGCGGTCGGCAAAGCCAAGTACTCGCTGATCTGCAACGAGGACGGCGGCATCATCGACGACCTCATCACCTACCGCCGCGGCGACGACAAGTTCCTCGTCGTCCCCAACGCCGGCAACGCCAAGGTCGTCGCCGCGGCCCTGGCCGAGCGGGCTGGTTCTGCCCAAGAAGGCGGGTTCGACGTCACGGTCCAGGACGCCTCCGCCGAGACCTCGCTGGTCGCGGTCCAGGGCCCCAAGGCCGAGGCGATCCTGCTCCGTCTGGTCCCCGCCGCGCAGCACGAGCTCGTCACCGGGCTGAAGTACTATGCCGCCGTCGACGTCCCGTTTATGGTCGGCGGCGCCAGCCGGGACCTGCTGCTGGCCCGCACCGGCTACACCGGTGAGGACGGCTTTGAGATCTTCGTGTCCAACGACGACGCCGCCGCCCTGTGGCAGGCGCTCATCGCCATCGCCGAGGAGGGCGAGCTGACGCCCGCCGGCCTCGCCTCCCGGGACTCGCTCCGGCTCGAGGCCGGCATGCCGCTCTACGGCAACGAGCTCTCCCTCGAGGGCGATCCCTTCGCCGCCGGGCTGGGCCCCGTCGTCGCGCTGTCCAAGGAAGGTGACTTCGTCGGCAAGGCGGCCTTGGCCGCCAAAAAGGAAGCCGGCGCCGGCGCCACCACCGGCCGCAAGCTCGTCGGGCTCAAGGGCCTTGGCCGCCGCGCGGGCCGCGGCCACTACCCCGTCCTGAAGGATGGCAACACCGTCGGCGAAGTCACCTCCGGCCAGCCCAGCCCCACCCTGGGCTACCCGGTCGCCATGGCCTACGTCGACGTCGAGTTCACCGAACCCGGCACGGCCCTGGACATCGACCTGCGCGGCAAAGCGGAGCCGTTCGAAGTTGTCGCACTGCCTTTCTACAAGCGCCAAAAGTAGCCCGGCGGGTCTGTCCCGGAGCCGTGGCTGGTTCCGGGACCGGCCGTCTGGTCCCGAATCCGGGACCGGCGGGCCCCGGTTTTCACGCGTGCTGCTCCTTCGTCGCTTTGACGCACGCTTTCGAAAACCGCGGCCAGCCGGCCCCTCGGGGGCAGCCCACCTTCGGTTCCAATCACCTTGGGAGACGCCTTCGAAAGCCAAAGGTGCTGGAGCCCGCACCGCCTACCGCGGCCCGGCCCTCGTAGATCTCGACGGCCACTGTTTCTTTCCGGAGAACTGTTGGCCCCGAAACTGGACTGAATGGTAGCGGCGGGGGAGCGCCATCCGGAAGCGTGCGTCTAAGCGAGTGCCCCATCGTCAGGGTTCCCTGACCGAGCTTGCGAGGTTAGGGAGACGATGGGGTGTACGAGCGAGCACGCGGAGGATGGCGAACTCCGCCGCGTAACCCAGCCACAATTGATTTAGCCCACGACTTTTCAAACGTAAAGGAAAAACACATGGCAAAAGTTGCCCCTGAACTGCAGTACTCCGACGAGCACGAGTGGGTTGCCCGCGAGGCCGGGAACGTTGTGTCCATCGGCATCTCGGCCGTGGCCACGGATGCCCTGGGCGACATCGTCTACGTGGACCTGCCCGAGGTCGGCGCTGCGGTGACCGCGGGGGAGACCTGCGGCGAGGTCGAGTCGACCAAGTCCGTCTCGGACCTGTACGCCCCGGTGACGGGCGAGGTAACGGAGATCAACCCCGCCGTCGTCGACGATCCCGCGCTGATCAACAGCGATCCGTACGGCGCCGGCTGGCTCTTCAAGGTGGCCGCGGAATCCGACGGCCCGCTGCTCTCCGCGCAGGACTACGCGTCCAAGAACGGCGGCGAACTGTGAGCGGCGCAGCGACCGGCACCGAAACGGTGTTCGAGCAGGTCGTTTCCCCGAGCCTGGACGCTGAGCTGTCCGCGCTGGATCCGGAGATCGCCGCGAAGATCGACGCCGAGCTGGGCCGGCAGCGCGACGGCCTGGAAATGATCGCCTCGGAGAACCACACCGCCAAGGCCGTCATGCAGGCGCAGGGCTCGGTGCTGACCAACAAGTACGCCGAGGGCTACCCGGGCAAGCGCTATTACGGCGGCTGTGAGCACGTCGACGTCGTCGAGCAGCTCGCGATCGACCGGGTCAAGGCCTTGTTCGGCGCCGAGTACGCCAATGTCCAGCCGCACTCCGGCGCCCAGGCCAACGCTTCGGTCATGCACGCCCTGATCCGTCCGGGCGACACCATCATGGGCCTGAACCTGGCGCACGGCGGCCACCTGACCCACGGCATGAAGATCAACTTCTCCGGCCGGCTGTACAACGTGATCCCGTACCAGGTCCGGGAAGACGACCACCGGATCGACATGGCCGAGGTGGAGCGCCTCGCCCAGGAACACAAGCCGCAGCTCATCGTGGCCGGCTGGTCCGCGTACGCCCGCCAGCTTGATTTCGCGGAATTCCGCCGGATCGCCGACTCGGTGGGGGCCTACCTGATGGTGGACATGGCCCACTTCGCCGGGCTCGTGGCCGCCGGGCTGCACCCCTCGCCGGTGCCGCACGCGCACGTGACCACCTCCACGACGCACAAGACCCTCGCCGGTCCGCGCGGCGGCATCATCCTCTCGAACGACGCCGACATCGCCAAGAAGATCAACTCGGCCGTGTTCCCCGGCCAGCAGGGCGGGCCGCTGGAGCACGTCATCGCCGGCAAAGCCGTGGCGTTCAAGATTGCCGCCTCGCCCGAGTTCAAGGAACGCCAGGAACGCGTGCTGGCTGGCGCCCGGATCCTCGCCGAGCGCCTGGTCCAGCCGGACGTCACCGCCAAGGGAATCAACGTGATCTCCGGCGGCACCGACGTGCACCTGGTCCTGGTGGACCTGCGCAACTGCGAGCTGAACGGGCAGGAAGCCGAGGACCGCCTCGCGGAAATCGACATCACCGTCAACCGCAACGCCGTCCCGTTCGATCCGCGCCCGCCGATGGTCACCTCGGGGCTGCGGATCGGCACCCCGGCGCTTGCCACCCGAGGCTTCGGCGAAGCCGCCTTCACCGAAGTGGCGGATATCATCGCCGAGGCGCTGACCGCCGACGCCGGCGCGGACCTGTCCGGACTGCGCGCCCGGGTCGAGGCCCTCGCCGCCGCCCACCCGCTCTACCCGTCAGTCGCCAACCTGGGCTAACAGCGCTCTCGTGTCCACCCACGGGTGTGGCTGGCTCCGGGGCCGGCTCGCCGGTGATGGAGTCGGATGGTTCCAAGGGCTGCCCATGTCACCGCTTTGGCGACTTGCGTACGGCGGTCGGGTGGGGTCCGGAAGCGTGCGTCTAAGGGAGTGCGACGTCCGCTCAGCGGGCGGCGCCGACCGAGCACGCGGAGGAGCCCCGCCCAACCGCCACCCATCCCGACCCGAGACTTCGACCCACCCCGTGCAGTGTTTTAGTTAGGATTTAGTAATGGCTGTAGGCGTCTTTGATCTGTTCTCGATTGGGATCGGGCCTTCGAGTTCGCACACCGTGGGGCCGATGCGGGCTGCTGCGGTGTTTGCCGAGGAGCTCAAAGCCTCGGGGGACCTGGGACGGGTGGCGTCGCTGCGGGTTGACCTGTATGGCTCGCTCGCCGCCACCGGCCACGGCCACGGCACCATGACGGCCATCCTGCTCGGCCTTGAGGGCTACCATCCGGAGAAGATCCTGCCGGAGGAAGTCGAGGGCCGGCTGGCCGCGATCGCCCAGACCGGAACTCTCCAACTGGCCGGATCCGTCGCCTTGCCCTACGGGGTGAAGGACATGGTGCTCCGGCCGCTGACGATCCTGCCCCGGCACACCAACGGCATGACGTTCACGGTCTCCGACGCCGGCGGCGCCGTCCTGCACAGCGCCACGTTCTTCTCCGTCGGCGGCGGTTTCATCGTCCGCGAAGGCGAGGAGGACGCGGCCCTGAAGGAACTCGACGAGTCCAAGAAGGAACTTCCGCTGCCGTTCCGCACCGCCGCGGAACTGCTGGGCCGCTGCCAGTCCAAGGGCCTCTCGATCGGCGACATCATGCTGGTCAACGAGCGCGCCTCCCGCAGCGACGAGGAAATCCGCGAGGGGCTGCTGCACATCTACTCCGTCATGGCCGAATGCGTGGAAACCTCCCTCAAGCGCGAAGGGCTGCTTCCCGGCGGCCTCAAGGTCCGCCGTCGGGCCCCCGACTGGCACGAACGGCTGATGAAGGAAAACCACGGCCAGGACCCGGACTACCGGGACCCTAAATACTGGCAGGAGTGGGTGAACCTGATCGCGCTGGCGGTGAACGAGGAGAACGCCTCCGGTGGCCGGGTTGTCACCGCGCCCACCAACGGCGCCGCCGGGATCATCCCCGCGGTGCTCTACTACGCGCTGCACTTCGCCCCCGGCATGGACAAAGCGACACAGCAGGACCGCGACGACGTAGTGGTCAAGTTCCTGCTGACCGCCGGCGCCATCGGGGTGCTGTACAAGGAACAAGCCTCCATTTCCGGCGCCGAGGTCGGCTGCCAGGGCGAGGTGGGCTCGGCGTCGTCGATGGCGGCCGCCGGTCTGGCCGAGGTCATGGGCGGCACGCCCCAGCAGGTGGAGAACGCCGCGGAGATCGCGATGGAGCACAACCTCGGCCTGACCTGCGACCCGATCGGCGGGCTCGTGCAGATCCCCTGCATCGAGCGCAAC
>NZ_CAXHZI010000016.1:0-77948 GCF_964021775.1 uncultured Arthrobacter sp.
CCTCGGAGACGCAGTGCTCCACCTGGAGGCGGGTGTTGACCTCGAGGAAGGAGATGGTGCCGTCTTGGCCCACGAGGAATTCGCAGGTGCCGGCGCCGAGGTAGCCGGCTTCCTTGAGGATGGCCTTGGAGGATTCGTAGAGCCGCTGGTTCTGCTCCTCGGTGAGGAACGGGGCGGGGGCCTCTTCCACCAGCTTCTGGTTGCGGCGCTGCAGCGAGCAGTCCCGGGTGGACACGACGACGACGTTGCCGTGCGCGTCGGCCAGGCACTGGGTCTCAACGTGCCGCGGGGCGTCCAGGAAGCGTTCGATGAAGCACTCGCCGCGGCCGAACGCTGCGGTGGCTTCGCGCACGGCGGATTCGAACAGTTCGGGGATTTCCTCGCGGCTGCGGGCCACCTTGATGCCGCGTCCGCCGCCGCCGAAGGCCGCCTTGATGGCGACCGGCAGGCCGAACTTGTCCACGAATTCGAGGATTTCCTCGGCGGACTGCACCGGGTCGGCGGTGCCGGGAACCTGGGGGGCGCCGACCTTTTCGGCGATGTGGCGGGCCTGGACCTTGTCGCCCAGGGCGGAGATGGCCTCCGGGGAGGGGCCGATCCAGGTGATGCCGGCGTCGATTACCTTGGCGGCGAAGTCGGCGTTCTCGGCGAGGAAGCCGTAGCCGGGGTGGATGGCGTCGGCGCCGGAGCGCCGGGCCACCTCGATCAGTTTGTCCATCACCAGGTACGACTCGGCGGCGGTGTTGCCGCCCAGGGCGTAGGCCTCGTCGGCGAGCTTGACGTGCAGGGCGTCGCGGTCCGGATCCGCGTAGACCGCCACGGAGGCGATGCCTTCATCGCGCGCGGCGCGGATGATGCGCACGGCGATTTCGCCGCGGTTGGCGATCAGCACCTTGCTCAGGGGATGGGTGCCCGGCGTGGTGTTTGCGGGCACTTGCGTGGCGGACTGCTCCGAATTTGCTGACAAGGCGTCTCCTTCTTTCCTTCAGGGAGCCTAGCGCGGTTTTGTGGGTTCCGCCGATATTACTTGCGGATCCCGCGCGTAAACAGCCGATCCTTTGTGGGGTTCCTACAAGGCGGTGCGAAATGGCTCACTTTGCGCGGATGTCGGCCGGGTCCGCGGCGCCGCCGGTCCAGAGTTCGGTGACGTTCACTTTGGCTTGGCCCAGCAGGCTGCGCAGGGTGGAGATGGAGAGCCCGACGACGGTGTGGGGGTCGCCGTCGACCTTGCGGATGAAGGCCCCGCCGTAGCCGTCGATCGTGAAGGAGCCGGCGCACTGGAGCGGCTCGCCGGTGGCGATGTACGTGTCGATCTCCGCCTCGCTCATCTCCATGAAGTGCACCTCGGCGGAGGAGACGGCGCCGAGCGTCGCGCCCGTGCCGGCGCCGGTGCCGGTGCCGTCGTCCGGCGAGCCCGGGTCGGTGTCCCGGCAGTCCACCAGCCAGTGGCCGGTGTGCAGCACGCCCATGCCGCCGCTCATCCGGAGCATCCGTTCCTTGGCGACGTCGGCGGTGTAGGGCTTGCCGTGGGCCTCGCCGTCGAACTCAAAGACGGAGTCGCAGCCGATCACCAGGGCGCCGTCCGCCTCCGGCAGCGAGGCGACCGCCTCGGCTTTGGCCCGCGCCAGCAGCAGGGCGGTGTCGTGCGGGTCGGTCACGCCGTAGCGGGCCTGCACGGCGTCCTCATCGACAGCGGAGACGAGCACGTCGTGGGCGATCCCGGCGTTGCTGAGCAGCTTGGTGCGGGCGGGGGACTGGGAGGCAAGAATGAGGCGGGTCACGGCACCAGCCTAGTTCCTGGGGCTGGTCGTCGGTGAGCGCTTTCTGTCAGAGGTCGCTGGGAGAGTTAGGCCATGGATGGTAACCGAGCGGTCGTAGGGAATCTTCGCAGCGTCATTGCCCTGTGTTGCCGGGCACTTGAGGAGATGGCATTGCCCGAAAGCGGCGCCGGACTGATCGAAGAGGTGTTGCGGTTGGAGGAGCTGCAGTCCGCCCTAACGACTGTCACGACCCGTCTCGAAGTGGCCGCAGTGCTATGTCGTGGTCCCGCAGTTGCCCTCGAAGCGGGCACCACCCCGATGGCGACCGAAGCGGTGGATCGGCTGCTCTTGGCCCTCATCAATGTCTTAGCCCTCCAGGACACTTAAGTCATGCACGGTCATCAGGCGGCGGTCCTCGAAGCAGCAGTTGGGTGCGGCTGTGCCTGCAATTGCGGGAAGAGGCCGGCATCAGACGATGCAGCCACAGTGCTGAGCGGCGACGTGCCTGAGTCGGACAGCGCCCGTTTGATCGCCGAGATCCGGGCCGTGGAAGACCGCAAGTCCGCCCTGGCCGCCCGTCAGGCGCGGCTGTCCGTTGCCTTTGATCTGCTGCAGCGGGGTGAACAGGCCGACGCCGGCATGCCCGCCGCAGACCTGGGCGTCGGGATTGCCGCGCAGATCGCACTGGCCCGGCGGGAATCACCGGCCCACGGCGGACGGCTCCTCGGATTGGCGAAGGCCTTGGTGACGGAGATGCCGCACACCCTCGCCGCGCTCGAGACCGGGCAGCTCAACGAATGGCGCGCCACGCTGCTCGTGCGGGAAACCGCGTGCCTGTCCCCGGAGGAGCGGGCCGCCGTCGACGAGGAACTCGCGCCCGACGCCGGGACGTTCGACGGCGCCGGAGACCGGGCCATCGTCGCCGCGGCCAGGGCGGCGGCGTACCGCCGCGACCCGCGATCGGTCACTCAGCGCGCGGCTCATGCCGCGACCGAACGCCGTGTCAGTCTCCGCCCGGCGCCGGACACCATGTGCTACCTCACGGCACTGCTGCCGGTCGCGGCCGGTGTCGCCGTGCAGGCGGCCCTGACCCAGCATGCCGATTCGGCCCGCAGCTCCGGTGATCCCCGCTCCCGGGCCCAGCTCATGGCCGACGCCCTGGTCGAACGCACCACCGGGAAGGCCGGCGGGATCAGCGGCATCGAGATCCAGCTGGTCATGACCGACCGCACCTTCTTCCAGGGCGACAGCGAACCTGCACGGCTGCCGGGGTATGGCATCGTCCCGGCAGGCTGGGCTCGTGCACTGCTTAAGAACGCGGGTACGGGCAAGCGCACGGATGAGGTCTGGGGCACGGGCGGCGCGCGTCTTGCCAGCAACGAACCGGCCTTCGCAACCTGGGTCCGCCGGCTTTACACGGCCCCAGCCACCGGCGAACTCCTCGGGATGGACTCCCGCGCCCGGCTCTTCCCGT
This sequence comes from uncultured Arthrobacter sp., assembly GCF_964021775.1. Taxonomy (GTDB): domain Bacteria; phylum Actinomycetota; class Actinomycetes; order Actinomycetales; family Micrococcaceae; genus Arthrobacter. The sequence continues at coordinate 3,235 of NZ_CAXHZI010000016.1, forward strand.
CCGGGTTGCGCCGGTTCATCCAGGCTCGCGACGACACTTGCCGGACACCCTACTGCGACGCCCCCATCCGGCACCTGGACCACATCGTTTCGTGGCACACCGGTGGCCCAACCACCAGCGGAAACGGGGCCGGACTCTGCGAAGCCTGCAACCACACCAAGGAGACCCCTGGCTGGAGCGCACAACCACGCCCCGGACCCGGGCGGCACACCATCCAGCTCACCACCCCCACCGGCCACGCCTACTCCTCGACCGCCCCACCACTGCCGGGAAGTGCACTGCCGGGCGGCTCGCTGGCGGGAAGGACGGGGGCCGGAGCCGGCCGACAACAAAGCCGCCCGCCGATCGCAAGGATCGACGGGCGGCAATGGGGGACGGGATGGGGCTACCGTGCCTCGGCCGCGGCGGGCTCCACGTAGGCGGCCGCACCGCCGTCGGCGGCCGCACCGCCGTCGGCGTCCGGCTTGCGCAGCTTGGCACCCTCGACGTCGACGTCCGGCAGGATGCGGTCCAGCCAGCGCGGCAGCCACCAGGCCTTGCGGCCGAGCAGGTACATCACGGCCGGGACGATCGTCATGCGCACCACGAAGGCGTCCACCAGCACACCGAAGGCCATCGCGAAGCCCAGCGGCCGGACCATGTTCAAGTGCGAGAAGATGAAGCCGGAGAACACGCTGACCATGATGATCGCGGCGGCGGTGACCACGGCCGCCGCGTGGCTGAAGCCGGAGCGGACCGCGTGCCTGGCCGTCTCGCCGTGCATGTACGCCTCGCGCATGCCGGAGGCGATGAAGACCTGGTAGTCCATGGCCAGGCCGAACAGCACGCCGATCAGGATGATGGGCAGGAAGCTCAGCACCGCGCCGGGGTTCTCGACGCCGAACACGGTTCCCAGCCAGCCCCACTGGTACACGGCCACGACACCGCCGAACGCGGCAGCAAGCGAGAGCAGGAAGCCGCCGGTGGCCAGCAGCGGAACCACGATGGAACGGAACACCAGCAGCAGCAGGACCAGGGAGAGCCCGACGACGATCGCCAGGTAAGGCGGCAGGGCGTCGCCCAGCTTGGTCGAGACGTCCACGTTGCCGGCGGTCTGGCCGGTGAGGCCGATGCTGACCCCGGTGGCGTCGTTGATCCGGGCCTTTTCGGCGCGGAGTTCGGAGACCACGTCGACGGTGCTGGCGCTGGCCGGGCCTTCCTTCGGCAGGACCTGGAAGACCGCGGTGCGGCGGTCCTCGCTAAGCGCCAGCGGCACGGCGGCGGTGACGTTGTCCGTCTTGCGCAGGATGTCCGCGACGTCGAACTGCTTCGCCTGCGCCTCCTCGGCGCTGAGCCCGGCAGGGAAATCGCCGACGACGATGATCGGCCCGGTCATGCCCTCGCCGAAGCTCCGCTTGGTGACGTCGTAGGCCTTGAAAGCCTGCGAGGCGACCGGCTCGGAACTGGCATCCGGCAGGGCGAGCCGGAGTTGGCTGGCGGGCAGGGCCACCACGCCCAGCAGCAGCACGCCGGCCACCAGCGAGAGCCAGGGGTGCCGGGTGACGACGCCGCCCCAGCCGTGGCTGCTGCGGTATTCGTCCCGGGCCCGGTCCTCGGACTCGTGGCCCGGCGCGGCGTTGTGCCGCTCCGCCTTGGCCCAGGCCCGCTTGGAAATCAGCTTGCGGCCCACCAGGGAGAGCACAGCCGGCGTCAGGGTCAGGGCGACGACGACGGCGACGGCCACCGTGGCGGCGGCGGACAGGCCCATCACGGCCAGGAACGGCAGCCCCGGCACCACAAGGGCGGCGAGGGCGATGATCACCGTGAGGCCGGCGAAGAGCACCGCGTTGCCGGACGTGCCGGTGGCCAGGGCCACGGACTCCTCGGGATCCATGCCGGCGAGCAGCTGGCCGCGGTGCCGGTTGACAATGAACAGGGAGTAGTCGATGCCGACGGCCAGGCCCAGCATGAGGGCCAGCATCGGGGAAATGGAGCTCATGTCCACGGCGCCGCTGAGCGCGAAGGTGCCGCCCACGCCGACGGCCACGCCGACGATGGCCATCAGCAGGGGGAGTCCGGCGGCGACGAGGGTGCCGAGCATGACGATCAGCACCAGCGCGGCTACGGCAATGCCGATAATCTCCGCGGTACCGAAGATCTCGGAGATGTCCTCGCTGATTTCCTTGCTGGGCAGCGCGGTCACGTTGGCGGCGGAGACCTCCTTGACGATGTCCTGGACTTCCTGCCGGACCTCCGGCTTGAGGCCGTTGATCGAGGTCTTGAACTGGACCTGGGCGATGGCGGCTTTGCCGTCCTCGGAGACAAAGCGCAGGCCCTGGGACGCTTCGAGCTGGCGTTTGCCGAGCGTCAGCTTGGCGTTTCCGGCGTCGAGTTCCTTGGTGCCGGCGTCGAGTTTTGCCTGCCCGGCGGCGAGGGCGGCCTTCTGCTGGCCGAGCTGGGCCTCGATGGCCGCGGGCGGCAGCCCGGCGGCGGCCATCTGCTGCTCTGCGTCGGCCAGCTGGGCCTTGCCGGCGGCGAGCTCCGCGGCGGCCTTATCCAGCTGGGCCTTGCCGGCGGCGGCCTTTTGTTCGGCGGCGGCCAGGTCCGTGCCGGCCTTGTCCAGCTGGGCCTGGGTGGCAAACGGGTCTACCGTGCCCTGGACGTCCGGGATGGTTTTCAGCTTGGCCAGCGCGGCGGAGACCGCGTCCTTGCCGGCCTGGCTGAACTGCGCGTCGTTGGCTTCGAAGACGATGCTCGCCGAGCCGCCGGAGGAGGACGGGAGGTCCTTCTTGAGCTTGTCCGCCATCTGCTGGGTTTCGGTGCCGGGGATCTGGAAGTTGTTGGACAGCGTGCCGTGGAACGCTGCGGCGGCACCGCCGACGGCCACCATCACGGCGAGCCAGAGGGAGATGACCAGCCAGCGGTGGCGATAGGAGAACTTGCCGAGACGATAGAGCAACAGGGCCATGTCAGAACCGATCTGGGGAAGGGGTGGCGGTGGGGCTGGCGGCCGGGGCGGCCGCCGGGGACGCGAATCCGGAGCCCAGCAAGCTCATGGAGTCGATCAGCAGTTGGCGCAGGGTGGAGAGTGATTCGGGGGAGAGGGAGCCCTTGCAGCGCGCGAACCAGACGTCCATCGCGGCCTTGCCGCAGGAGATGACGGAGCCGGCGAGGGCGCGCAGGTACAGTTCGTCAATCTCGACGCCGGACCCCTGGTCGGAACCCCGGGCGGAACCCTGGGCGAAGCGCTCGCGGGCGGCGTCGATGATCTCGGCGGTGCAGTGGTCCCAGGCTTCCAGCTCGGAGCGGTTGAGCTGCGGATTGGACTGGCCAAGGCTGTAAAGCTCGGCCAGCGGGGCGATCGTCATCGGGTCGGCGAGTGCCACCAGGGCCGCACGCGCAGACTCCAGGACGGGCTCGCCGGCGGGCCGGAGGCGGAACTGCTGGAGCGCGGTGTCAAGGAATCCGCGGGTCACCGAGGCGATGACCACTTCGGTGCTGCTGAAGTAGTTGAAGAACGTCCGGCGGGAGATGCCGGCTGCTTCGGCGATGTCTTCCACCGTGAAGTTGCCGGGCCCCCGGGTGCGGAGCAGGCCCAGGGCGGCGTCCGTGATGGCCTGCCGGGTGGCGGCCTTGTTCAGCTCGCGCCGCGACGGCGCCGCGGCCCCCTCATCGGGGCCAAAAAGGGGTGGAGTGGGCATGGACTTAGACTATGTGCATGTTTGCACTCCGGGCAAGTTTATTTGCCGGCGGTGCCTTGGGCGAGGCCGGCGGCGCCCGGCCCTACTGGGCCCGCGGTCCTGGCGCCGGTCCCTGTGCCGGTCAGCTGGATGGACTGCCCGGTGGCGCCGGCCTCGCCGTCGGCCAGCGGGATCGCATATACCGCCGTGCCGTAGGCGCAGATCTCCGTCCAGTTGTTGGCCATGTGGGCGGTATCGAACCGCATCGCCACAATTGCGTTGGCGCCGCGCTGGGCCGCCTCGGCGACCATCCGCGCCATGACTTCCTGCCGGCTCTCGTAGAGAACCTGGGTAAGTTCGCGCAGCTCGCCGCCGGCCAGCGAACGGAATCCCGCCACGACCTGGGCGCCGACGTCCCGCGAGCGGACGGTGAGACCCATGACTTCGCCGAAGACGGCGTCGATCCGGTGGCCGGGTATGTCGTTCGAGGTGACGATCAGCATGATGCGAGCCTAGCCACTTTGGGCGCCCGGGCAAGGGAGGGTCCGGGGAACAATTTGGCCGGGAACATTCACAGGAAGATGAAAGGTTCTGGACAGCTCCCGCCGAAGCCGGCGGGACACACTGGAGTCACGTCTTGAAAAAGACTTCCGAGAACGCAAGCCGTCGCCGTACGGCAGATCCAGGAGAGCGCACATGTCACGTACCAAGAGAATCACGCTCGGCATCTCGGCCGCCGCCCTGGCGCTGGGCGCCGGCGTCGGAGTCGCCGGGATGGCTTCCGCCACCACGACGCCGACCCCCACCCCGAGCTCCACCGCCTCCCCGGAGGGCAGCAGCACGAAAGGTGACGGGATGGGGATGGGCATGCGCGGCGGCCACGGCCACGGTGGCGAACGCGGCGGCTTCGGCGGGGCGAAGGCCTCCGAACTCGCCGCCAAGCTCGGCGTCGATGAGGCCAAGGTCACCGACGCGCTGAAGGCCTTCCGCGACGCCCACAAGCCCGCCACCCCGCCGGCCGAGGGAACCCGGCCGGACCGCTCGGCCATGGAGGCGGAACTGGCTAAGTCGCTCGCAGCGTCGCTGGGCATCGACGAAGCCAAGGTCACCGCGGCCCTGACGGAACTCCGCACCGCCGCACAGGCGGACCGCGCCGCCGAGCTGAAGACCAGGCTGGACAAGGCCGTCAGCGACGGCACCCTGACCCAGGCCGAGGCCGACGCGGTCACCAAGGCCGTGGAGAAGGGCGTCATCGGCGGCGGCCACTAGGGAGCAGCAACACTAAGGCCACATAAAAGTAGTCCCCGGGAAGATGATCCCGGGGACTACTTTTTGCGATGAAATGGTGCCTAGGCCTTCGCGCCGGCCAGTTCCCGGGCGTCGGAGGCACCGGACGCCTGGCGGCCGGCGGCGGGGGCCGGGGCGTCGCCGTCGGCGTCAACAACATCGGCGTCCACGACGTCGTCGCTGAACGGGTCGCCGTTGCGCGGGGCGTTGTAGAGCGACTCGTCCAGGATGCCCTGGCGCTTGGCCACGATGGTGGGGACCAGGGCCTGTCCGGCCACGTTGACCGCGGTGCGGCCCATGTCCAGGATCGGGTCGATCGCCAGCAGGAGGCCGACGCCGGCCAGCGGCAGTCCCAGCGTGGAGAGCGTCAGGGTGAGCATGACCACGGCGCCGGTGGTGCCGGCGGTCGCGGCGGAGCCCAGGACGGAGACGAGGGCGATCAGCAGGTACTGGCTGAAGTCCAGCTGGATGCCGAAGAACTGGGCCACGAAGATGGCGGATACGGCGGGGTAGATTGCGGCGCAGCCGTCCATCTTGGTGGTGGCGCCCAGCGGCACGGCAAAGGAGGCGTAGGCGCGGGGGACGCCCAGGGAACGTTCGGTCACGCGCTGGGTCAGCGGCAGGGTTCCCACCGAGGAGCGGGAAACGAAAGCCAGCTGCACGGCCGGCCAGACGCCGGAGAAGTACTGCTTGATCGACAGTCCGTGGCTGCGGACCAGGATTGGGTAGACGACGAACAGCACGAGGGCCACGCCGACGTAGATGGCGAAGGTGAACTTGCCGAGTGAGCCGATGGTGTCCCAGCCGTAGACGGCCACGGCGTTGCCGATCAGGCCGACGGTGCCCAGCGGGGCGATCCGGATGATCCACCAAAGGACCTTCTGGATCACGGCGAGGGCCGAGGCATTGAGGTTCAGGAAGGGCTCGGCGGCCTTGCCTACCTTGAGCGCGGCGATGCCGACGGCGATCGCGATCACGAGGATCTGCAGCACGTTGAAGCTCACCGCGGTGGTGGTGACGCCGTCAGTGACGGTGGTGCTGGCGCCCAGGCCCAGGAAGTTCTTCGGGAACAGCCCGACCAAGAAGGCCCACCAGCTGCCGACCTTCGACGGCGCTTCGCCCTGGCCGGTGAGGCCGGTGTTGGCGCCGGGCTGCAGGAACACGCCCAGGCCGATGCCGATCAGCACCGCGATCAGCGAGGTGATCGCGAACCAGAGCAGCGTGTTCCAGGCCAGCCGGGCCGCGTTGGACACGGCGCGCAGGTTGGAGATGGAGCTGACGACGGCGGTGAAGATGAGGGGCACGACGGCGGTCTGCAGCAGCGAGACGTAGCTCGAGCCGATGGTCTGCAGCGTGGCGCCGAGGGCGTTGGGGTTCGCCTTGGTGCTGCCCGTGTACTTCGCGAGCAGGCCGAGGCCCAGGCCCACGATCAGGGCGGCGATGATCTGGAAGCCGAAAGAGCCGGCCCATTTGGGCAGCCGGAAACCTGGCTTGCCTGCGGTTGCGGGGGTGCTTGTCTGAGTGGTCACCCGAATACGCTAGGACCGCGGTCCATAACACGACGAACGGATGTTGAGAAATGTTACGCGCCCTGATTTCCCACCTGTCCGCAAGAACCGCGAATTGGGGCCGAAGGACGGCCTAAGTGTGAAGTTATTCCAGCTCGCGGTGTGGCGATAGTCTCGCGGGGCGAGGGGACCGAGGTGGCAGTTCGCGGCAGTGTTTCCGAAGAACACTGCCGCGAACTGCCACCTCGGCGAAGCTCACCGCGCCGGTGCGGTTACCCGGGGCGCAGGTGCTAGCGCGGGCAGCTCACGGCAACGCCGCCGCCCGCGTGGTAGATCATGTCCTGGTACACCACGGCGGAGCGTACCGGGGTGTTGCTGGTGACCGTCTGGACCGTCGCCCCGCTGCGGGAGAGCTTGAAGGACGGCGTCGTGCCGGCCACGAGCGGGACCTTGAAGGACGTCAGGCCGGCCGGGGCGTCCAGGATTTTGACGTTGCTGCCCTGCGTGATGCTCAGGCGGCCCGGAGATTTCAGCACGGCCACGAGTTCCACCTGGTTCTTCGCCGCGTCGCCGTTAGGAATGAACATGGGGGCGGGCTTGCCGTTGCGGCCGATGGGCGTTTTTGAATACGGGGCGTTGGCGGGGTGCGAGCGGTGGCTCCAGTACAAGGCATCCTGGCTGACCGTGGGCTTTGCGCCGTTCTTGAACCAGAAGATGTAGTAGGCGGCCATGTCCAGCACCGCATAGCCGCGTTGTTTGGACGGCGCCACCCACGACTCCGTGTAGTCGTTCCAGGTCATCAGTGCGATGGAGTCGGCGTTGCTCGTGATCGCCGAGGCCAGGGAATCCCGCAGGGTGGAGCTGTTGGACGACTCCCAGTAGCGCCCGTCGTAGGACCGTGAATCCTCGAACGCCACCGGCTGCATGTACGTCCTGCCCCGGCGGTGGGCTTCGGCGCTTTCCCGGGCGAGCGTAGGGACGCCGCCGGCGAAGCGTGTGCCCCACTGCGAGTAGCCGGACACCGAGTTGTTCCATTCCGTTTTTTGGGTCCCGCCGCCCCAGGAAAGGAAGATCGGGACGAGGTTGGACTTGACGCCGGAGGAGGCGAGCCGGCTCCGGAGTCCGTCCCACCACGCGGGAGTCTTGCGCTCGGGATAGAACGGCGCCAGCACGATCCCGGCATTGTTCCGGTAGATGGAAGGATCGTCCTTGACCTTCATGACGTTGTTGTAGACGCTGTCCGACGTGGAACCGGCCGCGGTGTTGAAGTCCGGGCTGAGCATGATCTTGAAGCCCGGGTCCACCGCTTTGGCGGCGGCCAGCATGGCCGGCAACTGCTGCCACCGGATGTCGCTGGAGCTGTGGTACTCCCAGATGAACCCGTCCAGGCCCGCGCCGACGGCCTGCCGGATTTCTTTCTCGAAGTCGGCCTGCCGCCAGGTCGTCGGGCTCGGACGCAGCGGAGGCAGCGGCCGGTCCCGCAGGTCATAGGCGCCGTTGGTCGAGTTGTAGGTATTGAGCCAGGACGCATATTTGTCGCGGCTCGGGTCGGGGCTGTCGATGGCGAGCGGGAACGGCGGGAAGTAGTAGGCCCAGGCCTTCTTGACCGAGGTGTGCCGGTTCGCGGGGGCCGGCAGGCTGATGGGCAGGGGGTTGCAGGCGGCCGTCGTGGCCAGCGGTGTCGCCGCTTGCAGGGGAGCGGGGGAACCAACCGTCGCCGCGGCCGCAAAAACGGCGGCCGCAACTACGGACGCCGTCGTCCGCCGTCGGCTTCGGCGCCGTTCCGGCTCCTGGCCGTGCGTCGTTGGTCTCGGGTGTTCGGCGAAAGTCCTCATGGAATGCTCCAGTATCAGGTCGGGTGCGTTGCACCGGAGACCAGGGTGCTGGACAGCTCATCGGCTGCGCGCCTCATAGAGAAGGATCGTCCTGCGTGGTGACCGCTGCGACGACGCGCGCATACTGACAGCAGGCAAGAGTCACCTTGGATACGGTAGTTCTTGCCCGACGGCGGGCCCGCGACCAGGCGCAGGGCCTCCGTGCATTCGCGTCGCCGTCCCCAGCCGTCGACGTGGGCCTTGATAGCCCGGCGATATGTTCCACAGAGAATAGTCCACTGCCTCGCCCACGTCCACCGCGTCCGGACAATGAGACCGCGGGCGGACCGAGGTGGCAGTTCGCGGCAGTGTTTCCGAAGAACACTGCCGCGAACTGCCATGTGGCGCGTGCGCTTACCCGAGCAGCGCGCGCTTGAGGGTGTCCAGTCCCACCGAGCCCATGTTGAGGGCCTTGGTGTGGAAGGCCTTGAGGTCGAAGCCCGGACGGGATTCGAGCTCGGCGCGGATCTGTTCCCAGAGCCGCTGGCCCACCTTGTACGACGGCGCCTGCCCCGGCCAGCCGAGGTAGCGGGTGAATTCGAACTTCAGTTGCCCCTCGCTGATCGCGAGGTTCTGCTTCAGGAATTCGTACCCCGTGTCCGGCGTCCAGGTGCCCGACCCCCAACGCTCGGGCACCTCCAACTCCAGGTGCACGCCGATGTCGAACACCACCCGGGCCGCCCGCATGCGCTGCATGTCCAGCATGCCCATGTGGTCGCCCGGATCCTTCAAATAGCCCAGTTCCTGCATCAGCTTCTCGGCGTACAGCGCCCAGCCCTCGCCGTGACCGGAGGTCCAGCAGACGTTCCGGCGCCACTTGTTCAGCAGTTCGCGGCGGTAGGTGGCGGTGGCGACCTGCAGGTGGTGGCCCGGAACACCCTCGTGGTAGACCGTGGTGGTCTCGGCCCAGGTGGTGAAGGTGTCCTCGCCCGGCGGCACGGACCACCACATGCGGCCCGGCCGGCTGAAGTCGTCCGACGGGCCGGTGTAGTAGATGCCGCCTTCCTGGGTGGGGGCGATCTTGCATTCGAGCGTCTTCATCGCGTCCGGGATGTCGAAGTGCACTCCGGCGAGGTCGGCCACGGCCTTGTCGGAGAGCTCCTGCATCCAGGCGCGGAGCGCGTCGGTGCCCTTGAGCTGGCGGGACGGGTCGTTGTTGAGGATCTCCTTGGCCTCTTCGACCGTGGCGCCGGGGCGGATCTGCTCGGCCACCCGCTCCTGTTCGGCGATCAGGCGGTCGAGTTCCTGGACGCCCCAGGCGTAGGTCTCCTCGAGGTCCACGGTGGCGCCGAGGAAGGAGCGGGAGGCCAGGGCGTAGCGCTCCCGGCCCACGGCGTCCTTCTCCGGGGCGGCAGGCAGCAGTTCGGATTCCAGGAATCCGGCCAGCCGGGCGTAGGCCGTGCGGGCGGCGGCAGCGCCGGCGTCGAGCCTGGACTGCACGTCCGCCGGGAGCGGGCCCTCGGCGGTCTTGGCCTCGGCGGCCAGCTTGGCGAAGAACCCGTCGTCCGCGGCGTGCTTGGTGGTCTGTTCCATCACGATCCGCACCTGGCGGGCGGCGGAGACCCGGCCGGCGTTCCGGGCTGCGCGCAGCGATTCGATGTAGCCGTCCAGGGCGGCCGGCACGTTGTGTGCGCGGCCGGCGATGTGCTCCCACTGCGCGGCGGTGTCCGTCGGCATCAAGTCGAAGATCGCGCGGATCTCCTGCGCCGGGGAGGCGATGTTGTTCAGCTCGGCCAGGTCCCAGCCGGAGTCGTGGATTTCCAGCTGCAGGCCGAGGCGCTCGCGCATCGCATCCAGGGTGACGGCGTCGACGTCGTCAGCCGGCTCCAGCCCTTCCAGTGCCGCGAGGGTTTCGCGCGCCGCGGCGGCGAACTCCTCGTGCCCGGCGGGGGAGAAGTCCTGGTACTCGGTCTCGTGGCCGGGCAGGCCAAGTTCGGTGGCGAAGCTCGGGTTCAGCCGGATCAGCGTGTCCGTGAAGGCGTCGGCGACGGCGTCGATCGCGGTCTGCGGGCGCGCCGGAACCGGGGTGTCGGGCGTGGTGTTCTCAGTTGTTTCGGTAGTCACCCGAACGAGACTAGCCGGGCCGCGGCGGTTATGAAAGGGTTACTGAACTTTTCTTAGCCGCGGCTGCGCTTCCACGAGCCAGGGCCAGGCTTCGGCGCCAGCTGCAGCTGCTGCCGGCGGAGCCAGTGCCGTACGCCCGGCTTTTCCGGGGCGGCGGATTCGCTGCTGCCGAGCGAAAGGACGACGGCGGTCAGCGCCGCGAGCTCCTCCGCCGTCGGTTCCCCCTTGACGACGGCGAGCAGCGGCTGTTCCGCCGGCTGGGCGCCGGGTTCGGCCTCAGGTGCCGTCACAGCGGGATGTTCCCGTGCTTCTTGGCGGGCAGGCTGGCCCGTTTGTCGCGCAGGGCCCGCAGGCCCTTGACGATCTGCAGCCGGGTCTCGGACGGGGCTATCACCGCGTCCACATACCCCAGCTGGGCGGCCTGGTACGGGTTGAGCAGTTCCTCCTCGTACTGCCGGATGACCTCGGCGCGCTTGGCCTCGACGTCGCCGCCGGCCTCCGCGACCGCGGCGAGTTCGCGGCGGTACAGGATGTTGACAGCGCCCTGGGCACCCATCACGCCGATCTGCGCGGTGGGCCAGGCAAGGTTGAGGTCCGCGCCGAGCTTCTTGGAGCCCATCACGATGTAGGCACCGCCGTAGGCCTTGCGGGTGATCACGGTCAGCTTGGGCACGGTGGCCTCGGCGTAGGCGTAGAGCAGTTTGGCGCCGCGGCGGATGATGCCCTGGAATTCCTGGTCCTTGCCCGGCAGGAAGCCCGGCACATCCACCAGCGTGATGATCGGAATGTTGAAGGCGTCGCAGTTACGGACGAACCGGGCGGCCTTCTCCGAGGCGGCAATGTCCAGGGTGCCGGCGAACTGCATCGGCTGGTTGGCCACGATCCCCACGGTGTGGCCCTCGACGCGGCCGTACCCGATGATCACGTTCGGCGCGTAGAGCGACTGCATCTCCAGGAAATGCGCGTCGTCGACGATCTGCTCGATCACCTTGCGCATGTCGTAGGGCTGGTTGGCGGAGTCCGGGATCAGCGCATCGAGGGCGAGGTCGTCGTCGTCGAGCTCCGGCTGCTGGCTGTGCTCCAGCACCGGCGCCTCGGCGAGGTTGTTCGACGGCAGGAAGTCCAGCAGTTCGCGGACGAACTCGACGGCGTCCGCCTCGTCGGCGGCTAGGTAGGTGGAGGTGCCGGTGTTCGCGTTGTGCTGCCGCGCCCCGCCGAGGGTCTCCATGTCCACGTCTTCACCGGTGACGGTCTTGATCACGTCCGGGCCGGTGATGAACATGTGTGAGGTCTTGTCCACCATGACCACGTAATCCGTCAGGGCGGGGGAGTAGGCGGCGCCGCCGGCGGAGGGCCCCATAATCAGTGAAATCTGCGGGACGACGCCGGAGGCGTGGACGTTGTTGCGGAAGATGTCCGCGAACATGGCCAGCGAGGCGACGCCTTCCTGGATGCGGGCGCCGCCGCCGTCGAGGATGCCGACCACGGGGCAGCCGTTGCGCAGCGCGAACTCCTGGACCTTGACGATCTTCTCGCCGTTGACCTGGCTCAGCGACCCGCCGTAGACGGAGAAATCCTGGCTGTAGACGGCCACGGGCCGGCCGTCCACGGTGCCGTAGCCGGAGACCAGGCCGTCGCCGAGGGGCTTCTTCTTCTCCATGCCGAACGCGGTGGAGCGGTGCACGGCGAGGGCATCGAACTCCACGAAGGAGCCGGCGTCGAGCAGCAGGTCGATGCGCTCGCGGGCGGTGTTCTTGCCCCGCGCGTGCTGTTTCTCAATCGCTTCCGGGCCGGAGGGCTGCTCGGCACGGGCCTGGCGGTCGCGGAAATCGGCAATCTTTCCCGCAGTCGTGGTCAGATCGTGGCTCATCAAGTGTCTCCGGCTCTGTTGTGCTGTTCTTCGTTACGGCTGTCACTATGGCCCGTGCGGTGGCGCTTAAGTGGATTCCACACAAAAACATGGCCGTGTTGGCAAGTCTAGTGACGGTATTCGCCCGCGCCGCTGTAGAAAACCTACAATTTTCGCCACGACTCTCGCCGGACCGCCCGTCCCGGGCCCCGGACCCGGCCCGGCCTGCACCCCGGCCGGCGCGGTCTGCCCGCCCCGGGAACGTGCCGCCTCCGGCCCGTGCGTTCCCGCCCGGTTCTTCCCCGTGGCACCCCGCGGCGCCCGGCCGGGCCCCCGGATTTCCGCGGCCGCGGGGCGCATTTTCCGGACAGGTCCGCCAACAACCGGGCAGGAACGCCACAGCCGGGCGCCGCCGGATATGTTACTGACCAGTAACATCGGCTAAGCTGGGGCCATGACTTCAAGCAACGACGCTTCGGCCACGTCCCCGCACTCCGGCCAGCCGGGGCCGTACCAAGCCTCGGGTTCCCTGGCCGGCCGCACCATCCTGATGTCCGGCGGCAGCCGCGGCATCGGCCTGGCGATCGCCGTCCGAGCCGCCCGGGACGGCGCCAACGTCGCGCTGCTGGCCAAAACCGGCCAGCCGCACGCCAAGCTGGAGGGCACCGTCTACTCCGCCGCCGAACATATCGAGGCGGCCGGGGGACAGGCGCTGCCGCTGGTAGGCGATGTGCGCAACGACGACGACGTCGCCGGCGCCGTCGCCGCCGCCGTCGAACGCTTCGGCGGGATCGACATCGTGATCAACAACGCCTCCGCGATCGACCTGTCCAAGACCGACGCCGTGGACATGAAGCGCTACGACCTGATGCAGGACATCAACGTCCGGGGCACCTTCCTGCTCAGCAAGCTCGCCCTGCCGGCGCTGCGTGAATCCGCGGCCGGACAGATCCTCACGCTCTCCCCGCCGCTGAACCTGGACCCCAAATGGGCCGGCCTGCACCTGGCCTACACCATGGCCAAGTACGGGATGAGCCTGACCACCTTGGGCCTGGCCGAGGAGCTCAAGGTGGACGGCATCAGCGTGAACTCGCTCTGGCCCTGCACCCTGATCGACACCGCGGCGATCCGCAATATGCCCGGCGGCGAGCAGATCGTCCGCGGCGCGCGCGGCCCCCAGATCATGGCCGACGCCGCCCACGCCGTGCTGACCGCCAGCAACGCCATCCCCGAATCCGGCAGCTGGAGCGGCAATTTCTACACCGACGAGCAGGTCCTGGCCGCGGCCGGCGTCACGGACTTCGCGCCGTACAGCCTGGGTGCGCCGGAGGACCAGCTGGTTCCTGACATTTTCCTCTGAGTTTCCTGCCGCCAGCCACCGCTCCGGGGCGGTGCGGTGCGGGCCGCCGAAACTCCCCGCTATTGCGGGTTCGACGCCGGAATACCGCGGCGTGTCGGTGCAACCCGCCGGGGGCGGCGTCCAAAGGTGGGGACGTTCCGCCAGGCGCGCGGCCGCCACTGCCGGGCGTGCGGCCGCCACTGCCGGGCCCGGCCCGGCGTCGCGGGGCCGGTTACTCGGTAGGATTCAAGCATGCACGCCGCGCACGAGACACCGGACCGTCCACCCCTGGACCAGGAGGCGCTGGGCGACGCCGCATTCCTCTCCGCCCGCGGCATCCCGCAGCTGACCGTGGTGGAGTCCACCGGCTCCACCAACGCGGACCTGCTGCGCGGCGTGACCGTGGACCCTCGCGCCTGGCCGGATCTGTCCGTGCTCACCGCCGAGTTCCAGAGCGCCGCCCGCGGCCGGCTGGACCGGCACTGGGAAGCCCCGGCCCGCAGCTCCGTTTCCGTCTCGATCGTGCTCCGGCCGGTCAACGCCGAGGGCCGCCCGCTGCCCACCCAGAGCTATTCCTGGCTCTCGTTGCTGGCCGCCCTCGCGCTGCGGGAGGCGCTGCTGGAAACCGCCGGGATCCCCGCCGAGCTCAAATGGCCCAACGACGTCCTGGTCCGCGGCAAAAAGATCGCCGGGATCCTCGCGCAGCTGGGCCCGATGGGTGACGGGGCCGTGCCGCCCGTGGTGCTTGGCACCGGCCTGAACGTCACCCTGACCGAGGCCGAGCTTCCAGTGCCCACGGCCACCTCCGTGCTGCTGGAACACCCGACGACACTGGACCGGACCGCGCTGCTGAAGAGCTACCTCTCCCGGTTCGCCACGCTCTACCGCAGCTTCTGCAACGCCGACGGCGACCCCGCCGCGGGCATGGCCGGCGGTCCCTCGCTGCACAAGCGGGTGGAACACGTGCTGACCACCCTCGGCAAGCAGGTCCGGGCCCAGCTCCCGGGCGACCACGAGATCATCGGCCACGCCACCCGCCTGGACGAGTACGGCTCCCTTCTGGTGGTCGACTCCGCCGGGCATGAGCACGTGGTAACCGCCGGCGACGTTGTGCACCTGCGCCCCTGGACCCCTCCCGGCGAAGCCGGCGGCGAAAGCGGCTATGCGTAAAGAGCTCCTCCCGGGCGAGCAAGTCATTGTGGTTACCCGCCCGCAACCGCGGACACTGATTGTCCCGGCACTGCTGTTCATCCTGGTCTGCGCCCTGACCGCCTTCGCCTGCGCCTGGATCCTGAAAGGCGGCCCGGCCAGGCTCGTCCCGCTCATCACCCCGGAGTGGACGCCGTGGCTGATCGGCGCCTCCCTGGCGCTCGCCGCGTGGGTGCTGCTGGCTGCCTGCCTGCCCAAAGTCGTGACCTGGCACGCCAGCCGCTACACGCTGACCAGCCGGCGCCTGGTTGCCCGTTACGGCATGTTGCGCCGGCGCGACCAGCAGGTTCCGCTGGCCGCGGTCCGTAATGTGTTCATCGAACAGACGCTGCTCCAACGGTCCTTGCGCTCGGGGAATATATCCTTGGAGACCGGGTACCCCTCCAGCACGGTGATTCCGGACGTCCCCGAGGTGATGACGTTCCGGAACTTCATCCTCGACGCGATCGACGAACTGCCGGAGGGCGAACTGCTTGAGGCCGACGACACGATGCCCGGCTCCGGCGGGTGGCCATGGGAAATGAGAGAAGGTGGAAGAGATGAACGCTGAGCACGTGCACCCTGACACCGGACTCCTGGCGGCCGAGCCCTCGGACCTCCCCGAGGCGGTCCTGGACACCGCCTCCCTCGAAGCCGCGGTGCTGGACTCCGTCGCCGCCTCCGACGACGACGCTGCCGCCGGCGCTGCTGGTGCTCCCGGCGCCGATGCCTCCGACGTCGACGCCGACGACGACGGCGACGACGACCCGGCAGCAGACGACGCAGACGACGCCCAGCCGGAGCTCGTCGAAGAGCCGCCGGCCACGCCGCCCACCGGCACCATGTCCGCCGAACGCCTCGCCGCCAAGGCCCTGGAACAGCGGCTGCTGGGCGGCGAACGCAAGCTGCGCCGCCGCGAGGTGGCCGCCGGCGCCGGGTTGTCGCTGCTGTCCGCGCGGAAACTCTGGCGTGCCCTCGGCTTCCCCAACCTCGGCGACGAGGACGTGGCATTCACCGAGAAGGACCAGACCGCGCTGAACACGATCGTGGACCTGGTCCGCACCG
Organism: uncultured Arthrobacter sp.; assembly: GCF_964021775.1. Lineage (GTDB taxonomy): Bacteria > Actinomycetota > Actinomycetes > Actinomycetales > Micrococcaceae > Arthrobacter. The sequence goes on from NZ_CAXHZI010000016.1 coordinate 19,068, forward strand.
GCAAACTCACCGAGGAAGCCGCCATCTCCGTCACCCGCGCCATCGGCCAGATGACGGACCGCATGGTGGTCTGGCAGATCGAGGCCCTGGTGGAGGACATGGTCCAGAAGCAGGGGGTCACCGACGCTGTGGCCCGGAAACGGCTGGTCAACGAACTGCCCTCCCTCGTGGACGCCCTTGAGGAAATGCTGGTCTACTCCTGGCGCCGCCAGCTCAACGCCGGGGTGCAGCGGCTCGCCGTGCGCGCCGAGGCCGGCCTGGCCTCCAGCGAGGAAGGCCGCGAGGGGGACGAGGACGACGCCCCGCTGCCGCTCGCGCGCGCCGTCGGCTTCGCGGACCTGGTCTCCTACACCAGCCTGTCCCGCCGGATGAACGAAAAGACCCTCGCCCAGCTGGTCCAGCGCTTTGAGAACAAGTGCGCCGAGATCATCTCCGTCGGCGGCGGCCGCCTCGTCAAGACGGTCGGCGACGAAGTGCTCTACATTGCTGAAACACCCGCCGCCGGCGCCGAGATCTCGCTGGCCCTCTCACACGCCTTCAACGAGGACGAAATCCTGCCCCAGGCCCGCGTCGCGATGGTGTGGGGCCGCATCCTCTCCCGGCTGGGCGACATCTACGGGCCCACCGTGAACCTGGCGGCCCGCCTCACGGCGCTCGCCGACCCGGGCACCGTGCTGGTCGACTCCATGACCGCCGCCGCCCTGGAACACGACGAACGCTTTGTGCTGCTGCCCCGGGACGCCGAAAACGTCCGCGGCTTCGGCGAGATCCACCCCGTGGAGCTGCAGCGCGGCAGCGGAAGGGGCCTGGTCCTGGACTAGGGGTCCCGGCAACGGCCGGGCGCGGCCCCCGCAAACCCGCGGTAAGGGTTTCTCAATTCGATGGTCAATATGTCATAGTCGTGGTTATCCGGCCACGCCAAGAGCACTTCACCACGCCCGGCGGGCGTGACACTGGGGGACAGCAGGAAACATGAAACGCATCCTCGATGCCGTGCGGGCAAAAACACGCCCCGGCTTCCGTCCTGCCTGGAAGAACAACCCCACCAACACCCGGACCGGCACCCAGGCCCGGAACCGGAAAAAACACCTGGCCGGCACCTCGTTGGTGGCGGTGGCTGCGGTGTTGGTGGCGGGGGCGGTTATTTATCCGGGGTTCAAGACTGCTGAGGTGGAGTTGAACGATGGTGGTGTGTGGGTGGTGTCGAAGGCGAAGAACGCGGTGGGGCGGTTGAATTATCCGTCGCGGGTGTTGGATGGTGCGGTGACGCCGGCGTCGACGACGTTTGATGTGTTGCAGGATGCGGGGACGGTGTTTGTTGATGATGCCTCGGGTTCGACGTTGAACCAGGTGTCGGCGGCGCAGATGCGCTTGGGCGGGGATAAGAAGTTGCCGGGGTCGGCGGTGGTGAGTTTCGGGTCGCGGGTGATTGCGGTGACGGATGCGGCGCGGGGCCGGGTGTGGGCGTTGTCGCCGTCGACGGTGAATGGTTTTGATGAGGAGGGCTCGGAGCCGGTGCTGGCGGGGGCGGCGGGCACGGTGTCGGCGGTGGGCTCTGATGACCGGATTTACAGTGCTGATCCCGGGTCGGGGCGGGTGACGGTGACGTCGGTGGATGCCGAGGGCCGGGTGGCGGATTCGCAGGCGGAGACCTGGGAGGGGTTGAAGGGTGCGGGGGATCTGCAGCTGAGTGTGGTGGGGGACCGGCCGGTGGTGCTGGACGCGGGCGCAGGGAAGCTGTTCCTGCCGGGCGGGCGTGAGGTGGCCCTCGCGGACGCGCGGGATGCGCGGTTGCAGCAGCCGGGTCCGGGGGCGGATGCGGTGGCGGTGGCGACGTCGAAGGCGCTGGTTGAGGTGCCGTTGGATGGTTCGGCGGCGAGGACTGTCACGTTTGGCGGGCAGGGTGTTCCGGCGGCGCCGGTGCAGTTGGGCGGGTGTGTGCATGCGGCGTGGTCGGGGGCGAATAAGTATGTGCGGGATTGCGCCGATGATGCCGCTGACCGGAACGTGGCGGTGCCGAAGGCCAGCGCGTCGCCCAGTTATGTGTTTCGGGTGAACCGGGATTTGGTGGTGCTTAATGATGTGAATTCGGGCAATGTGTGGCTGGTGAACCAGAACATGCAGCTGGTGAACAACTGGGACGACGTCATCCCGCCGCAGCAGACCTCGGACGACGCGGACAAGGATTCCGCCGACGAGGTGCAGCAGACCGTCCTGCCGGACCGCACCAAACCGAACAGCCCGCCGGTGGCCAAACCGGACACTTTCGGGGTCCGCGCCGGCAAAACCACCATCCTTCCGGTGCTGGACAACGACACCGACCCCGACGGCGACATCCTCACCGTCCGATCCCCGGAGCCGCTTAAATCCGGGGTGGTCGCGCCGATTTACGGCGCCACCGGCTACCAGGTCAGCGTCGGCGCGGACAAGACCGGGACCGAAACTTTCAAATACACCGTCGACGACGGCCGCGGCCTTTCCGCCTCCGCCGACGTCACGCTCAACATCGTCCCGCCCGGGGAGAACTCCGCCCCGCGGCAAAAACCCAACCGGAACACCACGCTCGTGGTCCAGGCCGGCAAGGCGGTCAGCCAGAACATCCTCACCGACTGGACCGACCCCGACGGCGATGACCTGTTCGTCGTCGGCGCGGCCGGCAGCGACCCCCGTGACCAGGTGAAGGTCCGGCCCGACGGCCTGCTCAGCTTCCAGGACTCCGGCTCCGAACCCGGCCGCAAAACCGTTACCGTCACGGTCTCCGACGGCCGGTCCACGTCCGAGGGCAAGGTCACCGTCGAGGTGCGCCCGCCCGGGGCCCTGCCGCCGATCGCGAACGCGGACCACCTCGTGGCCGTCGCCGGCGTGAACACGGTGATCGCGCCGCTGAAGAACGACTCCGACCCGCAGGGCGGGGCACTGCGGCTGGCGCAGGTCACCCCGGACGGCAACTCCACCGCCACCCTGGGCGCCGACCAGCAGACCTTCACCTTCAACTCCACCGCCCAGGGCGCCCACTACGTTTCCTACCTCGTGACCAACGGACCGGCCAGCGCCCAGCAGTTGGTCCGCGTCGACGTCGTCCCCGGCGGCGGCGACGGCGCTCCGGTGGCGGTCCGCGACACCGCGCTGCTGCCCTCCGGCGGCAGCGTGCTGGTGGACGTGCTCGGCAACGACTCCGACCCCTCCGGCGGCGTCCTGGTGGTCCAGTCCGTGACCGCGGCGGACGGACTGCCGTTGAGCGTGGCCGTCCTGGACCACTCCGTCATCCGGATCACCGACATCCGCGCCCAGGGCCAGCTCAACGTCAAGTACACGATCTCCAACGGCAAGTCCTCCGCGAGCGGCGAAATCGCCGTCCTGGTGGTCCCCGCGCCGTCCAAGCTCCAGGCCCCGCAGGCCAAACCCGACGAGGCCACCGTCCGCGCCGGCGACGTCGTCACCATCCCCGTGCTGGGCAACGACACCGACCCCAACGGCGGCAAGCTCACCCTCGAACCGGAACTCGCGCAAAAACCGGACGCCGCCGACGGCCGCATCTTCACCTCCGGCCAGACCCTGCGCTTCATCGCCGGCGAGGTCCCCAAAACGGTCTACGCCATCTACAAGGTCACCAACGCTTCCGGCCAGTCCGACTCCCAGCAGGTATCCATCCGGATCCGGGCCCGCGACGACGAACGCAACACCCGCCCCGAACCGAAAAACCTGACCGCCCGCGTGGTGGCCGGCATGACGGTGCGCATCCCGGTGCCGCTCGACGGCGTGGACACCGACGGCGACTCGGTCCAGCTCACCGGGGTGGACAAAGCCCCCGCCATGGGGACGGCCGTGGTCAAGGACGGCTACCTTGAATTCACCGCCGCCGGCAACGCCGCCGGCACGGACACCTTCAGCTACCGGGTCCGGGACCGGATCGGCGCCGAAAACACCGGCACCGTGATCGTCGGCATCGCACCGCAGGAAACGAACAACCAGAAGCCCATCGCCGTGGACGACGCCGTGGATGTCCGGCCCGGCCGCAAGGTCGCCGTCGACGCCCTCACCAACGACTCGGACCCCGACGGGGACCCGATCAGCCTGGTGGGCAACGGCTTCGAAGCCCGGCCGGAGCTCGCCGTCGAGCCCGCAGACGGCGGCAAGGTGCTGCTCACGGCGCCCGGCGCCGCCGGGAACGAGAGCATCAGCTACAAGATCCAGGACGACAAAAAAGCCCAGGGCAGCGCCGTGATCCGGGTCCGGGTCAGCCCGGACGCCACGCTCAAGCGCCCGCTCGCGAAAGACGACGTGGTCACCCCGGCGGAGACGCTGGGCAAATCCGCCGTCGACGTCCCCGTGCTGAAGAACGACGCCGACCCGGACGGGGTCGCCGCCGAGCTCAAGATCGGCCTGCCCGACGGCAACCCGAACGCCCGCGTGGCCGGCGACGGCACCGTCCGGGTGGCCCTCGCGCCCAAGGACCAGCTGGTTCCCTACACCGTCACCGACGTGGACGGCCAAAGCGCGACCGCCGTCATCTGGGTCCCGGGCCAGGGCGAACAGCACCCCACCCTGGCCAGGACCGAACCCGTCGAAGTGATGGCCGGCAAGGACATTACCCTGGACCTGGCCGAGTACGTCCGCGTCCGGGACGGCCGCACGCCGCGGATCACCCAGGTGGATAGTGTCAAGGTCCAGGGCGCACAGCCGGAGAACGTCGTGGCCGGCAGCGGCAGCGCCCTGCGCTACGCCGCCCTCAAGGACTACGTGGGACCCGGCTCCGTCACCTTCGAGGTCACCGACGGCACCGGACCCGAAGACCCGGCGGGACTCAAGTCCACCCTCAGCATCATCACCAGGGTCATCCCGGACCCCAACGCCAACCACCCGCCCACCTTCAGCGGCGCCACCCTGGACGTGCCCAAAGCTGAATCCGCGAGCCTGGAGCTCGCCAACCTGGCCAAGGACGTGGACTCCGGGGACCAGGAGAAACTCCGGTTCGAACTCGACGGCACCCTGCCCGAGGGCTTCAAGGCCGGCATCGACGGAGCCACCCTCACCGTGACCGCGGACGCCGCCAAGGCCGCCGGCTGGAAGGGGAGCATCCCGCTCAAGGTCACCGACGGCCGCTCCGAGCCGGTCCGGGCGACCGTCACGGCCACGGTCACGGCCTCCAACCGGCCGCTGCCGGTCGCCAACGAGGACGTTGTGGAGAAGGCCAACGCCGGCAAGGCGGAGACCGTCAACGTCCTCGCCAACGACTTCAACCCCTTCGCGGAGACGCCGCTGAGGATCGTCGCCGCCACGGTGGAGACCGGTTCGGCAGCCGGCCAGCCCGCGGTGGCCGGCGACTCCATCACCGTCACCCCGGCCGCCGGCTCCAAGGGCGTGATGGTGGTGCGCTACACCGTGATGGACAAGACCGGAGACCTGTCCCGGCAGACCGACGGCCGGGTCCGGATCACCGTCCGGGACAAGCCCGACGCGCCGTCGGCACCGTCCGCCACGGATGTCCGCAGCCGCACGGCCGTGCTCAAGTGGACACCGCCGTCGGACAACGGGGCCGCCATCACCAAGTACACCGTGCGTTCCGGCAACGGCTTCAGCCAGGATTGCGCCACCACCACCTGCACCTTGAGCGGGCTGACCAATGACGTGAAATACGTCTTCACCGTCACCGCCACCAACGAGGTCAACGAGTCCGATCCCTCGCCCGCCTCCAACGAGATCCGGCCGGATGAAAAACCGTCGCCGCCGGAGGCTCCCACGGTCAAGGCCGGCGATAAGAACATGGTGGTCGCCTGGCCCGCGGCGAAGACCGAGGGCTCCGCGGTGAAGAACTACAACCTGGAAATCTCACCGCCGCCGGCCAGCGGGGTCGCCGTGAAGAACGGTGTGACCGGGCTGAACTACACCTGGCCGGGCCTGAGCAACGGCGTGCGGTACAAGGTCCGGGCCCAGGCCGTCAACGAACTGGGCCCCTCGGACTGGGGACAGTACTCCGCCGAGGACAACCCGGCCGGCGTCCCGGCCGCCCCGGGCGCGCCGACGACGTCGGTGGCGTCCGCCGTCGGCACCTCCAACCAGCTCAAGGTGACCTGGGACGAGCCGTACACCAACGGCGACGCGATCAAGAACTACTACGTCACCATGCACGGCGGCGGCGGTGCGGACCAGACCCAGCGGGTCGCCGGCACCGTGCGGACGGCGAACTTCACCGCCAACAACTCCGAAGCGTCCTACACCTTCACCGTCCAGGCCGAAAACAAGGCCGGCAAGGGCGCCGTCAGCGCCGCGTCCGCCCCGCGCCGCGCCACCGGCAAACTCAGCCAGGTCTCCGGCGTCAGCGTCACCGAGGCCAACACCGGCGGCGCCGGCCGGGCCGTCACCATCAACTTCCGCGAGCTCAGCGCCGCGGAACGCAACGGCTCCGCTTACTCCGAGGTGGGCTACACCTACCGGGCCAGCACCGGCCAGGCCGGCCCGATCAAGCCCGGCCAGACCGTCGGCGGCTTCGCCAACGGCGCCGCCACCACCATCACGGTGACGGCCAACTCGTCCGTCGCGCCCAGCTCCGACGCCAGCGCCGGGGCCAACGCGACCCCGTACGGCTCGCCCGGCACCCCGTCCGCATCCGGCAGCGACGGGGCGGAGAACCAGCGGAACCTGACCTTGAACTGGGCCTCGCCGGACGCCGGAAGCCACGACATCGCCTACACCCAGATCAAGATCGACGACGGCGGCTGGGAACGGGTGGCCGCCTCCGGCAGCCGCACCGTCAACACCGGCGGCTTCAACGAGCGGCACACCATCCAGGTCCAGACAGTCAACTCGCGCGGCACCGGCGGCCCGGTCGCCTCGGCGTCCGCCCAGTCCGGGGCCGAGAAAACGCGCTGGTCCACCCGGCTTAACTCCGGCATGGACCGCAGCTGCACCGACCTGCCCGGCGCCACGTCCTATGACCCGAAGAAGTTCACCTGCGACGGCAAGGGCGGCTACGACCGGCCCTGGATGTCGCACTTCGACAGCTTCGACATCATGTGCTGGAAGCCGCACGGCACCACCTACAGCGGCGACGGACAGTGGTACTACATCATGCGCGGCTCGCCCAACGAGACACGCTGGATCCAGTCGCTGCACACCACCCTCGGCTCCCCGGCGCAAAGCGGCGTGCCGCTGTGCACCTTCCCGACCGGAGCCACGCCGTAGCCGGCCCGGGCCCGGGCCGGCGCCGGCCGGCGGGCAGTCCTCTCCATCGCACTCCCGGGGACGGTTGGGTAGGCTGTCGCGGGAAGTGGGGGACCGGTCTCGGATCCACCGGGGGAACGAACACCACAATCTTGAAGGAAATCTAACGCTGTGACACGACTTTTCGCCATGCTGGGGGCCAGGAAGCCGGGTTTTCTGAAACCGCGCTCGCGCACGCGCCGCAAGGTCGTCACCGGCACCTCGTTGGTGGCGGTGGCTGCGGTGTTGGTGGCGGGGGCGGTTATTTATCCGGGGTTCAAGACTGCTGAGGTGGAGTTGAACGATGGTGGTGTGTGGGTGGTGTCGAAGGCGAAGAACGCGGTGGGGCGGTTGAATTATCCGTCGCGGGTGTTGGATGGTGCGGTGACGCCGGCGTCGACGACGTTTGATGTGTTGCAGGATGCGGGGACGGTGTTTGTTGATGATGCCTCGGGTTCGACGTTGAACCAGGTGTCGGCGGCGCAGATGCGCTTGGGCGGGGATAAGAAGTTGCCGGGGTCGGCGGTGGTGAGTTTCGGGTCGCGGGTGATTGCGGTGACGGATGCGGCGCGGGGCCGGGTGTGGGCGTTGTCGCCGTCGACGGTGAATGGTTTTGATGAGGAGGGCTCGGAGCCGGTGCTGGCGGGGGCGGCGGGCACGGTGTCGGCGGTGGGCTCTGATGACCGGATTTACAGTGCTGATCCCGGGTCGGGGCGGGTGACGGTGACGTCGGTGGATGCCGAGGGCCGGGTGGCGGATTCGCAGGCGGAGACCTGGGAGGGGTTGAAGGGTGCGGGGGATCTGCAGCTGAGTGTGGTGGGGGACCGGCCGGTGGTGCTGGACGCGGGCGCAGGGAAGCTGTTCCTGCCGGGCGGGCGTGAGGTGGCCCTCGCGGACGCGCGGGATGCGCGGTTGCAGCAGCCGGGTCCGGGGGCGGATGCGGTGGCGGTGGCGACGTCGAAGGCGCTGGTTGAGGTGCCGTTGGATGGTTCGGCGGCGAGGACTGTCACGTTTGGCGGGCAGGGTGTTCCGGCGGCGCCGGTGCAGTTGGGCGGGTGTGTGCATGCGGCGTGGTCGGGGGCGAATAAGTATGTGCGGGATTGCGCCGATGATGCCGCTGACCGGAACGTGGCGGTGCCGAAGGCCAGCGCGTCGCCCAGTTATGTGTTTCGGGTGAACCGGGATTTGGTGGTGCTTAATGATGTGAATTCGGGCAATGTGTGGCTGGTGAACCAGAACATGCAGCTGGTGAACAACTGGGACGACGTCATCCCGCCGAAAAACCAGTCCGATGACCAGGACCAGGAGTCCGCGGACAACAACACCATCAACATCCTCCCGGACCGCACCAAACCCAACCGGCCGCCGGAAACCAAACCCGACGCCGTCGGCGTCCGCCCGGGCCGCACCACCGTGCTCAGCGTGCTGGACAACGACTCCGACCCCGACGGCGACGTGCTGACCGCCTCGGTCGCCGGCGACGGCCCCAAGGCCGGCAGCCTGCAGAACATCTACGGCGGCACGGCCTTCCAGATCACCGTCCCGGCCGACGCAAAGCCCGGCACCGAAACCTTCAGCTACAACGCCGCGGACGGCCGCGGCCTCTCCGCCGGCGGCAGCATCACCCTCAACGTCGTCGGCCCGGAGGAGAACCGACCGCCCCTGTTCAAGCGCGGCGAGCCCACCACCATGCTGGTGGAGCAGGGCAAAACGGTCAGCCAGAACATCCTCACCGACTGGACCGACCCCGACGGCGACGACCTGGTCCTGCTGGACGCCAGGGCCGACAACGACCAGGACCAGGTCAAGGTCCGCCGCGACGGCCTGCTCAGCTACCAGGACTCCGGCGCCGCCCCTGGCAAAAAGACCGTCACCGTCACTGTCTGGGACGGCCGCGCCACCACCACGGGCAAGGTGACCGTCAACGTCCAGCCCCCCGGAGCCCTGCAGCCGGTGGTCAACGCGGACCACGTGACCGCCGTCGTCGGCCAGGACCTGGTCATCGCCCCGCTGAAGAACGACGTCGACCCCAACGGCGGCGCGCTGCGCCTCGCCCAGGTGGAAGCCGCCGGGACCGCCGAGCTGGGGCCCGTGACCGACGGCGGAACCTTCACGTTCCGCAGCGACACCCCGGGACCGGTCTACCTGACCTACATCGCCAGCAACGGCCCGCAAAGCACCCAGGGCCTGATCCGGGTGGACGTCGAGTCCGGCAAAGACACCGGCGACCCCGTCGCCGTGCACGACGTCGCCCTGCTCCCGGCCGGCGGCAGCGTGCTGGTCGACCCGCTCGCGAACGACTCGGACCCCGCCGGGGGAGTGCTGGTGCTGCAGTCCGTGCAACTGCCGGAAAACGCCACCGCCTCCGTCAGCGTGATCGACCATGCCGTGCTGCGGGTCACCGACATCAGCGGCAGCAAGGACCCCTTCATCTTCCGCTACACCATGTCCAACGGCAGCAAGTCCGCCACCGGCAGCGTCTCCGTGGTCCCCGTCCCGGCGCCCGCCGTGGTCGAAGCCCCGCAGCCCAAACCCGACGAAGTGAACGTGCGCGCCGGGGACGTCGTCACCATCCCGGTGCTGGCCAACGACACGCACCCGCAGGGCGCCAAACTGACCGTGGACCCGGTGCTGCCGCAGCCCGTCCCGGCCGCGGACGGCAAGAGCTTCGTCTCCGAGAACACGCTGCGCTTCATCGCTGGCGCCGCGCCCAAGACCGTCCGGGCCATCTACAACGCCGTGGACCCGCAGGGCCAAAAGAGCGCGGCCGCCGTCACCATCCACATCCTGCCGCTGGAAGGCGCCGAGAACTCGCGGCCGCAGCCCAAAAACCTCACCGCCCGGGTGGTGGCCGGCGGTTCGGTCCGGATCCCCGTGGAATTGGACGGAATCGACCCGGACGGCGACTCGGTCCAACTCACCGGCATCGACAGCACCCCCGCGATGGGCACCGCCACCGCCGGGAGTACCTTCATTGACTTCACCGCCGCCGGCGACGGCGCCGGCACGGACACCTTCCGCTACAAGGTCGTTGACCGGCAGGGCGCCGTGAACACCGGCACCGTCACCGTTGGCATCGCCCCGCGCGGGGAGGCCAACCAGAAACCGACGCCGGTGGACGACGCCGTCGCAGTGCGCCCCGGCCGGCAGATTGCCGTCGACGCCGCCGGCAATGACACCGACCCGGACGGTGACCCGATCCGGATCCTGACCAACGGGATCGAGGCCGCCCCCGAGTTGCAGGCCACCGTGAGCAAGCAAAGCGGCCGGATCATCCTGCTGGCCCCCGCCCAGGAAGGCACCGTCAACGTCCGCTACAAAGTGGCCGATGACCGCGGCGCCACGGCGCAGGCCGCCGTCGCCGTCAAGGTCCAAAAGGACGTGCCGCTGCAGGCGCCGATCGCCCGGGACGACCGCGTGACCTCCGCGCAGACGCTCGGCAAGACCGCCGTCGACGTCCCGGTGCTCAAAAACGACGAGGACCCCGACGGCGTCGGCGAAAACCTCAAGATCGGCACCGAGGCGAAAACGGCGCGGCCCGGCCCGGACGGCAGCCTGATCGTGGAGCTGGCCGAGCAGCCGCAGCTGGTCCCGTACACCGTCGAGGACGTCGACGGGCAAAAGTCCACCGCGATCGTCTGGGTCCCCGGGCTGGGGCAGCAGGTCCCCACCCTGGCCAAGGACGACGTCGTGGAAGTCGTGGCGGGCCAGTCCGTCACCGTGGACCTGAAGGAATGGGTCAGGGTCCGCAAGGGCCGCTCGCCGCGGATCACCCAGACCGACCGGATCAAACTGATCGGCGCCGACGGCTCGGACCCCGTGGCCAACAACGGCACCGCGCTGAAGTACACGGCCGGCAAGGACTACGCCGGACCTGGCTCGCTGAGCTTCGAAGTCACCGACGGTACCGGCCCGGACGACCCGGCCGGACTGAAATCCACGCTCAGCATCCGCACCCGGGTGCTCCCGGACCCCAACCGGAACAACCCGCCCGAGCTGCTGGGCAGCGAGGTGGACGTGCCCACCGGCGACGCCGCCGGCATCGACCTCGCCCGGCTCACCACCGACCCGGACGACGGGGACGTGCAGAACATGAAGTACGAGCTCGTGGGCGAGGTCCCCGGCGGCCTCACCGCCGGCATCGAGGGACAAACCCTCAAGCTCGCGGCCCGGGACGGCACGGCCGCCGGGACCGACGGCGCCGTACAGGTCAAGGCCCGGGACCCGCGCGGCCTTGAGGCCACCGCGACCTACCGTTTCACCGTCACCGCCTCCAACCGGCCCAAACCGGTGGCGAACGACGACCTGGAACCGAACGCCGCCGCGGGCAAACCCGTCACCGTGCCGGCGACGGCCAACGACGCCAACCCGTTCCCGGAAACGCCGCTGAAAATCGTCGCCGCGACCACGGAAACCGGCTCCGGCAACGTCGCCGTCGACGGCGGCAACGTGGTGGTCACCCCGGCCGGGGGTTTCTCCGGGACCATGGTGGTGGCCTACACCATCGCCGACAAGACCAACGACCCCTCCCGGCAGGCCACCGCCCGGATCCGGCTGACGGTCAAGGACCGCCCGGAGGCACCCACCACGCCGCTGGCGGCCAGCGTGGGGGACGGCACCGCCCTGCTGAACTGGACGGCGCCGGCAGACCGGGGATCCCCCATCACCAAGTACACCGTCTACGGCGACGGCGGCTTCCGGCAGGACTGCCCGGCGAACAGCTGCACCCTGACCGGGCTGACCAACAACACCAAATACCACTTCCAGGTCACGGCCACCAACGCCATCGACGAATCCGAGCGGTCCCCGGCGTCGGCCGAGGTGCGCCCGGACGTCAAACCGGAAACCCCGGCCGCGCCGTCGCTGAAGTTCGGCGACCGGCAGCTCTCGGTCGCCTGGACCGCCCCCGCCTCCAAGGGCTCGCCGGTCAAGTCCTACGACCTGGAGATCTCGCCCGCGCCGCCCGGCCAGAACGCCCAGCTCCAGAACCTTACGTCGGTCAGCTACGTCTGGAAGGGCCTGCAGAACGGTGTGGCCTACAAGGTGCGCGTCCTGGCCCGCAATGACGCCAAAGAACCCTCCGAATGGAGCGCCTACTCCGCCGCCGAAATCCCCGCCGGCAAGCCCGCCACCCCGGCCGCGCCCTCGGCGGCGTCGGCCGGCGCGGTGGGCAGCCAGAGCCAGCTCCGGGTGAACTGGACGGCTCCGGAGAACAACGGCGACGCCGTGTCCTCCTACACCCTGACCACCCTGCGCGGCGGTTCCCCGGTGGCGAGCCAGAGGGTCGCCGGAACCTCGCAGAATGTCACCGTGGACAACTCGGAGGCGGATTACACCTTCACGGTTTCGGCCACGAACAAGGCCGGCACCTCCGGCGTCAGCGCCCGTTCCGCCGCGATCCGGGCCGCCGGGAAACCCGGGCGGGCCTCCGGCGGAACGGTCAAGGAAACCGGCACCAGCGGCCAGCTGAAGGTCACGTTCTCCCCGCTCACTGCGGCCCAGCGCAACGGCTCGCAGGCCAGCGAAATCCAGTACAGCTACCGGGCCGCCACGTCCGGCGGCGTGGTCAAGACCGGGGGCATCGCCGCCGGCGGCGGCACGATCGGGGGCCTGCCCAACGGCCAGGACGTGACCATCAACATCATCGCCACCTCCACCAAGAACAACATCTCCGGCGACGCGGCCGCCATCGGCACGGCGAATCCGTACGGCCCGCCCAATGCGCCCCGGCTCTCGGCCCAGAGTTCCACCACGCAGCAGGTGCACTGGACCTGGAACAACCCGGCCAACAACGGCCGACCGATCCAGCGCTTCGAGGTCAGCTACGAGGGCGGCGGGTGGACCAGCGTGGGCCTGGCCAACCGCTACGACCGGGACACCAACGCCTGGAGCGCCACGAAGAACCTCAAGGTCCGGGCCTGCACGGTGGTCTGCGGACCGGCGGATTCCGCGAACGCCACCAGCGGAAAGAACCCCGCCCCGCCGCCGCCCACCTCGTGGTCGATCCGGGCCACCCCGGTGCGCACCTGTACCGAGCCCAACAGCAGCACGGACAGCTACCGGAACAGCAACCCGGACCAGTGCATCAGCCCGGGCAAGTGGTTCGACACGGGGATCACCGCGCAGACGGACTACTACGTCCGCTGGGGTTCGTCCGGCCGGCTCTGGTACCACCTGACCTCCGGGCCCGCCGCCGGCAACTTTGCCCGGGGCGACACCACCAGCCTGGGCTCCACCCCGCCGCCCGGAATGCCCCGGCGGTGACCATGATCCCGTCGCCTAGACTAAACGCCGGACAACGCGGGGACTCCCTGCCGGCGGACCCCCCCCGATGCTTAACCCGAATGGAAGAGGAACCAGCGCATGACGATGACCACTGAGCAGGCCGAATGGTTTGCCGGCACCTTTGAGAAACTCGTTGCCAACGTGGGGCAGGCCGTGCTCGGCAAGTCCCACGTCATCCGGCTGACGTTCACGGCGATGCTGGCCGAGGGGCATGTCCTCTTCGAGGACGCCCCCGGCACCGGCAAGACCTCGCTGGCCCGGGCCCTCGCGGCCACCGTCCAGGGCTCCAACAACCGCATCCAGTTCACCCCGGACCTGCTGCCCTCGGACGTCACCGGTGTGACCATCTATGACCAGAAGACGCAGAAGTTCGAGTTCCACAAGGGCCCGATCTTCAACAACATCGTCCTCGCCGACGAAATCAACCGCGCCTCGCCCAAGACCCAGTCGGCGCTGCTGGAGGTCATGGAGGAATCCCGCGTCACCGTCGACGGCGCCACCTACGAGGCCGGCCGCCCCTTTATGGTGATGGCCACCCAGAACCCGATCGAGCAGGCCGGCACTTACCGCCTGCCCGAGGCCCAGCTGGACCGCTTCCTGATCAAGACGTCCATCGGCTACCCGGACCATGCCTCCACCGTGCAGCTGCTCGGCGGCGCCAACCTCAAGGACCGCTCCAAGGACATCACGGCCGTGATCACCACCCAGGCCGTCGCGGACATGGCCGACCTCGCCGCCACCACCCACGTGGACACCGCGGTGCTCGAATACATCTCCCGGCTCTGCGAGGAGACCCGCAGCGCCCCGGAGACCCGCCTCGGCGTGTCCGTCCGCGGCGCGCTCGCGATGGTCCGCGCCGCCAAGGTCTGGGCGGCCAGCCAGGGCCGGAACTTCGTGCTGCCCGACGACGTGAAGGACCTCGCCGCCGTCGTCTGGACCCACCGCCTGGTGATGGACCCGGAAGCGGAGTTCTCCGGCGCCACCGCCGACGCTGTCCTGGCCCGGGTGCTCGCCGACGTCGCCGCCCCGCAGCAGCGGGCCGCCGTCTAGGCTCCGACCCCGTCCCCCCCGGGCAGACCCAGCGCCCGGACCATGCACGAACAAAGGCCACCCTATGTCCACCGGCACACCGTTGACCCGGCTTGCTGAACGCCTGAAGCAGCCCCTTTCCCGGGGCGGCAGGCCCGCCCGGCTGCATCCGTCCGCCGTCTGGGCCGAAGCCAGCAGCACCGCCGCCCTGGCGCTGGCTCCGGCCGGACGCGCCGTCCGGAAGCGCTTCCGCCGGCACCTCTGGCCCGTGCTCTCGGTGGTGAGCGTGCTCGGCTGGTCCGTGCTGGCGGCCTCGGTGCTGCTCTGGACCGCCGGCCAGGCCTACGGCTGGCAGGAGGCCAAGGCCGCCGCGATCGCCGGTTTTGTGCTCCTGGTGCTGGCGGTCGGCTTCATTCTGGGCCGCTCCTCCTACGGCGTGCTGCTGGATCTCGCCCGGACACGGGTGGCCGTGGGGGACAGCGCCGTCGGCAGCATCGCGGTGTCCAACACCTCGGCGCGGCCGCTGCTGCCCGCCGCGCTGGAACTCCCGGTGGGCGCCGCCACCGCCGTGTTCCACCTGCCCCGGATGAAACCCGGACAGGTCCACGAGGACCTCTTCACCATCCCCACCGCCCGCCGGGCCGTGATCGTGGTGGGCCCGGTCCGCTCCGTGCGCGCCGACCCGCTGCACCTGCTCCGCCGCCAGGTGCTCTGGACCGAACCCCAGGACCTCTTTGTGCACCCGAAGACCGTGGCCCTGGCCGGTTCCGCCGCCGGCTTCATCCGCGACCTGGAGGGCATGCCCACCACGGACCTCTCCAGCGCCGACGTCTCTTTCCACGCGCTGCGGGACTACGTGCCCGGAGACGACCGGCGGCACATCCACTGGAAAACCACGGCCCGGACCAACAAGCTCATGGTGCGCCAGTTCGAGGAAACCCGCCGGGCGCACCTGGCCATCTCGCTCTCCACCAACACGGACGAGTACGCCTCCGAGGAGGAGTTCGAGCTGGCCGTCTCCGCCGCCGCCTCGATCGGGCTGCAGGCCATCCGGGAGCAGCGCAACCTCGACGTCCTCACCCAGAAAGGGCCGCTGCGCTGCGAGACCGGCCGGAACCTGCTCGATGACCTGACCCGGGTGGTCGGCGCGCCGGAACGCAAAAACGCCGTCGACCTGGCCCGGACCCTCGCCGACACCGTCCCGAACGCCTCCGTGGTGTTCTTCGTCGTGGGCAGCAACGTGACACCCACCCAGCTGCGCTCCGCCTCCGCCTCGGTACCGCCGGGGGTGCGCAGCCTCGCGGTCCGGATCCAGGCCGGCGCCGCCCCGGCCCGGGCGAACATCGCGGACCTGACCGTGCTCACCCTGGGCGATCTCTCCGAACTGGCCATCGTGCTGAGGAAGGCGGCCGCATGAGCACCGCCACGGGGTTCCGTCCCCGCAACAACGCACCGGCCCGTTCCCGCTCCGGCTTCGCCGGCAGCCAGCCGGCCTGGCACTACGCGCTCGACGCCGGCGCCCTCACCGTGCTGCTGGGGCTCGGCGTGCTCGGCTTCAGCCTCAGCTTCGGCGGCGACCCCTACTACCTGGCCGCCGGCTTCGGCGGGATCCTGCTGGGCCTGGGCGTCGCCGCCGCCAAGGTGCACTTCCGGCTCGGGGTGCTGATCACCACGGCGCTGGCGGTGGGCGCCTACCTTGTCTTCGGCACCGCCCTGGCCGTCCCGGAGGCCTCGATCGCCGGGGTCCTGCCCACCCTCGACTCACTCCGGACCCTGCTGGCGGGCGTGGTCTTCGCCTGGAAGGACATGCTCACCGTTGGCGTGCCGGTCGGTACCGCCGGCGGCACCCTGATTGTGCCGTTCCTGAGTTCGCTGCTCACCGCCCTCGCGGCCGGACTGCTGACCTGGCGGCTCAGGAGCCCGTACTGGCCGTTGCTGCCGGTGCTGGTGCTGTTCATCACCGGCATCGCGTTCAGCACCAACGCCGGGTTCCTCACCGTGGAACGCGGCATCTCGCTGACCGTGGGCGCGATCGCCTGGGCCACGTTCCGCCGCGATGCCCTGCGCAGCGGCGACACCCGCAAGGTCTCGGTGAACCGGTCGGACACGGACCAGGCTGCGGCCGGCGCCGCGCGGCTCCGCCGGCTGGGCACCGCCGCCGCCGTGATCGCCGTCGCCGTCGGGATCACCGCCGTCGCATCCCCCCTGGTCACCGCGGACGATGACCGGAAGGTGCTGCGCAACACGATCGTGCCCCCGTTCGACCCGAAGGACTACGTGACCCCGCTGGCGAGCTTCCGCAACTTCGTCAAGGACAAAAAGGACGACAACCTCTTCCTGGTCAAGGGCCTGCCCAAGGACGGCCGGGTCCGCCTCGCCGCCCTGGACTCCTTCAACGGCACCAACTACACCATGGACCCGAACGGTTCGGGCAGCTTCAGCAAGGTAGGCGACGCGAAGTCCCTCAACACCCTCGCCGACACCACCGGGATTGTGCCGACCAACAATTACACGCTGGACATCACGATCGAGGACTACCAGGGGTACTTCCTCCCGGGCGGCCGCAAGACCACCGGCATCAGCTTCGCCCGGGACGGCTCCGGCGCGGCGTCCGGGCTGTACTTCAACTCCGGCACGGACACCGCCGTGACCACCCGCGGGCTGGGCAAGGGCGACTCCTACAGTGTGCAGGTGGCCGACCCGGCCATGCTCGAACACGGGCAGCTGACCCAGTACGACTTCGCCAAGGTGTCGCTGCCGGACCCGGCCGAGGTCCCGCCGGTGGTCGGCTCGCAGGCCAACGACCTCGCCGCGGACGCGCCCACCGCGATCGACC
Organism: uncultured Arthrobacter sp.; assembly: GCF_964021775.1. Taxonomy (GTDB): domain Bacteria; phylum Actinomycetota; class Actinomycetes; order Actinomycetales; family Micrococcaceae; genus Arthrobacter. The sequence goes on from NZ_CAXHZI010000016.1 coordinate 36,418, forward strand.
GGGTGCGCCAGATCGAGGCGCACTTCCAGAAGCAGGGCGCCTTCAGCAACGGCCTGATCGCCGACGGGCAGCTGCCCAGCGTCTCCGGCCACAGCGCCAACCGCATCCGCAGCCTGCTCACGGCCAAGCAGATGCTCGGTGACGACGAGCAGTACGCCGTGGCGATGTCCCTGATGCTGCGCCACCTGGGCATCCCGTCCCGGGTGGTGATGGGGTTCTACCCGGATCCCAAGAGCCCCGAGAACGGCGCCGGCGAGGTGCAGATCACCGGCAAGGACGTGCACGCCTGGGTCGAGGTGGCCTTCGACCGGGTGGGCTGGGTGTCCTTCGACCCCACCCCGCCCAAGGACAACGTGCCGATCCCGCCGGACCCGGAGAACAAGTCCAAGCCCAAGCCGCAGGTCCTCCAGCCGCCGCCCCCGCCGCAGGAGCCGGCCGAGCTGCCGCCGGACTCCTCGCCGGACGCGCTGGACGCCGACGAGAAGAAGAACAACCCCTGGCTGTTCTGGGGGCCCCTGCTCGCCGCGATCGGTACGGCGCTAATCCCGGTGGCGGTCCTCGCGCTGCCGCTGCTGCTGATTGCCCTGCTGAAGTCCCGACGCCGGAAAGCCCGCTTCACCGACGGGCACCCGGCGCAGCGCGTCGGCGGCGGCTGGAACGAAGTCCTGAGCCTGGCGACCGACCTGGGCGCCGGGGTGGACCACCGCGCCACGCGGCGGGAGTCCGCCGCCGTGCTCGGCGAGGCCTTCCCGGCAAGCCAGGGCAGCACCACGCTGCTGGCGCACCGGGCCGACGCCGCGATCTTCGGCGCGGGCCAGCCGAGCGAGGACCAGGTGCGTGAATACTGGGAGATCGTGGACGGCTCGCTGAAGGAGATGACCGGGACGGTGGGTTTCTGGCGCCGGCAGCAGGCCCGTTTCTCGCCGCGCTCGCTGCTGGCCGACGGCCGGGCCGCGCTGAAGCTGCGCGGGCTCCGCCCGGTGTTGCCGGGCCGGGGCCGTAACGCTCCAGCTAGTACAGTGGAGCCCGGTCCGAACCAGGAACCGCAGGGAACAGCCAGGAAGAACCGCAACGAGCCATGACCGACGACGTCGAGCGCTGCCCGCGCTGCCAGCAGCCGATCCGCCCGGGCGCCGCGTTCTGCACCTCCTGCGGGGCGCCGCTGGGCAACCGTTCGGCGCGCAGCGCCCGGCGGCCGGACGCAACACCCGGTACTATCCCGGTAGCGCCTTCGGGGCAGGGCGGACCGTCCGTACCGGGGCCGGCGGGCCCCGGACAGCGTGTCCGCGGACAAGGGGGAGGTACGGTTTTGCCGAACAAGCTTGAGCTGGTTCCCGCCGACGCCGGAAAACGGCTCGGGGCCGCGGTGCTGGACTGGACCGGCCCGGCGGCGCTCCTCGTGGTGCTCTTCGCCGTCGGCTTCGCCGGGGTCACCCAGACACGCAGCGGCGGCTCCATCATCTACAACACCTCCTCGCTGGTCCTCTACGGCGGCATCGGGCTCGGCGCCACCCTGGTGTACATCCTGGTCCAGGCCGTACTGGAGGGCCGGTCCGGCGCCACCCTCGGCAACCGCATCGTGGGGATCCGCAGCGCCGACGCCGACGGGTACGCGCCCGGCGGGGGAGCCGTCTTCCTCCGCGGCCTGATCACCGGAGCCGGCGTGCTGCTCGCCGCCCTCGCCGCCGTGCTGGTGGTGGTTTTCCAGTGGTTCGGAGCCGCACTGGTCCTCCTGGGGCCGCTCGCCCTGCTGGGTGCCGGCTGGGCCGTCCTGGTGGTGATCTCCAACCGCTGGGACAACAACAGCAGGCTGCGCGGCTGGCACGATACCGCCGCCAAGACCCTGGTCTTCGATATCAAGGCCGGCCGGAACCCGATCACCACCGGCGGCATCCAGGGACCCTACAGCTTTGCCCCGCTGGACCTTCCCCCGGTGCAGCAGGTCGCCTCACCGGTGGCGGGCGCCGCCCGGCTCCAGCCGCAGCCCGCGCCCGTGCCCGCGCCCGCCGGGGCTCCGGCTCCCGAGGCCCCGGCGCCTTTCCAGCCCGCACCGTTCCAGCCGGCTCCCATGCCCGCTGCCGCCGACTCCAGGCCCGCGCCGATTGAGGCCGCCCGGAGCCAGGCCGTGAACAGCCGGGCGTTCAGCCCGCACCCGGACGACGACCACGACCGCACCCAGGTCCGCGGCGACGGTTCCGCCCCGGTCACGGTCGCCATCCTGCGGATCAGGATCGACGACGGCCGGGAAGTCGAACTGGACGGCTCCCTGCTGATCGGGCGCAACCCCGCCGGCCACCCCGGCGAGGAATCCGTCCAACTGCTGCCCGTGGCCGACCCGGGACGCTCCATCTCCAAGACCCACCTCCATGTGCTGGCCGGAAACGGCGGCATCTGGGTGACGGACCGCAACTCCACCAACGGAAGCGCCGTCACGACGCCGGACGGTATCCGCACCGCACTGGCACCCGGGGAACCCACCCACGTACGCCCCGGATCCACCGTGCACTTCGGTGACCGCTCCTTCTACCTAGGACAGGCATGACATCCCAGCCGGCTTCCGTTCCTCCCGCCAAAGCCTCCGCAGCCTCCTCCGGTACTGCTCCCGGCAGTGTTCCCGGCAGTGTTCCCGGCAGTGCTCCCGGCAGTGTTCCCAGCCTGCGGCTCAACTGCGGCTACGGCACCGACCGCGGCCTGCGCCGCGAGATGAACGAGGACTCCTTCATCGCGGCCGACCCGGTGTTCGCGGTCGCCGACGGCATGGGCGGCCATGAGGCCGGCGAGATCGCGAGTGGCATCTGCGTGCGCACCCTGTCCGAGATCCCCCAGCTCGCCACGGGGGAGCGGGACGCCACCGCCGCCGTCGTCCAGCAGTACCTGCTGCAGGCCGATGCCAGCATCCGCGAGGAGACCGGCTCGCGTGCCGGCACCACGCTCTCCGGCGTCGTTGTGGTGGAACAGATGGGGATTCCGTACTGGCTGGTGCTGAACATCGGCGACTCCCGCACCTACCGGCTCAGCCAGGGCAAGCTCAGCCAGGTCAGCGTGGACCACTCCGAGGTGCAGGAGCTGGTGGACGCCGGCGAGATCACCGCGGCCGAGGCTGCGGTGCACCCGCGCCGGCACGTCGTCACCCGGGCGCTTGGCACCGGCGATGAGACGGAAGCAGACTACTGGCTGTTGCCCGTTGAGGAAGGCGACCGGATCCTGGTCTGCTCCGACGGGCTCAACGGCGAGCTCGACGACGAGCAGATTGCCGACATCCTGGTTTCCGAGCCGGACCCGCAAGCTGCAGTGGACCAGCTGATCCAGGCGGCCCTGCGCAGCGGCGGCCGCGACAACGTGACCTGCATCGTGGTGGACGCGAGCAACGTCGCCAGCGAGGACGGCACCCAGACCGCTCCGCGCACACCGGCGGAAGCCGAAGACGAAAACACCCTGCCGCGCACCGAGGTCCTGGATGTGGCCCCCGACGGTGCCGTCGGCGGGAACGAAGGCGGATCCGCGGCCGGGTCCGGCGAGGGGCGCCATGGCGCCCGCTAGCCGCACCGCCGCCGTCAGCTACACGCCGGGAACCTGGCTGGGCGTGGTCCGCTCCGAAACCGTGGTGTTGCTGCGCCCGGACACGGACCGCGCCCTGGTCGACTCGCTTTGGACGCTGCTGGCCGGCAGTCCGGAGATCCCTGAGGTCCTGGACGCCGTGACCTCGGCCTCGGGCGGTCCGCTCGCCCGGCTGCCCTGGTTCGGGATCGTGGGGCTGCGCGGTTCCCTGCAGGTCTTCCTGCGCGGCGGGATCGACCTGAACGTCCGGCTGGACGGCGGGGAATCCGTCGAGCTCAGCGGCCGGGACGTCACCACATGGACCGAGCGGCGCTTCGCAGCCCCGGACGGCTTCAGCGTTGCCGTCCCCGAGGCCGCTTATGCTGCCGGCACTGCGGCGGCCGCCCAGGCCGGGCCGCTGCCGCTGGGCGACGGCGTGGTCCTGCTGCAGGGGCTGCACTGCGCGCTGACCGGCGACGGGAGTTCCGCGGACGTGCCGGTGGCGGCCGCGCCTGATTCCGCTGCGACTGATTCCGCTGCGCCTGATTCCACTGCGCCGGGTGCTGCCGTCCCTGCGGCGGCTGCGACTGTTGCCGCCGGGGACGAGCAATTGCTGGCCGCCGCCGAGGCGGACATCGCCGCCGAGCAGGAGGAGCACGACAGCTCCGCGGAAACGGTGCTGGAATTCCCGGAAGCGGACTTCGACGCCGGTCCCGACCTCGCGGGCACCATGCAGGATGTCCCGGCGCCGGATACCGCCGAGCAGGAGCCAACCGGCAGCTACGACCACCTCTGGGAACAGACGGTGATGCGGAGCATTGAAGACGCCGCCGTGCGCGAGGACCCCGAGGCGGAACCGGAGCCCGGCCCGGGTCCCGCCGCGCCGGAGCCGGCCGACGCGGGGGACCCCACGGCCGCCCCGGCGCCCGGCGCGGCGGAAGAGCCAGCCGAAGACGAGCCGGCAGCGGCTCCGGCGGCCGGGCCCGCGCACGTCCCGGCGGTCCCCACCGGCCTGATCGACTCGGTGCCCTGGCGAACCGGCGGTGAGCGGCCGGCGAATCCGGTCCCGCCGGCGCCGCGCGCCGCCCCCGGGCCCGACGCTCCGCCGTCGCTCTTTACCCCGCCGCCGGTCCCGCCGGTGCCCACCGCCCCGGCCGCGCCCCGGCCGCCGGCCGATGACGCGGACCACGACGGCCAGACCATTATGAAAAACGACCTCGACGGCCCCGGCACCGCCGGGCAGCGCGCCGCGCCGCCGTCGGACGCCCAAAACCCCGGCACCGGTCCCATGGTGCTGGCCCGGGTGTGCCCGCAGGGCCACGCGAACCCGCCCACCAACGCCCAGTGCGCCTACTGCGGCCAGGCGCTCCCCGGCGACGGCGTCCAGGTCCGGCGCCCGCGGCTGGGCCGGATGCGGCTGTCCACCGGCGAGCTGATCGACCTTGACCAGTCGCTTATCGTGGGCCGGCAACCGTCGGTCTCCCGCGTCCAGGGCGCCGTGATGCCCAAACTGGTCCAGGTGGCGAGCCCCGGCGGGGACATCTCCCGCTCGCACGTGGAGGTCCGGCTCGAGGGCTGGCACGTTATGCTCTGCGACCTCAAGGCCACCAACGGCACGGTGCTGCTGCGCGAGGGCCAGGCCCCGCGCCGGCTTGCCCAGGGCGAGATGGCGATCCTGTTCGACGGCGACATCGCCGAACTGGGCGACGGCATCCAGCTGCGCTTCGAGGAGCTGCTGTGAACGCCAAACGCCCCGTGGCCCCGCCGCCCAGCATCCCGGGGTTCACCTACATCAGCCTGCTCGGCTCCGGCGGATTTTCCGACGTCTACCTCTACGAACAGGACCGGCCGCGCCGCAAGGTAGCGGTGAAGGTGCTCCTCTCGGACCTCAAAACCGAGGGGGCCCGCCGCCGCTTCGAATCCGAGGCGAACCTGATGGCGCAGCTGTCCTCGCACCCCTACATCGTGACGATCTTCGAAGCGGAAATCACCGATTCCGGCCACTCCTACCTGGCCATGGAGTACTGCTCGCGGCCGAGCCTGGACGTCCGGTACCGGCGCCAGCGCTTCAGCGTGGACGAGGTCCTGGCCGTCGGCATCGAGGTGGCCTCCGCCGTCGAAACCGCGCACCGCGCCGGGATCGCGCACCGCGACATCAAACCGGCAAACATCCTCGTCACGGACTACAACCGGCCGGCGCTGACCGACTTTGGCATCTCCGGCACCCTGGCGGGGGACCAGGATGAGGACGCGGGCATGTCCATCCCGTGGTCCCCGCCGGAACAGTTCAGCGACCGGCAGGTCGACGGCGTCCTGGTGGACGTCTGGGCGCTCGGTGCCACGCTCTACACGCTGCTGGCCGGCCGGTCCCCGTTCGTGCTGCCGGGCGCGGATAATTCCCAGCGCGAGCTGATCTCCCGCATCACCAGCCTGCCGGTCCCCAAGCTGGGCCGCGCCGACGTCCCGGAGTCCCTGGAACTGGCCCTGGCTACGGCGATGGCCAAATCGCCCGACTCCCGGTACTCCTCCGCCCACGCCTTTGCCCTGGCGCTGCAGCGCATTCAGGCCGAGCTGAACCTCTCCGTGACACCGTTCGAGGTCCTCGAGGAGCCGCGGGCCGACGAGCCGCACCCGGATGACAGCTTTGAGGAAACCCGGGTCCGCAGCGTCGCCGCGATCGACCCGGACGCCACCGGACACGCCCCGACGTTCCCGACCCGGCTGCCGGGCGCCGCCGTGCCGGACGACTCGACGACGTTCAACAACGGCGTCCACAGGGGGACCGGCAGGGACGCCGGGAGGGACGCCGGGAGGGACACCGTCCAGCGGCCTGCGGCCCTGCCGGGCTTCGCCGCGCCGTCCTTCCCTGCCCGGCCGCCTGCCGCGCCGCGACCGGCTGGGGACGACGACGTCGCGGCCACCGTCAACCGCTCCAGCGTCGCACCGCGGGACGGTGCCGGAGACGGAACCGCCGCCGAACCGGCCGACGCCGCCCCTGCCGGCCACGGCCGCCGGAACCTGGTGCTCTCGATCGTGGGCGGCGCCGTCCTGGCGGTCGCCGTCGTCGTCGGCATCATCGCCGGCACCACCAGGCCCGAGCCGGCCCCCAGGGCATCCGAGCAGGTCAGCAGGCCGCCCGCGGACGCCATCGATGAGGGCACCGTCCCGGACGTCACCAACATCGTGGGCAGACCGGGGGCTGACGGAAAGTTGAGATTCACCTGGACGAATCCGCAGCCCAAACCCGGCGACAGCTACAAGTGGCGTGTCTACGATGACGGCACGTTTCAAGCCACCGAGAAGCCGGAGGCAAGCGTCGTTTTCGGGACGGGGCAGTTTTTCTGCGTCCAGGTGATGATTGTCCGCCGGGACGGATCGTCTTCGCCGCTGGATATTGATAATTCCGTTGGTTGCTACACCCCTAAATGACACTATGAATGGCCCTGAGGAGACACGCACAATGGGGGATCTGGCGATAGATTTCTGCGGCGAATGGCACGAGCCATCCGACGAGGACATCTTCAGCATCGGCCGCGAGGGCGACCTCGAAGTGGACGACAACCCGTACCTGCACCGGCAGTTCCTGCAGATTGCCCGGTATGACGGCATCTGGTGGCTCAGCAACGTCGGCAGCATGCTCTGCGCGACCGTTGCCGACGCTTCCGGCGGCATGCAGGCCTGGCTCGCGCCGGGTGCCCGGATCCCGCTGGTCTTCAGCCAGACCAACATCATCTTCACCGCCGGCCCCACCACCTACGAGTTTGCCGTCCACCTCCGGACGCCTGCGTTCCGGCAGGAGGCCCGCAGCGAGGACAGCGGCGGCGACACCACGATCGGCCCGGTGGTCTTCACCGACTCGCAGAAGGCCCTGATCGTGGCCCTCGCCGAACCGATGCTGCGGCGCGAAGGAACCGGCTTCAGCGCCATCCCTTCCTCCGCGGAAGCGGCCAAGACCCTGGGCTGGGCGCTGACCCGGTTCAACAGAAAGCTGGACAACGTGTGCGACAAACTCGACCGGGTGGGCGTCGCCGGCCTGCGCGGCGGCAGCGGCAAGCTCGCCACGAACCGCCGCGCGCGGCTGGTGGAACACGCCGTGACCTCCCACCTCGTCACCGCGGCCGACCTGGTGCTGCTGGAGACGCAGCGCGGAGGGGACGACGCATGAGGATCCGGCTGACCCTGCGCCGTGACCCCGCCGAGGCCAAGGACCTCGCCGTCACCGTGGACGGCCTCGCCACGGTGGCGGACATCGCCACCGAACTCTGGGCGGCTGACCCCGCGCGGCGCGGCACCGCCCCGCCCTCGAACCTCTCGCTCAGCATCGAGGAGGCCTTCGCCGCCGGCGGGCTGAACGGCAGCGTCCTGAACCGGGAGGACAACCTGCTCGAATCCGGGCTGCGGCCCGGCTCGATCGTCTCGCTGACCCAGGTCAGCGAGCAGTTCGACGTCCCCGGGGCAAACCGGGGACCCGCGGCCGCGACCCTGCGCGTCCTCTCCGGCCCCGACGTCGGCCGCGAATTCCCGCTGCCCTCCGGCACCAGCTACCTCGGCCGGGACCGCGACGTCGACATCCGGCTGACCGACCCGCTGACCTCCAAACGGCACGCCCGCATCACGGTAGGCGAAACCGTGGAGATTGTGGACACGAACTCCGCCAACGGCCTGCTGATGGACGGCCTGCCGGTCAGCCGCGCCACGCTGAACTCCTCGGACGCCGTCACGCTCGGCGACACCACCGTGTCCGTGGTGTCCCTGGGCGGCAGCCAGGGCGCCGCGCCGAGTTCACCGCTGATCAATTTCAACCGCTCGCCGCGCGTGGTGCCCCGCTTCGAACCGCACAAACGGACTTTGCCGGCCGGTCCCAAACGCCAGGAGCACCACCCGTTCCCGTACATCATGCTGGTGGCCCCGCTGATGATGGGCGCCGTCCTTTTCGCCGTTACGCAGAACATGATGTCGGTGATCTTCATGATGATGATGCCGCTGTTCATCGTGGGCCATTACGTGGACCAGAAAATGCAGTCCAAGCGGGAACGCAAGGAACAGCTCAAGGCGTTCCGCGCCGCCATGGCCGCGTTCCGCGCCGACATCACCGCGCTGCAGAAGGTGGAACGCTCCGTCCGGCTGCAGGAGGCACCGTCGGTCAGCGACACCGTGGACTCCATTTACAAACTCGGCCCGCTCCTCTGGACCCACAGGCCCGAGCACACCGGCTTCCTGGGGCTGCGGTTCGGACTCGGCACGGCACCGTCCCGGATCCAGTTCGAGGAGCCGCAAAGCAACGAGACCGAGCCCGAGTACATGGCCGAAATCCAGCAGTGCATGGCCCAATTCGGCAGCATCGAGGGCGTACCGATCGTCTCCCAGCTGCGCAGCGCCGGCTCGTTCGGCCTCGCCGGTGCCCGCGGACTCGTCGACGACGTAGCCCGCGGCATGGTGCTCCAGCTGGTGGGGCTGCATTCGCCGGCCGAAGTGGTGCTCACTGCCATCACCTCGGCCCAGTCCAAGGACCGCTGGGAATGGCTGCAGTGGCTGCCGCACGCCGGTTCCGGCCACAGCCCGCTCAGCGGCGACCACCTCGCCGCCGGCCCGGCCGGGGGTTCGGCCCTGCTGTCCAGGCTCGAAGACCTGATCGACCAGCGCGAGGCCGCGGCCCAGTCGCCGCGCCCGGAACTGCGCCCCGGGCTCAAACTGGAGGGCGACGACGTGCCAGGCCCGCAGCTGCCCACCGTGCTGCTGGTGGTGGAGGACGACGCCCCGGTGGACCGCGGGCGGCTCACCCGGGTACTGGAACGCGGACCGGACTCCGGCGTCCACGTCATGTGGGTGGCCACCTCCGTCCAGCAGCTCCCGGCCGCCTGCCGCGACTTCATGGCGGTCGACGGCGAACACGGCACCACCACCGGCCAGGTCCGGCTGGGCCGGCACACCTTCCCGGTCAGCTGCGAAAGCCTCGACGCCGGGCTGGCGGCCCAGCTGGCGCGCATGCTCGCCCCCGTGGTCGACGTCGGCAAGCCGCTCGAGGACGACTCGGACCTGCCCCGCGCGGTGTCCTACGCGACGCTGATCGGCAAGGACTTCCTGGACAACCCGCAGGCCGTCGCGGACCGCTGGAGCGAGAACAACTCCGTGCACGCCACCGCCAAACCGAACCGCAAGGACAACGGCACGCTCCGGGCCCTGGTGGGGTCCAAGGGCATCGAACCGCTCTACCTCGACCTGAAGAACGAGGGCCCGCACGCCCTGGTCGGCGGCACCACGGGTGCCGGCAAGTCCGAGTTCCTGCAGGCCTGGGTGATGGGCATGGCCGCGGCGTACAGCCCGGACCGGGTGAGCTTCCTGTTCGTGGACTACAAGGGCGGGGCCGCGTTCGCGGACTGCCTGCACCTGCCGCACACGGTGGGCCTGGTCACGGACCTTTCGCAGCACCTGGTCCGCCGCGCCCTGACCTCGCTCCGGGCCGAACTGCACCACCGCGAGAAGCTGCTGAACCGCAAGAAAGCCAAGGACCTGCTGGAACTCCAGCGCCAGGCGGACCCGGAAGCGCCGCCCTACCTGATCATCATCGTGGACGAGTTCGCGGCCCTCGCCACCGAGGTGCCGGAGTTCGTCGACGGGGTGGTGGACGTCGCCGCCCGCGGCCGTTCGCTGGGCCTGCACCTGATCCTCGCCACCCAGCGCCCGGCCGGCGTCATCAAGGACAGCCTGCGCGCCAACACCAACCTGCGCGTGGCGCTGCGCATGGCAGACGAGGACGACGCGGTGGACATCCTCGGCGTTCCCACCGCCGCGTACTTCGACCCCTCCATCCCGGGACGCGGCGCGGCCAAAACCGGACCGGGCCGGATCCAGGGCTTCCAGACCGGTTACGCCGGCGGCTGGACCACGGAGAAGCCGCAGCGGCCGCGGATCGACGTCGTCGAGATGGCGTTCGGCTCCGGTGCAGCCTGGGCCGCGCCCGCCGCCGAGGCGCCGGTGCGGGAGGAACCCGCCGGGCCCAACGACATCGCCAGGATGACGGCCAACATCATCAAGGCCGCGGACGTGCTCGCCATCGAGCCGCCGCGCAAGCCGTGGCTGGACGAGCTCGCCACCACCTACGACTTCTCCCGGCTGCCGAACCCGCGCACCGACGAGCGGCTGCTCCTCGGCGTCGCGGACGACCCCGCGCACCAGGACCAGCCGACGGTCTTCTACGAACCCGACCGTGACGGCAATATGGCCATCTACGGCACCGGCGGTTCCGGCAAGTCGGCCGCGCTGCGCGGCATCGCGATCGCCGCCGCCGTCACCCCGCGCGGCGGCCCGGTCAACGTCTACGGCATCGACTGCGGCTCCTCGGGCCTGAAGATGCTCGACGAGCTGCCGCACGTCGGCGAGATCATCAACGGCGACGACGTCGAACGGGTCGGCCGGCTGCTGCGCTGGCTGCGGGACCTCGCGGACGACCGTTCGGCCCGCTACGCCGAGGTCCGTGCCGCCACGATCGTGGAGTACCGGAAGCTGGCCAACATGCCGGAGGAGAAGCGCATCTTCGTCCTGGTGGACGGCATGTCCGCGTTCCGCGAGGGCTATGAGTACAGCAAGCTGTCGGCGCTCTGGGACATCTTCCTGCAGCTGGCCACCGACGGCCGCCCGCTCGGCATCCACCTCGTGGTCAGCGGCGACCGGCCCAACGCGGTGCCGGCCTCGCTGCTCGCCTCGATCCAGCGCCGGCTGGTGCTGCGGCTCTCCTCCGAGGACGACTACCTGTCCCTCGACGTGCCCAAGGACGTCCTCGGGGCCGGCACGCCGCCGGGCCGCGGCCTGCTGGGCAACCTCGAGGTGCAGCTGGCGGTGCTGGGCGGCAACTCCAACCTGGCCGTGCAGGCCCGCGAGGTGCACAAGCTCCGCGAGGCCATGCTGCGCCAGGGCGTGGAGCGGGCGCCGCAGATCGAACGGCTGCCCGACTCGGTGGACCTGGACCTGCTCCCCGCGGGCAGCCCGGACCTGCCGGTAATCGGCGTCGACGATGAGACGCTGCAGCCGGCCGAGATCCTGGCGAAGGGCCCGCTGCTGCTGGCCGGCCCGCCGGGCTCCGGCCGCACCGTGGCGCTGGTGACCCTGGCCTACGCGCTGCGCCGTTCCAACCCGGGCGTGGAGCTGATCTACCTCGGTTCGCGGCGTTCCGCCGCGGCGTCGCTCAAGCTCTGGGACCGCTCCGTGGTGGGCGCGGACGACGTCGAGGAAGCCATCGACGAGCTGGTGGATTACTCCACCGGCACGCCGGGCAAGCTGGCGATCTTCATCGAGGGCCTGACCGACTTCACCGACACCCTGGCCGAGTCCGGCATCGGCCGGCTGGTCACGGCGTCCATCAAGGCCGAGCAGTGGGTGGTGGGCGAATCCGAGACCTCCACCTGGTCCTCGGCCTGGTCGCTGGCGCAGCCGTTCAAGTCCGGCCGCCGCGGGCTGCTGCTCAACCCGGGCGACATCGAGGGCGACAGCCTGCTCAGCACCTCGCTGGGCCGGGTCAGCGGCGAGTTCATCCCGGGCCGCGGCTACATTGTGGGCCGCGGCAAGGTCCGCAAACTCCAGGTCGCCCTGCCGCCGGAGAACCGCACCTGACCCCTTCCTCCCGGGGTCCGCGGGGGATGGGGAGTGCTGCCCATCGACAGGTTTTTGCCGGGCAGGGTAGGTTCGAGGCATTGGATCTTCCGGAACAGCCGGGGGCCGCTGGGGATGCCGAGAGTGTTCGGGTCCGATGAACTAAGGAGTTTTTTCAATGGCTATGTGGGGTGCGGATGTTACTCAGCTCAAGGCGCTGGGTTCGAAGCTGCTGGCGGGTTCGCAGGAGATCGACAACCAGAGGTCGCTCCTGACGAAGGCGCTGGGGTCGACCGATTGGATGGGACCGGACGCGACGAAGTTCCGCAACGAGTGGAACGGCGAGCACTCGGCCAACCTCACCCGGGCGGCCCAGGCTCTGCAGCAGGCCAGCCAGCAGGCCAGCCGCAATGCTGCCGACCAGGAAAGCGCTTCCTCCAACTAAGGCCGAACATGGTCAACGGAGGGCCCGGACGCACCCGCGTCCGGGTCCTCCCGTTTAAGTGCCGGGCGACCGGGCAGCGCCGGCGCTGGGAACGGGGCGGGCTGCTGACCGGACAACGTCGGGGATCTAGGGCAGGATAGGTCTGTGAGCACAGGGAAGACTTCAACAGACACCGACACCCGCAGCCCCGCCGGGGAACTGGTCCCCTCCGAGGCCGTCCGCGAAGAGTACGAGGAGCTGGTCGAAGCGGTCCGCAAGCACCGCTTCGCGTACTACCAGGAGGACGCCCCGATCATCTCCGACGCCGAGTTCGACGAGCTCTTCCGGCGGCTGGAAACCATCGAGGCGATGCACCCGGAACTGGTCGCCAACGATTCCCCCACCCAGGAGGTGGGCGGCGAGGTCTCCGCCGCCTTCGCCGCCGTCGAACACCTGACCCGGATGTACAGCCTCGAGGACGTGTTCTCGCTCGAGGAGCTGGAGGCCTGGATCGCCAAGGCCGAGGCCGGCGTCGCGAAGCTCGGCAACGGCGGCAACCCGCCGTCGTGGCTCACCGAGCTGAAAATCGACGGCCTCGCCGTGAACCTGCTCTACCGCGACGGCGTGCTCATCCGGGCGGCCACTCGCGGCGACGGCTCCACGGGGGAGGACATCACGCACAACGTGCTGACCATTAAGGAAATCCCGCAGCAGCTCAAGGGTGAGAACTTCCCGGCTGAAATGGAGATCCGCGGCGAGGTCTTCATCCCGTCCAAGGCGTTCGCTGAATTCAACGACGCGCTGATCGCGGCCGGCAAGGCACCGCTGGCCAACCCGCGCAACGCCGCCGCCGGCTCGCTGCGGCAGAAGGACCCGGCGGAAACCGCCAAGCGCCCGCTCAAGATGTACGTGCACGGCATCGGCGCCCGCGAAGGCCTGGAAACCGCCAGCCAGTCGGATACCTACCGGCAGCTCGCCGACTGGGGGCTGCCCACCAGCCCGTACTTCGAGGTGCTGCCCGGCCTGGCGGAGGTGCTGGACTTCATCCGGCGCTACGGCGACAAGCGGCACAGCCTCAGCCATGAGATCGACGGCATCGTGGTCAAGGTGGATGATCTCGCCACCCAGCGCGCCCTCGGCTACACCTCCCGGGTGCCGCGCTGGGCGGTCGCCTACAAATACCCGCCGGAAGAGGTCAACACCAAGCTGCTGGACATCGCCGTGAACGTCGGCCGCACCGGCCGCGTCACCCCCTACGGCGTGATGGAGCCGGTCAAGGTGGCCGGTTCCACGGTGGAAATGGCCACCCTGCACAACCAGGAAGTCGTCAAGGCCAAGGGCGTCAAAATCGGCGACATCGTGGTGCTGCGCAAGGCCGGGGACGTCATCCCGGAAATTGTCGGACCCGTGCTGGCGCTCCGCGATCAGCAGGACCCGCCAGTGCGCGACTTCGTGATGCCCACTGAATGCCCCGCCTGCGGCACGCCGCTCGCGCCGGCCAAGGAAGGCGACGTGGACATCCGCTGCCCCAACGCCCGTTCCTGCCCGGCGCAGCTGCGCGAACGTGTCTTCCACCTGGCCGGCCGCGGCGCCTTCGACATCGAGGCGCTCGGCTGGGAAGCGGCGATCGCCCTGACCCAGCCGGCCGAGCCCGACGTCGCGCCCCTCACCACCGAGGCGAACCTGTTCCGGCTCAAGCCCGAGGATCTCGCCGGGGTCCGGATCCGCCGTGAAAAGCGCAGCAAGGGCGTGGCCACCGGTGAGTTTGAGCTGGTGCCGTACTTCTACACCAAGGGCACGGCCAAGACCCCGTCCAAGCCGACCGCCAGCACCGAAAAGCTCTTCAGCGAACTGGAAAAGGCCAAGACCCAGCCGCTCTGGCGCGTCCTCGTGGCGTTGTCCATCCGGCACGTGGGGCCGCGGGCGTCGCGCGCCCTGGCCACCGCCTTCGGCACCATGGACGCCATCCGCCAGGCCTCCGAGGAGGAACTGGCCGGCGTCGACGGCGTGGGCCCGGTGATCGCCGTGGCGCTCAAGGAATGGTTCGCCGAGGACTGGCACCGGGAGATCGTGGACAGCTGGGCAGCCGACGGCGTCCGGATGGAGGACGAGCGCGACGAGTCCACGCCGCGGACCCTGGAGGGCCTGACCGTGGTGGTCACCGGCAGCCTGGAAGGGTTCAGCCGGGACGAGGCCAAGGAAGCGATCCTGGTCCGCGGCGGCAAGGCCGCCGGTTCGGTCTCCAAGAACACCAGCTACGTGGTGGCCGGCGAGAACGCCGGCACCAAGCTGGACAAGGCGGAACAGCTGGGCCTGCCGGTCCTGGATGAGGACGGCTTCCGCGCGCTGCTCGCCCACGGACCGGCGGGCCTGGGCGGCGAGGAAGCGCCGGGCGGCGGCGACGAAGCGCCGGGCGGCCCGGCCGAGGACGGCGGCGAAGACCACCAGGAGGCGGCCGAGTGAGACCCGGCCCGGCAGAATTCCCCGCGCCCGCGGCCTTCCTGGGCCTGGCCCGGAAGGCCGCCGCCGCCGGCGCCGCGGTGCTGGCCGGCCGCAGCGCGGCCGGGCTGGACGTGAGCAACAAGGGCGACTCGGGGGACTGGGTGACCTCCTTCGACCTCGCGTCGGAGGCGGCCGTCCGCGAGGTCATCACCCGCGCCCGGCCGCAGGACATCATCACCGGCGAGGAGGGCGGCACCGTGCTGCCCGGTAGCCCGAGCGGCTTCCGCTGGTCGATCGATCCGCTCGACGGCACCACGAACTTCATCCGCAACATCGTCTACTACGGCACCTCGGTGGCGGTGGCCGGCCCCGACGGCGCCTGGCTGGCCGGCGTCGTCCACGCCCCGGCGCTGGGACGGGTCTACTACGCCGCCCGCGGCCACGGCGCCTGGCTCGAAGAACACGGGCGGCGTGTGCCGCTGAACGGGCCGGTGCCGGGCCGGACCGGCCAGATCCTGGCCACGGGCTTCAGCTACGACAGGGGCGTCCGGGCTGAGCAGGCCGCCGCACTGGGCGGCCTGATGGACGGCTTCGCCGATGTCCGCCGGCTGGGATCCGCCGCGCTGGACCTTTGCCTGGTGGCGGACGGCACCCACGACGCCTACGGCGAACGCGGGCTCAACGAACACGACTTCGCCGCCGGCGCGCTGATCGCGGAGGAGGCCGGCTGCTGGGTGCGCCGTCCGCGGCTGACCAGCGTGCTCGACGGCGGGCCCTCCGACGAGGAACGGCTCGCAGCCTGGACCTGCGCCGGCCCCCTGGAGCTCTCCGGCAAGTTCCCGCTCTGACGACGGGGACCGGAACTGATAGCTCAGTCACGGAAAGTACTGTTTGGCGGCGCGACAACCGGACGCGCCCGTACCATGGACAGGTGAATCCGCAGATCCTTATCCGCCCCGCCGTCCCGGCCGACTACGACGCCGTCGCCCGCATCACCCGGGACGCCTACCTGGCCGCGGGCCACTTCGAGGACGCGGACCACCCCTACATGCAGCAGATCCAGAAGGTCGCGCAGCGGCACGAGGACGCGACCATCTGGGTGGCGGAGCGCGCCGGCCGGGTCGTGGGTTCGGTGACGCTCGCCGTCGCGGGGGAGCCCTATGCGGACATCGCCCAGGCGGACGAGCTGGAATTCCGGATGCTCGTGGTGGACCCGGCGGTGCAGCGCAGCGGCGCCGGCAAAGCCATGGTGCAGGCCATCATCGAGCACGCCCGGTCCCTTCCGGGCATCACCGGCGTGGCGCTGACCACCGGCCTGACTTGGGAGAGCGCGCACGGCCTCTACCGGAAGACGGGCTTCCAGCGGGCCCCGGAACGCGACTGGTTCGTCCCGGAGACGGACATCAAGCTGCTGGTCTACCGCCTGGACCTCTAGCCCCTTCCGGCTCCCACCCCTTCCCGGCTCCAGTCCGGCGGTGTCACAAGCCACCGCTGCTGCGGGACCCACTGCGGTAAGGTATGCACCCAGAGCACCACCGTGACCCACGCTGGGAACAGCACGAGTACAGCCGGAGGAAGCATGGCCCCGCACATCCCCGACACCATCGACGAAAAACTGCTCGGCCTCTACCTGTCGGACCACCTGACCGGTTCCACCGCCGGAGTGGGCCGGATCGAACGGATGGCCAAGGACTTCACCGACACCCCGGTGCACGCCGAACTGGCCACCCTGGCGGCGGAGATCCGCCGGGAGCGCGGGCTGCTCAAGGATCTGATCCGCGAGCTCGGCATCCGCCAGCGCCCGCACCGCCAGGCTGCCGCCTGGCTGGCCGAACGCGCCGGCCGCCTGAAGCTCAACGGCCGGGTGCTGAGCCGGTCGCCCATGACCCTGGTCCTGGAATCCGAACTGATGCGCGCCGCGATCCTGGGCAAAATCGGCGGCTGGCAGACACTGGAGGAGCTGGCGCCGGAACTCGGGCTCGATCCGTCAACGTTCGCCGGCCTCATTGCCGACGGACGGTCGCAGATCGCAGCACTGGACCGCGTCCACGAGCACGCCCGCCGCAACGCCTTCCATAAAGCCCGCGACATCGCCGGCTAGCACCGCCTCGTGGCGGGCCGCGAGGACACGGACCGGCTTAACTTCCGGAGCCCGCGGGCACCCCGTAGCGGTGTTCCGGCCGGCCGGTGGTGCCGTAGCGCAGCTGGATATCGACGGCGCCGTCGTCCGCCAGTGAAGAGAGGTAGCGTTGCGCGGTGGCCCGGGAGACCCCCACCCGGGCCGCCACCTCGGCCGCCGAGTACTGCTGCCCCGGTTCCAGCGACTCCAGCACCGCCGCCTCCGTGGCGGAGCGCGGCCGCGCGGAGGCCGTGACGTCGCCGGGGATCAGGGCCCGCTTGGCCCGTTCCACCGTCTCCTGCGTCAGGTTCCCGGGCTGGGCCAGGATCCGGCGGTAACGCGCGTACGAGCGCAGCTGCTGGGACAGGGACTCGGCCGTGAAGGGTTTGAGCAGGTACCCGAGGGCGCCGCGCCGGAACGCCACCCGGATTGACGCCGCATCCGAGGCGGCGCTGAGGATCATCGTGTCCACATCCAGCTGGTGCAGCAGGTCCAGCCCGGAGGCGTCCGGCAGGTAGACATCCAGCAGGACCAGGTCCGGACGAAGGCTGTGGATGGACTGCAGGGCCTGCGACGCCGAGCCGGCCGGCGCCAGGGCCAGGAACCCCGCCACCGAGTCCACATAGGCGGCGTGGAGCTTGGCGACGTGGAAGTCGTCGTCCACGATCAGCACCCGGAAATCTTCAGACATTGTTGTCTCCTTCTGCCACGTCTGCTGCCACGTCCTCAACGCCACCGGCGATGGTCCCCGGGAGCGTCGCCATGAACACCGCGCCCGGCCCGCCGGGTGCACCCCGCTCCAGCACCGTCACGTCACCGCCGCGGCGCCGCGCCAGCTGCCGGGCCAGGGCCAGCCCCAGGCCCTGCCCGCCGCTGGCCCGCGCCGGCTGGTCCGCGGTGGTGAACCCCTCGGCAAAGACCCCCTCCGTGCCGCCGGCGTCGTCCGCGCCGTCTCCCGTGCCGAAGCCTTGCCCGCCGTCCGCCGCGGCGGGCAGGCCGTCACCGGAGTCGCCCACAATGATGTGCAGGGTGCCCGGGGCCCCGCCGTCGCCGGGGGCGTCCAGCACCTCGACCTCCACCCAGCGGTCGGTTGCGGCGCCAGCGACGGCGGCGTTCACGGCGTTGTCGATCAGGTTGCCCAGCACCGTGGTCACCTCCTGCGGCTCCACGACGTGGCCGCGGACCAGGGTTTCGGGGCCGAGCCGCAGGCTGACGCCGCGTTCGTCGGCCTCCACCCCTTTGGCGCCCAGGAAAGCCTGGAGGTAAGGGTCCTGCAGCAGCTCGGCCTGGTCCACCGGGAACTTCAAAGGCCCGGTGGCGGCCAGCCGGGCCAGGTAGTCGCGCGCCTGCTGATGCTGCCCGATGCTCATGAACCCGGCGATCGTGTGCAGCTGGTTGGCGAACTCGTGGCGCTGGGCACGCAGAGCCGTGGACATGGTGCCGACGGCGTCTAGCTGGCGGGTGAGCTGCTGGAGCTCGGTGCGGTCCCGCAGCATAACCACCCAGCCCAGGTCCTCCCGGCCGTGCAGGGCCTTGCGGGCGCTCGCCACCAGCACGCGGCCGCCGGCCAGGAACTCCACGGCGTCACCCTCGGTGGCGTCCGGCCTGGTCAGGGCCTTCAACGGGGCCGGCACCGGCGCCGACGCCCAGGTGGTTCCGGCCAGGTCCGGCTGCTCCAGCATCCGCCGGGCCGCGGCGTTGAAAACGCTGATCCGGCCGTCGGCGGACACGCCGATCACGCCGTCGTCCACGCCCTGCAGGACCGCCACCTGGTCGTGCACTAGGGTGCTGATTTCCTCAGGCTCCAGCCCGAGGGTCAGCCGCCGGAGCCGGTGCCGCAGCAGGAAGGAGGCCAGGACGCCGGCCAGCAGCGCGCCGGCCGCGGTCAGGGCGATCGGGACGATGTCCCGGGCGAGGCTCTGGCCGATGGTCTCGGTGGAGTAGCCCACGCTGACCTCGCCCACCACCGTGGTTGAACCCGGTGCGAACACGGGCACCTTGGCACCGGCCGAGGGCCCTAGGGTGCCGGTGTTCCGGGTGGTGACCTCCTTGCCGGAGAGGGCCTCGGAGGGATCGGTGCTGACCCTCATCCCCAGCCGGTCGGCGTCGGGATGGGCCAGCCGCAGGCCGGTCTCGTCGGTGATGACGACGAACAACGCGCCGGTGCGGGCCCGGGCGCCCTCCGCGGCGGCCATCAGCGGACCGGCGAGCAGTTCGGCGGGCGGGGGAGTGCCGGGCCGGGCGCTGATCTGCTGCACCTCGGCCCGGACCGCCGGGTCCGAGGCCACCGTGCGGGCCAGGGTCAGTGCCTGGTTCTCCGCCTCGCGGCCCAGCCGTTCGTACGTCAGCCACGCGTGCACGGCGCTGCTGAGCAGCACCACCAGGGCCACCACCCCCAGCTGCAGCAGCAGCGTCTGGGTCGTGAATGTCAGCGGAGTGCGGCGTTTGAGGGCTTGCACGGCGGCCCTCCTTTGGTGATCCGGCGGCCTCATCGACCTGTGAGCTAAATGCGCAAAATGCGTCCAACAAGCAGTATGCCAATCAATTGAGGCAAAGGCACTCCCGTGACGCACGCCACCCTAACGTCTGTAGTGCGCATCACAGCGGAGTGGTGCGGAACACAGAAGAAGGAGCCGGCCGTGCTGGTATTACTTGGATTCGCCATGATTGCGGTCTTCATGGTGCTGATCATGACGAAGAAGCTGACGCCGGTGCTGGCGCTCATCATCGTCCCCACCGTTTTTGGACTGTTCGCCGGCGCCGGCCTGGGCATCGGCCCCATGGTGCTCGACTCGATGAAGTCGATGACGTCCACGGCCGCGCTGCTGATGTTCGCCATCATCTACTTCGGCCTGATGATCGACGTCGGGCTCTTCGACCCGCTGGTCCGGTTCATTCTGCGCAAGCTGGGCAACGACCCGGCGAAGGTGGTCCTGGGTACCGCGATCCTCGCCGCGGCGGTCTCGCTCGACGGCGACGGCTCCACCACCTTCATTCTCACCACCGCCGCCATGCTCCCGGTCTACCTGCGGCTGAAGATGAGCCCCGTGGTCCTGACCTGCGTGGCCGGCCTGGCCAACGGCACCATGAACATCCTGCCGTGGGGCGGCCCCACCGCCCGCGCCGCCTCCGCGCTGAAGATCGACGTCAACGAGGTCTTCGTTCCGATGGTCCCGTCGCTGATCGCCGGCCTCGTCGTCGTGTTTGTCTTCGCCTGGCTGCTGGGCCTGCAGGAACGCAACCGGCTGCGCACCGTGGCCCCGGAAATCTGGGCCGAGGGCGTTGAGTTCGACGGCGGTTCCTCCACCGGCCGCACGGGCACCACCCCCACGGGCACCACCCGCACGGGCACCACCCGCACGGGCACCACCCCCGCCGGCGGAGTCCCCACCACCGGCGGAGGGTCCTCCGTCGCCGTGCTGGAACGCACCGAAGACCTCGTCGACGAGCACGATTCCGCCATGGCGGACACCGCGCTGGATCCCAACCGCAAGACGCTGCGTCCCAAGCTGTTCTGGTTCAACCTGGGCCTGACGGTGGCCGTCATGGTGACGCTGGTCGCCAACATCATCCCGCTCCCGTTCGTCTTTATGGTGGCCTCCGCCGTCGCCTTGCTGGTCAATTTCCCGAAGGTCAAGGACCAGGGGGCCCAGCTGATCGCGCACGCCCCGTCGATCGTGGCCGTGGTCAGCATGGTCATGGCGGCCGCCGTCCTGACCGGCGTCCTCAACGGCACCGGCATGGTCAAGGCCATGTCCGAATGGCTCGTGGCGATCATCCCGGCGGACATGGGCCCGTTCATGGCCGTCATCACCGGCGTGCTGAGCATCCCGATGACGTTCTTCATGAGCAACGACGCCTTCTACTTCGGCGTCCTGCCGGTCCTCAGCGAGACGGCGGCCCACTACGGCGTCGGCGCCGCGGACATGGCCCGAGCCTCAATCACCGGCCAGCCCTTCCACCTGCAGAGCCCGCTGGTGCCGGCCATCCTGCTGCTGGTCTCCCTCGCCAAGGTGGACCTGGGCGACCACCACAAGAAGGTCCTCTGGCGCACCGCCGTCATCTCCCTGGTCATGCTGGGAGTAGGAGTCCTCACCGGAGCCATCGGCATCGGCTGACAAACAAAACTACGAGACTGTCGAGTTCGGAAGAGTTTCCGGACTCGGCAGTCTCGTTCGGTGAGCGCAGCACATCGGCGACGGGACGGACATCCGGAAGCGTGCGTCTAAGCGAGGAACGAGCGAGCATGCGGAGGATCGTCCGGCCCGCCGCCGACGGCGGAGGGGCTTAGGGCCACGTAGACTGGGACGGAAAATAATCCGAACTTGCAGGGGAGATCCATGGCTGCGATCAACCGCGACGACGTCGCGCATCTCGCGCGTCTCGCGCACATCGAGATGAGTGCTGAAGAGCTGGACAGGATGGCTGGCGAACTCGCCGTCATCGTGGAGTCGGTTAAGTCCGTCAGTGAAGCCGCCGGTGATGACGTCCCGGCCACGTCCCACCCGATCCCGCTGACCAACGTGTTCCGCGA
Source organism: uncultured Arthrobacter sp. (assembly GCF_964021775.1). Lineage (GTDB taxonomy): Bacteria > Actinomycetota > Actinomycetes > Actinomycetales > Micrococcaceae > Arthrobacter. The sequence continues at coordinate 58,060 of NZ_CAXHZI010000016.1, forward strand.
GGACGTTGTGGGCCACACCTTCACGGCCGAGCAGGCGCTTTCCGGAGCCCCCGACGCGTATGAGGGCCGCTTCAAGGTCCCGGCAATCCTGGATGAGGACTAAGACCATGACTGAAACCCGCCCCGAACTCTTCCGCCTCACCGCAGCCGCGCTCGCCGAGAAGCTCGCCGCGCGCGAGATCACCGCCGTCGAGGTCACCCAGGCGCACCTGGACCGGATCGCCGCCGTCGACGGCAAGGTCAACGCCTTCCTGCACATCAACGCAGAGGAAGCCCTCGCCGTCGCCGCCGAGGTAGACGCGATCCGCGCCGAAGGCGGCGCCGCCGCCGAGGAACTGCACGTGCTCGCCGGCGTCCCGATCGCCGTCAAGGACCTGATCGTCACGATCGGCCAGCCCACCACGGCCGGCTCCAAGATCCTCGAGGGCTGGCACAGCCCCTACGACGCCACCGTGGTGGAGCGCCTCCGCGCCGCCAAGATGCCGATCCTGGGCAAGACCAACCTGGACGAGTTCGCCATGGGCTCCTCCACCGAGCACTCCGCGTACGGCCCCACCCACAACCCCTGGGACCTGGACCGCATCCCCGGCGGCTCCGGCGGCGGCTCCGCTGCCGCCGTCGCGGCGTTCGAAGCTCCGCTGGCCCTCGGCACGGACACCGGCGGCTCCATCCGCCAGCCCGGCGCCGTCACCGGCACGGTCGGCGTGAAGCCCACCTACGGCGGCGTCTCGCGCTACGGCGCCATCGCGATGGCCTCCTCGCTGGACCAGATCGGCCCGGTCTCCCGGACCGTGCTGGATTCGGCACTGCTGCACTCGGTGATCGGCGGCCACGACCCGCGCGACTCCACCTCGCTGCCGGACCCGCTGGAGGACCTTGTGGCCGCGGCCCGGACCGGCAACGTCGAGGGCATGAAGATCGGCATCATCAAGGAGCTCCACGGCGAGGGCTACCAGGCCGGCGTCGAGAACCGCTTCAACGAGGCCCTTGAACTGCTCAAGGGCGCCGGCGCCGAGATCGTCGAGGTCTCCTGCCCCAACTTCAAGTACGCCCTGGGTGCCTACTACCTGATCATGCCCTCCGAGGCCTCCTCCAACCTGGCCAAGTTCGACGGCGTCCGGTTCGGCCTGCGGGTGCTGCCCGAAGAAGGCCCGCTGACGATCGAGCGCGTGATGGGAGCCACCCGCGCCGCCGGCTTCGGCGACGAAGTCAAGCGCCGTATCATCCTGGGCACCTATGCGCTCAGCGCCGGCTACTACGACGCCTACTACGGCTCGGCCCAGAAGGTGCGCACCCTGATCCAGCGCGACTTCGACGCCGCGTTCGCCCAGGCTGACGTGCTGATCTCCCCGACGGCGCCCACCACGGCGTTCAAGCTCGGTGAGAAGCTCAACGACCCGCTTGCGATGTACCTCAACGACGTCGCCACCATCCCGGCCAACATGGCAGGGGTCCCAGGGCTGTCGCTGCCCGGCGGCCTCGCCGACGAGGACGGACTGCCGGTGGGCGTCCAGCTGCTCGCCCCGGCACGCCAGGACGCCCGGCTCTACCGCGTCGGCGCCGTGCTCGAGTCGCTGCTTGAGGCGCAGTGGGGCGGACCGCTGCTGGACCGTGCCCCCTCCCTGACGGAGCCTTCCTTGACTGATTCCGCACCGGCGGTTGCTGCCGGCGCCCCCGCGAGCCACGGAGGTTCACACTAATGACTGACGCAACCCTCAGCTTCGAAGAGGCGATGGAGAAGTACGACCCCGTCCTGGGTTTCGAGGTCCACGTGGAGCTCAACACCAAGACCAAGATGTTCTCCTCCGCGCCGAACGTCTTTGGTGACGAGCCGAATACGAACGTCAACGAGGTGGACCTCGGGATGCCCGGCGTGCTGCCCGTGGTGAACAAGACCGCGATCGAATCCTCGATCAAGATCGGCCTGGCGCTGAACTGCAAGATTGCCGAGACCTGCCGCTTCGCCCGGAAGAACTACTTCTACCCGGACACCCCGAAGAACTTTCAGACCTCCCAGTACGACGAGCCGATCGCCTACGACGGCTACCTGGACATCGAGCTCTCCGACGGCACTGTCTTCCGGGTCGAGATCGAACGCGCCCACATGGAGGAGGACGCCGGAAAGCTCACCCACATGGGCGGCGCCGCCGGCCGGATCCAGGGCGCGGACTACTCGCTCGTGGACTACAACCGCTCCGGTGTGCCGCTCGTGGAGATCGTCACCAAGCCGATCGAGGGCGCCGGCAGCCGTGCCCCCGAGCTGGCCAAGGCGTACGTCGCCGCGGTCCGCGAGATCGTCAAGAACCTCGGCGTCTCGGACGCCAAGATGGAGCGCGGCAACGTCCGCTGCGACGCCAACGTCTCGCTGCGCCCGCACGGCCGCGAACGTTTCGGCATCCGCTCCGAGACCAAGAACGTCAACTCGCTGCGCGCCGTCGAACACGCCGTCCGCTACGAAATCCAGCGGCACGCCGCGGTACTGGAGTCCGGCCAGCCGGTCATCCAGGAAACCCGGCACTGGCACGAGGACACCCGCTCCACCACCTCGGGCCGGCCCAAGTCCGACGCCGACGACTACCGCTACTTCCCGGAACCGGACCTGGTGCCGATCGTCGCCTCACGCGAGTGGGTCGAGGAGCTCCGGGCCACGCTGCCCGAGCCGCCGGCCGCCCGCCGCAAGCGCCTGCAGGCCGACTGGGGCTACTCCGACCTGGAGTTCCGCGACGTCGTCAACGCCGGCGTGATGGACGAGATCGAGGAAACCATCGCGGCCGGTGCCACCGCCACGGTGGCCCGCAAGTGGTGGATGGGCGAGATCGTCGGACGCGCCAAGAACGCCGACGTCGACCCCGGCCAGCTCGGCGTCGATCCGGCCACCATCGTGGAACTGAACAAGATGGTCGAGGACGGCAAGATCAACAACAAGATGGCCTCCGAGGTCCTGGACGGCGTGCTCGCCGGCGAGGGCACCCCGGCGGAAATCGTCGAGCAGCGCGGCCTCGCCGTGGTCTCCGATGACGGACCCCTGCTGGAAGCCATCGACGCGGCCCTCGCCGCGCAGCCCGGCGTCGCGGACAAGATCCGCGGCGGCAAGCTCCAGGCGATCGGCGCGATCGTCGGCGGCGTGATGAAGGCCACCCGCGGGCAGGCCGACGCCGGCCGCGTCCGCGAGCTGATCCTGCAGCGCCTCGGCGTCGAAGGCTAGCCCCTAGCCACCCACTAAATCGGTCATGATGGTCTGCAGCGCTTCGCAGACCATCATGACCGATTTGCGTTTAAGGTTCTCCGGCCGGGCCAGGATGTCGATCCGGCGCCGGGTGCTGATGCCCTCCAGCGGCTTGAGCACGATCTCCGGGTTGAGCACCGGCCGCGCGGTATGCCGGGGCAGCAGCCCGATCACGCTTCCGGTCGCCACCAGGGCCGCCACCGTGGAGTAGTCGTTGATCCGGTGCACGATGTTCAGCTCGCGGCTGGAGACCGCCGCGACGGCGGAGAGCACGTCGGCGGGGGAGTAGCCGGTGTGGCTGGTCACCCAGGGTTCGCTGACGACGTCGTCCGCCGTCACCGCCCGCTGCCCGGCGAGCCGGTGCCCGGCCGGCAGCGCCACGTCCAGCGGCTCGTGCGCGAGCGGGATCACCGCCACCCGTTCCTGGGGCCACCGCGGGCTGTGGTCCATCCGGTGTGCGAGGACCAGGTCGTAGCGGGCGGTCAGCGCCGGGAAATCCTGCTGGGCGACGTCCTCGTCGGAGAGCTGGATCCGCGGCTGCCCGGGTCCGGCTAGCAGCCGGGCCAGCGGCGCGAACAAGGCCTGGCCGGCGCTGTGGAAACCGCTCAGCGTCACCGGCGCCACCGGCGAGCCGTGGTAGGCGCCGATTGCCGTCCTCGCGTCCGCCATGGCGCTCACGACGGCGGCCCCGGCGTCCGCGAGCACCTGCCCGGCTTCGGTGAGGACCAGGTTCCGGCCCTCCTTCCGGGTCAGCGGGACCTCCACGGATTTCTGCAGGGCGGCGAGCTGCTGGGACACCGCCGAGGGCGTGACCAGCAGCGTTTCGGCGACGGCCTTGACACTGCCCAGGGCGCCGAGTTCGCGGAGCATTTCGAGCTGGTGGATTTCCATGCCCACCATCTTATGGGCAAGCAAAAGCTAAATCGTCGATTGAGAAAAATCCGGTTGTGCTAATGCTTTCTGCCGGGTCTAATGAGGTGAGTTGTCCCACACCACCGCTCCGAATCCAGGGAGCGGCCAGCACAGTTAGGCAGGCCCATGAAGGCTCTCTACAAGTCCGGCGCCCACGCGGGATTCGAACTGGTCGACCGCCCGGAGCCGGAGACCGGGGCCGGGGACGTCAAGATCCGCGTCATGACCAGCGGAATCTGCGGCACGGACCTGCACATCCAGTCCTGGGATGCCTGGGCGCAGGGCATCATCAATGCGCCGCTGATCGCTGGTCACGAGTTCTACGGTGAAGTCGTGGAGACCGGCGAGGACGTCCTGGACGTCAAGGTCGGCGACCGGGTCTCCGGCGAGGGCCACATCGTCTGCGGAATCTGCCGCAACTGCCGCGCCGGCCGCAAGCAGATGTGCATCAACACTGTCAGCGTCGGCGTCCAGCGCGACGGCGCGTTCGCGGAGTACGTCGTCATCCCGGAAACCAACGTCTGGGTCCACCACGATCCGTCCGTGACCCCGGAACTCGGCGCCATCTTCGACCCGTTCGGCAACGCCGTGCACACCGCGCTGAGCTTCCCGCTGGTGGGTGAGGACGTGCTCATTACCGGCGCCGGCCCCATCGGCCTGATGGCGATCGCCGTCGCCCGCCACGCCGGTGCCCGCAAGATCGCCATTACCGACGTCTCCGCCCCGCGCCTGGAACTGGCCCGCCGGCTCGGCGTCGACCTTGCGATCGACGTCTCCACCACGCGGGTCAAGGACGCCCAGCGCGAACTGGGCATGCGTGAGGGCTTCGACATCGGGATGGAAATGTCCGGCCACCCCACAGCGCTGCCTGAGATGATCGACAACATGAACCACGGCGGCCGGATCGCGATGCTGGGGCTGCCCAGCCAGTCCATCGACATCGACTGGGGCAAAGTGGTCACGCACATGCTGACCATGAAAGGCATCTACGGCCGCGAGATGTTCGAGACCTGGTACGCCATGAGCGCCATGCTCTCCTCCAACCCGGTGCTGCACGCCAACATCTCCGCCGTCGTCACCGACACCCTGCCCGCCGCGGACTGGGAGAAGGGCTTCGAGATCGCCCGCGCCGGCGTCGGCGGCAAGGTCGTCCTCGACTGGACCGGCTTCTAGCCCCCGCCCGTTTCCGGTACCGTACAAAAATTCACCCCCCCTGCTGAGGAGCCACCGCAATGTATTCAGCCATCAAGGACCAGCTGCAGCACGAACTCGACGAGATCCGCGGCGCCGGCCTGTTCAAGACCGAACGGCACATCGATTCGCCGCAGGCCAGCCACATCAAGGCCGGCCAGCTCGGCCAGGGCAGCTCGGAGGTGCTGAACTTCTGCGCCAACAACTACCTGGGCCTCGCGGACCACCCCGAGATCATCGCGGCCGCGAAGGAGGCCATGGACTCCCGCGGCTTCGGCATGGCCAGCGTGCGCTTCATCTGCGGCACCCAGGACGTGCACCTGGCTTTGGAGGAACGCGTCTCGAAGTTCCTCGGCACCGAGGACACCATCCTGTTCTCCAGCTGCTTCGACGCCAACGGCGGCGTCTTCGAATCGCTCTTCGGCCCGGAAGACGCCGTCATCTCCGACGCGCTGAACCACGCCTCGATCATCGACGGCATCCGGCTGTGCAAGGCTCAGCGCTTCCGCTACGCCAACCAGGACATGGCGGACCTCGAGTCCCGGCTGATCGAGGCCAGCACCCAGGAAAACCCGGCCCGCCGCAAGATCATCGTCACCGACGGCGTCTTCTCGATGGACGGCTTCCTGGCCCCGCTGGAGGCGATCTGCGACCTCGCGGAGAAGTACGACGCCATGGTCATGGTGGATGATTCGCACGCGGTCGGCTTTATGGGCGCCACCGGTGCCGGCACGCCGGAACATGCCGGCGTCTCGGACCGGGTGGACATCTACACCGGCACCTTCGGCAAGGCCCTGGGCGGCGCCTCCGGCGGCTATGTGTCGGGCCGGCGCGAGGTCATCGCCATGCTCCGCCAGAAGGCGCGCCCCTACCTGTTCTCCAACTCGCTGGCCCCGGCCATTGTCGCCGCTACGCTGAAGGCCCTGGACCTGGTGGAGAACTCCGGCGAACTGCGCAGCAAGCTGTTCGCCAACGCGGAACTCTTCCGCCGCCGGATGGCCGAGGAAGGCTTCGAACTGCTCGACGGCGAACACGCGATCGTCCCGGTCATGTTCGGCGACGCCGTGATGGCAGCCAAAGTGGCCGACGCGATGCTCGCCAACGGCGTCTTCGTCACCGCATTCAGCTACCCCGTGGTGCCCAAGGGCGCCGCCCGCATCCGGGTCCAGCTCTCCGCCGCGCACAGCGCCGACGACGTCGAGAGCTGCGTCCAGGCCTTCGTGGCTAGCCGCGCGGCGGTGGCCGCGGCCTCGTAGCCGGGGAGCCGCCGCCGGAAAGTACTGACGCGGCCTCCTGCCGGGTGCAAGGATGGAGACATGTCAGCTAATTACGATGTCGTGATTGTGGGCGGCGGCATTGCCGGCCTGTCCCTTGCCTCCGCCCTCGCCGGCAAATGCCGCGTGGCCCTGGTCGAAGCCGAGCAGTCACTGGGCTACCACACCTCCGCGCGCTCGGCCCGGCAGCTGATCCCCAGCTACGGCCCGCCCGTGGTCCAGGAGCTCACCCTACGCACCCTGGAGCTCATCGGCACCAAGGAGGGCACCCGGCCCGAACCCGTTCTCTCACCGCGCCGCTTTATGCTGATCGGCAACGAGGAAGACGTCCAGCAGCAGGCCAGCGGCTTTATGCACCGGATCAGCCACGCCGAGGCCCTGGACATCTGCCCCGCGCTCAAGCCGGATTCCTTTGAGGCCGCCGGCCTGGACTCAGGGTCCTTCGCCTGCAACGCGTCCCTGCTGCTGGAGGACCACCGGGAGCGCGCGGTCGAAGGCGGCGTGGACATCATCACCGGCGCCAGGGTCCACTCGGCGCAGCGCCTCGGCTCCGGCTGGGAACTCGGCGCCGGGCAGGAAGGCTTCGAGGCCGCCGTCGTGGTCAATGCCGCCGGCGCCTGGGCGGACGAATTCGCGGTGCTTAGCGGGGTCGAGAAGCTCGGACTCCAGCCCTTCCGCCGGACCGCGGCAATCGTCGACGTCGAACGCCCCCTCCCGCAGGGCTGCCCGATGGTGGCGTCGGCCGGCAGCTTCTACTTCCGGCCGGACGGGCGGCGGCAGGTCCTGATCTCCCCGTCCGAAACTGTGCCCAGCGGCCCGGAGGACGCCCGGCCGTACCCGGGTGACATCGAGGCGCTGATCACCCGGCTGAATACCGTCACCACGATGGGCATCGGTGACGTCCGCCGGGCCTGGACCGGGTTGCGGACCGAGGCGTCCGACGGCGTCCCGGTGGTGGGGTTCGACGCCGAGGCCACCGGCTTCTTCTGGCTCGCCGGCCAGGGCGGCTACGGCTTCCAGACCTCCTCCGGCATCGCCGAGTTGGCTGCCGAGCTCATCCTGGCCGGCCAGGGCGCCGCGGAGCCGCTCCCGGCCGACAGTCCGGCATCCCGGACAGCCGCGGCACTGGCAGCGACCCGGATGTCGATCCGGCGCTGAAGAATGGACCCATGAGCACCCTCATCACCAACATCGCCGAACTGATGACCCAGGACGCGGAGCACCGGGTCCTGACGGACGCGGCCGTGGTGATCGAGGGCGAACGCATCGCCTGGCTCGGGTCCGCCGCGGACGCCCCGGCCGCCGACGACGCCGTCGACGCCGGGCACCGCGCGCTCCTGCCCGGCTGGGTGGACTCGCACACGCACCTCATCTTCGCCGGCGACCGGACCGCGGAGTTCGAGGCCCGGATGGCGGGGGAGGACTACAGCGCCGGCGGCATCGCGGTCACCACCGGCGCCACCCGGGCCACCGGCGACTTCGACCTCACCCGCCTGGCGCTCGGCCGCGTCGCCGAGGCGGTTTCGCAGGGCACCACCTACCTTGAGACCAAAACCGGCTACGGACTGGATGTGGACAACGAGGCCCGCAGCGCCCGGATCGCCTCCACTGTCGCGGACGAGGTGACCTACCTCGGCGCGCACCTGGTCCCCGGCGGCATGGACGCCGATGAGTACACGGACCTGGTCTGCGGCCCGATGCTCGCCGCGGTCCGGCCCTATGTCCGCTGGGCCGACGTCTTTTGCGAGCGCGGCGCCTTCACCGAGGACCAGTCCCGCCGCGTGCTGGCGGCCTGCCGGGACGCGGGGCTGGGCCTGCGCGTGCACGGCAACCAGCTCGGGGAGGGCCCCGGCGTGCGGCTGGCCGTTGAATTCGGGGCCGCGAGCGTGGACCACGTGAACTACCTGTCCCGCGCCGACGTCCACGCCCTCGCGGACAGCTGGTCCGGCTGGGAATCCGCGGCCGGCGCGGGCGAGCGCGGCACCGTCGCGACCTGCCTGCCGGCCTGCGACCTGTCCACCCGGCAGCCGCTGGCCCCGGCCCGGGAACTGCTGGACGCCGGCGTCCAGCTGGCCCTCGCCTCCAACTGCAACCCCGGCACCTCCTACACGAGCTCGATGGCGTTCTGCGTCACCACCGCCGTGCTGCAGATGCGGCTCAGTGTGCACGAAGCCGTCCGTGCGGCGACGTACGGCGGTGCGCTGGCGCTGGGCCGGGACTCCGGGAACGACGTCGACGGGCAGCGCGCGGTCGGCTCGATCGCCGTCGGGCACCGGGCCGACCTGCACCTGCTCAATGCCCCGTCCGCCACCCACCTGGCCTACCGGCCGGGGATGCCGCTCACCCACGCCGTCTGGCGCGCCGGGGTCCGCGCCCGCTGACGCGCAGACACAGGAGGCACGCCATGGCGGGGTTTGCGAGGGAGTTGGGCATCATGCTCGATCTCCTGAGGGCCGAACACGGCGGCCCGCGGGCCCTTGCCCGGCGGCGGGATGCGCGGCTGGCCGCGCTTGTGGTGCACGCCCGCACCAGCTCCCCGTTCTACCGGGAGCTGTACCGCGGGCTCCCAGCCGGGGACGTCACGCGCGGGGACGTCTCGCTTCGCGACCTGCCGCCGGTCATTAAACCGCAGCTGATGGCCCGCTTCGACGACTGGGTGACCGACCCCGATGTCACCCGGACCGATCTGGAGGCCTTCGTCGCCGATCCGACCCTGGTCGGCAGCCGCTACCGCGGCCGGTACTTCGCGTGCACCAGTTCCGGGACCACGGGACACCCGGGACTGTTCGTGCACGACCCCGCCGCCGTCGCGTGCTACCGGGCGCAGGGGATCCGGGCGGTCCGGAGCACCGTCAACGCCGGCGTGATGCCTGCCCTGCTGCGGCGCGGCATCCGCACCGCTGTGGTGGTGGGAGCCGGCGGCCACTTCGCCGGCGCCGTGTGGCTTGAGTCCGAGCGGCGCCGCAGCCGGGGCCGCCGCCGCGCCTACCGCCTGTTTTCCGTGCAGCAGCCGCTGGAGTCGCTGGTGCGGGCGCTCAACGACTTCGACCCGGCCCTCGTGGTGGGCTATCCCAGCGCCCTCGAACTCCTGGCCGAGGAGCGGGACGCGGGCCGGTTGCGGATCCGGCCCGCGGTGGTGGAGTCCAGCGGCGAGTCCCTCGGCGACCCGGCCCGGCTGGCGGCGTCGCTGGGCTGCGGGGTCCACAACGTCTACGCCGCCTCGGAGTTCAGCCCCATCGCCCTGGACTGTCCCCGCGGCTGGCTCCACGTGAACAGCGACTGGGTCATCCTGGAACCGGTCGAGGCAGACTACCGGCCAACGCCCGAGGGGCAGCCGTCCCATACGGTGCTGCTGACCAACCTCGCCAACCGGGTCCAGCCGCTGATTCGCTACGACCTGGGGGACTCCGTGATCGCCAAAACCGGCCCCTGCGAATGCGGCAACCCGCTGCCAGCCGTCCGCGTGGCCGGCCGGCACGACGACGTGCTGCACCTGGACAACGCCAGCGGCCGCACGGTGAGTATCCTGCCGCTGGCCGTCACGGCGCCGATCGACGGCGCGCCCGGGGTGCACCGCTGCCAGCTGGTCCAGTCCGGCCGGGCGGAAGTGCGGGTCCGGCTTGAACTGGAGCCCGGCGCAGCGGCGGATGAGGTGTGGCAGGACGTGGCAGCCAAGCTCGCCGGTTTCCTGGCCGGCCAAGGCCTGGCGAACGTGAAGCTGGTCCGGGCCGGTGAGGCGCCGGAGCAGACCGGCGCGAGCGGAAAGTTCCACCAGGTCATTGCGCTGAAGCATGACCCGGACTAAAAGAGCCGGCCAAGACCTAGAAGAACATCGGCGGGGCGTCCAGCACGGTCTCGTCCACCCGCCGCTGCTCCCACTGGCTGAACGGCTTGTCCAGCTCGTACTTGCCCTGCCACGTGCGCAGGAGGGTACGGATCTCGGCGTTGTCCGGATTGTTCAGGGACTCGAAGTACTCCACCGACCAGTGGAACCAGCGCATGCAGAACAGCCGCATGGTCAGCCCGTGCGTCACGAACAAGGCATTCGGGGCATAGTTCGGCTTGGACCAGTGCCGGTAGAGCGTTTCCATGAACGAGGAGATCCGGTCGTAGACGTCGGAGCCGGATTCGCCTTCCCGGAAGCGGTAGAAGAAGTGGCCGTAGGCGTTGCGGAGCTCCTTTTGGTCCTCGATGTCGCCCGCTATCTGGAAATTCGCCCAGTCCTGCTCGCGCAGCCGCGGTTCTTCGATCACGCGTTCGGTGAGGGACCCCAGCCGGAGCGCCTCGAGGGTCTGGTAAGCCCGGAGGTAGGGGGAGACGTAGACGCAGACCTTTTGCCCGTCCAGCCGGCGCCGCAGCTGCTCGCCGGCGGCCGTGGCCTGCTCGACGCCGAGCGGGGTCAGCGGGATCCGGTAATCGGGCACCCGGTTGTAGATCGAGGTGTCGGCGTTGGCGGCGGACTGGCCATGCCGGATCATGAAAATTTTCCCGGGCGCACTCACAGCCCAAGCATAGGCACTTGCAGTCAACTCCCGGCAACGGCAGGCAAGATAGAACCATGTTGGTTCCCTCCCGCCGTCGGCTGCGGCTAGAAGTCTGGATTGTCCTGGGCCTGTCCCTGGGGCAGTCGGCGGTTTATTCGGTGGTGCAGCTGCTGGACAAGCTGACCCGGGCGCCGCTGGCGCAGGGCACCTCGACGCTGAACCGTTCGCAGAGCAGCCGCGAGTATTTCGACCTTACCTACCAGTTGCTGGACATCATCTTCGCCTTGGTTCCGGTGGTGCTGGTGATCTACTTCCTGACCGAGCACCGGCCCGCCGGCCTGTCCAGCGGCACCGGCGCCTCGGCCTTCCGGAAACTTGGCTTCAACTTTGCCCGCCCCGGCAAGGACCTGCTGCAGGGCCTGGGCCTCTTCGCCCTGATCGGCGTCCCATCGCTCGGCCTCTATGCGGCCGGCCGAGCGCTGGGAATCACGACGGCGATCATCCCCAGCGCGCTGGACTCCTACTGGTGGACGGTGCCGGTTTTGATCCTCTCCGCGATCCGGCACGGGATCGTGGAAGAAGTGATCGTGGTGGGCTACCTGCTGGACCGGCTCGGCAAGTTCGGCTGGGGCATGCCGCTGGCGATCTTCGCCAGTTCGATGCTGCGCGGCAGCTACCACCTCTACCAGGGCTTCGGGCCCTTCATCGGCAACGCCATCATGGGCGTCATCTTCGCGCTGATCTATACGAAGACGCGACGCGTGATGCCGCTGGTGATCGCCCATGCGCTGCTGGACATCGTGGCCTTCGTCGGGTTCAGCCTCTTCGGCAAGGCGATCGGCCTCGGCTAGGCGCACCAGGCCTTAAAAGGATTCGGCCGCCAGCGGTGGGTGGCATCATTGGCACCCGCTGCTGGCGGCCGAAGTTTTTCGGGCAGGAAGCGTCAGATGGTGACGGCTCCGGAATCGGTTTCGAAGGTGACGGACAGGATGCCCGGCGTACCGTGCGGGGCCAGCCAGTTCACGTCCACATCCTCCAGCGGCTTCTCCACCGGTTCGCCCAGCCACTCGGTGACCCGCTCGGCGGAGCCTGCGATGGTGAGCGCGGACATCTTGACGCCGCTCTCGTAGGCGTTGGACGGGTGCAGGGCAGGATCGCCCTCCCACTTGAGCATGTAGGGGACCTGCGGATCCGCGATCAGGCCCAGGATGCCGATCTGCTTCCAGACCAGTTCGCGGCCGTCGGGGAACTTGCGGTTGCCGTTGACGGCAGACCGGCCCAGGCGCTCCTCGAAGGGTGCCAGGTCGTCAACCTCAACGCACCAGCCCATCCAGCCGCCGCCGGCGGCGGAACGGGCCCGGACGGCCTGGCCGAACGGCGCCTTGTCCGAGGCAGGGTGGTCCAGGACCTCCACAACCTCCAGGTACTTGTGCCCGGCGAGCGGGATAATCATGTTGCGGGTCCCGAACCGGGGGTGGACACCGCCCTTGACGGCTTCGACCCCGAGGGCGGACGCGATACGTTCGGTGGTGGCAGCGAGGCCATCTTGTTCACAGGCGTAAGAGACGTGATCCATGCGCATGCCCTCATCTTGGCACTTTGTGATGGAGCTCTCAGCTTAGGCTGTCCTAACCCTGATGGGATGTCATTTTCCAGGGCTCCAGGGCCGGTCCACGGGCCAAATTCATATTCGTCACAAAGCTATCCAGCCGCCGTCGAGCCTTCCTAAACTGGAGCCAGGTCATGAGTGCCAGCACCAAGCCCCGGCTTGCTGGCCGGCAACCCTCCTTGCGCGGTGGGGTGCCCCGGGTGAAGACCTGGCCCTCCGGCGCCCGCCGGGAGGCAAGCGCGGCGGCAGAGCCGTTCCGGTCCCGGGAGGACCGGAAGGGCCTGTGCCCAGTCACTCAGGAGATCCCCGATGTCCAACGCCTGGTCCTTTGAAACCCGCCAGATCCACGCCGGCCAGGAGCCGGATTCCGCCACCGGTGCGCGGTCGCTGCCGATCTACCAGACGACGTCGTTCGTCTTCCCCAGCGCGGAAAGCGCGGCCAACCGCTTCGCGCTCGCCGAACTCGCCCCCATCTACACCCGGATCGGAAACCCCACCCAGGACGCGGTGGAGCAGCGCGTGGCGAGCCTCGAGGGCGGCCTCGGGGCGCTTCTGCTCAGTTCCGGGCAAGCCGCCGAAACCCTTGCGATCCTCAACATCGCCGAGGCCGGGGACCACGTGGTGGCCAGCCCCAGCCTCTACGGCGGCACCTACAACCTGCTGGCTCACACGCTGAAGAAATTCGGCATCTCGGTGACCTTCGTCGCGGACCCGGACAACCTGGAGCAGTGGCGCGACGCCGTGCAGCCGAACACCAAGCTGTTTTTCGGCGAGGTGGTGTCCAACCCGCGGCAGGACGTGCTGGACATCGAGGGCATCGCGGACGTGGCGCACCGGGCCGGGGTGCCGCTGATCGTGGACAACACGCTCTCCACCCCCTACCTGATCCGGCCGATCGAGTGGGGCGCCGACATTGTGGTCCACTCGGCCACCAAATACCTCGGCGGGCACGGCACCGCGATTGCCGGCGTCATCGTGGACTCCGGCAACTTCGACTTCGGCAAGGACCCGGAGCGCTTCCCCGGCTTCAACACCCCTGACCCCACCTACAACGGCCTGGTCTACGCCCGTGACCTCGGCGAGGACGGTGCGCTGGGCGCCAACCTGTCCTACATCCTCAAGGCCCGGGTCCAGCTGCTGCGCGACCTCGGCTCCGCCGTCTCGCCGTTCAATGCCTTCCTGATCGCCCAGGGCATCGAGACGCTGAGCCTGCGGATGGAGCGGCACGTCGCCAACGCCGTCAGGGTCGCCGAATGGCTGGAGGCCAGGGCCGACGTGAATCCGTCGCCTACGCCGGGCTGCCGTCCAGCCCCTGGTACGAACGCGGCCGCAAGTACGGGCCGAAGGGCACCGGCGCCGTCGTCTCCTTCAACCTGGCCGGGGGAGCGGAGGCCGGCAAGCGCTTCGTCGACGCCCTCGAACTGCACTCCCATGTGGCGAACATCGGCGACGTGCGCTCCCTGGTCATCCATCCGGCGTCGACCACGCACAGCCAGCTCTCGCCGGAGCAGCAGGCGGTGGCCGGCGTCAACCCCGGCCTGGTGCGGCTTTCGGTGGGACTCGAACACATCGACGACATCATCGCGGACCTCGACGCCGGCTTCCGCGCGGCCAAGAACGCCTGAGGCGGGCGGCGCCGACGGGACCGGCTGTCACACAGCCGTCACAATCTTCGCGCTTGCGCCGCCTGGTTTCGTAGAATCGAGGCAGGTCATGAGTGCCAGCGACAGCCCCGGCTTGCTGGCCGGCAACCCTCCATTTGCGGCGGGGTGCCCCGGGTGAAGACCTGGCCTGCCGGTCAGCTGACGGCGGGCAAGCGCGAAGTTAGGTCCTCACATGACGATTGCCGTCACCCGCACGGGTGTACCCGAATGCAAACCCTCCGCTGTTCCTGATGGGACGGTGCAGTACCTCCCGATCGGTTCTTTGGCCCTTGAATCCGGTGCCACCCTGCCGGAGGTCACCCTCGCCTACGAGACCTGGGGGACGCTGAACGCCGACGCCTCCAACGCCGTGCTGATCGAGCACGCGCTGACCGGGGACACCCACGTCACCCGCGGCGCCGGCGAAGAGCCGGGCTGGTGGGAACAGCTGGCCGGCCCGGGCGCCCCGGTGGACACGGACAAGTACTTTGTGGTCTCGATCAACATCCTCGGCGGCTGCTACGGCTCCACCGGGCCGTCCACGCCGGCCCCCGACGGACGGCCCTGGGGCTCGCGGTTTCCGCTGGTCACCCTGCGGGACAGCACCGCCGCCGAGGCGCGGCTCGCCGACGCGCTGGGAATCAGCAGCTGGTATGCCGTGCTGGGGGGTTCGCTCGGGGGAGCCCGTGCGCTGGAGTGGGCGGTCAGCTACCCGGACCGGGTCCGGCGCTGCGCCGTGATTTCGATAGGCGCCCGCAGCACCGCCGAGCAGATCGCGTTCGCCCAGGCCCAGACCCTGGCGATCCACCAGGACCCCAACTTCAACGGCGGTGACTACTACGGCGGCCCGGAACCGGACGCCGGCCTGGCCCTGGCGCGCCGGATCGCCCACATCACCTACCGTTCCGCCGCGGAGCTGGACGCCCGCTTTGGCCGGAACGCCCAGGCGGCGGAGGACCCGTTGGAAGCCGGGTCGCTGGCCGGCCGGGGCCGTTACCAGGTAGAGAGCTATCTGGACCACCAGGGCAACAAGCTGGTCCGCCGCTTCGACGCCAACAGCTACATCGCCATCACCGAGGCGCTGATGAGCCACGACGTCAGCCGCGGCCGGGGAAGCCTGGAGCAGGCTGTTTCGCGGGCCACCGCGGAGTTCTTTGTGGCGGCCGTGGACTCGGACCGGTTGTATTTCCCGGCCCAGTCCCGTGAACTCGCCGGCGCGCTGCCGGGCGAGGTGCCTGTGCACGTCATCGAGGCGCCGATCGGCCATGACGGCTTCCTGACCGAAATCGGGCAGCTCAGCGAACAGCTCCGCGGCAACTTCTTCGCCTAGCCGGCACCAGCTCGTGTGCATTTTTGCAGACGCCCTCTGCGCGATTGGTCGTTGAGCCTTCCGCGCCCGCAGTCCATACTCGTGGAGAATGACGCCGTGTGTCCCAACTCACACACACGTTAGTCAGCCCAATGGTCCACAGGGTGTCGAAGGCGACACCGAAGGAGTTCGCATGAGCACGGAAAACGCCGCCGCAAGGCGCGCAGAGGACACCGACGTCAAGACGTCAGGTCTCAAGAAAGTAGTGGCAGCCTCGATGGCCGGCACGGTGGTGGAGTGGTATGAATTCTTCCTCTACGCCTCGGCGGCGACGCTGGTCTTTGGCAAGATGTTCTTCCCCAACTCCGGAACGGAACTGGACGGCATCATCGCCGCGTTCCTGACCTACGCGGTGGGCTTCGTTGCCCGCCCCATCGGCGGCATCGTCTTTGGCCACTTCGGCGACAAGTTCGGCCGCAAGCAGCTGTTGCAGCTCAGCATCATCCTGGTCGGTGTCTCGACCTTCCTGATGGGCTGCCTGCCGAGCTTCCAGCAGATCGGCTACTGGGCTCCGGCGCTCCTGGTCTTCCTGCGCTTTGCCCAGGGCTTCGCCGTCGGCGGTGAATGGGGCGGCGCCGTCCTGCTCGTCGCCGAGCATAGCCCCAGCAAGTCCCGCGGCTTCTGGGCCAGCTGGCCGCAGTCGGCGGTCCCGATGGGCAACCTGCTCGCCACCGGCGTGCTCTTCCTGCTCTCCTCCATCCTGTCCTCGGCGGACTTCCTCGGCTGGGGCTGGCGCATCGCCTTCTGGCTCTCCGCCGTGATCGTGGTCATTGGCTACTACATCCGCACCAAAGTCCAGGACGCCCCGATCTTCCTCGAGGCACAGAAGGAAGTTGTTACGGAAAACAAGGGCTACGGCGTGGCCGAGGTCTTCCGCCGCTACCCCCGCGGCGTCTTCACCGCCATGGGCCTGCGTTTTGCCGAAAACGTCCTGTACTACCTCGTCGTCACCTTCTCCATCACCTACCTGAAGGTGATCGTCCAGGCCGACACCTCGCGCATCCTGCTGCTGCTCCTCGTGGCGCACTTCATCCACTTCTCCGTGGTGCCGATGGTCGGCAAGCTCTCCGACCGCTTCGGCCGCAAGCCGGTCTACATGGCCGGCGCCGTCCTGGGCGGAACCTGGGGCTTCTTCGCCTTCCCGATGATGGACACCAAGAACGACCTCATCATCCTCGCCGCCATCACCATCGGCCTGCTCTTCCACGCCCTGATGTACGCCGGGCAGCCGGCCATCATGGCCGAGATGTTCCCGACCCGGATGCGCTACTCCGGTGTTTCCCTGGGCTACCAGGTCACCTCGATCGTGGCCGGGTCGCTTGCCCCGATCATCGCCAGCTCGCTGCTGGGCCAGTACAAGTCCTCCACCCCGGTTGCCATCTACCTGCTGGGCGCCTGCCTGGTCACCGTCGTGGCGGTCTACTTCCTGAAGGAAACCCGCGGTATCTCGCTCCACGACGTCGACGCCGCCGACGCCCAGGGCACTGCCGACCTCCTGGCCGCCGGTAAGAAGTAACCGGCAGACAACTGCACGAGTCAAGACCAGGCAGCCCCCGTCCGCGCATTGCGGGGACGGGGGCTGCTGTCGTTGGGATCGGGAGATCGTGGACGCCGCTCGCATCGGCAGGGGACCGGTTCACGGAGCCAGCGGGGCGTTACGCCCGTGTAGCGAACTGCACCTGTATGAGTTTGAGCTCGGCGCGTGGAAGCACGGCGGTGACGACGCCGCCGCCCGCTAGTTCCGCGCCAATGCCATATACATTCGGATTAGTATCGACCTCAGCGCCGGGTACTTCGACCCCATTCACCAAGACACCGGCCTGAGCGTTGACCATCCGGTCCGTCACTGCGAGTGCGGGTTGGTCCCAGGAACCTTCGCTCAGTCCGAGCTCCTGCCGGTACCGGTTCGTGAGGATGTGGTTGACGTGTTCGACCAGCACGCTGTGGAGCGAAGTGCGCGGGGATGGGTCACGGTGCCAGGTAGTTCGCACGGCCTCCCACAGCTGCGGATATAGCATGCGCTGCACCTGCTCGACTAGCCATGCGGGTCGGGGCCATTGCGGAACAACGTCGATCGCTCTGCGAGCCTGCTCGTTGGGGTCGGCGAGATTAATTGGGTCCGAGCGGTCAGCTGGGTTTCGCCAGAGGGTGTAGGTGACACTCGCTGCCATTTCGCTGTATCCACGATCGTCCTCGCCGGATGTCAGACTCACGGTATCCGCATCCTCCAGCGAGGGCTGGGACACGAGTCCCATCACGGGGATGGGCATGAGTTTCAGTCGCTTGGCCTGCTCGACCCGGGGATCGGGCGCGTCCTCGGGGAGAATTCCAGTCATCCTCATGCCACGATTATGGCCTTGAAGCGAAAGGCTGGGCTATTGCGCCGGACGGTTTGGAACGTCGGCGTCCCATGTCAGGTCTGCGCCCTCATTCAATGGCAGCGCTTCGATGGCGGGGTCCCGCACTAGTGCCGCTACGAGTTCATGACTGCCGGCGACCACCGTGGAGTCGAAGTCAATTTCGGTCACCATGACCCAGCTTCTGTCTGCCGGCCATAGGATGCTCGGTGACTGCGGGAATTGTGGGGAATGGTGCCAGGGCACTTGATCCACCCACGCGGTGTGACGGTAAAGCTGTGGCGCGGCATCGAACAGGTAATAGTCGCGGCCCGGCAGGGTCAGTGTCTCGCCTTTGATCACCTCCGATGGCAGCAGGCCGCGACCGAGATCCGTGTCCAGCGCGGCGGCGGAAGTATTCTCCACGGGCGTCGAGTCGTCCGAAAAAGTGAGCTGGGCATAGCCGATGGAGCTTGTAGGTCCTCCCCATCCTTCCCAAATGGCGGTCACACCCTCGTTTGGCGTGGACGTATGTTCACAGAGACGGGCAACCAGTGCTGCCAGTATGTTCGGTGCGAGGTTGCCGGTTAGGGGTTCAGCGTAGCGCCAGCCTTCGCTGTCGAAGAGTTCCTGCCCGTTCGGTAGTTGCCCACGAATTCGGTGGAATTGGGCCAATGGGTGCATCTTGGTCCCGACAGCACCCGCCACCTCAGACCAGCGGACCTGTTGCTCGACGAGGGGGAAGACGCCTGCTCGGGAATGTCCGTGCCAGGAACCGGTGTCCTTGGGGCGGTCCCGGGTCGCCGGATGGAAGATTCTGGCGTAGGCGGGGAAGCCCCGTGGCACCACGACATGCATGCCATGCCACACGGGATCCACCAGAGGCTTCAGCCGTTCACCGGGCGCAGCATTGGGCAACGATTCCATGGCGCCAGCCTAATAGTCGGCGCGGGGCAAGCACTGGGAAAGGTTGCGAAACGCGGCCGGATTGAAGCTGGCGCGACCCTGTGAGGGCGCCCGTCCGCGCCGGCAATGTTGACAAGACCGAGGACGCGAGCGGTGCTAGGGTCCTGGAATGACTTTGCGACTTGGGGTGTACGGAGACAGCATTTCCACGGGTTGGCGGGGGATTTCCCACGTCGGCAAGCGGTGGACGTCCATTGTGAGCCGGAACCTTGGGTTGGAGGAGCACAATTTCGCCGTCAACGGCCTGGGATTTCTTACCAAGCGCGACACCGACGCATTCGAAAAGCATCCGCTGGACATGGTGATTGACGCCGACCCACACATCGCTCTGATTGCGCTCGGTGCCAACGACTACCCGCAATTGCCTGACAACGATGACCAACTCCGTCGGACCATCATCCAGGACATGTCGAGGCTGCGCGATTCACTCCCGGATTCCCAGGTGCTCGTCGTAGAGCCCTACTGGCCTTTCCGGGAAGAACCGCCTCGAATCCGCCGCGTCTTTGATCTCCATGCAGAGTGCGCCGAGGAAACAGGTCTGCCGTTCCTGTTGGGCCAGTACGGCGTCTTCGCCGACGATCCCACGCCGTTCTTCTACCCGGAACCGGACCAGATCCACCCGAACGATCTCGGCCACGCCAAGCTGGCGGAGGTCATGACGGAAGCACTCGAACCATACGTCGCCAAGGCCCGGGCCGCCGGCTGACTCACCTCCGGGGTGCTGCCGCCTGATCACACCTTCACCAATCGATGGCGTCCTATTCCGGGCATTGAATGCCACCAGAAGCACAACACTCCGAAACACCGCGATCACCCGGTCTAGTTGTATTGTCCCGGCACGTTGATGACACGTGGTTTGATTTGACGCAATAAGAGGAC
>NZ_CAXHZI010000017.1:0-76226 GCF_964021775.1 uncultured Arthrobacter sp.
GCCCTCGCGGCTTAGGATCTTACTTGGCCAGTCCAACTTTCGGGGACCAGTTCAGTTTGTCTTGGACCGCTCTTTTTGTGTCCGTTGCCTGCCTGGTCCGGCTGGCCGGCGCGTCATTGTCGACGGCGCTGTCAGGCTGATATGTGCGGGTTGGTTACCGCAGGACGAGGTGTTCGGCTGGAGGGGTGCCGCTGGTCTAGCAATGTCGGGCGTCACCGGTGATTGCCGGTTGTCCATAGCTGCATCGCGGGTCTCCTCCACGCTGCCGGGCCATCGGAGCGAGTCGGGAACGGCACACGTCTATTCATCCGTCCATGGCTGCTCCTGTTGGACCGCGGCGGCGAGCGACCAGCACCAGCCAGCCAATTCACGTGCGACGGCAACGTTGGCGATGACGCGGCGTTTGTGGCGGGATTCAAACTTGTCCCATTGGTGGTGGAGCCGGTGGTTGCCCTGATGTCCGCGGACCCGGGAGACCTCATCGGCTGCGTCCCAGCGGGCTCGCATCTCACGGCTGACATTGTTGCAGGGCCGTCGGTGATGCCAGGCGGCCTCGACCAGCAGCCGGCGGGCATGGGTGTTGCCGGTCTTGGTGATCCCGCCCTGGGACCGGGAAACGCCGGAGGAATGCTCGGAGGGGACCAGACCGAGATACGCGCCGATCGTCGAACCGGTGAAACGGGTCCAATCACCGATTTCCACGGCCAGGCCGAAAGCCGTAAGCACCGATACCCCGCGCAAACACATCAGCGCACGGACCACCGGGGCATAGCGGTCGGTTGCGGCGAGAGCCATGATCTTCGCATCGAGACGGTTTCGGCGGTCCAGCGTCAGTTCCGCGGCTTCCAGGTTCGCATCGTAGGCGGCCTGCAGGGCAGGATCATCAAAGTGCTGCCGGTGAAGCCAGGTGTAGTGCGCATCGGTCCAGGCATGACCGCCGGAGTAGACCAGGCCGTGGCGCAGCAAGAGCTTCGAGATCCGGTTCCTTGCCCTCATCAGGTCCGCGCGGACGTCCTCGCGGGCCCGCACCAGATCCCGTGCGGCCTCATCCGCATGGCCAGGAACCCGCACGGGCGTGATCTGTCCCAGCAAGGCCAACCGGGCCACATGCTCGGCATCGCGGACATCGGTCTTCACCCTGTCTCCGGGCGGCCGTTGAAGTTTCGAGCGTGCCGCGACCAGACACTCAATCCCTTCCCCGGTCAGCAGCCGGGCCAACCCGAATCCAGTCGGACCTGCCTCATAGACGACCAGGACCGGGCCCGGCAACCCTGCCACCCACTCGGCAATCCCGCCATCATTGGCGGCCAGGCTCTGCCTCAGGATCTCGCCCGTTTCACAGTCGATCGCACAGCCCTTGACGCTGCGTGCATGGACATCCAAACCGACGTAAGTACGCTTATTCATGGCTGGAACCTCCAAACGTTCAAATGTGGCTCTACCAGTCCACACCCCACACCTGTGCGGGGAAAGACCTGGACCGGCAACCCACGAACCTCTTTGAACCCGAGGTTCCAGTCCTACCCTCAGGACGGACGCCGACCACACTTCATATCGTCTACCCCTCGGGCGCAGGCAACCCTGCCATGCGCCGCCGGCATTCGTGCCCCGTGCCCGATCCGGGCCCGTCCAGCAGGGCAGCCAGTTTGGCGAGGGCTGACCTCTTGTGCGGCATCCGAGGCGTCGCGTCGACCGCGCGGATGAGCAGCCGCAGCCGGACGTCCAGTTCCGGTGCGGCCAGGAGGGCTGCCAGCGCCGGCAGGGCACGGTCGGGCTCCACGTGGAGGGCGATGTCGACCGCTGTCCGCAACGGACTGGAGACCATCAGCCCGCCCAGACTGACGACGTCGAACGGGCCCAGCCGCACCTCGTGGAAACTGCAGCCGCGGACGGCGCGGAGGCTCGAAATCCGCCGGCTGGCATCCACCAGCAGGGCCATCCGGTCCGGGTCGCCGGCGCAGCCGTAGATCCAGGCGGCTGTCATCCGTCCCGCCACCACGCGTTGCCGGAGTGGCGACGGAAGGGTACACGCCGCCGCGCGCGCCCGCAGCTGCGGCGTGGACGCGGCGCCGGGAGGCAGGTACGCGCGCTGCGAGAGCTGCGTCAGCACGCCGTCGGACGCCATGGCCTGCAGCTCCGGCCAGGAGAAGAGCGACCCCGGAGAGTACAGCACGGGCGCGCCGCCGTGCCCGCCGGCGGGAGGGGGACCAACGCTCGGCGGACTAACGCTCGGTGGCCCGTTGGGCGGGGGACTGGCAGTTGGGGAACCGGCGGTTGGGGGACTGGCAGCGGGGTGGCCTGGGGGCAGGGTCATCCAGCCATCGTGCCGCCCGGCCCCGGACACGGAACAGGCCCCGCACCGGTCATGTGGATAACCGGGTCGGGGCCTGTTCTGGGATGCGGCGGCTAGGAGAGTTCGCTGGCGGAACGCTCCAGCTGCTCCAGCCATGCCTGGCGTGCGTCCAAGGCTTCATGGGCTGCCTTGATCTTGCGCTCGTCGCCGGCTTTCTCCGCCTTGGCGAGGTCTTCCTTGAGGCCGGCGATGGCAGCTTCCAGCTGCGTCAGGGCACTGTTGGTGCGGGCCTTGGTTTCCGGGTTGGAGCGCTTCCAGTTTTCGTCCTCGGCGTGGCGGACGGCGTCCTCCACCTTCCGCAGACCGGCTTCGATCCGCCCCATGTCCGCCCGGGGAACCTTGCCGGCTTCCTCCCAGCGGTCCCGGATGGACTGCAGCGCCTTCTTGGCCGCTGCGAGGTCCTTGATCGGAAGCAGCTCGTTGGCCTCCACCAGCAAGGCCTCCTTGACCTTGAGGTTGGCGCCGTACTCCTGGTCGATCTCCTCGTTGGCCGCCTGGCGGTTCGTGAAGAAAACATCCTGCGCGGCCCGGAAACGTGCCCACAGGGCGTCGTCATCCTTGCGGCTGGCACGCGGCGAGGCCTTCCACTGGTCCATCAGGCGGCGGTACTCGCCGGCAGCGAAGCCCCAGTCGGTCGACGAGGACAGTGCCTCCGCCTCGCTGATCAGCTTCTCCTTGGCCGCCTTGGCTGCCGAGTTGTTGCTGTCCAGCTGGGAGAAGTAGGCCCGGCGGTGGCGGTCAAAGACGGTGCGGGCGGCGCGGAACCGCTTCCAGAGCGCGTCCTCGTTGCTCCGGCCGAGTCGGACACCGCTCTTCTGCGCGGTCTTCCAGCTCTCGAAGAGCTCGTTCATCCGGGCGCTGGAGGTCTTCCACTGGATCTGCGCCGGGTCGTGGCCGGCGATTTCCTCGGCCTCGGCCACGATCGCTTCGCGGGCAGCGAGCTCGGCGGCGCGGACGGCATCGTGCTCGGCCTTTTCCGACTTCTCCAGCTCGGTGATCTGGCCGGACAGCGTGTCCAGGCGTCCCTCGGCGGCGCGGAGGTCGCCCACCATGTTCCGCTCGGCCAGCACTTCACGCAGGTGCGTGACGGTCTTCTGCATATCCGTGGCCGGAGCCTTGGAAGCGACGCGCTGCTCAAGCAGCACGATCTGGGCAACGACGTCGTCGTACTTGCGGGCGAAGTAGCCCAACGCCTCGTCGTCGCTGACACCCGGGTACTGGCCGACGGGGTGTTCCCCGCCGTCGATGGTCAGGAACACGTGGCCGTCGCCCTCGACGCGGCCCCATCGTGCTGCCTCGGCGAGCGAGGTAGCGCTGGAAGCCGTGGCGGCGGCCGGCGCGGCAACGGACGGTGACGCCTTGGGGCGTGCGGCGAAGGCGGCGGGCGACGGGGCCGGGCGTGGTGCGGGTGCAGCAGCCGGCGCCGGAGCCGGCGCCGGGCTGGCTGCCGGCTCGGCCTCAGCTGCCGGGGCGGCGGCAGGCTCGTCGGTCGCCTGGGGTTCCGCCGCAGCCTCCGGGCTGGCGTCGGCCGGCGCAGCGGTGGGCTCGCTCGCCGCGCCGTTCACCGTAACCTTGGCTTCGGTCTCGTTGGCAGCTGCTGCCACTGTTTCGTCGGATTTCTGACTGTCTGTCACCGCTAGAAGTCTTTCGCTTGGAGGGAAATACCGGCACCGCGGCCGCGAGGGCCCCGGCTGGTTACTTCAGAGAGAACGAGTCTATCGTGACTGGTTCCACAGGTGCGCCGTCGGTGGCGCTGGCGCCGGGTTTGACACCGGCCGCCGCAATCTTGCTCACCACATCCAGCCCGGACGTCACCTTGCCGACCACTGTGTAGCCGCCAGCAGCGTCCGCCGGGATCACCGTGTCCTTGTAGACGATGAAGAACTGTGTCCCGTTGCCGTACGCGTTGCCGCCGGTCCGTGCGACGGCGATGGTTCCGGCCGGGTACTTGTTGTCAGCCGGGGTGTTCTCCAGCGGGCCCCAGGTATATGCGGGATCGCCGGTGCCGTCCCCGTTCTTGGAACCGCACTGCAGCACGCCGAAAAACTCGGCGGTGGTGAGCCGGTGGCAGGTGAGGCCCTTGTAGAAGTTCTGGTCCGCGAGCGATTTGAAGACGGCGGCCGCCTGCGGCGCCTTGCTGCCGCCCAGTTCGACGCCCAGGCTGCCGCGGTTCAGGGCCAGGGTGCCCTTGAAGGTCTTGCCCGCCGCGGTTTCAGGCTTTGGGATGTTCGCCCCGTTGGTTTCGGCGGGGGCTGGCGTGGCGGAAGCCGACGGGCTCTCCAGCCCGGCCTCCGCGGCCTTAAATTCGTCCTCGCTCGGGTTGCTGGAAAACACCGTCAGCTGCAATACAACGGCGAGGACCAGGGCGGCCGCACCACCGGCGGTCGCAAGGATATTGTCGCGCTTGCGGCGTTTGTCCTGCTCCCGGCGGAGCTCACGCTTTGCCTCCATTTGCTGGACGCGCCGCTTGGCTTCGCGGGCGCTCCGTGAACTGGCCGCCAAAAGTCCTCCTGGTTGTAGGGCCGCAGACCGGGCCGCGGCATCGCCGCCGGACCGGGTGCAACACGCAAGCTGCCGGCAGCTCCGCCCGCCGCGCGCATTACAGATGCACGCGGCAAAAAGCATAAACTGGCTGCCGCACACAGTTTATGCACGACTGGCCGGTCTGCGCGCGACGCCGCGGCCGTTGTACCGCCGTCGTTATCAGAGGAGAAAATTCCACCATGGCACGCACCGCCTCCCTGTCCGGATTCCCCGAGTGGCTTCCCGAGGAGCGGCTGGTGGAGCTGCATGTGCTGGACACGCTGCGGCGCACCTTTGAACTGCACGGCTTCTCCTCGATCGAAACCCGTGCCGTGGAAACCGTGGGCCAGCTGCTCCGCAAGGGCGAAATCGACAAAGAAGTCTACGGCCTCAGCCGGCTGCAGGACGACGACGCCGGCGCGGCCGCGACTAACACCGCCGCCTCGCACAAGGCCGATCCGCACGCCCTGGCCCTGCACTTCGACCTCACCGTGCCCTTTGCCCGCTATGTGGTGGAGAACGCCGGCTACCTGGCGTTCCCGTTCCGCCGCTACCAGATCCAGAAGGTCTGGCGCGGGGAGCGTCCGCAGGAGGGCCGGGCCCGCGAATTCACGCAGGCGGACATCGACATCGTCGGCGACGGCGAACTGCCGTTCCGCTACGACGTCGAAATCGCGCTGGTGATCGCAGAGGCGCTGGGCGCCCTGCCGATTCCGGACTTCCTGCTCCGGGTCAACAACCGCAAGCTTGCCGAGGGTTTCTACAACGGCATCGGCCTGACCGACACCGCCGGGGTGCTGCGCAGCATCGACAAGCTGGAGAAGATCGGCCCGGCCAGGGTGGCCGAGCTGCTCAAGTCCGAGCTCGGCGCCACCGAGGAACAGGCCCAGGCCGCCCTCAAGCTGGCTGGAATCCGCACCGGGGACACCTCGTTTGTGCAGCAGGTCCGGGCGCTGGGCGTGAGCAACGAGCTGCTGGAGGAAGGCTTGAACGAGCTGGAGCAGGTCATCGCCGCCGCCGTCCAGCGCGCCCCGGGCAAGGTGGTTGCGGACCTCAGCATCGCCCGCGGCCTGGACTACTACACCGGGACCGTTGTCGAAACCGTCCTGGTAGGCCACGAGCAGCTCGGCTCGATCTGCTCCGGCGGCCGCTACGACGCGCTGGCCAGCAAGGGCAACCGAAAGTTCCCCGGCGTCGGGCTCTCGATCGGCGTCACCCGACTGGTGTCCCGGATCCTCAGCCAGGAGCTGGCCAAGGCATCCCGGGCGGTGCCGACCGCGGTGCTGGTGGCGCTCACCAACGACGAGAGCTGGGGCGCGGCGCAGGACGTTGCCGCGCAGCTGCGCGCGCGGGGGATCGCCACCGAGGTGGCGGCGAAGGCCGAGAAGTTCGGCAAGCAGATCAAGTTCGCGGACCGCCGCGGCATCCCGTTCGTCTGGTTCACCGACGACGACGGCAAACACCAGGTCAAGGACATCCGCACCGGCGAACAGGCCGACGCCGATCCGGCCAGCTGGTCGCCGGCCGAAGAGGACCTGCACGTGCGAGTCATCCGGGCTTGAGCGGGCGCTGCTTCAGCTCCGGCCGGACCTTGTTACGCCAGCGTCGCTAGGCCGGCGTCTGGTGGGATTTCCGGCGCCGCAGGACCAGGAAGCGCCCGGCGATCCCGGCTATGAGCACGGCCGCCATGCCCAGCACCGAGGCGGGCGGCAGCGTGAGGGCCAGCACCACGCAGCCGGCAAAGCCGAGGGCATTGAGCCAGCGCGGCGCCAGCCGGCGGCGGCCGGTGAGGGTGAAGGCGGCGGCATTCGCCACGGCGTAGTAGACCAGCACGCCGAAGCTGGAGAAACCCACCACCGTCAGCACGTTCGTGGTCAGCAGCAGCACGATCACGGCGGCCGCGACGGTCAGCTCGGCCACGTACGGGACGGTGTGCGCCCCGCCGACCCGGGCCAGCGGAGCGGGCAGGTCGCGCTCCCGTGCCATCGCCATGGTGGTCCGGCCCACGCCGGTAATCAGCGCCAGCAGCGCGCCGAGGCAAGCGGCGGCTGATCCCGCCTGCACCACCGGGCTGCCGGCCTGCAGAGCCGAGAGGGTCACCGCGTCCAGCAGCGGCGCCGAGGAACCGGCCAGCAGGCCGGCCGGCAGGTGCCACTGCAGCAGCGCAGCGAGTCCGAGGTAGATCACGAAGGCGCCGCCGAGAGCGGCCAGGATGGCCCGCGGGATGGTGGTGGCGGGGTCCTTGACCTCCTCGCCCAGGGTGGCGATCCGTGCGTACCCGGCGAAGGCGAAGAACACCAGCCCGGCCGCGGGCAGCACGCCCCAGGCGTTCCCGGTGCTGCCGCCCGGAATCGCTCCGAACGCCCCGCCCAGCGCCGCGGGGGCGCCTTCCGGGTGCGGGCCGATGAGCGAGGCTGCCGCTACAAACACGAGGGTGGCCAGCACCACGGCAAGCAGGATCCTGGTCAGCAGGGCCGTCCGGGTAATACCGAGCAGGTTCACGCCGGTCAACACCACGACGGCGGCCACCGCCACCGGGGTGGCGAAGCCCGGCGCCAGATAGTGCCCGAACGTCAGTGCCATCGCCGCGCAAGAGGCGGTCTTACCCGTCACGAAGCCCCAGCCGGCGATAAAGCCCGGCCATTCGCCCAGCTGCCGGCGGCCGTACACGTAGGTGCCGCCGCTGGAGGGATACCGGGAAGCCAGCTGCGCCGAGGCCACGGCATTGCAGTAGGCCACCAGGCCGGCCACGGCCACCGCGACGGTCAGCAGCGGCCCGGCGAGGGACGCGGCGGGGGAGAAGACCACGAACACGCCCGCACCCAGCATCGAGCCCAGGCCGATCGCGGTGGAATCAAGGACGCCCAGGCGGCGCTGCAGCTGCTTGGGGGTCGGCGGAGGGCTTGCCATGGCGGGTGGGGCCTTTCCAACGGGTAAACTCGAACGGGACCGTTCCCGTAGCGGTCCTATTTAACACCACCCTGTTTTCCTTCTGAAAGGCGAGCTGTGCTGCGCACACACGACCTCGGATCCCTTCGCTCCGAGCACATTGGACAAACCGTAACCCTCGCCGGCTGGGTCGGCCGGCGTCGTGACCACGGTGGTGTCGCATTCGTGGACCTGCGCGACGCTTCGGGCGTCGCCCAGGTGGTTGTCCGCGAAGAAGAGGTCTTTCACGGCCTGCGCAACGAGTTCGTGCTGCAGGTGATCGGCACCGTCTCCAAGCGGCCCGAGGGCAATGAGAACCCGGCGCTGGCCACCGGCGAGATCGAGGTCATGGCCGAGAAGGTCACCATCCTCAACACCTCCGACCCGCTGCCGTTCCAGATTGACGAGCACGTTGAAGTCGGCGAGGAAGCCCGCCTCAAGCACCGCTACCTGGACCTGCGCCGCCCCGGCCCCGCCCGCAACCTGCGCCTGCGCTCCGAGGCCAACCGGGTGGCCCGCGAGCTGCTGCACCAGGACGGCTACGTCGAGATCGAGACGCCCACGCTGACCCGTTCGACGCCGGAAGGCGCCCGCGACTTCGTCGTCCCCGCGCGCCTCGCGCCGGGTTCCTGGTACGCGCTGCCGCAGTCGCCGCAGCTGTTCAAGCAGCTCCTGCAGGTCGGCGGCTTCGAGAAGTACTACCAGATCGCCCGCTGCTACCGTGACGAGGACTTCCGCGCGGACCGCCAGCCGGAGTTCACCCAGCTCGACATCGAAGCCAGCTTCGTGGAGCAGGACGACATCATCGGCCTCGGCGAAAGCATCGTGAAGGCGCTGTGGAAGCTGATCGACGTCGAGATCCCCACCCCGATCCAGCGCATAACCTACAACGACGCGATGGCCCGCTACGGCTCGGACAAGCCGGACCTGCGCTTCGGCCTGGAGCTGACAGAGCTCACCGAGTTCTTCAAGGACACCAACTTCGGCGTCTTCAAGGCCCCCTACGTCGGCGCCGTGGTGATGCCCGGCGGCGCCTCGCAGGCCCGCCGGGCCCTCGACGCCTGGCAGGAATGGGCGAAGCAGCGCGGTGCCAAGGGCCTGGCCTACGTCCTGTTCAAGGAGGACGGCGAACTTGCCGGGCCCGTGGCCAAGAATCTGACCGAGACTGAACGCGCCGGCCTCGCCGACGCCGTCGGCGCCAAGCCGGGCGACTGCATCTTCTTCGCCGCCGGCGAGAAGACCCCGTCCCGTGCCCTGCTCGGCGCCGCCCGGGTTGAGATCGGCCACCGCACCGGCCTGATCAACCCGAGTGACTGGGCGTTCTGCTGGGTGGTTGACGCGCCGATGTTCGAACCGGCGGCAGCGGCCGTCGCGTCCGGCGACGTCGCTGTCGGCGGCGGCAAGTGGACGGCCGTGCACCACGCCTTCACCTCGCCCAAGCCGGAATTCATGGACAGCTTCGACACCGATCCGGAAACGGCGCTGGCCTACGCCTACGACATTGTCTGCAACGGCAACGAAATCGGCGGCGGCTCCATCCGTATCCACCAGGGCGACATCCAGGAGCGCGTCTTCAAGGTCATGGGCCTCTCCCACGAGGATGCCCAGGAGAAGTTCGGCTTCCTGCTGGAGGGCTTCAAGTTCGGCGCGCCCCCGCACGGCGGCATCGCGTTCGGCTGGGACCGTGTGGTCTCGCTGCTCGCCGGCGTGGACTCGATCCGCGACGTCATCGCGTTCCCGAAGTCCGGCGGCGGCTACGACCCGCTGACCCAGGCGCCCGCGCCCATCACCGCGCAGCAGCGCAAGGAAGCCGGCGTCGACTTCAAGCCGCAGGACAAGAAGGACGACGGCACCAAGTAGCCTGAGGTGATCAGCAGCAGCGGCTCTCCGGGAAACCGGGGGGCCGTTGCTGTCGGCTGAAGACCTCGTGATCCGTGGCAGGAAGGTATACCCCCGTTGGAACCGCAATCCGGGCCCGCGTTGGAGGCGCAGATGGATACCGCGTGGCCCGCCGCTGACCGGGAGGACTCCGGCGGCTGGGTGCTCCGCTCCGCCTCGGGCGTGACGCAGCGGGCCAACTCGGTGTGGCCCCGTGAACCGGGAGCCGACGGCCCCGCACAGCTCGCGGCGCTCCGGCACGCCCGGCTCTGGTACCGGTCCCGACGGCTGCCGCTGATCTTCCAGGTCTTCGACGACCATCGCTCTGCGCCGCTGAACGCAGTGCTCGACGCCGAGGGGTTCACCCGCCAGTCGGAAACCCTGATCATGGCCCGGGACGGCGGAGGTTCTGCACCGTTGGACCTCGGCGTCGAGATCTCCGCGGAGCCGTCCCCGGAATGGCTGCGGCTCTGGTGGAGCGTTGACGGCCGCGGCGACGACGCCGCCCTCGCGGTGGCCCGCGGCATCCTGACGGGCTGCCCCTCGCTCTACGCCCTGGTGCGGGACGACGACGGCGTCGCGGCCGCCGTCGGACGGCTAGCCTTGCCTGTCTCGGAACCTGGCGGCCCCCGGTGGGGCGGACTGTACTGCATGGCGACCCGTCCCGACGCCCGGCGGCGGGGCCATGCCAGCGCGGTGCTGCAGGCGCTGCTGGACGAGGGGACGCGCCGGGGCCTTGCCGGGTACTGGCTGCTCGTAACGGCGGCCAACACCGGGGCGCAGGAACTCTACGCCCGCGCCGGCTTCAAGGAGTCCGGCCGCTACCTGTACCGGCAGGAGCGGCCGAAGCGGCACCTGACCGGCTGCTGAGCGCGCGAGAGGATTCAGCGCCAAGCTCTTACGCCGGCGGTTCCGTGACCACGATCCGCACCGCGCACAGGTCCGCCGCGGCCTTCTTGAGCACTGCCGCGCGGGGGTCGGGGACGTCGAAGAACGGCAGCCGGACCAGGGCCGCGTAGCGCTTGAGCGCCGGTTCGGCCAGCACCTGCCCGGCCAGCGTGCGGTCCCCGCCCGGGACGAGATATTCGACACACTGGTCCTCGAAGATACGGGCGGCATGGTCGGCCACGGCTTCCACCAGGGCATCGGCCTGGTTGGCGCGGCGCCGGGCAAAGCGCTGCTGTGACCAGCCGCCGGCCGCGGTCCGGGACTGCACGTGCCGCGTGCCGGTCTTGGAAGCCAGGACCCGTCCCTCGGACACCACCGCCACCGAGTACCCGCCGCGGCGCACCAGGACCACGCCAACCCGGCGCGGCTGCGACGCCAGCGACGCCAGCCGTGCCACGGAATCATCGCCGCGGCCCGGGCGTCCGCCGTCCGGCCACGGCGGCTGCAGCAGCGCCGCGGCGCCATCGACCGCCAGCAGGCGCAGGCCGTCGTCGTCCGGTTCTTCCCGCAGCTCCCCGTGGCTCGCCCGGAACCGTTCCACCCAGCCGGGCAGCCGGTTGCCGGAGACGAACGCCACACGGGTGTCGGGGCTGGCCATGGCAGGGATCTCCGTTGTGAGGTTCAGGGGAAGCGCCGCCGTGTCGGGACGGGCAGGAACTAGAAGTAGCCTATCTATGTGGATGATCTCTTTGGCGCAGGGCAGGACAACGCGTCCGCAAACAACGACGTCGACGCCGAAGAGTCCGGCGGCGGCAGCTCCTCGAGCGGCACACCGGGCCGCTCCGCGCCGCGCAGTCCACTGGCCGTCCGGATGCGGCCGCGCAGCCTGGACGACGTGGTGGGCCAGCAGCACCTCCTGGGCCACGGCTCGCCGCTGCGGCAGCTCGCGGCCGGCAGCGACGCCACCGGACCGGCCGGGCCAAGCTCCCTGATTCTCTGGGGACCCCCCGGCACCGGCAAGACCACCCTCGCGCACGTCATCGCCAAGGGCCCGGGCCGGAAGTTCGTTGAGCTCTCCGCCATCACCGCCGGCGTGAAGGACGTCCGGCGCGTCATGGACGAGGCGCTTACCGCGCGTGACCTGTACAAGACCACCACCGTGCTGTTCCTGGACGAAATCCACCGCTTCAACAAGGCCCAGCAGGACGCGCTGCTGCCGGGCGTCGAGAACCGCTGGGTGGTCCTGGTCGCGGCCACCACGGAAAACCCTTCGTTCTCGGTGGTGTCGCCGCTGCTGTCCCGTTCGCTGCTGCTGACGCTCAAGCCGCTCACCGACGCCGACGTCGAGGGGCTGCTGCGGCGGGCCGCCGAGGACGCCCGCGGCCTGGGCGGCAAAGTGGAGCTCAACGAGGAAGCACTCGCCCACCTGGTCCGGCTTTCCGGCGGGGACGCGCGCCGTGCCCTGACGGCGCTGGAGGCGGCGGCCGGCGTCGCGTTCGGGGACGCGGACGACGGGCCCGCAGGGGACGCTCCCGTCACGATCGAACTCAAACACACCGAACGGGCCCTCGACGTCGCCTCGGTACGCTACGACCGCGCCGGCGACCAGCACTACGACGTCGCCAGCGCCTTCATCAAGTCCATTCGCGGCTCCGACGTCGACGCCGCGCTGCACTACCTGGCCCGGATGCTGGAGGCGGGGGAGGACCCCCGGTTCGTAGCACGGCGGATCGTTATCTCCGCCGCCGAGGACGTCGGCATGGCCGACCCGACCGCACTGCAGACCGCGGTGGCCGCCGCCCAGGCGGTGCAGCTGATCGGCATGCCCGAGGGCCGCATCATCCTGGCCGAGGCTGTAGTCCACCTCGCCACCGCACCGAAGTCCAACGCGGCGTATATGGGGATCAACCAGGCGATCGCCGACGTCCGCGCCGGCCTCGGCAACGGCATCCCGGCGCACCTGCGGGACGCGCACTACCCCGGGTCCAAGCAGCTGGGCCACGGCAAGGGCTACAAGTACGCTCACGACGCGCCCCATGCGGTGGCCACCCAGCAGTACCCGCCGGACGACCTCGTCGGCCGGAACTACTACGAACCCACCGGCAACGGCGCCGAACGCGACATCTCCACCCGGCTGGAACGGCTGCGGAAGATCATCCGGGGCAAGTGATCCTCTGGTAGGATGGATCGTTGTCTGGCAAGGCACGGACGCACAATCCACCAGTTCCCAGCGGTTCACGCTGATTTGATGGGTTCGCCCTGTGCCCAGTAGCAAAAGGCAGCGGTTGGCCGATGCTCTCCATCGTGGAGGCCAGTAACACTGACACACCGCAGATATTGGAAGGACACAAGTGGCTAACAACACTCGTGCTCGCCGTACCGCACGCCTCTCGCGTGCACTCGGCATCGCTCTGACCCCCAAGGCCGCCAAGTACATGGAGCGCCGCCCGTACGGCCCCGGTGAGCATGGCCGTGCCCGCAAGAAGCAGGACTCCGACTACGCCGTACGTCTGCGCGAAAAGCAGCGTCTGCGCGCCCAGTACGGCATCCGCGAAGCCCAGATGACCCGTGCCTTCGAAGAAGCACGCCGCACCAAGGGCCTGACCGGTGAAAACCTGATCGAACTGCTCGAAATGCGTCTCGACGCCCTCGTGCTGCGTGCCGGCTTCGCCCGCACCATCGCCCAGGCCCGCCAGCTGGTTGTGCACCGCCACATCCTGGTTGACGGCATCCGCGTTGACCGCCCGTCTTTCCGCGTCGGTGAGGGCCAGCTGGTCCACGTCCACAGCCGCAGCGAGACCATGCCTCCGTTCCAGGTGGCAGCAGCCGGCGCTCACCGCGACGTGCTGCCGATGGTTCCGGCCTACCTGGACGTCAAGCTTGACGCCCTGCAGGCCCGCCTGGTCCGTCGCCCCAAGCGCTCCGAGATCCCCGTGACCTGCGAAGAGCAGCTCGTCGTGGAATTCTACGCACGCTAGATCCAGAGCGACACCTTACAAAGAAGCCCGTGGCAAGCGCCGCGGGCTTCTTTGTATGTAAGGTACTTGGGGGAGTTCTCCGCGTGCCGCGCCTGCGGCCGGAGAACCACGCAGGAATCCACGTAGTTTCAAGGAGATGAACGTCTATGTCTGGTGGCGATATTGCCGGCCTGATCGCGGCCGGAGTGTTTGCACTCCTGGTCCTGCTGCTCGCCGTACCGATCCTCAAGCTCGGCGGTGTTTTCGACGAGGTCCGCAGCACCATCCGCTCGATCAGCGACGG
The DNA here is from genome assembly GCF_964021775.1 of uncultured Arthrobacter sp. Taxonomy (GTDB): domain Bacteria; phylum Actinomycetota; class Actinomycetes; order Actinomycetales; family Micrococcaceae; genus Arthrobacter. Next base: position 13,832 of record NZ_CAXHZI010000017.1, read on the forward strand.
CGCCACCCCGCTCATGGATGAGGTCACCGCCACCGTCTCCACCACCAACCAGCAGCTGAAGAAGGTCGACGGGATCGCCTCCAACGTCTCCGACGCCTCCGCCAACATCTCGGCGCTGTCCTCGCTGGTTGCCGCCACCGTCGGCTCCCCGCTGATCAAGGTCGCCGCGTTCAGCTACGGCGTGCGGTCCGCCTTCTCGGCCCGCAAAAAGCCCGCCACCGGCCGCCGCAGCCGCTGAACCAACTGAGCACGCTGACAGGAGCTGACATGAACAGAATCATCTGGATGGGCATCGGCGTCGCGATCGGCGTCATCGCCTTCCGCAAACTCACCGAGGCGCAGTCAAACCTGGGTCCCGAGGGCCTGAACCGCGCCGTCGGCCGGCTTGCCGACGGCGTCTACGACTTTGCCGACGCCGTCCGCGTCGGCATGCACGAGCGGGAATCCGAACTCCGCTCTGCCCTCGGGGTGGACGCCGGCGTCGAGACGGGCGTCGCCGGCCGGGGTGTAGTCCGGCGCTAGCCGGGAGAGAATTAGTAGATGGCGGTGCCCATGACGGCCCGCCGGCACGGCCGCAGGCCGGAACCAGACCGTTCCGCGGACCAGACGCGCGAACCACATACGCAGTGAATATTGAAGGGTAAGAAACCAGGTTATGAAGTCGCAGGAGATCACCAAGCGCTGGATCGACTTTTTCGTCAGCAAGGGCCACACGGCGGTTCCGTCCGCCTCCCTGGTCTCCGGCGACCCGTCCCTGCTGTTCACGGTGGCCGGCATGGTGCCCTTCATCCCGTACCTGACCGCGCGGGAGGAGGCCCCCTACTCCCGGGCCACCAGCGTGCAGAAGTGCATCCGCACGGGCGACATCGAGGAAGTCGGCAAGACCGCCCGGCACGGCACCTTCTTCCAGATGTGCGGCAACTTCTCCTTTGGCGACTACTTCAAGGAAGACGCCATCAAGTTCGCCTGGGAGCTGCTCACCACCGGCGTCGACGACGGCGGCTACGGACTGCCGCCCGAACGGCTCTGGGTCACCGTCTATGAAGAGGACGACGAGGCCAAGGAACTCTGGCTGAAGAACACCGGCGTCCCGGCCGAGCGGATCCAGCGGATGGGCAAGGCGGACAACTACTGGTCCACCGGACAGCCCGGCCCCGCCGGCCCCTGCTCCGAGATCTATTACGACCGCGGACCGGCCTACGGCATTGAAGGCGGCCCGCTGGCCGACGAAACCCGGTACATCGAAATCTGGAACCTCGTGTTCATGCAGTACCAGATCGACAACGTCCGCTCCAAGGTGGACTTCGACATCACCGGCGAGCTGCCGAAGAAGAACATCGACACCGGCCTCGGCATGGAGCGCCTCGCGATGATCCTGCAGGGCGTCGAAAACATGTACGAGACGGACCAGGTCCGCCCGGTGATCGACAAGGCCGCCGCGCTTTCCGGCAAGGAATACACCTCCGCGGAAACCCCGGAGGACCCGCACCACACGGACGACGTCCGGATGCGCGTGGTGGCCGACCACATCCGCTCGGCCCTGATGCTGATCGCCGACGGCGTCACCCCCTCCAACGAAGGCCGCGGCTACGTGCTGCGCCGCCTGATCCGCCGGGCCGTGCGCTCGATGCGCCTGCTCGGCGTCGAGAAAGCCTGCCTGCCCGAACTGCTGCCCGCCTCCCGCGACGCCATGAAGGGTGTCTACCCGGTCGTAGAGACCGACTTCGACCGGATCAGCCGGATCGCCTACGCCGAAGAAAAGGCCTTCCTGCGCACCATCGCCTCCGGCACCGCACGGCTCGAGGACGCCGTGAAGGAATCCAAAGCCGCAGGACAGCCGCTCTCCGGCGCGGACGCCTTCGCCCTGCACGACACCTACGGCTTCCCGATCGACCTCACCCTGGAAATGGCCGAGGAAGCCGGGCTCAAGGTCGACGAACCCGAATTCCGCAAGCTCATGCTGGAACAGCGCCAGCGCGCCCAGGCCGACGCCAAGGGCAAAAAGGGCGCCCACGCGGACCTCTCCGCCTTCCAGGAGCTGTTGGCCGCGGGGGAGACCGTCTTCACCGGCTACACCGAGCTCGCCGGAGAATCCAAGGTGCGCGGCATCCTGGCCGGCGGCCGGAAGGTCTCCCAGGCGTCCACCGGCGAGGAAATCGAACTCGTGCTGGCAGAGACGCCGTTCTACGCAGAAGCAGGCGGCCAGGCAGCCGACACCGGGCTCATCACCGGTGACGGCTTCGTCGTCGAAGTCCTGGACGTGCAGCGCCCGATCAAGGGACTGAGCGTGCACAAGGCCATCGTCCGTGAAGGCGAAATCGGCGCCGACTCCCTCGTCCAGGCAGCCGTGGACCGGGAACGCCGCCACGCCGCCGAGCAGGCGCACACCGGCACGCACATTGTGCACGCCGCATTGCACCAGATCCTGGGGCCGGAGGCGCTGCAGCGCGGCTCCTTCAACAAGGCCGGCTACCTCCGCTTCGACTTCGCCTGGGGCGAAGGCCTCAGCGCCGCGACGTGCTCCGAAATCGAGGAAGTTTCCAACATCGCGATCCGGAACAACTTCCAGGTCGAGACCAAAGTCATGGGCCTCGCCGAAGCCAAGGCCCTCGGGGCGATGGCCCTGTTCGGCGAGAACTACGGCAACGAGGTGCGCGTCGTCGAGATCGACGGCGCCTGGTCCCGTGAGCTCTGCGGCGGCACCCACGTTTCCAACACCTCCCTGATCGGGAGCCTGTCCCTGCTGGGCGAGCAGTCCGTGGGTTCGGGAAACCGCCGCGTGGAGGCCTTCGTCGGCATGGACGCGTTCCGCCACCTCGCCGCCGAACGCGCCCTGGTGACCGAACTCACCGAAATGCTGAAGGTCCCCTCCGGCCTGCTGACCGAACGGATCGCCAGCACGCTGAACAAGCTGAAGACGGCCGAGAAGGAACTCGAGCGGCTGCGCAAGGAGCAGCTCACGGCTGCCGCCGCGCAGCTGGTGGGCACCGCCAAGGACGCCGCCGGCATCAAGGTCATCGCCCACGACGCCGGCATGGTCAGCGGCGCCGACGACCTGCGCGGCCTTGCCCTGGACCTGCGGACCCGCCTCGGCTCCGAGCCGGCAGCCGTCGCTGTCGCCGGGGTCAGCAACGACCGCCCGGTCATCCTGATCGCCACCAACGACGCTGCCCGCGCGGCCGGCGTCAAAGCCGGGGCACTGGTCCGGCTCGCGGCCGGTATCCTCGGCGGCGGCGGCGGCGGCAAGGACGACGTTGCCCAGGGCGGTGGCACGGACGCCGCCAAGGTCGGCGCGGCGCTCTCCGCCGTCGTGGACGCCATTACGAGGCGTTAGACCGGAACCACGGATGACTGAATCGGCCGTGCCCGGCGTCTACCCCCGGGGCGTAAAACTCGGGGTAGACGTCGGCACCGTCCGGGTGGGCGTCGCGGTCTGTGACCGTGAAGGCATCCTGGCGACGCCGCTGCGGACGCTGGACCGGAACGTGAAGAAAAACACCGACGTCCGCGTCCTCGCGAAACTCGCGGCCGAACTCGACGTGGTGGAAATTTTTGTCGGCCTGCCGCGCACCATGAAAGGCGAGGAGCACGCTTCCGCTCGAATGGCCACCGAGTATGCAAAGCTACTGGTCAGTACACTATTGGAGGCCGGATCCGGCATTCCGGTCAGGTTGGTTGACGAGCGGCTGAGCACGGTGACAGCCCACCGCAACCTGCATCAGGCTGGCATGAGCAGCCGGGACCACCGTAAAGTAGTGGATCAGGTTGCGGCCGCAGGTATCCTGCAGCACGCGATCGACATGCAAAAGGCCAGGGGAACGGATGTAGGAAGCCGCGTCAGCGCGGACCTCCCTCCGGGGCCACCCGGCGACGGCGTTCAGGTCGTTCCGGAAGTACACGCGCATTCTGCACAACGCATTCTGCCCAAAATGGAAGGCTACAGTGAGCCCGGTCAACAATGACGACTCCTCTGGTGTTGCCAATAGCGGCGCCGGCCGACCGCTGACGCGCAAAGAGATCCGGGCCCAGGAAAAGTTCCTGGCCACGCAGGGTCATGACATCATCCCGCCGCAGGCCTTCGAGACCGGCCAAGAGGTCCCGGCCGCGCCGGAAGCCCCCCGCGAAGCCGTTGACGCCGCGCCGGAAGCGCCCCGCGAACCCGCTGATGCCGCGCCGGCGCAGCCGCGGACCGCGCCGACCGTGCATGAAGACCCCGTCCACGCAAACCCCGTTCACCCGGCGGCGCAGCACGAGGAACCGGTGGTTGAACACCCGGTCCACGAGGAGCCGGTTCATCAGGAACCCGCCCAGGAAGAGCCCGTCCACGGACACCCCCTGCACGACGGGCCGGTCCACGAATACGCCGGCGGGATGTCCCGCGAGGAGACCTTGCGGCGCGCCGACGAGCTGCAGTCAGGCCGGCGCCTTCAGGACGGGGCGGATTTCCACCCGGGCTACGCGTCCCACCCCGACGATGATGCCCACCACGCCTACGACGACGAGCCCGGGCGCGACCTGATCGCCGGCGCCGCCGCCCTCCCCACCACCAAGGGCCCATCCAAGAAGGTCCGCCGGCGCCGCCGTTTCCTCGCCCTCGTTCTGACGCTGGCCGTTTTTGTGGTCGCCATCGTCGTTGGCGCCCAGGTGATTAAGCCGCTGCTCGGCGGCGACAAGATGGCCGATTACCCCGGGCCGGGAACCGGGTCCGTGACCATCACCGTTCCGCCCGGCGCGGGTCCCCGGTCCGTTGCCGCCGACATGGAGGCCCAGAAAGTCATCGCGAACGCGGACTCCTTCGTCAAGCAGTTCGCCGCCTCGGGCGGATCCCTGAGCCCGGGAACCTTTACGCTGCGCAAGGAAATGAACAACGCGGATGCCGTGGCCGTGCTGTTGAACAAGGACCAGGACAAGGTCATGTACTTCGCCCTGAGCGCGGGCCTGAGAATCGGTGAATCCCTCCAGGCCATTTCCGAGGGTACCGGAATCCCGGTGGCCGACCTGAAGAAGCTCAGCGACTCCCCGAAGCAGTTCGGCGTGCCGGCCAAGGCCAAAAACCTGGAAGGCTTCCTGTTCCCGGGCGAATACCGCTTCCCGCTCGGGACGTCCGGCAAAGACATCCTCGCTAAACTCGTCAGCACCACGCTGGAGGAACTCAAGGCACAGGGCGTCACCGACCCCGGCAAGCAGTACGACGCCCTCACGGTCGCCAGCATCGTCCAGGCCGAAGGCGGCCAGGCCGAATACGGAGACGTGGCCGGCGCCATCTACAACCGGCTCAAGCCCAACAACACCGAGACCAACGGCCTGATCCAGTCCGACGCCACGGTCACCTACGGGCTGGGCATCCGCAGCTTCCAAATTGACGAGGACCAAAAAGCGGACAAGTCGAACCGGTACAACACCTACGCCAACCCCGGACTGCCGGCCGGACCCATCGGGTCCCCGGGCAAACGGGCCATCGACGCAGCCGCCAAGCCCAAGAAAAATGACTACCTGTACTGGGTCACCATCAACCTGGACACGAAGGAAACGAAGTTCTCCAAGACCCTGGCGGAGCACAACGGCTACGTGGCCAAGTACAACGCCTGGTGTGAGGCCAACCCCGGACGTTGCGTGTGACGCTGCGGGCCGCCGTGCTCGGGCATCCCATCAGCCACTCGAAGTCCCCGGCACTGCACCGCGCCGCCTATGCGCAGCTCGGCATCGAACTGGCCTATGACGCCATCGACGTGACCGAGGCCGCGCTGCCGGCGTTTATGGCCGGGGTGCGCCGCGACACCAGCTGGCGCGGCCTATCCGTGACGATGCCGCTCAAGGCCGCGATGGCCGCCGAAGTGGACGAGGTCCGCGGCGTCGCCCGGCAGTTGGGCGTCATCAACACCGTGGCCTTCGAACGCCCGGGTGACCCCGCCGGTGTACCCGCCCGCCTGGTCGGCTACAACACCGACGTCGCCGGGATCGTTAACGCGCTCCGGTACGCCGGAGCAGCCTCCGAACCGTCCGCCGTCATCCTCGGCGGCGGCGGAACCGCCGCGGCCGCTATGGCCGCTCTCAAGGAACTTGGGGCGCCGAAGGCTGCGGTCTACGTCCGCGACATCGGCCGCGCCGCCGAAGCCCGGGCGGCGGCCGCCGCCGTCGGTCTTGCCCTGCAGGTCCTGCCGCTGGCGGCGGCAGCGCCTGCGGTAACCACCGCCGACGTCGTGGTCTCCACCCTGCCGCCGCGCGCCGCCGACGGCCTCGCGGAAGAACTCGCCGCAGCAGTGGGGCCGAACGGCAACACAGTCGCGGGGGTGCTCCTGGACGTAGCCTACGATCCCTGGCCGAGCCGGATCGCCGCCGTCTGGACGGACGCGGGCGGCCGGGTGGTCCCCGGCCTCGAAATGCTGCTCTACCAGGCGGTCGAGCAGGTACGCCATTTCACCGGACTCGAAGGCCCCGTGCCGGCGGAGGTCATAGATGTGATGTGTGACGCAGTCGGGGCGCCCCGACGGGTGTTCTAAGGGCCTTGCATGGCAGGATGGATTTTATGTTGCGTTGGTTGACTGCCGGAGAATCCCATGGTCCGGCCTTGGTCGGAATTATCGAAGGCGTCCCCGCCGGTGTTGAGCTCACCAGCGACCGGATCGTCGAGGCACTGGCACGCCGGCGCCTCGGCTACGGCCGCGGTGCGCGGATGAAGTTCGAACAGGACGCGGTAACGGTCCTGGGCGGCGTCCGCCACGGACTGACCCAGGGCGGCCCGGTCGCCATCCAGGTCGGGAACACCGAATGGCCCAAGTGGGAGCAGATCATGTCCGCTGACCCGGTGGCCCCTGAAGTACTGGCCGACCAGGCCCGCAACGCGCCCCTCACCCGGCCGCGGCCGGGCCACGCCGACTTCACCGGCATGCAGAAGTACGGCTTCGACGAAGCGCGGCCGGTCCTGGAGCGCGCCAGCGCCCGCGAGACCGCCACCCGGGTGGCCCTGGGCGCCGTCGCCGCCGCATTCCTGAAGCAGCTCGGCATCGAACTGGTCTCGCACACCGTCTCGATCGCCAGTGTTGCCGTCCCGGAAGGCCGGCCGCTGCCGGTGCCGGAGAACGTGCTGGCCCTCGACGCCGACCCGCTGCGCTGCTTCGACCGCGAGACCTCCGACGCCATGGTCGCCGAGGTGGACGCCGCGCACAAGGAAGGCGAAACCCTCGGGGGCGTCGTCGAAGTCCTCGCCTACGGCCTGCCGCCGGGGCTGGGTAGCTACGTACACTGGGACCGGCGCCTCGACTCGCGCCTCGCCGCCGCCCTGATGGGCATCCAGGCGATCAAGGGCGTCGAGGTCGGCGACGGCTTCCTGACCGCCGCGCGCCGCGGCTCGGCCGCCCACGACGAAATCGTCAAGGACGCGGACGGCCGGATCATCCGCACGTCCAACCGCGCCGGCGGCATCGAAGGCGGCATGAGCATCGGCGACGTGCTCCGGGTCCGTGCGGCCATGAAGCCGATCGCGACCGTTCCGCGCGCTCTCAAGACCGTTGATGTCAGCACCGGCGAGGCCGCGAAGGCCCACCACCAGCGCTCGGACGTCTGTGCGGTTCCAGCCGCCGGCGTCGTGGCCGAGGCGATGGTGGCCCTGGTCCTCGCCGAGGCGGTCACGGAAAAGTTCGGCGGCGACTCGGTCGAGGAAACCGCCCGCAATATCAAGGGTTACCTGGACAATATTCCGGCGTCCCTGGACTCGATCGGCCACTAGTGCCGGCCCCTATTCCACCGCGTAAGGAAGCGCGCCCATCTTTGCGTAAAACACTACGTAAAACACTGCCCGGGACACCCAGCCGGCCGGTCGCGCTGATCGGTCCGATGGCGGTCGGCAAGTCCGCAATCGGGCAGCAGCTCGCCCAGCAGCTCGGCGCCCGCTTCGTCGACACCGACGTCGAAGTGGTCGCCCAGCACGGCACCATCGCGGACATCTTCGCGGGGCGGGGAGAGTGCGCATTCCGCGAACTCGAAGCCCGCGCCGTCGCGCAGGCCATCGAGGAGGCTGCCGCCGGCACCGCCGCGGGCTCCCGCACGGTCATCTCCCTTGGCGGCGGCGCCGTGCTGGACTCCGGAACCCAGCAACTGCTGGCCGAGTGCACCGTGGTCTACCTTGAATGCGACGCCAGCACCGTGGCCGAGCGCATCGCCCGGAACTCCGGTCGGCCGCTCCTGGCCGGCGACGCCATGGAACGCTGGCGGACCCTGTTCGCCACCCGGCAGCCGGTCTATGAACGGCTCGCCGACCTGGTCCTCGACGTCCGGAGCGGTTCCGTCCCGGAACTCGCGCGCCGGCTTGAAGATGCGCTGGAACAGCTCGCCGCCACCCAACCCGCGGCCACCCCCGCCCCCAGCAGCGACAAGGAAAGTTGAAAAGTGAGCACCGAATCAACCGTCATTAAAGTCACCGGCAAGGCTCCGGGGGACAACTACGACGTCGTCGTCGGCCGCGGACTGCTGGCCAACCTGCCGGGCCTGCTGGGGGAGCGCGTCAAGCGCGTCCTCGTCATCCACCCGCGTGCCCTGCGCCTCACCGGCGACGCCGTCCGGGAGGAGCTGGCCACCGCCGGCTTCACCGCGCTGACGGCCGAGATCCCGGACGCCGAGGAAGGCAAGCACATTGAGGTGGCCTCGTTCTGCTGGCAGGTGCTGGGCCAGAACGACTTCACCCGCTCGGACGCGATCGTCGCCGTCGGCGGGGGAGCGGTGACCGACCTCGCCGGCTTCGTCGCTGCCACCTGGCTGCGTGGTGTCAAGGTCATCCACATGCCGACCAGCCTGCTGGGCATGGTGGACGCGGCCGTCGGCGGCAAGACCGGCATCAACACCGCCGAAGGCAAGAACCTGGTGGGCGTGTTCCACCCGCCGGCCGGCGTCCTCGCTGACCTGGACACGCTGGACACGCTGCCGAAGAACGAAATGATCTCCGGCATGGCCGAGGTCATCAAGTGCGGCTTCATCGCCGACCCGGCCATCCTTGACCTGATTGAAAAGGACCCCGCCGCGGTGTCCGACCCCCGGTCCGGGGCGGTGCGCGAACTGATCGAACGCGCCATCGCGGTCAAGGCCCGGGTTGTCTCCGAGGACCTCAAGGAAACCGGGCAGCGCGAGATCCTCAACTACGGCCACACCCTGGGCCACGCGATTGAACTCGCCGAACGCTACTCCTGGCGGCACGGCGCCGCGGTTTCGGTGGGCATGATGTTTGCCGCGGAACTGGCCCGCAGCGTCGGACGGCTCAGCGACGCCGACGCCGACCGGCACCGGAGCATCCTCGAAAGCCTCGGCCTGCCCATCACCTACCGGCGCGACCGCTGGCAGGCCCTGCTGGACGGCATGCGGCGGGACAAGAAGTCCCGCGGCGACCTGCTGCGCTTCGTGGTGCTCGACGGCGTTGGACGCCCCGGCATCCTGGACGTCCCGGACACTTCGCTGCTCTTCGCGGCGTACCAGGAGATCGCGTCCTGATGATCAGTGACAGCGGCGGCACCAGCGAGTGGCCGGACGCCGGATTCCCCGGCATCCGGATCAACCCGCAAACCCTCATGCCGCAGGTGGTCAACGGGGAGGCGTGCGCCGAGGCGTTGGCCTCCTCGACGGACCCCACCGACCTGATCTTTGTCCGCCTCGTGGAAGGCCACCCGGGCGAGGCCGCAGAACTGCTCGCCGAGGCCCGGTACAAAGACCCGGACTCGTTCCGGCTGCGGATGTTCGAGGCCGAGGTGCTGCGGGTCTCGCACCGCTTCGACCGCGCCGTGGAACTCTACCGCCAGCTCCTCGCCGACGCGCAGGGCACCCCCGAGGAGGCCGTGGTCCGGCAGCACCTGGGCCGGTCCCACTTTGCGGCCGGCAACATTGCCGCCGCCGTCGAATCTTTCGCCAAGGCCCTGGACCTGCGCGTGGCCGGCTCCGCGGATGCGGCCCTGATCTACTCGTCGACGGTGGCCCTGCAGCGTGCACGGGACGTGCTGGACCTGGCCAGCTAAGGGGCCGTCCGGCAGCGGCCCGGCAAAACCGGTAGAATGGTTTTTGGATTTTTGATAAATACGCGCTGGCGGGCCGGATCGGCATGCCTGCCTGGCATAAGCGGCTGGCGGCTAGTACCAGTCAACTTGAGAAACCTGAGGATATTGTGGCAACCACTAACGACATCAAGAACGGAACCGTGCTGAAGCTTGAGGGCCAGCTTTGGAACATCATCGAGTTCCAGCACGTCAAGCCCGGCAAGGGCGGCGCGTTCGTCCGCACCAAGATGCGCAACGTGATGTCCGGCAAGGTCGTCGACAAGACCTTCAACGCCGGACTCAAGATCGAGACCGCCACGGTTGACCGCCGCGACTACCAGTACCTGTACCAGGACGGCGCCGACTTCGTGTTCATGGACACCTCGGACTTCGACCAGCTGACCGTGTCCGCCGCCACCGTCGGCGACGCCACCAACTTCATGCTCGAAAACCAGATGGTTAATATCGCCATCCACGAAGGCAACCCGCTCTACATCGAACTGCCGCCGAGCGTCGTGCTGGAAATCACCTACACCGAGCCGGGCCTGCAGGGCGACCGCTCCTCCGCGGGCACCAAGCCGGCCACCCTTGAGACCGGCTACGAAATCCAGGTGCCGCTGTTCGTCGAGAACAACACCAAGGTCAAGGTCGACACCCGCGACGGCAGCTACCTTGGCCGGGTCAACGACTAGTGAGCGCACGCGGTAAGGCCCGTAACCGGGCCCTGGATGTTCTCTTCGAGGCGGAGCAACGCTCCACCTCCGCATTCGATGTGCTGCGTTCCCGTCGTGAACAGACGGATCAGATCATCAACCCGTACACCCTGGAAATCGTCGAGGGGGTCGTCTCCCACCAGGCCGCGATCGACGAATTCCTCGAAACCTACTCGCAGGGCTGGTCGCTGGAGCGGATGCCCTCCGTGGACCGCATCATCCTGCGGATCGGCACCTGGGAACTGCTCTACAACGACGACGTCCCCGACGGCGTCGCCGTGAGCGAGGCCGTCGCCCTGGCCAAGACGCTCTCCACGGACGAGTCGCCGTCGTTCATCAACGGCCTGCTGGGCCGGCTGCAGCAACTGAAGCCGTCGCTGCTGGCCTGACAACCGGGCGAGCCGGGACAACAACCACAAGGGCCGGTGCCCGCCGCGAGGCGGACACCGGCCCTTGTTGTCGCTGCACTGCGGCCCACGCCCGGGGGTCAGCGCAGCACGGCGTCGCGCAGCGCAACAATCTCAGCGAGCTGCCGCTGCTCGTCGAGTTGGTGCGCCGGCACGTCCCGGCCGCTGAGGATCCGCTGCCGGGTGAAAGCCAGCCGGGTGGCGGCGTGCAGGAATGCCCGCATCTGCGGACCCCGTCCGATCGACCTGGCCCAGCGCAGGGCCGAGCGGCGCCCGGCGGGGGTCGCCAGCATGGCCACCTCCTGGCCAGTGAACCAGCCGGCAGCTGCGTACTCCTGCAGCCGCTGCCGGGTCAGCCGGCGTTCCGCGACGCGCAGGAGCACCACCACGAGGACGGCGAGCAGGAAGAGCGGCACCTGGACCAGGATGTACTGCGCCAGGAAATCCTGGCCCATCGAGTTCCAGCCGCTGTGCAGGGCCATGGCGGGGACCAGGCCCACCGGGAATGCCAGGAGCGTCAGGCCGGAGTGCCAGCGGCGCGCCGCGAAACCCAGGATGAGCCCGGTTGTCCCGGTGAAAATGGCATGCGCGAACGGGGACATCACCCCGCGCAGGAAGAACACCACGGCCAGGTCCGTGCCCGGGGTGCTGGACTCGGCGATCGCCCGGCCGAAGTACAGGATGTTCTCGGTGAAAGCGAAACCGCCGGCAATCGTGAACGCGAAAACGACTCCGTCGACCGGACCGTCGAACTGCCTGCGGGCGAAAAGCAGCAGCAGCAGCAGGCCCAGCGACTTGGCGAATTCCTCCACCACCGGCGCCTGGACCGTGACCGCGAACGTCCGGTAATCCAGCCCCGACGCCGGACCTGCGGCGAGCGAAAAGAACGGCTGGATGAGCATCGTCACCGAAATCGACACCAGCGCGCCCCAGGCGAACGCGAAAAGCAGCAGCCGCTTCGGTTCGGGCTCCCAGCGGTCGATGTAGCGGACCGCCAGCAGGACCGAGCCAAGCGGCAGCAGCGAGGCGATGAAGCCCACGACGAACCCGCCCGGCCCGGTATTTTCCAGCAAGAACGGGAGCACCAGGAACAGACTCACAAAGGCGAGCACCCCGCCGCCCAGCACCAGCGCCGTCATACCCGCCGAGGCCCGCGGCGGCGGCACCGCCGTGTACGCGGCCCGGTACGCCCCGCCATGCACCGTCCCGGGTCCGGTCCCGTAGCCGGGAGCCGGCCGGTAGTCCTGCGGCCGGACCTGTCCCATCCAGCTGGGGTTGGCCTGCTGCGGTGTCTGGCCGGCCGGCGGCTGCCGGCCCGGGGTGCGGGCGTCCGGCGGAGGATCAAAGCTCGTCATGCCACGAGCCTAAGCTGAAGGCGCCGGGCAGCCGAATATGGACCCACCGGGCAGGGCCGCCGTGTGACGCACACCGCCTTTCCCGGGGCGGGGCGGCGGCGGCCCGTGTGGTAATTTGAAAGGGCAAATGATCCTTTTTTAATTCCGTCCCGTGAGGCGGGGAAAGGGGAGACGAGCGTTGACTTCTGTTCCAGAAGCACCGGTTCCGGCCAAGGTCCAACTCAGCAGGGTTGTCCTCAACCAGGCTGACATCGACCGTGCACTCACTCGTATCGCCCATGAGATTCTCGAGTCCAACAAGGGCTCCCAGGACCTGGTCCTGCTGGGCATCCCGCGGCGGGGCTACCCGCTCGCCGTCCGGCTCGCCGCGAAGATCGCCGCCGCCGACCCCGGCGTGGACCCTGCCGCTATTGTCGGCCAGCTGGATGTGACCATGTTCCGCGACGACCTTTCGCACCAGCCGACCAGGCCGCCGTATCCCACCCAGTTACCCCGCAGCGGGATCGACAACAAAGTAGTGGTGCTCATTGACGACGTGCTCTACTCCGGCCGCACCATCCGCGCCGCGCTGGACGCGATCATTGACTTGGGCCGCCCCCGGATCGTCCGGCTGGCCGTCCTGATCGATCGGGGCCACCGGGAGCTGCCCATCCGCGCGGACCATGTCGGCAAGAACCTCCCCACCTCCTCCGCGGAGAAAGTCCGCGTCCGGCTCGAGGAAACCGATTCCGCCGGCGGCGAAGCCGTGAACGAAGTCGTCATCGAGGCCACCGCATGAAGCACCTGCTCTCCACCGAGGACCTCAGCTACGCCAACGCCATCCGCATCCTCGACACCGCCGAAGAGATGGCCGCGGTGGGGGAGCGCGAGGTCAAGAAGCTCCCGGCACTGCGCGGCCGCACCGTGGTCAACCTCTTCTTCGAGGACTCCACCCGCACCCGCATCTCCTTCGAGGCGGCCGCCAAGCGGCTCTCCGCGGACGTGATCAACTTTGCCGCGAAAGGTTCCTCCGTCTCCAAGGGCGAATCCCTCAAGGACACCGCCCAGACGCTTGCCGCCATGGGCGCCGACGCCGTCGTCATCCGGCACTGGGCCTCCGGCGCCCCGCACCGGCTGGCGGCGACCGACTGGATCGACGCCGCCGTCATCAACGCCGGCGACGGCACCCACGAACACCCCACCCAGGCGCTGCTGGACGCGTTCACGATGCGCCGGCACTGGTCACAGCTCGCCGGCACGCCCTCCGCCGGGGCGGACCTGCGGGGCATGCGCGTCGCGATCGCCGGCGACGTGCTGCACTCCCGGGTGGCCCGCTCCAACGTCTGGCTGCTGCGCACCCTCGGGGCGGAAGTCACCCTCGTGGCGCCGCCTACGCTGCTGCCGATTGGCGTCGAGGCCTGGCCCTGCACGGTCAGTTACGACCTTGACGAGACCCTGGCCCGGGGCGTCGACGCGATGATGATGCTCCGCGTGCAGGGCGAGCGGATGAACGCCTCGTTCTTCCCGACCACCCGCGAATACTCACGCCGTTGGGGCTTCGACGACAACCGCCTCCGCGCCCTCGACAGCCTGGGCCTGAAGGACACCATCATCATGCACCCGGGCCCGATGAACCGCGGGCTGGAAATTTCCTCGGCCGCCGCCGACTCGCCCCGCTCCACCGTGCTCGCACAGGTGCGCAACGGCGTATCCGTCCGGATGGCCGCCCTCTACCTGCTGCTCTCCGGAGACACCCGCGAACCAGCAACCTCCACCGCCGCCTACTCCAAGGAGAGCCACTGATGGCATCACAACAACAGGACACAGGCAGCGCCGGCGCCTACCTCATCCGGGGCGCCGCGATCCTCGGCGGACCCGCTGAAGACCTGCTGATCCGCGACGGCGTCATCGCCGAACGCGGGCAGGACCTCGACGCCGGGGACGCAACGGTCATCGACGCGGCCGGCCTCGTCGCCCTGCCCGGCATGGTCGATATCCACACCCACCTGCGCGAGCCCGGCCGCGAGGACGCCGAAACCGTCGAGACCGGCACCCGCGCCGCGGCCCTGGGCGGTTACACCGCCGTGCACGCGATGGCCAACAGCACCCCCGTCGCGGACACCGCCGGCGTCGTCGAACAGGTCTTCAGCCTGGGCCGCACGGCCGGTTGGGTGGACGTGCGTCCGGTCGGCGCCGTCACCGTCGGCCTGGCCGGGGAGCAGCTCGCCGAACTCGGCGCCATGGCGGACTCCCGCGCCCGGGTCCGGGTCTTTTCCGACGACGGCGTCTGCGTCAGCGACCCCGTGCTGATGCGCCGTGCCCTGGAATACGTCAAGGCGTTCGACGGCGTCGTCGCCCAGCACGCGCAGGAACCCCGGCTCACCGCCGGCGCGCAGATGAACGAGGGAGAGGTCTCCGCCGTGCTCGGCCTCGCCGGCTGGCCGGCCGTCGCCGAGGAAAGCATCATTGCCCGCGACGTGCTGCTCGCCCAGCACGTCGGATCCCGGCTGCACGTCTGCCACGTGTCCACCGCGGGCTCCGTTGAGATCGTGCGCTGGGCCAAGTCCCGCGGTATCAACGTCACCGCCGAGGTCACGCCGCACCACCTCTGGCTGACCGACGAGCTGGTCCGCAGCTACGACCCGGTCTACAAGGTCAACCCGCCGCTGCGCACCGACGAGGACGTCCAGGCCCTGCGCGCCGCGCTGGCGGACGGCACGATCGACGTCGTCGGAACCGACCACGCCCCGCACCCCAGCGAACACAAGGAATGCGAGTGGGCGCAGGCGGCCATGGGCATGACCGGTCTGGAAACGGCCCTGTCGGTGGTGCAGCACACCATGATCGAAACCGGCCTGATGGACTGGGCCGACTTTGCCCGCGTTACCTCCACCACGCCCGCCGCGATCGGCCGGTTGGCGGACCAGGGCCGGCCGCTCGAGGCCGGCGAACCCGCCAACGTCACACTCGTGGACCCGGCTGCACGCTGGAGAGTGGATCCTTCTAAGATGGCAACCATGGGCCGTAACTCTCCGTTTGCCGGCCGGGAACTCCCGGGCAAGGTGGTGGCCACCTTCTTCAAGGGTCACCCGACCGTCCTGAACGGGGAACTCAACACCCCGTACCGGTGGCTCCCCGATGCCCCCGATACGGCTGCGGCGGTCCGGCCCTGATGGTCAAGGAACTCTCCCTGCTGTTGACGCTGGTCCTGATTGGGGTCGCGCTGGTCCTGATCTGGATCGGCTGGCGCAACCGGCTGCGCCGGCAGGCCGGTGTCGAGCCGCTCCCGGCCGTCCCCGCAGAACTCGGGGGACCGCTGGCCGCCGCAGACGGCCAGTACGTCGCCTCCACCACCGCCGGGGACTGGCTGGACCGGATCGCCGTCCACCAACTGGGCCTGCGCACCAACGCCGAACTCAGCGTCCACCCCGAAGGCGTGCTGTTTGACCGCTCCGGCGCCGCACCCGTGTTTATCCCGGCCGCCAGCCTCACCGGCGTCCGGCAGGAAAGCGGCATGGCCGGGAAGTTCGTCGAAAAGGACGGACTCCTGGTGCTCAGCTGGATGCTCGGCGCCAAGGAGCTAGACACCGGCTTCCGCACCCGCCGTGCCGGGGACAAGGCCCTGCTCCTGTCCACCCTCAACGATTTGATCTCCGCAGCCCCTCAGGCAGAAGCCGATAGTGGAAAGTAACAACGTGACTGACCCCCAACTGACAGCCTCCACCCCCGCCGTGCTCGTGCTCGAGGACGGCCGGATCTTCCGCGGCCGCAGCTACGGCGCCACCGGCACAGCCCTCGGCGAAGCAGTCTTTGCGACCGGCATGACCGGCTACCAGGAAACCATCACCGACCCGTCCTACGCCCGGCAGCTCGTGGTTCAGACCGCGCCGCACATCGGCAACACCGGCGTGAACAAGGACGACGCCGAGTCCCGCCGGATCTGGGTGGCCGGCTACATCGTCCGCGACGCCGCCCGCCGCGCATCCAACTGGCGCTCGGAACGGACCCTGGACGAGGAACTGACCGACCAGGGCATCGTCGGAATCCAAGGCGTCGACACCCGCGCCATCACCCGGCACCTCCGCGAGCACAAAACCATGCGCGCCGGGATCTTCTCCGGCGACGCCGCCGGCGCCACGGACAAGGAACTCGTTGACGCCGTGCTGGCCAGCGCACCGATGGAGGGCTCCCGGCTCGCCGAGGAAGTCAGCGTCGAGACGGCGTACACGGTCGAGCCCGCCGACTGGGGCTGGGACGGCGAGCCGCGCTTCAGCATCGCCGCCATCGACCTTGGCATCAAGCGGATGACCCCGATCCGCTTCGCCGAACGCGGCGTCCGAGTCCACGTGCTGCCCGCCACCGCCACCCTCGAGGACATCAAGGCCGTCAACCCGGACGGCGTGTTCATGTCCAACGGCCCCGGCGACCCCGCCACCGCCGACAGCCAGGTGAACCTGCTGCGCTCCGTGCTGGACGCCAAGCTGCCCTACTTCGGCATCTGCTTCGGCAACCAGATCCTGGGCCGCGCCCTCGGCTTCGGCACCTACAAGCTCCGCTACGGCCACCGCGGCATCAACCAGCCCGTCATGGACCGCCGCACCGGCAAGGTCGAAATCACCTCGCAAAACCACGGCTTCGCCGTCGACGCCCCGCTCGAAGGCGCCAGCCAGGCCCCGGAAGAGCGCTTCGGCCGCGTCGAGGTCAGCCACATCAGCCTCAACGACGACGTCGTCGAGGGCCTGTCCTGCCTCGACATTCCCGCCTTCTCGGTGCAGTACCACCCGGAAGCGGCCTCCGGCCCGCACGACGCCGCGTACCTCTTCGACCGCTTCATCGAACTGATGGCGGACACCAAGAACGCTGACACCAAGACTGCCACCGACTCCAAGACTGAGGACAAGAAGTAATGCCCAAGAGAACTGACCTTAAGAGCGTCCTGGTCATCGGTTCCGGCCCGATCGTGATCGGCCAGGCGGCCGAATTCGACTACTCCGGCACCCAGGCACTGCGCGTCCTCAAGGACGAAGGCCTGCGCGTCATCCTCGTCAACTCCAACCCGGCCACCATCATGACCGACCCGGAGTTCGCCGACGCCACCTACATCGAACCGATCACCCCCGAGGTCGTCGAGAAGATCATCGCCAAGGAACGCCCCGACGCGATCCTGCCCACCCTGGGCGGCCAGACGGCGCTCAACACCGCCATCGCGCTGGACAAGAACGGTGTGCTGGAGAAGTACAACGTGGAACTGATCGGCGCCAATATCGCCGCGATCGAGCTCGGCGAGGACCGCGAGAAGTTCAAGGGCGTCGTGGAGCGGTGCGGCGCCGAATCCGCGCGCAGCCACATCATCCACACCATGGACGAGGCCCTCACCGCCGCCCAGGACCTGGGCTACCCGATGGTGGTCCGGCCCTCCTTCACCATGGGCGGACTCGGCTCCGGCCTGGCCTACAACGAGAATGACCTGCGCCGGATCGTCGGCCAGGGCCTGCAGTACAGCCCCACGTCCGAGGTGCTGCTCGAAGAGAGCATCCTCGGCTGGAAAGAATACGAACTCGAAATGATGCGGGACAAAAACGACAACGTCGTGGTGGTCTGCTCCATCGAGAACTTCGACCCGGTGGGCGTGCACACCGGCGACTCCATCACCGTCGCCCCGGCCCTGACCCTGACGGACCGCGAGTACCAGCGGCTGCGGGACATCTCGATCGCCGTCATCCGCGAAGTCGGCGTCGACACCGGCGGCTGCAACATCCAGTTCGCCGTGGAGCCGGACACCGGCCGTGTGGTGGTGATCGAGATGAACCCCCGCGTCTCCCGCTCCTCGGCCCTGGCGTCCAAGGCCACCGGCTTCGCGATCGCCAAAATCGCCACCAAGCTCTCGCTCGGCTACACCCTGGACGAGATCCCGAACGACATCACGGAGAAGACGCCGGCCTCCTTCGAGCCGACTCTGGACTACGTCGTCGTCAAGGTCCCGCGCTTCGCCTTCGAGAAGTTCCCCGCCGCGGACTCCACCCTGACCACAACCATGAAGTCGGTGGGCGAGGCCATGGCCATGGGCCGGAACTTCACCGAGGCGCTGCAGAAGGCGCTGCGGTCCCTGGAACAGAAGGGTTCCCAGCTGGACTTCGGTCCGGTCCCGGAATGGGAAGTCGCCGAACTGATCGAGAAGGCCAAGCGCCCCAGCACCGAACGCCTGCACCAGGTCCAGCGCGCGCTGCTCGGCGGCGCCACCGTGGAGCAGCTGTTCGAGGCCACCAAGATCGACCCCTGGTACCTGGACCAGCTCCAGCTCCTGAACGAGATCTCGCAGGAAATCCGGCACTCCACCGCCCTGACCCAGGAGATGCTGCAGCGGGCCAAGCGGCACGGCTTCTCCGACGCGCAGATCGGCGCGCTGACGCACAACTCCGAGGACGTCGTCCGCGGCGTCCGGCAGGCCCTCGGCATCCGCCCGGTCTACAAGACGGTGGACACCTGCGCCGCCGAATTTGCCGCGTACACGCCGTACCACTACTCCTCCTATGACGAGGAGGACGAGGTGGCGCTGCACGCCAAGCCGTCCATCATCATCCTCGGCTCTGGGCCGAACCGGATCGGCCAGGGCATCGAGTTCGACTACTCCTGCGTGCACGCCTCGATGGCGCTGCGCAAGGCCGGCTACGAGACTGTGATGGTCAACTGCAACCCGGAGACCGTCTCCACCGACTACGACGTCTCCACCCGGCTCTACTTCGAACCGCTCACCCTCGAGGACGTCCTCGAGGTCATCGCCGCCGAGGAGCGCACCGGCGGGGTAATGGGTGTGTTCGTCCAGCTCGGCGGCCAGACCCCGCTCAAGCTCGCCCAGCAGCTCGCCGACGCCGGCGTGCCGATCCTTGGGACCTCCCCGGAGGCCATCGACCTGGCCGAGCACCGCGGCGCCTTCTCCCGGGTGCTCGACGAGGCCGGGCTGATCTCCCCGAAGAACGGCACCGCCGTCTCCTTTGAGGACGCGAAGAAGATCGCGGACGAGATCGGCTACCCGGTCCTGGTCCGCCCCTCCTACGTGCTCGGCGGGCGCGGCATGGAAATCGTCTACGACGAGCCGAACCTCTCCCGCTACATCGCCAACGCCACCGAAATCACCCCGGACCACCCGGTGCTGATCGACCGCTTCCTCGAGGACGCCGTCGAGATCGACGTCGACGCCCTCTTCGACGGCAAGGACATGTACCTCGGCGGCATCATGGAGCACATCGAGGAAGCCGGCATCCACTCCGGCGACTCCGCCTGCGTGCTGCCGCCCATCACGCTGGGCAACAACGTGATCGACCGGGTCCGGACCGCCACGCGGGCCATCGCCGAAGGCGTCGGCGTCCGCGGCCTGATCAACATCCAGTTCGCCCTCGCCTCCGACGTGCTCTACGTCCTCGAAGCCAACCCCCGCGCTTCCCGCACCGTGCCGTTCGTCTCCAAGGCGACCGGCGTGCAGATGGCCAAGGCCGCGGCCCTGATCGGCACCGGAGTCACCATCAACCAGCTGCGCACCGCCTACAAGATGCTGCCCGAGTCGGGCGACGGTTCCACGCTGCCGCTGGATGCCCCGGTGGCGGTCAAGGAAGCGGTGCTGCCGTTCAGCCGCTTCCGCACCCTGGAGGGCAAGGTTGTGGACTCCCTGCTGGGCCCGGAAATGCGCTCCACCGGCGAGGTGATGGGCATCGACAAGCACTTCGACACGGCGTTCGCCAAGAGCCAGGCCGCGGCCAACAACGCGCTGCCTACCGAGGGCAAGGTGTTCGTCTCCGTCGCCAACCGGGACAAGCGCGCGGTCATCATGGCCGTCAAGCGCCTCTCAGACCTCGGCTTCGAGATCGTCTCCACCGGCGGCACCGCCGACGTGCTGCGCCGCAACGGGCTGCAGGCCACCACGGTCCGCAAGGTCGCCGAGGGCTCCAGCGCCGAGGGCGAAGGCACCATTGCGGACCTGATCGTCGCCGGCGAAATCGACATGGTCTTCAACACCCCGTCCGGCGGGGAGGCCCGCGGTGACGGCTACGAGATCCGCGCCGCCGCCACGTCGATCGGCATTCCGTGCATCACCACGGTGGCCGAGTTCAACGCCGCGGTCCAGGCCATCGAGGCGATGCGGACCTACGAGTGGTCCGTCACCAGCCTGCAGGAGCACGCCGCGGCCCTCGCGGAGTCGCAGCAGCGCGTCGCCCAGGAGCGCGCCACGCAGGCTGCCGCCGCGAGTGCGGTGTCCCAGCATGCCTGAGGCTGCCGCCGCTGATACGCCCGGCCGGGAGTCATTCGGCTCCCGGCTGGGCCGCGCCATGGCGGAGCGCGGCCCGCTCTGCGTCGGCATCGACCCGCACCCGTCGCTGCTGCAGCGCTGGGGCCTGGACGACGACGTCGCCGGTCTGGAGCGCTTCTCGCTCACCGTGCTGGAGGCCGTGGCGTCGCTCGCTGCCGCGGTGAAGCCGCAGGTGGCGCTCTATGAGCGCCACGGTTCGGCCGGGATGGCCGTGCTGGAACGCACCCTCGCCGCATCCGCGGAGGCCGGCGTGCTCAGCATCGCCGACGCCAAGCGCGGCGACATCGGCTCCACCATGGCCGCCTACGCCGACGCCTGGCTGCGCGACGGCTCGGCGCTGGCCGCTGACTCGGTGACGCTGAGCCCGTACCTGGGCTTCGAGTCGCTCCGGCCTGCCCTGGACCTCGCGGCGCAGTCCGGCCGCGGCGTCTTCGTCCTGGCCCTCACCTCCAACCCCGAGGGAGCCTCCGTGCAGCACGTCGGGGGAGCGGACTCCGTAGCCCGGCGGATTGTCCGGGCCGCCGCCGCGGAGAACGCACGGTATGCCGGGGACCTCGGCTCCGTCGGGCTCGTCGTCGGCGCCACTGTCGGCACCGCGCTGACCGACCTGGACCTGGACCTCGCGGCGGTCCGCGGCCCGATCCTCGCCCCGGGCCTGGGCGCCCAGGGAGCGACGGCTGCGGACCTGCGGCGCACCTTTGGCCGCGCCTACAGCCAGGTTCTGGGCACCTCGAGCCGGGACATCCTGGCAGCCGGTCCGCAGCCGGCCGCCCTGCGCGACGCCGCCCGGCGCACGTTGGACGAACTCCGCGCGGCCTAGGTGATCCGGCCTTGGCCATCCGCCTCGGCGGAAAGGCGCTTGTGGGCCGGCATTGCGGGTTTGCCGCGTCGTTTGGTCAGAGAAGGCCGCTACGGACCGGGTATTGCGGCCATCTCTGGCAAACGGATGGCGCCGCGTAGGGGCTGGCCCGTTGCCTTAGCTCTGCCGATTGGTCGCAGAAGGCCGCTATGGACTTGGCATTCCGGCCATTTGTGGCAAACGGCCGGTGCCACACCGCCAATTCGCCCCGCAGCCAGACGACCGCCGCCCTGGGGCCGCCCCGCAACCCCATGTCCACCGCTTGGCCAAAAAAGCGTCAGCATTAGGTTTTGCGCCGGAGGCGATCCATTGCTTTCCGCCGACTTCAGACTGTAAGTTCAGGACAAGTCCGCGGTACCAGCCGGGGTGCTGTGTGCGGCCCGTCTCACGGTCACGTCTGACCAGGCCGTTTGCGTGGTCTCGGCTGACAATGCAGGGAGGACCTCAGTGAGCTTGCGACCCCTCACGCCGCAGGAGCGTGCCGACGCCCTGCACAAGGCCGCCGCGGCCCGGGTGGCCAGGGCGGGGGCCAAGGAGAAGCTGAAGTCGGGGCAGCTGACCATCGCGGAGCTGCTCAGCGCTGGGGAGAGGGACGAGGCGATCGCCCGGATGCGGGTGGTCGAGCTGTTGGAGGCGCTGCCGGGGATCGGGCACGTGCGGGCCGCGGCCATCATGGAGCGGCTTGGTATTGCCGCGTCCCGGCGGGTGCGGGGACTGGGAATCCACCAGCGCCGGGCGCTGGTAGATTTTATAGACAAGAAATAGCTTGGCCCGCCGAGCTTCCACCACCGCCCAAAGGAATACGTGAGCAAGAAACCCGGACTGACAGTCCTCGCCGGTCCGACGGCTGTCGGCAAAGGCACCGTGTCCACCTATATTCGGGACAACTATCCCGAAGTCTGGCTTTCGGTATCGGCCACCACCCGCCCGCCGCGGCCTGGTGAGATCGATGGGGTGCACTACTACTTCAAATCCAAGGAAGAGTTTGAAGCCCTCATCGCAGCAGGGGAACTGTTGGAATGGGCCGTGGTGCACGGGCAGAATACGTACGGCACCCTTAAGAGCACAGTGGATGCAGCCATTGCCGAGGGCCGCTCGGTGCTTTTGGAAATTGACCTGCAAGGCGCACGCCAGGTGAAACAAGCCGTTCCGGACGCGCAGTTCGTCTTCCTCGCCCCGCCAAGCTGGGAAGAATTGGTCCGCCGCCTGGTGGGCCGCGGCACGGAATCCGCCGAGGAACAGCAGCGGCGGCTGGAAACCGGTAAAGTAGAACTAGCCGCTGAACCGGAGTTCGATCACACGGTCATCAATGATGACGTACGTCGGGCAGCGGATGAGCTTGTTTCACTCATGGGGCTAACGCCGCACCCGCACTAACCGCAGGGTCGGACTGGCCCGTTAGAATTTGGAGAATTCGTGTCCACGAACCTTGAAGGCATCATCAACCCGCCGATCGACGAGCTGCTGAAGGCTGCCGATTCGAAGTACGGACTGGTAATTTTCGGTGCCAAGCGCGCCCGGCAGATCAACGCTTACTACGCCCAGCTGCACGAGGGCCTGTTCGAGTACGTCGGCCCACTGGTTGATACCAAGCTGAACGAAAAGTCGCTTTCCATCGCCCTGCGCGAAATCAATGAAGGCAAGCTCGTTTCCACGCCGATCGAAGCCGCCGCAGAGTAATAACTCTGCTGCCTGACGGAGGTCACGTGCGCATAGTCCTCGGAGTCGGGGGAGGGATTGCCGCCTACAAGGTGGCATCACTCCTCCGGCTTTTTACTGAAGCCGGCCATGACGTCACCGTCATTCCCACCGAGGCCGCCACCCGGTTCGTCGGCGTGGCCACCTGGGAGGCCCTCTCCGGGCACCCGGTGAGCAACAGCGTTTTCGATGAGGTGCACACTGTCAACCACGTCCGGCTCGGCCACGAGGCGGAACTGATCGTAGTGGCCCCGGCCACGGCGGACCTGCTGGCCCGTGCCGCCACCGGCCAGGCCAACGATCTGCTGACCAACACGCTGCTGATGGCAGGCGGCCCGGTGCTGATGGCCCCGGCGATGCACACGGAAATGTGGCGCCACCCGGCAACCCAGGCCAACGTGGAAACGTTGCGCAGCCGCGGCGTCACCGTGCTCGAACCTGCCACCGGCCGCTTGACCGGTGCGGACTCCGGTCCGGGCCGGCTGCCCGAACCCGAGGCTATTTTTGCCGCCGCGCTGGCCTTGGCCGGCGCCCCCGCGGTGCCCAACACCCCCGACCTGCCGGCGTCGGACGCGGAACTTCCGGCTGCGGCCGCGCACCGGCCGCTGGCCGGCCTCACCGTGACCATCAGCGCCGGCGGCACCCGCGAACCCCTGGACCCGGTCCGTTTCCTGGGCAACCGGTCCTCCGGCAAGCAGGGCGTGGCGCTGGCCGAAGCGGCCCGTGAGGCCGGCGCCAGGGTCCGGCTGCTGGCAGCGCACATGGACGTACCGGCGCCCGCCGGCGTCGAGGTGGTCCGGGTTGAGACCGCGCTGGAACTGCGCAAGGCGGCGCTGCACGCCGCAGCCGATTCCGACGTCGTCATCATGGCCGCCGCCGTGGCCGACTTCCGTCCGGCCGACGTGTCCGGGACCAAGATTAAAAAACGCGACGACGTCGCCGACCCGGTGATTTCACTGGTCCGCAATCCCGACATTCTGCGAGAACTCGTCGAAATCCGTGACGCCGCCTCCCGGAACCAGCTGATTGTCGGCTTCGCGGCCGAGACCGGCGACGCCGACGGGGACGTCCTGGAATACGCCGCGGCCAAGCTGCGCCGCAAGGCCTGCGACCTGCTGGTGGTCAACCAGGTGGGACAGGACCAGGTCTTTGGACAGGACAGCAACTCCGTAGTCATCCTTGCGCGGTCCGGCTCCGAACCCCAAGAGGCGTCGGGTTCCAAATCCGACGTCGCGGCTGCCGTCATTGACCGCATCAGCGCCGAGTTGAGCCGGGTTGTTCCGCCCGCTTGAGCGCTGGCGTAATCAAGGTCTCCTTCGCAGGGGGACACACGCCGCAGGACGCCCGTTTCCCAACCAGTAAGGTAGTTGAGTGACTTTACCGCTGCACATCCCAGACTTCCACGGGTCCACGCCCGCCTCGCTCCGGCTTTTCACGTCCGAGTCGGTGACCGAAGGACACCCCGACAAGATCTGTGACCAGATCAGCGATTCGATCCTTGACGCCCTGCTCACCAAGGACCCGGAGTCCCGCGTCGCCGTCGAGACCCTGGCCACCACCGGCCTGGTCCACGTGGCCGGCGAAGTCACCACGGACGCCTACGTCGAAATCCCGCAGATTGTCCGCGAGACCATCCTCGGAATCGGCTACGACTCGTCCGCGAACGGTTTCGACGGCGCCCGCTGCGGCGTGTCCGTCTCCATCGGCCAGCAGTCCAACGACATCGCCGGGGGAGTCTTCAACTCCCTCGAAGCGCGCGAAGGCCGCCAGGAAGATGACTACGACCTCCAGGGCGCCGGCGACCAGGGCATCATGTTCGGCTACGCCAGCGACGAAACCCCCTCCTACATGCCCGTCCCGATCTGGCTGGCGCACCGGCTCTCCGAGCGCCTCACCGAGGTCCGCAAGTCCGGCCAGCTCGGCTACCTGCGCCCCGACGGCAAGACACAGGTCACCGTGGGCTACGACGGCGACCGCCCAGTCTCGGTCGAGACCGTCGTGATCTCCAGCCAGCACGCCGAAGGCGCCAGCCTCGACCAGCTCCGCGCCGACCTCGCCGAGCACGTCGTGAACCCGGTCATGGCGCTGTCCAACCTGGACACCTCCCGGTCACGGAACATCCTCAACCCAGCCGGCGCCTTCGTGATCGGCGGCCCGGTGGGTGACGCCGGCCTCACCGGCCGCAAGATCATTGTCGACACCTACGGCGGGATGGCCCGGCACGGCGGCGGCGCCTTCTCGGGCAAGGATCCGTCCAAGGTGGACCGTTCGGCCGCCTACGCGATGCGCTGGGTGGCGAAGAACGTTGTGGCCGCAGGCCTCGCGAAGCGCGCCGAAATCCAGATCGCTTACGCGATCGGACAGGCCCGTCCCGTGGGGACCTACGTGGAAACGTTCGGCACTGAGACCGTGGACCCGGCCCGGATCAGCGACGCGATCGCCGAGATCTTTGACCTGCGACCGCGCGCCATCATCGACGCGCTTGACCTCAAGCGCCCGATCTACGCCAAGACCGCCGCGCACGGCCACTTTGGCCGCGAGGAGCCGGACTTCACCTGGGAGCGCCTGGACCGGGTGGACGAGCTGAAGGCCTTCTTCAACGCCTAGGAACCGGCCCTGCCGCTGAAGACCCTGGCTCCTGAAGGTCGCAGCTCTTGAATGTCCTAGCTCTGAATGTCACAACCCTGTGATGTGCTGTAGCCAGGCCGCCGAACGGCGGCCTGGCTACAGTCTTTAAGGCGACTGCTTCAGTCGGCTGCTTTAAAGCGGCCGCCGGCCGAACTGCCGTTGTTTTGTTTGACCCGACCAGCCGCTGAAGGAGGCGAACGCCGTGACCCCAGTCCGTAACGGTGCCGCCGTGCCCCCCGACGAGCCGCTCCAGCTCTCGCTGTTGCACGGCTTCCCCGCCTCCGCGGCCGCCGCCGGGCCGGCGCTTGCCGCGGAGTTGCCGGTGGCGCGGGTGCTGCTGGAGTCGTCCCTCCCGCACCTGGACCGGCCGTTCGACTACAGCGTTCCGGCGGACCTCGATGCTGCGGCCCGGCCCGGCGTGCGGGTGAAGGTGAAATTCAGCGGCCAGGAACTCGGTGGATTCCTGCTCGAACGCACGGCCGCGTCCGACGCCGGCCACCCGCTGGTCCCGTTGTACAAGGTGGTGTCGCCGGTTCCGGTGCTTACCTCCGAAGTGGCCGAACTGGCCGGGCGGGTGGCGGCGCGCTACGCCGGAACCGTCAGCGACGTCCTGCGCGTCGCCGTCCCGCCACGCATGGCGAAAATGGAAAAGGAGTTCGCGCCGGCCGGCCGGCTCGACGCTGCCCAGTTCGCCGCCGACGGCGCCGCCGGGGCAGAGCTGCCTGCTGCCCCTCCGTCCGGCTGGGCGGAGTATCACAACGGCCCGGCTTTCCTGCAGCACCTGGGCGGTGGCGAATCGCCGCGCGCCGTGCTGAGCGCGTTGCAGGGTTTCGGCCCCGGCAGCTGGCCCCGGATGATTGCCGAGGCCGTAGCCGCCGTCCGCCGCTCCGGCCGTGGCGCCGTCGTCGTCGTTCCGGACTACCGCGACCTGGACCGGGTAGAGGCGGCCCTGCTGGAGCTCCTGCCGGCCGGGGACGTGGCCCGGCTCACCTCGGATGACGGCCCCACCCCGCGGTACCGCAGCTTCCTGCGGGTCCTCAGCGGCGCCGCCGGAGTCGCTGTCGGCAGCCGCTCCGCCGCTTACGCGCCGGTGCAGAAGCTGGGGCTGGTGGTGTGCTGGGACGACGGCGACGATCTGCACATCGAGCAGCGTTCACCGTACGCCCACGCCCGTGAGGTCCTGTTGCTCCGGGCGGCGCACGAGGGGGCTGCCTGCCTGCTCGCCGGACACAGCCGCAGCACGGAGACGCAGCGGCTGGTGGCGTCCGGCTGGGCCCGGCCGGTCGAAGCGCAGCGCGCCGTGATGCGCCGCACTGTCCCGCGCGTGCTCAACACCGCGGACAGTTACGAGCAGGAGCGCGACCCGCTGGCCCGGATCGCACGGCTTCCCGGCGCCGCGTGGCGGGCGGCGAAGGAGGGCCTCGAGCGGGGCCCGGTCCTGGTGCAGGTGGCGCGCGCCGGGTACGCGCCGTCGCTGGCCTGCGAACGCTGCCGCGAACCGGCACGCTGCACCGCGTGCAACGGTCCGCTGGCGATCACGGGGCCTGCCGGCAGCGCGGCGGTGCCGGTCTGCCGGTGGTGTTCCGCGGCCGCTCCGGACTGGCGCTGTGTGCACTGTGATGGGGTCCGGCTTCGGCGGGGTGCCACCGGGGCGCTGCGGACCGCCGAGGAATTGGGCCGGGCGTTTCCGGGCAAGCCGGTGGTCACCTCTTCCGGTGACCGGGTTCTGGCCACGGTGCCGGACGCTAAAGCCCTCGTCGTGGCGACCGTCGGCGCCGAGCCGGTGGCAGCGGGCGGGTACGCCGCGGCGCTGCTGCTCGACGGCGACACCCTGCTGCGCCGCGAAAACCTTCGGGCCGGTGAGGACGCCGTGCGGCGCTGGTTCAATGCGGCCGCCCTGGTCCGTCCCGCGGCCGAGGGCGGCGTGGTCGTCATCACCGCGGAGGACACCGCCGGCGTCGGTGCGCTGCTGCGGTGGGACCCCGCCGGGTACGCCGGCCGCGAGCTTGCCCTGCGGCAGGAGCTGTCGCTGCCGCCGGCCGTCCGGATCGCGTCCGTCACGGGCGGCAGGACCGCCGTCGGGCACTTTACCCAGGCCGTCGAGCAGGCACTGGCGAAACAAGGCATTGTGCTGCGGCAGGCGGGACCTGCGCCGTTGCCGGGCGCCGGCGGGGCCGGGGCTGGGGCCGTGTCGGCGGCGTCTGCTTCGGCTGCGGAGCGGCGCGGTGGCGAGGACGTCCGGACGCTGCTGTTCATTCCGTATGCCCAGGCCACCGACGCGACGAAAGCGATGCGTGCGGTCAAGGCCGCGGCTGCCGCAAAGCGCACCGACGATCCGGTGCAGGTGCGGCTCGACGGCGTCGACGTGCTCTAGCGGCGCTTGCGCGCGCGCAGCGCCAGGGCCTCCTCGGCGGCGGCCAGCAACCTGCGTGCGGAGGCGTCCCAGCTGAACTCGGCGGCGCGCTGCACGGAACGGCTGGAGCGGTTCTTCCAGAGTTCCGGCTCCTCCAGTTCGCGTACCGCGGCGGCAAACGCGGACGGGGAGTCCGGATCGACGTAGCTGACCGCGTCACCGCCCACCTCGCGGAAAATCGGAATGTCGCTGGCGATCACCGGCGTGCCGTGCGACATCGCCTCCACCAGGGGCAGGCCGTAGCCCTCCGCCTTGGAAAGGCTGACCAGGGCGGTGGTGCGCGCCAGCAACTCCTCGTACTCGGCGTCCGTCACGCCGTTGTGGAACACGATGCTGGCGCCCGCCGGGGCCAGCGCCTCCAGCTCGGCCCGGCGTTCGGGCGTGATCCGGCTCAGCAGGTGCAGGGTCATCCCCGGCAGGCCGGCCATACCCCGGACCATCGTTTCGACATTCTTGTAGGGCATGAAGGAACCCATGTAAAGGAGCGTCTTGTCGGCGCCGGCACCCGGGTCCCGCGGCGTGAGCCCGGGCTGCGGGGCGTTCCCGACAATCCGGACCGGTCGCTTCGTCAGGCGGTACTTCGCCATCAGGGCCTCGGTGGTGGAGCTGATGGTCGCGACGACGTCGGCCCGGTTCAGCAGCACCCGCTGCGGCCAGAACGCCTTGTGGTAGAGCCGCCAGAGGACCCGGACCGGGGCCGGGAGGAATCCGGGAGGTGCCGGGTGTTCGTAGTAGATCAGGTCGTGCAGGGTCAGGACCAGGGCGTACTTCCGGCCCCAGCTGCCCATCGTCTGCATCGGGCACACCACGACGTCGGCCCCCAGCGGGTTGACCTTGGCCGCCACGAACAACTCGGCCGGTGAGAGCGGGCTGTTGATCAGGGTGTACGGTACGTCCGGCAGCAGGGCCAGCTGGCGGGTGTCGCTGATCAGCATCGAGACGTCCGCGATCTTGGCGGTGGCGGCGATGAGGCTGGCGCCGTAGCGGCTGATGCCGTCGTGGTGGTCAAGCCTGGTGAAGCGGGCGTCAATGAGGATTTTCACGCGGCGTGGTCCTTCAGGAAGCGGCGGATGAAGCCCGCGGCGGGTTCCGGGGTTTCGTAATGGATGAGGTGCCCGACGCCGGGAATGACTTCGAGGGTTCCGTCCGGCAGCAGCGGGAGCAGCTTGTGCTGGTCGGGGAGGGTGGCGATCTCGTCTTTCTCGCCGGCGACGAGCAATACCGGCAGGGCAAGCCGCGGAGCCACCTCCGCGACGTTGCTGCTGACCGAGGCCTTGAAGGCTTCCAGGAGGCTGTCACGGTCGGCGAAAGCGGAGAAGTAGGCGCTGTGCTGGGCGTGGACGAACCGCCGCAGCGCCTTGTCCTTGGTCTTGGCCATGGTCTCGCTCATCACCCGGACGATCAGTTGGTTGCGCAGCAGCGCGTTTCCGAGTCCGCGGGGGAGCCGGGCGGCCGCCTCGTAGTACAGCACAGCCGCTTTGGTCATGAGCCCTTTGGGCCCTTCCAGCGCCGGCGCGGCGATGGGGTTGATCAGTACCAGTTCGGCGACGGCGCCGGGGTGGTCCGCGACGAAATGGCTGGCGATGATCGATCCGAAGGAGTGCCCCAGTAAAACGGTTTCCGGGCCCAGTCCGAGGGCCGCCATGAAGTCCCTGATGAAGCGGCCGTAGCCGCCGACGCTGTGCCGGCCGGCGGGGAACGCGGCGGAGACGCCGAATCCCGGGAGGTCAGGCATGATGAGGCGCATTTCGGGTAATTGGTCCACCACTCGGAGCAGGCCGTGGTGGTCGCCGCGGAAGCCGTGGATCACGAGGATCGTCCGGGTCGCGGCGGTTTCACGGACCGGTTCGTAGCTCCAGTAAGCGATCCGGGTGCCGTTCAGGTCCACCACGGAAGCGCTGCTGCGGGTGTCGAGTTCGGCGCTGAGCAGCGGAGACGGGGGAGAGGGCTCGGTGGCCACGTGTTCCATTCGTTATGGGTCCTAGTTGACGTCGTCGGGGTTGGATCCGGTGCGGACCCCCCGGTCCAGGCCGGTGAGGGCTTCAAGGTCCGCGGAGCCGAGGCTGAACCCGAAGATGTCGTGGTTTTCGCGGATCCGGGCGTACGAGCTGGCCTTGGGGATCACCACGTTGCCCAGTTCCAGGTGCCAGCGCAGGATCACCTGCGCTGCGGTGCGGCGGTGGGCCGCGGCGAGCTCCAGCACTACCGGATCCTGCAGGACCTGGCCCCGCCCCAACGGGCTCCAGGCCTCGGTGGTGATGCCCAGTGAGGCGTGCATGGACCGCAGTTCGGCCTGCTGCAGCCAGGGATGCAGCTCGATCTGGTTGACCGCGGGCACTACCTCCGCGGTCTGCAGCAGCCGGTCCAGATGGGCGGGCTGGAAGTTGGACACCCCGATGGCGCGGACCTTTCCCTCCCGGTACAGCGTCTCAAGGGCGCGGTAGCTCTCCGGGAAGAGCCCGCGCCGGGCGCACGGCCAGTGGATCAGGTAGAGATCCACGTACTCCAGGCCCAGCTTGGCGATGGAGGTGTCGAAGGCCCGCAGCGTCGCATCGTAGCCCTGGTCGTCATTCCAGAGCTTGGTGGTCACGAAGATGTCCTGCCGGGCAAGGGCGGGGTGCAGCTCGCCGGAGCCGCCAGCGGAGCCGTCGAAGGCGGACAGCGCGCCGATCGCGCGTCCCACGCCCGGTTCGTTCCCGTACATCGCGGCAGTGTCGAAGTGCCGGTAACCGGCCTCCAGCGCCATCGTCACGAGCCCGGCGGCGTCGGCGGGCGGAACCTTGTAGAGCCCGAACCCGAGGCGGTCCATCATCACACCGTTGTTCAGGGTCACCCGGGGGGAGAGTCTCATAGCAACGACTCTACCCATTCCGGCGTCCCGGGCGGTGGCGCCCGGCCGTTAGGACAGGCCCTCGGAACTGACCAGACGCCGCGCGCTGGCTTCGTCGAGGATGAGGTCGGTGGCCAGGCCAGCGGCCAGCGCGCCGCGAAGCCCGTTGATCTTGGACGCGCCGGAGACCACGCAGATCCGGCGCCGGACCTGTCGGAGCTGTGCCAGATCCGGGCCGGTGGAGCGTTCATTGAGCGTGATGCCGTCGGAGGAACCGTCGGCGCGGAAGAACACGGTGGCCACGTCGCCGACGACGTCGGACTCCGCCAGCACACTCAGGTCGTCCTCGTCCAGATAGCCGCCGGCGTAGACGTGGCTGGGGTAGTCGGCGTCGACCGATCCCACCCCGAAAATGGCGATGCTCATCCGGGACTGCAGCTGCAGGATGCGTTGAACACTGCGTTCATTCCACATGGCCTTCTTGGTCGCGGCGTGGTCGAAGAACGCAGGGACCGGGAACTGTTCCACCCGGGCGCCATAGGCGCTGCCGAACCGGCGCATGATGTCCGAGGCGTAGGTAATGCCCGTAGTCTGCATGTTTCCGGCGCCGTTGAGCTGGACGATGATGCTGTCGTGCGTGATCTTCCGGGTCAGGTGCCGGCTGACCGCGCTCAGGGTGGAACCCCACGCCACCCCGATGATGGCGTTCGAGTCCACGAGGGGGCCGATGGTGCGCGCCGCCTGCATCGCCACCCGGTCCAGCGTCTCCGCCTCATTGAGGGTGTCCACGACCGGAACGACGTGAACGTCGACCTTGTATTGGGCGCGGATCATGCTGGCGAGCTCGGGTCCGGTGTCCAGCGGGCTGCGGATCTGGATCTGCACCAGGCCGGATTCGCGGGCAGCCGAGAGCAGCCGGGAGACGGTCGAGCGTGAGGTGCGGAGCTCCCGGGCGATGGCGTCCATCGTCAGGTCCTGCAGGTAATACAACTGGGCGGCGCGGAGGGCGTCGGACGGGCGGGTTGGTGACATTCCAGATCCGTTCTGCACGTTTGTGCATAGTGCTTGACTCCATTTTCCATTAGTCCAAAGAATAGTGTTGAACGGCGGCGGGCCCGGTGGGCGCGCCGCACAGCACCAAGCCCCAAGGAGCAGTTTTGGGAAACAAGGCAACACCGGGCAACCCGGCGTCGAGCACTCAGCGCACTTCCGTGCAGCAGCTGCGGAACCGGCCCCACGCGCAGGTGCTTATTATCGGCGGCGGTATCAACGGAGTCGGAACCTTCCGCGACCTTGCCTTGCAGGGCGTCGACGTCGCCCTCGTCGAACGCGGCGACTTCTGCCAGGGCGCCAGCGGCGCCTCCTCGCACATGATCCACGGCGGCATCCGGTACCTGGAAAACGGCGAATTCCGCCTGGTCCAGGAGTCGGTCGTCGAACGCAACCGGCTTCTGCGCATCGCGCCGCACTACGTGAAGCCGCTGCAGACCACCATCCCCATCTTCAGCACGTTCTCGGGCATCCTCGCCGCGCCGCTGCGGTTCCTGACCCACAAGCAGGGCAAGCACACTGAACGCGGTGCCTTCCTGATCAAGCTCGGCCTGAGCATGTACGACTTCTTCTCCCGCGACGGCGGCACCGTGCCGCGCCACCAGTTCCGCGGCCGCAAGCGCGCGCTGGCCGAACTGCCCCGGCTGCACCCGGGCATCAAATACGCCGCGACCTACTTCGACGCCTCGGTCCACAACCCGGAACGGCTCACCCTGGACGTGCTCCAGGACGGTGAGAAAGCCGGCGAAACCGGCGGCAACGGTGCCCGTGCGTCCAACTACCTCTCCCTGGTGTCGATGGGCGGCGGGGCTGCCGGGAACGGGAAGTCCGGCACGGTCCAGCTCCGCGACGAACTCACTGGCGACGTCTTCGACTTCAGCGCCGACGTCGTCGTCAACACCACCGGTGCCTGGGTGGACCTGACCAACCAGGCCATGGGCGCCGAGTCGGCCTTCATGGGCGGGACGAAGGGCTCCCACATTGTGCTGGACCACCCCGGGCTGCTCGAGGCCTGCCAGGGCCGGGAGATCTTCTTCGAGCACACCGACGGCAGGATCGTGCTGATCTACCCGATGGGCGACCGCGTGCTGGTCGGCACCACCGACGTCGACGCCGACCTGTCCGAGGACACCGTCTGCACCGACGCCGAGATCGACTACTTCTTCGACCTCATCGGACACGTCTTCCCGGACGTCGCGGTGGACCGCGAGCAGATCGTCTACACCTTCTCCGGCGTCCGTCCGCTGCCCCGGCACGACGCCACGCAGCCCGGCTTCGTCAGCCGCGACTACCGGATCGAACGCCGCGGCCCCGCCCGCGGCAGCGGGCAGGGGAATGCCGGTGCAAACGGGCAGCGCGGCGCCGTCGTGCTCAGCCTGGTGGGCGGCAAGTGGACCACCTTCCGGGCACTCGCCGAACACCTCAGCAACGACGTCCTCGCCGAACTCGGCCTCGAACGCAAGGTCTCGACCGCCAAACTCGCCATCGGCGGGGGCGCCGGCTTCCCGGACACCGAGGACGGCATCCAGCGCTGGATCAAGGCCCACATGGGGGCCGGCCGCGACGCGGACCGCACCGCGGGCCTGCTGACCCGCTACGGCACCCGTGCGGTGGACGTGATGGCCTACCTCGACGCCGGACCCGACCGGCTGCTGCACTCCACCCGGGAACTGAGCGTGCGGGAGCTGGAATTCATGGCAGCCAACGAGCAGCTTGGACACCTTGTGGACGTGCTGATCCGCCGCACCTCGCTCGCGTTCCGCGGACTCGTCACCGGTGAACTGCTGAACGAGGTTGCCGAGATCCTGTCCGGGCCGCTGGGCTGGGACGCTGCAACGCGAACCGCCGAGATCAACCACGCCCAGGAGGTGCTCCACCGGTTCCACGGCGTCCAGGTGCACAGCCTGGTCGCCTAACAACTTGCGTGTCCGGAGGCTGGACCTCCCGGACACAAGGGCTGCGGGGTTCCTCCCAGGGGAACCCCGCAGTGGCCGGCCGGCAGCGCGAAACCGCTGCCGGCCCAACGGCCCTTCAAACTCGCGAAGGGCTGACAACAGAAAATAGAGGAGTCAAAGATGTCTCTTGGAATAGTTTTCCTGTCCGAAGTATTCGGCACCGCAATGCTGACCCTGCTGGGTTGCGGCGTTGTGGCCAACGTCGCGCTGAAAGGCACGAAGGGCAACAACGGCGGGTTCCTGATGGTCACCTGGGGATGGGGCATTGCCGTCTTCGCCGGTGTCTTCGTTGCAGCCAAGTCCGGGGCGCACCTGAATCCGGCCGTCACCTTCGGCCTGCTGCTCAACGGTAAGAAGGAGTACGCCCCCGGTGTCGCGGTCGACTTCGGCTCCACCCTTACCTACTTCGGCGGTGAACTGCTGGGCGCCTTCCTCGGTGCCGTCGTGATGTGGCTGGCCCACAAGCAGCACTTCGATGTCGAACCCGAGCCCGCCAGCAAGCTGGGCGTATTCTCCACCGGCCCCGCCATCCGCTCCACCCCGTGGAACCTGATCACGGAAATCATCGGCACCTTCGTGCTCGTCTTTGTCATCCTGACCTTCGGCGGGACGCCCTCGGGCCTTGGCCCGCTCGCTGTGGCGCTGTTGGTTGTCGGCATCGGTGTTTCCCTCGGCGGCCCCACCGGCTACGCCATCAACCCCGCACGTGACCTTGGCCCGCGCATCGCCCACGCCCTGCTGCCCATCAAGGGCAAGGGGTCCTCGGACTGGAGCTACTCGTGGATCCCGGTCGTCGGTCCGCTGGTCGGCGGCGGACTCGCCGGCATCGTCGCGGCCGTGGTGCCGATCATCGCCACCGCCGCGGCCTGATCCTGCAACAGAGAACCCCTGAACAACACCCGTTCGAACCACATCACTTCCACCGCCAGGCCCAACAGACAAGGACGTCAACGTGAACCAGTATGTAATCGCCATTGACCAGGGAACCACCAGCACCCGCGCCATCGTGTTCGACCACAGCGGCAACATCGTTTCATCCGGCCAGATGGAACACGAGCAGATCTTCCCGCAGGCCGGCTGGGTGGAGCACGACCCCGCCGAGATCTGGAACAACACCCGCGAGGTCATCGCCTCTGCGCTGTCCAAGGCCAACCTGACCCGCCACGACATTGCCGCCGTCGGCATCACCAACCAGCGTGAAACCGCGGTGGTCTGGGACAAGACCACGGGCAAGGCCGTCTACAACGCGATTGTCTGGCAGGACACCCGCACCCAGCCGATCGTCGACGAACTGGCCAAGGACGGCGGCCTCGAGCGTTTCAAGCAGAAGGTCGGCCTGCCGCTGGCGACCTACTTCTCCGGAACCTAGATCTCGGGGATCGTCGACAAAGTCGAGGACGCACGGGCCAAGAACGACCTCCGGGACCTGGTCTTCGGCAACACCGACAGCTGGGTGCTGTGGAACCTTACCGGCGGCACCGACGGCGGCGTCCACGTCACCGACGTGACCAACGCGTCCCGGACCATGTTCATGGACCTCGAGACGCTGTCCTGGGACCAGGAAATCCTCGACGCATTCGGGGTTCCGGCCTCCATGATGCCCGCCATCAAGTCCTCCTCCGAGGTCTACGGCACCGTCCACACCTCGCAGCTCCTGCGTGAAGTGCCGGTCGCCGGCATCCTCGGCGACCAGCAGGCGGCAACCTTCGGCCAGGCCGCGTTCGATACCGGCGAGGCCAAGAACACCTACGGGACGGGCTGCTTCCTCATCTTCAACACCGGCGAGGAAATCGTCCATTCCAAGAACGGGCTGCTGACCACGGTCGGCTACAAGCTCGGCGACGCCAAACCGCACTACGCGCTGGAAGGCTCCATCGCCGTGACCGGCTCGCTGGTGCAGTGGCTGCGTGACAACCTGGGCATGATCAGCAGCGCCCCGGAGGTCGAGACGCTGGCGGCCGCGGTCAAGGACAACGGCGGCGTGTACATCGTGCCGGCGTTCTCCGGCCTGTTCGCACCGTACTGGCGCTCGGACGCCCGCGGCGCGATCGTCGGCCTGACCCGGTTCGTGAACAAGAACCACATCGCCCGCGCCGCGCTGGAGGCCACCGCGTTCCAGACCCGTGAAGTGCTCGACGCCGTCAACGCCGACTCGGGTGTGCCGCTGACGGAACTGAAGGTCGACGGCGGCATGGTCGCCAACGACGCCCTGATGCAGTTCCAGGCCGACATCCTGGGTGTCCCGGTGATCCGGCCGAAGGTCGTCGAGACCACCTCGCTCGGTGCCGCCTACGCCGCCGGCCTCGCCGTCGGCTTCTGGAAGGACCTGGGCGAGTGCTCCGCCAACTGGTCCGAGGACAAGCGCTGGGAGCCGCAGATGGACCAGGCCGAGCGCGAGCGCCAGATGCGGCTCTGGAAGAAGGCCGTCACCAAGTCCATGGACTGGGTCGACGAGGACGTGAAGTAACCCGGCGACCTACCGCCTTCACTGTTATGGGGGCCCCGCCCGCTTCGCGGACGCCCGAAGCCGCTCCCGGGCCCCCATAACAGTTCGGCGTATCCAAGCCGGCCGATTCAGCCGCTCGTGGCGACTTACGTGGGTTAGATAGAGGGTGCGCTAAAGTAGTCGTATGCGTGCGATCCTCCTGCTTAGTTAGCCGCGCGGCATCCCGGCGAAAACCCGGATTGCCGAGCGGCAGCCCCTCCGTGTCGAGGGGCTTTTGTGTGTCCGGGACAGTTACCGGACCTCAGCAGGGGACCAAGGGATCAGGCGGGACAGTCCTGATCCGACAAGATCGAAAGAACAGAAGAGGCCAGCAGTGAGCGTTCAGCCGGAGACAGAGACCGGAACAGCAGCAGCCGTCGCGAGCGAAGGCCCCGAAGAGGGCGCCTACAGCTTCGCCGCGATGGAGGCCAAATGGCCGCAGGTCTGGGAGGACCTCAAGGTCTTCACGCCCCTGGATGACGGTTCGAAGGAACGCCGCTACGTGCTGGACATGTTCCCGTACCCGTCCGGGGACCTGCACATGGGCCACGCCGAAGCGTTCGCGATGGGCGACGTCGTCGCCCGCTACCTGCGCCAGCAGGGCTACGACGTGCTGCACCCGATCGGCTGGGACTCCTTCGGGCTGCCGGCGGAAAACGCCGCCATCAAGCGCAACGCCCACCCCAGCGAGTGGACCTACGCCAACATCGACACCCAGGCGGCGTCCTTCAAGCGCTACGCGATCTCCGCGGACTGGTCCCGCCGGCTGCACACCTCCGATCCGGAGTACTACCGCTGGACCCAGTGGCTGTTCAAGCGCTTCTACGAGCGCGGGCTGGCCTACCGGAAGAATTCGCCGGTGAACTGGTGCCCCAAGGACCAGACTGTGCTGGCCAACGAACAGGTCGTCAACGGCGCCTGCGAACGCTGCGGCACCGCCGTGACGAAGAAGTCCCTGAACCAGTGGTACTTCAAGATCACCGACTACGCCGACCGGCTGCTGGACGACATGGACGAGCTGCGCGGGCACTGGCCCGAGCGGGTCCTCGCCATGCAGAAAAACTGGATCGGCCGCTCCGAGGGCGCCCACGTCACCTTCGTGGTCGAGGCCGACGGCGGCAAGCCCGCCAAGGACGTCACCGTCTTCACCACCCGCCCGGACACCCTGTACGGCGCGACGTTCTTCGTGGTCGCCGCAGACGCGCCGATCGCCGTCGAACTGGTCACCGACGAACACGCCGCCGCCCTGGACGCTTACCGCGAGCAGGTCAAGGCACTGTCGGAGATTGAGCGCCAGTCCACCGAGCGGGAGAAGACCGGTGTCTTCACCGGCCGCTACGCGGTCAACCCGCTCAACGGGGAGAAGCTGCCGGTCTGGGCTGCCGACTACGTGCTGGCCGACTACGGCACCGGCGCCATCATGGCCGTCCCCGCACACGACCAGCGGGACCTGGACTTCGCCAAGACCTTCGACCTGCCCGTCCGGGCAGTGCTGGACACCGGCGAGGAAGACCCTGCCGTGTCCGGCACGGCGACCACCGGCGAGGGAACCCTGATCAACTCCGGCGCCCTGGACGGGCTGCCCAAGGCGGAGGCCATCCCGGCAGCCATCACGATCCTGGAGCAGCAGGGTACGGGGGAGAAGTTCGTGAACTTCCGCCTGCGTGACTGGCTGCTGAGCCGCCAGCGCTTCTGGGGCACCCCGATCCCGATCATCCACTGCCCGGCCTGCGGCGAAGTCCCGGTCCCCGACGACCAGCTGCCCGTGACGCTGCCGGAGAACCTGCGCGGCGAGGATCTGTCCCCGAAGGGCACCTCCCCGCTGGCCGCCGCGGAAGCCTGGGTCAACGTCGAATGCCCCAGCTGCCATGGCCCGGCCAAGCGCGACACGGACACTATGGACACGTTCGTGGACTCGTCCTGGTACTTCCTGCGCTTCGTCTCGCCGCAGTACACCGAGGGCCCGTTCGATCCGGCCAGGATCAATGACTGGATGCCGGTGGGGCAGTACGTCGGCGGCGTCGAGCACGCCATCCTGCACCTGCTGTACGCCCGGTTCTTCACCAAGGTCATCCACGACCTGGGCCTGATCGAGGCCGACGAACCGTTCCGGGCGCTGCTGAACCAGGGCCAGGTGCTCAACGGCGGCAAGGCGATGAGCAAGTCCCTCGGCAACGGCGTGGACCTGGGCGAGCAGCTGGACAAGTACGGCGTCGACGCCGTGCGGCTGACCATGATCTTCGCCTCCCCGCCGGAGGACGACGTCGACTGGGCGGACGTCTCGCCGTCGGGCTCCGCGAAGTTCCTGGCCCGCGCCTGGCGGCTCGGCCAGGACGTCAGCAGCGAACCCGGCGTCGACTTCGCCACCGGCGACCGTGCCCTGCGCACCGTCACGCACCGCACCATCGCCGACGCGCAGGCCCTGCTGGACCACAACAAGTTCAATGTAGTCGTGGCAAAGCTGATGGAGCTGGTCAACGCGACCCGTAAGACCATTGACGCCGCCGGGGGCGCCGGCGGTGCGGACCCCGCCGTCCGCGAGGCCGTGGAGGCCGTAGCGATCATTCTGAGCCTGTTCGCGCCGTACACCGCCGAGGACCTGTGGAACGTGCTGGGACACCCGGCGTCCGTGGCCAACGCCGGCTGGCCCACGCACGACGAGGCCCTGCTGGTCCAGGACACGGTCACCGCCGTCGTCCAGGTCCAGGGCAAGGTGCGCGACCGGCTGGAGGTGTCCCCGGGCATCTCCGAGGACGAGCTGCGCGAACTGGCGCTGGCCTCGGAGAACGTCCAGCGCGCGCTGGATGGCCGGGGGATCCGCACCGTGATCGTGCGGGCCCCTAAACTGGTCAACATCGTCCCGGCGTAGCCGGGCAGGCCGTTCGTGAACCGGCCGCCGGCAATTGCCGGCGGCCGGAACTCTTTCCAGGAGGTGCTTCGTGCCGGACCGTGAGCCCCCGGGCTGGCTGTGGCTGCGCGAGCGCCTGGTCCGGCTCCGCCAGGCCGCCCGGCCCGGCGCGGCGCCCGAACCGGTACCCGCCGTCGCCGCCCGCACAGCGGTCGTCACGGACTCCGCTGCGGCGCTGCCGGCGGCGTGGGTGCGCGACTTCAGCGCCGACGGCCGCCTGAGTGTTGTGCCGATGCCCGTCATGGTGGGCGCAGAGATCTACGGCGAGGGCGAGGACGACATCGCGGACACCATCGCCGTAGCCTTGGCCAGCGGCGTCCCGGTCCGGACCTCCCGGCCCTCACCCGGGCAGTTCGAACAGGCCTACCTGGCAGCGGCGGCGCGCGGCTTCGAATCCGTGGTCTCGATCCACATTTCCGGCGAGCTCTCCGGCACCGCGGACTCCGCCCGGCTCGCTGCGGCCAAAGTGGGGATCCCGGTGGTGGTCATGGATTCCCGCACGGTGGGGATGGCGCAGGGCATGGGCGTGCAAAGCGCCGTCGTGGCGGCCGCCGATGGCCGGGGCGCGGACGAGGTCAGGGCCTTCGCGGAGGAACGGCTGGCGCGCACCAAGGTCTACTTCTATGTGCCGAGCCTGGAGCAGCTGCGCCGCGGAGGCCGGATCGGGGCGGCCGCCTCGCTCTGGGGCACTATGTTCTCGATCAAACCGATCCTTGCGGTCGACGGCGGCAAGGTCGTCCCGGTGGAGAAAGTCCGTTCTGCGCCCCGCGCCATCGCCCGGCTGGAGGAAATCGCCGCCGCTGATGCGCTGTCCCGCCCGCTCGGCGAGGCACGGATCGCCGTGCACCACTTCGGCAACCAGGCCGAGGCGGAGCAGATGGCGTCCCGGCTGGCCGGGCTGTTGCCCGAGTGCCCGCCGGCGCAGATCAGTTCGCTTCCGGCCGTGCTGGCTGCCCACGCGGGGCTGGGGGTGCTGGCCGTAATTGTGGGGGAGAGCAGCACCCCGATGCCCGGGGCCGGCCTGACTCCCGGGACTGCCGGGGCGCCCGGCGCACTTTCCACATAGCCGTTCCACCGCCTGCCGCCCGGCACGGTCCGGCGCCTAGGCTGGCTGCATGTCGCGCCGATATCCGGGAGCCGGTGCCCGTAGCGGACCCCGCAAGAAGCCGGGCCTGGCCCGGCACCGGTGGGCCGCCAGCCTTGGCCCGGTGCCGGACGAGGCGCTGCTCGACCTTTCGGCGGCCGATCTTCCCGGCACGGAAACACTCACCTCCGGCGCTCCGGCGGTCCCGGTATTCCGGTGGCGGACCGGGCGGCGCGCCGCGGCGCTGATCGCGGTGGTCTCCGTGTTGCTGGGCGGCTGGTTCTGGTGGCAGGCAGCCGACGGCGCACCCCGGGTGCAAGCTCTGGGCGAAGCGCAGGGGTGGGACGCCACGGGCAGCTCGGGTTCTGCGGGTACTCCGGCCGATGAGGCGGATTCCGGTGGGGCAGCTGCCGCTGACGGCCCGGCCGACGGAGACCCACCCGGCCCCACGGCGCCGGCCACCATCGTTGTCCACGTCGCCGGCGCCGTTGCCAGAGCCGGCGTGGTGGAACTGCCGCGCGGAAGCCGTGTCAACGAAGCCATCCAGGCGGCCGGCGGAAGCACCCGCGCGGCAGACCTGGACCGGCTTAACCTGGCCGCAGTCGTCGAGGACGGCCAAAAGATCCTCGTCCCGGAGCGCGGCAGCCCTGACCCGGCCGGGCCTGTCCCCGGCCCCTCCGCCGGTGGCGCCGGCACGGGAACCTCGGGCGGCACGGGGACGTCCGGCGGGATGCCACCCCCGGCCGGGAAAATCAACCTGAACTCCGCCGGGCTTGAAGAGCTGGCCACGTTGCCGCGCGTCGGGCCGGTGCTGGCCCAGCGCATTCTGGACTGGCGGAAGCAGCACGGCAGCTTCGGCAGCGTTGAGGAACTCGACGCCGTTGAGGGAATCGGTCCCAAGCTGCTCGACGCCCTGCGGCCGCTGGTGAAGGTCTGACGTGACCACCGGGCGTCTGACGTGACCAGCGGGCAGCAGCCTCGCTGGCGGGCGTTCCGGGACGCCGCAGCCGCCGCCGTTGCCGGGAGCCACGAGCCACTCGCTCCGGCCGCGGCGCAGGCCCCGTCCCCGGCCGCCCCGGAGCCCCAAGCACCTTCGGCACCCCGGGTGGGCGCACCGGAACGGTCCGCCCTGGGCGTTCTGGAGCACCGGGTCCGCGAAGCTCTGCACCGCCACAGCGCCGGTGCGCGGCCGGCCGCCGACCCCTCCGGCCCGCAGGGTCGGCGTCGCCGGTACGACGTCCGGCTCGTGCCTGCCGCCTTGCTGGTGTGGGCGACCGCTGTGGCCGGCGCCTGGCTGGACCCTGCCGCGCTTGGCGCCCTCTGCGCCGGACTTACGGCTGCGGCGGCGGCCCTGCTGGGTCCGCGTCGCCGGCGCCGGACAGCTGCGCCCCGAAGTTTCCGGGCCACCGCGGCCTTGGCACTACTGCTCTCTTGCACCGCCGGCGCACACT
Organism: uncultured Arthrobacter sp.; assembly: GCF_964021775.1. Lineage (GTDB taxonomy): Bacteria > Actinomycetota > Actinomycetes > Actinomycetales > Micrococcaceae > Arthrobacter. The sequence continues at coordinate 55,962 of NZ_CAXHZI010000017.1, forward strand.
CCGCGGTCGCGTCTGCGCAGCGGAACGACGGCGCGGTGGCGCGGGCCGTCGCCAACCGTGCGGCAGTGGTGGCGGAGCTGGAGGTGGCCGGGGAGCCGCGGCGGCTCGCCGCCCCGGGCCGCTCGGGGCTTTCCGACCGTTGGGCGGTGCCCGCGACCCTGCGTGTTGTCGTCTTTGACGGCATCCGGGTGGACGCCCGCGCAAAGGTGCTCGTCCTTGGCGGGGACGGCTGGGAGCACGCCGAGCGGGGCCAGCGGATGCGCGTCACCGGCCGGCTGCAACCGGCCGGAGCAGGCGAAGCAGAAGCCGGCTTGCTCTCGGCGTCCTCCGCCCCGGTCCGGCTGGGAACTTCCGGCGGTTGGGAACGCGATCCGGCAGGGCTGCGGGCAAGCTTCCGCACGGCCTCCGCCGGGTTGTCCGGCGACGCCCGCGGTCTCCTGCCCGGAATGGTGACGGGCGACACCGGGGCGCTGGACCCCGGGCTTGCCGTTGCCATGAAGACGGTCGGGATGACCCATCTGACGGCCGTGAGCGGAGCCAACTGCAGCCTGGTCCTCGGGGCCCTGCTGCTGGCGGCCCGCGGCCTGAGGTTCCCCCGCCCGGTGGCCGCTTCGCTCGCCTTCGCCGGGCTGGGCCTGTTCGTGCTGATGGTCGGACCCGATGCCAGCGTGCTTCGGGCCGCGCTGATGGGAACGGTGGGGCTGTGGGCGCTTGCCTTTGGCCGTGCAGGCCGCGGACTCAGCCTGCTGTGCGTGGCCTCGACCGGGCTGTTGCTGGCAGACCCGGCGCTGGCGACCGACTTCGGGTTTCTGCTCTCCGTCCTCGCCACGCTCGGCATCGTCGTGGCGGGCAGGCCCGTGATGGGCTGGCTGCCCGCCCTTGTGCCACGCTGGGCGGCGGCCGGCGTCGCGGTTCCGCTGTCCGCCCAACTGTTCTGCGGCCCCGCGATCGTGCTGCTCCAGCCGCAGTTCTCCAGCTACGCGCTGCCCGCGAACCTGGCGGCCGCCGCGCTGGTACCGCCGGTGACCCTGGCCGGCACGGCAGCCGTCCCGCTCGTGCCTGTGGTCCCTGAGCTCGCGGCACTGCCCATCACCGTCGCCGGTATTTTCGCCGCCGGCGTGGCCGGAATCGCCCGCTGCTTCGCGGGGCTCCCGGGGACGGCTTTGCCCTGGCCGGAGGGCGCCTTAGGCTCGGGCACCATGGCTCTGCTGTCCGCGCTGTCCCTGGCGGGCGTCTGGCTCGCTACCCACCCCGCCGCGGCCGGCCGGCTGGTACGGAAAATGCACGAGCGGACCGTGCTGTTCCTCACGGGAATCCTTGACCGAAAAGCCCTGGTGCCCGGCGGCGGCCGGGCCCGGCACCGGCCCGGCCGCCGCCGCTTGGTGGACCGACCCCGCCGTGGCAGGCTTAGAGTCTGCAAACCAACTTTCCGGAGGAACCACGAGTGGCTGCTGCCCAGACCCAACGCACCAGGACCACGGCGACGAAGACCGCCACCTGGCGCGACGTGACGCCGGCGCCGGTGGTGCTGGTCGGCGGGCCGGAGGACTACCTTGGGTCCCGGGCCATGGACCGGATCCGCTCACAGGTCCGCGCCGCCGCCCCCGACGTCGAAGTCACCCGGCTCAACGCCGGCAGCTACGAACCCGGCACACTGGCCATGAACGTGAGCCCGTCCCTCTTCGGCGAGCAGAAGCTGATCGAGGTGGAGGGTCTCGAAGCGATGAATGACGCCTTCCTTGCCGACGGCCTGAAATACCTGGCCCAACCCGAGCAGGACGCAGTCCTCGTGCTGCGCCACGGCGGGGGAGTGCGGGGCAAAAAGCTCCTCGATGCCATCAAGGCCGGCGGCTGGCCCGTGGTCGACTGCCAGCCGCTGAAGAAAGACGCGGACAAGGTGGCCTTTGTCACGACGGAATTCAAAGCAGCTTCCCGCCGGATTGAGCCCGACGCCGTCCACGCCCTGGTCAACGCGGTCGGTGCCAACCTGGCCGAACTGGCGGCCGCCTGCAGCCAGTTGATCGCCGACGCCACCACGGGTGTGGATTCGGAGATGGTCGACCGCTATTACGGCGGGAGGGTGGAGGCCACGGCCTTCAAGGTCGCCGATGCGGCTATGGCCGGCAACGCGCCGCTGGCCCTCTCCACCCTCCGTCACGCCCTGGATACCGGCGCCGACCCGGTCCCGATCGTGGCGGCCCTCGCCGCGAAGCTGCGCTCCCTGGCCAAGGTGGCGGGGGCGCAGGGCTCGTCGGCGCAGATCGCCAAGCAGCTGGGCATGCAGCCGTGGCTGGTGGAACAGGCCCAGCGTGACGTCCGGCGCTGGACACCGGAAGGCCTGGTCCGGTCCATCCAGGTCACGGCCGAGGCCGACGCCCAGGTCAAGGGGCTTTCCCGCGACCCGGTCTACGCCGTCGAGCACGCCGTCACCGTGATAGCGGGCGCGGTCCGCCGCTAGCGAAGCGGGCACCGCCCGGGCAGGTGCTTCGCCGGGGCGCCGTCGGCGTCCATCGCCCGCCTTGCCCCGTTAACTGGCTGTGGCCGGCACCCAGGGGGTGCCGGCCACAATCATCAGTTCAGTTGAACTGGAAAACCTTAGAGTGCGTTGACCTTCTTGGAGATCGCGGACTTGCGGTTTGCAGCGTTGTTCTTGTGAAGAACACCCTTGCTGACAGCCTTGTCGAGCTTCCGGCTGGCAGTAACCAGTGCAGCAGCAGCGGCATCCTTGTCGGTGGACTCAACGGCGGTGTTGACGGCGCGGATGGCCGTCTTCAGCTCGGACTTGACTGCGTTGTTGCGCAGGCGAGCCTTTTCGTTGGTCAGGATGCGCTTCTTCTGGGACTTGATATTAGCCACGTGTGAACTCTCTTTTTCAATGCGGAAAATGGTCTAGAGGGCTTTCAGATTGGCCATTGACTGAGCGGCGTGGGGATACCTATGGCGACCAACCATCTGTGGCCGTCGACCTGCACGGACACACAGCTGTCAATAGTAGCAGAGACGCGCAGCCGGTGGTGATTTCCGTCAGTTCAGGACCAGCCGTGGCGGGCGCGCAACGCCGAGGAGATGTCCCGGAAGCGGCCGGCGTCGAGAATCGCGCCCTCGCGCCGGACGTCCCCGGGATTGATTTGCAGGATCCGGTCCAGCCGGGCCTCGCTGGGGCGCCACTGCCGGTCCCAGGGCCCGGTGCCGATGTCGACGTAATCGTCGGAGCGGCGCTCGTCGCCGTCGTGGTCCTTGCTGGTGAGCATCAGTCCCAGCAGGTAGCGGCCGTGGCTCCCCACCAGCAGCACCGGGCGGTCCTTGCCGCGGGTGTGGTCTTCTTCGAACGGCACCCAGGTCCAGACGATCTCACCCGGTTCCGGCCGACCGTTGGGGCTGGGGCTGTACTGCACCTTGGCGGTGCCCCGGAAATCGCCCGGGTACGTGCCGGTAAGGCCGCCGGGAACGCGGGCCGGCTGCCGGGCAGGAGCTTTGCCGCGGGACTTGCCGGGAGCCTTGCCGGGAGCCTTGCCGGCAGGGCGGCGGGCGGCGGGCGGTGCGCCGCCGCCAAGCCGGTCCAGGAAGCGCAGGGTGCCGCGGAGGGCGTTGCCGAGGGAACGAAGATTCAGGGCCATGGGGAAACCCTACCGGCCGCCCGGCGCCGTCGAACGTTGCCGGCCGCCCGGCGCCGTCGAACGCTGCCGGGCAGTGTCCCGTGCGGAGGCCGCGGCCGTGCCTGCGCTGATGCAGTGCCACGGGCCGGGACGTGGGAGACTATAAGGAACGAGAAAAGCGGCGTGCCGCAGCGAGGCTGAACGCCGGCTGTGCCCGGCCGTGGAACAGCCCAGCTGTACGGCCCGCCAGTACAGTCCCCACGTATTGCCAAGAGTAAGGACCCTGCGTGTCTCCCATGGCCCGCACCGCCCCGGTGCCTGCCGCAACAGATCCGGCCCTCATCCGGAACTTCTGCATCATTGCGCATATTGACCACGGCAAATCCACGCTGGCCGACCGGATGCTCCAGTACACCGGAGTCGTCCAGTCCCGCGACATGAAGGCCCAGTACCTGGACCGGATGGACATTGAGCGCGAACGCGGCATCACGATCAAGTCCCAGGCGGTCCGGATGCCGTGGGAGCTCGACGGCACCAGCTACGCGCTGAACATGATCGACACCCCCGGCCACGTTGACTTCACCTATGAGGTCTCCCGGTCCCTCGCCGCCTGCGAAGGCGCCGTGCTGCTGGTGGATGCGGCCCAGGGCATCGAGGCCCAGACCCTCGCCAACCTCTACCTGGCGATGGAGAACAACCTCACCATCATCCCGGTCCTGAACAAGATCGACCTCCCGGCGGCCCAGCCGGAGAAGTACGCCGAGGAACTGGCCAACCTGATCGGCGGCGACCCGGACGAGGTGCTGCGCGTCTCCGGCAAGACCGGCGCCGGCGTCGAGGTCCTGCTGGACAAGATCGTCCGTGACCTCCCCGCCCCGGTCGGCGACGCGGACGCCCCCGCCCGGGCCATGATCTTCGACTCGGTCTACGACACCTACCGCGGCGTCGTCACCTACGTCCGCGTCGTCGACGGCATGCTGCACCCGCGCGAACGCATCCAGATGATGTCCACCCGCGCCACCCACGAACTGCTCGAAATCGGTGTCAGCTCCCCGGAACCCACCCCGTCCAAGGGCCTGGGCGTCGGCGAGGTCGGCTACCTGATCACCGGCGTGAAAGACGTCCGCCAGTCCAAGGTCGGCGACACCGTCACCAACCTGGCCAAGCCTGCCACCGACTCCCTGCCCGGCTACGCCGACGCCAAGCCGATGGTCTTCTCCGGCCTGTATCCGCTGGACGGCACCGATTACCCGGTGCTGCGCGATGCGCTGGAGAAGCTGATGCTTAACGACGCCGCGCTGGTCTACGAGCCGGAAACCTCGGCCGCGCTGGGCTTCGGCTTCCGCGTCGGTTTCCTGGGCCTGCTGCACCTGGAAATCACCCGGGAGCGGCTCGAGCGCGAGTACAACCTGGACCTGATCTCCACTGCCCCGAACGTTGAGTACGAGGTGACCCTCGAGGACAAGAAGGTCGTCCACGTCACCAACCCCAGCGAGTACCCCACCGGCAAGGTTGCGGAGGTGCGCGAACCGATGGTCTCCGCCACCATCCTGGCCCCCAACGAGTTCGTCGGCGCCATCATGGAGCTGTGCCAGAGCCGCCGCGGCGTCATGGGCGGCATGGACTACCTCTCCGAGGACCGGGTGGAAATCCGGTACCGGCTGCCGCTGGCGGAGATCGTGTTCGACTTCTTTGACATCCTCAAATCCAGGACCCGCGGCTACGGTTCGCTGGACTGGAAGGCCGACGGCGACCAGGTCGCCGACCTCGTCAAGGTCGACATCATGCTCCAGGGCGAACAGGTGGACGCGTTCAGCGCCATTACCCACCGCGACAAGGCCTACGCCTACGGCGTGATGATGACCGGCAAGCTGCGCGAACTCATCCCGCGCCAGCAGTTCGAGGTGCCGATCCAGGCCGCCATCGGATCCCGGATCATCGCCCGCGAAAGCATCCGCGCAATCCGTAAGGACGTCCTCGCCAAGTGCTACGGCGGTGACATCACCCGTAAGCGCAAGCTGCTGGAGAAGCAGAAGGAAGGCAAGAAGCGCATGAAGATGGTGGGCCGGGTCGAGGTCCCGCAGGAAGCCTTCATCGCCGCCCTCACCACGGAAGAGTCCAAGGACAAGGCCAAGAAGTAACCATGCCCAGCGTGCTTCCCCTCGGTGACCCGGCGCCGTCGGACGGGCTCCTGCCCGGCCAGGCGCGGGAGGGCGCCGCGGACCGGGCCTTCGGGCTCTATGTCCACATCCCGTTCTGCGCCGTGCGGTGCGGTTACTGCGACTTCAACACCTATACCGCCACGGAGCTCGGCGGCGGTGCGTCGCAGGACGCGTACGCCGGCACCGCCGTGGCGGAAGTCGATTTCGCCGGGCAGGTGCTGGCGGCTTCCGGCCTGCCGGAGCGCCGGCTCAGCACGGTGTTCTTCGGCGGCGGGACGCCCACGCTCCTCCCGGCCGGCGACCTGGCCCGCATCCTGAGCGCCGCGGTCAGGACCTGGGGCCTGGAGCCCGGCGCCGAGGTCACCACGGAAGCCAACCCGGACTCGGTCACGCCCGAATCGCTGCAGCTGCTGGCCGACGCCGGGTTCACCCGTGTCTCTTTCGGTATGCAGTCGGCCGTCCCGCACGTGCTCAAGGTCCTGGACCGCACCCACGCGCCCAGCCGGGTGCCGCAGGCGGTGCAGTGGGCGCGCGAGGCCGGCCTGGCGGTCAGCCTGGACCTGATTTACGGCACGCCGGGGGAGTCGATGGAGGACTGGCGGTTCTCGCTGGAGACGGCGTTGTCCTACGGTCCGGACCACATCAGCGCCTACGCGCTGATCGTCGAGGACGGCACCAAGCTCGCCGCCCAGATCCGCCGCGGCGAAGTGCCGGGGATCGACGACGACGACCATGCCGCCAAGTACGAACTGGCCGACGAACTGATCTCCGCGGCGGGCCTGGCCTGGTACGAGGTGAGCAACTGGGCCCCGACCCCGGAGCAGGCCTGCCGGCACAACCTCGCCTACTGGCGCGGGGATGACTGGTGGGGGATAGGCCCCGGCGCGCATTCACACGTCGGCGGGGTCCGCTGGTGGAACGTCAAGCACCCGACCGCCTATGCGGGCCGCTTGGGGTCCGGAGCCTCGCCCGCCGCCGGCCGGGAGACGCTCGACGCAGATACCCGCAACGTCGAGCGCGTCATGCTGGAGGCCCGGCTTGCTACCGGCCTGTCGATCGCCAGCCTGGGCGGCCTCGGGGACACGGGCCGCCATGCGGTGGCAGGGCTGATTGCGGACGGCCTCGTGGATCCGGCAGCAGCATTCAAGGGCCAGCTGGTGCTCACGCTCAAGGGCCGGCTGCTTGCCGACGCGGTGGTCCGAAGGATCCTGCCGGACTAGGCGGGCGGGCCTTAAGTGTCCGTTCGGGCGGGCCTTAAGTGTCCGTTCGCGCGGGCCTCAAGTGTCCGTTCGCGCTACTTGATCCAGCGGAGGTTGTACTCGTAGCGGTGCGGCTGGCCGCGGTTGACGTGGATGCCGGCGGCCACCGAGAAACACGCGAGGGCAATCCAGATGGCGGTGGCCAGCACGGCGAACAGGTTGCCTACCACCGGGACAAAGACCAGCAGGTTCGCCACGACCGCGGCGATCGTGGGCGGCAGCGTAAAGTTCAGCGCTTCCTTCGATTCCTGCGCGGTGAACGGGCCGCGGTCCTTGAAGATCAGGTAGATCAGCAGGGACGGAACGCAGCCCAGGATGCCGCCAAAATGCGCCAGCGTGGCCCACTGCCGGTCCTCGCTCGCCGTCAGCGGCAGAGCATTTGCCGGAACACCATGGTACTGGGGCTGGTCATGGCCGGCCTGGTGGTCCGTGTGTTCGCGTGCGTCTTCTGCCACGTTTCGTCCTTTGGATTGCGGTGGAGCGTTGGTACCTGTACGAGCCGCGGCCGCAACAATGTGCAGCGGCCGCCGGTTCAAGAATACTTGCTCGGATCGCGAAACGTGGCAGGGGGAACGGCTAGGGGACCGTGAGGAAGTCGATGACTTCTTCGACCCGGCCCAGCAGGGAGGGCTCCAGGTCCGCGTAGCTGCGGACCGCGCCGAGGAGTTTCTGCCAGCCCAGGCCGATGTCTTCCTTGGTGCTGTGCGGCCAGCCGAAGGCCGTCAGGATGCCGGTTTTCCAGTCCACGCCGCGCGGAATCACCGGCCACCGCTCAATGCCCAGCACCGCGGGGCGGATCGCCTGCCAGACATCGACGTAGGGGTGTCCGACGATCAGCACATTGCCGACCGCGCCCGGGGAAGCCATCACGGCGTCGGCGATCCGGGATTCCTTCGAGTCGGGCACCAGGTGGTCCACCAGCACGCCGAGCCGGCGGCCGGGGCCGGGGCGGAACGCCGTGACGGCGGCGGCGAGGTCGTCGATGCCGTGCAGGGGTTCGACGACGATGCCCTCCACGCGGAGGTCGTCACCCCAGACTTTTTCGACGAGCTCGGCGTCGTGCTTGCCTTCCACCCAGATCCGGCTGGCCTTCGCTACCTGGGCCCGCTGTCCGGCGACCCGGACGGAGCCGGAGGCGGTCCGGGTGCCGGCGGCGCTGGCCGCGGCGGCAGCCCGCGGGGCGGGCGGCATGAGCTTGATGGGCCGGCCTTCGAGCAGGAACCCGAAGCCGAGGCGGAAGGAGCGTGACTTGCCGCGCCGGTCCTCTAGGGCCACAACGTGCATGCCGCCGGACTTCTCCACCCGGGTCACGGCACCGACCCAGCCGGACTGCACATCCTCGAGCACCATGCCCCGTTCCACCGGGATTTCGGGCAGCTGGGCCTTGGCGGGGGCGGAAAGGTCCTGCGGGCCCCAATTCTGGTAAGACATTTGCTACACACTGCTTTGCACTCGGGAATTTGGGCTGAGGAACGGCGGCGCGGCTCGTGGTGTGCCCGGAAACACCCGTCCCGGGGGTCACGCCCGCAGCGAATCCAATGCTAACAACGGCGCGACTCATATTAGACTGGTTAGCACTTAGGCATGTCGAGTGCTAACCGCGGGTTTCCCGGGCGGGTCTTTCCGCGCGGCCGGCGCCGGCTAACTGATACGGGTCGATTGGAGGTGGAGCGTGAGCGAGCCACGCAAACTCGAAGTGTTGCGCGCCATCGTGGAGGATTACGTCCATTCCCGCGAGCCCGTGGGATCCAAGGCGCTGGTGGAGCGGCACCACCTGGGTGTGTCCAGCGCCACGATCCGCAATGACATGGCTGCGCTGGAAGACGAGGGCCTGATCACGGCGCCGCACACGAGTGCCGGCCGGATTCCCACGGACAAGGGCTACCGCCTGTTCGTGGACCAGATTTCGGCCGTCAAGCCTTTGTCCCCGGCGGAGCGGCGCGCCATCCAGGCGCTGCTGGAGGGTTCCGAGGATCTCGACGACGTCCTGGACCGGACCGTCCGGCTGCTGTCGCAACTGACCAACCAAGTCGCCGTCGTGCAGTACCCGCTTTTGAGCCGGGCCCGCGTCCGGCACATCGAATTCGTGCTCCTGGCGCCCCGCAAGGTGCTCACGGTGTTGATTGCGGACACCGGCAAGGTGGAGCAGCGGGTGATCGACGTCGGCCAGGACCTCGGCGACGACGCCCTCTCCGAGCTCCGGACCCTGTTCCTGGCCAAACTCTCCGGTACCCCGCTGGGGCTGCTGCCACAGTCGTTGCAGGCCGTGGTGGAGAACTGCCCGCCGGTGCGGCGCGGCCCCGCCCAGGCCCTGTCCCGGGGACTGGAGTCGCTGGCGGCGAGCAGCCGCGAGGAGCGGATGGTCATGGCCGGGACCGCCAACCTGGCCCGCTCCAACGTGGATTTCCCGCTGAGCATCGGCCCCGTGCTGGAGGCACTCGAAGAGCAGGTGGTGATGCTCCGCCTGCTCAGCGACATGGCGCAGGATCCGCGCGGCGTCACCGTCAGCATCGGCCGGGAGAACCCCTACGACGGGCTTTCCGAAGCCTCCGTGGTGGCCACCGGCTACGGGCCGGACGCCACGGCCAAGGTTGGCGTCCTGGGGCCCACCCGGATGGACTATCCCACCACCATGGCCGCCGTCCGTGCGGTCGCCCGCTACCTTTCCCGGATCCTCGGGCCCTGACGGGCCGGATCCGGCACCGGACTTCTTGCCCACTACAGGCAGTGCCCCACTGGCAGTACAAAAAGGAAGAGATACACACTTTGAGCAGCCACTATGACGTTCTTGGAGTCTCCCGTGAAGCGACGGGGGAAGAGATCAAGAAGGCCTACCGCAAGCTTGCGCGGACCCTGCACCCGGACGTGAACCCCGGGGACGACGCCTCCGAACGCTTCAAGGCGGTCACCCACGCCTACGAGGTGCTGTCAGACCCGCAGAAGCGCCGCGTCTATGACACCACGGGCAACGAGAACGGCACCGACAACGGCTTCGGCGGCGGCTATGCCGGCCAGGGCTTCGCCTTCCAGGACATCTTTGAGACCTTCTTCGGCGGCGCCGGCGGCCAGGGCGGCCCCGCGTCCCGGGTGCGCCGCGGCCAGGACGCGCTGATCAGCGTCCGGATCGACCTCCGCGACGCCGTCTTCGGCGTGAACAAGAAGCTTGAAGTGGACACCGCCGTCACCTGCCCCACCTGCGAGGGCTCCTGCTGCCGGCCCGGCAGCCACCCCGAACGCTGCGACATCTGCGGCGGCAGCGGGCAGGTCCAGCGGGCCGTGCGCTCGATCCTCGGCCAGGTCATGACCACGGCCCCCTGCGGCAGCTGCGAGGGCTTCGGCACCGTCATCAAGGACCCGTGCAACGAGTGCGCCGGCCAGGGCCGCATCCGCAGCCGCCGCACGCTCACCGTGAAGGTTCCGGCCGGCGTCGCCACCGGCACCCGCATCCAGCTCTCCGGCCAGGGCGAGGCCGGTCCGGCCGGCGGGCCCTCCGGCGACCTTTACGTCGAGATCCGGGTCAACAACGACGCCACCTATGTGCGCGAAGGCGACGACCTGCACGCGAGCCTGAACATTCCGATGACCGCCGCGGCGCTGGGCACGGAACTGACCCTGGACACGTTCGACGGGCAGCAGGAAATCGACGTCAAGGCCGGCACCCAGTCCGGCGAGGTCATCACGCTCCGCGGCCTGGGTGTGACGCACCTGCGCGGCTACGGCCGCGGAGACCTCAAGGTCCACCTGCAGGTGGACACCCCGGCCAAGCTCGACGCCGCCCAGGAGGACCTGCTCCGGCAGCTCGCCAAACTCCGCGGCGAGCAGTTCACCGAGGGGAAGCTTGCTGCCAGCGGCGGCGTCTTCGCCAAGCTGCGGGACCGGCTCGGTAACCTGTAGCGGTGAGTAACCCGGTCTTCTTCACCCCCGCAGGCTCCCTGGACCAGCAGGTCCCCGGCGCGACGTTCGTCCTCGAGGGCGCCGAGGCGCGCCACGCGGTGACGGTCAAGCGCCTGGCGGTGGGGGAGGCCGTCGACATTGCCGACGGCGCCGGCAAGCGCATCACCGGCACGGTGACCGCTGCCGCGCCCCAGGAGCTGACCGTTGAGTGCAGCGAGGTCAGCACCGAGCCGCGGCCCGACGTCCGGCTGGTGCTGGTGCAGGCGCTGGCAAAGGGGGACCGGGACGAACTGGCTGCCGAAACCGCGACGGAACTGGGGATCGACGCCGTCGTCCCCTGGCAGGCGGAACGGTCGATTGTCCGCTGGAAACCTGAGCGCGCCGCGAAGGCGCACGCCAAATGGCAGTCGGTGGTGGCGGCGGCCGCCAAGCAGGCGCGCCGGGCCTGGATTCCGGAAGTCCGCCCCGCCGTCGACGGCAACGGACTGCAGGCGGCCGTGGCCGCCGCGGACCTTGCCGTGATCCTGCATGAGGACGCGGTGCGGCCCCTGCGCCAGGTGCTGGAAGCCTGGCACCGGGAGGCGGCCGACGGCGTCCCCCGCGAGGTGCTGTTGATCGTGGGACCCGAAGGCGGAATCAGCCCGCGCGAGGTGACCCGGCTCTGCGACGCCGGCGCGGTCACCGCCCTGCTGGGCCACCACGTGCTGCGCTCGTCCACCGCCGGGCCCGCCGCCACGGTGCTGGCCAGCGACATTCTGGGACGCTGGTAACCGCCGGCCGAACGCTCATCAGGTCCGGCAGGTGTCCCGCGGCGCCGAAGGGCAACGGTCGTCAGGCCGGTGCCGGTCTTAGCGGACGGTGAACCCGCGGGTATCGACGTTCAGGTCCTTGACCTTGCCGGCCGGGTCCATCTGGGAGACCCGGACCTCGTAGTTGCCCGGACCGAGGTTCAGGGCGAGGTTGAACAACCCGGACTTGTCGGCGTCGGCGGCGGCGGTGATGTCGCCGTTCAAATACGGCGTCTTGCTGGTCCCGTCGACCCGCAGAAGCTCCCAATGAAGTTTTCCGCCCGGGACCGTGCTGCGGCCCGAAATTTTGACCGCACCGTCCGCCACCTCGGTGCCTTCCTGCGGATCGATGATCCATACCGGCGCCACCATCCCGGCGCTGCGCGACGTTGGCGAACCGAGCCGGACCCGGTTGAAGGCGACATAGTCGGTGTGCCCGTCGACGAGGACCACCACCTGGATCTGCTGGCCGGTATCGGTCAGCCCGGCGCTGGCGCCTGCGGCCGTGGCGGTGTAAACAAGCTGCTGGATGGCGCGTTCGGCCATGTCCGCGTCGACGTTGCTGTTGAACGCGTCCGCCGACACATCGACCGTGATGACGTTCTTGCCCGAGATCGAGGTGGCGAGCATCTTGGGGTTCTGCCAGGGCGTGAAGAAGTCCGGATCCAGCGGCTTTTGCGACATCATCACCCGCAGGGCCCGCGTAATCGGATTGTCCTCCTCGGGCACGTCCCGGAATTCGCGGTAAAGGAAAACGTTGTCGTTGCTCCGGCCGATCCAATAGACCGGGGCCTTGTTGGAGGCTTGCGTGGACTCCAGCGGTGCGCTGGTGGTGGCCACCCCGGCGGCCGGACCGGGGACCGTATGCGAGGGCGTATCAGCATTGGTGATTCCCGGCTGGGGCGTGGCGACGCAGCCGGACAGGGCGAGGGCAGCGGGCAGCACAACGAACAGCACGCTGCGGCGGATGCGCCGCCCTGCTGCTGTCTTGTTCACTCCACGCTGGCTGATTGCCCTGTTCCTTCGCTGTGTTTCTCGCTCGGCGGGCCCGGCAGGGCCGAATCCAGCATTACACAAGGCGCCTGCGCTCCGGACGGGATTCCGGGCTGTGCGCCGAACTGCAACGGGAACGATATGAGGACGATATGAAGTTGATACCTAACGACGCGGCGGACGCGCGGCCCGCGCCGGCGCCGGCCCGCGCTGGCGTAAGATGGAAGCACCCGCTGCAGCCCGGCGCGGACGGCCCGGAACGCCGTCGGCCCGTGCCGGAGCGGTGAGACCATTTCCGAAACTGGAGGGGACCAGAGGCCCACGGGCCAACACCATGACTGAAGCAGCCAACGGCAAGGCCCGGATCAGCGCGGGCGACCGCACCGCAGGGGAATTCCCCCACTCCCTCCCAGGCCTGCGGACGGAGGTGGTCCTGTTCGACAATTCCGACCAGATGGTGCAGTCCCTGGGCAGCCATGACGAAGCCTTGCGCTTCATCGAAACCCAGTTCCCCGATGTGGACTTCCATGTCCGCGGCAATGAGCTCTCCATCAACGGTCCGGCCACGGACGTCCCCAGGATCATGCGGCTACTCAACGAGGTGCGCGGCCTGGTAGCGCGCGGAACCGTCATCACCCCCGCCGTGCTGCAGCAGCTTGTCGCGCTGCTGCGCAGCCAGTCGCTGCAGAACCCGGTCGACGTCCTGACCCACAACATCCTCTCCAGCCGCGGCAAGACCATCCGGCCCAAGACCCTGAACCAGAAGAACTACGTGGACGCGATCGACGCGAATACGGTCATCTTCGGGATCGGACCGGCGGGCACCGGCAAGACCTACCTGGCCATGGCCAAGGCGGTCCAGGCGCTGCAGCAAAAGGAAGTCAGCCGGATCATCCTGACCCGGCCGGCCGTCGAGGCGGGGGAGCGGCTCGGGTTCCTGCCCGGCACCCTCAGCGACAAGATCGATCCCTACCTGCGCCCGCTCTACGACGCCCTGCACGACATGATGGACCCGGAGTCGATCCCGCGCCTGATGGCCGCCGGCACGATCGAGGTGGCGCCGCTGGCCTACATGCGCGGGCGCACCCTGAACGACGCGTTCATCATCCTGGACGAGGCCCAGAACACCACCCCCGAGCAGATGAAGATGTTCCTCACCCGGTTGGGCTTCGGCTCCAAAATGGTCGTCACCGGCGACGTCACCCAGGTGGACCTGCCGTTCGGCACCCGCTCCGGGCTGCGGATCGTCGAGGACATCCTGCAGGGTATCGAGGACGTCAACTTTTCCGTGCTGGACGCGTCCGACGTCGTCCGGCACCGGCTGGTGGGCGACATCGTCAACGCCTACAGCGTCTGGGACGAGACACAGAGGAACCGGGTCAAGCATTCTGTCGCCCGGGAGAACCGGGGAGAACACGCATGAGCATCGAGGTCAACAACGAGTCCGGCGTCACGGTGGACGAAGCCGAACTGGTGGCCCTGGCCCGGTTCGTCTTCGAACGGCTCTTCATCCACCCGCAGGCGGAGCTGTCCATCCTGCTGGTCGACGAACCCGCCATGGAGAAGCTGCACATCGAGCTGATGGACGAGCCCGGCTCCACTGACGTGCTGTCCGTGCCGATGGACGAACTCACCCCCGGCACCCCGGACAAGCCCACCCCGCAGGGGATGCTGGGCGACATCGCGATCTGCCCCCAGGTGGCCGAGGTGCAGGCTAAGAACGCCGGGCACTCCACCCAGGACGAGATGCTGCTGCTGACGACGCACGGGATCCTGCACCTGCTGGGCTTCGACCACGCCGAACCGGAGGAGAAGGAAGAGATGTTCGGGCTGCAGCGCGAGCTGCTCTCCGGCTTCACCGGCAAGGACGCCCCGGCAGAGACGATTCAGTGACGCCACTGATCCTGGCCGGCATGGCGCTGGTCTTCCTCAGCTTTGCCGCCGTGCTCACCGCGGCGGAGGCCGCCTTCAACTACCTTCCCCGGCACGACGCCGAACACGCGATCCTGCAGAGCCGCGGCGGGGCACTGAAACGGATCATGGCCCAGCCTGTGGCCCACATGCGCGCCCTGAGGTTCTGGCGGATCTGGTTCGAGATGGCCTCCGCGGTGGCGGTGACGGTGCTGCTGCACAGCCTGCTGGACAATGTCTGGCTTGCCGGGCTGGCGGCCACCGGCATCATGGCCCTGGTGGGCTTCGTGATCGTCGGCGTGTCCCCGCGCCAGCTGGGCCGCGTGCACTCCGCGGGCATGGTCCGTTTTTCCGCCCCGCTGATCCGCTGGCTCTGCTGGGTGCTCGGCCCGATTCCGGGCTGGCTGGTCACCCTGGGCAGTGCCGTGGCCCCCGGTGCGCCCGCTGACAACGAGGCGTTTTTCAGCGAAGAGGAGTTCCGCGAACTGGTCGATCGCGCCAGCGAATCGGACGTGATCGAGGACAACGAAGCCGAGCTGATCCAGTCCGTGTTCGACTTCGGCGACACGCTGGTCCGCTCCGTGATGGTGCCCCGGACCGATATCCTCAGCATCGATTCCGGCTCCAGCCTGCACCGCGCCATGTCGTTGTTCCTCCGTTCCGGGTACTCCCGGATCCCGGTCATCGGCGAGAACACGGACCAGATTCTCGGCATCGTCTACCTCAAGGACGTCGCCGCCGTGGTCCACAATCTGGCCGGCGGGCAGGAGCCGCCCGTCGTCGACGACCTGGCCCGCGAGGTCCGGTATGTGCCCGACTCCAAACCGGTGAGCGAGCTGCTGCGCGAACTCCAGAAGGAATCCACGCACGTGGCGATCGTGATCGACGAGTACGGCGGCACGGCCGGGCTGGTCACGCTCGAGGACCTGATCGAGGAACTCGTCGGCGAGATCGTGGACGAATACGACACCGAGGCCGCTGAGGCCGTGGAGCTGGGCGACGGCAGCTACCGGGTCAGCGCCCGGATGAGCATCGATGACCTCGGCGAACTCTTCGACCTGGAGCTCGACGACGACGAAGTGGACACTGTGGGCGGCCTGCTCGCCAAAGCGCTAGGCCGGGTGCCGATCGTTGGCAGCACTGTCAGCGTCGACGGCGTCAGCCTCCGGGCCGACCGGCTGGAAGGCCGCCGGAACCGCGTCAGCCACATCATTGCGGCCGCGGTGCCAAAGGAAGAAACTGACCTTGAAGACCTACTCGACGAGGCCGAATCAACGCAACAGGGAGTTCCACGTGAGCAAGCAGAATAAGTCCGACGGCGAAGCGCCCTTCGGCGGGTACCGGGCCGGGTTCGCGGTGCTGGTGGGACGGCCCAACGCGGGAAAATCCACCCTTACGAACGCGCTGGTCGGGCAGAAGGTCGCCATTACCTCGGCCAAGCCGCAGACCACCCGCCACACCATCCGGGGCATCGTGCACCGTGACGACGCGCAGCTGATCATGGTCGACACCCCGGGGCTGCACAGGCCGCGTACCCTGCTGGGCAAGCGCCTCAATGAACTTGTCGCGGACACCCTCGCGGAGGTCGACGCCATTGGCTTCTGCCTGCCCGCCAACGAGAAGATCGGCCCCGGCGACAAGTTCATTGCCGCCCAGCTGGCCGCCATCGGGAACAAGCCGGTCATCGCGATCGTGACGAAGGCCGACACGGTGGACCGGCAGGCGCTGACCGAGCAGCTGCTCGCCGTCGCGGCGCTGGGCCGCGAGGTGCTGGGGGAGGACGGCTGGAAAGACATCGTCCCCGTCTCCGCGACGGACGGGTTCCAGGTCGGCACGGTCGCCGATGTGCTGATCAGCCACATGCCGCCGTCGCCTCCGCTGTACCCGGACGGCCACCTCACCGACGAGCCCGAAGCAGTGATGATCGCCGAACTCATCCGCGAGGCCGCCCTCGAAGGCGTCCGTGATGAACTTCCGCACTCGCTGGCCGTGGTGGTCGACGAGATCGTCCCGCGCGAGGACCGGCCCGAGGACCGTCCGTTCCTGGATGTCCGGGTCAACCTCTACGTCGAACGGCCCTCACAGAAAGCCATCATCATCGGCAAGGGCGGAGCGCGGCTCCGCGAGGTAGGCACCACGGCGCGGAAGGCCATCGAGGCGCTCCTTGGCGCCCGCATCTACCTGGACCTGCACGTCAAGGTCGCGAAGGACTGGCAGCGGGATCCGAAGCAGCTGGTGAAACTCGGCTTCTAGGCCGGACAAAACCGGCCGCGGCAACCCGCCGGGCCGGGCCCCGCTAAAAAGCCGGGGCCCGGACCGGGCATGCCCATCGGGGTTTTCCCAGTTTCGGCCTCTAAAATAGGGAATTCCCGCTCGCTAAGGAAGGCACCACCCGTGGTTCGACCCCGTGACAACCGTGCAGACGGAACCCGCCCCCCGGTTCGGTCAAACGCGGCATCCCGGCACGCGGACGACGCGTCCGTCGGCCCGGCCCGCCACCTGGGCACCGTCCGGCGGATTCCCGGATGGCTGAAGGCCGCCACGATCATTCTCTCGGTCCTGCTCGTGGGGGTTATCGCCTTCGGCGCCTACTGGGTCTTCCGGCTGCAGGGAAACATCACCACGCAGGCCCTCGGCGCGGGCAACAGCCGGACCGAGAGCGCCCCGGACGACGCCACCGGGCGGATGCAGATCCTGATCCTGGGCACCGACACCCGCGACGGCAAGAACTCGCAGTACGGCAGCAAGGATGACTCGTCCGGCTACGGCCACTCCGACGTCATGATGCTGATGGACATCTCCGCGGACAACAAACGCGTCAGCGTGATCAGCTTCCCGCGCGACCTCCTGGTCGACCTTCCCAAGTGCAAGGATCCGAAAACCAACAAGCAGTACCCGGCCCAGGACGGCGTTATGATCAATGCCGCGATGACCGAGGCGGGCATCGGCTGCGCCGTGGACACCGTTAACAAGCTCACCGGCCTGGAGATCGACCACTTCATGATGGCGGACTTCAACGCCGTGAAGGAACTCTCCAACGCCGTCGGCGGCGTGGACGTCTGCATCAGCGACGCGGTCTTCGATCCTGACTCCGGCCTGCGGCTGCCCAAGGGTACCTCCAAAGTCAAGGGCGAGCAGGCACTTTCCTTTGTCCGCACGCGGCATGCCTTCGGCGACGGCAGTGACCTGGGCCGGATCAAGGCCCAGCAGGGGTTCCTCTCGTCACTGGTCCGCAAGATCAAGGACGACGGCACCCTGTCCAACCCGGCGCGCATGCTGACCATCGCGGACGCGATTACCAAGAACCTGACCATCGACGACGGCCTGGCCTCGGTGCCGACGCTGCTGACGGTCGGGAACCGGTTGAAGAACATCGACGTCGGCAAGGTGGCGTTCGTGGCCGCGCCGACCGAGCCGGCCGTGTCGGACGAGAACCGCCTGCAGCTGGCCGAGCCCGCAGCCTCCCAGCTGTTTGCGGCGCTGCGCAAGGACATCGACCTGACCGACCCGACCGCAAAACCGTCGGCCACCCCGGCTGCGACCGCCGGCGAGTCGGCCAGTGCCACGCCGACTGCCAGCACCGCGCTGCCCGCCCCGGCGTACGACAAGGCGCTGCAGCCCGTTGCCGTGGCCAACGGCTCGGGCAACCCCGCGCGGTCCCAGGAAGTCCTGACAGCCCTCAAGGCCGGCGGCTTCGCCGCGACCAGCGCGTTCGATGCCGCGGCGGTGGCGTCCACGGCTGTCTACTATGGCGCGGATTCCGCCGACGTCGCGGCCGACGTCGCCGCGCTGCTGGGTATCCCGGCGAAGCAGGTGCTCCCGGCCGCTGGCGTCACCGGCGTTCAGGTGTACGTGGGCAGCGACTACAAGTCCGGTGCCAAGCAGGCCGACGCTCCGGTGTCGCTGCCGCCGGACATCGTCAACCAGACTGCCGGCGACACCGTCTGCCAGCAGGCGAACCCGGCGCTGGTCGTGCCCTAGGACGACCGGGGCAGACGCGAGGGGCTAGCCGGAAGGCCGGCCCCTCGCGTTGTTTAGCCCCTGCGGCCAGGAGTTGTCTTATACCCCCGGGGGTATTATTGTTGGAGGTAGGCGAGGGAGGATGACCTCCCGGCGCACCACGCCCGTCCAACGAAAGAGAGCCCCATGCTTATTGAGCGCATTTACGACGAAGACCTTGCCCAGGCGAGCTATTTCATTGGTTGCCAGGCCAAGGGTGAGGCGCTGGTGGTTGATCCCCGGCGTGATATTGCCGTGTACCGGGATCTTGCTGCCGCGAACGGGATGAAGATCGTCGCGGTGACCGAGACGCATATCCACGCGGACTTCCTGTCCGGGACCCGGGAACTGGCTGCCGCGACGGGCGCTGCCGCGTATGTTTCGGGCGAGGGCGGAGCGGACTGGCAGTACGGGTTCGACGCCGGGCGGCTGAACGACAACGATGAGATCAAGCTGGGCAACATCACGGTCAAGGCCCTCCACACTCCCGGGCACACCCCGGAGCACCTGTCCTTTTTGATCACCGACGGCGCGTTCGCCGACGCCCCGGGCTACCTGCTCTCGGGTGACTTCGTCTTCTCCGGCGACCTGGGCCGCCCGGACCTGCTGGACGAGGCCGCCGGCGGGGTTGATACCCGGTTCGCCGGCGCGAAGCAGCTCTTCGCGAGCCTGCGCGATAAGTTCCTGACCCTGCCGGACCACGTCCAGGTCCACCCCGGCCACGGCGCCGGCAGCGCCTGCGGCAAGGCCCTGGGCGCGATCCCGTCCTCCACGGTCGGCTACGAACGCCTCTACGCCTGGTGGGGCCCGTACCTGGCCGCGAACGACGAGCAGGGCTTCATCGACGAACTCCTCGACGGCCAGCCCGACGCGCACGCCTACTTCGCCCGGATGAAGCGTGAAAACCGGGAAGGCCCGGCCGTGATGGGCGAACGCGCACCCCTGGCCGAACTCGCCACCGCCGACGTCGCCGCCGACCTCGCCGCGGACAAGGTCATCTTCGTGGACACCCGCCCGAACAACGAGGTCCACGAAGGTACCGTCACCGGCTCCGTGAACGTCCCGGCCGGCAAATCCACCGCCAGCTTCGGCGCCTGGGTCGTGAACCCGGAAACCGACACCAACCCGCTGGTGCTCCTGGCCCCGGACCAGGCCGCCGCGCAGGAAATGTGGGACCACCTGGTCCGCGTCGGCATCGACAAGGTCGCCGGCTACGTCACCGGCCTCGAAGGCCTGCCGGTCTCCGTGCCGAAGCTGATCCAGCCCGAGGAACTCGACGGCTTCGACGCCGCGATGGTCCTGGACGTCCGCAACCGCACCGAGCACTCCGCCGGGCACATCCCCGGCTCCTACCAGCTCAGCGGCGGCCGCGTCATGTGGCACCTGGACGAACTCCCCGCCGAGGGCACCATCGTGTCCTACTGCCAAAGCGGCGTCCGGAACTCCGTCGCGGCCAGCGCCCTGCGCCGCGCCGGCTACGACGTCGTCGAACTCGACGGCAGCTACGCTGCGTGGAACGCACAACAGCAGTCGGCCCAGCAGGCCAAGGAAACCGTCCCGGCCAGCTAACACCGGCAAATAACCACAACAGCGGCGGGCCGGGGGAATCTGAACTGGTCCCCGAAAGTTGGACTGGCCAAGTAAGATCCTAAGCCGCGAGGGC
>NZ_CAXHZI010000018.1:0-74607 GCF_964021775.1 uncultured Arthrobacter sp.
GTCGAAGGCCACGATGGTGGCGATCGGGATCAGCGCGTTGCGGAAGGCGTGGCGCATCACCACGGTCCGTTCGGTCAGGCCCTTGGCCCGGGCGGTCCGGATGTAGTCCATGTTCATGATTTCCAGCATCGAGGCCCGGGTGAACCGGGTGTAGCTGGCCAAGGAGATCAGGATCAGGGCCAGGGTCGGCAGGATCAGGTGGGTGAAGGAGTCCAGGCCCAGCACCCAGAAATCGCCTTCAATGTTCGGGGTGCTCGCCCCGATGGTGGCGATGGGGCGCCCGCGGACCCGGCTGTTGTTGAAGTACGTCGGCCAGGCCTGCATGAACCGGTCCAGCAGGATCAGGAATCCCACCAGGAACGAGGTGATGGCGGCCGCGCGCATCGACTGCCCGCGGTCGTAGCCGCCCACGAGGTAGCCGATGCCCAGGCCGACCAGGACGGTGGCGATACCCAGCAGCACGATCATCACGAAGGTGGCCTGGTCCAGCAGGGGCTGGACCACGAAGTACAGCACGACGCCGACGCCGACGCTGATCAGCGCGGACTGTAGGGCTTTGCGGTTTTTCAGGCCGGCGGTGAGCAGGGTGACGGCGAAGGCCAGGCCGACGCCGGCGATCGCGATCAGCACCGGCCCCAGGCCCGGGGTCTTGAACCATTCGGTGGCGGAGAAGTAGACCAGGATGGCGGTGACAAAGAGGAAGACGACGCCGCCGGTGAGCACCCGCCGCTTGAGCTCGCCGCCCACGGCCACCGCGATCACGGCACCGAAGACCACGCCGATGGCGATGGCAGTCGGTATCGGGATTTCGGGATTGCGCAGGAAGTTGTTGAAGCCGATGGCGCCGAATTCCTTGAGCAGGACGGCGACCCAGAAGATCGGCAGCGAGAAGAACAGGAATGCCATGAACGTCACGCCGTAGTCCAGCGCGCTGTACTGGCGCAGGGCCGTGACAATGCCCAGCGTGATGCCGATCAGGATGGCCAGCACTGTGGCGCCGGTGACCAGCGTCAGGGTCTGGACCAGGGCGTGTCCCAGGGCGTCGGTGACGGGCTGGCCGACGATGTTCTTGCCCAGGTCGCAGGAGCCGGCGAAGGGGATGAGGCACTGGGCCGCACCGCCGAGCCACTTGAAGTAGCGCAGCGGCGGCGGGACGTCCAGCTGCAGGAGTTCGGTGCGGGCGTCCATCAGTTGCTGCTTGTTCGCTGCGTTGATAGCCCGGTATTCCTCAAGGGGATCCCCTGACGCCGCTGTCAGGAGATACACCAGGAAGGATGCACCGAGAAGAATGAGGGCGGCAGTCATGAGCCGCCGGACTATGTAGGTCACCATGGGGAATAGAACCTCGGTATTCGGGCCCAGGGATCGCCCGGACCGGTCGCAGAGTTAGGCCGGGTTCCCCGGGAGATGCGGCTTAGCGCCGAGACATCGCCGGGGAGGGTCGCTAGAAAGGCGTCGGGACCGTAAAGCCGTGGTCCCGACGCCTTCAGCTAGCAAGTGTCACTTGCGGTTGCGGGCTACTTCTGTGCCCACTCCCAGAAGTTCCACCAGACACCGGTCTGGTTCGGCATGTACTTCACACCGGTGAGGCGGTCGCTGTATGCGTCCACGCCGACCGCCTGGAAGAGCGGCAGGCCGTAGGCCGAGGCCCAGATCTTCTTGTCGATCTGCTGGATGAGGTCATCCTGCTTGGCCTTGTCGGTGGTGACGATCAGTTCGTCCATCAGCTTGTCGGCCTCGGGATCGCTGAACTTGTTGAAGTTCGAGTCGTTTCCGGACTTGAAGATCTGCGGAACACCGGAAACGCCGACGCCCGAGTTGATCCAGCCGAAGATGGTGGCGTCGTAGCTGCCGTCGCCGAGGGCCTTGCCCCAGTCAGACTTGCCGAGACCGCCGTCGACGACCTTGAAGCCAGCCTTGCCGGCGGACTCGCGGATCAGGGAGAAGGCGTCAACACGGTTGGGGTTGTCCTTGTTGTACATGATGCGGACCGACGGCGTGGCACCGTTCAGCAGCTTCTTTGCACCTTCGATGTCAACATCCTGGTACGCGGAGGAGCCGTTGTCCTTGACGGAGTCGGCGTACTTGGCCTGGTCCGGGACGAAGAGCTGGGAATCCAGCGGAGCGGCCTTGTCGTCAAGCTTCTTGACGATCTTGTCCACGATGTCCTTGCGCGGAACCGTCTTCATGAAGGCTTCACGGACATTCTTGTCGGCGAACGGGCCGCTGTAGTTCAGGTCGATGTGGTCGTAGGAGAGCTGGTTGCCCACCTCCACCGTGACGCCCTGGCTTTCGAGGGCCTTGAGCTGCTCCACCGTGTCGGCGGAAGCCTGCGGTGCGATGATGTCGGCCTCGCCGTTCTTCAGCGCCTGGACCTGGGCCGGAGCCTCACCGATGTAGCGGACGGTGATTTCGTCCAGCTTGGCCTCCGGGCCCCAGTTGTAGTCCTTGTTCTTGACCATGGTCAGGGACTGGTCCTGGTTCATCGCCTTCACGACGTAGGGGCCGTTGGAGAGGAAGAGGCTGGGATCGGCCGGCAGCGTCTTGGTGTCGAAGCCGGTGTTCCACATGTCAGCCATGGCCTTGAGCTGCTTGTTGGCGGGCTTCGGGTTCTTGGCGTCGCCGCGGGGCATTTCCTTGATCATGTCGACGAAGGCCTTGGCGTCGGCCAGGCCCGCCTTCTTGGCCAGGACGTGGGCCGGGATGTCGATACCCGGGCCGCCGAGGGCGATTTCCCAGTCAGCGAACGGCTTCGAGTACTTGATGGTCATGGAACGGTTGTCGTCGCCGAGTTCCGGGAAATCGGTCAGCGCGATACCGGTCGGGTCACCGGCGTAGGAGAAGTAGGTGGTTCCCTTTTTGCCTTCGGCGTCTGCGTCGTTGTAGTAGCCGGAGAATGCGGCCCACTGGAGGACCAGGTCGGCTGCCGTGACGGGGGTGCCGTCGGACCACTTAACACCGTCGTTGATGGTGTACTTCACGGTGAGTGGGTTGTCTGAGACCTTTTCCATCTTGCCGAACTTTTCGTTGCGCACAACGTTCAGCTTGTTGTCGATGTAGAAGAACCCGGAGTGGGTGGCGTAGCTGACTTTCGAGTTGATGTCAGTGTTGCCGTCCGCGGTATTCGGGTTGAACGTGTTGAACGCGTTAACCTCGACGACCGTTGCCGATCCGCCTGACTTGCCTGCCGCAGCAGCAGTCGAGGGGGTTGACCCGCCGCTGTTGCCTGCACAGGCGCTCAGTGCGAGCGCCGCTGCCGCCGCGACCCCCACTGCTTTGGAAATACGACCGAAGCGCATTCCGCCTCCTTGTTTCTGTGGTGTGGATGAGACCGGCGCCGTAGGCACCCGCCAGACGTCCACACTCCCCCAGCGGCAGTGTGGCGCGTCTCACATGGCATGAAGCGTAAACCCGCGACGGGTCAGAAGGGCACGAAAGTTGACCCTCGGTATAGTTCGTTATCGAGCTGCAACAATTGGCGGGGCCGTTAAGTAAATTTTGTCGAAATTCATTGACGGATGGGACACCGCAAGATAGGGACGAAACGCATCAAAAAGCCCGGATTCATGCGAATCGGGGCTTTTCGAGTTAATCGGCCATTACCGGCCCGGCGGGGACCCAGCGACGGCGCGTCAACCGAGGTTATAGGTTCTGACCGATTGCCAGGGTGCCGGAGTTACAGACCAGTTGAAGCCCGCCGCCGACCGGGTCGAGCCTGCAGTTCTGATCCTTTACGCGCGGCCGGCCGGCGAGCTCGGGCGCGCTGCGGCTCCACCGGTAGTGGGTGTCGTCGTGCCGAACATAGATGTCGACTGCCTCGCCGTCGAACTGGTCCTGGGTGATGAGCACCGACTGGCCGTCATCGGCTTCAAGCCTCACATAGTCAGCAGACACGACGGCTGTGAGGACGGCGAAGAACAACAGGAGTGCAAGGTGGGGCACCGCAGCGGCCGCAGCCAGACCAGCGGTCCACGCGGCTGCAAGACTCAGCTTGCGGGGGCGGATCCTTCTGATCATTGGCGGCACCAGAAGGATCACCGCGGCAACGGCCGCTATTAGAGCCGTAGCCACGAGCCACGCGCCAATACATTCGGCTGGCACAGCGACGAAAAGGACGAGATGCGAACTGGCGGCAACCTTGGCGGCCTCCGACACTGCACTTCCGCCCCACCCGGCCAGCGCTGCCGCCGCCAGGAGCGCCGCACCCCATCCCTCGCGTCGGCTCATGGGCCCACATCCCACTTCTACACTCAGTCGGCTTCGAGGACGAAGAAGATGAAGGACAGGAACGCTGTCTTCTCGCCGCTGAGGATGCGCGGCGGAAGCAGTTCAGGCGGTGTATCCGGAGACGGCTCCGGTTCGCTCACGGCGGCTACGCGGTATCCGGCCGAGATGAAGGCGTTGATCATCGCGTGGAGCGGCCGGTGCCAGAAAGTCAGGACCGCAGGCTCGCCGTCGAACTCGTAATCCTCCGAGTACTGCCGGAGGGCGAAGTAGTCCTCGGCTGGTTGGGTGACCACGGTGACCGTGGGGTGGTTGACCGACAAGATCAGGCGACCGCCCGGCTTCAGCACGCGCCGCAGTTCGGCAAGCGGTGCCGACCAGTCTTCGAGGTAGTGCAGAACCAGGGACGAGACGACGTCGTCGAACGAGCCATCCGCGAAAGGCAGCGGTTTGCCGAGGTCTGCCACGTACAGGTCAGCGGTTGCGCCCAGTCGCTGTCTTGCCAGGTCGAGCATCGCTGGACTGGAATCGAAGCCCGTCATGATCGCGCCTTTAGCGCTCAGCGCCGCGGACAGGGGCCCGGAGCCGCACCCGGCGTCCAGGATCCGCCGGCCGGTCACGTCGCCGGCGAGGCCGATCATTGCCGGCCGCTCGTAGTAGGCGTTGAGGAGGCTGGATTCGTTCTCCGCCGAGTAGCTCTCGGCAAAATTGTCATAATGGTCGGCTTTCACGGATCCCCGCTTTCGGAAAGACGCATACGGTCAGGACGGTCGGCCCGATCCTAACAACCCGGCCCCGCATCCGCACCGGGGCGCCTGTCCCGCCTGCGTTACGCCTCTTCATCGTTGGCGACGGCCTCGATCCAGTCCACTGCGTCATCGGAAAGCTGGGGTCCGTCTGCAGTTTCGCCTGCCCACCAGTCGGAATCGGCCGTGCTGCCGGTGACCGCCACGATGTTGGAGAACACATGCGGCGGCAGCGGCTCGCCGTTGTGCTCAATGAGCCAGCCGCGTGTTTCCGCATCGACCAGGGGCCACCACTCAAAGATGTTCATCCCGCAGTGTTCCATCAACGACGTCATGCGTACAGTGCATTGTTTGCCAGTTCGACGCGGCCCGGTTCGGTGCGATCCGCCATCGACCGGGTGGTTAGGCTGGGTGGATGGCGACAGTTATCCTCGTGCGGCACGGCCGCACCACCGCGAATGCCACCGGGCTGCTGGCGGGGCGGGCCTTCGGCGTCAGCCTGGACCAGATCGGGCGGGACCAGGCGGCTCTGACCGGAGACCGGCTCGCGGCCGTGCCCTTAGTTGGGGTGGTATCCAGTCCTCTCGAGCGTTGCCAGCAGACTGCCCAGCTCATCCTCGATCGCCAGGCTGGCACGCCGTACGCGCCGGTCGATCCGGCTCTCACCGAGTGCGACTACGGCCAGTGGCAGGGCCGTATGCTCAGCGATCTCGCGGCCGAGGAATTGTGGCCGGTCGTGCAGTCGCAACCGTCCGCCGTCGTCTTTCCCGGCGGTGAATCCATGGCAGCGATGCAGGCCCGGTCAGTGGCAGCGATTCGACGCCACGATGCAGCCTTCGAAGCCGAGTTCGGGCCAGGGGCCGTGTGGGTGGCGGTGAGTCACGGTGACATCATCAAGTCGGTCCTCGCCGACGCGCTCGGCATGCACCTCGACCTGTTCCAGCGTATTAATGTGGGCCCCGCCTCCATATCGATCGTGCGCTACGGCGCCAGTCGGCCGAGCGTCTACGCGACCAACACCGATGCGGGTGATCTGTCGTGGCTGTCGAACGGCATCCACTCCGGCGATGCGCCGGTGGGCGGCGGTGCAGGGCAGGCGACGCCATGAACCTCATGTGCCTAAAATACTGACATGCCTACACGTGTTCACGAGTTTGCCTGGCCTGATCGGGTCGTCGTTGGCACCATTGGCCGTCCGGGGGCACGTACGTTCTATCTGCAGGTGCGCGCAGGGAAGCAGATCGTGAGTATTGCCTTGGAGAAGCAGCAGGCTGCTCTGCTCGCGGAGAAGGTCGACGAAATTCTCGACCAGCTCCTCACAGTCGAGGGCAACCCCTTCAGCGTTCCCACCGGCACTCCCATTGAACTTGTCGACAATGACCAGCTCGAGGCGGTGCAGGAGCAGTTCCGCACCGGGGCAATGAGCTTGGGCTGGGACCCCACCACGGCCCAGGTCGTCATTGAGGCCTACCCCGTCACCGACGTCGACGCCGATGACAACGACCCATTGCTTGCCGAGGACGACGCTGCGGAACCCGAAATGCTGCTGGTGCGAATACCGGTCGGCACCGCCCGCGCATTCGCCAAACGCACCCGTGAGATAGTGGGCGCCGGGCGTCCGACGTGCCCGCTCTGCGGTTACCCCATCGACGCCGACGGGCACATCTGCACCCTTCCCGAGGCCTGATGCCGGCGACGGACCTGGTGACCGCCGAGCTGACGCTTACCGGCCGCATCACGACTGCTTCGAACGCCACATTCCTGGGCAGCATCGGTGACCTGGCGGTCGTCTACAAGCCGATAGCAGGCGAAAAGCCGCTGTGGGATTTTCCCCACGGCACCCTGGCTCACCGGGAAGTGGCCGCGTACCTGGTCTCCCAGGTCTTCGGCTGGGACGTTGTGCCGCACACTTGGCTACGCGATGGTCCGATGGGCGAGGGAATGGTGCAGCTCTGGCAGGAGAGGGACCCCGCCCAAAGCGCCGTGGACCTGGTCGCGACGGACCGGGTGCCGGAGACGGGCTGGAAACACGTCCTCGAGGGACGAGATGAGAACGGACGGATGGTCGCCCTCGTTCACGAAGACTCGCCGGCGCTCAGGCGCATGGCGGTGTTCGACATCATCGTCAACAACGCCGACCGCAAAGGCGACCATATTCTTGCCATGACGGACGGACACCGGCACGGCGTGGACCATGGGCTCACCTTTCACCGTGATCACAAGCTGCGCACGGTGCTGTGGGGATGGCTGGGAGACGCGCTGACCGCCGAGGAACGCGACGGCCTCGACCGTGTCAGCGAAGGACTGCAGGGTGGGCTGGGCCGAGACCTGGCGGACTTGCTCAGCGCCGACGAAATCACATCGCTCGCCGCGCGCTGCGCCCGGTTGCGCCTGGCAGGGCGGTTTCCGGGTCCGCGCGGTGAGATGCCGGCCGTCCCCTGGCCGCTGTTCTAAAGGAGCGATAGTGGCCAGGGTTCGCATTCCGCCGTG
Organism: uncultured Arthrobacter sp.; assembly: GCF_964021775.1. GTDB lineage: Bacteria > Actinomycetota > Actinomycetes > Actinomycetales > Micrococcaceae > Arthrobacter. The sequence continues at coordinate 7,461 of NZ_CAXHZI010000018.1, forward strand.
TCGGCGGGCACTCAGTGCCGGGTCTCGTACCTGGTAAGGACCACACCGCCGGGAAACGTCCGGGTCTCCAGCAAGCTAAGGTCCACCCGGTTGTCCAGGGCTGTGAAGAACGGCGTGCCGCCGCCCACCAGCACCGGATGGGTGACGATCGCGTACTCGTCGATCAGCCCGGCCCGCATGGCCGCCGCGGCGAGTGTGGCACCGCCGATGTCCATGGAGGCGCCGTCCTCGGCCTTGAGCCTGGTGACCTCGGCGACCGCGTCGCCGGCGACCAGACGGGTATTCCAATCCACCGTGCTGATCATCGAGGAGAACACCACCTTCGGCATGTCCCGCCAGCGGCGGGCGAACTCGATCTGAGCCGTTGTGGCGCCAGGCTGCTGGTCGGCAGTCGGCCAGTGGGAGCTCATCGTCTCCCACAGTTTGCGCCCGTACAGCGCCAGCCCGGTCGCCTCCACTCGGTCGGACCAATATTGGAACAGCTCGTCGCTCGGTACGCTCCAGCCGACGTCGCCGCCGGGCGCGGCGATGTAGCCGTCCAGGCTCAGGTTCATGCCGAAGGTCAATTTGCGCATGGCGTCAGTCTCCCGTGAGCCGGTATTCCTTGTACAGACCAGGGAAACAGACGTCCAGCCAACTCCAGAGATGCGCCGCTGAAAGACGCCGATCGGGAGGACGAAAAGGGTGCCTCGGCCCACGTGTTCTCTGCTCCGGATCGAGCGAGGGGCCGCACTGGCGCGGGAAGCGCGAGGGCCCTGGTGGATTAGTGGGCTTCGAGGATCTTCTTGAGGTTCTCCAGGTCCTTGCGCATGGCCCTGCGCATCATTGGCGCCATGAAGATGCCGGCAAATGCTGAGAACCCGGAGGGTTCACCTGTGTTGCGGAGTGTCATGCGGGTCGCGCCATCCTCATCGGACCAGCTGTAGGTGGTCCACATCGGGAAAGGACCTTGACTTGTACGCATAGTGAGATGGTAGCCAGGGACCAGCTCGCTTATTTCGTAGACATAATCCAGATTTCGGCCCAGGAATCGCGCGGTGAAGGCAACCCGGGATCCGACCGCCAAGGGCCGCGGAGTCTGCCATTTTGCAGATCGTATGTTCACGTACCAAGCCGGCGCGTTGTCCGGGTCGGAAGCATAGCTGGCCACGATGTCGCGGGGCCGCCGGATCAGTATTTCGGTCTGGACGTTCACCATGGGTGTTCCTCTGTGTGTTGCTAGCCGGCCGGAGATGCCGGAGGCGGACTTTTCCAACTATCGCATGACGCGCTTTCCGGCCGGGATCACCGCGGATCGTCAGCACTACACAATCGGCCGCCCCTGTGGCTGACGCCCATGAGCAATGCAAATGAACGTCTGACCGAGTCTAGAAGGCAGTGCCGGGCAGATCTTTCTCGCCGTTGACAATCGCGGTGATAATCCGCGCTGCAACTATGTCCGGATCCAGCCCCGCTCCGAATCGCGGCGCTGACCCGGCGATCGGATGCTTGGACAGCGCGGTGCCGGTGTGGCCTGGGCGGGCGTCCACGATTCGGATGCCCGCGCGGCGATACTCACGCGCCGCTGCGACAACAAAGGCCGCGAGCCCAGCCTTCGACGCCGAGTATGCCGCCAGACCGGCGACGGGTGCCTCGGCGACAACACCGCTCAGTGTGACCACGAAGGGCTCCCGGCCCTCACGTGCCGAGGCCGCGAGGTAGGGCTGGCTCTGGGTAATGAGCTGGATCGAACTGGTCGTGTTCACAGCAAAGAGTTCGTCCACCGTGGCCGGTTCAAGGTCTGATGCGGCGCCGAAGGCGACGACCCCGGATGCAACCACTAGCCCGTCGAGACGTCCGTACTGCGCATTCGTGTCATCCAGCACCTTCTGGATCACGGAGCGTATGCGCAGATCATGCCCACCAGACTTTGACGATCGGACGACGACGGCCCCGTTGCTCTCCAGCTGAGCGGCGATGCGCGAACCGAGTCCGCCGGTGGCGCCGACTACCAGAACAACTGCACCCTGAAGAGTCGTCATGGGTAGATCCTAGGCCACGTGCTGCAGGTAGCCCAGCGCGGGTCGGATTCCTGCGCACTCTTGGGAACCGCCATTGGCGGCCATCCGAGACACCGGCTATTGCACACTCGGCACCCAGAACCCACCGAGGCTCCCACCGCACCAACGGAGACGGCCCCAGATGCGGAAGCATCTGGGGCCGTCTCAAAATTCTGTGGGCTAAACGTTAAACCGGAGCTCAATCACGTTCCGTCTCGGAATAACGTGTTGGCACTCGCCCGCCGAACGCCGTCATGGTCACCTCTAACGTCGGCCCGTTGCTGCTGAACCTCTGTCAACCGATCATGTAAGCAAATCCGCGCCCGTCCGAGGCCGCCGCGCGGACGAAATCTTTCGCTCTGTCAAGGAAAGCGGCGGCATAGGCCATCTCGGACTCCAGCGACTGGCCGGACGAGCGGGACCCGCCCAGGACGGCGTTGATGTCGTGGTCGTCGATCGCCTCAAGGTCCCGGGCAATCAGTGCGACCTCGTGCGGCGGAAGTGCGCGCACCCACGGCTGCCAGGTAAAACCATCGTCGGCATGTGTCACATGCCCTTCGAACATCCGGTAGGAAGCTCTGGCTGCAGAACCCGACGAGCGCGGAGCAGTGAGCCGCTGCAAATACGGCCATGCTTTGTCGAGGTAGAGGAGGTCACGCTCCGGGAGAGATTGCCGGAGGTCTGTGACGCCCCGAACAAAGCCAGGCTCAAGGCCGAACGCATCCGCGAGCGGGTCGGGGCCGATCATGGTGCGTGGATCAGCAAGTGCTTTCCCGGCCTGATCACTGTCAAATGCGTAGGCGTAGTATCGGATTCCCATGGGACCAATACTGAACGGACAGCAGGCTGTGCGGATCAGAATCCTGCCGTATGTGGACGACTTGCGGATCCGGAGCGACGGCCGTCAGACCTCCACTTCTGATCTCCCTTCGCTTGGGGTCAAAGTCCTTCCCTAGCGTCCCAGCGAGCGGCCAATCTGCCGAAGGCCGGCATCATAGGCCGCTTCCCACGTCCAGCCAGCCGCTGGCGCTCCGGCAAGTTCCAGTGACACCATCCCGTGGACTTGGCCCCACACCACGCCGACCATCGAGGCGATCTCATCCTCCGGCGATCCTGGCATCGCTGCGGCAACTGCGGCGAACAGCGGCCCTATTGCTGGTTCAGCGGCTCCCGGTGTCGGCCGGCAGGGTACTTGGCTGGCCAGCGAACCGCTGAACATCAGGCCGTAGAGAACCGGATGCTCCAGGGCCCAGGCTCGATAGGCCAGCCCCAATGCTTCGACGCCGCCATCGGCTGCGTCCTGCTGGGAGGCAGCAAAGGACGCGAAGCCGTCGTCGAGCACGGCACTCAGCAGTTCCGCTTTCCCCCCGAAGAGTGAATACACCGCTGTCGTCGACGTCCCCGCGGCAGCGGCAAGGCCACGCAGCGATACGACGGCGGCGCCGTCGCGGGCGATCAGGGAGGCTGCGGCGTCGAGCAGCCTGCGGCGCAGGTTTTCGTCGTGGACTACGGGTCTTGCCATACAGCAAGTATTCCATAACACTGTTCTGTAACACTGTTATGAAAGGAAAAGAATTGGCTGACCAAGTTCACACAGGGCGTTTCACTGCCGCTCCCGGAGGACCGGTGACAGTCTTCCTGATCGGGATGCGCGCGAACCGGTGGTGGAAATTCGGGAAGGTGGCACAGGTGGGGGCGTCCATGCCCAAGATGCTTGCCTACCTGGCCAAGACGCCGGATGCAGGATTGCTGGGCTACCAGCAATGGTTCGGCCGGACCACCATCATGGTCACCTACTGGAAGAGCCCGGAGCATCTGCAGCGGTTCGCGGCGGACCGGTCCGCGCCGCACCTTGAGCCCTGGCGCCGGTTCATGCGCGAATCAGCTGGCACTGGCGACGTCGGGGTGTGGCACGAGACCTACGAGACGGTCCCGGGTGGCAGGGAAAGCATGTACAGCGACATGCCGGTCTTCGGACTGGCATCAGCTACCGGCCACGTCCCGGTGGGAGCAGGACTCAACACCGCACGCCAGCGTCTGGAGGCAGACAAGGTAAGTGGGCGTCTGTCCGAATGAGCCGTCTAGATTGCAGTTCTCACTGTGAAAGGTCCCCGGCCAATAGTGAAGGCAGAGCCCGTTCATTGGAGTCATCGCCGCGATTCTCCGCCACGGACGGCGACCCGGCACGCTTCCGGTGAACCCGGCGCAGGCCCGGGCTAGGATGCTCCGGATACCGCTCCGCCGATAGACTCCCGAGCGCGACAGCTGTGGCCGAACAGTGCCGCACCGAGCCGTCCGTCGCCGCGGCGAAGCGGCGTCCGGCATCCGCAGCACGTCCACGGCAGCCAGCAAGCCTCACCACCGTGCGAACGGGCCGCAGCACTCCCGAAACAAATCCAAAGTTCCTACAAGGAGAAGAAACTAAATGCCGACTTTCAACGGCCCCGAAACAGGACCCGCTGTCGCCCATTTCGAAACACCGCGCCTTCACGCCCGCCCATTCCATCCGGCAGATGCAGAAGCCTTTGCCGCCTATCGCGCCCAGCCCCAGGTCGAGCGGTACCAAAGCTGGAGCAATTACACCCTTGAACAAGGTCGCACCCTCATCAACTCGATGCAAAACATCCAGCCCGGCATACCGGGAGAGTGGTACCAGTTCGCCCTCGAAAGACGTGCCGACGGCATTCTCATCGGCGATGTTGCATTAAGGGTGAACGACACTGAAAAGGGCGAGGCGGAATTGGGATTTACTCTAGCGCCCGAGCACCAGGGGCACGGGTATGGCCGTGAGGCGGTTCTGGGGCTCCTCGGCTACGCCTTCGAGCAGTTGCATCTCCACCGCATACTAGCTGTCACCGACGCGCTCAACGATTCTGCGGCCCGGCTTCTTGACAGGGTGGGAATGCGGAGGGAAGCCCACTTCCACGAAAACGTCTTTTTCAAAGGTAGGTGGGGAAGTGAGTTCGTCTTCGGAATACTGGACCGGGAGTGGACTGCAGGTCCACGGAGCGCACCGGATCTGCCTCCGACGGAATCAGGCCATAAGGAAACGACCGAGATGGCCCCCTCCCCGGTCGGCGTCAAGGGGTTAGCTGTGAAATGACTCGTGAGCGCTGGTAAGGGAAAGACCCGCATCGCCTCGCGTTGGAGTCGCAGGTCATTGGGTATCCGAGGAAAAAGCCCGAAATTTCCTATGCACCGGGACTCCGTCCGAAGGTCCTTGACGCTACGACTATCAATTCTGTTACAAGAAATGCCGCCCTCGTACGTTTTCACGGAGGGCGGCATTTCTACTGATTCAGGCGAAGAACCTACACATTGAATCTAAATTCAACCACGTCGCCGTCGGCCATAACGTATTCCTTGCCTTCGATCCGGACCTTGCCGCGGGCCTTTGCCTCGGCCATGGAGCCAGCCTCGATCAGGTCGTCAAAGGAGACGACTTCGGCCTTGATGAAGCCGCGCTGGAAGTCGGAGTGGATGACACCGGCAGCCTGGGGAGCCGTGTCGCCCTGGTGGATGGTCCAGGCTCGGGTTTCCTTGGGGCCGGCGGTGAGGTAGGTCTGCAACCCCAGCGTGTGGAAACCGACGCGCGCCAGCTGGTCCAGGCCGGACTCGTCCTGGCCGTTCATTTCCAGCATTTCGCGGGCTTCTTCCTCGTCCAGTTCGACGAGGTCTGATTCCAGCTTGGCGTCGAGGAAGATGCAGTCGGCCGGGGCCACCAGGGCGCGCAGCTCTTCCTGCTTCTCCGGGCTGCCCAGGATGCCCTCGTCCGCGTTGAAGACGTAGATGAAGGGCTTGGCCGTGAGCAGGCCGAGTTCCTTGAGGTGTTCCATTTCCAGCTTGTCGCTCTTGATCGAGGAGAAGATGGTGTCGCCGCGTTCCAGCACGGCCTGGGCGGCCTTGACGGCGGCCAGCTCGGCGGCTTCGCGCTTCTTGATCTTGACTTCTTTTTCGATCCGCGGGACGGCCTTCTCGATGGTCTGGAGATCGGCCAGGATCAGCTCGGTGTTGATGGTCTCCATGTCCGAGCGGGGATCGACCTTGCCGTCGACGTGGATGACGTCGGGGTCATCGAACACGCGGACCACCTGGGCGATCGCTTCGGCCTCCCGGATGTTCGCGAGGAACTGGTTGCCCAGGCCCTCGCCCTCGGACGCGCCCTTGACGATGCCGGCGATGTCCACGAAGGACACGGCAGCCGGGAGCAGGCGTGCGGAGCCGAAGATGGCGGCCAGCTTCTCGAGCCGCGGGTCCGGCAGGTTCACGACGCCGACGTTGGGCTCGATCGTGGCGAACGGGTAGTTCGCCGCGAGCACCTGGTTGCGGGTCAGTGCGTTGAAAAGGGTTGATTTGCCGACGTTGGGCAGTCCGACGATGCCAATAGTAAGAGCCACGAGTATTGATTCTACCGGTAAACGCCCCCTCCCCCTGCGGCGGCGGGGCGCCGTTCGCCGTCGGCGTCGCCCGGGGCGGTCCGCGTCCGCGGATCCGGCGTCCCGAGCGTCACTGGCTAAAAGTGTCAGGGCTGCGTGCCAGAGTGAAGGCATGGACGCTTTCGCACTCATTCTTGCCCTGCTGATGCTGCTCATCGGAGCGGTGGCCGGCGCCGCCTTCACCTTCGTGGTGTTCCGGCGCCGCAGCGCCGCCCTCGAACACGACTTCGACGGCGTCTCCGCCCGGCTCTCCGAGGTCAGCGCCCAGTTCGCCGCCGCCGACGCCGAACGCCGCCTGCTCGCGGCGCAGAACCGGGAGCTGGGCGACGCGCGGACGCAGGACGGCAGCGTGCTGCGCGCACTGGCACCCGTGGCCGAGAAGCTCACCGCCGTCCAGCAGCAGGTCTCGCTGCTGGAGCGGGACCGGTTGGAACAATACGGCCAGCTCGCCCAGCAGCTGCAGGAGGCCCGGCTCTCGGACGAGCAGCTGCTGCGGTCAACGCACGCGCTGGAGTCGGCCCTGCGGTCCAACAGCGCGCGCGGCCAGTGGGGCGAGGTCCAGCTGCGCCGCGTGGTGGAAGCGGCCGGGATGCTCCGGCACGTCGACTTCCACGAGCAGCTGCACAGTTCAGGCTCGGGGTCCGAGGCCACCGTCCGGCCCGACCTCGTGGTTCAGCTCCCGGGCGACAAGCAGCTCGTGGTGGATGCCAAGGTGCCGCTGACGGCCTACCTGGAGGCGCAGGAGCTCGGCTCCCCCGCCGGCGGCCGGGCCCCCGGAGCGGGAACACTGAACGGCCAGCAGTCGCTGCTGGCAGCCCATGCCAAGGCGCTGAAGGCCCACGTTGATGCCCTGAGCAACAAGAAGTACTGGGACATCCCCGGCAACGCTCCGGAACTGGTGGTGTGTTTCCTGCCCGCGGAGTCGATCCTGGCGGCCGCCCTTACGGCAGATCCGGCGCTGCTGGACTATGCGCTGTCCAGGAACGTCGTCCTCGCCTCGCCCGGGACGCTGTTGGCGGTGCTCAAATCCGTGGCGTTCACCTGGCGGCAGGACGTGCTGACGGACAGCGCGCGGGAGCTTTTCGAGCTGGCGCAGCAGCTTTACGAACGGATGGGCACCCTGGGCGACAACGTCTCCAAGCTGGGCTCATCGCTGAAGACCTCGGTGGACCGTTACAACTCGCTGGTCGGCACGCTGGAAGCCAGAGTGCTGCCCACCGCGCGGAAGCTCAACGCCATGGACGGCGCCGGCCTGGCCACTCCGGTCACCGTCGAGGCGACGCCGCGCTCCGTGGCAGCCCCGGAACTGCAACAGGCAATCGGTTCCGCGGAAGCTGCCGCGGGACAGCCCGGTGACCGCGGGGCGTCGGAAGAATCCGCCGCCTAGGGCGGTGTGGCCGGGAGCTTAGGACTTTTCCGCGGAACGGGCGCTGCGGCCGCCGAGGGCGCGGGAGACGTCCCCGGCCTGCTTGAGCGTGGCCCGCAGCTCCTTCGGCAGCGAGAACAGCAGGTCCTCCTCCGCCGTGACGACTTCCTCGACGGCACCGTAGCCGTAGTCGGCCAGCAGCCGGAGCACGTCCTTGACGAGCACCTCCGGCACGGACGCGCCCGAGGTCACGCCGACGGTGGCGACGCCCTCGAACCAGGACTCGTCCACCTCGTTGGCGAAGTCGACCCGGTAGGAGGCCTTCGCGCCGTACTCCAGCGCCACTTCCACCAGGCGCACGGAGTTCGAGGAGTTCGCGGATCCCACCACGATCACGAGGTCGGCCTGCGGCGAGATCTTCTTGATGGCCACCTGCCGGTTGGTGGTGGCGTAGCAGATGTCGTCGCTGGGCGGATCCTGCAGGGTGGGGAAACGCTCCTTCAGGAGGCGGACCGTTTCCATGGTCTCGTCCACGCTGAGGGTGGTCTGCGAGAGCCAGATGACTTTCTCCGGGTCGCGGACGGTGACTTTGTCCACCTCGTGCGGGCCGTTGATGATCTGGATGTGCTCGGGCGCCTCACCGGCCGTCCCTTCGACTTCCTCGTGGCCGTCGTGGCCGATCAGCAGGATGTCGAAGTCGTCCTTAGCGAAGCGGACCGCCTCTTTGTGCACCTTGGTCACCAGCGGGCAGGTGGCGTCAATGGTCCGCAGGCCTCGGTCCTCCGCGGACTGCACGACCGCCGGCGAAACACCGTGCGCCGAGAAGATCACCAGGGCGCCCTCGGGGACCTCATCGGTTTCGTCGACGAAAATCGCACCCTTTTCCTCTAGGGAGCTGACCACGTGGACGTTGTGCACGATCTGCTTGCGGACGTAGACGGGCGGGCCGTAGTGCTCAAGGGCTTTTTCCACCGCGATCACGGCACGGTCGACGCCGGCGCAGTAGCCGCGCGGGGCCGCCAGCAGCACCTTTTTGGGCCCGGTTACCGGTGCCGCCGCCAGCACGTCTTCCGGCGTTCGCCGCCGGCGCGGAACGGAGGGCATCGGTATGGAGACAGCGGTGGTGGTCATGCCCCAATGCTACCGGTGTTCGCTAATACCGGTTTCGTGCCGCGGTCCGGCGGGCACCGGCCACCCGGAGCACCAGCCCCGAAACCAGGAGCAGCACCCCTGCCACGAGTGCCGCGACAATCCACTGCCCGAAGCCCGCGGTGGAGGCCGTCACGAACTCCCGCTTGAAGATCTCCGCCACGTCGTTTCCGCTGCCGGCGCCCTGGAGAATCGTTCCCGCGGTATCTGCACCCAGTTTCCACACCCCGGCCAGGATGAGGGCACCGACGCCGATTCCAGCCAGGACCGTCCACTTGCGCCTAGCGGCGACCAAAGCGAGAAGGAAGGCGATGGCCGAGCCCACGGCGACGGCGGAGCCCATTGGGGCGTAGGCGGAGACACGCTCGATCAGCTGCCGCTGGTCGGACTGGCCGATGGCGATCCGCACCTCCGCCGGGGCCTTCAACGGCACAGGCGAGGCCTCCGAGATCCGTTTGACCACCAGCCCCACCAGCGGGGCGACGTCGAGGGTCAGGGAGGTGGTGCCGTTCGCGTCCGCCGGAAGGGTGCGGGGGTCGGCGAAGCTCAGCCGGTGGCTCTTGCGCAGCGTCTCCGCCCAGGCATCTGAATACCCGGGCATCGACGTCAGTGACTGGGCGGCGTCCTGCAGGATCGGCTTGACCACAGCAGCCAGCGCGTCGGGGATCTGCTGGTCGCCAAAGGCGATGCCGTTCACAGCAGCCGTGGCCAGCCGCCGCTGGAAGGCGGGGTCCTTGCCGAGCGGTGCGGAGAGGGCCACGAATCCGTCCTCCTGGACGATATTCCGGTCCACCCACATGGCCGGGACGGCTACAGCCGCCATGGCAAGGCCGATCAGCACGGCAACGGCCGAGACAAAAGTGCGCACGAAAGTCTCCTAGGAGGGTTGGGAGTAGAGCCATCCTACGGTGGGGTAACGGCGAACCCGAAAGCAGCGGCCCAAAACGTCCGGGCCCGCTGATAGAGCTATGGATAGAGTTGAAGCAGACCCGTATCCACCAAAGGACTTCTCCCCACATGCACCAGCACCAGGCACTCCCCGCCGGCGGCCACCGGCATGGCTGAAGACACCGCCGCCACCAGCACCCTGCCGGCTACCGCGGCAGACACCAGCCCGGACAACCCCTGGCCGCTGCAGCTGCTCTCGCAGAAGCTCAAGATGCATATCGACCGCGCGCCCTCGGCCTGGGTCGAGGGCCAGGTGATCGAACTCAACCGCCGCGGCACCAACGCCTACCTCACCCTGCGGGACGTTGACGCCGAGATCTCACTGCCCGCGTCGGTCTGGACCAACGTCCTGGACCGCCAGGCCACCCCGCTGGAGCGCGGCTCCCGGGTCGTGGCCCTGATCAAGGCCGAGTTCTGGCTGAAGACGGGCCGGCTGAACATGTCGGTCAAGGACATCCGGCCGGTGGGGCTCGGTGACCTGCTGGCCAGGATTGAACGGCTGCGCCAGGCCCTCGCCGCGGAGGGGCTCTTCGCTGACTCCCGCAAGAAACGCCTGCCCCTGCTCCCCCACCGGATCGGCCTCATCACCGGACGCGACTCGGATGCGAAGAAGGACGTCCTGCGCAACGCGGCGTTGCGCTGGCCCGCCGTCGAATTCGAAATCCGCGAGGTCGCTGTGCAGGGCAACACCGCCGTGGCCCAGATCGTCGGCGCCCTGCAGGAACTGGACGCCCGTCCGGACGTGGACGTGATTGTGATCGCCCGCGGCGGCGGCGCCCTGGAGGACCTCCTCCCGTTCAGCAGTGAAGACCTCATCCGTGCGGTCGCCGCCGCGGCGACGCCGGTCGTCAGCGCGATCGGCCATGAGGCGGACCGGCCCATCCTCGACGACGTCGCAGACCTGCGCGCCTCGACGCCCACCGACGCGGCCAAGCGGATAGTGCCCGACGTGGTGGAGGAACTGGCCCGGGTCCGGCAGGCCCGCGACCAGCTGCGCCGCGGGGCCACCCGCCTCGTCGAGCGGGAAACGGACCGGCTCGCCTCGCTCCGCTCCCGCCCGGTGCTGGCGGCGCCGGAGGGCATGGTCACCGCACGGCACGACGACGTCGAACGGCTCAAGGGCCGCTCGCACGCCGCGATAAATACCGCCGTCGTGCGGGCCGCCGACCAGTTGGTCCACCTCAAGGCCCAGGTGCGCGCCCTGTCGCCGCAGAAAACGCTGGACCGAGGCTACGCCGTCGTCCAGCTCGACGACGGCAACACCGTTCCCGGAACCCGCCACGAGGTGGTGCGGCACCCGGACCAGGCCCCGGCCGGCACAGCGCTGGCCGTCCGGGTGGCCGGCGGCAGGTTCACGGCAAGGTCCACCGGCGGCCAGGAGACCGCCGAGGCCTGACCCTCCCCGGCAGTCCCGGCCACTCCCCACTTCCCCGGGACCGCAGCAGCGGCCCCGACAGCGGCGTTAGCACCGCACTCATCCAAGGAGCATTCAGCATGGAAGCAGAAAACGCGGCAGTCCCCGCGCCGAACACCGATATTGACGGACTCAGCTACGAGGAAGCCCGCGAACAGCTCGTGGGTGTGGTGGGCAGGCTCGAGGCCGGCGGCGCCAGCCTCGAGGAGTCCCTCGCCCTCTGGGAACGCGGCGAAGCCCTCGCCAAGCGCTGCGAGCAGTGGCTCGAAGGAGCCCGCAAGCGCCTTGCCGCGGCCCGGGACCAGGCCGGCCAGGACAGCTGAGCTAAACCGGCCGGCTAGGAGCGCCGTACCAGCTCGCGTTCCATGTCCACATCAAGCTCCGGGACGGGCCACTCCAGCGCCAGTGACTCCAGGGCGTCCAGCAGCAGCTGCTGGACCGCGATCCGGGCGTACCATTTTTTGTTCGCCGGGACCACATGCCAGGGCGCGTGTTCGGAGCTGGTCTGTTCGAAAGCGGTCTGGTAAGCGTCCATGTAGTCTTCCCAGAAGGCCCGCTCCTTGAGGTCGTTGCTGCTGTACTTCCAGCGTTTCTCCGGGTCCTCCAGCCGGGCGAGCAGCCGTTCCTGCTGCTCGTCGCGGCTGATGTGCAGCATGACCTTGACGACCTTCGTCCCGGCGGCCGTCTGGCGGGCCTCGAATTCGTTGATGGCGCGGTAGCGGCGCTCCAGTTCGTCGGCGTCCGCCCACCGGTGCACCCGGTGGATCAGGACGTCCTCGTAGTGGGAACGGTCGAAGACCCCCACCATGCCGGCCGCGGGGACTTCCTTCTCGATCCGCCAGAGGAAGTCGTAGGACTGTTCCTCGGGCGTGGGCGCCTTGAACGACTTCAGCTGTACGCCCTGCGGGTTCATCTGTCCCATGACGTGGTTGACGATCCCGCCCTTGCCCGCCGTGTCCATCGCCTGCAGGACCAGCAGGACGCGCTTCTTGCCGCCGGTCCTGGACTCCGCAAAGAGCTGCTCCTGCAGTTGCGTCAGCTTGCCGTCGAGCTCGCTGAGCAGCTTCTCGCCGGCAGTCTTGTCACCGGCGTAGCCCGGCGTCGACCCCGGATCAAGGTCGCGGAGACTGAACTTCTTCCCTGCCCGCAGGGTCTCGGAGGGGTGTTTGTCGAAGTCCACGACGTCTGCCATGACAGCCTCTTTCCGGTTCGGGCAGCCTGCCGGCGTGCCGTTCGACCCGCGGCGCTGCTGTCCCGAATCCTAGTTGCCCTGGTACCGGCTCAGGAAGTCCGCCATGCGGTTGATTGCTTCCTCCAGGTCCTTGACGTTCGGGAGGGTCACCATGCGGAAGTGGTCCGGCCGGACCCAGTTGAACGCACGGCCGTGGGAGACGAGGATCTTCTGCTGGCGCAGCAGGTCCAGGACGAACTTCTCGTCGTCGCGGATGTGGTAAACCTCGGGGTCCAGGCGCGGGAACAGGTACATCGCGCCCCGGGCCTGCTGGGTGCTGACGCCGGGAATGGCGTTCAGCATGTCGTAGGCCTTGTTCCGCTGCTCCAACAGGCGGCCGCCGGGAAGGATCAGGTCATTGATGCTCTGATAACCGCCCAGCGCCGTCTGGATGGCATGCTGCGCCGGCACGTTGGCGCACAGCCGCATGTTGGCGAGCAGGTTGATGCCTTCAAGGTAGTCCGCGGCGTCTTTCTTCGGACCCGAGATGGCCATCCAGCCGGCCCGGTAGCCGCAGACCCGGTAGGCCTTGGAGAGTCCACTGAAGGTCAGGCACAGCACGTCGTCGCCGGTGAGGCTGGCCATGTTCACGTGGACGGCGTCCTCGTACAGGATCTTCTCGTAGATCTCGTCGGCGAACAGCACCAGGCCGTGCTTTTCGGCCAGCGCCACGATCTTCTTGAGCGTTTCCTCCGGGTACACGGCGCCGGTGGGATTGTTGGGGTTGATCACCACGATGCCCTTGGTCCGCGGCGTAATCTTCGCTTCGAGGTCATCCAGGTCGGGCTGCCAGCCGGATTCCTCGTCGCAGAGGTAATGCACCGGCTTCCCGCTGGCCAGGGCCACCGACGCCGTCCAGAGCGGGTAGTCCGGGGTGGGGATGAGGACCTCGTCGCCGTCGTCCAGCAGGGCCATCAGCGACATGGTGATGAGCTCGCTGACGCCGTTGCCCAGGTAGATGTCGTCGACGTGGATGTTCTGGATCCCGCGCGTCTGGTAATACTGCGAGACGGCGGTGCGGGCGGAGAAGATGCCCCGCGAATCGCTGTAGCCCTGGGCGTGCGGCAGGTGGCGGATCATGTCCACCAGGATGGCGTCCGGCGCTTCAAACCCGAACGGGGCCGGGTTTCCGATGTTCAGTTTGAGGATGCGGTGACCCTCTGCCTCCATCTGCTGGGCGGCCTGAAGAATCGGTCCACGGATGTCGTAGAGGACATTATGAAGCTTGGTGGACTGCTTGAATTCTGCCATTCATCAAATATGCCATATGGCGGATGTACTTAACCTGAGACTTGTCTCACAGCGGAAGTCCGCGTCACACGGCCGTCCGCGGCCCCCCGGGGCCGCCCGCAGGATGGAACGGCGACAGAACGGCGGCGGCTGCCGGCCCGGGAAAACCCGGGCCGGCAGCCGCCGTCGAACAATCAAGGCCTCTGGTTTATTTGACCAGGCCCTTTTCCTTGAGCCACGCTGCCGCGGCATCCTTCGGGTTCTGCTTCTCGCTGCCGCCGACCGCACGGTTGAGGTTGATCAGGTCCTCGGTGGTGAGCAGCTTGGAGACGGCGTTGAGCGCCTCTTTCGCCTTGTCGGTCATTTTGGCCTTGTTGTACAACGGCAGGACCTGCTGGGCGATGAAGTTGTTCTTCGGGTCTTCCAGCACCACCAGGTCGTTGTCCGCGATGGCCGGGGTGGTGGTGTAGATGTCCGCCACCTGGACCTGGTCCGAGAGCAGGGCCTTGACCGTGACCGGTCCGCCGCCGTCACTGAACGGTTCCAGCTTCTTGGGCTCGCAGTTGTAGTTCTTCTTCAGGCCCGGCAAGCCATAGGCACGCTCGGCGAACGTTGCCGGCGCGCCGACCACGATCTCGCTGCAGACCTTGGCCAGGTCCTCGATGGACTTCAGCTTGTACTTCTCCGCGGTGGCCTTGGTGACCACCATGGCATCCTTGTCCTCGGCCTTGGCAGCGTCCAGCACGGCGAGGCCCTCGGGAAGCTTGCCCGGCAACGCCTTGGCGATGTCGTCGGCGGAGATCTCGGTGGCGTCCTTGTTGACGTGCAACAGCAGGTTTCCGCTGTAGTCCGGGATCACGTCGACCGAGCCATCCTGCACGGCCTTGAAGTAAACCTCACGGGAACCGATGTTCGGCTTGGTGGTCGCCGTGACGCCGGCGCCGTTGAGCGCCCCGGCGTACAGTTCGGCGATGATCTGGCTCTCGGTGAAGTCGGCGGAGCCGATCACGAGCGCCCCTCCGGCTCCGCCGGAGGAACCGCCGCTGGCGGGTGCCGAGGACAGGGGGTCGGACGAGCCTCCGCACGCGGACAGGGCCAGGGCCAGGCCGACGCCGGCGGCCAGGCCGCCGAATGCGCGCCTGCCGAATGCGCGCCTGCCGAGTGCTCGTTGGCGGATTTCCTTCATGACGTACCTCCTTGGACAACAGTCTCCGCGGTCGCGGGGTCTGTGAGATCAACCGCGGCCTGCTGGCCCCGGTTTGGTTTGCGGGCGGCTCCCCGGGTCAGGAAGAGCCGCTGGAACAGGACGAGGACCAGATCGACGGCGATGGCGAGCCCGGCGATGAGCAGCGAGCCGCCGAGCATCTGGGGGAAGTCGGAGAGCACAAGGCCGTCAAAAAGATAGCGGCCCAGGCCGCCCAAGTTGATATACGCGACGACCGAGACCGTGGCGATCACCTGCAGGACGCCGGTGCGGAACCCGCCGAACATGACGGTCAGCGCATTGGGGAATTCGGCGCGGAAGAGCACCTGGAGTTCGGTCATGCCCATGGCCCGGGCGGCATCCACGACGTTGCGGTCCACGCTGGAGATTCCGGCGTAGGTTCCGGCCAGCAGCGGCGGCACGGTGAGGATCACCAGCGCCCAGACCGGCGGCATTAGCCCGATACCGGCCAGCAGGACGAAGAGCGTCAGCAGGCCCAGGGTCGGCAGGGCACGCAGCGCACCGGCGAGGGCCACGACAGCCACGCGGCCGCGTCCGGTGTGCCCGACATAGAGGCCGATGGGGACTGCGATGGCCGTCGCAATCAGCATCACGAGGCCGGTGTACTGCAGGTGCTCGGCAAGGCGGACCGGGATGCCCGTGCTGCCGGCCCAGTTCTCCGGATCCGCGAGCCAGGCGAAGGTGTCGGTAACGACGTTGCTCATGCCTGTGCCCCCGCCGTTGAATCGAAGGACTGCCGGGCCGCCGGCTCCCCGGACGCCCCCGCAGCGGCCCGGGTCCAGGGTGTCAGCAGCCGTTCAAGCAGGACAAGGACCGCGTCCATCAGCAGTGCCAGCACCAGGATGGCCACGATGCCCACCAGCACTTCGGTGACGAAATCGCGCTGGAGTCCGGCGGTGAAGAGCATGCCGAGGTTGCCGATGCCGAGCAGCGCCGCAACACTGACCAGCGAGATGTTGCTGACTGAGACGACGCGGAGCCCGGCGAACAGCACCGGCAGGGACAGCGGCAGGTCGATCTGCAGGAACCGGGCCAGGGGCTTGAAGCCCATGGCGACGGCGGCCTGCTGGAGGTCCTCGTCCACCGAGTCAAACGCGTCCAGGGCGGCGCGGACCAGGAGCGCAACCGCGTAGATGGTCAAAGCCACCACGACGTTGGCGGGGTCCAGGATCCTGGTTCCGAGGATCGTGGGAAGGATGATGAAGAGCGCCAGCGACGGGATGGTGTAAAGCAGCGAGGATGCAGTCAGGACGACGGCGCGCAGGGTCCGGTTCCGCCTGGCCAGCTGGGCCAGCGGGATGGAGATCAGCAGCCCGAAGACCATCGGCAGGATCGCCAGGACCAGGTGCTGGCCGGCCAGGCCAAAGACGTACCCGCTGTTGGCCAGGAACCATTCCATCAGCGCACGCCCTGCCGGGCCCAGCGGTCCGCTTCAATGACGGCGAGCACCTCTTCCGCCGTGATCACACCGGCCACGCGGCCGTCGGCATCGACGGCGACGCCGAGTCCGGACGGGGAGGACAGGGCCGCGTCCAGCGCACGGCGCAGGGTTTCGCCCTTGCGGAAGAGCGAACCGCCCGGGACGGTCGCGGAGCCTGCGCCGGGCGCGCTCCAGCCCAGCGGACGCCGGTCGGCGTCGACCACAAGCTGCCACTCGCCCGCCCCGGGGCCCGCGCTCGGATCGAGTTCGCCGGCCCGGACGGTGTTCGCCGGATGGATCGTCACACCGTCGGACGGGCTGAAGGCCAGGTGCCGGAAGCCGCGGTCGCGGCCCACAAAGGACGCGACGAAGTCATTCGCGGGGGCGCGCAGGATCTCTTCCGGCGTCGCGTACTGCGCCAGCTTCCCGCCGCCGACGAAAACCGCCACCTTGTCCCCCAGCACCGTGGCCTCATCGATGTCGTGGGTGACAAACACGATGGTCTTGGCCAGGTCGCGCTGCAGGCGGAGCAGTTCCTTCTGGAGTTCGTCCCGCACCACGGGGTCCACGGCGCTGAAGGGTTCATCCATCAGCAGGACGGGCGGGTCCGCGGCGAGGGCCCGCGCCACGCCCACGCGCTGCTGCTGGCCACCGGACAGCTGCGAGGGATAGCGCCGGCCGAGTCCGGAGGCGAGGCCGACGACGTCGAGCAGCTCTTGCGCGCGCTTGCGGGACGCGGCCTTGGACACGCCGTTCAGCCGCGGGACGGTGGCGATGTTGTCCAGCACGGAGCGGTGCGGCATCAGCCCGGAGGACTGCATGACGTAGCCCATGGACCGGCGCAGCTGCGCGGCCGGGACAGAGGTGACATCCTGCCCGTCCACGGTGATGGTGCCCGACGTCGGCTCGACCATACGGTTGATCATCCGCAGCGAGGTGGTTTTGCCGCAGCCCGACGGTCCGACGAAGACCGTGATGGCGCCCTTGTCGATGGACATGCTCAGATCGTCGACGGCGGCCTGGCCGCCCTGGTACTGCTTGGTGACGCTCTGGAACTCGATCATGGCCTCTGCCATTCCGGGCTTACCTAACTGTTGGCGGCAACATGGGACGGTCCAGCCAACTGATCATATGCATGCTGATTTTTGGCTGTAAAGCGGGTATGACCCAGCGTAGCTGCCACCCCCGACCATCCCGGAGCACCGCATCGAAGAATCGGGCCCGGGAATGGCAGCGGCGCCGGGGCCACCCTGGGGCATTCGGCACGGCAGCGCTTTTGGATGGGTGCCGGATTCGCGGCCGGTGCCGCCCGGCCCCAGGAGCGGGACCCGCCGGCGTCACCGCGCCTTGCCCTTGCCGTTTCGCTTGCCGTTCCCCTTCGGGGGCTGCTCGTTCCTGAGCCGCTCGGCCGCCCGCTGGCTCCGGCTGGCCACCGCCACCTTCTGGTGCCACTCCCGCTGGTACGCCCGCCGGGCGGCAGCGTCATGGCGCCGGGCCAGGGCCGCCAGTTCGCGCTGCATCTTGAGGTAGCTCGCCCAGCGGCGTTCATCCAGCGAACCCTCGGCGAGCGCGGCCTGCACCGCGCAGCCGGGTTCCCGGCCGTGCGCGCAGTCGGCAAACCGGCACCGGGTGAAGAGCTCCTCAAGGTCGCCAAACACCTCGTCCATACCGTCGTCGGCATCGAACAATCCGAAGCCGCGGACCCCGGGTGTGTCCATCAGCACCGAGCCGCCGGGCAACGGAACCAGCTCACGGGATGTCGTGGTGTGCCGGCCCTTGCCGTCGCCGGCCCGGACCGCACCGGTCTCCTGGGCCCCAAACCCGACGAGGGCGTTGATCAGGGTGGATTTGCCGGCACCGGAGGGGCCCAGCAGCACGATCGTCCCGCCCGGCGGCAGGTGCCCCAGCAGCTCATCGAGGCCGTCGCCCTGCTCGGCGGAGGTGGTGACCACGTCAACGCCGGCGGCCTGCACCATGACCTGCCCGACGACGTCGTCCGCCACCGCGGCGAGGTCCGCCTTGGTGATGACCACCAGCGGAGTAGCGCCGGAATCCCAGGCCGCGACGAGCGTCCGTTCGAGCCTGTTGTGCGTCAGCGGCCGGTCCACCGGCACCACCACGCCGACGATGTCCATGTTGGCGCCGAGTACCTGCGCGTCGGATGACGCGTCAAAGGCGCGCTTGCGGCTCAGCTCCGACCGGCGCGGCAGCACGCCCAGAATGGCGGGTTCGCCGACCGGGTTGCTGCCGATCCAGACCCAGTCTCCGGTAGCCGGAACGGGCCCGGTCCGCGGATAGGGCAGATGCGCCTGGCCGTCGGCACCGGCTACCAGCACGAGGTTGCGGTCCACGCGGACCACCCGTCCGGCGCTGGTGCCGCCGGGCACGGGATGGGTGAAGAAAAGTTCCGACACGGAGTCGGTAAAACCGAAACGGGCCGGCCCCAGGAGGCCGGTATGTTGACTGCGCTGAAGATTCAATGGAAGCCCTTTGCTGGGCCCCGGCTGCGCATTGCCCGCTGCGGCCACTGGGGCCGGTCAGCTGTAAGGGGTCAGGAGATGCGGAGAGCCGGGGCAGGAATAATGATGTGGCGTGAAGTTGTGCGCTGCGCGCGCAAGACCGTTGCATTCATTGCTTCCACCTCCCGGGTTGTTTGGCTCACCGCTGGCTCTTCGGGCGGCCGTTCGGGCCGCGGTTTTTCTAGGGTAACCGCCCGCGGCCCGGCTGGCTAGGGATTCGTCAGGGGAGCTTGCCGTCCAGCGGCCGCTCGCGGTGGAGCCGGAGCGCGGCGTCCACGAGCGACACCCGGTTCAGGCCCGCCACCTCGGCCAGGGGGATCCAGGCCGCGTGTGTGGTGCTGCCGCCCACCTCGTGCCGCAGTTCACCGCCGGTGATGCTCGCTTCGTAAACCAGCCGCAGGGACTGGAAATCCCGCTGGCCGCCGTCGAGCCGGGTCTCGGCGGGCCAGTGCCCGACGTCGATGCCGAGCATCGCGCCGATCTCCGCGTGGTAACCGGTCTCCTCATAGATCTCCTGGCGGCACCCGTCCACCGGGTGCTCGGCGAGGTCCAGGCCGCCGCCCGGCAGCGTCCAGCCCTCGCGTCCGCCCTGCTTCCAGTACGCCAGCAGCAAGTGGTCATCGCGGATAATAAGCCCGTAAGCGGCCGGGCGGGTGTCGAATGGCAGCGTCATTGATCCAGCGTAACGGCGCAGCATCAGCCCTGCCGGATCGCCCGGTTCGGCCCTAGAGTTTGAGGGTGACCAACCTCGAAGTCCTCCCACCCGAAGAAGTCTGCCCCGCCGCGCACAGCGTGGAGGCTACCGCCAGCGGCCCGTGCCTGCAATTGTGGCCGGCCAGGGAGGTCCCGCTGGGCGGGGTCCGTGCCATGACCGTCTCCCGGACCCTTCCGCAGCGCGGACTGCCGACGGTAGGCGCATGGTGCTTCCTGGACAGCTTCGGGCCGGACCGGGTGGCAATGTCCGTGCTGCCGCACCCGCACACCGGGCTGCAGACCGTCACCTGGCCGCTGGCCGGCAATATCAGGCACCGCGACAGTGTAGGCAGCGACGTGATCGTCCGCCCGGGCGAACTGAACATCATGACCGCGGGCCGCGGCGTTTCGCATTCGGAATTCGCGGTGCTTCCGGTGGCGGTGCTTCCGCTGGGTGAGGATCCGGCCGGGCCGACGCCGGAGCTGCCGTTGCAGCGCGGGCTCCAGTTATGGGTGGCGCTGCCGGACGCCGCACGGCACCGGGCACCGGCCTTCGAACAGCACCGCGAGCTGCCCGTGGTCCGCGGCGACGGCTTCACCGCAACCGTCATGGTGGGGACGCTGGCGGGCACCACCTCGCCGGCCACCATGTACTCCCCGATCGTGGGGGCCGACATCAGTTGCTCCGGCCCGATCAGCCTCCCGCTGCAGCCGGACTTCGAGCACGCTGTCCTGGTGCTCGACGGCGGCCTGGCGCTGGACGGCCAGGAGGTGCTGCCGGGGCCGCTGGGCTACCTCGGGTCCGGGCGCGGCAGCCTGGAACTGGACGCGGCTCCGGGCACCCGATTTGTGCTGCTGGGCGGTGAACCGTTCGAGGAGGAACTGCTGATGTGGTGGAACTTCGTGGGCCGCAGCCATGAGGAAGTGGCGCAGGCACGCCTGGACTGGGAGGCCCAGGCCGGGCTCCCCGACGAGGACGCCCCGCGGGCGCGGTTCGGTCTGGTGCGCGGGCACGGTCCCGACGCCGGACCGGAGGCCGGGCGGATCCCGGCGCCACCGCTGCCCGGGGTGCCGTTGCGGCCGCGGCGCCGGCAGTGAATCCCGGCTAGTCCTGCTCGGCGACGAGCTGGAGCACTCCGAACACCGGTTCCTGCTGCAGCACCCGAACGTCGGTGATGCCGGCGGCCGCGAGTGCCGCGCGGAACGATTCCTGCAGCCGCAATACGTTCATGCCGAGCCCGCTGCCCAGGATGACCGGCCCCTCGATACCGAGCTGCCGGAGGGTCTGCTCGGCCATGGCGGCGAGGTCGCGGCCGGCCTGGTCGATCAGGGCCTGGCTCGGCGCATGGCCGGCGTCGGCCGCTTCCACGACGAGCCGCGCCCGCTGCGCCCAGTAGCGGCGCCCGGTTGAGGGCGAGTGGAACAACGCGATCAGTTTGTTCGGGTGGTCAGTGCCGCACGAGTCCAGCAGCGCCCAGGTAAGTTCGTCCGGTTCCAGCCCCTGGTTCATCCGGCGCAGGCTGTGCCGGACGGCTTCACGGCCCAGCCAGTAGCCGCTGCCTTCGTCGCCCAGCAGGTAGCCCCAGCCGCCGGCCCGCGCTTCGGCGCCGCGGCTGTTCTTGCCCCACGCGGCCGAGCCGGTTCCGGCAATCACGGCGACGCCGGTGCTGGCACCGCCTGCCGCCAGCAGGAGCCGGGAATCGTGGACCACGGTGATTTTGGCGCCGGGCACATGCGGGGCGATCAGCGCGGCGAGCGCCGCGGCGTCGTCGTCGGTGTCGATGCCGCCGGCGCCGGCGTAGACCTGGGCGATCTTTCCCCCGCCGATCCGGGCGAAGAGCTCGGCCAGGTTGCGGGCCGCTTCTTCGGGGGTGACGTTCTGGACGTTGGCGCTGCCCACCGATTCGTCGGCCACGGGGGTGCCGGCCTCGAACCGGACGCCGCGGGTCTTGGTGCCGCCAATATCGAGTCCGATCACGGCGGCGGCAGCGGTGGCGGACGCCGCCTCGGGCGGGGCGGGAATGTCAGAATGAGTCACCGGAACAGCCTACTGAATCACCGACAGGAGTGAGCAATGCCGCACAACATCTTCGGGACCCAGGTGATCGCCGCGCCGATGGCCGGCGGGACGTCTACTCCGGCCTTCGTTACGGCCGTGCATGAGGCCGGCGGCCTGGGCTTCCTGGCCGCCGGCTACAAGAGCGTTGCTGCGATGCAGGCGGACATCCGCGCTGCCCGGGAAGCCGGCGCGCGGTTCGGCATGAATCTGTTCGTCCCGGATCCGGCCCAGCTGGCGCCATCCGCGGCTGCCTTGGCCGGGCTGGAGGAGTACAGGCTGCGGCTGCGCCCCGACGCCCTGCGCTATGGAGTGGAGGTCCCGCCCCTGCGGCTCGATGACGACGACGAGTGGGAGGCCAAGGTCGAGGCCCTGCTGGCGGATCCGGTGGAGCTGGTCAGTTTCACCTTCGGGCTCCCCGGTGCGGAGGTGGTCCGCTCCCTGCAGCGGGCGGGGTCAGCGGTGCTGGCCACCGTCACCACCGCAGCCGAGGCGGCGCTTGCGGCGGACCAGGGCGTGGATGCCCTGGTGGTGCAGCATGGGTGCGCCGGGGGCCACAGCGCGGCGTTCCTGCCGGACTCCCCCGCGGGGCCCGCGGTGCCCGGCTCGACGGCGGAGCTGATCGCGGCGGTGCGTTCCGCCGTCGGGCTCCCGCTCGTGGCCGCCGGCGGGATCATGGACGGTGCCGGGCTGCGGCGGGTGCTGGCTGCGGGAGCCCAGGCCACCCAGCTGGGCACGGCACTTCTGCGCACCGAAGAGAGCGGCGCCCGGCAGTTGCACAAGGACGCCTTGGCCAGTCCGCACTTCACGCAGACCGCGCCCACCAGGGCCTTCACCGGCCGGACCGCCCGGGCGCTGGTCAACGAATTCGTCCGGGACCACCCGGACGCACCCGAGGCCTACCCGGCCGTGCACCACCTCACCGCCCCGCTGCGCGCGGCCGCGGCCGCCGCCGGGGATGCGGAGCGGTTGAACCTCTGGGCCGGGACCGGCTGGCAGCAGGCGCGGGCCGGGTCGGTGGCGGAGGTCCTGGCGGGGCTACTGGACTGACCGGGGACCAGGGCCCGCCCGGGTGCCGGGGCGGCGCGGCAGGGTCAGTTGCCGGAGCGTCCGCGGACGAAGCCGGCCAGGAGGGCCGGACCTTCGCTGAGCACCAGCTCCCGGAACAGCCGCACCGGGTCCGGCTCGGCGTCCGCTCCCCCGCGCCGTTCCCGCCAGGCCAGGCCGATCTCGCGGAACGCCAGGCCGGAATCCAGCGCGAGCTCCACCCAGCCAAGGTCACTGGGCTGCGCCGGGGTGTGGCGTCCGGGGGCCAGACCGCCGGGCGGCAGGATGCTGACCCCGAGCCCGGCCGAGACGAGGCCCCGGGCGGTATGGGAGTCCTGGCTTTCGAAGGCGATGCGGGGCCGGAAGCCCGCTTCCCGGAACAGAGCGTCCGTCAGCGAGCGCATGCCGTAGCCGGGGCCCATCGCCACGAACGGGTCCTGCCGGATCTCCGCGAGGCGGGCGCGGCGGCGCTTGGCGAGCGGGTGCCGGTGGTGGACCACCAGCCGCAGCGGTTCCCGGTACAGGGCGGCCGAGGAGATCAGCCGGCTAGGCGCCGCGATCGGGGCGGTGAGTGCCAGGTCCGCCTCCCCTGCGGCCAGTTCGGCCAGGCAGCCGTCCCGCGCGCCCTGGCTCAGATCGAAGGCCGGGTGCGGATGCCGGCTCCGGAAAGCACTGATCAGCAGCGGCAGCATGGCCTCACCGAAGGTGTGCTGGAAGGACACCGCGATCCGCCCGCGCACCACCTCGGATTCGTGCCGCACCAGGTCCAGGCCGCTTTGAAACTCGCCGAGCGCGGCCTCGATGTGCGGCAGCAGCGCCTTGGCCGCCGCCGTGAGGCGCACGCCGCGGCCGTCTCGGATCAGCAGTTCCGTGCCGATGATGCTGCTGGCCCGTGCGATTCCGCGGCTGACCGTCGACTGGGGCAGCCCCAGCACCTCGGCGGCCGCGGTGATGTGCTGGGTGCGGCCGAGTTCGGCCAACAGGGGCAGCAACGGCAGCAACTGGACCAGCTGTTTGTGCTCCACGTCCATGGCCCACCCCTAATTCGTTCCGGATTTGCTATGAATGCTATAAGAATCATGCATTGGAAGCATGGCTTTTGGAAGCCTATTCTGGGGGCATGCCGCAGCTACCGCCCCACGAACTCCCTGCCACCCCCGGTGCGGCCGCGACTTCCGGGAACGCTGACCCGGATCCGGCCGCAGCGGCACAGGCCGGGACTTCCGCACCGGCCGGCCACGCCAAGGGCTCGGCGGCCTACCGCCGGATCCTCGCCGGCCTGGCCTTTGCCGGCGTCGCCACCTTCGCCCAGTTGTATTCAACCCAGGCCGTGCTGCCGCTCATCGCGAGCGACCTGCAGGTGACGGCCGCAGAGGCGGCCCTGACCATCTCCCTGGCCACGGTGGGCCTGGCCGTGACGGTGCTTCCGTGGTCCTTTTTGGCTGACCGGATCGGCCGGGTGCGCGCCATGGCCTGGGGCATCTCCGCGGCCACCGTACTCGGCTTGCTGGCGCCGCTGGCACCCAGCCTCCCGGTCCTGCTGGGCCTGCGCCTGGTGGAGGGCATGGCCCTGGGCGGCATCCCGGCCATTGCGATCGCCTACCTGAATGAGGAAATCAACAAGGCCCACGCCGCACTGGCAGCCGGCACCTACGTCGCCGGCACCACGCTGGGCGGCCTGGCCGGCCGGCTGGTCGCCGGCCCGGTCGGCGAGCTGTGGGGGTGGCGGAGCGCGGCGCTGGCGGTGTCCGTGATGGCGACGGCCGCTGCCGTCCTGTTCCTGGTCCTGGTGCCGCCGGCCCGGAATTTCACCGCCGCGGCCGCCAGCGGCTTCCGCGGCGCCCTCGCCACCCTCGCCGGCCACGGTCGGAACCCGCGGCTGCTGGCCATCTACGTCCAGGCTTTCCTGCTGATGGGCGGCTTCGTAGCGGTCTACAACTACCTTGGCTTCCGGCTCTCCGGCGAGCCTTTCGGCCTGCCGGCCACGCTGATCAGCCTGATTTTCCTGGCCTATCTCTCCGGTACGGTCTCCGCCCGCTGGGCCGCCGGGCTGACGCTGCGGTTCGGCCGGCGCAACGTGCTGGTGGCGGGCACCGCCCTGATGGTCGCCGGGCTCGCGCTGACCCTAACGCAGCTCCTGGCCCTGATCCTGGCCGGCCTGCTGCTCTTTACCGGCGGCTTCTTCGCGGCCCACAGCATTGGCTCCGGCTGGACCGGCGTGATCGCGAGCACCGGACGTGCGCAGGCCGCCTCGCTCTACAACCTGGCCTACTATCTGGGCTCCAGTGTCATCGGCTGGGCCGGCGGGCTGCTCTTCCAGTCGCTGGGCTGGACAGCCCTCGCCCTCGCCGTGATGGGGCTGGCCTGCACGACGGCGGTGATCACCGCCGTCGTGCATCCCGGAGGTGCAGGGGACGCCGCCGCCCACAACACCGCCCCGCTGCGGGCAGCGGTGCGTTAGCGGGTCGCCTCAAGGGCCTGCACCAGGTCCGCCGCGATGTCCGCCGGGTCCTCCAGGCCCACGGAGACCCGCAGCAGGCCCGCGTGCGGTTTGGCCTCCGCGGCCACCGGCCGGTGGGTCAGACCGGCCGGGTGCTGGATGAGCGTATCGATGCCGCCGAGTGAGACGGCGTGCGTGATCATGGTGACGGCCGCCGGAACGCGCTCGGCGTGCCCGGCGCTGGCAAGCTCGAACGCCAGCAGCGAGCCGGGGCCCGCCATCTGGGTTCCGACCAGGCCCAACGGATCGCACTCCGGCAGGCCCGGGTAGTACACCCGCCGGATCAGCTCGTGCCCGCAGAGAACGGCCGCGACCTTTTCCGCGCTGGCCTGTTGCGCCCGGACCCGCACCGGCAGCGTGGCCAGCCCGCGGTGCAGCAGGTAGGCCGGCCAGGGCGTGAGGATGCCCCCGGTGATGGCCCGGATCTGGCGCAGCCGGACCGCCCAGTCGGGGCCAGCCGCCACAACGCCGCCCATCGCGTCGCCGTGGCCGCCGAAGAACTTCGTGGCGCTATGCAGCACCAGGGCCGCGCCGTGCCGGTAGGGCTGCTGCAGCACCGGGGTGGCGAAGGTGTTGTCCACCAGCAACGGCACGCCGTCCGCCGCGGCCGCCGCGGCGGCGATGTCGACCAGTTCCAGGCTCGGGTTGGCCGGCGTCTCCAGGATGACCAGCCCGGTGTCGGCGCGCAGGGCGGCACCGATGCCCTCCGGCGTCGTGAAGGTGACCTCGGTGCCCAGCACCCCGGATGCCAGCAGGTGGTCGCTGCCGCCGTACAGCGGGCGGACCGCCACCACATGCTTCTTCCCGGCGGCGACGACGGCGAGCAGCACCGCACTCAGGGCGGCCATCCCGGTGGCGAAGGCCACCGATTCTTCGGTGCCTTCGAGCACGGCGACGCCCTCCTCGAAGCGGGCCACGGTGGGATTCCAGAGCCGCTGGTAGACCGTGCTCTGCCCGTCCAGGTGCGGGCCGCCGGTGGCCATCTGCTCGTAGGCGAGGCCGCCGTCATGGACCGAGGGCAGCGGTGCCGTGGTGGAGAGGTCGATCGGGACGGCGTGGACGCCAAGTTCCGTGAGGCCGTTCCGGCCGGCGTGGACCGCCAGCGAGTCTTGAGAAAGCACCGTACTCCTTATGAATATTCACCATTGAATGCGGTAAGTATCTGGCAATAATTCGGAGTTTCACAGGGCAGCTGAATGGAACTGTAAGATACTGGCGTTTATGATGAATGCACAACACTTCTAGGAGGATCCGTGAGCAGCACCACGAAGAATGTTCGGCCGGGAGCGGGTGCCGGCGAACCCCTGGACGCCATAGACGAGCGCCTGCTCGCGGCGCTGGTGGCGGACGCCCGGATCTCCAACAAACAGCTGGCAGAGCTGGTGGGGATCGCCCCCTCCACGGCCCTGATGCGCACCAGGGCGCTGTCCGAGCGCGGGATCATCCAGGGGTTCGAGGCCAAGCTCAGCCTCCCCGCGGTGGGCCGCTCCGTGCAGGCGCTGATCGCCGTCCGGCTGCGGGCCCACGACCGCGAACAGATCGACCGCTTCACGGCCCGCGTCCCCAAGCTGCCCGCCGTGCTGTCCACGTTCCACACCTCGGGTTCCGTGGATTACCTGCTGCATATCGCCGTCGCCACCACCGAGGACCTGCGCGACTGGGTGCTGGACAACCTGGCGACCGATCCTGTGGTGGGCCACACCGAGACCACCCTCGTGTTCGACCACATCCAGGGCAATCACGGGCCGCTGCCGGACTAGCCGTACTGGGCCATCAGGCTGGTGACACCCGGGTGATGGGTTTGGTTCCGCTGCCGGCCCGGTGGGACATGCCCATTCTTCGTGCCGGCGGGTGGACATACCGGCACTATGTCCATTGCTCGCGCCCTGCACCGGACATGTCCCCAGCCGACCGACGAACATGCCCATTCCTCGCGCCGGTCCGGTGGGACATGCCCATTCTTCGCCCCGGCGGTTGGCCTTAGCTCAGTACAGCCAGCCGCGGACGGCGCCGGACGCCCTCAGGCAGCCGGCTCAGGCAGGGCGCTCAGGGGCGCATCCGGAGGGCATTGCGCAGGGTGAGCGCCGCCAGGCCGAGGGCGAATACGGCGCAGAGCGCGACGAACCACGCCACAGCCGCCTGCAGGCCCACAACGCCGGCGGCCAGCCCCAGGCCGATCACCGGAAAGGCGCTGCCCAGGTACGTGATGACGTAGACGGTGCTGATGATCTGGGCGTGGCGCGCCGCCTCAACCTTGCCGGCCACATCATTGAAGACGGTCCGGAAGGAGACGCCCTGGCCCAGGCCGGCGGCGATGCTGGCAGCGATCAGCAGCCACGGGCTGCTCCAAGCCGCGGCCGCCGCGATCAGCAGCACGGAGACGGACAGCAGGGCCAGCCCCACCGGCACCACAAAACGGCCGCGCACGGCCAGCAGCTGGCTCAACGCCGAGGCTGCCAGGGTCAGCCCGGCCAGGACACCGATCAGCGGCCGTGAGTCCGCGTGGACGATCTGGGCGAAGTAGCCGGGGGCCAGCGAGAGGCAAAATCCAAAGACAGCAAAGCTCAGGAATCCCACGGCCGACGCCAGCCAGAATGCACCGCGCGCCTCACTCGATACGGACGGGCGGCGCGGCGCCAGGACCTTGAGCGGCTGCGGACCCGCGACCGAGGTGATGGCGGGCCGGGCCTTGAGCAGGTAGAGCGGTACCAGCAGGGCCAGCAGGACGACGGAGTGCAGGTAGTAGGGCGTGGAGGTGGGGCCGGGAAGCATGGAAAGTACCCCGCCGATCGCCGGGCCGGCCGCCACCCCGCCGGCCGATGCCAGCAGGGTAAACCGCGAGGCCCATTCGGGCCGGCTGGGCAGCAGTTCGCGCAGGGCTGCCGAACTCGCGCCGGTTGCCAGCGCCACCGCCGCTCCCTGCAGCGCCCGGCCGGCCGACAGCGCCAGCAGGCTGTCGGCGTTGGCGAACACAAAGCCGCCGGCGAGTCCCAGCAGCACGGCCAAGACCAGGGCGGCCCGCCTCCCGATGTGGTCCGACCAGTGCCCGGCCAGGACCAGGGTGGCTACGAGCGCCAGGACGTAGGCGGAGAAGGCCACCGTGACATCCAGGGCTGTGATGCCCAGCTTGGCCTGCAGCAGCGGATAGAGCGGGGTGGCCAGGTTGGCGCCGACCAGCAACGTGAAAATAACGACGCCGGCCATCACCAGGCGTGCGGTGACGGACGCGTCCCAGCCCCAGCGTTCTGCCGTGGCCGGGCGCATCCGAAGTTCGCTGAAGACGGTCATAGCGGTGCCCCTGCTGAGTTGACGCGGGCCGGCTGCGTTCCCTGTGGGGAGGCGCCGGTCCGGTGGAGATCGATACCTACAGGATGCGTCATGGGTGCGCTTTAGGACCAAGTTCCATGCCAGAATTGATCAAAACCCTCAATCGTGGCCCGCAAGCATGAACCGGAGTGATGATTTGAACAGCCTGGACCCCACCGACCTGAAGATTTTGCTCGAACTCATCAAGGATCCGCGGATTCAAATCGGCGAACTCAGTGACGTTTTGGGGATCGCCCGGAACACGGCGCAGTCCCGGGTGCGCCGGATGCTGCGCTCCGGGCTGCTGCACGACGGCGGCCGCGAAATTGACCTGGAGTCGGTGGGGTACGACGTCGTCGCGTTCGTCACGATCGAGGTGAACCACCGCGAACTCGACGGGGTGGTGGGCGCCCTGCGCCTGATCCCCCAGGTCCTCGAGGTGCACGAGATCTCCGGCCGCGGCGATGTCTGGTGCCGGGTGGTGGCGACCGACACCCACAACCTCCAGGCGGCACTGCGGTCCATCCTCAGGATCAAGGGCGTGATCCGGACCGAAACAGTCCTCGCCCTGCACACCCACATCCCCTACCGCACCGAACCGCTCATCAGCCGGCTGGCGCAGGGCAGCGTGCTTGCCCCCGGCCGGTCCGGGACGCGCCGGCCGGGTCCGCAGGCCCCGGCGAAAGACGGGATAATGACCCCGTGACTATCATCGACAACGCCGTCTACGTTGACGGCGTCCGCCGCGCCGAGCCGCGCAGCCTGGAACAGACCTTCGAGACCATGACCAAGCACGGCGGCATGGCCTGGATCGGCCTGTACCGGCCGACGGAGCAGGAAATGGCCGCCGTCGCAACGGAGTTCGGCCTGCACGGCCTGGCGGTGGAGGATGCGATCTCCGCCCACCAGCGCCCCAAGCTGGAACGCTACGACGACAATCTCTTTACCGTGCTCCGGCCGGCACGGTACCTGGACGAGACGGAGACCGTCGAGTTCGGCGAACTGCACGTCTTCACGGGCCGGAACTTCGTGGTGACGGTCCGGCACGCGGAGACGGCCGTCGTCGGCCAGGTCCGGCGCCGGCTGGAGGGCCGCCCGGACCTGCTCTGCCACGGCCCCGAGGCTGTCCTCTACGCTCTGATGGACCAGGTGGTGGATGACTACGTCCCCGTGGTGGCCGGGCTGGAAAATGACATTGACGAGATCGAGGACCAGCTCTTCAGCGGCGACCCGATGGTTTCCCGCCGCATCTACGAACTCGCCCGCGAGGTCATTCATTTCCAGCGCGCCATCCACCCCCTGCCGGCCATGATGCAGCAGCTCCGGCGGGGTTTCGAGAAGTACGAGGTGGACACGGAACTCCAGCACAGCCTCCGCGACGTGGAGGACCACGTGGAGCGGCTGATCTCCCGGGCCGATTCCTTCCGCGACCTGCTGCAGAACGCGCTGACCCTGGACGGCACGCTCACCGCCAACCGCCAGAACGAGGCCAGCGCCGAACAGAACGAACAGGTCAAGAAGATCTCGTCCTGGGCCGCCATCTTCTTCGCACCGTCGTTTGTGGCCGGCGTGTACGGCATGAACTTCGAGCGGATGCCGGAACTGCACTGGACTTTCGGCTACCCGATGGCCATCGGCATGATGGCCGGCACCGCGGCGATCATGTACGGCATTTTCAAGCGGAAGGGCTGGCTCTAGCCGGCGTGCCGGCCGGGCCGAGCGGGATGGGCGCCGAACCGGACAAGGCCGCGTTCCGGCGGGGCCGCATCATCACGCCCGGTACCTCACGCCAGCTCGGCGTCTTTGGCCTCTTCCCGCCGCCGCCCGCGCAGCAGCGGGTCCTGACGACGCCCACCGGGCCGCTGACGGCCAGCAGCGCGGAGCCGGAACTGCTGTGGACCAGCTTTGCGCAACTGTGCGGCGGCCCGGAGGTCCCGGACTACCGCACCCTCGCAGCCGGGTACAGCACCTGGGTGGTCGACGGTGTCCCGTCCCGGGCTGCCGGTGGTGGTGTTCCCGCTGCTTCCGGGGCAGTGCGCGCCGCGGAGGTAGCGGCCTGGCAGCATTTCTGCGAGGTGGTGGACGTGCTCTACGACGCCGACATCACGCTTTTCCTCGTCGGCCCCGGCCCGCTGGACTGGGCGGCAGCGGCCGCGGCGCTCCCCGGGCTGCCGGCCGAGCTGGCCCGGGCCGCGGACCGGCTCGCGCTGCTGGAGCGGGTGGAATCAGACGAAGCGCTGGCCGCGGAACACTCGTCCGGGAGCTAAGCGCGGGGCCCCGTGTAGTCTGGCGGCATGAGCGCGCGGCGGGACCGGTTCCGGCACATCGTGGAGACCTTGGGCAGGCATGGGCTGGGCTTCGCAGCGGGCTATTTGGGCCTGGACCGACTGCACCTGCCCGGCCGGCCGGCAGCACAGTTCCGCGGGGCCTCCCGGGTGCCGCTGCCGGCGCAGGTCAGGCTCGCCCTGGAGGACCTCGGGGCGGTCTACATCAAGTTCGGCCAGATCGTCTCCACCCGCCCGGACGTGCTTCCCGCGGAGTACGCCGCCGAGCTCGCCAAGCTCCAGGACGACTCCCCGCCAGTTCCCGCGGAGGAAATCCGTGCCGTCATCGACGAAGAGCTCGGTCCGCGCGCGGGCCCGCTGCTGGCATCCCTGCAGGACATTCCGCTGGCCACCGGCTCCATCGGCCAGGTCCACGAGGCGGCCCTGCCGGCAGCCGGCGGCGACCGGGCCGGCGTCGACGTCGTCGTCAAAGTGCGGCGCCCCGGCGTCGTGGCGCAGGTGAACGAGGACCTGGAAGTCATGGCCGAGCTCGCCAAACGCGCTGAACAGGCCTCGGCCACCGTGGCCGGCTTCCACGTGGCCGCCCTGGTGGACGAATTCTCCCAGACCATGCGGGCCGAACTGGACTACCTGCAGGAGGCCAGGAACGCGGAGCAGTTCGCGGCCAACTTCGCCGGCGACGGCCGGGTCCACATCCCGCGGGTCTTCTGGGACACCACGACGTCCCGGGTCCTGACCCTCGAGCGCGTCCGCGGCATCAAGATCAACGACGTCGCCGGGCTGAGTAGCGCGGGAATCGACTCCGGCGAGCTGGCCGTCCGGGCCTGCAACATCCTGCTCAAGATGGTCTTCGAGGATGGTTTCTTCCACGCCGACCCCCACCCGGGGAACTTCTTCGTGGAGCCCGACGGACGCCTGGGCATCATCGACTTCGGTATGGTCGGCCAGATCAGCGACACGGCACGCTGGAACCTCGTCCGGGTGCTGCTGGCCGTCGTCGAACAGGACGCCGGCCGGCTGACCACGGCCATGGTGGCGCTCTGCGGCGCAACGGAGGCCGCCGACTACAGCGGGCTGCAGGCGGCCCTGGGCCGCCTGGTGGAGCGCTACGCGGGCAGGCCGCTGGCGCAGGTCCCGATCGTCCCGGTGCTGGCAGAACTGGCCGGGCTGCTGCGCGCGCACCGCCTGCGGTTGCCGCGTGAGACCGCGCTGATGGTGAAGATGCTGGTTATGGCGGACGGGCTCGGCAAGCAGCTGGACCCCGCCTTCGAGCTGACCGCCCAGCTGGCTCCGTTCACCCGGAAGATCATTCTCGGGTCGCTGTCCCCCGAGGCGCTGGCGGGGCGGCTGAAGAAGCTCGGCTGGGAGGCGCTGCGCTTCGGCACCGAGGCTCCCGAGATGGCCCGTCGGCTGCTCGACGTGCTGGAGCGCGGCGGGCTGGACATCCACTTCCGCGCCGACGAGCTGGACCGGCTGATGGACAGGGCCGAGCGGACCGGCAACCGGATTGTGGCGGGCCTGATCACGGCGGCGCTGATCGGCGCCGTCGGGGAGCTTGTCTCCGTCCAGCCGGACCGCTGGCGCAGCTGGCCCAGGGCGCTCTTCACCGCCGGGCTGGGCGGCGTCGGAGCGCTGGGCGGCTACCTGGCGGTCACGTCCCGGCACCGGCGGCCGGGCTGAACCGGCGCCCTTGGGTGGGGCCCTCGGCCGAGCGCGCTCAGCTAGCGCGCGCTGCGGCGGTTGCGGGCCAGGGTGACGAGCCGGATGAAGGCCAGGACGAAGGCAGTCTCAATCAGTGCCATCAGCCCGAGCCACAGCCACTGCCCGCGGCCTATGAAGTAAATGGCTCCGAGACAGACCAGCACGCTGCCCAGGACCAGGGCATACACGGCGAAACCGAAGGCCACGCGCGCGCTGCGCACCCCGGTGCGGAAACCGAAGCCGTTGGGCTCGCCTCCGGGCAGGCCGCCGACGCGGTCCTGCCCGGCCGGTTCGAGCCGGTCGAATTCTTCCCACGGGTCACGGTCCTGCTCCCGACGCTGATCGGCCATAGTCCTATTATCCCGCGGCTGCGCCGGCCAGGCTTAGGCGGCCCGCTGGGCAACTTCGCCGGGCCCGGCTCCGGCTGCGCCGAAGATGAGCTGGCGGGTGGCGATCTTTTCGGTGAAGAACCGGTCGTGGCTGACCACGACGACGGCGCCCGGGAAGTGCTGCAGCGCCCGCTCCATCACCTGGGTGCTGGAGAGGTCCAGGTGGTTGGTCGGTTCGTCCAGCAACAGCACCGAGGCGCCGGAGAGCAGGCATTGCGCCATCGCCACCCGTGCCTTTTGGCCGCCGGAGAGGTTGCCGATCTTCTGCTTGAGGTCCGCCTCGGAGAACTGGAACATCGCCAGGAAGCGGTTAACGGACTTCTTCGTGGCGCTGAAGGCGAGGCTGTCCGGCAGCGCGTTGACGGCGTGCGAGACGGTGTCGCCGTCGTCGAGGTCCTCGAGCATCCGGTTGTAGGACACGAACCCGGGCCCCTTGGCCCACGCCACGACGCCGGAATCGGCGTGCTCCTCGCCGGTGAGGACCTTCAGCAGGGTGGACTTCCCGTTGCCGTTGGCGCCGAGGACGGCAATCCGGTTGCCCTTGCGGATTTCGAAGCTCAGGTCCTCGAAGAGCAGTTTTTCGCCGTAGGACTTGGCCAGACCCTCCACCCGGCACAGCACGTCCTTCACGTGCAGTCCGCCGTAGATCTCGGTGACGATCTGGTCCACCGGCCGGGGCGTGCGGGATTTCTTGATCTTGGCCAGCTGGTTGCCCAGTCCGCGGCCGGCGGCCTTTGCGGCCTCGCGGCGGTCGGCGATCCCCTCGGCTTCAAAGGCGAGCAGTTCGGATTCGTGGACGAACTGCTGTTCGAGCGTCTTGAGCCGGAACTGTTTCTGGACCACGTATTCGCCGAAGTTTCCGGGGTATTCGTGCAGGTGGAAGTTCTCCACCTCGATGATGCGGGTGACGACGGCGTCCAGGAACTTCCGGTCGTGCGAGACGATGACAGCAGCGCCCTTGAAGTCGCGGAACCAGCTTTCCAGCCATTCAACGCCGGCGACGTCCAGGAAGTTGGTGGGCTCGTCGAGCAGCAGGACGTCCGGTCCTTGGAGCAGGATCTTGGCCAGCGCGGCACGGTTGCGCCAGCCGCCGGACAGCGCATCGATCGGGCAGTGGCGGTGTGCGTCGTCGAACCCCAGGGTGGTCAGCACCGTGTCGATGCGGCGCGGATAATCCCAGCCGTCGAGCCGGTCCATGTCCTCGAACAGTGCCGCCTGGCGGCCGATTAGCCGGTCCAGCTCGTCGGCCGCGGGGTCGTTGGCGATGCTCGCGTCGATGGCGGCAAGTTCGGCTTCAACGGCCTTGATCTCGCCGAACAGCCCGTCGAGGACCTCGGTGATGGTCGATTCGCCGTTGAGTTCGGAGAACTGGGAGAAGTACCCCACCTTGGTGCCGAGTTCCACGCTGACTGTGCCGGTGTCCGGGGCCACCTGGTCCAGGATCAGCTTCAGGATGGTGGTCTTCCCGGATCCGTTCTTGCCGATCAGGCCCACCCTGTCTCCGGGTTCGAGCCGGAAAAACGCCTCACGGAGGATCTGGGTGTTGTCGAAGCGGACGCTGACGTCATGCAGCCGGATCAGGCTCATTGCTGCTGTCCTCTCAAAGGGGGTGGGCCCCGGGGCTTCGGCTGCCCGGAACAGAATGCCCGGGGCTTCAGCCGCCCGGAACGCATCTCCGGGCCGGCGTACATGCTTGGGGTGGGGGTCCCAGACTATCCCGACCCGCCAAGGCAGCCGAACCCGGGACCGGCCGGACGCGGGCGCTGCGGGCCGCTGGCCGCTGGCCGCTGGCCGCTGGAACAGCGAAGACCCCGCACCGCGCTGGGCGGGACGGGGTCTTCGGCAAGTTCGGGCTTTCGGGCCCTTGAGGGCCTTCGGCGTTACTTGTGGGACTTGCCCGCCTTGGAGTGCGCGGCTTTCGGCGCCACTGCGGGTGCCGGGGCGCGGACGGCCGAGGTGGCTGCCCCGGCTCCGTAGGACGGGACGGCCGGGGTGGCGGCAGCCTGGCGGCGGTGCTGGGCGGCGTTGGCGAGGCCGGCCGCGCGGTGCGCAGCTGCGTTCTCGTGCGCCCAGGCGCTGTTGCCGCGCTCCGAAGACTCGCCGGACTCGTCGTCCCCGGCGTCGTCAGCCTCATCGTCATCGGTGGGTGCCGGGGCCGGCGCGGTTTCGGTCTCGGTCGGCTCCGGGGCCGGCGCGGTTTCGGTCTCGGTCGGCTCCGGGGCCGGCGCGGTTTCCGTCTCAGTCGGCTCCGGGGCCGGCGCGGTTTCCGTCTCAGTCGGCTCCGGGGCCGGCGCAGTCTCCGTCTCGGTCGGCTCCGGGGCCGGCGCAGTTTCGGTCGGTTCCGCAGTGGGGTCGGCGGTGGGGGTGTCGGTGGGGTCCGCGGACACGGTCGCGGTCGGGTCCGAGCTGAGCTCCGTAACGGTGGATGCCATGGCGGCGCCGGTACCGCCGGTGACTACGACGGCGGCAACGACGGTGGCTTTGCCCGCCGTGCCGAGGGCGCTGAGCCAGGTGAAGATTCCTGCCAAGGGGTGTTCCTTCCAGAGTGCGTTCATTGAGGAAGGCCGGCGGTCGCACACAGCCAGCCGCGCGCCACGTTACCGAACCGAAACTACGGTTGGGGGCGGGATGGGCATTCCTGCGGAATTCCTTGGGAAAAACACGGCCGGCCCGGGATCCGGTCCGCCCCCGGTAGGCTCATTGGAGGCAACAAGAGAGGAAATCATGACAACGGATTCCGCTGCGGAGCGCGTGCAGGCAGCCGCGCCCGAACGGTATGAACACGAAGACGACCTGCACGGCCAGCGGCACCCCTCCGACGCGGAGCTCCGCCGGCAACTGGCGGACACGCTGCGCAAGGAGACGGCCCTCGTTGAAAAGTGGGTCTCTTCCGGGGACTGCTTCATCCTGTCGGACGCCGGAAAAGTCCACCTGCCGTCATGCTCCGACATCCAGGCACTCATGGACCGTGAAGCGGCATGGGCACCGTACCTCGATGACCTGGAACGGGTGCGGGACTGGCACGGCACCGACAACGCTCCCCCGATGCCGGCGCTGCTGACGCGCGCCGACGTGGAGGACCTGGCCAGCTATGCGGCCTGCCCGGGCTGCGCCCCCGTGCTGGACCACACCGAGAAGCGGGCTGCCGCCCGCGGGTGGACCGCTGTGCAGGCCGGCGGGCTGAACTTCCGGCACTTCGGTACGGTGTTCAGCCTCGCGGACGGAACCGAGCTCGGCACCCTCACCAGGATTTCCCGGGTGGAGACGGCCGACGGCCTGGACTTCGCCGCGGAGTTCGACGGGATTGTCGACCCCGTCGCGGACCCGCTTACGGAACTGGTGTACCGGAGCGAGGCGGCCCCGGAGCAGTACTAGGCGGCACGGGACCGGGGCCGGTCCCGGCCCTACTTGACGGTGAGCACCGGGTTCGCGGGGGCTTTGAGGGAGTTGACCTGCAGCCCGACCGTGGCCTTTTGGCCGGCGGCGAGCTTGGTGGTCCAGTCCGAGCCGGTGCAGGTGATCGTGGCCTTCGGCACCACCGTGCACCTGATGCCCCACGAGTTGGCGACCGAAGTGACGTTCGGGTCGTTCCACGAAACGGACCAGGCCGACACTGACCGCAGCGCGGTGACGTCGAGGTTGGCAACGTATCCGCCGTTCCAGGAGCTGGTAAGCCGCCATACCGCCGTGATGGCCGGGCCGGACGTCGGGGCGGGAGTCGGCGTCGGGCTGGCCGTCGGTGCGGGGCTGGACGTCGGCGACGCCGTCGCAGTCGGCATCGGGCTGGCCGTCGGTGCGGGGCTCGACGTCGGTGACGCGGTCGCCGTGGCGGTCGGCACGGGGACGCTGACCGCCGGGGCGGCGGTCAGGATCGGTGCCAGCGCGTCAAGTTTGGCCCGCTCCGGGGTCCGCCAGTCGGACTGGACAAGGCCGCCGGTGATGCCCGAATTCGGGTTGAAGGCCCAGTAGGCGTAGGACATGCGGTTTGTCTTCAG
Source organism: uncultured Arthrobacter sp. (assembly GCF_964021775.1). GTDB lineage: Bacteria > Actinomycetota > Actinomycetes > Actinomycetales > Micrococcaceae > Arthrobacter. The sequence continues at coordinate 44,410 of NZ_CAXHZI010000018.1, forward strand.
ATAGTCGACGATCGATTTCATCCATGCCTTGTCCGAATCGGTGGCCAGGGCCGTGCCGAATTCGCCGAGCAGGACCGGCGCGATCCCCTGCTTCTGCAGGTACCCCCAGTTCCGGTCCCAGACGGAGGGCAGGTTCGCCGGGTAGGCGGGGTCACTGAACCACTTCTGTGCGAAGAGGGACGCCGGGTAGTCGTGCGGGGAATACACGACCCGGTGCGGGGTGGCCAGGACGACCGGCTTCGCGCCGACGTCGGCGAGGCCGCCGCCCCACCAGGTGCCGCCGGCGGTGGCCTGGTTCTCGATCCCTTCGATGATGATCAGGAGGTTCGGGTTGGAGGCCAGAACGGCGTTGCCCCCGCGGGTGGACGCTGCCTGCCAGTCGGTCGCGGCTTTGCCGCCCCAGGTGGCCGCGCCGGCCGGTTCGTTGTGCAGGTCGGCGCCGATGACTGTCGGGTCCGCCTTGTACCGGTTGGCGAGCATCTTCCAGTCGGAGATCCACTTCGACTCCGGCACGGCGGAGGTGTACCAGAGCGGTGACTGGTCGGCGGAGGAGGGCCGGTGCCGGTCCAGGATGATCCGGAGGCCGTTGGCTTTGGCGCGGGCGATGACCGTGTCCATGACGTCCAGCGGCCTTTTGCCTTGGAGGTTGTAGGCCCGGTTCGCCCAGTAGTTCACGCTGCCCTTGATGGTCGTCGCGGCCAAGCACTCGTTCGAGTATGGCAGCCGGACGGTGTTGAAGCCCATCGACTTGATGTTGGCGAGGGCCTCGTCGATGGTCAGCGTCCCCCACAGGCCGTGCGGGACGCAGTCCGGGGTTTCCAGACCGAACCAGGACGTGGCCTTGATGATGTACGGATTGTTGTTCGAATCGCGGATCGTCCCGCCGTCGGTATGCAGCCAGCCGGTCGCGGCCGGCGTGGCGTCCACGACACGCTCGGGGGCGTACGCCGGCCCGGCCCCGGAGGGAGCCGCCCAGCCGGCTACGGCCAGCACACCGGCCAGTGCGGCGGCGGCCAGGGCTGCCAGGTGGGGGCCGCGGCGCTGGCGCGCCGGTGCTGCCGCGGTGGGGCGGTCAATCGTCAAGTTTCCTCCAGGTCCCGGGGCAGCGCGGCCCGCACCAGCTCGGTGCGGCGACGCTACACAGGACCCCACCGTACAGAGCGCGGCGGCCGCAAGCGCGGCGACGCTCTGAAAAGGGCGGCAAGAAGTCGGACCGCCGTTCGGACAGCATCGCGCGGCCGGGCCCTAGCTGGCGGGGTCGTACTGGAAGGCACGCACTTCCTGCGCGCACCGGCAGGCAGCCGCGATCTTCGCTGCCCACTCCAGGGCCGCCTCGTGGGAGGGCAGCTCCAGCACGGAGTAGCCGCCTTGGAGCTGCGTCGTCTGCGGGTAAGTGCCCTCGTGGACGGTACCGTCGCCGTCGACCATCACGGGCGGGATGCTCTCATCGATGCCGCCGCCGAACACCCAGACGCCGGCGTCCTTGGCCTCCTGGACGACCGCGTGCGCCGCATCCGCAACGGCCTGCAGCTCTTCCGCAGGGAACACCATGGCGGCACTGGGAAAGGAGATCAGGTACTTGGTCATCGCGCCGGCTCCTTCTTCGCAGCACGGGGATCGATCCCATCCTGGCCCGGTGCATGGTGGCGCGCAAGAACCCGGCTCCGCGGATACCGGGTGCCGTACCGTCAAGGGTTCAAAAACCCCTGCAAATTGTGGAGCTAAGGAGATTCGAACTCCTGACCTCTTCGATGCGAACGAAGCGCTCTACCAACTGAGCTATAGCCCCGCAGCAACGCCGCTCCCGGAGGAACGGCGTTGTCAACGTTCCTAGGCTACAAACTATCCGCCCGCATTGCCAGCCAGCCCTCGAATGTCTGCTTGCCGTGTCGTTCTCCGGGTGCCAGATTGTGGCCGGCGCGCAGGTATTTGCCCATCCCGCCGGGCAGCGGCAGTTCCACCACTCGGCCGCGCGACCCCGACGCGGGCTGCCAGATGACGGCCAGCTCGCGCATCCCCAGTACCTCGGGTCCCCCGATCGTCCGGACGCTGTGCGGCCCGCCGGAGGGGGCGTCCAGCGCGGCCTCAACCAGCGCGGATGCGACCTCGGCGGGAGCAATCGGCTGGAACCGGGCCCCCATGACCACGGGAACCAGCCGGAGCCTGGAACCCGCGGCAAACAGGCTTGCGAGCAGGGAGTGGAACTGCGTCGCCCGAAGCACCACGGTCTCCAGTCCTGAGAGCTGATAGACCCGTTCCTTGGCTGCCTTCGACTTGTAATAGCCGAAGCTGCTGCGGTCGCAGTTGACGATCGAAAGCATCACGGCCTTCGGGACCCCGGCGTCCCGGGCGGCGGCCAGCAGCCGGGCTCCGCCGTCGGCGAAGCTCCGCAGCGCTTTGCCGGAGCGCCCCTCAAGGCAGTCAATGAGAACGTCGGCTCCGGCCAGCGCCGCGGCCAGCCCCTCCCCGGTGGTGACGTCCGCGCGGACGTAGGTGGCGCCGTCGATGTTCAAGGCGGTCCCCGGGGCGGGCGGGTTGCGGCTGAGCACGGCAACCTGGTGCCCTCCGCTGACCGCCTCGCGCACGACGTCGCGGCCTACCTGTCCGGTGCCGCCGGCAACGCAGATTCTCGTCATGAACGTCAGGCTACCGCGCGCGGGCAAGAAAAAGCCCTGGGCGGCCGCTTCACGGCCGCCCGGGGCGGAGAAAGTGGATCAGGCGCGGCGGCGCTGCAGGACGTCGTCGAGGTTGCTCAGCGCGCTTTGGCCCTTGCCGAGCGGCTTCGATTCGGCGGCGGCCGCTTCCGGCTGCCGGACGGCGGCCTGCTTCAGCGAAGGTTTGCCGACGGCTTTCGGGGCCTCCGGCAGGTCCAGCGGTTCGGGGGCGGCGCGCTCCGCCTTCGGCGCCTCCACGTAGGTGGGCTTAGGTACTTCCACGGGCTCCCAGCTGGAGCCCTCGGCGGAGGCCGGATCGCCCACCCGGCGCACAGAGGCGTCACCGGAGGCCGCGGCCTCGGCCAGGGCGGCCTGCCGCAGCTCCTCAGCCGTGAGGGGCTTGCGGTCAGGCTGGGGCTTGGGGGCACCGGCTTCAGCGTCGAAGAGTGGGATCTCCTTCTCGGGTCCCGCCGCATCGCGGGCGGCGTCGGTCCCTGTCAGGGAGGGGTTGGCGGAAGACACGGTGGACGGGGCCCCCATGGCCGCTCGGAAGGCGGCATTCAGCTTTCGACGGCGGTCCCGCACGGCAAGCCTGCGCAGCAGCACGACGGCGGCAATGGCACCCAGCAGGGCGGCGGCGGGCAGCCATCCGGACCCGAGGCCAAAGAGCCGCAGTGCTGCAGAGACAATTCCGGTGAGCAGCAGGAGCAGGCCAACCACCGCGAGTGCCAGCCGCCCCCAGCGGATTCGGAAAACGGGAGCTGCGGGGGTCCGGCCGCCGTCGAGGGAACCCGGGCCTGACTCGGGGAGCTGCGTACTCGTCATCGGTTTCTCCTGCGGGGCCGCCATCTTCATGACGTTGCCTGCTTGGGGGTCTGCTTTTTCTACCTGCACGGCGTCCTTCAGGAACTCCCCCGCCGGCTGCAGCTGGTGGTGGCCGTTCCGGAGCATGTAGGGAGCCACCCATACGATCCAGAGCGCAACAACAATGACAAGGATCACTGAGCTGCTGAGAGGGAAGTCCACAATCAAAACCGTATGAGCAAGACGGCGGAGCGGGCGGCATTGGCGGCGGTGTGTCGCGAGGCAACTGCCAAATCACTGGAGATATGACGAAACGGCTGGTCAGGCCGCGGTTTCCGGCGGCCGGCCGGGACGGGTTTCCAACCACCTCGCCAGGAGTCCCTCGGGCACTTCCTCAGCGGTCAGGGCGAAGGTGCGGTGGTCCGCCCATTGGCCGTTGATGTGCAAAAAACGCGGCCGGTAGCCCTCGTCGCGGAAGCCCAGTTTTTCCACCACGCGCAGGCTTGGGCGGTTCTCCGGACGGATGTTGATTTCCATCCGGTGCAGCCCCAGCGTGCGGAAGCAATAATCCGTCGCCATCGCGACCGCGGTCGGGGCGATGCCCTGGCCTGCGCGGTCCTGGTCAACCCAGTAGCCGAGGGTGGCCATCATGGCCGAGCCCCAGACGATTGATGAGACCGTCAGCTGTCCGACGATCACCGGTTCCCTGTACCCGGGAGTCCAGGCGGTGATCACAAAGGGCAGCGCCGTGGCCTGCGCGGCCTGAGCCTTGAGGGAACGCACCATTTGGCGGTAGTCGGGCAGGCCCCCGCCGGGTACCGGGTTGGACGCTTCCCAGGGGGCCAGCCACTTCTCGTTGCGGGCTCGGAGCTCGCTCCACTCCCGGCGGTCCCGGTACCGGATCGGGCGCAACATAAGGTCGCCGCACTCCAGGTTCACCGGCCAGGTGAAGCCGCCCGCCACGGGACTATTTCGTCAGGCCGGAAGTGAAACCGGGCAGCCATTCGCGCAGGCCGGGGCCGAGGTCTTCGCTGTCGCAGGCAAGCTGGACGCAGGCCTTGAGGTAGCTGAGCTTGTCGCCGGTGTCGTAGCGGCGGCCGCGGAAGATCACGCCGTACACGCCGTAACCTTCGCCCTCGCCGGCGGAGAGCTCCTGCAGGGCATCGGTGAGCTGGATTTCCCCGCCGCGGCCGGGCTCGGTCCGCTCGAGGACTTCGAACACCGCGGGGTGAAGGACGTACCGGCCGATGATGGCCAGGTTGGAGGGGGCCTCATCGACGTCGGGCTTCTCCACGAGCTGCTTGATCCGGACGTATTCCTCGCCCTCAACGGCTTCGACGTCGGCGCAGCCGTAAGCGCTAATCTGCGAGGGTTCGACCTCGATCAGGGCCACAACCGAGCCGCCGGTCTTCGCCTGGACCTCGATCATGGTGCTGAGCAGTTCGTCGCGCGCGTCGATGAGGTCATCGCCCAGCAGGACGGCGAACGGCTCGTAACCGACGTGCTGCTTGGCGCGCAGCACGGCGTGGCCCAGGCCCATCGGGTCGCCCTGGCGGACGTAGTGGATGTCCCCGAGGTTGCTGGCGGCCTGGATGGACTCCAGCTTGGCGGTGTCTCCCTTGGCTTCCAGCGTCGCTTCCAGCGTGGGCACGCGGTCGAAGTGGTCCTCGAGGGCCCGCTTGTTGCGTCCGGTGATCATCAGGACGTCGTTGAGGCCCACGTTCACGGCTTCCTCCACGACGTACTGGATGGCCGGCTTGTCGACGACCGGCAGCATCTCCTTCGGCATCGCCTTGGTGGCGGGAAGGAAGCGGGTGCCGAGGCCCGCAGCGGGGATGACGGCCTTACGGACGGAGGCGTTGGGTGTAATCACTGGACTAATCTAACCGAGGGGGCAAAACATCAGGTAATTGTCCACCGCACGGCAGCCGCGGCAGCCCGCCCTCCGGCGCCTCCCGGCCGAAAGGACGCCACCGTATGAGCAGCAAGGAAGAGATCCGCTCCCGGCACCGCTTACGCCGGGCCGCCCTGTCGCAGGCGGAACTGGCGGACGCCGGTGCCGCCATTGCACGCCACGGGCTGGCCTGGGCCGTCGGGCTGGCCTCCGGGCCGGCCTCCGGGCTGGCCGACACCGGGCAGCGGACGTTCGCCGCATACCTCGGCGTCGGCTCCGAGCCGCCCACCCTCCCCCTGCTGGCAGCCCTGCACGACGCCGGCCACCGGGTGTTGCTCCCCGTCTGCGAACCGGACCTGGTACTGAGCTGGGTGTACTGGACGCCCGCGTCGGAGTTTGTCCGCAGCCGCTACGCCCCCATCCAGGAACCCGCCGGCGAACGCTTCGGCACGGCCGAGGTACGCGGAGCCGCCGGTATCATCCTGCCCGCCACGGCCCTGGACCGTTCGGGCAACAGGATCGGCCAGGGCGGAGGCTATTATGACAAATTCCTGGCAGCCCTTGCCGCCCTGCCTCCGGGCGGCACCGGAACCACGGAGGGCCCGGTGCCGACCGCGGCCGTGGTCTACGACGCCGAGGTGCTGCCCGCCGGCAGCATTCCCGCGGAGTCGTTCGACCGAAGGGTCGACTTCGCGCTGGCTCCCGGCGGCCTGGTCCGGCTTTCAGGGCTTTCGGGGCCTTCCGAGCCGGCGCCCGGCGGGTGATAGAATTGGCACTCAGGCCCTGCGACTGCTAATGCCAGGTTTGTTGGCGCTCGGATCCCGCCCACCGTCTCGGTGGCGACAATCCAGCCACAGCAGCACGGGACCTGCTCGTTTGTCCTAAAGGAGGAATCCCAGTGCCCACGTACGCATATGCCTGCAAGGACTGCAGCCACGCCTTCGAGACCGTGCAGTCCTTCACGGACAGTTCCCTGACGACCTGTCCGGAGTGCCAGGGGACCCTGCGCAAGAAGTTCAACAGCGTCGGCGTCGTGTTCAAGGGTTCCGGTTTCTACCGGACCGACTCGCGTGACTCCAAGGGCAGCGCTGTTGCGCCGGCCACCCCCGCCGCAGCACCGGCGACCTCCACCACGGCCTCCGCCGCCGCCAGCTAGCGACCGGCGGGTAGGTCCCGCCCGGCTCGCGGCAGCGCGGTTGTCCACATAGCGCCGCCGCTGGCTGCCGGCGACCTACCGGCCGGCCGTAGCGTGGCGGCATGGCACACCGCCGACGCCTCCTCCGCCCGCCGCGTTCCGGCTCGTTCTTTTCCCGCTCCCCACGTTCCGGGTCACCGCCGGCCTTCGCCGCGGCGCCTGCCCGGCCGGCAACGGCGGACCGCGCTGCACGGCTCCGGCCGCCGCCCCCGTCCCCCGGACGGGGCCGCAAGCTCCCGCCGCGGCGCCGGCTTCGGACCTGGTGGGCCCGCCACCGCCGGTTGGCCGTCGCCCTGCTGTTGTGCCTCGCCGCCGGCCTGGCCGTGCAGCAATTGACTCCGGTACCCGACGCCACCGTCGCCGCGTGGGCCGCAGCCAAAGACCTTCCGGCCGGCCGCGTGCTGGCCCCTGCCGACCTCGCCGCCGTTCACGTCCCGCCCGGAATGCTGCCCGGCGGTTCCTTGGACTGGGCCGCCCTCGAGGGCAAACAGCTCGCCGTGGCCTTGCGCAAAGGCCAGCTCCTCACGGACGCGCAGCTCGTCGGACCGGGTTTGCTGGCCGGCAGCCCGCCGGGCGCGGCAGCCGTGCCACTACGAATGGCGGACCCCGCATCCATCCAGCTGGTCTCCCCCGGCCAGCTGGTCAATGTCGTGCTGACCAGCGCGGACGGCTCCGGGCAGGCCCAGGCGTCCCGGCTGCTTGCCGCCGCGGTGCCGGTCCTCTGGACCTCTTTGCAGGGAGGAAAAGCCGGCCAGTGGCTGGACTCCGGGGACACGGACGGGCTGATGGTGGTGGCGGCGGACCCGGATCAAGCCCGTAGGCTCGCCGGAGCCTCCACGCAGGGCAAGCTCTTCTTCGTCCTGGTGGGGGCGCGGCCTGGCTGACCGGCAGGCGCCAGGCGTCTGTTGCGGGGTGTCTCTCAGCCCCAGTGCGGCGGCCGCTGTTCCTTGAGCCAGGCGTCGTGGTCGTAGTTGCCCGGCTGGTCGCCCCAGCGCCGCGGATCGTCTTCGGCGGCCTTGGTGGGCAGCAGCCCGGCGGAGGCCGCGGGGCGGCCGGCTTTCTTGTCTTTGGCTGGTTGGTGCCGCGTTCCCCGGGGCGCCGCGTCCTCGGGCTGCGCGCCGTTTCCAACGCCGCCCTGCTCCGGGATCTCGTTCCCGTTCTCGTTGCCTGCGTTCATGCCGCCGGACTCCTTGCTGCGAATAGCTCTTCCCTGCTGCCGGGCACCGTCCGCCGGTTACCCGCGGTCAGCGGCGGCAGGAGCGAAGGCCTCCTGCGCGTCGTCGACACTGAGGTTCTCGATGTCGTCGGAAAAACCGGGCGAAGTGCTGGCGCGGCTCGGCGCCGCCGGTTTCTCCAGGCCGAGGTAGCCGCCGATCCGGTCCGCACAGGCGGAGGGATCAGTGAAGACCTCTATGGTCCATAGTGGCATGTACCGCCAGCCCAGGCGCTCCAGCAGCTGCGGGCGGAGGCGGCTTCGCTCGCGCACCGTCATCCGCCGGTACCGCTCGGTGCCGTCGGATTCAATCGCCACCGGGCGGGGAATCTCGGCGTCGTCCTGGCCGATCGTGTGCATCGGGTCCGCGGCGGCCACCATGTCCAGGACGCCGTCGTACTGATGCCACACCCGGGCACCGCGGGCACGGAGCCGGTCGCCGAGGTCCGCCACCAGCGGGTCGGCGCCAAGGGCCTGCTCGCTGGCCGCCGCGCGGGAGGCCGGACTGCCCAGGTCGGAGTTGCCCGCGATTTCCCGGTCCAGGAGTTCGTAGAAGTCCACCGCGCCGTGGCTCAGCCGGGTGACGTCCAGGTCCTCGGGCCGGAAGCAGCTCAGCACGTGCAGTGAGCGCCGTGCGCGGGTCATCGCGAGGGCGAACTTAGCGCGGCCCCCGGCGGCGGACAGCGGCCCGAGGCTGTGCAGCGCGCGCCCGTGCGGGGTGCGGCCGTACCCGGGCGAGAAGATGACGTGGTCACGGACCAGGCCCTGGGCCCGCTCAAGGTCCACCACGCGGAACGATTCGTCGCCGGCGGTGAAGAAGCTGCCCAACAGGGGGTAGTTGGGCAGTTGCCGCCGGATGGCCTCGCCGATCCGGGCAGCGTGCCGCAGGCTGCCGGTGACGACGGCCAGCGACGTGCGGGGCCGCAGCCGCGCGTGTTCGAAGACCAGTTCCACCACACGGTTGACCTCGGCCACCACCGATTCGACGCCGTCGTGGTCGGCGCTCGGCAGGCCCGTCCCGTCCGGCAGGTATTCCACAGCCAGGGCGCGGTCCAGCCCGGTGGCCGACTGCCCCTCCGGGAGCCGGCGGAGTTCGCCGTCGTAGAACCCCTTGCTCAGCTGCCGCACGAGGTCCTCGTCGACGGCGCGGTACACGGTCCTCAGTTCCCGGACCGGCAGCACGGCGGCCAGGGCCTGGTAGGCGCTGTCCACGGGCTGGTACGGGTTCTCGCCGGCGGCGAGCCGCTCCACCCCTACGGTGAAGCTGCGCGGGCTGGCGATCTTGTCGTCGCCAAAGGCGATGACCTGCCGGGAGCGGGCGACGGCGGGCAGCACAGCCTGCAGCGAGGTCGCCTCCGCGTCCAGGATCACCACCGCGTCAAAGCGCTGTTCGGCGGGCAACAGGCTGGTCATGAGGTACGGGCTGACGGACCACACCGGCACCAGCATGGGCACCAGCTCCGGCGATTGCGCGGTCAGCGCCGCAGGGGTCACCCGCCCGTCCTTGAGCAGGCTCCGCAGCAGGTCCGCCTGCCGGGGGTGCTCGCTGAGGGCAGCGCGCCAGCGTTCGGCCAGTTTCCAGCGCAGCCGGGCGGCGCCGCTGGCAATGTGGGCGTTGTCCGCGAGGCGGTACTCCGCCTCGAGCTGGCGGAGGGCGTCGCCGTCGGACATGGCGAGGTAATCGTCGCCGCTGATCATGGCTTCCAGGGCCGACTGCCACCAGGCCAGCTCAAGCTCCGAGGCCACCGACTCCGCCGGCACCTCACGCTCGGCCAGGTCATCCAGCAGTTCACCGAGCCCGTGCTCGCGCATGTTCTCCACCAGCAGCGTTCGCTCCGGCAGGGTCTCCAGCGTTGCGGTGTCCGCGACGAGGCGCTCCAGGCGCTCGACCAGCTCGTCGTAGGGGGTGTCGCGGACGGATCCGCCGGCGGCGGTGTGCTTGACGGCCGCGCCCAGCTCGGCCAGTTCGGCTTCCAGCTCGCGGTACAGGGCGGTGATCTCGGCCAGGCCGGAGGGAACAGCCGGGTGGCGCTGGGTGGTGGCGTAGCCGGCCCAGGCGGCCCGCTGCTCCTGGACCAGGACCAGGGAACTGTGGAGGTCCGCGATGTGCACGCCGGGCCGGACGTACTCCTTGGCGACGCGGCGCAGCCGGGACCGCTGCATGGACGCCATCTCGATGTTCCGCTCGCGGCGCCACGAGGACGGGGCGGTGGCGGAAATCAGGTCATGGACGGGCCGGTCGAAAATGTCGGGGGTGAACTTGTCCAGGCTTTCCCGGACCGCGACCAGCAGGTCGATCTGGTCCCCCCACTCGGCAAACGTCGCGCCGAGGCGGATCTCAGCGTGTTCCGCGACGCCGTTCATCCGTTCGCGCAACTGCGGGAGCTTCTCCGCTACGGAGCGCGCCACCTGCTGCGCTTCCTGGGTCTCCTTGCGGGTGAGCAGCCGGGCGCCGTGCCACGGGCTCATAGTCGAGGCGCGGCTGAAGCTGCCCAGCTCGGCGGCCCGGCGGAGCCGTCCCGCCAGTTCCTCGCGGTCCCTGATGCTGTCCAGCACGCTGCGCTTGAGCCGCACAGTGGTGGCCGGTGCCGGGTGGATGGCGGTCAGCGCCGCGAGCGACTGCATCGCCTCATACGGCGAGCATCCCCAGCGCGCCCGCACGTTGTGCAGGGACGCGACGTGGTCCATCAGGGCGTGCCGGTGCTCGGTCAGCGTGGAGTGCAGGTTCTTCAGCTGCGGTTCAAGCGACTTTTCACTGCGCACAATAGCCCGGACCAGCTGGCCCTTGAGCTGCAACGGCGTAGCGTTGCCCGCAAGCTGGACGAGTACCGAGTCAAGCCCCAGGGATTCCAGCTGGGCGGACACTTCGGCCAGGCTGGCCCGGCGGTCGCCGACGACCAGGACGCTTTTGCCTTCGTCGACCAGGGCGCCGATGGTGTTGATCGCGGTCTGGGTCTGGCCGGTTCCGGGCGGGCTGCTGACCACCAGGGAGTCGCCGGCGCGGACGGCGTCCACGACGTACTGCTGGTCCGTGTCGGCATCGAGCAGCAGGAGTTCGTCGGCGGGGCTGCGCTCGTCCGTGCTCGGGAAACGCCCCTCCTCCAGCTCGGGGACGTCCACCGGGGCGCCGGTGGCGGCGCGGCCCAGCGCAGCCACGAGCGGGTTGTTCTGGTTGATCCACGGGTCATCCAGGTTGCCGGAGAGGTCCGCGAACGTCGAGACGAGCAGGTTGTGTTCGATTTCGGCGCCGTGGATCGGCTGGATCAGGGTGCCGAGGCGGTCCAGAACGGGCTGCGGATCGTACCGGGCCGTGCTGTAGGCCATCCGGGTCACGGCGTTGACGTCAAAGACGATCCCGTGGACGGTCTTCAGGTGCCGGACCAGGGCGGGATTGATCCGGGCCTGCTCCGTCAGCTGCAGCTCGTAGTCGTCCTCCCCCGGGCGGACGGTCAGGGAAACGGCGGTGAGCATTACGGGGGCGGACACCCGTTGCGGTTTGCCTCCGACGGCGGAGGTCCAGACGACGGTTCCGGCCGAGAAGTAGCCGGCGTCGATGCCGCGGTCGTTGGCGAGTTCGAAGATCTTGGAGCGCAGGTTGCGGGAGGCCCGCGCGGCGACGACGTACTGCTGGCGGTCACGGATCAGGGTCGACAGGCGGGTCCGGCGGCCGGCCATCAGCTGGGCCAGGCCCGACGGGTGGGCGTGGGTCAGGTCGATGGAGCCCTCGGGCGTTTTGGTAAAGCGCAGCATGGTGTCTGCTCCGGTGACGGGTTTAAGACCCGACAGCCATTTCCTGAACTCCTCGGAGCCCTCGGGGTGGCCTTGACCAACTGACACTGCTGCCTTCTTTTCTGTGCTCACGGTTTCTGACTGCGCGCGGGACGCCCTGGACCATACCGGCATGCTTTCGAGGTTAGCCCGAATCCTTGGCCTGTGCCGGGCCGCAACACTGGCGCACGCCAAATTCGTGGGCAAATTGCTTCGGCGCCGGGTCCGCGCAAAAGCAAATGGCCGGCCTCAAAGGAGGCCGGCCATTCACGCCGTTATTCCCACTCGATGGTTCCCGGCGGCTTGCTGGTGACGTCCAGCACCACGCGGTTCACGCCGTCGACTTCGTTGGTGATCCGGTTGGAGATCCGGGCCAGCAGGTCGTAGGGCAGCCGAGACCAGTCGGCCGTCATGGCATCCTCGGAGGACACCGGGCGCAGCACGATCGGGTGGCCGTAGGTTCGGCCGTCGCCCTGCACGCCGACGCTGCGGACGTCCGCCAGCAGCACAACGGGCATCTGCCAGACCTCGTTGTCGAGGCCGGCCGCGGTCAGTTCGGCGCGGGCGATGGCGTCGGCCTTGCGCAGCAGGTCCAGACGCTCCTTGGTGACTTCGCCGACGATCCGGATGCCCAGGCCCGGACCGGGGAAGGGCTGCCGGCCGACGATTTCCTGGGGCAGGCCCAGCTGGGCGCCGACGGCGCGGACCTCGTCCTTGAACAGGGCACGCAACGGTTCGACGAGTTCGAACTGCAGGTCTTCGGGCAGGCCGCCCACGTTGTGGTGGCTCTTGATGTTCGCTGCGCCCTCGCCGCCGCCGGACTCCACGACGTCCGGGTACAGGGTTCCCTGGACGAGGAACTTGATCTTTTCGCCGTGCGCGGCGGCCTCGGCGATGATGGCCAGTTCGGCTTCCTCGAACGCGCGGATGAATTCGCGGCCGATGATCTTGCGCTTGGTCTCCGGGTCGCTGACGCCGGCCAGTGCGGCCTGGAAGCGTTCCTGCTCGTTCGCGACGTAGAGCTTGACGCCGGTGGCGGCGACAAAGTCGCGTTCCACCTGCTCGGCTTCGCCCTCGCGCAGCAGCCCGTGGTCCACGAAGACGCAGGTCAGCTGGTCGCCGACGGCGCGCTGGACGAGGGCGGCGGCCACGGCCGAGTCGACGCCGCCGGAGAGCCCGCAGATCACGCGGGAGTCGCCGATCTGCGCGCGGATCCGCTCCACCTGCTCCTCGAGGATGTTGCCGGTGGTCCAGTTCGGTTCCAGCTTGGCGCCCTTGAAGAGGAAGTTCTCCAGGACCTGCTGGCCGTAGGCGGAGTGCTTCACCTCGGGGTGCCACTGCACGCCGTAGAGGCACTTTTCCTCATTGGCGAAGGCGGCCACGTCGGCGCCCGCCGTCGTCGCGAGGACCTCAAAGCCTTCCGGCGCCTCGTGCACGGAGTCGCCGTGGCTCATCCAGGTGCTCTGGTGCTGCGGCATGCCCTCGAGGATGGAGCGGCCTTCGCCGATGGTGGTGGTCTCGGTGGCGCCGTACTCGCGCAGGCCGGTCCGGGCCACCTTGCCGCCCAGGGCGTTGGCCATGGCCTGAAAGCCGTAGCAGATGCCGAACACGGGGACGCCGGCTTCGAACAGGTCGGCGCCCACGCTCGGGGCACCTTCGGCGTAAACGCTCGCGGGGCCGCCGGAGAGGATGATGGCGGCCGGGTTCTTGGCCAGCAGCTGCTCGGTGCTGTAGGTATGCGGAACGACTTCCGAATACACATTCGCTTCCCGGACGCGGCGGGCAATCAGCTGCGCGTACTGGGCACCGTAGTCAACAACCAGCACGGGCCTGTGGGACGTCTGGGATGCAGTGGGAGTGGTCACCCTCCTAGCCTACTTTGCGCCCGCACTCCGCCGCACATCGAGAAGCCCCGGGTAAGCGAACTCACAGGCCGGCGCGCCGCCGGTTGACAGGGGCTCAGTAGCGCTGCGGCGCCTGCGGGTTGGCGGCGAGTTCGGCCTCCACTTCGGCGTGGAATTTCTTCTCCACGAAGAAGGACAGGAACGGCACGACGCCGCCGAGCGCCAGGATGATGAGCTTGGCGAACGGCCAGCGCATCAGCGACCAGAGCCGGAAGTTGGACATCAGGTAGACGACGTACATCCAGCCGTGCACGATCAGCACCGCGACGGACAGGTTCACCCCGCCGATGACTCCCGGCGGCTCGGCGTCAGCGAACCCGAAGCTGAACGGCTGGCCGGTGACGGCGTTGGTGCCGCCGGCGAAGAGGTACTGGCCGAAGACGTAACGGGCGATCAGCTCTGCGCAGAGCAGCAGCAGCATGGAGCCGGTCAGGTAGGCGAGCACCTTGTAGAACTTCAAGGCGGAGCGGATCTGCGCCTCGGTGCCGCCGAAGCGGCGCTTCTTGCCGCTGGCGCTTCCCGTTCCGTTGGACTGCTGCGGTTGGATGGCCGGCTGGGGCTCGATCATGATTGCACTCTCGGATTGGTTGGGTCGGTCTCGGGGGAATCGGTGCTGTGGGGCGGGTCCGCGGCCAGGCGGGCGGCCGCTTCGTCCTGGGCGTCTTCGAGGTCCCGGCGGTAGTCGTCCTTGACCAGGCGCCACCAGATGAAGAGCGCGAAGCCGGCAAAGACCACCCACTCCGCGGCGTAGAAGAGGTTGAGCCAGTTCACCGTCTGCGCGGGCGGCTGCGGACCGATGTTCAACGGTTTGATGGTTCCGGAGGCGGCCACGTCGGCACTGCCGGACCGCTCCGCGCTGGCGGCGACGAAGCCGGGGTAGCTGCTGACGTCCCAGAGGTTGATGAGTTCGGCGACCGAGACGGCGCTGGCGCGCCCGGGGCCGGCGTCGGTGTTGGGCAGCGGCGCTTCGGACGGGATCAGCCGCCCGGTCAGTTCAATGGTGCCCGACGGCGGCGCCGCGGCGTCCGCGGCGTCGGCGACCCAACCCCGGGCCACGGGGATCCAGGTCTGGGGGGACGCTCCGGCGCCCGTCAGGGCGGGTGCGCCCTGCACCGCGAAGGCGGAGACGATCCAGAACCCCTTGGCGCCGTCGTTGATCCGGCCGGGAACCAGGACCTGCTTCTCCGGGTCGTAGCGGCCGGTGGCGGTGACGACCTGATCGGCCACGGAGCCGGGGAAGAACTGCCCGGGCTTCAGGACGGCGGTCAGCGGGCGGGGCTCCTCGGTGCCTGTGGAAACCGGCACCTCGGCCCGTGTGGAGCGGCCGAACTGCCACTGACTCAGCAGCACAAAGACCCCGGAAATCACGATCGCGAACACAAGGCCTGCGATCCAGCGGGGTTTGAGGGCGGTTTTCAGCACCCCTTAACCGTACTTCGTCCGCCTGTAGAACAACGAAACGGCTCTGTAGGCCTGCCCCAAATTTCAGTGGTCGAAGAACACCAGGCTGGAGTTGATCAGTTCAGCGATCACTTCCGGGTCGTAGGCCCGGCGGATCGACTCCCGGAAGGACTCCTTGGACAGCGAGCGCGCCAGGGTGGCCAGCACTTCCAGGTGGTCCGAGAAGGAACTTGCCGGCGTCGCGATCAGCAGGACGACGGTGGCCGGGCCGTCGGCCGCTCCGAAGTCCAGCGCCTTGCCGTACTTGGTGATGCCGACCGCGATCGAGGTGCGGGAGACGAATTCGCTGCGGGCGTGGGGCAGGCCGACGCCGCCGGGCAGTCCGGTGGCCAGCTGGTGCTCGCGGGCGTTAACGCGGCCAAGGAACCCTTCCAGATCGGAAATCCGGCCGGCCTCATACATCCGCTGCGCGAGTTGGGCGGCGGCGTCGAACTTGTCCTCCGCGTCCAGCTCCAGGATCACCATCTGCGGCGTCGTGAGGTCGGCATCGTACCGGTCCAGTGGTTCCGCCAAGAGGTGTCCCTTCGAAGTGTCATCGGTGCGCGCCGACTGCTGGTGCGCCGGACGGCAGCTTGGTCAGCGCAGCGGAACGATGTCCTCGACGCCCAGGCGTGCGGCGTCCGCGGACTCGTCGTCCGGCTGCTCCTGGCTCAGCCGTTCGGCGTCGACCCGGGCCAGGTAGTGCTTGATTTCGCTCTCGCGCTGCGCATCGCTCCAGCCGAGAACCTCACCGATCAGTTTAGCGACTACCGGCGCAGCGGACACACCGCGGTCCCAGGCCTCGATCGAGATGCGGGTGCGGCGGGTGAGCACGTCCTGGACGTGGCGGGCTCCCTCATACCTGGCCGCATAGACTGCCTCGGCCGCCAAGTAGTCGTCGGCTCCGGGCAGCGGCTCGGCAAGTTCCGGGTTCTCGCCGATCAGCGCCAGCACCTCCGGAGCCATGGAGCCGTAGCGGTTGAGCAGGTGTTCGATCCGCGCGACGTGAACGCCGGTCTCCTCCGCCATCCGGTTCCGCTTGTTCCAGGCGGCTTTGAAGCCGCTGGCGCCCAGCAGCGGGATGGATTCGGTGCACGACGGCGGGACGCGTTCGTCCATGCTTCGGGTCGCCTCGTCCACGGCGTCCTTGGCCATGACCCGGTATGTGGTCCACTTGCCGCCGGCCACAACGACAAGGCCGGGCACCGGATGCGCCACGACATGTTCGCGGGACAGCTTGGCCGTCGAGTCGTTTTCCCCGGCCAGCAGCGGCCGCAGCCCGGCGTAGACGCCCTCGACGTCTTCGCGGGTCAGCGGCCGCTTGAGGACCTTATTGACGTGCTCGAGGATGTAGTCGATGTCCTTGCTGGAGGCCGCCGGATGCGCCTTGTCCAGGTGCCAGTCGGTGTCGGTGGTGCCGATGATCCAGTGCCGGCCCCAGGGAATGACGAACAACACCGACTTCTCGGTCCGCAGGATCAGGCCCACCGTGGACTGGAAACGGTCCCGCGGCACCACCAGGTGGATGCCCTTGGAGGCGCGGACCTTGAGCTGGCCGCGGTCCGTGACCATCGCCTGGGTCTCGTCGGTCCAGACGCCGGTGGCGTTGATGACCTGCTTGGCCCGGATGTTGAAACTGGTGCCGTCCTCGTGGTTGACCACCTTGGCGCCGACGACCCGTTCGCCCTCGCGCAGGAAGTCCACCACCGCCATCTGGTTCACCGCGTGCGCGCCGTAGTAGGCCGCGGTGCGCACGAGGTTCGCGACGTATTTCGCGTCGTCGACCTGGCCGTCGTAGTAGCGGATAGATCCGACGAAGGCGTCGTCCTTGAGGCTGGGCGCCGCGCGCAAGGTGCCGCGCCGGCTCAGGTGCTTGTGGAACGGGACGCCGCGGCTGTGCCCGCCGGTGATGGACATGGCGTCATAGAGGGCGATGCCGGAGCCGACGTAGGGCCGCTCCACGAACCGCTTGGTGAGCGGGTAGAGGAACGGGACCGGCCGGGCAAGGTGCGGGGCGAGGACCGAGAGGATCAGGCCGCGTTCGTGCAGCGCCTCCTTGACCAAGGCAAAGTCCAGCATCTCCAGGTACCGGAGGCCGCCGTGGATGAGCTTCGAGGACCGCGACGACGTTCCTGCCGCCCAGTCGTTGGCCTCGACGATGCCCACGCTCAGGCCGCGGGTCACGGCGTCCAGGGCGGCACCGGCGCCGACAATGCCGCCGCCGACGATCAGGATGTCGAGTTCCTTGCCGGGCTCCGTTGTGGCTTTGAGGGCCGCCAGGGACGCCTCGCGTTCCGCGGGCCCGAGTGCGCCGCCTGCCTTGGGAGCCCCACCGGGAAAACTGTTCATCTCACGCCTCCATCCGGATCAAACCTCGTAGTGCACCACACTACTTCCAAGTTCTCCGGTTGGGCAGGGCCTGAGCCGGCCCGCGCAGCGCCTAGTTTCCGGCGTAGGGCGAGACGACGACGTCGACCCGCTGGAATTCCTTCAGGTCCGAGTAGCCCGTGGTCGCCATCGAACGGCGCAACGCGCCAATCAGGTTCGAGGTGCCGTTGGTGTGGTGGCCCGGCCCGAACAGGACCTCTTCGAGGGGTCCGACGGTACCGACGTTGGCCCGGTCGCCGCGGGGAATTTCGAGGTGGTGGGCCTCCTGGCCCCAGTGCCAGCCCTTGCCGGGGGCCTCTTCGGCGCGGGCCAGGGCGCTGCCGAGCATCACTGCGTCGGCGCCCATGGCGATGGCCTTGACGATGTCGCCCGAGGTTCCCATGCCGCCGTCGGCGATCACGTGCACGTAGCGTCCGCCCGACTCGTCCATGTAGTCCCGGCGCGCGGCCGCGACGTCGGAGATGGCGGAGGCCATCGGCGAGTGGATGCCCAGGGCGCGGCGGGTGGTGCTGGTGGCTCCGCCGCCGAATCCGACCAGCACGCCGGCGGCTCCGGTGCGCATCAGGTGCAGGGCCGGGGTGTAGCCGGCCGCCCCGCCGACGATCACCGGGACGTCGAGTTCGTAGATGAACTGCTTGAGGTTCAGCGGCTCGTGGTCCTTGGAGACGTGCTCGGCCGAGACGGTGGTGCCGCGGATCACGAAGATGTCGACGCCGGCGGCCACCACGGTTTTGTAGTGCTCCTGGGTGCGCTGCGGGGTCAGGGAGCCGGCCACCGTGACGCCGGCGGCGCGGATCTCAGCCAGCCGCGAGGTGATCAGTTCCGGCTGGATCGGGGCCCGGTAGAGCTCCTGCATGCGGCGGGTGACGGCCGGGCTGTTGGTCTCGCTTCCCAGGGCGGCGAGCTGGTCCAGGACCGGCTGCGGGTCCTCGTAACGGGTCCAGAGGCCTTCCAGGTCGAGGACGCCGAGTCCACCGAGGCGCCCCAGCGCAATGACCGTGTCCGGGGACATCGCGGAGTCCATCGGCGCGGCGATGACCGGCATGTCGAACTTGTACGCGTCAATCTGCCAGGAGACGGACACGTCCTTGGGATCGCGCGTACGGCGGTTGGGGACGATCGCAATGTCGTCCAGGGAGTAGGCACGACGCCCACGCTTGCCACGGCCAATCTCAATCTCGTAAGTCACGTGCCCACTTTACTTGACCCTGCCCCGGACCCGACATTTGGCCCCCGCCCGGCCCGGCGGACGGCCGGGAGCTGGCCGCCGGGCACACCGCCGGGACGGGCGGAGCGGCCAAAGCCGGTCTGGATAAAGCGATAGTGCACACTGACTTGACAATACTTGTCAAGAGTTTACAAAACCTGAAAATGCCCTTAAGTTTACTTTCGGCCAGCCGGAAATTTTACCCGACGGCCTCCACACACCCCGTTCCGGGCATTCCGCAATGCCCGGTGATAGAAAGCAGAACCCATGGGAAGTGCATCACTCAGGAAGTCCCGCGTCCTGGCCCTGTCGCTGGCCGCCGTCGTCGGCACCATGACGCTCGCCGTCACTCCGGTGGCCGCCGCCCCTGCCACCGGACCGATCGCGACGGAGAACGTCCCGGCGCCGGATGTCAACGCCGGCGAGTCGTACACGCAGTTCATCGTCAGCTTCAAGAAGAACGCGGGCAACTCCACTCCCGGCGGAAGGGCGAACGCCTGGGGCAAGGCCGCGAAGCAGCAGGGGGTCAGCGTGCGTGAACTGCGCGCCCTGGCCACCGGCGGAACCCTGATCGCCTCGGACAAGGCGCTCTCCGGCCAGGCGGCCAAGGACTTCATGGAGGCGATCGTCGCTTCCGGGGCCGTCAACGCCGTCGAACCCGATGCCCGGATGACGGCGGTGCTGACACCGAACGACACCCGTTACGGGGAGCAATGGGACTTCACCGGGGCCAACGGCATGCGCATTCCCGGCGCCTGGGACGTCTCCACCGGGTCCGGGTCCACCGTTGCCGTGATCGACACCGGCATCACGGCACACCCGGACCTGGACGCCAATGTGCTGCCGGGCTACGACTTCGTCTCCGACGCCACCGCGGCGCGGGACGGCAACGGCCGCGACTCCAACGCCCAGGACCAGGGCGACTGGTACGCCGCGGGCGAATGCGGCCAGAGCGCGGCAGCCAATTCCTCCTGGCACGGCACCCACGTCTCCGGCACCATTGCCGCTGTCACCGGCAACGCCGCGGGCGTGGCCGGGGTAGCGCCGAACGCCAAAGTCCTCCCGGTCCGGGTGCTGGCCAAGTGCGGCGGGTCCCTGTCCGACATCGCCGACGCGATCATCTGGGCCTCCGGCGGCACCGTGTCCGGCATCCCGGCCAACGCCAATCCGGCCAAGGTCATCAACATGAGCCTGGGCGGCTCCGGCGCCTGCGGCACTACCTACCAGGCGGCCATCGACTCCGCCGTCTCGCGGGGCACCACCGTGGTGGTGGCTGCCGGCAACAGCAACCAGGACGCCTCCGGCTTCCGCCCGGCCAACTGCAGCTCGGTGGTGACGGTCGCCGCCAGCAACCCCAGCGGCACCCTCTCTTACTACTCGAACTACGGCGCGACCGTGGACCTTACCGCCCCGGGCGGTGACACCAGCGTCAGCGGCGGCGGCATCCTGTCCACGCTCAACACGGGAACCACCACCCCATCCGCGGCGGGCTACGCCAGCTACCAGGGCACCTCGATGGCCACCCCGCACGTCGCCGGACTCGTGGCGCTGATGAAGTCCAAGTCCGCCGCGCTCACCCCGGCGCAGGTCGAATCAACGCTCAAGCAGGGCACCCGGGCCATGCCGGGCGGCTGCACCAAGGGCTGCGGCGCCGGCCTCTCGGACGCCACGGCCACCATGGGCCTGCTCGGCGGAACCACTCCCCCGCCGTCGGGCAACCTGCTGCTGAACCCCGGTTTCGAAAGCGGCTCGACGTCCTGGACCTCCGATCACGCGGACACCTTCGAAACCGGCACCAATGCCCGGACCGGCAGCGGCTTCGCCGGACTGAACGGCTGGGGCCAGTCGACGTCGTACCGGCTGGACCAGACCTTCTCCATCCCGTCCTCCGTGAGCGGCTCCAGCCTGTCCTTTTACCTCAAGACGCTGACCGATGAGACCACCACCGCGACCGCCTACGACACCCTGAAGATCCAAGCCGTCAGCGGCGGCGTCACCACAACGCTGGCCACCTACTCCAACCTGAACAAGTCCACCGGGTACGTGCTGAAGACAGTGGACCTGTCCGCGTTCAAGGGCAAGACGGTGACGCTGCGCTTCCTGGGCGTGGAGGACTCCTCGCTCAAGACCTACTTCTTCGTGGATGACACCTCGGTGACCACCTCGTAGCAGCAGGCCGCGCCGGCAGGAATGGGCATGTCCTCCCTTCCCGGGGGGACATGCCCATTCTTTGTGCCGTGGAGTGGACATCGGGCCACTATGTCCACCGGACGTCGCCGGCCGAGGGCATGTCCCCCGCGGCTCAGGTCGCCGGCGGAGGGCATGTCCCCGGCTCAGGCCGCCGGGCTCAGACGCCCTCGGCCTCGTCCACGGCCAGTTGCGATTCGAACATCCGGAAGTAGCGGCCGCGCAGGGCCACCAGGTCCTTGTGCGTGCCCTGTTCGACGATCCGGCCGTCCTCAAGCATGTAGACGATGTCCGCCTTCTCGATCGTCGCGAGCCGGTGGCTGATGGCGATGATCGTGCTGCTGCGGTCGGCGAAGAGCCGGGTGAAGATCCGGTGCTCGGCCAGGGCGTCGATCGCCGACGTCGGCTCGTCCATCACCATGAAGGAGGCGTCCCGGTAGAAGTTCCGGGCCATCGCCAGCCGCTGCCACTGGCCGCCGGACAGCCCGCTGCCCTTCCGGCCGCGGGGGTCCTCCATCCAGTTGCTGACGTGGTTGTCCAGCCCGTTGGGCAGCTTGTTGATGAACTCGAGGGCCTCGGCATCGGCCGCGGCCCGGCGGATCCGGTCGTCGTCGCGCGGCGCGTCGACGTCGCCGAAGAAGATGTTCTCCGCCGCGGTGGCAAATTCGTATTTGAGGAACTCCTGGCTGAGCACCGCCAGGTGGCGGTGCCAGGACTTCACCTCGACGGCGGCGAGGTCGACGCCGTCGAGCAGTACCTGGCCCGAATCCGGGCGGTAGAGCCCGGCGAGGATCCGGATCAGGGTGGACTTGCCGGCCCCGTTCTCCCCCACCACCGCGATGTGCTGGCCCTGCCTGATGGTCAGCGAAATGCCTTTAATGACTTCCAGATCGCTGCCGGTGTAGGTGAACCGGATGTCCCGCAGCTCCACGGTCCGGGGCGCCTGGAGCAGCGGCGGCGCGTGCTCGGAGTGCACCGGCAGTGCCATGAACAGCTCGTAGTCCTTGAGGTTCGCGAGGTCCTCGTCGATGGAGCTGAGCGAGGAGACCAGGCTGTTGGCGGTGGAGAGGGCGCGGCTGACGATCTGCTGGACGTAGAGGAACTGGCCCACCGGCTGGGCGCGGGCAATGATCTGGCCCACCACCCAGATCAGCGACACCACCTCGGCACCGTACTGCAGGGCGTCGGCGGCGAGCTGTTTGGGGATGTAGCGCTTCTGGAAGTCCAGCCGGCGCTTTTCGTCCGCGTCCCGGAGCCGTGAGCGCAGGCCCATCAGGTAGCCGACAATCCCGTAGAGCCGCATCTCGGCGATGTGCTGCGGCCGCAGCAGGTTGGTTTCGATCATCCGGCGCTGCCGGCGCGAATCGACCTGGGTGTTCCAGTGCGCAATCTGCTCCCGGGAGAGCTTGAACTGCAGATAGACGCTGGGCACGATCGCGACCAGCACGATCACGGCGATCCACCAGCTGACCAGCAGCAGCGCGCCGATCGCCAGGACCACCGAGACCAGCTGGGTGAAAATCGCGGCGATCCGGTCCAGGACCCGGGCGTAGGAATCGGAGAACCGCTTGGCCCGGTCGTACAGGTCCACCGTCTCCTTGTCGTCGTAGCGCCAGAATTCCAGGGCGAGGAACCGCTCGTACATCAGGTCCCCGACGATGGCGCCGACCCGGAAGCTCATCAGCTGCTGGATGTAGCGGTCCACGCTGCTGAACGCTCCCCAGAACAGGCCCAGCGCCGCGGTGATGATGACGTAGACGATGGCCTGCTGCCCGGCCGCGGCGTTGCCGGCATAGGCGGCCGCGAGCGCCGTCGTGGTCAGCGCGGCGAAGTAGGTGGTGACGAGCGGCAGCAGCGCCGAGATCAGCGAGCCCACAACTTTCATCACGACGGCGGCGGGCGAGGCGCGGAAGCTGACCCGCAGCACCTGGGCCACCGCCCGGGCGTACGGACGCAGCGCCAGTTTGCGCTTGGGCTCGCGGGCGGGCAGGAGTTCGGACATGCCTCCAGCCTAGTTGCGGGCCCGGCGGCGGAACGCGAGAGGGCCACGGGACGAATCCCGTGGCCCTCTCGCTGGGTGCCCGTGAAGTGCCGGGCGGGTCAGCGCGAACCGTAGTTCGGCGCCTCCACCGTCATCTGGATGTCATGCGGGTGGGATTCCTTGAGCCCGGCCGGGGTAATCCGGACGAACTTGCCGCGCGCCTTGAGTTCGGGGACGGTAGGGGCGCCGGTGTAGAACATGGTCTGGCGGAGGCCGCCGACCAGCTGGTACGCCACCGAGGCCAGCGGTCCGCGGTAGGCCACACGGCCTTCGATGCCTTCCGGGATGAGCTTGTCGTCACCGGAGACGTCGGCCTGGAAGTAACGGTCCTTGGAGTACGAGGTGTTCTTGCCGCGGGTCTGCATGGCGCCGAGAGAGCCCATCCCGCGGTAAAGCTTGAACTGCTTGCCGTTCACGAAGATCAGGTCGCCCGGGGACTCGTCGCAGCCGGCCAGCAGGGAGCCGAGCATCACGGTGTCGGCGCCGGCAACCAGGGCCTTGCCGATGTCGCCGGAGTACTGCAGGCCGCCGTCGGCGATCAGCGGAACGCCGGCCGGGATGGCAGCCTTGGCGGACTCGTAGATGGCGGTAATCTGCGGGACGCCGACGCCGGCGACGACGCGGGTGGTGCAGATGGATCCCGGGCCGACGCCCACCTTGATGCCGTCGGCACCGGCGTCGATCAGGGCCTGCGCGCCTTCTCGGGTGGCCGCCTGGCCGCCGATGATGTCCACATGCGCGGCAACAGGATCGGATTTGAGTCGGCGGATCATGTCCAGCACACCCTGCGAGTGGCCGTTGGCGGTGTCCACGAAGAGGGCGTCCACGCCGGCGTCGATCAGGGCCATGGCGCGCTCCCAGCCGTCGCCGAAGAACCCGATGGCGGCGCCGACGCGCAGCCGGCCCTCGTCGTCCTTGGTGGCCAGGGGGTACTGCTCGGCCTTGGTGAAGTCCTTGGTGGTGATGAGGCCCTTGAGCCGGCCCTGCTCGTCGACCAGTGGGAGCTTCTCGATCTTGTTGGTGGCGAGCTTGTGCGAGGCTTCCTCGCGGCTAATGCCGACGTGCCCGGTGACCAGCGGCATCTTGGTCATGACATCGCTGACCAGCCGGATCGGGAAGTCTGTTTCCGGCACGAAGCGGGTGTCGCGGTTGGTGACGATGCCCAGCAGGCGCATGCCCTCGTCCACGACCGGCAGGCCGGAGACGCGGTAGTGCGAGCAGATCTCATCCAGCTCGGCCAGCGTGGCCTCGGGGCCGATGGTGAGCGGGTTAGTGATCATGCCGGATTCGCTGCGCTTGACCCGGTCCACCTGGTCGGCCTGGTCGGCGATCGAGAGGTTTCGGTGCACGACGCCAAGGCCGCCCTGGCGGGCCATGGCGATGGCCATCCGCGACTCGGTCACGGTGTCCATCGCGGCGGACAGCAGCGGCGTGTTCACGGTGATGCGCTTGGATATGCGCGAGGAGGTGTCCGCCTCGGAGGGGATGACGTTGGTGTGCCCGGGCAGCAGCAGGACGTCGTCATAGGTCAGGCCAACAAAGCCAAAGGGATCGTGTTCGGGCTGGGTCATGAGTGCGCCTCTTACCTTGGGTTTCTGGGGTTCACGGGTAGGGGTTGCAGCAGATGACCAGCCCGTCATTACGGGCATGGCCTGTGCAGAAGTGTTGTGTAAATACTAGAACCTTGGCGGCAATCCCCATATTCCGGGCAGCGAATGTGAGCAACGGCATCCGCCGGACGGCACCGGACGGCGCCGGCGGCGTCACTTCCAGCCGGTGGCCGCGAGCAGCCGCTTCTCGAACATCGGGATCATGCTCTGCACGTAGGTCTTGGTCAGGTGGTTGTCGTCCTTGTAGACGTACACGTTCCCGACGACGGCGGGGCAGGTCCCGTCCGCGCAAATGAAGTCGCTCATGTCCATCAGGTGCAGCCGGGCGACCTTGCCGCGGTAAGCGTCCAGCGGGGATGACGCGGCCAGGGATTCCTGCAGGGGGACGTTGCATTCGGCAGCGTCGGTGCCCTTCGTCTGGACGCACTCGGGCATGTTGATGGTGAACCGCGGATTGTCGCGGATGCCGACTACCTCGATGCCGGCGTCGGTGAACGGCTTGATGCCTTCCAGGTACCCGGGCACCTCGGTTTCGAACGGGGCCTCCTTGTGCGTGAGCGAGGCGACCGTGAAGACGGCGTCGGGCTTGTGCGTCAGGACGTATGCGGAGCTGGCCTTGTTAAAGGCGTTGCAGTCGGCGTCGCGCTCGGGAGTCTCCCCGCCGAAGCGGCAGTTTCCCTTCAGCAGGGTGACGACTTCCCAGCCGTGGCTCTTGGCGACGGGTCCCAGCGCGGCCATGTACTGCTGCGCGTGGGAGTCGCCGAGCACCACAATCCGCTTGGTCACCTTGTCCGGCTTGCTGTTCTGCAGGCAGCCCGAGAGCAGCGGGTCGCTGGGTACGTTGCCGTCGGTGCAGAGGCCGTCAATGTCGGCCCATTCGTTCTTCATGGCGGCCGGCGCGGGGATGATCTTGGCTTCCGGCGTCGGTTTGCCGGCGTTCTCCGGGGCCAGCGCGGCGGCACCCGGCGTCAGTTCCTTCGGCTGGGATGCGGCCGCGGCTTCGTCCGCCACGATGTGGCTCTGCCAGAGCGTGACCGGGCCGGCCAGCAGGGCACCGCAGGCGGCAATGACGACGGCGGTGCGCCAGGCGCGGCGCTGCGGCCAGTGCCATTCGCGCAGCGGCTTCTCGACGAACCGGGTGGTGAGCACGGCCAGGACCAGGGAGGCGGCGACGATCGCTAGTCCCTGCCACAGGTTCGGCGCGCTGAGGCCGGCCCCGGCCAGGGCCAGCACCAGCAGCGGCCAGTGCCAGAGGTAGAGGGCGTAGGAGTTGTCACCGAGTGCGACCAGCGGCTGCCAGGTCAGGAAGCGGTCGACGCCGAAGCGGCTGCCGCTCCGTCCGGCCACGATGATGGCGGCGGCAGCGAGCGTGGGCCAGAGCGCGATGAAGCCCGGGAAGGAGCGGTCCACAGTGAGCAGCAGCCCGCAGGAGAGCATCGCGGCCAAGCCGGCCCAGCCCAGCACCACGCGCAGGACCTTGCCCGGCTTCAGGTACGGCAGGGCCAGTGCCAGCAGCGAGCCCAGCGCGAATTCCCAGAGCCGGGCACGGGTGTCGAAGTAGGCGTAGGCCTGGTTGCTGGCGGTCTGCTCAATTGAGTAGAGCAGCGACGCGGCGAAGATGGCGCCGAAGGCCAGGGCCAGGATCAGGCGGTAATTCAGCAGCCGGTCGTCCAGTCGGGTCCAGCGGCGCAGCCCGCGGTGCAGCAGGGCGGCGCCGGCGAACACGAGGGGCCAGAGCAGGAAGACCTGTCCCTGGATGGAGAGCGACCAGAAGTGCTGCAGCGGGCTGGCCCCGGAGTGGTCCTGGGCGTAGTAGTCCACAGCGGTGTCGGCGAGCAGCCAGTTCTGCTTGTACAACAGGGAGGCCCAGGCCTGGTCGAGGACATCCGGCCAGCGGCTGGCCGGCAGGATGGCCCAGGTGCCGATCAGCACACCAAGGACCACCACGACGACGGCGGGCAGCAGCCGCTTGAGCAGATGCAGCCAGTGGCTCAGGAGGCGCAGCGGTTTGCCGCTCTCCACCTTCCGGGCAAAGCTCAAGGTCATCAGGAATGCCGAGATGAGCAGGAAGATGTCCACGCCGCCTGAGACCCGGCCCAGCCAGACGTGGTAGGTCACCACCATCAGGACGGCCAGGGCTCGCAGGCCCTGCACTTCCGGGCGGTAGCCCGATTTACGGCTCGCGGGAGAACCTGCGGCCGCGTGCTGCGGGCTGGCTGTGGTTCGCTCGTTCGACACGTGGGACCTCTCAGGCCGACTTCCAAAACATCAATGTTACCGAAACGTAATTTTCTTTGCCAATTGCCGGGGACGCGTTCCGGCCGGGATTAGGTCTGTGCGGCCCGCCCGCGCCGCTAGTCTGTAACGAGTCGAAGGAGGCTGCGAGTGATCGTTCAGGTGCGGATATGTGTCCCGGAGGAGCTCTCCGCTGCTGTGGTGGAATGCTGCTCCGGCGAACCTGGTGTGGCGGAGGTTGCCCTGCACCGCGGCGCCTCGGTGGTCCCGCCGGGCAACGTCATCCTCGTTTTCATGGCCCGGGAATCCGTCGAGGCCCTGATCGAGAAGCTACACGCCCTCAACGTGCAGGACGTGGGATCCATCGCGGTCATGACCCCCGAACTGGTCCTTTCCGACCGCGCGGACAAGGCTGTGGCGGAGGCACCGGGCGAAGGCGCGGACGCCATGATCTGGGATGAGGTGTCGCGGCAGACCGGCGAGGATTCCCGGCTCACCTGGAGCTACCTGGCGTTCCTGGTCCTGGCCACCCAGCTGGCAGCGATCGGGATCGTGACCGACTCGACCATCGCGATTGTCGGCGCCATGGCGGTGGGGCCTGAGTTCGGACCGCTCGCCGCGCTGGCGGTGGCACTGGTCCGGCGGCAGTGGCGGCTGGGCCGCAGGGCGGCGCTGGCCCTCGGTGTGGGATTCCCCGTCGCCATGCTGGCCGCGGCTTTCACCGCCTGGCTCTCCGTGCCGCTGGGTCTCTTTCCCGAGGACACCCTGGACCGCGGTTCGGCGGTGGACTTTATCTACCACCCGGGGCCCTATTCCCTGATTGTGGCCCTGCTGGCCGGCACTGCCGGCATGCTGTCGGTGATCAGCCGGCGCTCGGCGGCCCTGATCGGTGTCTTCATCTCCGTCACCACCGTTCCGGCCGCGGGCTTCGTGGCGGTGGCGCTGGTGCTGGGCGAGTACCAAAAAGCCGCAGGGTCCGCCCTGCAGCTCTTGGTGAACCTGACCGGGATCGTGGTCTCGGCGGTGGGAGTGCTGCTGTTCTACCGGCTCATCACGAAGCGGCTGCCGCGCGATGCCGCGCGCCGGCTCCGCCGGGACGCCCAGCGGCTGAGGCCGCGCCGCTAAGCCGGCCCGCGCCGGGCAACAAAAAGGACCGGACCAGCTGACGCTGATCCGGTCCTCTTAGTGCGCGGAGACCTTAGTGCTGGTGCCCGGCGTGTTCGTCCTCATCGGCCGGCTTTTCCACCACGAGGGTTTCGGTGGTGAGAACCAGCGCGGCGATGGAGGCCGCATTGCGGAGGGCCGCCCGCGTGACCTTGACCGGGTCGATGACACCGGCCGCGATCAGGTCTTCGTATTCGCCGGTCTTGGCGTTGAAGCCCTGGTTGACCGGGGATTCGGCAACCTTGGCGACCACAACGTAGCCGTCGAAGCCGGCGTTCTGGGCGATCCAGCGCAGCGGCTGGGTCAGGGCCCGGCGGACGATGCCTACGGCAGCTGCCGCGTCGCCGTCGAGCGCCTGGACGGCCGGGTCCTCATCGAGCGCCTTGAGGGCGTGGATGAGGGCGGAGCCGCCGCCGGCCACGATGCCTTCTTCGAGGGCAGCGCGGGTGGAGGACACGGCGTCCTCGATGCGGTGCTTCTTTTCCTTCAGCTCGACCTCGGTGGCAGCGCCGACCTTGATCACGCCGATGCCGCCGGCCAGCTTGGCCAGGCGTTCCTGCAGCTTTTCCTTGTCCCAGTCGGAGTCGGTGCGGGTCAGCTCGGCGCGCAGCTGGGCGACCCGGGCCGCGACGTCCTCGGCCGAACCGGCGCCGTCGACGATGGTGGTGTTGTCCTTCGTCACGGTGATGCGGCGGGCGGTGCCGAGCACCTCAAGGCCCACGGTGTCCAGGCTGAGGCCCAGTTCCGGGGAAACAACCTGCGCGCCCGTGAGGGTAGCGATGTCCTGCAGCATGGCCTTGCGGCGGTCGCCGAAGCCCGGAGCCTTGACGGCCACGACGTTCAGGGTGCCGCGGATGCGGTTGACGATCAGCGTGGAAAGGGCCTCGCCGTCGACGTCTTCGGCGATGATGAAGAGCGGCTTGGAGCTCTGCAGCGCCTTTTCCAGCAGCGGCAGGAATTCCTGGACCGAGGAGATCTTGCCCTGGTTGATCAGGATCAGGGCGTCCTCGAGGACTGCTTCCTGGCGTTCCGCGTCGGTGACGAAGTACGGGGACAGGTAGCCCTTGTCGAACTGCATGCCCTCGGTGAGGACCAGCTCGGTCTGCGTGGTGGAGGACTCCTCGATGGTGATCACACCATCCTTGCCGACCTTGCCGAAGGCCTCGGCCAGGAGCTCGCCGACCTCGTCGCTCTGCGCGGAGATGGCGGCAACGTTGGCCACCTGCGTGCCCTCAACCGGGCGCGCGTTTTCCAGCAGGCGGGCTGCGACGGCCTCGACCGATACCTCGATGCCGCGCTTGATCTGGCCCGGGGCGGCGCCGGCTGCCACGTTGCGCAGGCCTTCCTTGACCAGGGCCTGGGCGAGCACGGTGGCGGTGGTGGTGCCGTCACCGGCGACGTCGTTGGTCTTAGTGGCGACCTCCTTGGCGAGCTGGGCGCCAAGGTTCTCGTACGGGTCGTCCAGTTCCACTTCGCGGGCGATGGTCACACCGTCGTTGGTGATCGTGGGGGCGCCCCACTTCTTGTCCAGCACGACGTTGCGGCCGCGCGGGCCGAGCGTCACCTTGACCGTGTTGGCGAGCTTATCGATGCCGGCTTCGAGCGACCGGCGGGCAGCGTCGTTAAACGCGAGCTGCTTTGCCATGGTTTTGTCCTTTCAAGACAGAACCCCGCGCAGCCGTTCCGTTCAAAGCGAAGGAGCGGCGGCGCGGGGGTCCAAGAGAGTTACTTTACGACGATCGCCAGGACGTCGCGGGCGGACAGCACGAGGTACTCAACGCCGCCGGTCTTGACTTCGGTTCCGCCGTACTTGGAGTAGATAACAACGTCGCCGACGGCAACGTCTACGGGAACGCGGTTGCCGTTGTCGTCAAAGCGGCCGGGGCCAACTGCAACAACTTCGCCTTCCTGCGGCTTCTCCTGTGCGGAGTCCGGGATAACCAGGCCGGAAGCCGTGGTCTGCTCGGCTTCGAGCGGGCGGACAACAATACGATCCTCAAGAGGCTTAATAGAGACCGACACTCGGACCTCTCCTTTTCGTCAGCAAATTTGTGGACTATGAAGCGGCGATGCCATGGCGTACAGACCGTCGTCGCGGTGCCGGCAGTAGCTAGGCGGAGCATGCTCCATGTGTTAGCACCCGCCTAGGGAGAGTGCTAATGACGACTCTATGTAAGTAGTTAGCACTCGGTCAAGGTGAGTGCCAGAAGTTCGTCCCTGGTGAACGCCTGCACGGGACATGCTCATTCTTTGTGGCGCCCGGTGGACCCACGGTGGTTGTGTCCGGCGGGTGCGCCGGTGGATGGACATGCTCGTTGCAGCCCGTGGGCGAGGGACATGCTCATTCCCGGGTGCCGGCGTCGGACATAGTGACATTATGTGCAGCGCCGACGCCGAGGACTGGGCATGTCCGGAGGAGGGTCCGGCGCAGGACGAGGGACATGCTCATTCCCGGGTGCCGGCGTCGGACATAGCGGCATTATGTGCAGCGCCG
>NZ_CAXHZI010000019.1:0-72723 GCF_964021775.1 uncultured Arthrobacter sp.
GTGCCGTCACTGGGAAGCAGGCCCAATCCATACACACGTTTTGTCCTATAACCCCAAAAGGCTGCATCCCCACAACGCTGCAGGCCGCAATTGCTCCAGGGTGGTGAGCCGTGAGCACCGAACCCATCGCAAACTACGCGCTGCTGTCCGACTGCTGGTCCGCCGCGCTTGTCAGCACCGCAGGCTCCGTTGACTGGCTCTGCTTCCCCCGCTTCGACAGCCCCTCGGTTTTCGGCCGACTGTTGGGCGAGGACGCCGGGTTCTGGTCCATCCGGCCGGTCGGCCCGCACTCCACCACCCGGCGGTACGTGGGCCCCTCAATGGTCCTGGAGTCGCTCCACAGCACCGCCCACGGCCAGCTCACCGTCAGCGACGCCCTGGTCCTCGGCTCCGGCCGGCGCGGCCACGACCTCGGTGAGGCGTCACCCGGCACGTTGCTGCGCCAGCTCGCCTGCACCGCGGGGACCGTGGAGGTTGAGGTACGTTTCGCGCCGCGGCCCGGCTACGGCCTCATCCACCCGGCGCTGCACAACGTCGACGGCGGTGTCCTGGTGCACGCCGCGGCGGAGGACCTCGCCTTGTCCACCCCGGTGCCCTTCGAGCTCGACGGCGGCACGGCCCGCGCCGTCGTGCGCCTGGTTGCCGGGGAAGTTGTTGGCTTCGCCCTGCACCGCCAGCGCGGCGCCGGTGAGGAGCCGGTGCTGTGGAGCCAGCAGGAGACGGCGCACCGGCTTGCCGACACCATCGAGGGCTGGACCAGCTGGTCCGGCATCCACCAGAACTACCGTGGCCCCTGGCAGGAGCTGGTGGCCGGCAGCGGCCGGGTCCTGCAGGCCCTGAGCTACTATCCTTCCGGCGCCATCGTGGCGGCCCCGACGACCTCCCTGCCCGAGGTGGCCGGCGGCACCCGCAACTGGGACTACCGCTATACCTGGGTGCGGGACGCCAGCATGACGCTGCAGGCGCTCTGGGTGGCGGCCTGCCCGGACGAGGCGGGGAAGTTTTTCCAGTTCCTCGCGACGGCGGCCGCCCGCCAGTTGGCCGGCGGCGAAGAGCTGCAGATCATGTACGGGATCGGCGGTGAGCGGGACTTGCCTGAACGGGTGCTGGACCATCTTCCCGGCTGGCGGGCCAGTGCACCGGTGCGGGTCGGCAACGGCGCCTGGAACCAGCGGCAACTCGACGTCTACGGCGAGTTGCTGGACGCGGCCGCGACCATGCCGGAATTCCTGGCGGAGCTGGCGCCGGAAACCCTGCGGTTCTTCGCCGACGCGGCCGACGCAGCCGTGGCCCGCTGGCGTAGCCCCGACCAGGGGATCTGGGAGGTCCGCGGCGAACCACGCCACTACCTGTATTCCAAACTGATGTGCTGGGTGGCGGTGGACCGCGCCATTACCCTCGCCGGGGTGCTGGGCGCCACGAACCGGGTGCCGGGCTGGACGGACGCCCGGGAGCAGATCGCCGACTCCATCCGCGCCAACGGCTGGAATGAGGCCACCGGAGCCTACACCCAGGCGTACGGAGCCGAACAACTCGACGCCTCGGCCCTGATGCTGGGGATTGTGGGTTTCCTGCCGGCAGGCGATCCGCGGTTCCTCGCCACGGTCGAGGCGATAGAGCAGCGGCTCACCGACGGCCGCGGCCTGGTCTACCGCTACCACGGCGACGACGGCCTGCCGGGTGAGGAAGGCGCGTTCTTGCTCTGTACCTTCTGGCTCGCGCACGCCCTCGCCCTGGCCGGACTGTCGGAGCGAGCCACGGCCGTCTTCGAGCGGGCCGCCGGATTCGCGACCGGCCTGGGACTGATGGCAGAGGAAGTAGCGCCGGACAGCCGGGAACTGCTGGGCAACTTCCCGCAGGCCTTCAGCCACATCGGCCTGGTCAACGCGGCCTGGGCCATCAGCGAAGCTGAACGGCGGTCCCGCGAAACCGGCCGTTAGCAGGGTAACAAGGCAGCTGGCCTGGGCCGGGGGAACAAGCCCGGCGGAGCCGCTGTTGCCCCCAATGGCAGGGCAGTGTCCGGTGCCGGGAGGTCCTGGCAGCCCGCCCGGTGCTGTCCGTGCCTAGCCCCGGCCCTGAGCCCACCTGCAAACATTGGAGCGCCATGCCCGTCACAGCCCACCTTGACCTGACCCTCAAAGCGGAATCCCTGCCCACGGCACCGGCCGTGCTCCGCGACATTCTCTCCGACACGCGGGCGTTCGATGGCTGCCTCGGTGTCGACGTCCTGGTCGACAAGAACGATCCGGCGCACCTCGTGGTGGTGGAACAATGGGCGTCGCTGGAGCACGACTCGGCCTACCGCGCCTGGCGGGCAGGCGGCGGAGCGAGCGGGCTGGGGGAGCTCCTGGCCGCACCGCCGGTCCTGACGCACTTTGAGACGTCCTTCGGGATCTAAGCCGGAGGACACAAAACGGAAGAGGGCCCTCCGCCCGGCCTGAGCCGGGCGGAGGGCCCTCTTCATGGTTTGCCGGGCGTTAAGCCTGGGCGGGCTCCTCGGCGGGGGCGAGGACGACGTCGCTTACGGTCAGTTCGCCTTCGCCGGCCACCAGCGCCAGCTCACGCGCGTTGGCCGCGGCCTTGAGGTCGCCCAGCCCCGCCTTCAGCTGCGTGGTCAACGACTCCGACGCCGTGATGGTCGCGGAGAGCACCTCGGTGCGCTGCTTGACCTTGGCCTCCGACTTTGCCTTGCGGATGCCGCCCAGCGCCGCCCCCACCGTGGCGAGCAGGGTGGTGTCGCCGTCGATCTCCACGGCGGCGGGCCACTGCGCGCGGTGCACCGAGCCGGTCCGCCACCAGCCCCAGACTTCCTCCGTCGCGAACGGCAGGAACGGGGCGAAGAGCCGCAGCAAGGTGTCCAGGCTGGTCGCCAGTGCGGCCAGCACAGACGCCTGCTGGGCTTCGCCGGCGGCACCGTAGGCGCGGTCCTTGATCAGTTCCACGTAATCGTCGGTGAAGTGCCAGAAGAAGCTCTCGGTGATCTGCAGCGCACGGGCGTAGTCGTAGTTTTCAAACGCCTTGGTGGCCTGCTCGACGACGTCGGAAAGCTGCGCAAGCACGGCGCGGTCCAAGGGATTGGTCAGCACCGACAGATCGGAGGAGACCACAGAGTCCTCCGTGGCGCCCAGGTTCAGCACGAACTTGGAGGCGTTCAGCAGCTTGATCGCCAGGCGACGGCCGATCTTCATCTGCGCAATCTCGTAGGCGGTGTCCGCGCCGAGCTTGGCCGAGGCCGCCCAGTAACGGACCGCGTCCGAGCCGTATTCGTTGAGCACGTCGGTCGGGACAATCACGTTGCCCTTGGATTTGGACATCTTCTTGCGGTCCGGGTCCAGGATCCAGCCGGAGATGGCAGCGTGCTTCCAGGGCGCAACGTCCTGCAGGGCATCGGCACGGACGGCGGTGGAGAACAGCCAGGTCCGGATGATGTCGTGGGCCTGGGGGCGCACGTCGAACGGGAAGACCTTGGCAAAGAGCGCCTCGTCGGTGCTCCAGCCGCCCACGATCTGCGGGGTCAGCGATGAGGTGGCCCAGGTGTCCAGGACGTCGGCGTCGCCGGTGAAGCCGCCCGGCATGTCACGCTGGGCTTCCTCGTAGCCGGGTGCCGCGTCCGCGGCAGGGTCCACGGGAAGCTGTTCGTCGCCGGGCAGGATGGGCGCGTCGTAGTCCGGGTTGCCGTCGGCGTCGAGCGGGTACCAGACCGGCACCGGCACGCCGAAGAACCGCTGCCGGGAGACCAGCCAGTCGCCGTTCAGGCCGGTAATCCAGTTCTCGTAGCGGGACCGCATGAAGGACGGGTGGAACTCGATCTCGTTGCCGCGGCCCACCAGGCGTTCGCGGCGTTCCTCATCGCGGCCGCCGTTGCGGATGTACCACTGGCGGGACGTGACGACCTCAAGGGGCTTGTCGCCCTTTTCGAAGAAGTTGACCGGGTGCATGATCTTTTTCGGTTCGCCGTCGAGCAACTCTGCGGCGGTGAGAAGTTCCACCACGCCTTCCTTGGCGCTGAACACGGTCTTGCCGGCGATTGCCTCGAACGCCGAGCGGCCTTCCGCAGACGTGATCCACTCCGGGGTTTCGCCGATGATCCGGCCGTCGCGGCCCACGATCGCGCGGGTGGGCAACTGCAGTTCGCGCCACCAGGTCACGTCCGTCAGGTCACCGAAGGTGCAGACCATCGCAATGCCGGAGCCCTTGTCCGCCTTCGCGAGCGGATGGGCCCTGACCTCCACCTCGACGCCGAACAGGGGAGAGGTAACCTTCTTGCCGAAGAGCGGCTGGTACCGCTCGTCGTCGGGGTTCGCCACCAGGGCGGCGCACGCGGCGAGCAGCTCGGGACGGGTGGTCTCGATGTAGATCTTCTCGCCGTCTTCGGTGAAGAACGGGTAGCGGTAATAGGCGCCGGCGACCTCGCGGTCCTCCAGCTCCGCCTGGGCCACCGCGGTGCGGAAGGTGACGTCCCACAGCGTGGGGGCCTCCGCCATGTACGCGTCGCCCGCGGCCAGGTTGGCCAGGAAGGCCCGCTGTGAGATGGCCCGCGACTTGTCGTCGATGGTGCGGTAGGTCAGGTCCCAGTCGACGGACAGGCCGAGGGTCTGGAAGAGGTTCTCGAAGACCTTCTCGTCCTCGACGGCGAGTTCCTCGCAGAGTTCGATGAAGTTGCGGCGCGAGACGACGTCGAAATCGCGCTGGTTCTTGGCGGGTTCCGCCGGCGGCCGGTACCCGGCGTCGTAGGGGATGGCCGGATCGCAGCGCACGCCGTAATAGTTCTGCACCCGCCGCTCGGTGGGCAGGCCGTTGTCGTCCCAGCCCATCGGGTAGAAGACGTTCTTGCCGGTCATCCGCTGGTAGCGGGCCAGGACGTCGGTCTGGGTGTAGGAGAACATGTGCCCCACATGCAGCGACCCCGACGCCGTGGGCGGGGGAGTGTCGATCGAGTAGACCTGTTCCCGGGTGGTCTCCCGGTTGAACTTGTAGGTCCCTTCGTCAAGCCAGCGCCGGGTGAGGGCGGCTTCCAGCCCCTCGAGGGCGGGCTTGTCCGGAACGTTGATGGGGGCGGTGGTGGGCGTGTCTGTACCCTGCGTGTGTTCAGCCATGGGTCAATTCTTGCAGTTATTTCCGTTTGCTGTTTCACCGCGCTGCGCTAGTCTGCCGAATCTAACTGCAATAACGTGCACCACTATGGAGGAAAGTACCGGAAGGTTCGCAATCAAGCGCGTCTACGACGAGAGCGCCGACGACGACGGCTGCAGGGTTCTGGTGGACCGGCTCTGGCCGCGCGGGGTCAGTAAGGAACGCGCGCAGCTGGACTTGTGGCTCAAGGAAGTGGCGCCCTCGCCGCCGTTGCGCACGGAATTCGCCCACATGCAGGAGCGGTTCGCGGACTTCCGCGCCGCCTATGAGGCGGAGCTGGAGTCCAACCCGGCCGTTGGCACCCTGCGGGACCTGGCGGCCCAGCACGGCAAGGTCACCCTGCTGTTCGGCGCCAAAGACCCGGAGACCAACCACGCCCGGGTCCTGCTGGAGTTCCTCGCGCCCGGCAGGAAATGAACCGCTGATTCCCATAGGGTGGTGCCATGACTGAGGGAATCGATAACGCAGGAACTGCAAACACAGCAAAAGCGGCGGTCGTCACCGGCGCCAGCACCGGAATCGGCGAGGCCACCGTGCGCGCGCTCCGGCAGGAGGGCTGGACCGTCTTCGCCGTCGCCCGCCGCGCTGAACGGCTCGAGGCGCTCGCCGCCGCGACGGGCGCCGTCGCGGTTCCCGCCGACGTGACGGTCGACGCCGACGTGGCCCGGCTGGTGGAGGAGGTGACGCGCGCCGGCGGCATCGACACCCTGATCAACATCGCCGGCGGCGCCCGCGGCGCAGACAAGGTGGCCGAGGCCAAAACGGAGGACTGGCAGTGGATGTACGAGGTCAACGTCCTCGGCACCATGAAGCTCACCCGGGCGTTCCTGCCGATGCTGCGCGCCTGCGGCGAAGGGACCGTCCTGAACCTGACCTCGACGGCGGGCCTGTCCGCCTATGAGGGCGGCGGTGGGTATAACGCCGCGAAATTCGCGCAGCACGCCCTCACCGGGGCTCTGCGCCTGGAAGAGGCCGAGCACAACCTGCGCGTGATCGAGGTGGCCCCCGGCATGGTGCAGACCGAGGAGTTCTCGCTGAACAGGCTCGGCGACCCGGGCGCGGCGGACAAGGTCTACGCCGGCGTCGAGAAGCCCCTTACGGCCGACGACGTCGCCGACGTCGTCCGCTTTGCGGTCGCCGCGCCGCACCACGTCAACCTGGACCAGATCGTGATCCGCCCGGTGGCGCAGGCCTCCAACTTCAAGGTGATCCGGAAGGGCTAGGCGGCCCGGCTGCAGCGACGCCGGGGCGGGCCTTCCGCTCCGGCGCGGGGCGTCCGGAACCGGGCGGGGCAACTCTGGACGTTCACCCCGGCGTCGCCCGGCTGTTCCGAAGGGGTGGCCCGCCGTTCGCCGGCGCGGGACAGCGTGGCAGGTGCAAACTGCACACCACCAGAGTGGAGATCGTTTCCCATGCGCACCCCCATGAAGCTTGGCGCCGCCGCACTCGGCGCAGCCCTGCTCCTCGCCGGCCCGGTCCAGGCCCAGGCAGCCGGCACCAACGCCGGCGGCACCTCCGCGGCCGGCCGCGACAACCATTTTGACCTTGAAGCCCACCGCGGCGGCATCGGCCTCACCGTGGAGTCAACCCTGGCGTCCTTCGCCAAGGGCCTTGAGACCGGAGTCTCAACCCTTGAACTCGACCTGCAGATCACCAAGGACGGCCGCGAGGTCATCACCCACGACCGCAAGATCAACGCGCAGAAGTGCGCCGACACGGCGCCGGTCGGCCCGAACGACCCCCAGTTCCCCTACGCGGGCAAGTACATTAAGGACCTCACTTTCGCCCAGGTCCGCAGCCTGGACTGCGGCTCGCTCACCCAGCCGCAGTTCCCCGGCCAGCAGGCCTCGCCCGGAGCGAAGATGCCAACCCTCGCCGAGGTGTTCGCGCTGGCGGACGCCCACCGCGCCAGCCAGGTCCGGTTCAATATCGAGACCAAGGTCGAGGCAGGCGCCCCGCAGGAGACGGCGCCGCGGGAACAGTTCGTAGACGTCGCACTGCGCGAAATCACCAAAGCGCACATGGAACAGCGCGTCTCCATCCAGAGCTTCGACTGGGGATCCCTGCGCCTGGTGCAGCAGCGCGCGCCGCAGATCCCTACGGTGGCCCTGACCAACAAGGACTTCCTGCAGGCCGGCCAGCCGGGCGCCTCGCCCTGGCTCGGCGGAATCGACTCCGACGACTTCGGCGGCGATCTGGTTGCCTCCGCCGCGTCGCTCGGTTTCGACGCAATCTCGCCGGTGCACGGGACACCCCAGAACGGCGCTGTCACGGACCCGGACTACGTCCCTTACGTCACCGCGGACATGGTGCAGCGTGCCCACGCTGCGGGCATGAAAGTCATCCCGTGGACCGTCGATGACAAGCCCACCATGCGCGCCCTGATCGGGCCGGCGTCGACGGGCTCATCACCGACTACCCGGACCGGCTCCGCGACGTGATGGCCGAGTCCGGCATGAAGCTGCCCAAGGCGTTTGCGCTGCAGCCCGGGAGCTAACCCCACCCCCTGCGCCACCCCCGCGCCACGCCTGCGCAACCCCCTCGACCGGTCTCGACCGGCCGCAGCCACGGCGGACGGCCCCCAACTACCCCGGGCTACCAGTAGCCCGGGGTAGTTTCCGGTAACATCGACGTATCAGCTTTGACCCGGCCATCACCGGTGAGCTTCCGGAAGAACGCCCCGGCGCGGCAAGTCGTAAGAAAGCCGCCGCACCAGGGTCGGTAGAACCGGACGGGTAAGCCCGTCACAGCAGTCAACGAGCGGCCGACGCCGGTGCAGCCCCTTTTCTTGGAAAAGGGCGGGACCGGTGCCGGTAAGTGAGGTGGTACCGCGGTGCCGGTGTTGTTCCGACAACACAGGAGCCGTCCTCGCATCCTGAATGAATCCCGTTGTTCACCAGCTCAACCCAGGATGTCGAGATGACCCATTACCCCAAGGCCTCAGCCGCACCGTCAGGCGCCAACACCTCTGCCTCCAACGCCAATGCTTCCAACGCCACTGGCGTGTCCGCCTCCGTGAAGTTCCCGGAGATCGAAGAGCGCATCCTCAAGTACTGGGACCATGACGGCACCTTCCAGGCCAGCATCGACCAGCGGGACGCCGGCCAGGACGGTAGCAATGAATTCGTCTTCTACGACGGACCGCCCTTCGCCAACGGCCTGCCGCACTACGGGCACCTGCTGACCGGCTACGCCAAGGACCTCGTGGGCCGCTACCAGACCCAGCGCGGCCGCCGCGTCGAGCGCCGCTTCGGCTGGGACACGCACGGCCTGCCCGCCGAACTGGAAGCCATGAAGCAGCTGGGCATGACAGACAAGACCCAGATCGAAGCCATGGGCATCGACAAGTTCAACGACGCCTGCCGCGCCTCGGTGATGAAGTACGCCGACGAGTGGAAGAGCTACGTCACCCGCCAGGCGCGCTGGGTGGACTTCGAAAACGACTACAAGACGCTCAACGTCGAGTACATGGAGTCCGTGCTCTGGGCTTTCAAGCAGCTGCACGAGAAGGGCCTCACCTACAACGGCTACCGCGTGCTGCCGTACTGCTGGAAGGACGAGACGCCGCTGTCCAACCACGAGCTGCGGATGGACGACGACGTTTACAAGAACCGCCAGGACCAGACGGTCACGGTCACCTTCCCCATCACCGCGGGGGAGTCGGAGCTGTCCAAGCAGCTCGCCGGGGTGCAGGCCCTCGCCTGGACCACCACGCCCTGGACGCTGCCCACCAACCTGGCGCTCGCCGTCGGTCCCGCCATCACGTACGTTGTGCTGCCGGCCGGCCCGCACGGCATCAAAGCCGCCGCGGCTGAAGCCCCTGTCACCGGCAGCTTCCTGCTCGCCGCGGACCTGCTGGGCGCCTACGCCAAGGACCTCGGCTACGGCGACGGCGCCGAGGGCGCCGCCGCGGCCGAAGCCGCCGTCACCTCCCGCCACACCGGCGCCGAGCTCGAGGGCCTGACATACGAACCGCTCTGGGACTACTTCCACGACGCCGAGAAGTGGGGGACCGAGAACGCCTGGCGCTTCCTCGTCGCCGACTACGTCACCACCACCGACGGCACCGGCATCGTCCACCAGGCCCCCGCCTACGGTGAAGACGACCAGAAGGTCTGCGAAGAGGCCGGCATCCCCGTCGTCCTCTCTGTCGACGAGGGCGCGAAGTTCCTGCCGCTGTTCGGCCACGGCGACCTCGCCGAGATCGCCGGGCTCCAGGTCTTCGAGGCCAACAAGCCCATCACCCAGGTGCTCCGCGCCCAGGGCCGCCTGGTCCGCCAGGCCAGCTACGAGCACTCCTACCCGCACTGCTGGCGCTGCCGCAACCCGCTGATCTACCGCGCGGTGTCCTCCTGGTACGTCGAGGTCACCAAGTTCAAGGACCGCATGTCCGAGCTGAACCAGGAGATCAACTGGATCCCGGGCAACGTCAAGGACGGCCAGTTCGGCAAGTGGCTCGCCAACGCCCGCGACTGGTCCATCAGCCGCAACCGCTACTGGGGCAGCCCCATCCCGGTCTGGCAGTCCAGCGACCCGGACTACCCGCGCACCGACGTCTACGGCTCGCTGGCCGAGATCGAAGCCGACTTCGGCCGGCTCCCGCTGAACAAGGCCGGCCAGGTGGACCTGCACCGGCCGTTCATCGACGAACTCACCCGCCCCAACCCGGACGACCCCCGCACCCCGGAGGAGGGCCAGTCAGTGATGCGCCGCGTCGAGGACGTGCTGGACGTCTGGTTCGACTCCGGCTCCATGCCGTACGGCCAGGTGCACTACCCGTTCCAGAACGAGGAATGGTTCGACACCCACAACCCGGCGGACTTCATCGTCGAGTACATCGGCCAGACCCGCGGCTGGTTCTACATGCTGCACATCCTCTCCACCGCGCTGTTCGACCGGCCGGCGTTCCGCAACGTCATCAGCCACGGCATCGTGCTGGGCTCCGACGGACAGAAGATGTCCAAGAGCCTGCGCAACTACCCGGACGTCTCCGAGGTCCTGGACCGCGACGGCTCCGACGCGATGCGCTGGTTCCTGATGTCCAGCCCGATCCTGCGTGGCGGCAACCTCGTGGTCACCGAACAGGGCATCCGCGACGGTGTACGCCAGGTCATCCTGCCGTTGTGGAACGTCTACAGCTTCTTCACGCTGTACACCAACGCCGCTGAGAGCGGTAACGGCTACGACGCGAAGCTGCGCTACGAGGGCTACGCCGACACCCTGGATCAGTACCTGATGGCCAATACCGGGGACCTGGTCCGGAACATGACCGAGCAGCTGGACAGCTATGACATCTCCGGGGCCTGTGACGAACTGCGCGGCTACCTGGACATGCTCACCAACTGGTACGTCCGCCGCAGCCGCCAGCGCTTCTTCGACGAGAACGTCGACGCCTTCGACGCGCTCTACACCGCGCTGGAGACGGTCTGCCGGGTCGCGGCGCCGCTGCTGCCGCTGATCTCGGAGGAGATTTGGCGCGGACTCACCGGCGGACGCTCCGTGCACCTGGCCGACTGGCCTGACGCCGGACTGTTCCCGGCCAACGCCGGGCTCGTCGAGGCGATGGACCGGGTCCAGCAGATCTGCTCCACCGGCTCATCGCTGCGCAAGGCCGCCAACCTCCGCGTGCGCCTGCCGCTGCAGGAACTCACGGTCGTGGCACCCGGCGCGGACGCACTCGTTGGATTTGCCGCCGTCGTCGCCGATGAACTGAACCTGCGTTCGGTCCGCCTGCTCGACGCAGAGAGCGCCTCCCCGGAGGAGTTCGGCATCGAACAGAAGCTCGTGGTGAACGCCCGGGCCGCCGGGCCGCGGCTGGGCAAAAACGTCCAGCAGGCCATCAAGGGCTCCAAGTCCGGTGACTGGTCCGTGGACGATGCCGGGGTGGTCACCGCCGGCGGCCTCGCGCTCGAGCCGCAGGAGTACACCCTGGAGACCGTCGTGGCCGAGGCCGCGGAGGGCGAGGGCTCGCGTGCGGCGGCGGTGCTGCCTGGCGGCGGCTTCGTGGTGCTCAACACCGAGGTCACCCCGGAGCTGGAGGCCGAAGGCACCGCGCGTGACCTGGTCCGTGCCATCCAGCAGGCCCGCAAGGACGCCGGGCTGAATGTCAGCGACCGGATCCGCACGACCGTCACCGCGGCGCAGGACACCGTCGAGGCGCTGCTGGCCCACGCCGATCTGGTCAAGACCGAGACCCTGACGCTGCAGCTGGACACCGTTCCCGCCGAGGTCAAGGAACCTCAGGTCAGCGTCGAAAAAGTAACCGTTGAAGTAGGGGCATAATCCATGACCGACGAATTTTCCGTAGAGAGCGTCTACGCCGAGCTGCTGGGCCGGGCGCCGGAAAACAAGATGGAGCCGCGGCTGGCGCCGCTGCACCGGGCCATGGACATCCTGGGGGAGCCGAACAAGGCGTTCCCGATCATCCACATCACCGGCACCAACGGCAAGACCTCCACGGCCCGGATGATCGAGGCCGGCCTGCGCGCCCATGGGCTGAGCACCGGCCGGTATACGAGCCCGCACCTGTCCAAGGTCACCGAGCGGATCAGCATCGACGGCGAACCGGTGCCGGATGAGACCTTCGTCCGGATCTGGGACGAGATCCGCCCGTACCTGGAAATCGTGGACAGCGAACTCGTCGCCGAAGGCCAGCCCCGGCTGACCTACTTCGAGTGCCTGACCATCCTGGGCTTCGCGATTTTCGCGGACCAGCCGGTCAACGTTGCCGTGATCGAGGTAGGCCTGGGCGGCATCACCGACGCGACCAACGTCGGCGACGGCCAGGTCGCCGTGGTCACCCCGATCTCGCTGGACCACACGGAGCTGCTGGGCGAGACCACCGAGGACATCGCCTACGAAAAGGCCGGCATCATCAAGCCCGGCGGTTTCCTGATCAGCGCCGCGCAGCCCGTCGACGCGGCCCAGGTGCTGCTGGAAAAAGCCAAAGAAGTCAACGTACCGTTCCGCTTCGAGGGCGTGGAGTTCGGCGTCGAGTCCCGCACCGTCGCCGTCGGCGGCCAAATGGTGAACATCCAGGGCATCGCGGGACGCTACGAGGACCTGCTGCTGCCGCTGCACGGCGCGCATCAGGCGGAGAACGCCGCCGTCGCGGTCGCTGCCCTGGAAGCCTTCTTCGGCGCCGAAAAGCCGCTCGACGCCGAGGTGCTGCAGGAAGCGTTCGCGTCCGTCAGCTCGCCGGGGCGGCTGGAGGTGCTCCGGACCGCGCCGACCATCATCGTGGACGCCGCGCACAACCCGGAGGGCGTCCGGGTCTCCGCGGAGGCCATCCATGAGGCGTTTAGCTTCAGCAAGCTGGTGGTGGTGGTGGGTGTCCTGAAGGAGAAGGACGCCGAGGAAATCCTCCGCCAGCTCAAGGAGTCCTTGGGCGATCTCGCCTCGGACTACTGCTTCACCCAGTCCAACTCGCCCCGCGCCGTTCCGGCAGAGG
The DNA here is from genome assembly GCF_964021775.1 of uncultured Arthrobacter sp. Classification (GTDB taxonomy): domain Bacteria; phylum Actinomycetota; class Actinomycetes; order Actinomycetales; family Micrococcaceae; genus Arthrobacter. Next base: position 12,584 of record NZ_CAXHZI010000019.1, read on the forward strand.
ACCTGGCGGAACTTGCCTTGGACCTGGGCTTCGGCGAGGACAACATCCACGTCGCAGAGAAGCTCGACGACGCCCTCGAGTGGGCCGTGGAGCGGGCCGAGTCCAACGACGACCTGGCCGGCGGGATCCTCGTCACCGGGTCCATCACGCTCGTGGCCGAGGCCCGGATCCTGCTCGGAAAGACCGAGGCGTAACCGATGGCGAAACTCACCAAGGCCCAGCGCGAATGGCGCCCGGGCATGCCCAAAAAGCGCCGTTCCACCAAGGTCATGTTCGCCTCCACGGTGTTGCTGTTGGAGGCCTTCGTGGCGCTCTTCGGCACCCTGGCGGTCTTTGGCCTCCGGCGCGGGGAGCTGCCGCCGCTGCTGGTTTTCGGCGTCGGCATCGGCCTGAGCGTGGTGCTCGCGCTGACCTGCGCCGTCCTGACGAAGCCGTGGGGTGTGGCCCTGGGCTGGATCCTGCAGCTGCTGCTGATCCTCACCGGCTTTGTGGAGCCCACGATGTTCGTGGTGGGCGGCCTGTTCGCAATCACCTGGTGGTACGGCATTCGGACCGGCATCCGGATCGACCGGGAGTCGGCCCAGCGCGAACGCGAGCAGGCGGCCTGGGAAGCCGCGAACCCCGAAGGCCAGAGCAACTAGACTTGTCCCGAACCCCAACCAACACATTGGAGCACTTGTGAGCACTGAGCGCACCCTAGTCCTGATCAAGCCTGACGGCGTCGCCCGCAACCTGACCGGCAGCATCATCGCCCGGATCGAAGCCAAGGGCTACACCCTGGCCGAGCTGAAGAAGGTCAACGCCACCCGCGAGCTCCTCGAGCAGCACTACGAAGAGCACGTCGGCAAGCCGTTCTACGAGCCGCTGGTCGAGTTCATGCTCAGCGGCCCGGTCGTTGCGGCGATCTTCGAAGGCCACCGCGTGATCGAGGGTTTCCGCTCGCTCGCCGGCACCACCGACCCGACGACGGCGGCCCCCGGCACCATCCGCGGCGACTTCGGCCGCGACTGGGGCGTCAAGGTGCAGCAGAACCTGGTCCACGGCTCCGACTCGGCCGAGTCCGCCGAACGCGAGATCAGCATCTGGTTCTAACCCGCCCGGCGCGAACGGACACTTAAGCACCCCCCGTTAAGCGCGAACGTACACTTGGGGCCCCGCTTTTCTAAAAAAGCGGGGCCCCCAAGTGTACGTTCGCGCTTTATTCGCGGCGGGTGTGTTGCGGGTGCGGGTGTGGTGTGGTGCGGCGGGGGCTTAGTAGCCGGAGGTTCCGATGAAGACCTGGATAAAGGCGAAGAAGATGGTGGCGACGACGGCGACGTAGAGCAGCGCGGTCAGGATCCAGCCGGAGTCGGCCAGGATGCGGGTGGCCGCGGCGGGCATCCGGATGACGCCGTGGCTGACGTTGCGGACGGTCACCCAGACGAACAGCGGGATCATGGCAGCCCAGACAATCATGCAGAACGGGCAGAGGATGTGGATCGAGTACAGCGCCTGGGACCAGAGCCACACCACAAACGCGAAGCCCAGCGTCACACCGGCCTGCAGCCCGAGCCAGTACCAGCGGGCAAAGCTAGCCCCGGCAAGGATGCCCATGGCCGTGGTGATGACGACGGCGAACGCGACGATCCCGATGAACATGTTGGGGAATCCAAAGACCGAGCTCTGCCAGGTCTGCATCACCTGCCCGCAGGAAATCCACGGGTTCACATCACAGACCGTGACGTGGCTGGGATCCTTCAGGACCTCCAGCTTCTCCAGCACCAGGGTGCCGGACGCGAGCCAGCCGACCACGCCGGTGATCAGCAGGAGCCAGGCAAACGGCCGGTCACGCGTCATCAAGGGCAGCGGGCGCTCCGCAGCGGCCGCGCCGGCGCCGCGCTCGTGGGCGGTCACGTCGTCGGGGGCGTGGGAGATGCTGGGCATGGGATTTCAGTCCTTTGCGTCGGGGTGCTCTTGGCCCGATTGTATCGCCGGAGGCTGGATGTACCCGGGTAGGCCTCAAGCCGTCACCAGTGATTCGGTCCACGACGCGGACCGGATGACCTGCCTAGCCCTGCTTTCGCGGCTCCTGTGAGACAATGAACCTGGCTGGGACGCGATCCACATTCGGGTTTCAGTCCGGCGACTTTGTTTTCAAGACCGCCAATGATGAGCAGGGCATACTTCGGATCCCTCGATCCGGCCTATCCCGCAATGCCATTGGACGGCACCTGGTTGTGACATATGGGATCAACGGGTTCAAGACAAGCTTGCCGGCCTTCCAGGGCTGCCGCACCCCACTGCCGGTGCGAACCTGGAGGTATTCAATTGACTTCTGTCAATGCCCGCGGGTGTTGACAAATATTTGCCCCCACGGGTGCCGTATGTGGCGGTACATCAGGGGCAGGAGTGTCGCCACATATGGATAATGACCAGCTAGCAGCCGGTAACAACGAAGCACTCGTTACCGAGGAAGCACCGGAAGCCGCCGCCGCAACGGAGGCTCCCAAGAAAGCCACCAGGACCCGCCGCAAGGCGACCCCCAAGGCGGAAGCCGCAGAGACGGCAGCCACGTCCGACGTCGTCACTGACGCCGGCGCCCTCACGGACGGCACCGACGCCGCCCCGGAAGCCAAGGCCCCGGCCCGCCGGAGCCGGTCGCGCAAGAAGACCGACGACGACGTCCCCGCCGCAACCGGGGAAACCACCACGGACATTGCGGCCGCCGAGGATGCGCCTGTTGAGGCGCCCGCGGAGCCGGCGGCAGCGGAAGCCGCACCGGAAAAGCCGGTCCGCCGCCGCGCGTCCCGCGCCAAAGCCGCCCCGGCAGCTGTGCAGAACGAAGCAGCTGTGCAGGCCGAAGAAGCTGTGCAGACCGAAAAGGTTGTGCAGCACGAAGCGGCGCCCGCCGCCGAAGCAGCCGCCCCCGCCGCCTCAGCCGCGCCGTCCGCCGCCGAAACTCCCGCAGCAGAGTCCGATGAAACCGCGGCCGAGGCCGGCGCGGAAGCCCCCGCGCTGTTCCTCGCACCCGGCGCTGTCACCTCGATGATCTTCCAGGCCCCGGACCTGAGCACCGTCGTGCGCCCGGCCCCGGTGGTGGCCGAGGAAACCGAAGAAGAAGACGAAGAGGAAGCCGAGGGCGACGACGCCGGAAGCCGCCGTCGCCGCCGCAGCCGGGGACGCCGCGGCCGCAGCCGCACCGGCGAAGCTGATACCGACACCGAAGGCGCTGACGAGAGCACCGAGGAACCCGGCGAGGATGCCGAAGGCACCCTCGAAGCGGGCGTGACCTCGCGCCGCCGCCGCCGTCGCCGCCGCGGCGACCAGGACCTTGAACTGTCCGGCGGCGGGGACGACGATCCGCCCAACACGGTGACCCGTGTCCGGGCGCCGCGCGCGGTCAGCGAGGCCCCGGTCAACAACCGCGTCACCTCCGTCAAGGGCTCCACCCGCCTGGAGGCCAAGAAGCAGCGCCGCCGCGAATCCCGCGACACCGGCCGCCGCCGCACCGTCATCACTGAGGCCGAGTTCCTGGCCCGCCGCGAGTCCGTGGACCGCCAGATGATCGTTCGGCAGCGCGACGACAGAATCCAGATCGGTGTCCTGGAAGACGGTGTGCTGGCCGAGCACTTCGTCTCCAAGACCCAGCAGGATTCCCTGATCGGCAACGTCTACCTGGGCAAGGTCCAGAACGTGCTGCCCTCCATGGAAGCCGCCTTCGTCGACATCGGACGCGGCCGCAACGCCGTGCTGTACGCCGGCGAAGTCAACTGGGACGCCGTCAACCTCGAAGGCAAACAGCGCCGGATCGAAAACGCGCTCAAGTCCGGCGACTCCGTGCTCGTCCAGGTCACCAAGGACCCGGTCGGCCACAAGGGTGCCCGGCTGACCAGCCAGATCTCGCTGCCCGGCCGCTACCTCGTGTACGTGCCCGGCGGCTCCATGACCGGCATCTCCCGCAAGCTGCCCGACGTCGAGCGCAACCGTCTCAAGCGGATCCTCAAGGACCGCCTGCCGGAGGACGCCGGCGTGATCGTCCGCACCGCGGCCGAGGGCGCCTCGGAGGAGGAACTGACGCATGACATCAACCGTCTGCGCGCGCAGTGGGAAGGCATCGAGAGCCAGTCCACGTCCACCAAGATCCTCGCCCCGGAGCTGCTCTACGGCGAACCGGACCTGACCATCAAGGTGGTCCGCGACGTCTTCAACGAGGACTTCTCCAAGCTGATCGTCTCCGGTGAGGAAGCCTGGGACACCATCGAGGCCTACGTCACCTATGTGGCTCCGGACCTGGTGGGCCGGCTCGAGAAGTGGACCAAGGACACGGACATCTTCGCTGCCTGGCGCATCGACGAGCAGATCCACAAGGCCCTGGACCGCAAGGTCTTCCTGCCCTCCGGCGGCTCCCTCGTGATCGACCGCACCGAAGCCATGACCGTGGTGGACGTCAACACCGGCAAGTTCACCGGCAGCGGCGGCAACCTCGAGGAAACCGTCACCAAGAACAACCTGGAAGCGGCCGAGGAAGTCGTCCGGCAGCTGCGGCTGCGCGACATCGGCGGCATCATCGTTATCGACTTCATCGACATGGTGCTGGAATCCAACCGCGACCTCGTGCTGCGCCGCATGGTGGAGTGCCTGGGCCGGGACCGGACCAAGCACCAGGTCGCCGAGGTGACCTCGCTGGGGCTCGTGCAGATGACCCGCAAGCGGATGGGCACCGGGCTGCTGGAGGTCTTCGGCGAACAGTGCGAGGCCTGCGCCGGCCGCGGCATCGTCACCCACGACGAGCCGGTGGAACACCGCCGCGCCAACACCGTCGCCGCGGAACACCACGTCCCGCGGACCGAACACCAGCCCGCCGCCCGCACTGAGCGCAAGCGCCGCCGCGGCAAGGGCGGCCAGGGAGCCGGCGAGGCCATGCCGTCCGCACCGGCCGCGGCGCACGCCGAGCCCACCGAGGCGGAGCGCCACGCCAAGGCAGAGGCGACCCGCGCCGCGCTGGCCAACATCGCCGCCGCCGCGCACGCCGCCCACCTGCACGACGGCGAAGCGACAGCAGCGCCCGACGCCGAAACCCGGCAGGCCGCCCTCGATGCGGCCGTGGAGCTGGCTTCGACGGAGGAGGCAGCCGGGCGTCCCGCCGCTGTGCTGACCTTCGGCGGCGAGCAGGTTGCCCTGCCGTTCGTCGAGCACGCGGAGGAGACCCCGCAGCCCGCGCTGACCCTGGACCTGCTCACCGAGGCATTCGCCAACCTGGGCGACGCCGAGGCCGGCAAGCCTGCTGCAGCGGCCCCGGCCGCGGCGGAAACCCGAGCGCCGGAAACCGTAGCGCCGGAACCGGCTGCACGGGCAGCGGAGCTCCCCGCGGCGGAACCCGCCGCACCGGTTGCAGCGGCACCGTCCCGCGCCACCCGCGGCCGTGGCCGTGCCCAGACGGCACGGATCCAGCCGCCGAGTGTCCGGAACCGGGAGGCGCAGGCCACCCTCCGGCAGGAAGCGCCCAAGGCACCCGCGGCTCAGGCCCAGGCACCACAGACACCCGTCCGCCGGGAGGCACCAAAGGCAACTGCAACGCAGGCACGCGCCACGCAGGCACCTGCAACGCAGGCACGCGCCACGCAGGCACCTGCAACGCAGGCACCGGCCGCACAGGCTCCCGCAGCAGCGGCAACGCAGGCGCCGGCCCGCCCGGTTGCGGCAGCGGAGAGCTCCGCACCCCGCCGGGTGCGCCGGAACCGAAGCGCCAGCCGCGCCCAAGGAGCCGCCAACGAGACGTCCGTGCAGCAGCGCGCGGCCACTCCGTCGGCAGCAGCCGGATCCGTCCATGAAGCCAAGGCCCCGGAGCCGGCGAAGGAAGCCGCGAAGCCCGCGGCCAACGAGCCGGTCATCCTCGGCGTCGGCGTCCCGGCGTCGGAGCTCTAGGACCCAGCAGACACCACTCGCGGGTGCCGTCGGGGATCGACGTAACAGAACGTCGACCCCGGACGGCACCCGCGAGTGGGTTAAAGGGCAGGGCCAAAATTTAGCGAGGTTGCCGGCGGGGAACGCTAGGCTGGGGGACTGACACGGGGTGCCGCGCATCGAGCCGGCTGAGATCCAGACCCGTTGAACCTGTCCGGTTAGCACCGGCGAAGGGATGTCTCTTGTCTTCATCGACCCAGCCTGCATCTACCCAGCCTGCATCGACCCAGCCTTCATCGACCCAGCCTGCATCCAGCCGAACCTCGGCCATCCTGCAGTCCGCCTTCCCGGACACAGGGCGCACCGACCCCGCCGCGGCCACACCGCCGTGGATTCCGCGGGTGCTGGCGATCGCCGGTTCGGACCCCTCCGGCGGCGCCGGCATCCAGGCGGATTTGAAGAGCATCGCCGCGAACGGCGGCTATGGGATGGCCGCCATCACGGCGCTGACGGCCCAGAACACCCGGGGCGTCCGCTCCGTCCACGTGCCGCCGGCATCGTTCCTGACCGCCCAGCTGGAGGCGGTCAGCGACGACATCACCATCGACGCGGTCAAGATCGGCATGCTCGGCGACGCTGCGGTGATCGAGGCCGTCCGGGCGTGGCTGCAGAAGGTCCGTCCCGCCGTCGTGGTCCTGGACCCCGTGATGGTGGCCACCAGCGGCGACCGGCTGCTGCAGGAATCCGCCGAGGCGGCCCTGCGCTCCCTGCTCCCGCTGGCCGACCTCATCACCCCGAACCTGGCGGAACTGGCCATGCTGCTGGACGAACCGCCCGCCGCGGACTGGGCCGGGGCGCTGGAACAAGGCAAGCGGCTTGCCGCCCTGGCCGGCACCACGGTGCTGGTCAAGGGCGGCCACCTCGGCGACATCAACCAGGACAGCGAAGAAGGCGGCCGGGACGACGGCGGCGGCTGTCCGGACGCGCTGGTGAACACCGGGGGACTGCTCGGGCAGGAAACGGTGGTCGTGCCGGGCGAGCGGATCGCCACCCGCAACAGCCACGGCACCGGCTGCTCCCTGTCCTCGGCGCTGGCCACGGTGCAGGCGCGGGCGGGGGACTGGGAGGCGGCGCTGCGTGAGGTCAAGCCCTGGCTGCTGGGTGCGCTGCGGGAAGCCGGCCGCCTCGACGTCGGATCCGGCAACGGTCCCGTGCACCATTTCCACCACCTGCAGCCGGCCGCACCGGCCTCGACACAACTGCCCGACGAAGGCGGCTTTGCAGCGGCCCTCGCCGGGCACGCGGCGGCCGGACTGGACGCAATCTACAGCCTGCACTTCATCCGCGGGCTTGCCGACGGCAGCTTGCCGGAGCAGGAGTTCGCCTATTACCTCAGCCAGGACGCCCTCTACCTGAACGGCTACTCCCGGGTGCTGTCCCGCGTCGCCGCCCTCGCGCCGTCGGAAGCCGAACAGCTCTTCTGGTCCCGTTCGGCGCAGCAGTGCCTCGAAGTCGAATCCGAACTGCACCGGAACTGGCTGGCCGGCCGCGCAGCCGCAACCCGGCCGGGACCGGTCACCAAGGCCTACGTGGACCACCTCCACGCGGCGTCGCTCGCCGGCAGCTACGGCGTGCTGGTCGCGGCGGCGCTGCCGTGTTTCTGGCTCTACGCCGAGGTCGGCGCCACGCTGCATGGCGAATTCCTCGCTGCGGGCGCCCCGACGGCGCATCCCTACGCGGAGTGGCTGCGCACCTACGCTGACGAGGCCTTCGCGGAGGCGACCCGGCAGGCGATCAGGTACACCGACGCGGCGGGCCGCGGCGCCTCCGAGGCGGAGCGACGCGCCATGGCAGAAGCCTTCGAGCACTCCTGCCGGTATGAGGTGGAATTCTTCGACGCGCCGAGGCTGCACGCCTGAGCCGGCCCGGGCGATGCAGCCGGTAACATGATGGGGCGCGGTTCCGGAAGGTCGCTGCGGCACCACCTGCTGGGCCCCCTGGCCCACGGTGTGGTGCCTGTCACGCACTACTCGCCGGGACCAGCCTCGTTTGCGACCGAAGGCAAAATTAGCGTAGTCTAGATCTTCGGTGCTTACGCCAACACTTGGGTTATGACCCTGAGGAACAGTTCACCCGCCCTGCGGGCAGGACTTTCCACGGGATAACTCATGGGTTCCCCCGGGGAATCCACCGGCGTTGAGGCACAGCGTGAGCCGGTCCGAACACTTCGGCCCCAGGTTCCGCACGCAAATCTAGTAATAAACGTCGAGAGAAGTGAGTTCCCCAGTGGTGTACGCGATTGTCCGCGCAGGCGGCCGCCAAGAGAAGGTTTCCGTTGGAGACTTCGTTACCCTGAACCGCGTCCCCGGTGGAGCCGGCAGCACCTTTGAGCTGCCCGCACTGCTCCTGGTGGACGGTGACAAGGTCACGTCTGCAGCCAAGGACCTGGCCAAGGTAACGGTTACGGCTGAGATCCTCGAAGACCTCCGTGGTCCGAAGATCGTCATCCAGAAGTTCAAGAACAAGACCGGTTACAAGAAGCGCCAGGGTCACCGTCAGGAACTGACCAAGGTCAAGATCACCGGTATCAAGTAACTCTTCGTTACTGATCTGGTTCCAACAGTTTCCCCAGAATTTTTGAAAGCAGGCATTTCAAATGGCACATAAAAAAGGCGCGAGCTCCACTCGCAACGGTCGTGACTCCAACGCCCAGTACCTTGGCGTCAAGCGCTTCGGCGGCCAGGTAGTTTCCGCAGGCGAGATCATCGTCCGCCAGCGTGGCACCCACTTCCACCCGGGCGCCGGCGTTGGCCGCGGCGGGGACGACACCCTGTTCGCCCTGACCCCCGGTGCCGTCGAGTTCGGCACCCGCCGTGGTCGTCGCGTTGTGAACATCGTGGCTGCTGCAGCTGCAGAGTAACAACAAGTTCTAAATCGGTGGGGCGGGCCAATAGGTCCGCTCCACCGGTGTTTTAACCGCATTACAATCATCTTGGGCCCCCTGCGGACCCGAGGAACAGCACTGAGGAGATCCACGTGGCGAGCTTTGTAGACCGGGTAGTACTGCATGTATCCGGCGGTACCGGCGGCCACGGCTGTGTCTCCGTCCACCGCGAGAAGTTCAAGCCCCTCGGCGGTCCCGACGGCGGCAACGGCGGCAACGGCGGCGACGTCATCCTGCGCGTGGATCCCCAGACCACCACGCTGCTCGACTACCACCACGCCCCGCACCGGCACGCCACCAACGGCGGCCCCGGCATGGGCGACTGGCGCGGCGGCAAAAACGGCGAAACCCTGGTCCTTCCGGTTCCCGAGGGCACCGTCGTCAAGAGCAAGGACGGCACGGTCCTCGCCGACATGGTGGGCGAAGGCACCGAGTTCATCGCCGCGGCCGGCGGCCTGGGCGGGCTCGGCAACGCCGCCCTGTCTTCGCAGAAGCGCCGCGCCCCCGGCTTCGCGCTGCTCGGCATCGAGGGCGACTCCAGCGACATCGTCCTGGAACTGAAGTCCATCGCGGATATCGCCTTGGTCGGGTTCCCCTCCGCCGGCAAATCCAGCCTGATCGCGGCTATGTCGGCCGCGCGGCCCAAGATCGCCGACTATCCCTTCACCACCCTGATCCCCAACCTCGGCGTCGTGCAGGCCGGCGACGTCCGGTTCACCATCGCCGACGTCCCGGGCCTGATCGAAGGCGCTAGCGAGGGCAAGGGCTTGGGGCACCACTTCCTGCGCCACGTCGAACGCTGCGCCGCGCTGGTGCACGTGCTGGACTGCGGCACGCTGGAATCGGACCGCGACCCGCTCTCCGACCTGGCCGTGATCGAGGCCGAGCTCGAAAAGTACGCCGTGGACATGAGCTACGCCGGCTCCGACGGCGAAGTCGTGCCGCTGAACCACCGCCCGCGCCTCATCGCCCTGAACAAGGTCGACCTGCCGGACGGCAAGGACATGGCCGAATTCGTCCGCCCGGAACTGGAAAAGCGCGGCTACAAGGTCTTCGAAATCTCCGCGACCAGCCACGAGGGACTCCGTCAGCTCGGCTTCGCCATGGCCGAGATCGTCAAGGCCGCCCGCGACGCGGTGGCCGCGACGCCGCCCAAGGTCCAGGCCCCCGTGCTGCGTCCGCGCGCCGTCAACGAGAGCGGCTTCACGATCCGCCGCGAAGAGAAGAACCTGGAGCCGCTGTTCCGCGTCCTCGGCGACAAGCCCGTGCGCTGGGTCAAGCAGACCGATTTCACCAACGAGGAAGCCATCGGCTACCTCGCCGACCGCCTGGCCAAGCTGGGCGTCGAAAACGAGCTGTTCAAGCAGGGCGCCAAGCCCGGCGACACGGTCGTCATCGGCGAGGACGACGGCGTCGTCTTCGACTGGGAGCCGACCATGATGGCCGGCGCCGAGCTGCTGGCCTCCCCGCGCGGCACCGACGTGCGCTTCGCCGACATCGGCGACCGCCCCACGCGCGGCCAGAAGCGCGAGGACCAGCAGGAACGCCGCGACGCCAAGGCCGCGGCCCGGGCCGAGCTGGAGGCCGAGCGCAAGGCCGGCATCTGGACCGAATCGGTCAGTGCCCGCCGCGCCGCGCAGCCGCTCAAGGAGAGTGGACTCGGCGAAGCCGATGACGAGTAACGCCGTCGTCGACCCTGGAGCAGCAGCCGCGCCCAGCCGCGCCCTGCTCTCCGGCGCCCGCCGGATCGTGGTCAAGGTGGGGTCCTCGTCGCTGACGTCCATCAAGGGCGGCATCGCCGAGGAAGCCCTCACCGACCTCGCCGACGCCCTCGCGCACAAGCGCAACGCGGGCACCGAGATTATCCTCGTCTCCTCCGGGGCCATCGCCGCCGGGCTTGCCCCGCTGGGCCTGGACAAACGCCCCCGCGACCTCGCCACCCAGCAGGCGGCCGCGAGCGTCGGCCAGGGCCTGCTGATGGCCCGCTACACCCACGCGTTCGGCGCGCACGGCGTCACCGTGAGCCAGGTGCTGCTGACCGCGGACGACTTCATGCGCCGCAGCCAGCACACCAACGCCTTCCGCGCACTGGACCGGCTGCTGAACCTCGGCGTGGTCCCGGTGGTCAATGAAAACGACACCGTCGCGACCCACGAGATCCGCTTCGGCGACAACGACCGGCTCGCGGCCCTGGTGGCGCACCTGGTCCGCGCCGACGCCCTTGTACTGCTGTCCGACGTCGATTCGCTCTACGACGGGCCGCCCTCGCACGGGGCCAAGCGGATCCCGCACGTCGCCGGCCCGCAGGACCTCGACGGGGTCTCGATCGGCAGTACCGGCAAGGCCGGGGTCGGCACCGGCGGCATGGTTACCAAGGTCGAGGCCGCGTCCATCGCCGCCGGATCCGGGATCCACGCCCTCGTGACTTCCACCGCGAACGCTGCCGCAGCGCTGGCGGGGGAGGACGTGGGAACCTGGTTCTCCGTCAACGGCTCCCGCAAGCCGATCCGGCTGCTCTGGCTCGCCCACCTGGCGTCCGTCCAGGGAACGCTGGTGCTCGACGACGGCGCCGTCCGCGCCGTGCGGGACCGCCACACCTCGCTGCTGCCCGCCGGGATTTCCGCCGTGCACGGCGACTTCGAAGCCGGCGACGCCGTCGAGATGGTCGGCACCGACGGGACCGTGATTGCCCGCGGCCTGGTGAACTACGGCGCCGCCGAACTGCCGCAGATGCTGGGCCGTTCCACCCGCGAACTGGGCAAGGCGCTGGGCCGCGGCTATGACCGTGAAGTTGTTCATGTTGACGACCTGGTGCTGGTCTAAGCCTTTCACTCGCCTAAACTTGGAGCATGACTGAGGCCCTGATTTCGCACCCCGACCTGCCGGTTTCCGACGCCCCCGCCGCGGGCGGCCTGCCGCCGGCCGCGACGGACATCGAAGCCGCCGTGCATGCCATCGCCGACCGGTCCCGGACCGCGTCCCGCCGGATGGCCCGCGCCAACCGGGCCTGGAAGGACCGCGGACTGCGCGCCGTCGGCGCCGCCCTGCTGGAGCACCAGGACCGGATCCTGGCCGCCAACGCCAAGGACGTCGACGCCGGCCGCGCCAACGGCACCTCGGCGGCGCTGCTGGACCGCCTCACTCTCACCGAAGCCCGCGTGCAAGCCCTGGCCGCCGCGCTGGAAAACCTTGCCAACCTGCCGGACCCGGTAGGCAACGTGGTCCGCGGCCAGACCCTCCCGAACGGGCTGCGGCTGCGCCAGGTCAACGTGCCGATGGGTGTGGTCGCAGCGATCTACGAGGCGCGCCCCAACGTCACCGTGGACATCGCCGGACTGGCCCTCAAAAGCGGCAACGCCGTGATCCTGCGCGGCGGAAGCGCCGCCGCCGCCACGAACGAGGCACTTGTCGGCATCCTGCGCGACGCCCTGGACTCCGTCGGCCTGCCCGCCGACGCCGTGCAAAGCGTGGACGAGTACGGCCGTGACGGCGCGAACGTCCTGATGCGTGCCCGGGGCCGCGTCGACGTCCTGATTCCGCGCGGCGGACGCGAGCTGATCCAGACCGTGGTCACGAACTCCTCGGTGCCGGTCATCGAAACCGGGGAGGGCAACGTGCACATCTTCCTCGACGCCTCGGCGGACGAAGAGATGGCCGTCGAGATCCTGCTCAACGCCAAAACCCAGCGCCCCAGCGTCTGCAACACCGTGGAGACGCTGCTGGTCCATTCCGGATCCACCGTGCTGCCTGCCGTCGCCGCCGCCCTGCGCGCCACCGGCGTCACCCTGCACACGGACGAGCGGGTCCGCGCCGCGCTGCCGGCCGCCGTGGACTCGGTGCCCGCCACCGAGGCGGACTGGGCTACCGAATACATGGACCTGGACCTGGCGGTCGCCATGGTGGACAGCCTCGACGAGGCCGTGGAGCACATCCGCACCTGGTCCACCGGGCACACCGAGGCCATCCTGACCAACGACCTGGCCAACGCGGAGCGTTTCATCGCGGAGGTGGACTCGGCCGCCGTGATCGTGAACGCCTCCACGCGCTTCACTGACGGCGGGGAGCTGGGCCTCGGCGCCGAGGTAGGGATTTCGACCCAGAAGCTGCACGCCCGCGGCCCGATGGGGTTGACCGAGCTCACCACCACGAAGTGGATCGTGCAGGGCGAAGGCCAGGTTCGGGCCTAGCAACGCGGTAACATGGAACGGAAGCCAGGAACGGCGGGTACCCCCGCCGTCGTAAATTTTTGAACTCACTAGGGGAGAACATGCTGTTTCAGCAGATCGCCACATCCATTGCCGCGGCCGGCGAACACGAGGAACTCGCGCCGCTCATTGCGCCGCCGTTCGTTATTGGCGGCTCCATGTTCGTGATCCTGCTGGTCCTGATGTTCATCACGCTCTCCTACGGCAACCTCGGCAAGCGCCACGAGGCCGTTGAGGAGCACGCGGACCCGCACCGCCAGCACCCGAACAAGCACGACCACGGCCAAGGCCACTAATATTTCCGCCACCGTGAAGCAGCACGGCGCGAAGCGCCGCCTGCGGCTGGGTGTGATGGGCGGCACCTTTGATCCGATCCATCACGGCCACCTCGTCGCGGCCAGTGAGGTCGCGGCGAAGTTCGGCCTTGACGAAGTGGTGTTCGTGCCCACCGGGCAGCCTTGGCAGAAGAGCAGCCGTAAGGTCAGCGAGGCCGAGCACCGCTACCTCATGACCGTCATCGCCACCGCGTCGAATCCGCGCTTCACCGTGAGCCGGGTCGACGTCGATCGCCCCGGCCCCACCTACACCATCGACACCCTCCGGGACCTGCGTACCCTGCGGCCGGACGCCGATCTGTTCTTCATCACCGGCGCCGACGCGCTCGCGCAGATTCTGTCCTGGAAGGACATCGACGAGCTGTGGTCGCTGGCGCACTTTGTCGGCGTGACCCGTCCCGGGCATGTCCTGGACGGCATGGGCAGGGATGACGTGAGCCTGCTTGAGGTCCCCGCCATGGCCATTTCGTCCACCGATTGCCGGGCCCGCGTCGCCGCCGGAAACCCCGTCTGGTATCTCGTGCCCGACGGCGTGGTCCAGTACATCGCCAAGTACGACCTCTATGACGGCCAGCCCGATCCCGCGGCGGACTACCAGGGGTCACGGCCCGCCCTCGAGACAAACCAAACCGCCAGCACCGAATGAGCCTTCAATGAGTCAGGAACAGCCTCCCATCCGCAGCCGCCGCGAATTGCGTCAGGCCAGGGATGAACGCCAGCAAGTGACGCCGGGCGCCGGCACCACAGGTGCCGGCGCAGGTCAGGCTGCCCGCGCCCAGGACGGCCCGGCTCCCGGCTCCCGGCCGGCCGGCGCGGATCCCGCCACGTCCGGGCGTCCGGAGGAACCGACCGAGGCCGAGACCACCGGCCGGCGCCGCATCCCGGGTCCGGTGGACACTGTCCGGACCACGTCCGCCGCCGAACGGTCCTCCCAGATCCGGGCCCGCGACCGCGCCGCCCTGCGCACCATCAAAGAACTCGCGGAAAAAGAAGGCCAGCTTTCACCCGGCGGAGCGCCCACGCGCCGCCAGCTCCGGCTACAGCAGCTGGCCGAAGAGACCGCGCCCGCCACCTCGGCCAATCCGATCGTGCCGATGCCGTCGCCGCGGACCCGCTCTCACCCGGTGGTAGGGACAGCGGCCAAGCGGCCCGCCGGCCAGGACAGCCCGGCAGGGGCAGCCGCCACCGCGGAGACGGAGGAAGCGCCGCCCCAGGACGTCAGCGCGCCGGGCCCGGGCGGCAAACTGCCGGAGGGGATGAGCGTCGAGCAGGCCCTCGCCGCGCGCGAGCTCCTCGCCGAGCAGGCCCGCAACCAGGTCGCGAAGATGGAACACATCGCCGCCACGGACCCGGACGCCGTCAACCCGGAAATACTGGCCGAGCAGATTGCCCTGGCCGAGCGAGCCGCCGTCCTGAACCGGCGGGCGGCCGCGAAGCAAAAGCTGGCGGCTCAGAACAGCCAGCCGTCCCAGCCCCGCAGCGAACCCCTGAAGAACGCCCCCTCGACAGCGAGCAACCTGGCCATGGTCACCCCGCTGGAATTTGTCGAGGTCCCCGGCGTGGAGCGGCCGGTCATGAAGCGCCCTGCCACGTCGTACGTCCCGCTGGTGACCAACTCCAGCCCCAAGGTCCAGCCGCCGCGCACCCCGCGCCGGCCGGGCCCGTCCCGGAAGCGGGACGCCGGTCCGGAGGGCAGTCGCGCCGGTGTGCTGGCCCGAGCCGAGGCGGCCGCGCAGGCCGCAACGGTCCGCCGCCCGGCCGCGGCAGCCGCCCCGGAAAACGCCGGGTCCGCCGTGGCGGAGGAGGACTTCGCCGCACGTCCGCCGGTCGCTGCCAACTCCGCGTACGGGTTGGATCCGCTGGACGCCGCTACTGCGGGCCTCGGCCGGGCGCGGCGCCTGCGCGCCCTCCAGCTCGGTGTCCTGGCCCTCGGAGTCCTTGCGCTCATTGCCGGCATCATCCTGATCATCACCGGGTTGGCCAACTAGCCCCTGCGCTGCAGCCGCCAGCGGGCCGCCCGGCCGCCGGGGCCGCGTCCCTGCGGAACAGCCTTCCCGACCACACAACTTTTCCAGATCAACAACTTTTACCTTCAACAGTTTTCACTTTCAACAAGGAGTCCCGTGACTGCAACCGATTCATCCATCGCCACAGCCCGCCACGCAGCCCGCGCTGCCGCGGAAAAACTGGCCGACGACATTGTGGCCCTCGACGTCAGCGAGCGGCTTGCCCTGGCGGACGTCTTCCTGATCGCCTCCGCGCCGTCCGAGCGCCAGGTGAACGCCATCGTCGACGGCATCGAGGATGAACTCTCCAAGTTCGACCTCAAGCCCGTTCGCCGCGAAGGCCGCTCCGGCGGGCGCTGGGTGCTGCTGGACTACGCCGACGTCGTCATCCACGTCCAGCACGAGGAAGACCGCGTGTTCTACGCCCTGGAGCGCCTCTGGAAGGACTGCCCCGTGGTGGACCTGCAGCTTGGTGACGACGCCTCGGCCAAGGCAACCGCCGCCACCGACACCGAGTAGGCGGCGCGGCTCCAGCCGGCACAAAACCCTGAATATGCCCGATTTGGAATTTTCAGAAGTGCTGATCTAAGATATTTGAGTTGCTTCGGAGAGAACGAGTTCGGAGCAGCGAAAATTCGGGGCTGTGGCGCAGCTGGTAGCGCACCTGCATGGCATGCAGGGGGTCAGGGGTTCGAGTCCCCTCAGCTCCACCGGAGAATCCGCCGGAATCGCAAGATTCCGGCGGATTTTTTTATTCCCCTCCGCGGCAGTGCCCCGCCCCTGAAGGGCTGGAGCGACACACCGCGCGCCGATTAGCGTCGGCGGCAAATGTAGATTAAGCTAATCAGGTTGCTTGATCGAACCGGCATTCCAAGGGTTTGATCAACGACAGTTCGGGGCTGTGGCGCAGCTGGTAGCGCACCTGCATGGCATGCAGGGGGTCAGGGGTTCGAGTCCCCTCAGCTCCACCGGACGAGGTCCCGCTCACTGAGCGGGGCCTCGCTTTGTTTCCGCTGAATGAGGATGGACGCCGTGAACGAGACCTTGCGGCCAGCTCTGCTGTTCGCCGACGTCGTGGTCATCGGCGCCGGACAGGCCGGACTTTCCGCCGCCTACCATCTGCAGCGCCGCGGGTTCGTCCCGGCGGGGACGAACAGCGGTCCGGCCAGCGCCGCTGTGACCGGCGCCGACGCTCCGCTGACCTACGTGGTGCTCGACGCCGAGGACGGACCCGGAGGTGCCTGGCGGCACCGCTGGAAAAGCCTCCTGATGGCCACCGTCAACGGCATCAGCGACCTGCCGGGCATCCCGCAGCCGGAGGTCGACCCTGAGGAGGCCAGCTCGAGCTTCCTGAGCCGGTACTTTGCCGGCTACGAAGCCCGGCTGGGCCTGGCCGTCGAACGGCCGGTGAAAGTCCGCTCCGTCAACCGGGAGGACAACAACCCGGCCGGACGCCTCCGCGTCGCCACCTCCCGCGGCGACTGGTCCGTCCGGGCCGTGATCAACGCGACCGGTACCTGGACGCGCCCCTTCTGGCCCATCTACCCCGGGCAGACCAGCTTCCGCGGCCGGCAACTGCACGTGGCGGACTACGTCTCCGCGGAGGAATTCCGCGGGCAGCACGTGATCGTGGGGGGCGGCGGCATTTCTGCCGTGGGCCTGCTGGACGAAATCTCCAAGGACACCAGCACCACCTGGTTCACCCGCCGGGAACCGCTCTGGCGCGACGCCCCCTTCGACCGGCAGGCCGGCCACGACGCCGTCGCCCTCGTCGAGGAACGGGTGCGGCAGGGGCTGCCGCCGCAGAGCGTCGTCGCCGTGACGGGACTGATCCGGACGCCGGCCCTGCGCGCTGCCGCCGCACGCGGCGTGCTCCAGCGCCACCCGATGTTCACCGGCATTGAACCCGGGGGAGTGCGGCTGGCGGACGGCAGTTTCCTGTCCGCCGACGTCATCCTCTGGGCCACCGGCTTCCGGGCGGAGCTGGAGCACCTCGCGCCGCTGCATCTCCGCGGTCCAGGCGGCGGCATCGCCATGGACGGCACCCGCGTCGCCGCGGAGCCGCGGGTCCACCTCGTGGGCTATGGCCCGTCGTTATCCACCATCGGGGCCAACCGGGCAGGCCGGGCCGCTGTCGCCGGGATCGTCCAACTGCTGGCCGGTCCGGGATAACGTAAAGCGGTGCACCAATCCCCGGGCCCGCTCAGTGACGGCCCGACAAGAACCCGACCAGAAAGGGCGGCAACCCGCGCGTGGCGGACAACAAGCTCGAATCCCTCTTTTCCCGGCTCCGCAGATTCCCCGACGTCGAGGCGGCCAACCTGCAAGCCTGGGACGCCACCGACCGGTTGTTGCTGGACACCGTTGCCGAGCTGCGCTCCGCCGGCCGGCTGGCGCCCGCCGGAGGGACCGCCGTCGTGGGCGACCGCTACGGCGCCCTGACCCTCGGCATGCTCGCCCTCGGCTGGCAGGGCGCCGGCGCCGATACCCGCCCGGTGCGGGTGCATGAGGACCTGATTACCGGCGAACGCGCGCTGCGCAACAACGCCGAGGCCACCGGGTTGACCGCCGGGTTCGAACAGCTCCCGCTGGCCGAAGCCCTCGACGGCGCGTCCCTCGTCCTGCTCCAGTTGCCCCGGTCACTCGCGGAGCTGGAGGAGATCGCCGACGCGGTCGTCCGGCACGCCGCGCCGGACGTGGTGCTGCTGGCCGGCGGCCGGGTCAAGCACATGAGCCTGGGGATGAACGCTGTGCTGGAGCGGTACTTCGGCGAGGTGCAGCCCCAGCTGGCCCGGCAAAAGTCACGCATCCTGCTGGCCCGGGCCGCGAATCCGGCGGCCGGCGACCCGCCGTTCCCGGTCATGGAGTGGAACGCCGGGCTGGGGCTGACGGTCTGCGCGCGGGGAGCCGTGTTTGCCGGAACCGGGCTGGACATCGGAACCCGGTTCCTGCTGGACTTCCTGCCGGAGATGCCCAGCGTCGGGCACGCCGTCGACCTCGGGTGCGGCACCGGGATCCTGGCCGCCCTCTACGCACGCAGCCACCCGGACGCCCGGGTCACGGCCACCGACAGGTCCGCGGCCGCCGTCGAGTCGGCCGCGGCCACGGCCCGCGCCAATGGCCTCGAGGGGCGGATCGAGGTCCTGCACGACGACGCGATGAGCACCCTGCCGGACGCCAGCGCAGAGCTGGTCCTGCTCAACCCGCCGTTTCACCTCGGGGCCGCGGTGCACGCCGGGGCCGGAATCAAACTGATCGAAGCAGCGGCCAGGGTCCTGGCCCCGGGCGGCGAACTGTGGACGGTGTTCAACAGCCACCTGCAGTACCGGCCCGCACTGGAACGGCTGGTCGGCCCTACCCGTGAGGTGGGCCGCAACCCCAAATTCACCGTCACCGCGAGCGTCCGCCAGCCGCGGCGCTCAGCCCCGCAAAGCTAGGCCGGGGCAGGCCGGGTCCGGCTGCGGGCCACCCGGGCGAAATCTATCCGACTATGACGGCGGAGGGTGGGTGCTGGCGGCCGCGCGTAACGTACCATTTCTGACATCAGCAGTGCTTAGCCGAAGACGTTTAGAGGTATCAGTGACTGAGATCCGCACACCCTCGCCGCGGCGCGGAACAAACCTCCCACGGATGGGGGATTTCAACCTCACGGTCATCCTGGACGCGATCCGGCGCGCCCCGGGCGGGCTAAGCCGGGTGGAACTCGCGCAGCTCGTCGGGCTCTCGCCGCAGACCATCTCCAATATTTCCCGCCGGCTGCTGGACCAGAACCTGATCGTCGAGGCGGGCAAAGAGGGTACCGGACCCGGTAAGCCGCGCACCATGCTCCGGCTCAACCCGGCCGGAATGTACGCCGTCGGCGTCCACCTCGATCCCGCCGTCCTCACGTTCGTCCTGCTGGACCTCGTCGGCGCCGTCGTCAAGCACTCACGGCTCAAGACGCCCTCGGGCACGGACCCGGGCTCCATCATTGACACGATCGCTGCGGAGATCAAGCAGCTGATAGAGGACTCCGGGGTGGACCGTGCCAAGGTCGCAGGGCTGGGCATTGCCTCGCCGGGGCCGATCGACCTGGAGGAAGGCGCCGTGGTGGACCCGCCGCTGCTGCCGGGCTGGGAACGCGTTCCGCTGCGCGACGCCCTCGCCGAGGCCACCGGGCTGTCCACGCTCCTGGACAAGGACGTCACGGCCGCCGCCGTCGCCGAAACCTGGGCCGGCGGCCCCAGCGGCGCCGGCAGCTTCGTCTTTATGTACATGGGCACCGGGATCGGCTGCGGGGTGGTCCTCAACGACGAGGTGGTCCGCGGCACCTCCGGCAATGCCGGGGAAATCGGGCATATCATCGTGGACCCCGACGGGCTGCCCTGCGACTGCGGCCAGCGCGGCTGCGTCAAGTCCTCGGCCATCCCGAAGGTCCTCGTAGCGCAGGCCGAGGCTGCCGGCGTGCTGGACGGCTCCCGCGCGGATCGGAGCGCCCCCGCGGTGCAGGAGAGCTTCGCGGAACTCTGCGCACTGGCATACGGTGGCAGCGAGGAGGCGCTGGATATCCTCCGCAAATCCGCCGTGCTGGTCAGTCGGGCCATCTCCGCCGTTACCAACGTCCTGGATGTGGACCGCATCGTCTTTGGCGGTCCGTTCTGGACCTGCCTCGCGCCGGCCTACCTTGAACAGATTCCCGGCCTGGTCCGGGACAACAGCGCCACCCGGAAAATCCACGGCATCGAGGTAGTGGGCACCGGCGTGGGCGAGGACGTCGGCGCCGTCGGGGCCGCCTGCCTGGTCCTGGAGCACACGCTGGCGCCCCGCTCGCAGCGCCTCCTGCTGGAGGGCTAGCTAACCGCCACCGGCGTCAGTCGATGTCCTCGATGACGGTCCCGAACGGGATGGTGTCATCCAGATGGGCCTGGTGGTCGTGCGGGTGGACCACCACGCGGACCCCGTGCAATTTGTCCGCGGCCGACTGCATCAGGATGGGCCGGACGGTGTTGATGACGCTCTCGCTCTTGCCGGCGAGATACTCCTGGTAACTGGCTGGAAGCTGGATCATGCCCTCAGGATAGACCTGCGGCAGGGACAAAAGGGAGGCCCCATTTTGTCGAAGAATCTTCTGCAACAGGGCTTTCGGCGGTGTAAAGGCGCGTCTTAATTCGACAGATAACTTGAATGCCGCTCCGGGGGCCCCTAGAGTCGTAGACAAGTTACTCCGGTAACGTGTCAGCGATCCTCCGCTGCAGGCCGGCCAAAGGAATAATTTCACCGAAATATTCCCCTGGCCGCCAAGGAGGGTGTGGGTGCCCCCATGTGGGCCTGACATTTGCTCACGGACAGCTTCGAAGCACGCGTAAAAGTCGCGACTGCGTCCTGCTGAAGTTCCCTCCGTGTTCCCCAAACTCAACTCATTGGCGGCAGCGCCGGCCGGTTTCCGGCCCGCTGGCGGCAATGGCTCACAGCCAAGGACGCAAATGTCTCCACCAAGCCTTATTGACGCACATCCAAATCTCGCCGGCGCGGCCCCCGTCGCCCTGTCCTACGAGCTTTTCCCGCCGCGCTCGCCCGCTGCCGCGGAGTCGCTCTGGACCACGATCGGCGAGCTGGAAGCCACCAGCCCCGACTACGTCTCCGTGACGTACGGTGCGAGCGGCTCCAACCGCAGCACCGCCGTCGAACTCATCAACCGGCTGGTGCAGGAAACCCAGCTGCGCCCGCTGGCGCACCTGACCTGCGTCGGCAACACCCCGCAGGAACTCGCCGAGGTGATCGGCGAACTGCTCGACGTCGGGGTGCGCGGCATCCTGGCCCTGCGCGGTGACCAGCCCAGGGACGGAGGCGTCCCGGCGGAAGGTTCCCTGCGCTACGCGCAGGACCTGATCGAACTCATCCGCCGCGTTGAACAGCGCCGCTCGGCGCTGCTGTGCGCCGGTAAAGTCGCCGTCGGCGTCGCCGCCTACCCCACCCGGCACCCCGAGTCGCCGAGTGAGGCGCATGACATCGAGGTGCTGCTCGCCAAGCAGCGCTCCGGCGCCGACTTTGCCATCACCCAGGTGTTTTTCCACACCGGGCAGTACGCGCGGCTGTTGAGCCAGGCGCGCCGGGCGGGCGTCACCATCCCGATCATCCCGGGGGTCATGCCGCTCACCAGCGTCCGCCGGCTCACCCGGCTGGGCGAACTGACCGGCGTCGAACCGGCCCCCGAGCTGATGGAACGGCTCGCCGCCGCGGACACCGACGCCGAACGCAACCGGATCGGGGTCAGGGCCACCGTGGACCTCGCCAACGCTGCCCTGGACGCCGGCGCGCCCGGCCTCCACCTGTACACCTTCAATGAGCACGCCAGTGCCTTGGATGTGCTGGACAAGCTCGCCCTGCCGCGGCCGCGGAGCGGCAGCCGGCACGGGAGCTACCAGCGCCCGGCCGCCCGCCGGCAGCTCGCCAGCTGACACCGGCGCCAACACGACTTTCCTGCACACTGCACCACCAACTCTTAGGACTTCCCATGACTGATCAGAACACCACTGTGCCCACTCCGTTCCCGGCCGCCTCGATCCTGGGCTACCCGCGCATCGGCCGCCGCCGCGAACTCAAGAAGGCCGTCGAGGCCTACTGGGCCGGCACGATCGACGCCGCCGCCCTGGACGCCGCCGCCAAGGAGATCCAGCTCGGCACAGCCCGGCGGCTCCAGGGCCTCGGCCTGACCGACGCCGCCGCCGTTCCCGGTACCTTCTCGTACTACGACCAGGTGCTCGACGCCGCCGCCCACCTCGGCGCCGTACCGGCCCGCTTCGGCAACCTCCTCAACGACGACGGCCGGCTCGACATCGACGGCTACTTCACCCTGGCCCGCGGCACCACGGACCAGCAGCCGCTGGAAATGACCAAGTGGTTCGACACCAACTACCACTACCTCGTCCCGGAGATCGGCCCGGAGACCAGCTTCGCGCTGACGTCCACCCGGATCGTCGAGGAATTCGAGTACGCCCTGGCCAACGGTGTTGAGACCCGCCCGTACATCGTTGGTCCGGTGACGTTCCTGCTGCTGAGCAAGGCCTCCGACGACGCCCCGGCCGGCTTCAGCCCGCTGTCCCGCCTCGAGGACATCCTGCCCGTCTACACTGCGCTGCTGCAGAGGCTGGCCGCCGCCGGGGCCAGCTGGGTCCAGCTCGACGAGCCCGCCCTGGTGGTGGATCAGGACACCCCGGCCGTGGAAATCCAGGCGGCCGTCGCCCGCGCCTACGGGGAGCTCTCCGCCGCCGCGGACCGCCCGCAGCTGTTCGTCTCCACCCCCTACGGCGCGCTGGACGGCCAGCTCGGGACCCTGGTCGCCACCGGAATCGACGCCCTGCACCTGGACGTCTTCAAGGGCGGGGTCCCGTCCGCCGCGGCCCTCGCCGCGCTGGGCAACAAGACCCTGGTTGCCGGCGTCGTGGATGGCCACAACATCTGGCGCAACGACCTGGCCGCCTCGGCGGCGAAGATCGCCGAACTGAAGGAGTCGGTGGGGAAGCTCGCCATCAGCACCTCCACCACCACCGCCCACGTCCCGCACGACGCCGAGGAGGAAGTCCAGCTCCCGGCCCAGCTGCGCAGCTGGCTCGCCTTCGCCGACCAGAAGGTCACCGAAGTTGTGACCCTCGCCGGGCTGCTGACCGACCCCGCAGCCGTCCGGCCGGCCATCGAGGAGGCCACCCGCATCATTGCTTCCCGCGCCGGGGCCGACGGCGTCCGCCGCGCCGAGGTCCGCGCCCGCACCGCGGCTCTGACCGCCGCCGACTTCAGCCGCTCCGCCTACGGTGTCCGCGAGGCCGCGCAGGCCGGGGCCCTGCAGCTGCCGCCGCTGCCCACCACCACCATCGGCTCCTTCCCGCAGACCGCCGAAATCCGCACCGCCCGGGCCCGCGCCCACAAGGGCGAGCTCAGCACGGAGCAGTACAGGCAGCTGATGAAGGACGAGATCAAGCGCGTCGTGGAGCTGCAGGAGGAGCTCGGTTTCGACGTGCTGGTCCACGGCGAGCCCGAGCGCAACGACATGGTGCAGTACTTCGCCGAGAACCTGGAAGGCTTCGACGTCACCGTGCACGGCTGGGTCCAGTCCTACGGCTCGCGCTGCACCCGTCCCTCCATCCTGTGGGGCGACGTCACGCGCAGCGCCCCGATCACGGTGGAATGGGCCAAGTACGCGCAGTCGCTGACCAGCAAGCCGATGAAGGGCATGCTCACCGGCCCGGTCACCATCCTGGCGTGGTCCTTCGTCCGCGACGACCAGCCCCTCGGCGAGACCGCCAACCAGGTGGCCCTGGCGCTCCGCGACGAGATCGCGGACCTGGAAGCCGCCGGCATCAAGATCATCCAGGTCGACGAGCCCGCCCTGCGCGAACTGCTGCCGCTGCGCCGGGCCGACCAGGCCGCCTACCTGGACTGGTCCGTAAAGTCCTTCCGGCTCGCCACCGCCGGCGCAGCCGATTCCACCCAGGTCCACACCCACCTGTGCTACTCGGAGTTCGGCGCAATCATCGACGCGATCGACGGCCTCGACGCCGACGTGACCTCGATCGAGGCAGCCCGCTCCCGGATGGAAGTGGTACACGACCTCGAGTCCCACGGCTTCGGCCGCGGCGTGGGCCCGGGCGTCTACGACATCCACTCGCCGCGCGTCCCGGGCGAACAGGAAGTCACCGAACTGCTCAGCACCGCGGTCAAGCACGTCCCGTCCCGCCAGCTCTGGGTCAACCCGGACTGCGGACTGAAGACCCGGGGCTACGCCGAGACCGAGGAGTCCCTGCGCAACCTCGTCACGGCCACGAGGACGGTCCGCGCCGGGCTGCTCGAGGCGGCCCGGTAGCACCGGCTGAACATTAGTACCGCCCGAACTAACGACGCCGGCCGGCCACCTCGCAAGGTGACCGGCCGGCGTCGTACTTGCTGCGTGTCCCAGGAACGCAGTCGATCAGGATTCCCAGAGGATTTCGTCGTCGACGACGCCGTCCTCGTCCGCGGACGCCACCAGGACCTCGTCGGTGAAGTGCGCGCCCAGGGTGAAATCGAGCACGAAGTAGCGCTCCGGCTGGCCCGGGTAAATGCCCACGTGGCCGAGCTTCAGCGCCTTGAGGAAGACCTGGTGGGTCAGCTGGGCCTTGTCCGTGACGCCAAAAACCTGCTGCAGGTGCTCCGGCTTGATGGCGTTGCAGTGGAAGCGGAGGTACTCCTGCGGGCTGGTGCCGTCCTGCTCCAGTTCCTCGGCGATCATTTCGCGGACCTGGTCCACCAGTTCGGGCAGGAAGCGCAGCCGGTAGTCAACCTTGTGCATGGCCGCCTCGTCAAAGTGGTCATGCGCGTTGACATTCAGGTCAAGCTCCAGGGGCTGGCCCGCCAGTTCATGCTTGGCGGCGAAATTATGGTCACGCCCGTGGTTGAGCTCGATCTCTCCAAAGTGCTGGCTCGCTACCTTGCTCATGTCTTCAACATAGTCCTGAATAGTGGTCCGTTCCAGCATCGCCGGGGATTTATCCGATACCGGGCCGGCTGTGGAGCGGGGGACCGGTACATTGATCGGATGCAAACAGTTGCCGCCACCGTCGCCCGTGCCCGTGAAGTTTTTGACAGCGGAACCACCCGGCCGCTGGCGTGGCGGCTGGAGCAACTGCGCAGCCTGCGGCGGATGCTCATCGAGCGGCGGCGGGAGTTCGCCGCCGCGCTGGCGGACGACCTGGGCAAACATGAAACCGAGGCGCAGCTGACGGAAATCGGTTTTGTCACGGCCGAAGCGGCGCACCTGGAGAAGCACCTCGAAGGCTGGCTGCGGCCGCGCCCGGTGTCCGTTCCGGTGGCTGTCCAGCCGGCCAAGGCCTGGACCGAGCTCACCCCGCTGGGAGTGGTGCTGGTGATCGGGCCCTGGAACTACCCGCTGCAGCTGCTGCTCGCACCGCTGGCCGGCGCGCTCGCCGCCGGCAACACCGTGGTGCTCAAGCCCAGCGAACACGCCCCGGCCACCTCCGCCGCCCTGGCCCGCTGGATTCCGGAGTACCTGCCCGGCGCGGCCGAGGTTGTTGAAGGCGGGATCCCCGAGACAACGGCGCTGCTGGGCCTGCGCTTCGACCACATCTTCTTCACCGGCGGCGAGGCGGCCGCCAAGGTGGTGCTCCGCGCCGCGGCCGAGCACCTGACACCGGTGACCCTGGAGCTGGGCGGCAAGTCCCCGGCCTACGTGGACTCCTCCACGGACCTGGCCAAGGCCGCCAAACGGATCGCCTGGGGCAGGTTTATGAACGCCGGGCAGACCTGCGTGGCACCGGATTACATCCTCGCCACGGAGGAGGTCCTGGTGCCGCTGGAACGCGAGCTGGTCAAGGCCATCGCGGCGCTGTTCGGAAGCGACTCGGCGCAGAGTGCGTCTTACGGCCGGATCGTCAACGACCGACACTTCGACCGGGTCGCTGCGCTCGCGGACGGGAGCACCGTGGTCCACGGCGGCGAGCGCGACGCCGCCAGCCGGCACTTTGCCCCGACGCTGCTGCGGCCCGCGCCGGGGGACGCGGTGTTGGGGGAGGAGATCTTCGGCCCGCTGCTGCCGATGGTGCCGGTCAGCGGCAGGGATGAGGCAATCCGGACGATCAACGCCGGTGCCAAGCCGCTGGCGTTGTACGTGTTCAGCAACGACGCCGGGACGCGCCGGGCGTTCTCCGAGCAGACCTCCTCGGGGGCGCTGTGCTTCGACGTCCCGGCCGCGCACCTGACCGTCCCGGGCCTGCCGTTTGGCGGGGTCGGCAACAGCGGCATGGGCGCTTACCACGGCGAGCACTCGCTGCGGACCTTCTCGCACGAACGCTCCACCCTGTCCAAGCCGCACTGGCCGGACACCCTGGAATTGATCTACCCGCCCTACACCAAGGCCAAGCACCGGATCATCAGCGCCCTGGTGGCACCGGCCGGCAAGCTCGCCGGCAGGAAGAACCGGAAGAAGCGCGGCGAGGCCTAAGGCTCAGTCCGGGCGCGGGGTGCCGAGCTTGTGCAGCGTGTCCGCCAGCAGCTCCACGAACAGCTGGACCTGCGCCGTCTGTTGCTCCTTGGGCAGCAGGGCGAAGACGTTGCGGGCCAGCCGGATCTCGGGGACATCCAGCACCACCACGCCGGCGGGCCGGTGCAGCAGGGCCAGCTCCGGGACCAGCGCCGCACCCAGCCCGGCAGCGGCCATCTCCAGGCTGGCGTGGAAATCGTCGCTGTAGGCCACCACCCGCGGGTGCAGGTTGCAGCTGGCGAAGAGCCGCTCAATCACCGTGGCGTCACTGGTGCCGGGGTGGTGCATGATCCACGGCATGTCGGACAGGTGGTCCGCCGCCACCTGGGAGCCCGGGCCAATACCCCAGGCCGCGGGCAGCACCACCCGGAAGTCGTCGTCGCCAATCCACTGCCGGTTCACCGTGTGCGGCCACGCGAGGCCGGACTGGCCCACCTGGTAGACCAGCGCGACGTCGAGTTCGCCGCCGGTGCGCAGACCCTGGATGGTCTGGCCCGGCTCGGCCACCCAGACCCGCAGCTCGATGCCCAGGTTCTTCCACGCCGGGTTCTGCAGGATCCGGGGGAGGACGTAGGTGGCCAGGCTCGGGAAGATGCCCAGCCGGAGCTCCTGGCTGGCACTGTCATGGGTCCGGGCGGCCGCCGCCATCAGCGCGTCAATGTCGGTGAGGACCTTGGCCGCGTGCCGGGTCATCACGACGGCGGCTTCCGTGGGATGGACGCTGCGGGCAGACCGCTGGAACAGGTCCACCCCGGTGTCGCGCTCCAGCGCCGACATCTGCTGCGACACCGCCGAGGCCGTGTAGCCCAACCTGGTGGCGGCCGCCGCGAACGAGCCCAGCCGGACCACTTCCACGAGCGTTCTCAGATGCACGGGGTTGATCACGGGGTTGCCCTTCGGTGGTTACGGTGAGGCGGGACCGAAATCCCGCTTCATTCTGGCACATTGGGTTCCAGGCAACGGCTGGGAAATCGCACTCATCCGGTTGCCCCGTGGTTACGAATTGCCCATAAGACGATCCACCAGGACGATTCAGGCGAAGCAACAGGAGCAGACCAGTGCAGCAAGCAGCAAGCATCCCGGACGGGCGGCGCGTCGCCGTGATCGGCAGCGGGGTGGCCGGCCTGACCGCCGCCTACGTCCTGAACCAGCGGGACCAGGTGACTGTCTTCGAGGCGGATGAGCGGCTCGGCGGGCACGCCCACACGCACGACGTCCGCCAGTGCGACGGCTCCACGCTGGGCATCGACACCGGCTTCATCGTCCACAACAACCGCACCTATCCCACCTTGCTGCGGCTCTTCAACGAACTGGGCGTGCAGACCCAGGACTCGGAAATGAGCATGTCCATCCGCTGCGACGGCTGCGGCCTCGAGTACGCGGGCGCCCGGGCCGGCGCGCGGGGCATCATCCCGCGGCCCTCCACCCTGCTGCGCGGCCGCTACCTGCTGATGCTGCTGGAGGTCACCCGCTTTTACCGCCGGGCCCGGGCCCTGCTCGCCGAGGCGGAAGCGGCGGAGGCCGGCGCCGGCAACGGCGCTGATGCGGCCGAGCTGACCCTTGGCGAGTTCCTGGACCGAGAGAAGTTCAGCAGTTACTTCATCGTGCACTTCATGACCCCGGTGGTCAGCGCCGTCTGGTCCTGCGACCCGACCACCGCGCTGGCCTACCCGGCCCGCTACCTCTTCACCTTCCTCGGCCACCACGGTCTCCTCGGCGTCAAGGGCTCCCCGCAGTGGCGCACCGTCACGGGCGGCTCACGCAGCTACGTGGACAAGCTCGCCGCGACGCTGCCGGACATCCGCCTGTCCAGCCCGGTCACCGGGGTCCGCCGCCACGCCGGCGGGGTGGAAATCAGTAGCGGGGAGCGCACCGAACAGTTCGACGCCGTCGTGATCGCCACGCACCCGGCGCAGGCGCTGCAGATGCTCCAGGACGCCTCGCCCGCCGAACGGGAGGCCCTGGCCGGCATGCCCTACTCGGTCAACCACACGGTCTTCCACCGCGACGACGCCGTGCTGCCGGCCAGCGACAACGCCAAGGCCTCCTGGAACTACCGGCTGCCCTCCTGCGACGCCCGCCCGGACCGGGTCCTGGTCAGCTATGACATGACCCGGCTGCAGCGGCTGGAACCGGCGGACGGCAAGCGCTACATTGTCAGCCTCGGCGAATCCGAACTGATTGGGGACGGGACCGTGCTGGAGCAGATGGTGTACGAGCACCCGCAGTACACCCCGGATTCGCTGCGCGCCCAGCAGCAGATCCTGGGCCTTGGCGACGGCAGCCTCGCCTTTGCCGGTGCCTACCACGGCTGGGGTTTCCATGAGGACGGCGCCCTGTCCGGCGTCCGCGCCGCGGCCAGGCTGGGACGCGAGTGGGAACCGGCCAGTGCGCCGCGGCAGCAGGCGACGGAACTGCAGGCGTCCCTGGAGGGTGCATGAGCAGCGGCGCAGCCATCTACCGCACCTCGATAGCCCACGTGCGGCGCACCCCGCTGCACAACGCCTTCACCTACCGCAGTTACAGCTGGTACGTCGACGTCGATGCCCTGCCGCAGTTGCCGCGCTGGCTTGCCCCGTTGGCCGGCTTCTCCGCGGCTGACCATCTGGGCGAACCGGATAGCACGCTGCGCGGCAACGTGGAGCGCTACCTCGCCACCCAGGGCATCGCGCTCGACGGCGGCCGGATCACCATGCTCGCCAGCGCGCGTGTGCTGGGCCACGTCTTCAACCCGCTCAGCCTGTTCTGGTGCCACGACGCCGCCGGCGGGCTGCGCTGCGTCGTCGCCGAGGTCCACAACACCTACGGCGAACGGCACTGCTACCTGCTTGAGACCGATAACGCCGGCCGGGCCACCGTGCCCAAGGCGTTCTACGTCTCGCCGTTCAACGACGTCGACGGCCAGTACCTGATGAAACTCCCCGAACCCGCCGACCGGCTCGCCGTCTCGATTGTCCTGGAGCGGGAGGGGCAGAAGCCCTTCATCGCCACCATGGACGGCGTCCGCCGCGAAGCCACCGTGCCGAACATCCTGGCCGCGGCGCTCGCCGTCCCGCTGGCGCCGCTGCGGGTCGCCGCACAGATCCGCTGGCAGGGCATCAAACTTTGGGCACGCCGTTTGCCCGTCATCAAAAGACCACACCACCCCTCACAGGAGGCAGTCCAGTGACCATGACCGAAGCCACCGGATCACAGGCTGCGCAGACGAACACCGCGCAGACGAACCCGGCACCCGCGAACCAGGCACCCACGCATCCGGCCGTACCGTACACGGTTCCGCAGCCGCCCGCAGTCATCGATGCCACGGTGTGGCCCAGCATCGCCACCGTGCCCTCAAGCCTCAAGGCCAGGCTCGCGGGGAAAGCCGCGGACACGATCTTCCGTACCGCCGTGCGCAGCCTCCCGTTGGAGGTCCGCTACCCCGACGGCACCGTGCTGGGGAAGGCCGCGTCCGGCCCGGCCGACGCCGGCCAGGCGTTTCCGGTGATGACAATGAACCGTCCGGAAGCCTTCGCCGCCCGGCTCGGCGACGGCGGCTTGATCGGCCTGGGGGAGTCCTACATGGCCGGCGACTGGGACGCGGACGATCTGACCGCGGTCATGGAGGTCTTCGCCGCCCGGGTGGGAACGCTGGTGCCCGAGCCGCTGCAGAAACTGCGCGGCCTCTACCTGCCCCGCACGCCGCGCACCGAACGGAACACGGAGCAGAACACGCGCTCCAACATCTCGCGGCACTACGACCTGTCCAACGAGCTCTTCGCGACCTTCCTGGACAGCACCATGACCTACTCCAGCGCCCTCTTCCCGGAGAGCGGCGACGCCCTGCGCCACGTCGCCTGGGATGGGCTGGCAGCAGCCCAGCAGGCCAAAATCGACCGGCTGCTGGACAAAGCCGGCGTCACGGCGGGAACCCGGGTGCTGGAAATCGGTACCGGCTGGGGTGAGCTTGCCCTCCGTGCCGCGGCCCGCGGTGCCACCGTCTACTCGGTGACGCTGTCCAGCGAGCAGCAGGAGCTGGCCCGGCAGCGGGTGGCCGAGGCAGGCTACGCCGACGCCGTGACCATCGAACTGAAGGACTACCGGGCCGTGGAGGGCGAGTTCGACGCCGTCGTCTCGGTCGAGATGATCGAAGCGGTCGGCTACGAGTACTGGGCCACCTACTTCCAGACAATCGAGCGGGTCCTGGCCCCCGGCGGGAAGGTTGCCATCCAGGCGATCACGATCGGCCACGACCGGCTGATCGCCACCCGGACCAGCTACACCTGGGTGCACAAGTACATCTTCCCGGGCGGCGTCATCCCCTCGGTCCGGGCGATCGAGGAAATCACCGAGAAGCAGACGGGACTGCGCGTCCGCGAACGCCTTGCCATGGGCGAGCACTATGCCCAGACCCTACGCCTCTGGGAGGAGCGCTTTATGGCCCGCGCGGCAGAGGTGCGCGGCCTCGGATTCGACGAGGTCTTCCAGCGGATGTGGCTGTTCTACCTGTGCTACTCCCGGGCCGGGTTCGAGACCGGCTACCTGGACGTGCAGCAGATCGTGCTGGACAAGGCATCCAGCAAGGCGTCCACCAAGGCTTCCAGCGGGCGGAGCGCAGCATGACGGCGGCTCTGGCACCCACCATCGCGGAGGTCCTGCGTCCGGTGGTCGGCGGGGAACTCCCTGTCCGGCTGGTCGCCTGGGACGGCAGCGAAGCCGGTCCGGCCGGCGCCCCCGTGGTGCGGCTCAACTCGCCGGACGCCATCCGCCGGCTGCTCTGGGCACCGGGGGAGCTGGGCGCCGCGCAGGCGTACGTCACCGGCGAGCTGGACGTCGACGGCGACCTCAACTCCGCGCTCGAGCACCTCTGGAAGGTGGTCCGGGACCGCGGACTGCACGGCATCCGCCCCACCCCGGCCGTGCTGGCCGGCGTCGCCCGGATCGCCAAGGCCGCCGGAGCCCTGGGCGCGCCGCCCGAACCCCCGGCCAGCCAGGCCCGGGTGAAGGGACGGCTCCATAGCCTGGTCCGAGACCGCGCCGCCATCAGCCACCACTACGACCTCAGTAACGATTTTTACGCGCTGATCCTTGACCCGCAGATGGCGTATTCCAGCGGCTACTGGACAAATGGGACAGAAAACGGCGGCGCCACCGAAGGCTACGGCCTCGAGGACGCCCAGCGGGACAAACTGGACCTCGTCTGCCGCAAGATCGGGCTGAAGCCCGGGATGCGGCTCCTCGACGTCGGCTGCGGCTGGGGCTCGCTGAGCCTGCACGCGGCCCAGTATTACGGCGTCGACGTCGTCGGCGTGACCCTCTCCGTCGAGCAGAAGGCGTTCATCGACGCCCGGATCAAGGAACGTGGCCTCGAGGGGCGGGTCGAAATCCGGGTCCAGGACTACCGCGAAATCCCGGATGGGCCGTTTGACGCTGTGGCCTCCCTCGAGATGGGCGAGCACGTGGGGCAGCGTAACTACCCCGTCTACGCCGCCGCCCTGTTCCACAACGTGGTCCCCGGCGGGCGCGTCCTGGTGCAGCAAATGTCCCGGCGCGGCAAGCACCCGGGGGGAGGCCCGTTCATCGAGTCGTTCATCGCCCCGGACATGCACATGCGTCCGGTGGGGCAGACGCTGGGATTCCTGGAGGATGCGGGCCTGGAAGTCGAGGCGGTGGAGGCCATGCGGCGGCATTACGTCCGCACCCTTGAGGCCTGGTACGCCCGGTTCGAGCAGAACCACGACGGCGCCGTCGGGATGATGGGCGAGGAAATCGCCCGCGTCTGGCGGCTGTACCTGGTCGGTGCCCTGCGCAGTTTCGCCGAGGGCCGGATGGGAGTGGAACAAATCCTCTGCAGCCGCCCCGGGCAGCCGGTCAGCCGGTGAAGGACTTGCCGAGCACCTTCGCGAACATCCCGCGCTGCTGCGTCACGCCGCTGCAGCCGCTGGATGCGTTGCTGCCCGGTTCGGGCCGGCTGGACGGGCCGCAGGGCCTGTCCCGGTTCAGCGACCACATGGACATCCGTCCGAGGCCGCGTTGCGCGGCGAAGCTGTTCAGGCCTGCCGCGTCCTCGGGGGTGAAGACCTGGCCTTCCACATCGTTGACCCCGATCATGGGGGTCAGTCCGATTCGGTTCCACGCGGCCGCCTCGTCGAGGGGCTTGCCGGCCTTGCCGTACAGCGCACGCAGCGTCTGGTGGGTGGCCTCGGCCGCGCTCTTGGCGGCGGTGAGCATGGTTTGGCCCGGGCCCAGCGGCTCGAAGTCCATCACCATGATGTTGACACCGGCGAGGTCGACTCCGCCGTCCAGCATGGCCGTCACCGCCGCTTCGCCGTCCGGCGTCAGCCCCTGCATCGACACCGGCAGGGTCAGCCACACCTTCAACGGGTTGCCGGCGGAACGCGCCGCCTGAAGCCGCGCGACGGCGGCGGCACGCCGCTGCGCGGCGGAGCGGTCCGCGAGGCCCGCGCCCTCGACGTCGTAGTCCACAATGTCCAGGCCGTACCTGGTGATCACCGATCCGTAGGCCTTCGACAGCGCTGCGGCGTCGGTGCAGACCCCGGCCAGTTCCTTGCCCAGCTGTCCTCCGAAGGAAACGGCGACGTCGTTGCCGGCCTTGCGGTAGGAGCCAATCTGCCCGTCCACCCCCAGCCTGGCGCCGGCTTGGTCAAGGGTGTAAATGCCGTCCCAGGAGGGTTCGCAGGGTTGTTTCGGGTGGGCGCCGATGAAGGACAGCATGGTGGTGACGGTGCCGTGCGGCGGCAGGTCCTGGAGCCGCACGGCCGGGGTCAGCGTGACATCGAGGTATCCGCCGAACCACGGCGGGTTGGGGACGGACTTGCTCATCCCTTCCTCCTGGCCGTAGTCGCCCGGCGGCGGGGCGGTGCAGGAGGCCACGGCCATAACGACGGCGAAGGCCACCAGGAACCTGGCCCAGTGTCGGGCCGCGCGCAGCTGCAGATGTCGAGGTCGCATAATTGCTCATTATGTCCGCCAGCGGGGACCGCCGCCATGGTTTGGGCGGATCTGCCGGGCCGCAAGGAAGCGGGTCACGAAGACGCCAATTGGTCCGCCGGCGCCGGGGCGAGGGCGGGGGCCAGTTGCGGGCGGCCCGCCGGCAGCAGGACACTGTTGGTGCGTTCGGGCCGGTACCAGCCGACGGCGGTGCCGCGCAGGGCCAGGATCGCGGACCCGAACACGACGTACGCGCGCAGCGGCTCGTAGATGAGGCGGTAGATGGGCACCATCAACAGGTGCATGGGGCTCTCCCGGACCATCACGATCGCCACGATCGAGATGATCATGTGGGTCCCGGCGACGAAGGCCGAGAACAGTGCCACCGCATGCCATTCCCCGTGGGCCAGGCTGTTGACGGCGACGATCACCGTCAGGGGCATAAAGACCAGCGGGACGACGACCGAGATCAGGGCGTACGGCATGGTGAGCAGGCCAAGGGCTCCGTATCTGGGGTTGAAGAGCATGGACCGGTGCTTGTAGAGCGTCTGGATGTTGCCGTAGGTCCAGCGGAGCCGCTGCTTGAACAGTCCCCGGAGGGTCATGGGCGCTTCGGTCCAGGCGACGGCGGAATTCTCCTGGACGATGCTGTAGCCGAGCTTCTGCAGCGACAGCGTCAGGTCCGCGTCCTCAGCAAGGGTGTCATGGGAGTACCCGCCGGCTTCCAGGAGCGCTTCACGCCGCCACGCCGCGCAGGCGCCGGGGACGATCGAGATGGCCCCCATCAGGCCCTCCGCCATCCGGGTGACACAGATGCCGGAGAGGTACTCCAGGCTTTGCCAGGCTGTCAGCAGGTTGCGGCGGTTCCCGACTTTTACGTGTCCGGCAACCGCGCCGACGATCTTGCCGTGCCGGGGTGCCAGGAAGTGGCGGGCAAACATCTTGATCGTTTGCGGTTCGAAGAGCGTGTCGCCGTCCAGTGTGACCACGATTTCGCCGCGCGACCGGGCGATTCCAAGGTTGCTGGCAGCCGACTTTCCCCCGTTGGGCTGGTCGATGACGCGCAGGTCCGGCCACGTCTTGGCGTATTCGGTAAGGACCGCGAGGGTGCCATCGGTGGAGCCGTCGTTGACGGCGAGCACCTCCAGGCGCGGATAGTCGCTGGCCCTGAGTGCGTCCAATGTTTTGGCTACAACGAGTTCCTCGTTGAAGACCGGCAGGACGACGCTAACGAAGGGCCAGTCTTCTTCCTTAACGTCGGCCCAGAAGCGTTTTTTCTGGCGGTTGTTGTTGATCACTGCCAGCACCACATACAGGAAGGTCAGGATGGTCAGCGAGCCGATGCCGAACCAGAACAGCCACGTGAGCACCACGTTTGGCGTGACCAGGTAGGACGTCAAGGCGGCCACCGTCGCTTTGTCTTCAACGGCTTCCTTGATGTTGTTCTGGGGGATGTATTCCGGCGGCAGCAAAGGCTGGACCGTGGTGAAGGTGTAGCCCTGCGCTTTTGCCATCGGGATAAAGGTCTTCAGCATCTCGATGGTGGCGCTACGGTCACCGCCGCCGTCGTGCACCAGGACAATGTGACCCTGGCCGTCCAGTTTCTGCGCCTGGATCGAAACGCCGGGGGCGTAAGACCAGTCTCGCGTGTCAAAGTCCATATTGACGTGAAGGTATCCCAGCTGCTGGGACTGCAGCAACGCCAGCGCGTTGTGTGAGGCGTCTCCGGTGGGGATCCGGAACAACCGGGTCGAGTAGTTCTCTGATGCTCGCATCACCCGGTCCGCGACGATGACCTGCTGGCGGTTGAACAGGTCGTCGTGGGCCCAGAAATCATTGTGGGACATGGTGTGGTTCCCGACCATATGACCTTCCTTGATCACGCGGCGGAAGAGATCCGGATATTTGATGATGTTGTCGCCGACCGCGAAGAACGTCGCCGGCACACCTTCCTTGGCCAGCAGGTCCAGGATCTGCGGCGTATTGCGCGGGTCCGGCCCGTCATCAAAGGTCAGCATCAAGGTGCGGTCAGCCGGTTTCCCAAACGTTTCGATCGCGTAGGGGCTGTTGCCGATCAGCTCGACTTCCTCCGGAGTTGCTTCCCTCCAGATGGTGCTGCTGAAGGGATCCTTGAGCAGGACTTTACCGTTCCGCCGCTCAATGACGGCGATGCGGTCGAACGCGAAGCCCCCTTCAGGTCCGATTCTGGGAATGTTCCGCAGGTCCTGGGAGGACAACAACTTGCGCGGGTATTCCACGGCCTGGTTTTCCTGGGCTTTCCACACCGGGGCGCTGGCCGCGGGCAGAATCCAAACGACCGCCAGGACGATTAACAGAACGGCGGCCACAATGGCTACGAGTATTCTGCGCCAACGTTTTCCACTTGGGTCAAAAAAGACCGGTGCAGTGCCGGAAAGAGGGGATGATTTAGTCATGGATTGCCTCGCCAGGGAATCTTGTATCTGAAGTCCTGACCGGAGTCAGGGCGAGAGCGCCAACGCTGATGTCCGGGGCTCAATGCCGGAACTGGCGGTCGATTCGGAGGAGGAGAAACCGGCGCTCATCTGATCCCGCCCCTTGAAGCCGCACGAGCCGCCGATCTCCGGCGTACCCCTTATGTCTTTCGAGGTTAGGAGCGGCGGATAGGGCGCACACGCGTAGAAAACACCCGCGTTTTTCGGGTGGTTCTACTTGCTTTGAAGGGTCAAGTACCACGTCCAACGGCCGCCGGTGCGAGTACGGCCGGTAAGGCCGGGGGCCGATTTTGTTACCGCGGACCGCTTTGCCCGGCGGGAATCTGAAACACGGTCAACGTGCCGCTATCGCGCCACCGGGGGCTAAGGGTAGCGTTCAGGTACAGGGGCCGAATCAGCGGAGGCAGATAGAGAATGCGCAGACAACTCGGAGTAGCCGCGGGCCTGCTGTCGGTCCTCCTGGCTGCCGCCGCCTGCGAAACTGCGCCGCCCGCGCCGGATCCGTTGCCCTCGGAGCGGGCGGCCGCCCCGGACACGTACATCACCGCCTACACGTGGTACGACAACACGCCCGAGGGCTCGCCGGACATCAGCCACCCGGTTCTGCACAAGCGTGCCGGCGGGGCCGGAACCTATGCCGATCCGGTGACGATCGCCGTCGGGCATTCCTTGGAGACCGGCAAAGACGTCCTTGATTTCCCGGCCGGCACCCGGATCTACCTGCCCGACGTCCGGCGCTACTTCATCGTGGAGGACACCTGCGGGGACGGTCCCGCCCCGGAGGAGGGGCCGTGCCATGCGCAGGCGGCCAGGCACGGCGGTGCATCCACCTGGCTGGATATCTGGATCGGCGGGGAAGGGGAGGACGAATCATTCGCCCGGCGCTGCGCGGAACAGGTCACCGGCGTACGGGCGGCCATTTTCCACCCGGCCGATAACTACGTCGTGGCCTCCGGCTACGGCGTGATCCACGACGGCAGGTGTGACAGCGGTTACGGCAACCAGCTCCACACCGCCCCGCCCACCCCCTAGCAGCAGCCGGGGCCGCGCCGCGGGGCGGATTCTCCAGCGTCTTGAATTCGCGCGGACAACGGCGACGCGCCGGTAATTGGCCTCTTGTAATTCTGCGAGGTAACGTTTAGGTCACCGGTTGGCGCACACGCCGAAATGGAGCGTTCCAAACGTTCTTGTGTGTGGTAAGCCCCCAGGCCGGGGCGCCCCGCGTTCCGCATACCGTGACCAACTCCGGGCAGGACACGTCCCCACGGGACTGCCCGTTTCCGCACTCCCACGAATAGGCTTTATTTTCCATGCGCAGAAACAGTCTGCTGGCCGCCGGCATGCTCTCGGTCGTCCTCGCCACGTCGGCGTGTGGCGCCGGTACCGGCGCCACCAACTCATCCGCACAGTCTTCAGGCGCTGCCGCCGCCGGCGTTGAGGCCAGCACCGGGCTCGACACGTCTGCCGAGATCGGCACCTCACAGCGCGCCGCGGCTGAGAAGGCCAAGGCCGCCGCGGTGGCCGCCAAGAAAGCGAAGGCCGACGCCAAGGCGAAGGCCGCCGCGAAGGCGAAAGCCGACGCCGCAGCGGCCAAGAAGGCCGCCGCCGCCAAGGCACCGGCAGCTCCCCAGGTGCCGGTGGCTGTCCCCGCACCGGCTGCGCCGACGAAGGCTCCCGCGCTTCCCGCCGCCCCGAAGCCGGCCCCGGCGCCGGTGGTGCCGGCGTCGTCCTCCGAGCGGATTGTCCACACCGCCTACACGACGGCCTACACCTGGTACGACAACACCCCGGCCGGCTCAACCACCATCAGCCACCCGGTGCTGCACAAGACTGCCGGCGGAACCGGTACCTACAAAGACCCGATCACCATCGCGGTAGGCCATTCCCTCGCGACCGGCAAGGACGTGCTGGACTTCCCGGCCGGCACGCGGATCTACCTTCCGGATGTGCGCCGCTACTTTATCGTCGAGGACAGCTGCGGCGACGGCGACGATCCCCAGGGCGGCCCCTGCCACCAGGGCACGAATGTGAACGGCACGAACTCCACGGTCTGGATCGACATGTGGATCGGCGGTCAGAGCACCACAGCTGACGGCGCCGACAACTGCGCCAGCAAGGTGACCAGCATGCGCACCGCAGTCTTCAACCCGGCCAGCAACTATGTTGTGGCACCGGGCGCCGGCGTCATCCATGACGGCAAGTGCGACGCCGGTTACGGCAACACGCTCCTGAAGAACTAGGGCGCGCGGGACCGGCTTCCGGCTGCGAGCGGAAGCCCTGCGGGGGCTGGCGGAACAACGCCGGCCCCCGTTTTCCGTCCCCGGCCTCCGGCCCGTACCGCGGCGAAGGCCCAAAGACCCTGTTGTTCGGGCAGGGACGAAGCAGAATTGGACGGAGTAGTTGCACCAAAAGGGGAGGGCGCCATGCGTCGCTCAGGACCATCCGTCAGGGCAGTCTCGGCAGGGTTTTGCGTCGCCATTGCGCTGGCGGCCTGCACGGCGCCAAGCAACCCCGCCGCCAGTTCCGGGACGGCCGGGCCCACGTCCTCGCCGGCCGCCACGGCCGTCAAATCAACGGCGGGCTTGAAACCCGCGGCACAGGCGTCGCCCAGGCCGCCCGCGCAGGCGGACTGGAAGACCTACACGACGCCGGATGGCATGTTCATGTTCGACTACCCGCCGGACTGGACGGTCAAGGACCGGGCCCGTGAGGCAGCGCCCGGGGGAGTCTTCATTGAAGTCCTCACCGGCGCCGGAAAGTCGATCGCAACCCTGCGGACCAACCTTGTGACCAAGGCGAACTGCACCCAGAAGTTTCCGTATTCGCTGATGGACTCGCAGGAGCTGCCGGCTCTTGCCCGGAACGGGGTGAAACCGCGGTTTGTTTTTGAGGGCCGGGACGATCACGAGTCCTACCCCTCCAGGCCGGCCCCGCTGTCCTACGGCATCACCTCGGCGCCCCTGCCCACCGGACCCAGCGCCTGCCCCATTTTCCAGTTCTTCAACTGGCCGCCGGGCGTAGCGTCCTTCAGCGGCGTGCACACGCCACTGATCACGGCACCCGGTGACACGCCCGACGTCGACACCCCGGAGTCCTATTCGGGAACCGATGAGTACGAGGAGATCCGGCAGACGATCACCTCGCTCCGCCCGGCGGACTGACTGCCCCCCCACGTCCGGCTGCGTTGGGGTTCCTGACCCCCGCCCCACGCTGGGGCTGCCGCCTGCCCGCCGCCTGTTCGCCGCTGTGCCATCGCCCACTACATGTAGTGCTTCGCGCCACCCCGTGCCCCCTGGGGAGGGAATAGCGACACGCCGTCCAGGACGCGACACGCGGGGCGGTTAATTGTGGCTAACTACTCCACAGGGTGTGGATTTCGTCCGCGAAAACGGCTGAAATCCGGACATTTTGAAGGCCCCCGGCTGTGGATTAAAGGTGGGTTAAATGACATACTTGTAATACATCATCTTGGGGTCCGCACGGGACTCTTGCACTACATGTAGTATCGACATACAGTTCGAGCGGAGCGGTTGCAGACCGCAGGGCGAGGCCAGTAACGGATAAGGATTCCTGTTCCGTGTAGGCCCCACCGGACACGAACCACAGACTTCAACTAAGGGGACTCAGGACATGACCGTTACGGTTTACACGAAGCCGGCTTGCGTGCAGTGCAACGCCACCTACCGCGCTCTCGACAAGAAGGGCATCGCCTACCAGAGCGTCGACATCTCCCAGGATGCCGAGGCCCTTGAGCGCCTCAAGTCCCTGGGCTACATGCAGGCCCCGGTCGTCGTCACCGACCAGGACCACTGGTCCGGGTTCCGCCCGGACAAGATCGAAGAACTGGCACAGGCTGCCGCCGTCGCGGTTGCCTGAAACGCTCCACAAGGCACCACCACGTCGGATGAGGTGACTCCCATGGCACTGGCAACCGCCAGTCCGCCGCCGGCCGCAGATCCCGGGAACCGGGATGACCGGGCGGCAGACGCCGTCCGGACCACGGCCAGCCACCTCATCTACTTCTCCTCCACCTCCGAGAACACCAAACGCTTCGTCGCGAAGCTGGGTGTCGACGCCGCCCGCATCCCCCTCCACGCGAGGGAACCGGCGCTGCTGGCGACCGAACCCTACGTGCTGGTGCTTCCCACCTACGGCGGGACCGGGGGAGAGGGATCCGTTCCGAAGCAGGTCATCCGCTTTCTGAACGATCCGAGGAACCGGCAACAGCTCCGTGGAGTGATCGGGGCGGGCAACACGAACTTTGGGGACAACTACTGCATGGCCGGCGACATCGTCGCCGCCAAATGCCAGGTCCCGCACCTATATCGTTTCGAACTCATGGGGACGCCGGAAGACGTCAGCCGAGTACTACAAGGATTGGAAGAATTTTGGACACGACTGTCGCAGACACCGAAGTGACCGGGGCGGGCTCAGCCGCCGCCGGGAACATCGCCGGGAACACCGCCGTCGAGAAGCACACCGTCCCCGGCGAGAAGCCGGCCATGCCGGCCGCCTACCAGGGCCTGGGCTACCACGAGCTCAACGCCATGCTGAACCTCTACGGCCCCAACGGCGAGATCCAGTTTGAGGCCGACCGCGAGGCTGCCCACCAGTACTTCCTGCAGCACGTGAACAACAACACCGTGTTCTTCCACGACCTCGAGGAAAAGCTCGACTACCTCGTCAAGAACGAGTACTACGAGCGCGAAACCCTCGACCAGTACACGATGAACTTCATCCGCGAGCTCTTCAACCGCGCGTACAAGAAGAAGTTCCGCTTCGAGACCTTCCTTGGCGCGTTCAAGTTCTACACCTCTTACACGCTCAAGACGTTCGACGGAAAGCGCTTCCTGGAACGCTACGAGGACCGCGTCTGCATGGTGGCCCTGCACCTGGCCCGCGGCGACGAGCAGCTCGCCACCGCGATGGTGGACGAGATCATCGAAGGCCGCTTCCAGCCGGCCACCCCGACGTTCCTGAACGCCGGCAAGAAGCAGCGCGGCGAGCTGGTCTCCTGCTTCCTGCTCCGCATCGAAGACAACATGGAGTCGATCGGCCGGTCCATCAACTCCGCCCTGCAGCTGTCCAAGCGCGGCGGCGGCGTGGCGTTCGCGCTGACCAACATCCGCGAGGTCGGCGCGCCGATCAAGCAGATCGAGAACCAGTCTTCCGGCGTCATCCCCGTGATGAAGCTCCTCGAGGACAGCTTCTCCTACGCCAACCAGCTCGGTGCCCGCCAGGGTGCCGGTGCGGTGTACCTGCACGCGCACCACCCGGACATCTACCGCTTCCTGGACACCAAGCGCGAGAACGCGGACGAGAAGATCCGGATCAAGACCCTCTCGCTCGGCGTCGTCATCCCGGATATCACCTTCGAGCTGGCCAAGAAGGACGAGGACATGTACCTGTTCTCGCCGTACGACGTCGAAAAGGTCTACGGCATGCCGTTCTCTGACGTCTCGGTCACCGAGAAGTACTACGAGATGGTGGACGATTCCCGGATCAAGAAGACCAAGATCAAGGCGCGCGAGTTCTTCCAGACCCTTGCCGAGATCCAGTTCGAATCCGGCTACCCGTACATCATGTTCGAGGACACCGTAAACCGGGAAAACCCAATCGACGGCAAGATCATCATGTCCAACCTGTGCTCCGAGATCCTCCAGGTCTCCCAGCCCACGACGTACCACGATGACCTGTCCTACGACACCACCGGCAAGGACATCTCCTGCAACCTGGGCTCGCTGAACATCGCGAAGGCCATGGACTCGCCGGACTTCGGACTCACCATCGAGACGGCCATCCGTTCACTCTCGGCCGTGTCCGACATGTCCAACATCACCTCGGTGCCCTCGATCGCCCGCGGCAACGACCAGAGCCACGCGATCGGCCTGGGCCAGATGAACCTGCACGGCTACCTGGCCCGCGAGCGGGTCCACTACGGTTCCGAAGAGGGCCTGGACTTCACCAACATCTACTTCTACACGGTGGTGTTCCACGCGGTCCGGGCCTCCAACAAGCTGGCCATCCAGACCGGCCAGACCTTTGGCGGCTTCGAGAAGTCCAAGTACGCGTCCGGTGAGTTCTTCGACAAGTACACGAACGAGGAATGGGTGCCGCAGACGGCCAAGGTGGCCGAGCTGTTCAAGAACATCCACATCCCCACCCAGGACGACTGGCGCGAGCTGAAGGCTTCCGTCATGGAGCACGGCATCTACAACCAGAACCTGCAGGCCGTCCCGCCGACCGGCTCGATCTCCTACATCAACAACTCCACCTCCTCGATCCACCCGGTGGCGTCCAAGATTGAGATCCGCAAGGAAGGCAAGCTGGGCCGCGTCTACTACCCGGCGCCGTACCTGACCAACGACAACCTGGAGTACTACCAGGACGCGTACGAGATCGGCTACGAGAAGATCATCGACACCTACGCCGCTGCCACGCAGCACGTGGACCAGGGCCTGTCCCTGACGCTGTTCTTCAAGGACACCGCCACCACGCGTGACATCAACAAGGCTCAGATCTACGCCTGGCGCAAGGGCATCAAGACCATCTACTACATCCGTCTCCGCCAGCTCGCGCTGGAAGGGACCGAGGTGGACAACTGCGTTTCATGCATGCTGTAACCAGCTCCTGAAGGCTTGAGTACGACGGCGGGCGCCCGCCCGCCGTCGTACGCTTTAACTAAGAGAACTACCCAACATTGAGGGGATGACATGACCGAAAAGGTCAAGCTGCTGAGCCACGTCGAGGCGATCAACTGGAACCGGATCCAGGACGAGAAGGACGTTGACGTCTGGAACCGCCTGGTCAACAACTTCTGGCTGCCGGAGAAGGTGCCGCTGTCCAACGACGTGCAGTCGTGGGCGACGCTGACCCCGGACGAGCAGCAGCTCACCATGCGCGTGTTCACCGGCCTGACCCTGCTGGACACCATCCAGGGCACCGTCGGCGCCGTCTCGCTGATCCCGGACGCCGTCACCCCGCACGAAGAGGCCGTGTACACGAACATCGCATTCATGGAGTCCGTGCACGCCAAGAGCTACTCCTCCATCTTCTCCACGCTGGCCTCCACCAAGGAGATCGACGAGGCATTTCGCTGGTCCACCGAGAACGAGAACCTTCAGAAGAAGGCCCAGATCGTCATGGACTACTACCAGGGCGACGACCCCCTGAAGCGCAAGGTGGCCTCCACGCTGCTCGAGAGCTTCCTCTTCTACTCCGGCTTCTACCTGCCGATGTACTGGTCCTCGCGGGCCAAGCTGACGAACACGGCCGACCTGATCCGCCTGATCATCCGGGACGAAGCCGTGCACGGCTACTACATCGGCTACAAGTTCCAGAAGGGCCTGGAGAAGGTCTCCGAGGAGCGCCGGCAGGAAATCAAGGATTACACGTTCGAATTGCTCTTCGAGCTGTACGAGAACGAAGTCCAGTACACGCACGACCTCTACGACTCCGTCGGCCTGGCCGAGGACGTCAAGAAGTTCCTGCACTACAACGCCAACAAGGCGCTGATGAACCTGGGCTACGAGGCCATGTTCCCGGCCTCCGTCACCGACGTGAATCCGGCGATCCTCTCGGCCCTGTCGCCGAACGCGGACGAGAACCACGACTTCTTCTCGGGGTCGGGTTCGTCGTATGTGATTGGCAAGGCTGTTAACACTGAGGATGACGACTGGGATTTCTAATCCCTTGTGAGATGTAAATCGGGGCCCTGCACGGTAAATCGTGCAGGGCCCGATTTGTGAGCACTCAGCAGCCCATGGCTCGACGACGACCGCGCAGGGAGTTACGTTCAGCGGCGTTTTAGAAGCGCAGGCATCGGGCACGCCGGTCGCGCGGTTCTATGCCGACAACGGGCGATGCCATACGGACGGCATCCAACAAGGGGGACCCCGGCACAACCACCGCCCATGCTGGTGTCTGGTTCCCCGCGCCGCCCGTGGCTGGCCTAGGATGACGGCTAGGCGGTACCGCTCGAGCATGCCGTGATGAAGGAGTCGAGATTCTTGGTAGTTCCGCAGCCCGGAGCCAAACCGTTGACGTCGCTCCCGGGCGTGTCCCTACGGCGCGTGGGCCCCACGGTGATCATCATCCTCGCGGTAGCCTACGCCCTGTATTGGTTCCTGGTCCGTCCCGCGGGGGAACCTGCCGCCGGATACGTCGGGCAGCTCTTCGGCGGGGAGTCGGTCCTGCTGCTCTCGATCGCCTTGGTCCTGATCAGCACCCTTCCGCAGGTGGAGCACGTGTTCGGTGGGATTGACCACGCAGCCATCTGGCACCGGCGTGCCGCGATCACCGGTACCGTCCTCCTGCTTCCGCATATAGAGCTGGCAGCCAATCCGGAGGCGACCAGCGTGGGGAAAACCCTTGCCGTCATCGGGATCTCCGGGCTCGCGGCCCTGGTGGCATGGGCCATCCTGCCGCGCTGGCGGACCATGGTCCCCGCGCGGGTGCGTGACCTGGTCCTTGGCCTCGGGAGCGCCCGGCCGGTCCGCCTGGTGGGCCGCCTGCTGGGTGGTTACGAGCGCTGGCGCGGCTTCCACCGGTTGACGGGAATATTCGTTGCGGCCGGGTTCTTCCACGGACTGCTGGACGCCAGCGCGTTCGACGCCGCCCCCGGCCTACGGTGGAGTTTCGTGGCCATCGGCGGCATCGGGCTGGCGTTCTACGCGTACCGGGAACTCCTGGCGCGCCGCTTCCTGCCGCACCACGACTACCAGGTGGACCAGGTCAAAACGGTGGCCCCGGATCTGGTGGAGTTGAGCCTTGCACCGCTCGGCAAGCCGCTGGACTTCCGGCCTGGCCAGTTCGCCATGATCTACCTGGAAACCAAGCAGGGCTGGCAACGCCATCCCTTTTCCATGTCCGGTTCGGCCCGGGACCAGCACCTGCGTATCACCGTCAAGGCGCTTGGGGACCACACAACAAGGCTTCCTGACGTGGTGCAGCCCGGAATGCCGGCGGTGGTGGGCGGCCCCTATGGCCGGTTCGACAGGCACAAGGGAACGGAACACCAGGTCTGGATTGCCGCCGGTGTGGGGATCACACCGTTCCTGAGCTGGCTGCGGTCCTTGGAGGGGGACCTGCGGGAGTCAGTCCACTTTTTTGTCACGTCG
This sequence comes from uncultured Arthrobacter sp., assembly GCF_964021775.1. GTDB lineage: Bacteria > Actinomycetota > Actinomycetes > Actinomycetales > Micrococcaceae > Arthrobacter. Next base: position 57,488 of record NZ_CAXHZI010000019.1, read on the forward strand.
GCAGGGCCATCCCCGTTCGCCGCGGAAATCACATCCATCGCGAAAGACTACCCAAGCCTGACCGTGCACTTGGTGGACACCGCCGTCGACGGCCGGTTGACGCCCGAGCAGGTGCTTGCCGCCGTGGACACCCCGCCCCGGAAGCTCTCGGTCTTCATGGGTGGGCCGGATTCCATGCTCCGACAGTTCCGGAGGGCCTTCCGTTCTGCAGGAGTCCGCACAGCCAACATCCACCGCGAGTACTTCCAGTGGCGCTGAGTTGGTCCGCCCGGACGAATGGGGTTGTCTGCCCATTCAGCGGCGACGGGTCACCTCACGCCGTCGCTGGTCAGTATCCGGCGACCGCGTGCGGGACGTAGGGGCTTTCCAGTTCCGCCTTTTCCTCGGTGGTGAGCGTCAGTTCCAGGGAGGCGACGGCGTCGGTAAGATGTGCCGGCTTGCTCGCGCCGACAATCGGCGCGCTGACCACGCTGTTGGAGCGGACCCAGGCCAGGGCGACCTGGGCGCGGGGCAGGCCGCGGCGTTCGGCAATGACGCGCACGGCTTCGGCCACTGCCCTGTCGCTTTCCTCCGTGGTGTAGAGCGTCTTGCCGAACTCGTCCTTCTCCGAGCGGTTGGTTTTCTCGTCCCAGTCCCGGGTGAGCTTCCCCCGCGCTAGCGGACTCCACGGCAGTACCCCGATCTTCTGGTCCGCGCAGAGGGGGAACATTTCGCGTTCCTCCTCCCGGTAGACCAGGTTGTAGTGGTCCTGCATGGTGACGAAGCGGGTCCATCCGTTTAATTGCTGAAGGTAGAGCGCTTTGCTGAACTGCCAGGCGGCCATCGAGGATGCGCCGATATAGCGGACTTTGCCAGCTTTGACGAGGTCGTGAAGGGCTTCCAGAGTCTCCTCAATCGGCGTGGCGGGGTCCCAACGGTGAATCTGATACAGGTCCACGTAGTCCGTTGCCAGCCGGGTCAGGCTGGCATCGAGTTCGGCGAAGATGGCCTTGCGGGACAGGCCCCGCCCATTGGGTCCCTGCCGCATCGCGCCGTGCACCTTCGTGGCGATGACGGTTTCATCCCGGCGGGTGAAATCGGCCAGGGCCCGGCCTATGATTTCCTCGCTGGAACCGTTGGAGTACACGTTGGCAGTGTCAAAGAAATTGATGCCCGCCTCCACGGCCTGGCGGATCAGCGGCCGGCTCTGGTCCTCCGGCAGCGTCCAGGGATGCGGGCCCCGGCCAGGGTCCCCGTACGTCATGCATCCCAGTGCCAGCGGGGAGATGTCCATGCCGGTGTTGCCGAGTTTGATGTATTCCATGTTCGTCCTCCGTCAAACAGTCCCGGGCCCGGCTGCGGCCCTTGCCCCCACGCTATGTGAAGAACAGCCAACTGTGTGCACGCAAGGGGTCCCGGCCGATCCCACCGTCGCTTGATTCGGTCCGCCGGCCCTTGTCTAGACAGATCGGAATCTCACACCGGTTCTGGTGGTCCGGTGGCCTACTTCCGGGGCACGCCGGCGGCGGACTCCGCTGCCGCCAGCGCCGAGCCGAACGCCGCCACGGCGGACCGGTACTCCACTGTGTTGCCTCCGGTCTTCGCCTGTTCGGCCTTCCGTCTCGCCCGGATCATGGCCGCAGTGGCAGGGAGCGCAGGATCTGACATCGCGGGAAAATCGAACTGCAGTTTCGGGTCCACCTCATACGCCAGCCACCGGTTGTCGAGAAGTTTGTGCTGTTCAGCAACGGCGCTGAAGGCCCGAGAGTCAACCAGTGAAAGCCCGGACAGGCTCCCGGAGGCCAAGCCAGCTGCCTCCTCCGCCTGCCAGGTGCCCTCACGCTGGCGTTGCAGTGCTTGGGCGGCACCCAGCCCCCGGGGGTCCTTGAGACGGTGCTTTAGCACCATGTTGTTCTCGTAAATCCGGATTTCCTCCGGGGTCATGCTGTCGAGCTCCAAGGCACTTATGCTGACCAAATCGGCCGGGCCTCTCCGACTGGCGATACTGCTGACCGGGATGGGAAACAGGAACTTGCCCAGCAGGAAGCCTGCGACCAGCATTCCTACGACAGCCCAGTCCGGCGTTGCTGAGCCTGCGGACCCGGCAATGAAGAAGGCGCTCAAGTTGGTTATGGCCTGGCCTGTGGTGAATGTCAGCCGCGTTTTTCCGAGGCGCCGCACCCTTCGGTGCGTGGTGAGCTGCCGGTAGTGAAACGATCGGGCCTTGTCGATCCAACCGCGTGTTCGGGTCACCAGCTGTGGGCTTTCAGTCATGCCCAGAGAATACAGTGGAGCCCAGACGTCACCAGCCGCCACGCGTCGGCGTATGTCCCTTCCGGGCATCCTCTGGCATGGCCATTTCGGCCCGCAGCCCCAGGAGTCGGATGGGACGGCCCGCTTCGATTGCGGCTGCGAGGTCCAGGGCCCGCGCGAGGACTTCGTCCTGGTCGAATGTTTCGGGAATCTTCTTTGCGTGCGTCTTGGTTAAGAACGGCGCATACCGGACCTTGAGGGTCAGCCCAATGACCGGCCGCCCTTCGGCCACAACATCCTCAAGAACACGTGCTGTCAGCTCCCGCACAGCGTCTTCCACCTGTGCGGGCTCGGTGAGGTCCCGCTGGAACGTCGTCTCCCGGCTATGCCCGCGCGCAACCCACGGGGTGTCGTCCACAACGCTGGCGCCGTCGCCGCGTCCGAGCTCCGCGTACCACGGCCCCATTCGGGGGCCGAACTCGGGGACCAGGTCCCGGGGGTCGCAGGCGGCAAGTTCGGCAACTGTGTCAATGCCGAGTTTGGCCAGCCGGGCCGACACTTTGGTTCCGATGCCCCACAGCTCCTTGGTGGGCCGGTTGCCCATGACCTCGAGCCAGTTCGCGGCCGTGAGACGGAAGACGCCGGCCGGCTTGCCGAAACCGGTGGCGACCTTGGCCCGGACCATCGTGTCGCCGATGCCCACGCTGCAATGCAGCTGCGTTCGCTCCAGGACAGCGGCCTGCACCTGCCGGGCGTAGGCTTCAGGATCCTCTGACTCGATCCCGACAAAGGCTTCATCCCAACCCAACACCTGCACGGTGGCGCCGGGCTGCGCGTGCAGGGTAGCCATCACCGTTTCCGACGCCGCGAGGTAAGCCTCCTGATCGACGGGCAGGATCACGGCGTCGGGCACTTTCCGGGCTGCGACGCGTAAGGGCATTCCGGAACCCACACCGAACGCCCGGGCCTCATACGATGCGGTGGACACCACAGCCCGTTCCGTGGGGTCGCCCCGACCGCCGACAATGATCGGTTTGCCCGCAAGTTCCGGCCGCCGGAGCACTTCGACCGCCGCGATGAATTGGTCGAGATCAACATGCAGCACCCACCGGATTCCGCTCACGCCACCAGTCTGCCCTAAACCTCCCGGACAGGCATCGGTTCTCCACCGGCAGAGCCCGCTGGCGAGGCAGCGTTTTCCCTGTCATTGCGCTCCCGGCGGGCGTAGCATCGGCCTGTGTCGGCCCTGTCCGCGGGACCCGTCCGCCCGGCTGGCCACCGTAACTCAAGGAGTCCGCCATGTCCGTCCTGGTCAATAACATTGTGACCGGCCTGACCCGGGAACAATACGCAGAAATCGCTGCCGCCCTCAGCGACAGGCTCAAGGCAGCCCCCGGATTCAGGGCCCATTACGCCTGGGAGAACGAGGGAGGGATGACCGTCGTGGAGATCTGGGACAGCGCTTCCCAGCACGATGACTGGTTCGACAACAACGTCAGGCCGCACCTGCCCATGGAGGTGACCCCGGAAAAGCATGAACTGGTGAACAAGGTGACGGCGTAGGGAACGTCAGCTGTGGGGGAGCTGCGGGACGACGGCGGGTTAGCATGGGTCCCACTACGTCCTACCAGGAGGGTGAATGCCGTACGCCGTTGACTTTGAGAATGTTTCCACTGTCGGCTTGGAATCATCGCAATTTGCCGAGGCTCTCGCCGGGCTGCGGGCAAATGAAGCACGCTATTACCGGAACAAGTACGGCCACGTCTTCACCGTTAGCCCGGCGAGCGAGGCCCAGGACGTCGTCGACCGGGTCAGCCGCATCCTCCGGGAGGAGCGTGACATCGTCATTGGCTCCCGGCCGCTGGAGGCGACGGCGTTCGAGGTGGACGAGCTGCAGATGGCCTACGTGTTTTATGAATCGGGGCTGGCCATCAACGTGATGTATGGCACCAAGGGCGGGAAGCGGGCTGTCGGCTTCAAGCTGTCCGAAGGCATGGACATTCCGGAAGAACTCGCGGAGCGCTTCAAGTTCGCGCGCCAAAAATCCAAGCTGGCGGGCGTAATCCGGGGGTCCTACTTCGTGATCAAAGGCGAGTACTGACGGCTGGGCCCATCGGCCCTATCCTCACCCCTCCATCAGTCCCTAGCGTGGATCGCGCCGGTACCGCCGTCGAGGCGGGCCGCCGGCGCTTTCGAAAGAGCTGGGGAACCATGTGCGCTGAACGGATATATGCCCCTCGAAGAAGCCTTGCACTTTCTGCGGCGCTTGCACTTCTGCTCGGCGGCTGCGCGCCGGGGGGTGCGTCGCCGTCAGCCCAGTCGTCGTCGCCGACGCCAGGGTCGGGCAATCCGGCCTGTGACCTCATCACGCCGGAGATAGCGGCCACAGTGGATCCGAGCCTTGCCGGCTCCGGGCAGGTCCAGGCAGGCAACCTGGCAGCGAAGCCCGCATACCAGTGTGGCTACATGAGCAAGTCCGAGAAGGGCCTGGCCGCCCTCACCGCCACGCTGACCTCACCCGCATCGGCTGCCGACCTCGCCGAGACGAAGAATTCCCCGGACTGCTCGCCAGTTGAGGGTATTGGCGACTTCGCGTGCTTCCAGTGGACCGGGTGGTTCCGCGGCGAGGCCGGCGGGGCATCGGCCAACACGGTCCTCAAGGCGGTCCGCGGCAACGAGTCCCTCGACCTGCGCATTGTGGCCATGCCGCCGATGTCTTCCGAAATCCCCGTCCCGGACGGCAACGCCGCGGCCCGCGCGCTCGCCCAGGCGGCCGTCGACGCCGGGTGGGGCAACGGGAGCCCGCTCACCGTTCCGTCCGCGCCGCGCGTCGGCCCCCAGACCACCACCAACAACCCGGCCTGCGCCCTGGTCAGCGCGGAAGAGGTCAGGCAGGCGTTCGGCGCGAGGACCCAGGCGCAGGTCCTCCCGGGCGAGGGCAACTGCCGGTACACCTTCGGCGCCCTGGGCACGCCCGGACCGGACTCGCTGATCTTCTCCACCGAAATCCATCCGGGCGGCGCGTCATCGATGTTCGGGCTGCCGGGCGGCGAGGAGATCCAGGATGTCGGGGACAGAGCAGTCTTCATCGTCCGGTCGGAGCCTGCCGGACCGAAGTCCCTCCGGCCCGCCGGGGACGTACCCATCACGATCATGTCCCTGATGGTGGCCCGTGGCCGGAACATGGCGATCTTCACCGCGCAGATCCTGCTGTCCCCGACCGGCGCCACAGCCGGGCAGACCAAAGACAAGTTCATTGCCCTCGTCAAACAGGCCGATTTCTGAGCTGTGACCCGGCGGACCTGTGATCCCGCGACCCGCGGCCCACTCCGTCAAACGGCACGGCCAGCGGACGGCCCGCGACCGGCCTCCCTCAGCGAACTGTTGTCCGCGGCCCTGCCGGAACCCGGGACAGGAAGCCCTCAACCACCTCGGCGAACTCGTCGGGACGTTCAATCTGCGGCATGTGCCCCGTCTTCGCAAAGACATGCGCCTCGGCATGCGGCAACGCCGCCGTCGCCGCCGCCAGATGGCTGTGCGGGAGGATGTGGTCGTGGTCGCCCCAGACCACCAGCGTGGGGATGCCCAACTGCCCCACGGACCCGAGGAGGCTGCTGCGCCATTCGGCCCTGACACCGGAAATAGTGCCCAGGTCGCGGGCGACGTCAACGAGCGTTTGCCGGTGGGCCGCCCGTTGCGACAAGGCAAAGGCATGGCCTATGCGAGCGTCGGTCACCAGAGTTTTATCGTAGAAGAGCGACTGGACGGTGCGGCGGGATGCCGTCGGATCCGGGCGCAGGAGCAGTGCCGCCAGCGGCCTGACCGCGAGCAGGCGCAGCACCATCGCAACCTCTTTGCCGAACCCGGCGCTGTTGGCCAGAACCAGCGCGGAGACGCGGTGCGGGTGATCGGCGGCGAGCTTCATGGCGACGGCGCCGCCGAGCGAATTGCCCATCACGGGAAGCGGCCCGTGTACCCCCACGGCGTCGAGAAAGGCGGGTAGCGTTCCCGCCAGCGCGGCCAGCGTCGTCGGCCCGGTGAGCCGGTCCGAGTACGCGAAGCCGGGCAGGTCCACGCTGATGACGGTGTACCGTGCCGCGAGCCGCTCATGCTGCTCGTTCCAGTCCTCGAGGCTCTGGCCGATGCCGTGCAGGAGCAACACCGGGTCCCCGCTGCCGGTCTTCCGGTAGCGCAGGCGTGTGCCGCCGACGTCGACGTGCCCGGAGCCGGGAAGCGAGAGCGGGTCCGGAGCCGCCGCCGTCGTACCCCGTCCGGACGCCCGCACCTGCTGCCCGCGCCGCCCGAACCGGACGTGGTCGGTGAGCCGGCCGGCCCTGAGCAGGGCGAAGTCGCGCAGGTAGTTCTGGTGCAGCCGCCAAGGCGAGCCGGCGCCCTGCCGGGGCAACCGGTCGGCGTCGCGCAGGATGTAGCCGGCCTTCAGGTCGATCAGGGACGTCAGTTCGGCGTCCGCGACGCCGGCGGGAGCCTTCGGTGCTACCCACTGCAGGTTCCGGCGGTCCAGGTGCTTCAGCAGCCGGCAGATGTAGCCCGCCACCAGATCCGCCTTCAGGGTCCAGGAAGCGTTGGTGTAGCCGATCGTGAGCGCAAAGTTGGGCACGCCGTCGAGCATCATGCCTTTGTATGTCAGGGTTTTGCCGACGTCCACGGGCTCGCCGTCCACGGTGAGGCTCATTCCGCCGATCACGAGCAGGTTCAGTCCGGTTGCCGTGACGATCACGTCGGCCGGGATCGATGTGCCCGAGGCCAGGTCAATGCCGTGCGGGGTGATTCGCGAGATGGTGTCGGTCACGATGTCGGCAGTGCCTGCGCTGATGGCGCGGTAAAGGTCCCCGTTGGGGATCGCGCAGAGCCGCTGGTCCCAGGGTTCATAGGACGGTGCCAGGTGCGTGTCCACCGCGAAGCCCGCCGGCAGTTTGGCGACGGCTGACTTGCGGAGGATGGCCTTCATGGTTTCCGGCCGGCGCCGGCTGAGCTGGTAGGTAAACATCGAGAAGAGGATGTTCTTTGCCCGGACGACGTCGTATGCCAGTTGCGCGGGCAGCTTGCCACGGAGCCGGTCGGCCAGGTGGTCCCGGGATGGCACCGGGGCGATGTAGGTGGGGGAGCGCTGGAGCATGGTGACCTTGGCCGCCGACGTTGCCATGGAGGGCACGAGGGTCACTGCGGTGGCCCCGCTGCCGACGACGACCACCTGTTTCCCCTCGTAATCGAGGTCGGCGGGCCAGTGCTGCGGGTGGACGATCGTTCCGGCGAAGCTGCCGGCCCCTTCGATGGCCGGGGTGAACCCCTCGTCGTAGCGGTAGTAGCCCGAGCAGACGGACAGGAACGAGCAGGTAAAGGTCACCGTGGCATCCGGACCGGATACCGCAGCGTCCTGCCGGTATTCGCCGTCGGAGGTGGTGACGGCCGTAACCGTCCACAGCGCAGTATCGCTGGACCACTCGGCCGAGATCACCCGGTGGTGCAGCCGGATCCGCGGCGCGAGGCCCTCGTCCGCGACGGTCGCCTCGACGTATTCGCGGATCGAATCGCCGTCGGCGATGGCCTTGGCGCCGGCCCAGGGCCGGAACGAGTAGCCGAGCGTGTACATGTCGCTGTCGGAGCGGATGCCCGGGTACCGGAAGAGATCCCAGGTGCCTCCGACCGCCCCGCGGGACTCCAGGATCGTGAAACTTTTTCCGGGGAGTTCGCGCTGCAGCCGGGCCGCAAAACCGACGCCGCTCAGCCCTGCGCCGACAATCAACACATCCACGTGTTCGCTCATGTGGCCAAACTATCGACTTAAAGTTGAGAGAGTCAACACGGTGTTGAGAAAGCGGGCTAGGATGGGGCGCATGGCTCAACGAGGACGACGCACCGCAAGGGTTTCGGGGGATGAACGCCAAGACGCGATCCTCATCACCGCCGAGGCCCTCCTCGGCGAGCGGGCCTTCGACGAGATCTCCATTGAGGAGCTGGCCCGCGGCGCGGGCATCTCGCGCCCCACCTTTTATTTCTACTTCTCCTCCAAGGATGACGTGCTGCTGGCCCTGCTGGACCGTGTCATCACCGAGGTGGAGCACCGGGTCGGTGAGCTGCCGCGGGACTTCGAAAGGGACCCAGCGGAGGCCTGGACCCGGTCCATCGGAGTGTTCGTCGACGTATTCGTGGCCCACCGCGGCGTCGCCGCCGCCGCCATCGCGGCGCGGGCCCGCAACAATGAGGTGCGCGCGCTCTGGTCCAAGTCAATGGAGTCATGGGTCGACTTCTCCAGCGACGTGATTCGCTCTGAACAGGCCCGGGGGGCCGCCCCGGAGGGGACCGACGCCCACGACCTGGCGGTGAGCCTCAACCTGATGAACGAGCGGGTGATCACCGCGGTCCTGAACCAGGAGAGTCCTGCCATCGCGGAGTCCCGCGCCCTGGACGTGTTGTCAACCATCTGGATCCGCAGCATCTACGGGTCCGCCAATCCCGGCCGCGGGTAACGCCCGCGCGCCCAAAGGAAGGACTCCCATGCCCGCAATCAAGACGGTGACCGTGCTCGGCACCGGAGTGCTTGGCTCGCAGATCGCCTACCAGGCCGCTTTCCACGGCTTCGCTGTCACCGCCTATGACCTCGACGACGACGCCCTTGAGCAGGCGCGGGCCCGGTTCGCCAAGCTCGCCGGCATCTACCGGGCGGCGAACATCGCCGGCGCCACGGACGGCAAAGCCGAGTCCGCCCTCGGCAACCTCCGCCTCACCGCCGACCTCGCGGACGCCGTCTCCGACGCCGACCTCGTGATCGAGGCCGTTCCCGAACTGCTGCAGCTCAAGCGCGACCTTTACCGCAAGCTCGCGGAGCTGGCCCCCGCCAGGACCATCTTCGCCACCAACTCGTCCACGTTGCTGCCGAGCGACCTCAAGGAGTCCACCGGACGTCCCGACCGCTTCCTCGCCATCCATTACGCCAACAACATCTGGGCGCAGAACATCGCCGAGGTGATGGGCACCGGCGACACCGACGCGCAAGTGTTCGACGCCGTCGTCGAGTTCGCGCGGAACAGCGGGCTGGAGCCGATCGAAATTAAGAAGGAGAAGGCCGGCTACGTCCTGAACTCCCTGCTGGTCCCGTTGCTGAACGCGGCCGCCGGGCTCCTGCTGCAGGGCGTTGCCAGCCCGGAAACAATCGACAAGACGTGGCGCATCGCCACCGGAGCGCCCAGCGGGCCGTTCCAAATATTCGACGTCGTTGGCCTGGCCACCGCGTACAACATCGCTGCGTCCTCGCCGGATGCCGGCTCGCAGGCGTTCGCCGGGTACCTGAAGGAGCACTACATCGACAAGGGCAAGCTCGGCGTCGCCACCGGCGAGGGCTTCTACACGTACTGAGACAGCCCGGTCCGCTACCCAGGTGTCAGCCGCGGCCGTCCGTGTCCAGGACCGTGACGTCGAGGGGCATGCGGTTAGCCCGGCGGAGCCGGCCGGCCAACACATTGCGCACCCCACGGGTCACCATGGTGGTCTTCGTCAGATACCGGAACTCGGCAGCGTCCGATGTTACGAGATTCAGGAGCGGGCGCGCGGCGTCGTCGGCGGTCTGCCCCCACAATGCGACGACCACCTGCAACGCGCCCAGCCGATGGTCGTACCCGGGCTGGGACGTGATGTGACCCAGCAGGTCCGTCATCACCAGGCCCGGATTCATGCCGTGCACCCGGACCCCGGTGCCTTTGGTCTCAAGCCGCAGCGTCTCGGTGAACTGCCGGACCCAGCGCTTGCTCGACGCGTAAGCATTCTGCAGTGCGACCGGACCCTTGTCGCCTTGGCCGTAGACGTTCACCAGGTCGCCGTGGCCTTGGCCGAGAAACACTGGCAACGCGACTCTGGAACCGTGAAACGTGCCGAATATGTTTGTACGCACAACGCGCGTGAAGTCGTCCACGGGCGTTGATGCTGTGGGTCCGAAGACCCCGGAGATTCCGGCGTTATTGACCCAGATGTCGAGCGAACCGCGGCTTAGGGCCTCGTCGCGGAGGGCCTCGACGTCGGCCAGCTCGGCGGTGTCGCAGCGGCGTCCGGACGCTGAGATCCCTTGCCCGCGCAACCGCTCGACGGCAGCGTCCACATCGTCGCCGGATCTGGACGCCAGCACCACGGTCACCCCCTGCATCCCCAACGCCCTGGCCATGGCAAACCCGAGCCCGCGTGTCGAACCGGTCACGACCGCGATGCGCCCGCGCAGAGCCTCCCGTTGTGAAGTCCTGGTCACGGCTTGGGCGGCTTCGTCATGGCCTTGGGCGGCGGCGGAAAGGGTGCGGCGGGGTAGAGCCGGGCCACCTGCTGCATGTACTTCGCCCACTGCGGGCCGGCCAGCATGTAACCGTCGATGTTCCGATAGAACTTGCCGTTGATGGTGACGTTCTGGCCTGGCCGCTTCTGGCCGCCCAAAGTGTCGCCGAAGAAGGAGGCGGTGGCAAGGCCGGTGGTGTAGCCGACCACCCAGGTCGCCCCGTTGTTGTTGGAGGTGCCCGTCTTGGCCGCCACCGGCACCCGGTCCTGGACCTTGGGTTCGATGTAGATCCCGGACCCGCGTTCCAGCACGTCCTGGAGCACGGCGTTCACACCGCGGGCGACCTGGGGCTTGACCGCGCTGCGGCAATTGGCGGCCTGGGCCGGCAGCTCCCGTGCGGCCGCATCGGTCACGGCCGTGATGGCAATCGGGGCGCAATACTTGCCGTCCGCCGCGAAGGTGGCAAACGCGTTGGCCAGGTGCAGCGGAGCCACGCCGATGGCACCGAGCAGGTTGCCCAGCTGGTGCATGTTTACCCGGGCGTTGTCCACGCCGCTGTGGAGGCCCACAGCGTCCACCATTTTCTGGATCCCGCAGAAGTCCAGCTGGGCGGCCTCAGCGAAGGTCGCCGTGTTGATGGAGTTGTAGAGCCCGTAGTTGACGGGCATTTTGCGGTAGTAGCCCTGATCGTTGTTTTGCAGATCGTCAGCGGCGCCCAGGGCCCTCTCCGCCGAGTTGTAGGCCCCAAGGACCTTGCCGCAGCTGGACTTCCACGGGAAGTCCAGCGGGTATTTGCGCCGGGAAGCGTCCACCTCGACGACCATGGACTTGCCCTCGTTGAGCCACTCCGCGAAAGTGAACGGTTTCATCGTGGACCCTGGCTGGAACCCGCCGGCGCCGTTCAGGTCCTTGCCGTTGGCGTCCTTGGCGTCGACGTTGAAGTTCAGCTGGGTGTCGAACTTCCCGCGTGCGGGGAGGAACACCGTGTTTTGCGCCATGGCGAGGATCCGGCCCGAGCCCGGCCGGATGGTCACCAGCGACGCACCCCACTTGTCCGGGTTGGCACCTGCCGTGACGTTTACCTGTGCCTGCGCGGCCGCCTGCAGCCTGCTGTCCAGTGTGGTGGTGATGGTCAGGCCGCCGCGGTACAGCCGCTTCTCCCGGTCCGTGGCGTCGGCACCGTAGGCGGCGTTGTTGAGGATTAGGTGGGAGACGTAGTCGCAGAAGTACGGCGCCATTTCCGCCACGGAGCAGCCCTGCTTTGCAGTCGCTATCTTTAGCTTGACGCCGCTGGCGACGGCCGCGTCGTGGGCAGCTGTGGTGATCTTTTTCTCGCTGAGCATCTTGTCCAGGACCTGGTTGCGCCGCGTGATGGAGTTGTCCGGGTGGACGGCCGGGTCGTAGAAGCTGGGGCTGTTGACCAGCCCGGCGAGCAGGGCCGCCTGCGGCAGGGTGAGGTTTTTGGCGGTGGTGCTGAAGAAGTGCCGCGCCGCGGCCTCAATGCCGTACGCGTCCCGGTTAAAGAACACGATGTTGAGATAGCCCTCAAGGATCTGGTCCTTGGTGTACTTCTTCTCCAGCGCGAGGGCGAGCTTCATCTCGCGCACCTTGTCGCCGATGCTCTTCTGCCCGCTGAGGACGACCTGGTTGCTCCGGTCCGCCGACAACAGGGACTCATTGATCACGTTCGTAACGTACTGCTGGGTCAGGGTGGAGGCGCCTTGCCTGCCGCCGCCGGTCAGGTTGGAGGTGAGGGCCCGGAGAATCCCTTGCGGGTCGACGCCGGCATGCCCGTAAAAGCGGCTGTCCTCGATGGCGACGATCGCGTCCTTGATGTACGGAGACATCTGGTCCAGCCGGACCCTGACCCGGTTCTCCGCGAAGAAGGTGGCGATCAGTTTCCCGTCGGCGCTCAGCACTTTTGTTGACTGCGACGGCGGATTAACAGCCAGTTCGCCCGGGAGGTTGTTGAAGAAGGTGATTGATCTGCTGACGGCAACGCCCGCGGCCGCGACGCCGGGGACCAACAGACTGGCGGCCAGAACACCGCAGAGGGCGCTCACTGTCAAGAACCCGAGGACCCTACGAAAGGCCGCGGCCAGCCGAAATCCGATTCTTCTTTTCGTCGCCATTTTCTGTCCAGCTATCAGGCCCAAAAACTGAGCCCAGAATATGCCGGGACTCCGCCGAAGGACCAGTGCCGGAGTGCCCTGCTGCTGAGCCGGCCGGCTGCGGGGCCCGGCTGGGAGGCCCGCTGCGGGGCCCGGCTGCTGGGCCCAGCTGAGAGGCCCGGCTGGGAGGTCCAGAGATGCGCAGCCTTCGCCGGGGGCCCCTGCCGCTTCCGGGGTTTCGGTTCCCTGTGAGAGTGTGAGTTCTGATGAAACGGATCGGTTTTCTCTCTTTCGGCCACTGGGGTGACGTCCCCGGCTCCCGCGTACGCACCGCACGGGAGGCCCTCCTGCAGGCGATCGACCTGGCCGTGGCCGCGGAGGAAGTCGGCGTCGACGGAGCATTCTTCCGCGTCCACCACTTTGCCGAGCAGCAGGCCTCGCCGTTCCCGCTGCTCGCCGCGATTGCCGCCCGCACATCCCGCATCGAGCTCGGCACCGGAGTCATCGATATGCGGTATGAAAACCCGCTCTATATGGCTGAGGAGGCGGCCGCCGTCGACCTCATCAGTGGCGGCCGGCTGCAGTTGGGGATCAGCCGTGGTTCGCCCGAATCGGTGCTGGCCGGGTACGAGGCTTTCGGCTACCGTCCGGCCCAGGGCGAGTCAGACGCGGACCTGGCCCGGCGGCACACGGAGCGCTTCCGGACCGCCATCTCCGGCGTCGGCCTTGCCCGCCCCAATCCGCAGTTTGGCGGGAACGCCGGTCCGGCCCCGATTCAGCCGCGCTCGGCAACGCTCCCGGAGCGGATCTGGTGGGGTGCCGGTAGCCGGGCCACCGCGCGGTGGACAGGGCAGCAGGGCATGAACCTGATGTCCTCCACCCTGTTGACCGAGGACACCGGAATTCCCTTTGACCAGTTGCAGGCGGAGCAGATTGCCGGCTTCCGGGAGGCGTGGACGGCGGCCGGCCACGCGCACACCCCGCGGGTGTCCGTGTCACGCAGCATCGTTCCGTTGACCGACGACGAATCGCGGCACTATTTCGGACTGCGTGCCCAGGCGGGTGCCCGGGACCAGGTGGGGTACCTCGACGGCGGGTTGGCGCGGTTCGGGCGCAGCTACATTGGCGAACCCGGACAGCTGGTTCAGGAGCTCGCCCGGGACGCTGCCGTGGCCGCGGCGGACACCCTGCTCGTCACCGTCCCGAATCAGCTCGGCGTGGACTTCAATGTCCGGCTGCTCGAAGCGATTTCCCGCGAGCTGCGCCCCGCCCTGGGCTGGGACTGACCCTTACCTTCGGCTGACATGGGCATTTATCCGTGCAAGGATCGGCTATGCCCCAGCGCCTGATGCTGCTTGATACCGCGTCATTGTATTTCCGGGCCTTTTACGGCCTCCCGGACACGATCCGCCGCGACGACGGCACACCGGTAAACGCCGTTCGCGGCCTGCTCGACATGATCGCGCGGCTCACCACTGATTACCACGCGACGCATCTCATCGCATGCTGGGACGATGATTGGCGTCCGCAATGGCGGGTCGAGCGGCTTCCGGGCTACAAGTTGCATCGGGTCGCCGAGGCAGTAGCGGGCGCTCCCGACGTCGAGGTGGTGCCGGATGCGCTGACCGCACAGATCCCCATGATCCGCAGGGTGCTCGGTCTGGCGGGCATCGCCGTCGTCGGAGCTGCCGAACACGAGGCCGACGACGTCGTGGGCACCTACGCCAGCCACGCCGGACACCCGGTGGACGTGGTGACGGGGGACCGCGACCTCTTCCAGGTCGTCGACGACGCCCGGCAGGTGCGGGTGATCTACACCGCGCGCGGCATGAGGAACCTCGAGGTGGTGACCGACGCGGTCATTGTCGGTAAGTGCCGGGTGCTGCCGGAGCAGTACGCCGATTACGCGACGCTTCGCGGTGATAGCTCCGACGGGCTGCCCGGAGTGGCCGGTATTGGCGACAAGACCGCCGCATCGCTGCTTGCCGAATACGGCACGCTTGGCGGTCTGCTCACCGCAGCAACTGACGCGGGCAGCGGGCTGTCATCGTCCGTCCGCGCCAAATTAGAGGCAGCCGCGGACTATCTCTCGGCCGCGCCCGACGTCGTCAAAGTCGTGCGCGACCTCAACTTGCCGACGCTCGAAGAGGCGGGTGCGCAACTGCAGCCCGTCGCTGGCGATGCCCGGGCCGAGCTTGAGGCTCTTGCCTCCGAGTGGAAGCTGGGCAGCTCGGTTAAACGACTCCTCGAAGCGCTTGAGCTACACCGCTGACTTTTCCTCACCGGGACGTGGCTCAGCGGCTTTCAGCGTCCCGACCGCTGTCCGCCAGATCAGCTTGCTGGGACCGCGGCGAGGCTGGCTGTCCCAGATGGCGAAGGCCAGGAAGCCTCCGCGGCCCGGGTGGCCGGCGGCGCCGTTACGCCGCCGCGAGCAAGTCCCAGTCCGGAAAGGGGTCTTCGATTGGTTCGTCCCGGGCGGTGAAGTGGTACCAGTCCGGGAAGGGGTCCGGGGGCAGTTCCGAGTCAAGGTACCCGCCAAGCTCCGGGAACGGGTCCGCGGGCGGGCCGGGGTCGGGGTAGCCGCCGGGGTCCGGAGGCAGGACTTGGTTCAGCTCAAC
>NZ_CAXHZI010000020.1:0-70274 GCF_964021775.1 uncultured Arthrobacter sp.
GGTCGCTATCTTTCCGCTTCAGCGGCGGCGACTCGAACTACTTTACACACGAACCCGACCCGGGACAAATCGACCCCCGCGGGTGCCTCCGGGCGTCGTAACCCCGGAAATCCGGGCCAAAACGGGCCGCCGCGCGCGGAGGGCCCGGTCCGGCGTCGAAAGTTGCCGGTGTGTGCTCCGTCACCGCGGCAAACATCTGGAGCCGGCACCCGCAGGTGGCGGCCGGCGCGGACCGGTGGCGGACGCTCCGTTGGGTCACGGCTCGTACGTCGCGGCGGAACGGCAGACGCGGGCCGGCGGACCCGGCCACGCGCCTGTCCGCCTGCCTGCCGGCCTGCCTGCCGCGCGCATGTTTGCCTCAGGCTCACGGGCCCTTCGGAGCCGCCGGGATCTTTGCCGGCCCCTCCGGCGAAGGTGAAAGCAGGCCGATGAGTCCGTCGATTTCCCAGGCGGCCACGGCGGGGTGGCGGAAGTGCTGGTGGGGTTCGATGGCGTAGCGCGTCCGCCGCCCGTCCCGTCTCCGGTGCAGGTAGCCGGCGTCTTCAAGGTCCTTGAGGATCTGCAGGGTCGAGCGTGTGGTGATGCCAACCCTGGCGGCGATGTCGGCGACGCGGGCTTCCGGGTCCGCCGCCACGGCCAGCAGGACGTGTCCGTGGTTCGTGAGGAAGGTCCAGGCCGGGCGCGCGGGGCTGGGCTGCGGCGGGGGCAGCGGGGGTTGTGTGCCGTCGTTCACCTGCGCTCACTCTCTGCGGGCGCCTGCGGTTCGACGTCGGACTCCCCTGCCCCGGACGCCCCTGCCCCGGACCGCCCTGCGCCGGGCGACCCGGCGTTGCGCGGGTCGCCGTCACGGGCCCCGCCGTCGGACACCCCGCCGTCGGACACCCCGGCGCCGGGCTCCCCCGTATCACGGCCACGCGTCGTCGTCGCCGTGGCGCCCGAACGGCCCCGCCGCCACAGTGGCTCCAGCTCCGCCATTTCCGTGGCCGTAGCGGATCCGAACGGGGCGTGCGCCGGGCCGGCGGGCGCCTTGCGCTGCTGGCCGCGGGTGGCCCAAAGACTCGCACCGATGGACACACCGAGGATCGTCGCAATGACGCCCAAGGACAACGGGGTAGGGATGTAGTAGATGTCGATCTTGAGCAGCATCTTGATGCCGACCCAGACCAGCACGAGCGCCAGCCCGATCTTGAGGTAGATGAACCGGTGGATCAGGTCTGCGAGCAGGAAGTACATGGCGCGGAGGCCGAGGATCGCAAAGGCGTTGGCAGTGAAGACCAGGAAGACCTCGTCGGTGACGGCGAAGATCGCGGGGATCGAATCGACGGCGAAGATGATGTCCGTGACCTCGACCAGGGCCAGCACGGCCAGCAACGGGGTAGCCAGCAGCAGGCCGTTCTTGCGGACCAGGAATTTCTGCCCGTGGAACTTGTCGGTCATGGGCACGTACCGGCGGAAGAGCTTCAGCGCCCGGGATTTCTCCGGTTCGGGGTGGTCGTTGCGCTGGCGGATCATCCGGTAACCGGTGAAGAGCAGGAACGCCGCGAAGAGGTAGAGCACCCACCCGGCGCTGGCGATGATGGCGGAGCCCGCGGCGATGAAGACGCCGCGGAAGACCAGGGCGCCCAGGACGCCGAGGAACAGCACCCGGTGCTGATACTCGCGCGGTACCGCGAAATAGGTGAAGATGATCGCCCAGATGAAGACGTTGTCTACGGCCAAGGATTTTTCGATCAGGTAGCCGGCGAAGTACTGCTGGCCGAACTCGGCGCCGTACAGCTGCCACACCAGCACCCCGAAGCCGGCGCCGAACGCGACCCAGACGACGGACCAAAGAGCCGCTTCACGGACGCCGATCACATGCGCTTTGCGGTGGGCGAACAGGTCCACCGCCAGCATCAGGACAATTACGCCAAGGACGGCCAACCAGGCCCAAAAAGGAACATTCATCGAGGAGCACCCGCTTCCAGTCAGTGAACACCAACTGGAGGTCTCTCCCGGCCCCAAGGGCCTGCCCGCCGGGCCGCTCAGGGGCGGCCGTACTGACGACGGAACATTTGGGGGATACTCCCCTCCACTCAATAAGTGAAGCACACTTCACCTATGCGGACAATGGCCGCCAATTGGCCCGGACCACTCACCGCCGGCCCCGCCCGGGCCGCCGCCCAACGGGGCCCCGCACCGCCCCTCGAGCTAACGGTCCCCCAGCGGCGCCTGGACCTGGAGCAGGAACTTCAGGCCGCCGTCGGACAGTTCCTGGTCCAAGAGCCGGAAGCGCTGTCCGGGAAGCGTGAGCTGGAGGCAGCCCAGGGACTGGCGCACCGTACGGTCGATGTCCCGTACCCACGCCGTCGGGATCGCGTCACCGGAGCGGGTGACGAACCCTGTGGCCTCCAGCGCGCTGATGATGACCTCGTCGCGGAGGAGGTAGGAGGGCTCGAACTCCTGGACGCGCCAGTGCGCCGCCAGCCGGCTCACGAGTTTGACGGCGTCGTGCTGCGGGGCGCCGAGGGTCTGCACCAGGTAGTCCCACAGCTCCCAGAGGAGCATGTGGCCTTCCGTGCGGACCACCCCGTTGCTACGATTGCTACGGAGGCTGGCATGACAACAATTCCGCACCGGGAACTCCGCAACCAGAGCAGCAAGATTCTGGAACGCGTGAAAAACGGCGAAACCATTGAGGTGACGAACAACGGGGAAGTCGCCGCGGTGCTCGTACCGCCGTCCGCATCCCCCTTCGAGCGGCTGCTGTTGGCAGGACAGATCCGGCGTGCGTCCGCCGGCGCCGTTGACTTTCGCGCCCTGCCGCGGGTCAGCTCCGCGATTCGCACTAAAGAGATCCTGTCCGACGTTCGCGGGGACCGTTGATTGTCTACGTGGACACGTCGGCGGCCCTCAAACTGGTCGCTGAGGAGATGGAATCTCCGGCCGTCGCGGAGTACCTCTCGGCCGCCTCGGCCCGGGGCGACACACTTGCCGCCTCCATGCTGCTGTACACGGAGCTTCACTGCGCTGCGCACCGGCGGGGGCTTCCCGGCGAGGTGGTCAATTCCGTGCTGAACGGGATCAATCTGGTGGACGTGGCGCGCGCGGACCTGATGTACGCGGCCGCGCTGCCCGGCCGGCTGCGCAGCGCCGACGCCATTCACTTGGCAGCGGCGATCCGGCTCCAGGCCGGCGCCCTGATTGCCTACGACGCCGAACTGCTGGCCGCTGCTGTGGACGCGGGGCTCAGTGTCCTTTCGCCGGGAGCCCGGGGCTGAACCCGGAACACGCCAACGGCAAATCGCAGGTCGCTCCGTCGGAGGTTTGTGGTCGATCCTGGACCAGTTGCGCGCCGTCCACCCCCACGTTCTCAGTGTGCCGATGGACGAGGCCACCCTGCTGGCGCACCGCGGAGCGTGGGGCTCGGAAACGGTCCCGGCCCGGGCGGCTTTGACCCGGCTCACCCCGGAGGAGTTACGGGTTTATGCCGCGCTGGTCGGCGGGGAATTCGGTCCGGGGGTCCGCTTGGAGCAGGAGCTCATCGACTGGGACTGGGCGCGGGAGCGGCTCCTGCCCCCGGGCTCTACGCGCGGCGCAACACGGGACCGGGAACCGGCTAAGCGGCCGCACCGGCCGCGCCTCCTCGTTGCATCCACGCCCCCGACCTGACTAGGGTAATTACTAAGCATGCTTAGCGTGTTGTGGGATCCACCCGCCGCCTGTGCCCCGGCCAAGAAAGGCCTGGCGGAACGCACCTAACCGGAGGAGAACTATGACTGACCAGTACACGTTCAGGAACCCCGTTACGGCCTACGAGCAGATCGAGCCGCCCGAGCAGAGCCAGCCGGAACCCGGCCTGGACGCCAAGCTGACGCCCAAGGCGGACCTGGGCGAGGACAGCTACCGCGGCACCGGCCGGCTGGAGGGCCGCAAGGCACTCGTCACCGGCGCAGACTCCGGCATCGGCGCCGCGACGGCGATCGCTTTCGCCCGCGAGGGCGCCGACGTCGTGCTGTCTTACCTGCCGGAGGAGGAAGAGGACGCCAGCCGGATCGCCGAGCTGATCGAGAAGGCCGGCCGCAAGGCGGTCAAGGTCCCGGGCGACCTGAAGGACTCCTCGGTGTGCCGCGACCTGGTGGAGACCGCCGTGCGGGACCTCGGCGGCCTGGACATCCTGGTCAACAACGCCGGCAAGCAGGTGGCGCAGAAGGAACTCGGCGACATCACCGACGTCGAGTTCGACCACACCTACAAAACCAACGTCTACGCCATGTTCTGGCTCACCAAGGAAGCCCTGCCGCACCTGCCGGCCGGCTCCAGCATCATCAACACCACCTCCATCCAGGCGTACAGCCCTTCGGAAACCCTGGTGGACTACGCCTCCACCAAGGCTGCGATCAACAACTTCACCAAGGGCCTGGCCCAGCAGCTGGCGCCGAAGGGCATCCGGGTCAATGCGGTGGCGCCCGGTCCCATCTGGACCCCGCTGCAGGCCAGTGGCGGCCAGCCCACCGAGGACCTGCCGGAGTTCGGCAAGGAAACCCCGCTGGGCCGCGCCGGCCAGCCGGCCGAACTGGCCCCGGCCTACGTGTTCCTCGCCTCGGCCGAGTCCAGCTACGTGATCGGCGAGACGCTCAACGTCAACGGCGGCATGCCGACGCCGTAAGCACCTCGTCCACCACAGCCAGTGGGCCGCTCCCGGACTTTCCGGGAGGGGCCCACTGGCGTTTTGGGCGCTATCCCCAGCGGATGGAGCCCGACGGCGGAGCTACCGCCGGTCGGCCCCGCCGGTCTAGCCCCGTCCCCCGCCGGCCCCCGCCGGGCTACCGCCGCTACCCGCTACCGCTGCGGCTGCAGGGCCTTGCTCCACAACACAACGCCGTTGGCGTTGCGCAGGCTGACCGTGAAGACGTCGTCGGCGTCCAGGTCCACGTGGCCGAAGTACTGGCTCTCGCCGCTGCGCGGGGATTCGTTGGCGTAGGCGCCGGCCTTGAAGAACTTCACCTCCGGGCCGAACGTTCCGTCCAGGGCGTTGGGCCCGAAGCTGCCGGCGTTGATGGGCCCGGCGACGAACTCCCAGAACGGGTCGAAGTCGGTGAAAGCCGCGCGCTCGGGCGAGTAGTGGTGCGCGGCGCAGTAGTGCACGTCGGCCGTCAGCCAGACCACGTTCTTAACCCGGTTGCGCTTGAACGCGGAGAGCACCCCGGCGAGCTCGAGTTCCTTGCCCAAGGGGGCGCCGGCGTCGCGGTTGGAGATCGATTCCTGGTTGACCGGGCCGTCCGGCACCACCAGCCCCAGGGGGAGGTCGTTGGCGATGACCTTCCAGGTGGCCTTGGACTTGCTGACCTCGCGGATCAGCCAATCGGCCTGCTCCTGGCCGAGGAGGTGCGTCAGCTGCGCTTCCTTGCCGGGCGTGTTGGCGTCCTTGTAGGTGCGCATGTCCAGGCAGAAGATGTCCAGCTGCGGGCCGCGGCTGATCTTGCGGTAGATCCGGGCGGCCTCGAAGCCGGTGCCGCCGGCGCTGACGCCCGAGATGGGCTGGTACTCCTGCCAGGCCTGCCGGCCGCGGGCGGCGAGCACGTCCACGCGGCGTTCGGTGTAGCGGCTGTCGGTGAGGATCTGGCCCGGGTACCAGTTGTTGTGCGTCTCGTGGTCGTCCCACTGCGCGATCACGGGGACTTCGGCGTAGAGGGCGCGGATGTTCTTGTCCATCATGTTGTAGCGGTGCCGGCCGCGGTACTCGTTGAGCGTCTCCGCCACCTTGGACACCTCCTCGGTGACGAGGTTGCGCCAGATCTGGCCGTCCGGCTCGGTCACCTGCGCGCTGATGGGCCCGTCTGCGTAGATCGTGTCGCCGGAGTGGATGAAGAAGTCCGGCGAAGTGGCGTGCATGGCCGCGTAGCCGCGCATCCCGCCGATCTCCTCGTTGATGCCCCAGCCCTGGCCGGCCGTGTCGCCGCTCCAGACGAAGCTCTGGCCCCGGGCGGCGCGGCCGCTGCGCAGCAGCCCGGTCTCCGGCGCGGTGCTGAACGAGCCCTGCGCGGTCTCGCCGGCGTTGCCGTCAGCGTCCTCGAAGTGCAGGCTCACCGCGAAGCGGGTCCCGGCGGGCAGGTGTTCGGCGTTGATCCGGGCGGTGAAGTCGGTCGCCTCGGACGCGGCGCTCCCGCGCAGCTCCCGCCGGAAGGCGCGGCCGCCGCGGAGCGGGGACCCGTCGTCGTCGACGGCCAGCAGGTTCGCCACCAGCCGGCCCGGGCCCGACGCGCGGGACCACAGCACGCCGGAGCCGGTGGTGACATCGCCGGTGGCGATGCCGGAGGGCAGGGTCAGGCGGTTGCGGACCAGCGCGACGCCGGCGGGCCGGGCGGCGCTGGCCGCTCCGGCCGTTGCGGGGACGACGACGGCGGCGCCGGCAGCGGCCAGGGCACCTTTGAGGACATTGCGGCGGGTGAAATCAGTCATGGTGCCATCCTTGACCGCCCGCGTAAACCGTCGGTGGCGGGGGCGTGAACAGCACCGGGCCAGCGGGTGCCCCTACCGCCAGTGGGCTAGCGGAACCAGAGCGCGGGCGGGAATGCCCGGTTCGCCGACGCGTAGGGTTCGCTGGGCAGGTTGCCGGCTTGCCACGGCTCGTCGGACCGGACCTCCGGGGTGTGGCCGTGGCCGTCCCGCAGGATCGCGACGAACGTGCCGGGGATCGCGACCAGTGCGGAACCGGCGAGCAGGACTGCAAGTACTTCCATGGTGATGCACCTCGGTGGTGGGTGGTGAGTGATGACTTCAGTGTCGTCAGGGACCGTGTGAGCAGGCGTGTGAGGGCGTCCCGGCGGTAAAATTCGGTATGGCCGACACCTGGATTCGGCTCCTCGGCCCGCCCCGGATCGAACCTCCTGACACAGCACCCCCGGAGCCAGCACCCACGGACACCAAGCCCGCGGACGCGGCTCCCCCGCAGCCCCGCGGCCGCAAGGCCTGGGCGGTGCTGGCCTACCTCGCGCTGAACCCGGCCGGCGCCGGCCGCGCCCGGACCGCAGCCCTGCTCTTTCCCGACGCCGCCGACCCCTTGGGCGCGCTGCGCTGGAACCTCTCCGAGTTGCGCCGGGTGCTCGGCGGGGCGGCAATCGCGGGCGATCCCCTGCGGCTGGACCTTCGGCCGGGCTGGCGCTGCGACGTGCTGGAGCTTGGCTCAGCCGCGGCCCGGGACGTGGACCCGTGCCGGTTCGAGGGCCAGCTGCTGGAGGGCCTGAACTTTGCCGACAGCCCGGTGTTTGAGTCCTGGCTCGCGGACCAGCGGTACCGGCTGGAGAACGCGGTGCAGTCGCTGCTCTACGACGCCGCGCTGGCCTCGCTGGCGGCCGGCGCCCCGAAGGACGCGGCCGGACTCGCGTCCCGGGCGCTGCAGCGGGATCCGTTCAATGCCGACTGCACCGCGGTGCTGGTCAAGGCCATGGTGGCGCTCGGTGAACAGCGCCGCGCCCGCGAGCAGGTCACCAAGTTCGGGGAGCTGTACCGCGCCGAGCTGGGATTGCCGCTGCCCGAGGAGGTCCGTCGGGCGCTCTCGGAACCGGGGACCGCCGCGGATTCCGGCACCCCGGCGAACGCTGCCACGGTGCGGTCCTACCTGGACGCCGGTGCCGCTTCACTTTCTGCCGGCGCGGTGGACCGAGGGCTCGCGCAGCTGCGCCTCGCCGTCGAGCTCGCCCAGCGGGCCGGTGAACGGCATCTGCTGGCCGAGTCGCTGGTGACGCTGGCGGGCGCGGTGATCCACCAGGCGGGCGGCCGCGGCGCCGAGGTCGCGGACTTCCTGCACCGCGCACTGACCGCGGAAGCGCCCGACGGCGGCTCCCGCACCGCCGCTGCCGCCTACCGTGAGCTGGGCTACCTGGCTGTGCAGCGCGGCGTCCCGGACCGGGCCGCCGGTTGGCTCGAGCGGGCGATGCGGGCGGCGAAGGGGTTCCTGGACGAGCAGTCGAGGATCCTGGCGATCCAGGGAATGCTCGGCTCGGACACCGCCCGGTATGCAGATGCGGTGGCCGCGCTGAGCGAGTCGGTGCGGCTGGCTACGAAGGCGGGGAACCGGCGGCAGCAGGCGTTCGGCGAGGCGCTGCTGGGCCGCGTGCATCTGATCCGCGGTGAACTGGACCTGGCCGGAGCGTGTTTGGACCGCGCCTTGGCTGGGGTGGCTGCGGAACATTGGACGGCGTTTGAACCGTTCGTGGCGGGGCTGCGCGGCGAGACGTATTTGGCCGCAGGAAAACTTGAGGAGGCGGCGGCGCTGATCGACCGGTCCTGGGTGATGGCGGAGCTGGCCGGCGATCACTGCTATATGGCCCTCGCCGCAGGGGCGGAGGCACGGCTGTTCCTGGCGCACGGCGACCTTGCCGCCGCCGAGCACTGGGTGGGCTGACTATGACAGGTTTGGATGGCCCCGGTAGGACGGTTATTTCTGGCCCCACTTCGTGACTCGCCGGGCAACTTGTGACGGTTATATGTGGCCCCGCCTTCAACGTTGGATTCATCACTGGATGGATGCGGCGGAGGGCTGGTCTGGATGGAGTCGAGAGTGGAGTTGTTCGCGCTGATTCGAAGGGATGCCCGGGTCGAGGGCCTCTCTGTCCGCGCACTGGCGGCCAAACACAACGTCCACCGGAGGACGGTGCGGCAAGCTCTGGAATCAGCCACCCCTCCGCCACGCAAACCAAGACAAGGCGTGGCGTGGCGCTTGGAGCCGTTCAAGGCGGCGATCGATGCGATGCTGACAGAGGATACGACGGCGCCGCGGAAGCAGCGCCATACCGCCCGCAGGATCATGGCACGGCTCATCGAGGAGCACGGCGCCGAGGAACTGTCGTACTCCACGGTGCGTGATTACGTGCGTGTCCGCCGGGCCCAGATCGACGTGGAGGCCGGCCGCCGGGTGGAGGTGTTCGTCCCGCAGGAACACGCCCCGGGTGCGGAGGCCGAGGTAGATTTCGGCGAAGTCTGGATCGTACTGAACGGCGTGAAAACCAAGTGCCACATGTTCATCCTCCGGCTCTCCCACTCGGGCAAGGCCGTCCACCGGATCTATCCCACGCAGGCGCAGGAAGCTTTCCTGGAGGGACACATCGAAGCCTTCCAGGTCCTGGGCGGTGTCCCGACCAAGCACATCAGGTATGACAACCTCACCAGCGCGGTCACCGCGGTGGTCTTCGGGCAAGGACGGCAGCGGCAGGAGAACGACCGATGGGTGCTCTTCCGCTCCCACTACGGCTTCGACCCCTTCTACTGCCAGCCCGGTCTCGACGGAGCGCACGAAAAAGGCGGAGTTGAAGGAGAGGTCGGCTGGTTCCGCCGCAACAGATTATCGCCGATGCCCGTCACTGAATCCCTGGACGAGCTCAACGACCGGATCCGGATCTGGGAAGCACAAGACGATGCCCGGCGGATCAACGACAGGATACGCACGATCGGCCAGGACTTCGCCGCCGAACAGCCGCTCCTGGCGCCGTTGCCGGGAGAGGCCTTCGATCCGGGGCTGGTGCTGAACCCCAGGGTGGACAGGTCCTCGATGATCACGGTGCGGATGGTGAAGTATTCCGTCCCGGCCCGGTTCATCGGCCGGAAAGTCCGGGTCTCCTTGCGGGCGTCCGAGGTCGTGGTGTTCGACGGCCGCGCCGCTGTCGCCAGACATCAACGGATCGTTGCCAAGCACGGGCAGTCAGTCCAGCTGGACCACTACCTCGAGGTCCTCAAGACCAAACCAGGTGCCCTGCCCGGGTCCTCCGCCCTGGCCCGGGCGCGGGAGTCCGGGGCGTTCAACAGCGCCCACGAGGCATTCTGGGCCGCCTCCCGGCGCGTCAACGGCGACGCGGACGGGACCCGTGAACTCATCGACGTCCTGCTGCTTCACCGCTCCATGGACGCCGGTGACGTCACTGCAGGCATCGTCTCGGCCTTGGGCGTGGGCGCTGTCAGTGCCGACGTCGTCGCGGTCGAAGCCCGCAGACACGCCTCAACCATCCCCGCGGGTGGGGCCGGGCCGGACCGTCATCCCGGTGCTCACGACGAAGTGAGTGTGCAACGGGTTGTCAGTCTTACCCAGCGCCGGCTCATGGATCCGGGGGCCGTCATTGCGGGACTCCCGCCGGACACCCGTCCCCTTCCATCCGTCAGCGGTTACGACGAGTTGCTGGTCAAACGCACGCAACCCGCCCAAACACCCGCGTCGAAGGAGAACATCTCATGAGTCCTGCAGCACCTTCTACGACCATCACTCCGACCCTGCGCCGGCGGCGCGGCCTGACCGAACAGGCCGCGGTCGCAGCCGTGGACCAGGCCTGCCGACGGCTTCGCCTGCCCACGATCCGGGCCGTGCTCGACGAAGCCCTCACCGTAGCCGGGAAGGAGCAACTCTCCTATCAGGGCTTTCTGGCCGAATTGCTGCTGGCCGAGTGTGATGACCGGGACCGGCGCTCCTCGATCCGCCGCGTGAAAGCCGCGAACTTTCCCCGGGACAAGTGGCTCGGGGATTTCGATTTTGATGCGAACCCCAACATCAACCCCGCCACCATCCACACCCTGGCCGCCGGGGACTGGATCCGCAAAGGATCACCGTTATGCCTCATCGGCGATTCCGGGACCGGGAAATCCCACCTGCTTATCGGGCTCGGCACCGCCGCGGCGGAGAAGGGCTACCGGGTGAAATACACCTTGGCCACCAGACTCGTGAACGAACTCGTCGAAGCCGCCGATGAGAAAGTCCTCGCCAAGACCATCGCCCGCTACGGCCGCGTGGACCTGCTGTGTATCGATGAACTTGGCTATATGGAACTGGACCGCCGCGGCGCCGAACTCCTCTTCCAGGTCCTCACCGAGAGGGAGGAGAAGAACTCCATCGCCATCGCCTCCAACGAATCGTTCTCTGGCTGGACGAAAACCTTCACCGACCCCAGGCTGTGCGCCGCAATCGTGGACCGGCTCACCTTCAACGGCACCATCATCGAAACCGGCACCGACTCCTACCGCCTCGCCCACGGCCTCACCCGGGCAACCCCTGGACAGTCGCAGTCGTGATCAGACTTGGCGCGGCTGGCCGGCCCACGCGTCCGCCGCGTCCGCCGATCATAGATGTTCCTTGAATCTCTCCCAAGCCGATTGACGAGTGATGTCCAGGGCCGCCCCTATTTGGGCCCAGGCGATTTTTCGTTCGCGGGCGACGCGGACCCAGACGCGAAGCTGCTCTTCGACTTTGAGGCTTACCCGGGAAATTTCGGGAAGGTGCTGCAGGATCTCCGTGTCGGACATTTGATCCCAGATGGGCCCCACCGACTTGGGCAGCTCCCCGGTGCTTGTGTCGTGCAGGATCTTCGCTGCGGCCGCCACACACACTTCGCATATGGAGACTCCCGGCCCGGCCACTAGGCGCTCGTCCGCAGACGTCAGCCCACAAAAGGCACAAAAATCGCGAGGATCGTTATTTTCGGGCATCGACACGTTCTCCAAATAAGCGGGCTCTTGTCACGAATGTCAGGCTCTACCTGACTATTGTCAGGTATGACCTTACGACTCGTGGCTCTCATCAAGAATACGGGCATCCGAAGAAGCGGCGGGGCAGGGCGCGGCCGACCCACCGGATCGGTGATGCCCGCGGCTTTCCGAAAGCTGTTCACGGCGAGCATTGGGGACGGAATCGGCGACGACGTGCTCCGGTCGATGTTGCCGGTTATCGCCGTGGCTGTTCTCGGCGCCGGGGCGTTCCAGACCAGTGTCCTGAACGCGCTGGGCATGGCGGCATTCTTGCTGCTCGGAGTGCCGGCCGGTGTTCTAGTGGACAGGTGGTCGAAGAAATCCACGTTAGTTCTGGCCAACACTGTCCGTGCCGCCGCGGTTGTCTCGGTGCCGATCGCGTATTTCCTTGGAACGCTCAGCATCTGGCACCTCTTCGCCGTCGCTGCCCTCGTCAGCGCAGCCGACGTCGTCTTCACGACGGCGCAGTCCGCCATGATGCCGACGCTGCTGAAGGGGAACGAACTGGGTGATGGTTACGCAAAAGTGCAGTCCGTGCAGAGCGGCTTGGCCATAGCCACGCCAGGGATTGTGGGCTTGATCGTCAAAGTAGTGTCCGCTCCTGCCATGCTTTTCGTTGCCGGCGCAGCCTACTTGTTCTCAGCGGTCATGACCGGCAGACTCCCACAAGATCCGCCCTCCCGAGCAGAAACCCCGGACAAGTTCTGGACCGAAGCACGCGATGGCCTCGGCTACACATTGAGCCATCCCTTGGTTCGTTCCTTGATGGTCTCCGTTGCGCTGGTCAATGCCGCAAGTATGTTCGGCGCCGCTGCCAAAGTCATTTTCGCCCTGCAAATCCTGAACATCCCCATGGATCAATTCGTATTCCTGGGCGCACTGTCAGCAGCAGGGGGTCTGGTCGCTTCCATGACGGCCACCCGCATCACACGACGTCTCGGCCTCGGCAGAACCAAGATCGCCGCGAGCCTGGCCAGCGCCGGATTCGTCATCCTGCTCCCGGTGGCGCCTTTCCTGGGGCTGGCCCCGGTGGTGTGGATTGGCGTCTCGGGATTTGGCTGGTCCTTCTTCGTCATCCTGTCCGGACTGGCGGGGGCTGGCATCATTCCCCGGCTCGTTCCGCACCACCTGATGGGACGAGTCATGTCCACCTACCGGCTCTTCACCCTGGGGGTCATGCCTGTGGCCAGTATCGGCGGGGGCGTCCTGGCACTGACAACAGGCGTCATTCCCGTGCTTTGGATATGGGCGCTTATTGCCGCCGCATCCGCCATCCCCATTTTGGTCTCGCCGATCCGATCATGGACGAACTTCCCGGAGGAACTCGACGTCCACGCACCAGTCCACCCGGAAACGGTAGAGCCCGTTGCGGCGCCGTAGTCCCGCAGCCCCGGCCCTAGTTACAGAAGGGCACCCACCGTCACTTTGACTCGGTCCGACGCTCACTAACATCGCCGGGTGGGGCCAGTTTCAACTGCCCTTCCGGGGCCAAAAATACTTGACACAATCAGTGGGCCGGGGCCTGGCGCCGAAACCGTGGTACCTCTGGTACTCGGCCCGGCTGCTGGACGTCGCGGCGGAGGTGGCGCTGGCCGCCGGGTCCCCGCGTGCGTCCGAGTTCGCGGACCGGCTGGGCGCGCTGGCCGGCCGGGCCGGGATGCGCGAGTTCGCGGTGCGGGCCCAGTCGCACCGGGCGGCACTGGGGGACGCGGACGCGGCGGAGTCCGCGCAGTGGCTGGCGAAGGAGATCGACAACCCGGTACTGGCCGGCTGGGTGGCGCGGCGTCAGGCCGGGTGAGGCGCCCGGCGTCGGGCGGCGCCGTCGTGCGGGCACATCCGGGTAAACAAAAGCAGGGCCCGTCCGAAGACGGGCCCTGCTAGAAACCTAACGGTTCCGGGTATCTAAGGAAATTAGATAGCCTGGATGTTGGTGGCCTGAGGACCCTTGGGGCCCTGCTCGGTTTCGAAGGAGACCTTCTGGTTCTCTTCGAGGGAGCGGAAGCCGGAGGAGTTGATCGCGGAGTAGTGCGCGAAAACGTCCTGCGAGGAGTCATCGGGGGAAATGAAGCCGAAGCCCTTTTCAGCGTTAAACCATTTGACGGTACCAGTAGCCATTATTTTTGTCCTTCGTGAAGGTGGAGGAACTGTCCCGACTTTCGGGTCCTCCTGTTTGGGGTGCTCAAAACCGCTGCTTCAGAAGAACACGGACTTTCGACCGTGCGTACTGCCTGAACTACGAACTGCATAAACACAACAACAGGATCTACTCTACAGGACGGATGGGCGGTGGATTACCACTCTTCATAATTGGCGTCCTTTGGGGCCCCTCCGCTCGCTGACTTACGAGACGGTTTGCCGCGCCCGGTCGAGGTCCGCGGACGACGACGTCGTCCCCGCCGCGGGCGCTGCGCCCGGTTCCGCCGGGGACTCCGCGCGGGCGCGGCGGCGGGCGAACCGCTTCTCCACGGCCCTTCCTGCGGCGACGGAGAGCCGCTGGGCGGGCTGTTCCACGAAGCGGTAGAACAGCTCGGCGGCGCCGAACGAGGCAGCCGCGGAGACGGCGAGCGCCAGCGGAAGCGAGACGGACCGCAGCAGCGTGACTCCGGCCAGGATGATCGGCAGGTGCACCAGGTAGAGGCTGAAGGAAATCCGGCCTAGCCACTGCGCCGTGCGGGTGTCGCCGAGCTTCTTCGCCGGGCTGCACAGCAGGAACACCAGGACCAGCAGCGTCGCGCCGACAGTCACCAGCGCCTCAACACCCTCTACCGGCTTGTCCCGGCTGATCCATTCCGCGTTGGCCAGCAGCAGGCCGGCAGCGGTCAGCGGGAGCCAGACCAGCCGCGGCCAGGACCGGGTCAGCTCACGGATACGATCACGCTCGGCGCCGACGATCGCGCCGATGGCAAAGATCGGCAGATAGATCAGCCAGTCAATGTGCTGCACGGCGCCCACCGCGGCCAGCGCCACGACGATGCCGAGCTTCAGGTGCCAGAAGCGCCGCCAGCGCAGGGCAACGAAGACGTACACCGGCAGCAGCAGGGAGAACAGGACTTCCCACCTAAGCGTCCACAGCGGGGTGTTGACCGTGCTCGCGCCCAGAAGGAGCAGGCTGTCCTTGGCCACCCGCGCCAGGCTCGGGTCCACCACGTACATGTCCGCCCACGAGCTCTGCAGCGGCGACACCGTCCGGGGAACCATCACAATCAAGGCGACCGCCACGGCCAGCGCCGCCCAGGCTGGCAGGTAGAGGCGCAGCAGCCGCTTGGCGTAGTACGTGGCCCAGCGGGTGGCCGCCCCCGCCCGGGTGAACGGCAGGATCAGGACAAAGCCGGAGAGGACAAAAAAGACGTGGACCGCGGGGGTTCCGTTCCAGAGCAGATGCAGTGGGGAAAACACCGCCCACATCTCGCCCGTGTTCAGTGGCGCGGAGCGGTCGTCGAAGACCACGTCCCCGATTCCGGGGACCACGGAGAGCAGATGGCAGGCGACCACTACCAAGGCGGCGATCCCGCGGAGGCCGTCCAATTGTGTGACTCGTGTTTGACCAGACTGATTCGCCATCAGCCCCATGTTACCAGTTCGTTACATTCGGGCGGCGGCTGGGCGGCGGCTGGACGGCGGGGAGCGTGCCTGCGCTTCCCGACCAGAAACTGCCGTGTAAGGGCCAGGTGCCGGGGGTAGCCTACAGAGACAACCAGCGACATCCGAGATGAAATGGACGGTCACCCATGCACGCCGTGCTCGAATACTCCTACGCGGACGACTACCTTCAAAGCCGGGAGAAATACCGCCCGGATCATCTCAAGGCGGCGTGGGAAGCCGTGGAACGGGGCGACCTTTGGCTCGGCGGAGCCGTGGGCGAAGGGCCCTTCACCGGTTTGCTGGTCTTCACCGGCGAGAACGCCCTCGAGGCGGCCAGAGCTTTCGCCGCCGTCGATCCCTATGTCACCGGCGGCGTCGTAACGTCGTGGACGGCCCGCCCCTGGACAACGGTGGTGGGACACGAGGCGAGCACGCCCGTCCGCCCGTAGCTCGGCGGCACCGGCTTCCCGCCGTCGTCCGTTCCGACCGCGCGGGAACGGCAGCCGCATCCGCATGCGTCTCTTCCGGGGCGGACGCAGGACCGAGGGCGGGCGGCCGACGGCGGTTACTCGTCTAGGAGCGCACGTCCTCTTTTGCGTCTACGGACTCGGCGATCCGCTTGATCGCGGCGAGGGTTTTGGGGATGCCGTCCAGGGCCTGCTGGGTCCGATCGGTGATTTGGGCGGCCGCCCCATCCCCGAATTTCTCGCCGAACATGGCTATCCCCTCGGGCAGGAATTCCCACGATTCGCTCAGGACGGTTCCGGAGTCGGTCGGGGTGATGGTGAAGCCCCACCGGACGAACTTGCCGCCCACCACCCAGGCGAATTCGCGACCGCGCTCGGCAGCCACCACCTGCGACCGGGTCTCCCACGTCCGCTGTGGGAGCTCGTTACGGCCGGTGAACCAGGCACCGACGCGGCCGGCGCTGTCCTGGTCGTCCCACCAGCATGACGTACACACCGGGCTCCACTCGCCCGTGCGGGTGATGTCCGAGACTAGGTCGTAGAGCGTCTCGGCTGATGCGTTGACCGTGACCGATTCCTGATACTGGCGGATGCTGCTCTGAGTCATGGAGTCCATCCTGACAGACGCTTCCCTCTTCCGGGCGTCGGACGGTTCCTGAGCGTCCCCACGGCGGCCTGTACCGCGCCGGCCGGCGGGCATATTCTGCAGGAACGTCAGTTCGTGGCCCGCAGCGTCCCGGAGGTACCGATGGAAATGCCCAAAGCGTCGGACGCCGACAAGGAGCACTTCCGCTCGGTGATTCCGGACCACCCCGGGGTGGTCATCAAGCCGATGTTCGGAAACCTCGGGGCGTTCGTGAACGGCAACATGTTTGCTGGACTGTTCGGCCCCACCATCGGCGTGAAGCTCTCCGCGGCGGACAAGGAAACGCTCGAAAGTACCGAGCGGACCGTACCATTCGGTCCGGCCGAACGCCCCATGGGCGGCTACACCGGCTTGCCGGAGATCTGGAACGGCGAGGGCGACGGCGATGCGGCGCGCGCCAAGGCCTGGGTGGAAAAGGCTTACGAGCATGTGGCCGCACTGCCGCCGAAAGAACCCAAGGCGCGCGGCAAGAAGGGCTGAGGCCGCCGCCGGGCTTCAACACCGCGGGCTTCAGTGCCGCGGCACCCAGCCGGGCCGGACAAAAATATGCGCAGAGCAATCCACAGCCCAGCGCCCTCCGAATTGCTGGCATAAGCACCGGACCGGCCGCACCATCGGCCGTTCCATCATTTGAAGCCCGCACCCAAGGAGCCCAGCATGACAACCACGACCCGCACCCGAACCGCAGCCCGCACCCCCGTCCAGAAGGCCAGCCTCGCCGTCGGCGCCGTCTTCCTGCTGGTCGGCATCCTGGGCTTCGTCCCGGGAATCACCACCAACTACGAGTCACTGCAGTTCGCCGGCCACCACTCCGAGGCAATGCTGCTGGGCCTCTTCCAGGTCTCGGTCCTTCACAACATCGTCCACCTGCTCTTCGGCGCCGCCGGCCTGTTGCTGGCCCGCACCGCCACCGGCGCCCGCTCCTTCCTGCTTTACGGCGGCGTCATCTACCTGGTCCTGTTCGTATACGGCCTGGTGGTCCCCGAAGATTCAGCCGGCGACTTCGTGCCGCTGAACAGCCTGGACAACATCCTGCACCTGGTGCTCGGTGCCGGCATGATCGCACTGGCAATGATCCTCACCAAGGGCCGCGCCAAGGTACGCGCCTAAGCCAAAGCCCGCACGGAGAACCGCACCTCCCAACAACCGCGCCCACCGAAACCCGGTGGGCGCGGTTGTTTTCCGTTGGCAGGTGCCTGGCCAGCTGCCCCCATGCCGGCAGGTCTTGTCACGCAGTTAACTGCCCATTCATATCGCCCACGCACGCTGTCAATCCGCTGTGAATAGCGTGGCGGGCATGGACAACATTTCGCGCAGATCCGTTCTTTCCGCCGGCCTCGGGGCCGGACTGGTCGCCGCCTGGCCCGGTGCCGCCGTCGCCGTCTCCACCGCGGACGACGCCGGCCTCCGCACCGATCCGTTCCAGCTCGGCATCGCCTCCGGCGAGCCGTGGCCGGACGGCTTCGTGATCTGGACCCGGCTCGCGGTGGACCCGGTGGCCGGGGACGGCCTGGGCGGGATGCCGTCCCGCAATGTCGCAGTGGCGTGGGAAGTGGCCGAGGACGCGGGCATGCGCACGGTGGTGGCCCGCGGCGTCGAGCAGGCCCGGATCGAGACGGCGCACTCGGTGCACGTGGAGCTGCGGGGCCTGCGGCCGGGACGCGAATACTTCTACCGGTTCCGCACCGGCCGGCACCTGAGCGCGGTGGGCCGGACGCTGACCAGCCCGGCGCTGCACGAGACGCCGGCTGCGCTGGCCGTGGCGTTCGCCAGCTGCGCGCAGTACGAGCACGGCTACTTCACCGCCTACGCCCGGCTGGCCCAGGACCACCCGGACCTGGTGCTGCACCTGGGCGACTACCTCTACGAGTACAAGAAGGACAGCTACGTGATCGGCGGCGGCAACCCGCGCGACCACGAGGGTCCGGAGACCGTCAACCTGGCCGGCTACCGGCAGCGGCACGCGCAGTACAAGGCCGACGCCGACCTGCAGGCCGCGCACGCGGTGGCGCCGTGGCTGGTGGTGTGGGACGACCACGAGGTGGACAACAACTGGGCGGACGATGTCCCGGAGAACCGGGATGCCGGGCAGCTGAACGACACCACCGAGCATTTCCGGCAACGCCGCGCCGCCGCGTTCCAGGCGTACTACGAGAACATGCCGCTGCGGCGCTCGTCCGTGCCGGCAGGCGCCGACATGAAGATCTACCGTAAGCTGCAGTGGGGCCAGCTGGCCAACTTCCACATGATGGATACCCGGCAGTACCGGGACGACCAGCTCGCCGGGGACGGCTGGAAGAAGAACGTCACCGAGCGCCTCGCCGAGGACCGCACCATCACCGGCGCGGAGCAGGAGAAATGGCTGCTGGACGGCTTCCGGAACTCCACGCAGCGCTGGGACATCCTGGGCCAGCAGGTGTTCTTCGCCGAGCGGGACCGGAACCAGGCCCCGGAGATCGACGACGTCTCCATGGACGGCTGGGACGGCTACGCCGCGTCGCGCCGCCGCATCACGCAGGGCTGGGTGGACGCGAACGTGCGCAACGCCGTCGTCCTCACCGGCGACGTGCACCGCAACTGGGCCAACGACGTCAAGGTCGACTACAAGGACCCGGCCTCCCCCGTGGTCGGCTCGGAACTGGTGTGCACCTCCATCACCTCCACCGGCAACGGCACCGGCTCCGGCTCCACCACGGACGCCACGATGGCCTGGAACCCGCACCTGAAGTTCTACAACGACAACCGCGGCTACGT
Source organism: uncultured Arthrobacter sp. (assembly GCF_964021775.1). Lineage (GTDB taxonomy): Bacteria > Actinomycetota > Actinomycetes > Actinomycetales > Micrococcaceae > Arthrobacter. The sequence continues at coordinate 18,937 of NZ_CAXHZI010000020.1, forward strand.
AAACACCCGCATCACCAAGGACGCTATGACCGCGGACTTCCGGACGCTGGACTACGTCACGTCGCCGGGGGCTCCGGTGAGCACGAAGGCTTCCTTTGAGATTCGGGACGGGGTACCGGGGTTGGTGGCAAGGTAGGGCCTACTTCGTCTTCCGGTGTTGAGGCTCTAGGTACCGAGCGGGTCGAAACCGTCGAAACCCCTTGGCCGAGTCCGCTCGGCCGGGGTTTTGCGCGGCCCCAAGAGGTGACCCTGCGGACAGGACCGCCGGGGTCTCAAAACCCGAGCCGACTTCGTCCCGATGGTCCTGTTTCGTCGTGGCTATCGATCGATACGATGAGTCATGACTAGCCAGGACCCCTTGGAATTCCTCCGTCGGACAAATCAGCGCCGTACGGAACAGCAGCTCGAGCTCGCCGCAGATGTGTTGGATACGTTTAAAGCAATGCATGAGGCTGAACAGGTGCTGTACCAAGCCCGAAGACGCTATATCGAGTCCTTCAAAAGGGCCACCGGTGCGCAATGGAAGACCCAGGAACTTCGGGACGCAGGATTTCCGTCGCCGAAGGTCTCTGTCCTCAAGAGAAGAATGGATCTTCGGGGCCTCATGGCACCCCCAGCCGATGCCAACACTCAAGGCTGAAAGACGGGCCCGCCGGGAAAGCGACCCAGTTACCCCGCGGTTCCCCCTCAAACACCAGCGGGCCCAGGGTCGCGCGTGCTTGAGGGCCAACAGCCGGTCGCGACGTCGTGCCGGCAACACGCCCGTTCGGAAAGGGATAAAACCAGCCCATGATTTGCAACACTGAACGCAAACACTATCCCTTTAGAAGGAGCCTCTTTGGAAGCCGCAGCAGTAACGACGTGGATGTTTGTCGAGGAATGCCCGATTCCGAATGACGTCATGGAGTTGCTGGTCCCGGGCGAGGAGCCCGTTGCCGCTTACCGGACCTTCCGGGACAGCGCGATCTTCACGACCAAGCGGATGATCGTCCGCGATGCCCAGGGCATCACGGGCAAGAAGGTAGAGGTCTACTCACTGCCCTACTCGGCCATCAACATGTGGTCGTCCGAGAACGCGGGACGCTTTGATCTGGATGCTGAACTGGAGCTGTGGACCCGGGCCGGGCACATCAAGATCAAGGTGGGCAAGAAGGCGGACATCCGGCGCCTCGACATGTTGATCGCGCATTCGGTGCTTGGCTCGTAGCACTAATCAGCGGGAAGGCGGTCCAGGCATGCGGGCCGGGCGAGAACAGCTGTGGCTCGGGACTGCCGACGGCTCCCCTCTCAGCTCCCGCCGCTACGGATGCACCAGAACCTTCACGGCCGTGTCCTTGTGGTTGATGAGGGTAACGAAGCCCTGCTCCACAAGATCATCGAGCGCGATCCTGCCGGTGATGAACGGCTTGAGGTCCACCTTGCCCTCCTGCACCATCTTGATGACGGCGGGATGGTCCCGGACGTAGGCGATGGTGCCGCGCAGGTCGATCTCCTTGAGCACCAGCTTCTGCATGTCCACGGTGGCGGGCGCGCCCCAGATGGACACGTTGACCACCACTCCCCCGGGCCGGACGGCGTCGAGCATGGTGTCCAGCACCGCGTTCACGCCGGCGCACTCGAAGGCGACGTCGGCGCCGGTACCGCCGGTGAGTTCCAGCACCCGGGCCGGGACGTTCTCCTGGCTGGGGTCCAGCACATGGTCCGCCACCCCGCTGGAGACGGCCTTTTCCTTCCGCGCCTGGGTCAGTTCGCTGATGATCGTCGTCACGCCCATGCCCTTAAGGACGGCCGCCGTCAGCAGCCCGATGGGGCCCGACCCGCCCACCAGGGCCACGTCGCCGGCCTTGGCGCCGCTGCGCGCCACCGCGTGGTGGGCCACGGAGAGCGGCTCGATCAGGGCCGCCTCATCCAGCGGGATGTCGCCGATCGGGTGCACCCACCGCTGGTCCACCACGATCTTTTCGCTCAGCCCGCCACCGCCGCCGGAAAGCCCGATGAAACCCATCTGCCGGCACAAGTGGTAGCTGCCCGCCTGGCACATGTCGCAGGTGCCGTCCACGAAATACGGTTCCACGACGACGTTGTCCCCCACCGCGAGCCCCTCCACCCCGTCGCCGACCTCGGACACGGTCCCGGAGAACTCGTGCCCCAGGGTCACCGGTGATTCCTCGTGGGAGAGCGGGTGCGGATGCCCCGGCGCGGGGCAGAAGATGGGGCCTTCCAGGTATTCATGCAGGTCCGTCCCGCAGATGCCGCACCACGCGACGTCGATCTTCACCGCGCCGGCCCGGAGCTCCGGCTCGGGGACGTCCTCGATCCGGATGTCCTTGCGGCCATGGAAACGTGCTGCCTTCATGATGGTCCTTCCAATCGATGTATGCGACGGTCTCTCAACGCTCGGGGCTTGCGCGGTGCCCGGGCACCCTGCTGATCCTCCCATCGCCGCAACGGGTTCGTTAGGGACTACCGACCCTGAACGAGGAGGGCTTCGGAGCGCTTCTGCTGCAGCCCGGCCAATTTGTCTGCCGCGAGCGGTACGATCTGTTGCATTGGCCGCACAGCAGCACGGCCGGAACTCATTTGGGGGAATGAACCGATGGTGGAACTCAAGCGCATTTACTGGAGCCGGCAGGCTCTGCGTCTCGCTTACTCGGCTGTGATCGTGTGGTTAGCCGTCTCTGTAGTTCTAACGTTCATGCCAAAGGGGAAAGGTGCCGCAGGCAACAGCGTCTCAACCGTCAGCGGCGTCCTTCGCAGCTTTGTCGACAGCGTTCTGGCTGCGGTTACCCTCCCGGGGATATTCCTCGTTGTTCTGTTCATTGTTGCGGCGGTCGTCCACGCCCGCGATGTCCGACGCCGGGACCCGGTCCGGCGTTTCAGCCGCCAGCAGCGCCGGGAGGGAATGGCGCGGGCCGGCGGCCTGTGCGAGATGGAGGCTGGATTCGGGCGTCGGTGCTCGCGAGCCGCCGAGCACGGCGACCACTTCTTCCCGTGGTCCAAGGGCGGATCCACCAGCCTGGAGAACTTCGTAGCGGCCTGTGCCAAATGCAATCGCGCGAAGGGCGCCAGGATTCCCTCGCCCGGTCAGCAAGTAAGGATAGAACGACGACGGCGGGAGTACGTTACGCCGTCCGATTGCGTCAACGTCGGCGCACGTCAGCCGCTGTCTTGAGCGCCGCCGATGGAGAAGGGAGCGGTTCCCTGAGCTCCGGCAGCGCAGCAGAGGAGCCTCTGGGTTTTGTTGTCCTCAAGGCCGGCTCGGACGGGGCCCACTTTGGACTCGGACCCTGCACCCAGGAATCAGCGATTGAGACATCTCCCAGCGGCCATGGAAGGCGAGTACTATCCGTCAAAGACGAGGGTACGCGGTCACTCGCGCATCTATTCCCCGACGTCGCCCAGGAGTGGGATCAAACAAGGAATCCGTTCCCTCCCTCTCACGTTCGGCCGGGTAGCAACCGTAAAATATGGTGGCTCTGCGAAAATGGCCACTCTTGGCTAACCACGCCCTGGGTACGGACAAGGGGACATGGCTGCGCCGCCTGTAAGGGCATGATTGCGACCCAAACCGACAATTTGGCATCGGATCGGCCGGACCTACTCCCCAGCTGGCACTTCGTGCGCAACCAGTCCGAGCTGGGTTTAGCACCCACAGGTATTACGTCACAGTCCAACAAGGTTGTCTGGTGGATCTGCCCAGAGGACCACCGGCACGACTACACCGCAACTCCTGCCTCCCGTTTCCGCGGCACCGGATGCCCATATTGCGCCGGGAAGCGGGTCAATGAGTCCAACAGCATCGCAGGAACAAGACCGGTTCTAGCTGCAGAGTGGGATCCGGCAAACACCAAGCGTCCCGATCAGGTCTCGGTGGGCAGCGACTTCAGGGCCGCCTGGATATGCCGAAAAGATGACTCACATAGGTGGATGGCCGCCGTAAGCTCCAGACCTGCCAACGGTGCCGGATGTCCGTTCTGCAGTGGGAGGCGACCCACGGAAGCCACCCGTCTAGAAGTAAGCCTGCCCGCGCTTGCCATGCAATGGCACCCAACCAAGAATGGAGCGCTGACGCCTGCGGATGTAACCGCTGGAAGCAATAGGCGCGTTTGGTGGCGATGCCCTCAAAACGCTGGCCACGTCTGGGAAACCACTGTCCGTGCACGCGCCCTCGATCACGATGGCTGCAAATGGTGTGCTCCGATCATCCGATCCAGAGTCGATATTGCCTTAGCATGCGAGTTCGCAGCGGTGTTCCCTCAGGACGTTGATCCAAAGAGGCAAGAGCGCCTGGATCTTGGCCATAGCAGGCCACACAGCGTCGACGTCCTGATCAAGTGCTTGCGGATCGCAATCGAGTTTGATGGCTCTTACTCACATAGGGGCAAAGCCCACGAAGCGCGCGACTCCGTGAAAACAAGATTGCTTCGTGAGGCTGGGTACCGAGTCGTTCGAATCCGGGAGGAGCCATTGCCACTGCTCGATCCTGAATGCGACATCTCGGTCGAACAAACCCGCGCTCCGGATGCGAAAGCCATGACAAACACAGTTTTGCGCCATTTAGTGAGTCTTGGTTGGGTGGCTCCGGAAGTTGTGTCACCTTACCTTGAGTCACCTTACGCGTGGGCCGACGAAGTGGCTGCACAAATCTACGAGTCGCTTCCCGAGTCCGAACGCTTCGTCCCCTTGAGTGCCAAAGCTGCACGAAAGCGACGGCAGTCGGAGTTGGCTGCCCGCGACAGACTCTTCTAGAAGGCGCTCGCGCTGACGGCGGTCCACCGACGTTTCGTTTCCGGCAGCTACTAGGGGCGTTTTTCCATGCTTCCCGAGAGAACATGCCGCTGCGGCGCTCGTCGGTGCCGGCGGGTGCCGACATGAAGATCTACCGGAAGCTGCAGTGGGGTCAGCTGGCCAACTTCCACATGATGGATACCCGGCAGTACCGGTACGACCAGCGGCCGTGAGCACGAAGGCGTCGTTTTGAGATCCGGGACGGGTGCCGGGGCTGGTGGCGCGGGGGTAGGGCCAGGGCGCCACCGACGACGGCGCCCGCAGCACCGGGCGCCGCCGACCTTACAAGTAGTCTCCGGCCCGTTCGCGGGCGATTTCCAGCAGTGTGGAATGGAACGCGACCTCTGCCGGGGCGTAAACCTTGTCCTGGCGTTGGGCCAGCAGCACCCGCCGCAGGGGCGCGGCGGAGCCGAGGCTGATGACGCGGACGTCCGGGTGTTGCAGCGCTACGGCGGTCTTCGGCACCATGGCCACGCCCATTCCGACGCTCACCATCGCCTGCGCCTCCTGGTAGTCGTTGGCCAGGAAGCCGATGGTCGGTTCGAACCCGGCTTCGTGGGCGGAGCGCTGCAGCACTTCGACGACGGGGTGCGCCTCGGCCCGCACGATCCAGGATTCCTTGCGGAGCTCTTCCATCCGGATCTCGTCGCGGTCGGCCAGCGGATGGCTGCGGGACACCAGCAGGACGGTGCTTTCCTGGAAAACCTCCGTGATCCGGATGGAATCGTCGTGAAAGCGGTTCCAGGGGTAGTCCCAGAGCAGGCACAGCCCTGTCACTCCGGACTGAAGGTCGCTCACCAAGTCATCGAAGCGCGCACTGCGTACGGACAGGCCAATGGCCGGATACCGCTTCTTGAAGGCCCGGATGACAACCGGCAGGAACGAGCCGGCGAGCGTCGGAAAGGTGCCGACCGTCAGGGAGCCGCGTTTGAGGCCGGCGATCTGGTCCAGGTCGGACTGGGCGGCGCGCATCTGCCCGATGACCTTGCGCGCGTGCCCGGCCAGCACCTGGCCCGCCTCGGTGGGCACCACTCCGCGGGAGCGGCGGTTCAGCAGCGGCTGCCCCACCTCCTGCTCAAGTTTCCGCAGCTGCTGCGAGACGGCGGACGGCGTGTACATCATCAGCTCGGCCGCGGCGGTGATGGATCCTTGCTCCACCACCTCAACCAGCAAGGCAAGGCGCCGGATGTCGAACAATTCCCGGTCAGGATCGTTAAGCAACGCTTTGCCCTTCTGTTGAATCCGTTAATTCTATACATCCACCGCCCAGTTCGCGGGTAAACGCCAGCGATTTCCAACGGCGGCGCCGCCTGAGGCGGGCACCTACGGACCGCTGCGATAGTGAATTAAGCATCACTACACTCCCTTGCAGATATCCAACCTTGTCTTCATTTGTGATCTGGATCAATCTCGAATCAAGCCCTTGAACACCATTGAGGCAGATCGAAGCAGAACCGAAGCAAGGAACAGACCATGAAGATCGAAGCGGAGTGGATGCGCGGAGGCACCAGCAAATGCTGGGTCTTCGAAACCGGCCAGCTGGATGAAACCGGGACCAGCCCGGACGTCCTGCTGCCCCGGCTGTTCGGCAGCCCCGACCACCGGCAGATCGACGGAGTGGGCGGCGCCACCTCCACCACCAGCAAGGCGATGATCCTGCACCGCCCGGCCGACGCTGGCGTCGACGTCGAATTCACCTTCGCCCAGGTTGGCATCGAAGAGGCCGCCGTGGACTGGGGCAGCAACTGCGGCAACTGCTCGGCAGTCGTTGGCCTCTACGCCATCGAAAAGGGCTGGGTGGTCCCCACCGGCGACGTCACCCGGATCGTCACCCGGAACACCAACACCGGCCAGGTCATCATCCAGAGGGTGTCGACGCCGGCCGGAGCCCTGCCGATCGTCCCGCAGGCCGAAATGCCCGGCGTTCCGTTCCCCGGCTACCGGGTGGGGCTCGGCTTCCTGGACCCGGCCGGCAAGACCACCGGCCGGCTGCTTCCCACCGGATCGGCGACCGATACCATCGTCGCCGGAGGAACCCGCTGGACTGTCTCCATGGTCGACGCCGGAGCGCCGGTCGTCATGCTGCGCGCCGAGGACCTGGGCCTGGACCCGGAGCGCTACGGCAGCTGGCCCGCCGGGCTGGAACTGCAGCTGGACACCCTGGAACACATCCGGCGCCAGGCAGCCGTGCGGATGGGTCTCGCGTCGGCTCCCGACGACGCCGCCCGCGCCGTCCCCAAGGTCGCCGTCGTGGGGGCCCCTGCCCCGTCCGACGCCGACAGCGACGTCGCCGTCGTCATGCTTTCGATGGGCAAGCCGCACCCGGCCCTGGCCATCACCGGAAGCATCGCCCTGACCCTGGCGGCCCGCACCCCCGGCACGCTGCTGGCCGACATCACCGGCGGCACCGTCCGCCCCACCCTGCGGCTGCGCACCCCGGCCGGGGTGATCGAAACCTGGAGCGAGGAACGGGACGGGCAACTGCTCGTCGGCGTCGACCGCACCGCCCGCACCATCGCCACCACCACCATCCACCTTCCCGAGGCCCTCGGCACCGCCGTCGGCGCCTCCCTTGCCAGCGCTACTCGATGAGGAGAAAGCATCATGACTAACATCGCAGAAGAGACTGCAGAAAAAACCGCTCAACAGGCCGCTGTACAGACCGCCCCCAGCGACACCCGCGTCGAGCCCTCCCGGCGTCCCGACCGCCGCCGCCGTATCCTGCTGGTGACGGTAGCCGCGATCGCTGTCCTGGGTCTGCTGGCCCTCCTGTTCGGAGGTGTCCTCTTCAACCCCGCGGCCGCCTCTGAATCGGAGCCGACCATGACCGCCACCCAGATCATCCCGCTCGTCATCCTCGTGGCGATGTTCGTCGTCGCCACGAAATGGCCGCTGAATATCGGCGTCATGGGGCTGGTGGCGTCCTTCGGCGTCGGCTACTTCATGCTCGGCATGAGCGACAAGGAAATCCTGGAGGAGTTCCCGGCCAGCATCGTCCTGACGATCATCGGCGTGACCTACTTCTTCAGCATGGCCCAGCGGAACGGGTCGATCGACATCATCGTCCAGACCTGCGTGCGGCTGGTCCGGGGCAAGACCATGCTGCTGCCCTGGGTTTTCTTCCTCCTGGCCGCGGCGCTGACCGCGCTGGGCACCTTCTCCCCCGCCGCCGTGGCGCTGCTGGCGCCGGCGGCCCTGGGCCTGGCGTACGAGTCGCGCATCCACCCGGTGCTGATGGGCGCCTTCGTGATAAACGGCGCCCACGCCGGCGGCTTCTCCCCGCTCTCCGTCGCTGGCGTGCTGGTGCACGACATCGCACTGAAGAACGGCTTCCCCATCTCGCAGGGCGGACTCTTCACGGCCAGCTTCGCGCTGAACTTCATCCTCTCCGCGCTGACCATCGTGCTGTTCGGCCTGCTGGGCAAGCTGCGTGACAAGCACGCCAACGAGTACGCCGGCCTGGAGACGCCCCGCACCGGACGCCCCGGCGGCCAGCAGATCTTCACCCTGGTTCTGATCGCGGCGATCCTGGTGGGCACGCTGGGCTTCCACCTGCCGATCGGCTTCGTGGCCCTCTCCGCCGGCCTGCTGCTGGCGTTCGTCAACATCAAGGAACACAAGACCTTCATCGGCGGCGTCTCCTGGTCCACCGTGCTGCTGGTGGCCGGCATGATCACCTACGTCTCGCTGCTGCAGCACGTGGGCGTCATCGACACGCTCGCCGAGATGGCCCTGGCCCTGGGGGCGCCGCTGCTGATCGCCCTGGTGCTCTGCTACGTCATCGGCGTCGGATCCGCGTTCGCGTCATCGACGGCGCTGCTCACCGCGTTCATCCCGATGGCCGGTCCGCTGCTGGCCACCAGCTCACTGAGCGCCTCCGGCACCGTCGCGGCCCTCGCGATCGCGGCCACCGTCGTGGACGTCTCCCCCTTCTCCACCGACGGCGCCCTGGTGGTGGCCAACGCCCGGGACAACGACCGCCAGCGCGTCTACCGCCAGCTCATGATGTACGCAGGCGGCGTGGTCCTGGTGGCTCCCGCCCTGGCCTGGGCGCTGCTGGTGCCGACGGGGGTTATGTAGGGGCGGGCCCCGGGGCCGCAGCACGCAGGCACTTCAGACTGCCGGACCCACGTCCGGCACGCGCACGGAACAACCTGCACTCCGCCGCAACAGGAAACCCGGCAGACGGCGCAGGGACCCCGGACGCACCAAAGGCAGGGCGGCTTTTACAGCCGCCGTGCCTTTGGCTTGGCACGAAGTGTTGATCCTCCACCCTGAGGCCTAGTAACGCTATGGATTGCGCCGACGCGGCCGAGTTCTTCTGCATCTCACCGGCGAGTATCACGGGGATGCTCTCTGGGACCACGGACGAAGGTGAACTAGTAGAGGCCCTCATACGTCGCCACGCCATGTAGCGGTCGGCACCCTCGCATCGCGGCAATCTCTTTTTTGTGTGACGATCCCTCACCGGACGTGGGGGGCTGATGGCCAGGCATCGGTTAAGCCGACATCAAGCCAACTGGAACTTCCGCTACTCCATCTAGCTTCTTGCCTATCTTGCAATCCTTGGCGACAGGACAGAGGCTACTTGTATGGAAGGATCCCGAGTATTCAACGCTGACCAAATAGCGACTGAGCTAGAAGAGGCAAGGGCCGCAGCTAAAGTGATGGTCCGGGGTGCTCTGGGCGTTCTCGGTGATGACAGGGGATTCACTATGAATCACCTCCCTTTTCTTGCTTTCGTCGAACGGGCTCAGGCTTTTCATCAAGGGGTAGTAGCCATGGTCGAATCCGGGAACCCACTGGCGGCTGCGACTCTTCTGCGATCCTTTGCCGAGAATCTCGCTGTCGTCTTCTACCTAGAAAAACACCCCCACGAGTTCGAGAAACTTCACCCAGGTGCAGAGCAGGGACTTCCCATGGGGAAGGTTGTAGCTGCGGCGCAGAAGCGACTCCCGGGTTTCAAACAGCTTTACGACCATCTGAGTTCGATGGCACACCCGTCTGGTGCTGGAGCGTTTCAAACGTTCCAGGTTGAAGATGACGGGGCGTTTAGGTGGCAATCCAATCCCACGTTTCGCTCGGTTGATGACGCGCAGCAATTCCTAAAATGGTTAGGGGAGATACGCGAACTGAGCACTAACGTCATCCGAGAGACCGCCTCGGCATTCCGTACGGCCGCGGAGAACGAAACCTAGGCCAGGTAGTGCTCACCGGTCGCCCCACAGCTTCATCGACGCACAATGTGGTACGCACCCGGCACCACCGCGGCGTCACCGACCACCCAGGCTTGTACACTGTCGGGTTACCGTGGCGGACGGGGCACGACTCGTCGATCGTGGCGGGCGTGGGCCGCGATGCCGAATACATAGCCAAACGCATCGCCGGGAACACCGCCGTCCGGTGAGGGCGAGGCGCGAGGGGGGTGACTACCCCGTGCGAGGCCCGTGGAAGTCCACTGCTGCGGCGAGGCCGGCCGAGTTGAAACATTCCCTGGTCCATGCCTGATCCGCGGGTGTCGCGAGTGGCTCGGCAACAAGCTCCGGCGGCCGGTTAAACACGGGATTCCCCTCCTCCAAGAGGTCCGCGGTGCCGCTGCCGGCGAGGAGCCGAAGAGGGCAGGCTGGTCGAGGAAGGGAAGCTTCCCGCCGTCGCAATCGGTCAGCACGCCCCAGCGTTAGATGAACAGCGAAAACTCCTCCTGACGTTCCCCGTGGTCCACCATGAGCGGGCAGGCTTCGCTATCGAGCTGGATTCGCAGGTAGTTGGGCTCCGTTTCGTCGAGGGCCATCAGTTGGACATCGTCCAGCCACGAAAGCCAGACCGCTGTGCACTCTCCCAGCAGCGGATACGGGGCAGCGGCGATGTACCCGGCCTTGCTCACGTGGGCGGAGTGGCCAACGGCCATGTCGTGGAGCTGGCCCGGACCAGCGGCAGGACCGCGCTGACAGGCGGGTGGTAGTTGGCGAATTTCCGCCGCATCACGTCGGCGCTTGAATTCGAGCCGATGGAGACCACCAGGGAACGGGCTTCCCGCGGTGCCGCGCCGGCACGAGCGAGAGCCTCATCCAGTCCGGCTGAAAGTTCAAAGGGCCGGAATTAATTGCCGTCCATTACACCCGAGGCCACGGGCGGATCCCACGGATACAGCAACGGATCGAGATGGCCGGCGCCTGCCCCGCTCAGCCCCATGGAGTCAGCCGGGTGAAGCCGTCGGCATCTTGCTGGAGACCGATCAAGGTGGCCCACTTTCATGCTCGGGGACTTCCAGTGTCCCGCATTTCTGAATCGGCAAGGACGGTTCGAACAGGCTGCCGGCCGCTTCGAATTCAACTTCCGGCCATGTGCCGGCCCTTCATTGAAACGAGATCAATGTCAGGCGTGCCGATCCGACCTCTGAAATGGCTATAGCGCGTAAGTAGCGCTTCTGTAAAAGGACTACTTAGGGAAGCAACAATCTCAACATTCGCGAGCGTGGCGCGGGGCACGGCTAGCACTTGCTCTAGGTCCACGATCAAGTCTGGGATCTCCCGGAATGCGGGAAAAACGCCATACCTAGGACGTCCGCCCCGTAGCGTTGGCTCAATCTTTTGCCAATGCTTTTCATTCTGGCTTGATTTCCACTGTTCGAATGGACCCCACTTATCCAAAAACATCGCATGCGCAAGAAGTACGTATTCCACCTTGTTTTGCGCAAAATCGCAGGATGGTGTTAGCACTACCCACCATTCCATGGGAGACTGCTCGCAAGCGGTCACTACTGGCTCGGCGGCTCCGTCGGATGGTCTCGCGGGCTGCTTAATTAGGGCGCCCGGAACAAGTTCGTTATTGACCGGCGGATACACGTAATACATGGCAGCATTTGGGGAAAAGACCTCAGCATCCGCCTCCAGCTGGGGCTCCGGGAGGTTTTGAGCTTCGAGGTTTTCTCTGACTTCCGAGAGCATATTCTCCTGCAGCGAACGCGTCACCCTAGCAACCAGAAGCTGTGCGACTTGGTCAGGGCTACCGTCAGAGTAGTCATGCCACGATGGCGCTACTGTGTCCCACAGATAGCTGCGAATCACGGAATCGACATGCTTGTTAATCGTCTTGACCGTAGTCGAGACCCCACTCTTTAATGCGGCGCTTACGGCTTCAGGGAGCTGAACCAGGTCAACTTTGGATATGACGGAGATGAGAGGTCTAGCTTCGTACTGTCGAGCCTTTTGTGGCAGAGCGGTGAAAAATATGACTGGCAGGAACTTGGCAGCTCTGACCAGTTCGAAGATGTCGGTTCCTCTATTGTCGTCAGGCTTACTCGCCCCTTGAGCTTCTTCTCTTACATCCAAAATTGCTAAGTCGTAGTCACCCAGCCTCAACTCTTCCTCCGCACGATCAAAGCTATCGCAGCGCGTGATCGACAGGTTAAACGACTGCTCCTCCACCAAGGTGTCGATAATTTCACGTTCGATTTCCAACAACATCACCGGGTTGTCGTCAACTATCAATATTTTGTAGTTAGGGGAATCCATCAGACCCTCTTTCTTAGTTTTGCTCTAAAGGATGCCCCGGGCAAGGGGCCTCGATCGATCAGCTCCAAGCTGCCTTCATAATTAGAAACCGCGCTGCCTACTATCCCGAGGCCAAGGCCAACACCATTTTGTTTCTCGGAAAAATAGGGATCAAAAATTAAGTCAGCAATTTCCGGTCGAACACCAGGCCCGCTATCGCTCACCGTGATGATGGCGCTACCGTCCGCGTCTCGCCTTACTTCGACACTCACCTCTTTATTCTCGGCAGCGGGCAGGGTACTTGTCCAATAAATGGCATTGGCAGTAAGATTCATGACTATCTGCTGTATATCGGATTCATCCATTGTTACGGCGAAGTCTTCGCCCGTTACTCTTAATGCAATTCCCGCATTATTTGCATCGTGGGTTGAAAGCTCAACTGCGCGCTCTACCATGCCAAGCAGGGAGACCTCAGGTGGACGCCCTCGACGACGACCGCCAAATGGTTCGATGGAGCTAAACAGCGATTTCAATAACTCTATCTGATAATGCGATTTTTCGAATCCCGAAACAGCAACTTGAATTTTCTGCTCACCGCTCAAGGTCGTCTTTTGCAGGTCCCGTAACGCAAAACGAGATATGTTCGCTAAATGCGATATAGCCGTGCGGCCGTCATGGACGACTCGGTCAATAAGCATACCCATATTTGCGAGACGCGAATACCTCGCTATTACTTGTTCAAGCTCTTCAACCCCCTCTTTCAGGTCCGCTTCCTTAGCCTCAAGCGCACTTATCAGCAGACGGTCCTCCGGATGGCGCTCGTTGACAGCATCTCTCACGGACTTTAGGTTGAACTTTGAAAAGAAGCCTTCAGGCTGGGAACGTTTTTGTTCCGGTCTGCGCGATCTGTATCGGCGAATCTCAATCTGTTCCAAGGCAGAAGTGACAAGCATCTGGAGATCTTCAAAGGCTGGCCCATCAATCAGCCCCTCTCGATTCGACTGATCCCTCAGATCGTCATTCTCATCGCTGGAAATAAATATGTGGCCCAAGACTTGGTTGTTTGAAAGGCGCATGGTCGGATTCTGGACTCTTCGTGCGTCCATACTCAGCCAGTCATCTCCACGCTCACCGTAGGGCAGAACACGGAATCCGTCTCGATAGATACTGATGCCTGAAGCATTAGTTAGAATCTGGCGAACCGACCTTAATGAAGCCTCGGGCAGCAAGTTCCTTAGTGCATCCGTGTCTCTGTCCCAGACGCGGATGTCCAAGTCCAAGGGCCCGCACTGCGGACTACCACCCTCCCGGTTCCGGAAGGAGACTGAGATTTCTTGATCGTCGCCGTCGTGGCACGAATAAACGAAATTGGCCCGCCCAAGGCGGTCGATCGTGCCTACTAGGCGATAGTGGGACTTGCCAAGCTCGGGTGGACTGCTGACCACCCCGGACAGGTCTTCGAACTCCGAGGGTAATTGCAAAATTATTGTGAGTTCGGGGTCAACTCGCCCGATGGGTACGTCGGGCGGCACGAGCCTGGACAAGGCCATACGGAGATCCACCAGGTCTTTCCGGCTCCAGTCAGAGGTCAGATTGCCGATTCGAATATGGGTTCCGTGGCCGGATGCCCAAGTCCTAAGACCTGCGGCAGCGAATGTGCGGTCTGCAGCACCATCAGCGGCAAATGTCTTGGCATCGCGGGCGTACCACTGGATGTCTACTTCATCCAAGTACCTATCCTCGGGCTCGAAGTCCGTCCAATCAACGATCACACTTATCTCGTCTGCCTCGGCTTGTCGCGTGGTAAGACTCATAGTTTCCCCCAGTCGCGAGGCTGCCAGCCGGCCGATGCCCTTCTCACCAAGAACGCGGCGGTTCTTGAGCGTGGTTCGAGTCGTTTTTTTTCGGTGTGGGGTCGCGATCTCGAACCACGTTCCTGTAACTGTCGGGGAGTCCATACCATGGCCGTCGTCCCAAACATCTATGCCCCCACCACCAGCAACTAGAGGATCGGTGAAGATAATGACGACAGTTGAAGCGTCGGCATCGTACGAGTTCTTGACCAATTCGATCAGTGCGACCTTCTCGCTACTGATGAGGTCTCGACCGAGGGTGTGCAAGAGACGGGCGCGGGGTCGCATCGGCTGAAAATTTCGGTCGCTGTTGGGCATGTAGAGCACTCTATACAGCGCCGCAGGCAAATCCAGCTAGGCACCCGCCCATGTTTGCTGCGGTCTCATTCGTGACGACATCAGGCCGGCAGAATCCGCCCGCGCGCCATACTTGCCGTTGGGCCGTCTGGCCGGTGATGACGGCGTAGCGCACGACGCGCGACCGGCTCGGGACCTGGGGATCCCTCAGCTGGCACAGCGCCCCAGAAGGCTTCCGTTGCTGCACTTTCCCTCCGCCAATTCGGCCGCCCACCGGCCCTCTCCCCGCGATGTTGCCCGGCTGGAGGAACTGCTGGATGACAACGTGTGGGCGTTCAGCAACTGCCGGGTGGACGCACCCGGCAGGCCAGTCGCCGAAGTCGACTGGTTCTTCTATAACGTCCGGCACGGCACCCTCATGGTCAGCGAGTGGAAGGGCTTCCCCCAACGTGTCGCGCTCTGCATGAAACACTCGAAGATCGGTCCGCGGCGTTAGCGGTCCAGAAAGGCCGCCAGCTCATGCCAGTAATCGACAGGCAGCCTCTCGACCCCATTCACCCCCTTGGGCGGCCTCATAGTGGGGCTGGCTGAGGAAGTTGACGGCAGGACAAACACGAGGCTTTCGCCCGCTGCCGAATCCTGCGGGCCGAAGTAGACATCGCCCTGATGCCCGATGAATGGACCGAAGGATGCTTCCACACCGAGCTTCCCGGTGAAAGCTACGACTCTGGGCCGCAGGGGTTTGAGGCAGTCAATCAGGCCTTGACAATCAAAGCCGCTACTTTGCTCCTCGCTTCCATCCATGCCGGCATAGGTCTTGCTGAGGTCGGTCAGACCGATCCCAAAGACAGGCAGTAGGTGGTCGTCGGTCGGCTTCAGCAGATTTGGGGTGAACCCGGTCTCACGCAGCCAGCGGTAGAACCGGTTGCCACCGTTGCTGTAGTAGTGCCCGGCTTCGGCGCTCCCCTTCCCGGCGGATGTGCCAACAAAGACGACGTCAAGATCAGGGCGCATGATGTCCGGAAGCTTCTCCCCTCCACACTGCCTCCTTCAGGATGCACCTTCTGCCTCGCGAGCAAGCAGGCACGTGCTGGACGCGCTAACATATGTCCCTGCCTCCCACCGCCTCCGCATATAGGACGGGGCTGCAGCCGTAATTGGCAGCTTCAGTCAGCCAGTGAGACCGAGCCCAACCCAGACGGCTCTTGCACCGCAAACGTCATCAGAGGTTAAAGCGAAAACCTAAATTTCACCACGTTCCGTAGCCAAAAAAACGTCGAGGGCGGGTGGAGATCTCTGCCGATTTCAGGTTCCTCTACCAACTGCGCCCGTCTGTGGGCAGGCCATCTTCGACCTCAGGCTGAATGTCCTTCTCGGCAAACTTCGCCATATCGGCGTAGAACCGTCTCTCGATGGATCCAGCCGCAAACTCCGTTGCGAGTGCGCGTGATCTGTCTCGCTGTTCGATCGTCTCCTGGAACGGCTCACCGGGGGTACCCGTCCGGCCACCGGAAATCGTGGCGGACCACAGGGCTTCCATCATCTGGTGGCGTACACCGTGGCTCAGCTTGTCGGCTACGTGCAGCGCATCGCACACGAAAACGGGTTGATCCCAAATGAAGGTCCGGGAAGCCTCGTGGAGGACAGCTGCTACTGCTCGTACCGAGCTCTCCGTGCCGCCGGCGAGAGCCTACCGAAGGATGAGCGAACTGGACATAAGCGGATCGGTTCGAACTCGGGGCAGCGCGTCGAAAAAGGTGTCTCGAAAGGCTTAAGGCTACGCTGTGCATCATGGGGATTTGGCAAGATGAGATAGATGAAGATCAAGTAAGAAGGATCTTCGCAGACAACGGCGTTCGTTCAATCCAAATTAAGTATCTTTCAAGGAACCACAACTCCAAGAACCAGATATACATGGGTGGCGACCTTTCGGAGGTCGCCACTCTTCCTATGGGTGACGTTCATTTCAATAGCGGGACATCTCAAAAGAAGTTTGCTGGCGGAAAACTGATTTACCACGCACCCGTCCCGTGGTCTTGGGTGTCCCCGTCAGGCCTGAGCCCTGCACCTCGCGCTCAGTTGATCGTGTACCCACAGTACAAAGAAGTACGGCTATCCGGCATCATCCAAGGTTCCCCCGACGCTCCCAGCTTCTTCATGAGTATCGACAAGCGAGGGTATGAGGAGGGCCGGGTTCTTATCTTCGGCACAAACGATGCCAAAGACACTGCATTTGGGATGATGCTGTCACGGTTCTCCCCTGCTGCGAAGGCTCTGGATCGCTACCGTGGCAAGCTTGGCGAAATAGTCACGATTCCCATCAACAAGGATGCTCCAACCGACTCCCGCGCGAGTCTCATACGCGAACTGGCTCGGATCCATCACACGGGCTGGATGGATGCCTGCGAACTTCCCGCCACTAGGATCATGAGACCCTGCCGGGGAAACCGTTGTGGCGGGCACACGTTAGAGGCGCATCTAGGAATTACTTTGAATGGTGCCCCAGCACCCGATTTCGGAGAGTGGGAAGTCAAGAACCACGGCGTGGGCAGCTTTGACCGCCCTGGCACAGGGCGGATTACCCTTTTCACCCCCGAGCCGGACCTTGGAGACTACGCCGCCAATGGCACAGATTGGTTTGTCCGGCAATATGGAGTCCCGACGGAAGACGAAAAACGCTACAACTTCACAGGAACGCACCGGGTCACTGGGACCCCGCTCGAAAAGACTGGCTTGGAACTGAAGCTTGCGGGTTATGACCCCGACACCAAATCCATAACAGACGACGGGTATGTCGGGCTGCTGAACAGTTCCGACCAACTGGTTAGTGGCTGGTCTTTCTCAAAATTGCTGAACCACTGGCAAACAAAGCACGCGTTTGCTGCCTACGTTCCCTCCAAGAGCCAAAAAGGAACTCCCTACCAGTACTCTTACGGTCACCGTGTCCACCTTGCGGAGGGAACACGCTTTGGGCTGTTCTTGGAAGCTATGGCCGGCGGTGCAATTGTCTACGATCCAGGCATCAAGTCGGAGCTTCAGCCGAACGGTCGATGGAAGCCGAAAGCCAGAAGCCAGTTTCGCATAGCCACTCCATCACTAGCGCAGCTCTATGACAAATTTGCAGAAGTGAACGTACTGGAAGCCTAGGTGGGAAGCCAAACAAGAAGTGGCGGACGAACCATCGGTCCGTCCGCCCCTTCTTGGCCTAAGCAGTCTTGACGACCGCCACTTCCTTTTCTTTGATCTTGGCTACATGCGGAGCCATTATCCGAGCCACTTCGTTCATCACGGGCATGACAACACTGTTGCCGAACTGCTTGTAGGCCTGCGTGTCGCTGACGGGGATTTTGTAGTCATCGCTGAAACCCATGAGACGCGCGCACTCTCTGGGAGTGAGCCGCCGCGGGCGCATGCCCTCCTGAGATACAAGGATCTCTGAGCCATCCTTGTAGTAGCGGGCAGACAGCGTTCGCGTGGTTCCGTCCGCGTGGGCAAGCCCAAAGCCAAAACCGTTTCCGGCAGCCTTATGCTTCTCGGCATAGCCCTGCAAATAAGCCCACAGTTTCGGCGTCAGAGTGTACTTAGCAAGTACCTCGCCATTTTCGTGGTCGAAGAAACGATCACCATCCCATTCGAGGAATGGCTCCGTCCCATCCGTCTTATGGAGGATCGACCCCAGCTTGGGGCCGTGCATCGGAAGCTCCAAGTCGTCCCAGCTAAAATCGGTGGGTTCACGGAAACCTACAATGATGATGCGCTCGCGGTGCTGTGGCGTGAAGTGCTTGCCGTTGATGATCCTGTAGTGGACCTCGTAGCCTAGCTCTTCTTCAAGAGTTGCCATAATTACGGCAAAGGTCTTGCCCTTGTCGTGGGACTTCAGATTTTTAACGTTCTCCAGCATGAACGCTGCGGGACGCTTCTCATTGATGATGCGGGCGACGTCAAAAAACAGGGTGCCCTGAGTGGCGTCTTCAAAACCATGAGCGCGCCCTAGCGCGTTCTTCTTGCTGACGCCAGCAATGGAGAAGGGCTGGCAAGGAAACCCTCCCAAGAGGACGTCGTGGTCGGGAACCTCCGTAGCGGGGTGAACCTGAATATCGCCTACAAAGTGGTGGTCAGGATCCTGCTCGTCGGGGAAGTTAGCCAGGTAAGTCTTCTTCGCCCAGTCGTTCCACTCACTGGTGAAAACACACCGTCCGCCGTGCGTCTCGAAGCCCTGCCGTATGCCGCCGATGCCGGCGAACAGGTCGATGAACGTAAAGTCGTGGGCACCGTTTTGGGCCGGCATCCCCAGCAGTTCCCTTAGAGCGGGAGCCAACATGGTGGGGCAGGGAGTCTCTCCGCTTTCCCACCTTGCAACGGTGCGCTGTGTGACGTTGAGTTGTTCCGCAAGTTGACGCTGTGTGTACCTTGCCCGCGCTGAAGTCAGCAGGTCCTTCGAGTTTTCCATTGGGTCCTATCTGGGTCATTTACCCGACATTCTGTCCTACATTCAGCCTCGCTGCTAATTGCCACGCCGAAGGAATGATGTGTCGTCCGACTCAGGCTTACACCGGGGTAAGACAACCACAGGCAGAACCGTTCTACGACCCGTAGAGAGCCTAGAACGGGGCCAATAACAAGGAGCCCATCGGGGCTCTTTAGGGCCGCCTCCGAGGCCTCGTAGACCTTCAGTGCTACCTTCGCCCCCGGCCAGCGCCGTAGATGCTCCTCAATGGGTACATCCAACGCGTCACGCACCTTCTGTATCTCTTCGACGGTGAGGGGGCCCCGGGGCGCCACCAACGTTCTTGAGCACAATCCGTACCGTGTCAGGATTGAAGACCTTGGTAGACGTCGCACCGTGGGGCAAGAGCACAACATTACACATCAATCGGACAAAGTCTCGACGGTCGTCGATGTCCTTGTCCAGCCACGCTTGGCCCTCTGGCGACTCCATATTCACCGAGGGCATGATCGCTGGCACGGGCGGGCGGGAGGCCCTAATAGCAGCATCGGCTATCTTGGCCTCTGCATCCGCGATCTTCACCTTGATCCGAGAAGTGATGAGCCCTAGCGGGTTCCCGGTTATTACCCCTCAGCAGCATGCATAGTGAGGTCGTACAGACGCTGACGCAGGGCCTTTACCTTTAGTTCGAGGGCATCCGTCTCTTCCGATTCCGCTGGGTCGCGAAGGCATTGAGCCGGACTGGGAGCTTGGCTGCTGGCTATGGAAAGAGACGCCCGACGAAGGCTATGGCAAGTTCCACGCTGGCGGTCTGTGGCTAGCACATCGCTTCTCTTACGTCTGGTTCCTGGGAGGGCACGAGCGAAAGAAGACCTTAGACCACCTCTGCAACAGACCTCTCTGCACCCGGCCGGATCGTATGCAGCCAATCTCGTCATCAGAATATTGCCCTCAACGATCGTTCGTTCCGAGCCTGAACCGTGGCAAGATGACACCCATTATGGACAGGCGGTTGCGGCGCGCTCCTGACGCGGAATGGGTATTGATGTACCGG
Source organism: uncultured Arthrobacter sp. (assembly GCF_964021775.1). Lineage (GTDB taxonomy): Bacteria > Actinomycetota > Actinomycetes > Actinomycetales > Micrococcaceae > Arthrobacter. The sequence continues at coordinate 38,869 of NZ_CAXHZI010000020.1, forward strand.
CTCGGGTTGAGCCGGAAACGCATCGCTGAGCTGGTGCGAGCCGAACCGGCCACCGTCGGATACCACCTAGTCATCGCTCGCCGCCAAGACCCGGGGCTCGAGGCGGCACACCTGGCCGCTGCCGGCACCAAATCCAGACTCTCCCCAGAGGATCTTGCCCGTATGGAGCAGGTCATAAGGTGGGTTACCGATGAAGGCCGGTTCCCTCGGGACCGCTCAGACAATGAGGCAGAACGGTCGATGGCCAGGTGGCTCACTGGCCGCCGGCGCGAAGCAACTGAAGGCGCTTTGCTCCCGGCTTACCGGGATGGCCTTGCTCATGTCCCCGGATGGGACGGCGATCCACGGGCTGCAGCGGACGAGGCAAGATGGCATGACCGGCGCGCCCAGCTAGTGGCCTTCCGAGCCGAGGGCAACGACTGGCCCCGCCATCACCATTACGCCTCCGACCGGGAACACACTCTCGGCGTGTGGATCCACGCCCAGCGGCAAAAGCACCGCCGGGGCGAGCTCGACCCCGCGATGATCAAGCTTTTGAACGACACTGTCCCCGGTTGGCAGACCGGAAGGACCCGGGGCCGCCCATCGCGGCAATAGACGCAGTTCCGCGCCGTGCCAACACACTCATCCGTGAGTGTGACGCCAGCCACTAGAATCGTTGAGGTCCGGCCTCATTTCCAGCTCGCCCCCGGACAGCTCGGCAAAACAAGAAGGGCGCGCCCGGCCAAAGCCGGACGCGCCCTCCGAGTGCGCCGAACCCGCGAGCCGGTCGGCATCCCTTGCTCTAGTCGATCAGCGCCGGCTCCTTGGCGCGCTCCGTGGACTCTTCAACGGGCGCAACCTTCCGGTTCCGCTGGTTCAGCCAGCAACCCACCGCCAGCAGCGCGACGAGCGTGAACGTGCTCAGGAGCTGGGGGCGGGAGTCCTCGCCGATGAAGCCCACCGTGAAGATCGCCGCGAGGATCACCAGGCCGAACACCGTGAGCGCCGGGAAGCCGGGCATCCGCAGGGGAAGCTCGGTGCCCGCCCGGTCGGCGCGGAGGCGCAGGGCGAGCTGGGCCAGGAGGGCGGAGGTCCACACCAGCAGGCAGGTCGAGCCCACGATGTTGAGCAGGACGGGCAGGACCATCTCCGGGAAGGCCAGCTCCAGTACCACGGTGACGATGCCGAAGGCGACGCTGGCCAGGACGGCAACCACCGGGACCCGGGCCTTGGACACCGAGGCGAGCAGGCGCGGGGCTTCGCCGCGCTCGGCGAGGGAGTACGCCATCCGGGACGCGCCGTAGAGGTTGGCGTTCAGTGCCGAGAGCAGCGCCGCGACGGCCACCAGGGTGATCGCGGTGGCAGCACCGGGCATGCCGGCGGCGTCCAACACCGCGGCGAACGGGCTCTTCAGCCCGTCCGATCCCACCGGGACCACGGCCGCGATAATGAAGATGGCGCCGATGTAGAAGACCAGGATGCGCCACAGCACGGTCCGGACAGCCTTCTTCACGCTGCGGGCAGGCTCGGCCGTCTCGGCGGCAGCCACGGACACAATCTCGGTGCCGCCGAAGGCAAAGGCCACCACGAACAGCGCCGTCGCGATCCCGGCGAAGCCGCTGGGCGCGAAGCCCTCCCCCATGAAGTTGGACAGGCCCGGCGACTGCACGCCCGGCAGCCAGCCGAAGAGCAACGCGAAGCCCACCAGCAGGAACCCGACGATCGCCGCCACCTTCAGCAGGGCGAACCAGAACTCGAACTCACCGAAGTTCTTCACGCTGGTCAGGTTCACGGCCGTGAGCACCACGATGAAGACGAAGGCCATCAGCCACACCGGCAGGGCCGGGAAGATGGTGGCCAGCAGGCCGGCCGCACCGAGCGCCTCGGCCGCGATGACCACCACCAGCTGGATCCACCACAGCCAGCCGACGGTGGCACCGGCCACCGGCCCGTAGGCCTTGGCGGTGTAGACGGAGAAGGCACCGCTGTCCGGGTTGGCGGCGGCCATCTCGCCGAGCGCCCACATCACCAGGATGATCAGGGTGCCGGCGACGAGGTAGGAGATCAGCACCGCGGGGCCGGCGGCCTGGATGCCGGCGCCGGAGCCGATGAACAGGCCCGCGCCGATCGCGCTGCCCAGGCCCATCATGGTCAGCTGCCGGGGTTTTAGGGCCGCGCCGAGCGCGCGGGCAGACATCTTTGTCTGTTGTTCCATGGGGATTCCTCTGGTTGTAGGCGGAACGGAGTTAAGGGTTGGGGTAAGTCGGTTGTCAGCCGGCGTGGGCTGCCAGGAGCCGGAGCACGCGGGCGTTGGCGGCGGGGTCGGCCACGGTGATGCGAACGCCGTCGCCCTGGTACCCGCGGACCAGGATGTCGGCGCGGTCGAACGCGTCCACCAGCGTCTCCCGGCGGGTGTCATCGGCACGGATCCACAGGAAGTTGCCCTGGCTGGGCTGCAGTTTCCAGCCCTGCGCCTCCAGCTCCGCAGCCATCCGTGTCCGCTCCTGCTTGACCGCGGCAACCCGGGATTCCATCTCGTCCCCGGCATCCAGGGACGCGATGGCCGCCTTCTGGGCCAGCGCGCTCACCGAAAAGGGCAGGGCGGTGCGGCGCAGTCCCTCGGCGATGGCCGGTGCCGCCACGGCGTAGCCCACGCGCAGGCCGGCGAGCCCGTAGGCCTTCGAGAAGGTGCGCAGGATGCAGACGTTCGGGTACCGGCGGTAGAGCGCCAGGGAATCGGGGCCGCTGCCCGCGTCGGCGTACTCCACGTACGCCTCGTCGACCACCACGAGGATGTCCGACCGCACGGACTGCAGGAAAGCCTCGATGCGCTCGTGGCTGATCGGCACGCCCGTGGGGTTGTTGGGGGTGCAGAGCAGGATCACCTTGGTACGGCCGGTGACGGCTGCTGCCATGGCCTCGAGGTCGTGGCCCTCGGCGTCGTCCAGCGGGATGCGGACCGGCCGGGCGCCGGCCAGCTCCACCAGGATGGGGTACGCCTCGAAGGAGCGCCACGCGAAGATCACTTCATCGCCGGCGTCGCACAGTCCGGTGATGATCTGTTGGAGGACCCCCACACTGCCGGGTCCCACCGCGACCTCCGCGGCGGTGACGCCCAGGTGCCGTGCGAGCCGTTCGCGGAGTTCGACGGCGGCGCTGTCCGGGTAGCGGTTCATGGTGCCGGCCGCTTCGGTCACGGCAGCGGCGGCCGCGGGCAGCGGCTCGTAGTGGCTTTCGTTGCTGGCCAGGGCGGCGGTGTCCAGGCCGGCACCCTTCCGTCCCGGGACGTAGGCCGGCAGTCCGGCCACAGCGCCGCGAAGGGCGGGAAACGCTGCGTCCGGTGCGGTGAGGAGTTGTTCAGAGGTCATGAGGTCCGATGATGATTGTGACCCGCCACACAATGCAAGATACCCTCATCCCATTGGGACTTCTGCTCAACTTCTACAGTCTGCGGTGAAAATATGACCACACCGAACCCTCGTGCCCTGGATTCCCTCGACGGCAGGATCATCCTGGCCATGGACAAGGATCCCGAAGCCAGCGCCTTGGCCCTCTCGCGGACCCTCGGCGTCGCGCGGAACACTGTCCATGCCCGGCTGGCTCGGCTCGAGCGCAGCGGCGCCCTCCGGTCCTTCAGCCGCAGGCTGGACCCCGCCGCGCTGGGTTATGAGCTCATGGCCTTCCTGTCTTTGTCCATCAGTCAGACCCGGACCGGGGCGGTGGAAGACGGGCTCGCCGCGATCCCGGAGGTCATTGAGGTGCACGCCACCACCGGGGATGCGGACCTCATGGCCAAGGTGGTGGCCCGCGGCACGGCCGACCTCTACCGCATCACCAACCAGATCCTGGAAATCGACGGCATCCAGCGGACCAGCACCGCCATTTCCGTGCTGGAACTCATGCCCCCGCGCTACGACGGCCTCCTGGCCCGGCTCTCGGAGCAGGAATCCCGCCCCGCCGACTAAGGCGCAATCACACCCGCACCACAGGTGAGCAGATTTTCACTTGGAACGGCTCATTACTGCCAAAAGTCCCAGCCAAAAGCAGCGCTCTTGCCCATTCGTGACCCAGCCCACACACTTCCTGCATGACTTATCTCACCGTCTCGGGCCGCGTGGCACAGGTTCTCAGCAGCTATCTCACCGACCTGTTTGGTGTCATGGGCAACGGAAACGTCTACTTCCTGGATGCCGCTGAGCAGCTTGGCCTCCGCTTCTCCGCCGTCCGCCATGAGGGCGCCGCCATTGCCGCAGCCGACGCGTACTACCGGACGTCGGGACGTCTCGCGGCGGGCACCACCACCTACGGCCCCGGCTACACCAACGCGCTCACCGCGCTGGCCGAAGCGGTCCAGGCGCAAATCCCCGTTGTGCTGGTCACCGGGGACGCACCGAGCACCGGCGCCCGCCCCCAGGACGTGGACCAGGCAGCAATCGCCGCGGGCCTCGGCGCGGCCACCTTCACCGTCACCCGGGACGCCGCGGGATCGATCACGCAGCAGGCGGTGGAGTACGCACTCACCAAGCGCACCGCCGTCGTGATTGCCATCCCCTGCGACCTCGCGGCACTCGAGGCGGCGGATGAAGAGCTCCCGGCGCGGTTGGCACCGGCCGTGCGCGACGACGTCGACGGCGGCGGCCACAGGGACCTTGCGCAGGTGGCCCGCCTGCTCGCCGGGGCCCAGCGGCCGCTGATCCTCGCCGGCCGCGGCGCCCATCTCGCCGGCGCCGGACCGGAGCTCCGGGAACTCGCCGACCGCCTCGGCGCACTGACCGCCGGAACCGCGCTGGCTCTCAACCTCCTCGAGGGCGACGGCTACCTCGGCGTCGCGGGCGGCTTCGGCACTGACACCGCGGCCGGGCTCATGGGCGAGGCCGACGTCGTCCTCGTCGCCGGGGCGAGTCTGAGCCCCTTCACCATGCGGTTCGGGCACCTGCTCGGCCCCGACAGCACGGTCATCCAGATCGACGCCGCCCTGCAGCCGACGCACCCCCGGGTGGACACGTTCGTCAGCGCGGACGTGAAGTCTGCAGCGGCAGGCCTCAGGACGCTGCTGGATGCCCCGGACTCGCCGGCCGCCGGCCCCGCAGGAGCCTGGCGCGCGGAGGCCCGCAAACGCCTGGCCGAGGGACCGGCCCACCACCCGGGCTCAACGGAGACGCCCGACGGCCGGCTGGACCCGCGCGCCCTCGCCAAGGCCTTGGACGCGGTGCTGCCGGAGCGCCGCACGGTGGTCCAGGACGGGGGGCACTTTGTCGGCTGGGCGCCCATGTACTGGCGCATCCCGAGGCCGCAGGATCTGGTCATGGTCGGAACCGCTTACCAGACCATTGGACTGGGCCTTGCCAGCGCCGTCGGGGCAGCCCGCGCGGTGGAGGAGGGCCGCACCCTGGTGCTGGCCTCCGGCGACGGCGGTTTCCTGATGGGCCTGTCCGACCTCGAATCGCTGATCGGCGCGGCCAGCAGCGCCGTCGTCGTGATCTACAACGACGCCGCCTACGGAGCCGAAATCCACCAGTACGGGTCCCAGGGCCTGACCGAAAAGCCCATGCTGATCCCCGAGGTGGACTTCAGCGGCGTCGCCCAGGCGCTCGGTGCCGAATCGGCGATCATCCGCTCGCTGGAAGACCTTTCCGCGCTCACGGACTGGATCGACGCCGGCGCCAGGGGAACCTTTGTGGCGGACTGCCGGATCACCGCCAGCGTCCGCGCCCCGTGGCTGAGCGAGTGGATGGCGGCCTCGCAGGCCGCGAAAAAGGCGCCGGTGGCCGGCTGACGGAATTCACAGGTCCGCGGGCTACCCTGATCCCCATGAAGGCAGCCCGGGACGCACGCTCCGCCGCCGTGGTGATCAACGCTGGATCACGCCGCGGGGCGGCGTCCGGGCAGGCCGTGGACGCGATGCGCGCGGCAGGCGTGTCCGTTACCGCCGTGCACCGTGTGCGGTCCGGGGCGGACCTGGCCGCGACGCTTGACCGGGTGCTTGCGGACGGGCATGACCTGGTTGTAGTCGGTGGCGGCGACGGGACCGTCTCCTACGCCGCCGGCCGGGTGGCCGGTACCAACGTGGTGCTCGGCGTCCTCCCACTGGGCACCGCCAACGACTTCGCCCGCACGCTGGAGATACCAAACAACCTCGCCGAGGCTTGCGCCACCGTCGCCGACGGCAAGGTGGTGGACATCGACCTCGGCCGGGCCAACGGTGAGCCGTTCCTCAACGTCGCCTCCGTAGGCCTCTCGGTGGCGGTGACCGAGGCGCTCAGCCCCCGCTTGAAGCGGCACCTCGGGCCACTGGCCTACAGCATCGCCACCCTGCGCGCTTATACCCGGCACAAGCCGTTCCGGGCCCGCCTCGAGTTCCCGGAGGGGGACCACCAGCCGCTGGAGCTCGGGGATCTGCTGCAGGTGGCGGTGGGCAACGGCCGGCACTACGGCGGCGGCAACACGGTCTCCCCCACCGCAGGGATCGATGACCACCTCCTTGATATCTACGCCATCCTGGCAGGGCCTCTGCGGGAGCACGTGAGCATCGCCCGGCTGCTCAAGGACGGCAGTTTCATCAAGCACGACCGGGTCTACCACCTGACCACCCGGCACGTGCGGGTGATCACCGAGCCGCCGCTACCGGTGAACCTCGACGGCGAGATTGCCACCGCCACTCCCACCGATTTCACGGTCCAGCGCAACGCCGTCCACGTGGTGGTGCCCAAGAGCAGCACGAGCGCCGTATTCGACGGGCCGGACGCCACACCCCCTCCTGAGGGCGTTGTTTCCTAAACGGTCACGCCTTAGCCGCCTCTCCCCTTAATGTTGGTGCAGCCAACGAAACCGTTTACGTAAACCGTTTCCGCTAGGCTTCCGTAGTCCGTTTACGCAGCACCCGCAGGCACACTCAGGGAGGAGAAACAGTGGTCACCATCCGCGATGTCGCCAAGTACGCCGACGTCTCCCCCGCCGCTCTCCCTGCTGCGGAGGAAACCGCTCTCACGCCGGACGTGCGGTGGTGGGAATCGGCGGTCATCTATCAGGTGTACCCGCGGTCCTTCGCCGACAGCGACGGCGACGGCGTGGGCGACCTCGCCGGGCTCGCCGCACGGCTGCCGTACATCGCCTCCCTGGGCGTGGACGGAGTCTGGATGACCCCGTTCCAGCCCTCCCCGCAGGTGGACCAGGGCTACGACGTGTCCGACTACTGCGGCGTGGACCCGCTGTTCGGGACTCTTGCGGAGTTCGAGTCTTTGTTGGAGCAGGCGCACTCATTGGGGCTGCGGATCCTGCTCGACGTCGTCCCCAACCACTGCTCCTCCGAGCACCCGCTGTTCCAGGCGGCGTTGGCGGCCGGGCCGGGCTCGCCGGAGCGGGAGATGTTCCACTTCGTTCAGGGTCCCGGGGGTGACGTGCCGCCGAACAACTGGCAGAGCGTCTTCGGCGGCCGCGCCTGGAGCCGGGCCAAACCCTCGTCCGGGACAGACACCGACTGGTATCTGCACCTCTTCTCCGCCGGCCAACCGGACTGGAACTGGCGCAATCCCGCCGTCGGCGACTACTTCGACGGCGTGCTGCGCTTCTGGTTCGACAAGGGCGTGGACGGGCTGCGCATCGACGTCGCCCACGCGCTGTTCAAGGCCGAGGGGCTGCCGGATTCCCCGTCCGAGGGTGGCGTGGTGGACGGGCTGCGGTCCAACCCGCAGGTCTCCGACCAGGAGGAGGTCCACGAGGTGTACCGCCGCTGGCGTGCCCTGGCCGAGCGGTACCAGCCGCACCGCCTGCTGGTGGGCGAAGTGAACCTGGAGCCGGCCCGCGCTGCCCGCTACACCAGGGCCGATGAGATGCAGCAGGCCTTCGCGTTCGCGTTCGTGAAGCTCGGCTGGGACCCGGAAGCCTGGGCCGCCGTCGGGAACGACCTCGAAGCCGCCCGCCGGGAACACGGCGCCACCCCGACGTGGGCGCTGGAGAACCACGACATCGTCCGCACCGTCACCCGGTTCGGCGGCGGCGAACTCGGTTCTCAGCGGGCGCGTGCGGCGCTGGTGGCCCTGCTGGGCCTGCCCGGTCCTGCGTACATCTACCAAGGCCAGGAGCTCGGGCTGCCCGAGGTCGATGTCCCGCTCGAGGCCCGGGTGGATCCGATGTGGGCGCGCGGCGGCGTCTGCCGCGACGGCGCCCGCGTGCCGCTGCCATGGACCGAGGATCCCGCGCTGCACCACGGCTTCACACTCGGCACCGCTGAAGGACCACCCTCCGAGCCCTGGTTGCCGCAGCCCGCCGGGTGGGGCGCCCACGGCGTCGATCTCCAAGAGCAGGACCCAGCGTCAGCGCTGAACCTCACCAAAGCTGCGCTGGCGCTGCGCCGGAAGCTCTGGCGGGACGGAGTCTTCACCGCGAACGACGGCGGCACCTGGCGTGTCGTGCCCGGGAACCTGCTGATCTGCGAGCGCAACGACCGCTTCCTGGTCGCCGTCGCCATGGGCGCCGAGCCCGTGCGGCTCCCGGACGGGACGGTGCTGCTCAGCGCCGAACCGCTGGAGCAGGACGGCTGGCTGCAGCCGAACAACGCCGCGTGGGTGCTGCGGGGCTGACGCGAGCGTGGCAAGGTGGTGCCACTGCCCGCCGCACAGGCGCCTACTATTTCCGTGAAGTCGAGCAGCGCGGCTCCTTGCCGGCCACAGTCGCCTACGCCCAGGAACTGGCATCCCAGGCCCAACGCAGCGACAACCCTGAACTCCGGTTCGCCGGACGGATGCTCCACGCCGCGCTGGATGGACTCGCCGACGTTCTTCGCGGCAAGTTCGGCCATTCAGGAACCACTTCGTCTGACGTGTTCGACAGCTACGAGCTGCACCACCGACACCTGCGGGGCAGGAAACCCGACAGTAATTAGCGTGTGGGTAGCCGCTGCTGCCAACGCCGCTGTTCTGGACGCGCTCGTTGCCCCGTCCAGGGTCGACGTCAGGCTCGGAACCGGTTCCCGCCTTGAAGGCGCGGTCCGGTTCCCTCCGGCTCCGTTGCCCGCGGTAGCGATGTTATGAGTCGTTGATCGTTGTCAGACTCCTACTATGAGCGCTGGGCGATGTTGAGGATGTTGCCCTCGCTGTCCAGGAACCACGCGCCCTTCCCCCAGGACGCCGTGGCAACCCCGTTCTCCGTCTTCAGACCGGGAAAGTCGTACTCTTCAAAGACGACGCCGCGGCCCCGCAGTTCCTCCATCTCGCGTTCCAGGTTGTCCGTTTCCCAGCCCAACTGGGTGTTCTTGGCCGTCCCCGCATTGTCCGTTTGGTAAACGAGGAAGCGGGTTCCCTGGCCGCAGCTGTACATCACGCTGCCCTCCTCCATGGATTCGGAGGGTTCGATGCCCAGCTTGTCCCGGTAGAACTCCTTCGCCCTATTGATGTCCTTCGCGGGGAGGACAGCCATGATGTTTGAATCCTTGAACATGATGATTCCCTTCAGTGCGTCGATGACCGCAGTGATGGCGTTGCTCCCCCCGGTTTCGGTCCCCGGAATCATGGTCCGGAGCCGTGACCGCCCCTCGCGCCTAGCCGGGGCAGCCACCTGGGACTCTCCGATGCCGCGCTACACCATCGCCGGCGAGAGGGGTCCCCGAAGCTTATGTGGCCATTATGGACCGATCCGGTCCCGCAGAAAATGGGTTGTCGGTATCCCCAAAGCGTTCGAGGACGGCCGGCTGCAACCACGGAACCCCGCCTGGGTGCTGCGCAGCTGACGCAGCCGTGGCAGAGTGCTGGCATGGCAGCTTTCACCCAGTCCGATGACCTCCAGGGCGCACACTTCACCGACGTGAACCTGCGGGGCGCCCGGTTCGTCCGGTCCGACCTCTCCGGCGCGGTGATGCGCGCGGTCGACGCGGCCGGGGCGGACATCGATGCCCCGTGGCTGCTCGAAGCCGGGAACACCCTGCGCATCAACGGCGTCGACGTCGTCCCCTACATCGAGGCGGAACTCAACCGCCGCTTCCCCGGCCGCGCCGAACGACACGCCGGCGACCCGGAGGGGCTACGTACCGCCTGGGCCGTGCTGGAACGGACCTGGCAGGCGACGCTCAAGCGGGTAGCGGCGATGCCGCCCGGCACGGTCGATATTTCGGTGGACGGCGAGTGGACCTTCGCCCAGACGCTGCGCCACCTGGTCATGGCCACGGACACGTGGCTGGGCCGGGGAATCCTCGAACTGGAACAGCCGTACCATCCCATCGGCCAACCCAACGCCGAGTACGAGACCGACGGATACGATCTGGCCGTCTTCTCGAACGTCGCACCGTCCTATGCCCAGGTGCTTGAGGTCCGCGCCCAGAGGGCAGCCATGGTGCGGGACTACCTCGCCACCGTCACCGAGGCGGACCTGTCCGCGGCCCGCCGGAATCCGTGGGCCCCCGACCAACCGGTGACCGTCCGCTCCTGCCTGCACACCATCCTCAACGAGGAATGGGAGCACCACCGCTACGCCGTCCGGGACCTCGACGCGATCGACGCGGGCTAACTGCTGCGGCCGGCGGGAGGGAAGGGGGTGCAAGAGGCTGTCCACGTCAGGAACGTGACAGCCTATTGTGTTCACGATGGCGGCGCGTGCCGTCGTCGTTCGGAAGCGCTCACCCCAGGTTCCCCTCGCTGGCAGCCCGAAACGGCCGCCGCGCCTACCTCTCCGAGCCGAAGCTTCGCGACAAGATATGTACATGGACGACTACGCTGTTAGCGCCGAAGTTGCTGCCGCCATTCTAGGTATGAGCGCCAAAACCCTTAGGCAGAGGCTTCGTGACGAGCGTCCTGCTGGGGCGCGACAATTCCCTCCGCAAAGGGGAGGCAACTGGTTCCTCCAGCAAAGCTACGTCGAGCAGCTGGCCCAAAACCGCGGCCGCATCCTGACCCCAAAAACGGAATCACCTGCGCGGCGCCCTTCGCCTGTAGCCCCGGAGAAGGCTGTTCCTCGGAGTCGGCAGGCTCCGTCGCCGACCCATCTCCCCCATCGCGTCTGGTCGGAATGGATCCCCTTTCAGGACGCATTGGCAGTAGCACCGCGCTTCCCTGGTGTCTATGTGTGCAGGCTCGCAAGAGAGCCTGAGCGTGGCCCCGTCTACATCGGCATGGCCGGCGAACGGAAGGGCAACGGCCTCCGCGGTCGTCTGGCCATATACGCAAGCGGCAAGGGAGCCGCATCTGGGCTTGGCGAGCACGCTTTCGACCGCGCTTTGGAGGATCCGAAGTGGCTCCAAGCTCGACTCGATGAGGCGCTTAGCGGCACCGCCATGCGCGCGACCAAGGCGGCGCGCTCAGCACTTGATAACGCTGGCCTCGAAGTCCGGTGGAAAACTGTCGAGACTCGAGTGGAGGCCTTGGAACTCGAGATGGAGCTCATACGTGAGTACCGGTCCGGACTTTGGAACCGCTGAACGACGTCTCTTAGGCCTCGGACTTGAACCTGCGCCATGCCGTCCGTGACCTGAATGCGATCTCGGCCGACTAACGGCTGGGCCGGCGGGCAGAAAAGCGTGAAAAGGGCTGTCCACCCCAGGAACGTGGGCAGCCCATGGTGTTCACGACGGCGGCTCCCGCCGCCGTCGTACGGAAGCGCTCAGCCAACGGCCACCGCGCCGATTTGCTGCATCAGCGCCAGGTTGTCCGTGGTGCCCCAATGCTCGGCCACCTTGCCGTCCTCAACCCGGATGATGTCCGTGCAGTCGAACTCGACGCTCTTGCCCGTGGCCGGGATGCCGGCCATCTCGCCGCGGTGGGTCCCGGTCAGGATCACGTGGCATGCTTCCATGTTGCCGGCGGTCATTGAGGGCTCAATCGCTTTGACCTTGATGTCCGGGAAGGCCGACCGCATGGTGTTCACGAAGAATTTCACGCCGTCCTTGCCGGACGGCTGCCCGGGAAGGCCTTCCTCGTGATCGACATAACTGTCGGTCGCCAGCTCATCAATGAGGGCAAGATTTCCGCTCTCCACGACGTCCCTGTAAAACCGCTCTATCAGTCCAATATCCTCCGACATTTCCTGCTCCTTGAAGGCGAGAGACCGAATTGGCTCCCCCAGGCATGTGGCCCGGCGTGGCCCGCCAACCCCGCCGCATCCGGGGTTCAGTTCCGGAAGCGGCCGGGCGCGCGGCACCGGGACAACCTGTGCCTAAGTAGTGGAGAAGGGGCGAATCGCCTCGTTAAGGCTGAAGCTAAACCCGGGCTTCTCGGGTGTCAAGATGCCGCCGGTTGAGGCCGCGGGTAATGTCACACCGGCCCCCTAGTCTGCCGTTAGAAGCTTGCAACGTCCGGCAGGGGATGACATGGCTGACCTGATAAACGACGACGGCGTCGCGGACTACCTGCGCCGGCTGAGCCGCTACGGCCTGCTCACCGCCGAGCAGGAAGTGGACCTCGCGCGGGAGATCGAAGCTGGCCTTTTCGCGGAACAGCTCCTGGCGGCCGGAACAAATCGGACCGGTCAAGACGAGGAAGAGCTTAGGACGATTGTCCTGCTGGGCAGGCGTGCTTTCGACGCGCTGTTCCATGCCAACCTCCGCCTCGTGGTGTCGATCGCCAAGCACTACACCCGCCGCGGCCTCGACTTCGAGGACTTGATCCAGGAGGGAAACCTGGGACTGCACAAGGCCGTCCGCACCTTCGACTTCACCTTGGGTTTCCGGTTCTCCACCCACGCCACCTGGAGCATCCGGGCCGCCATCACCCGGGCGCTGGCGTGCGAGGCAAGGCTCATCCGGTTGCCGATTAACGTCGTGGAGCAGTTGCAGAAAGTGCGGTCGGCACAACGGTCGGCCGCCATGACGGGCGCGGCTTGCCGCACCGAAGATCTCGGCCGACTGACCGGCAACGCGATCGGCAAGATTGAATGCCTGCTGGCCGTGGATCAGCCCGTCGAGTCGTTGGACACCGAGGTCTCCGACGGCCGGGGCGGAACCGAAGTCCTGGCCGAACAGTTGCTGGACTCCTCGGAGCCCGATGCGGCCGAGCCGCTCTTCCATCAACAAATGAAGGCGCGAGTGCAGGCCGCACTCGGCACACTCGAGCCACGGGAGGCCCGGGTCATTGCGCTGCGCTTCGGCCTGACAGGCGGCGGAGGCCAACGCCTGGACGCGGTCGCGAAAGCCTGCGGCCTGACCCGCGAACGCACCCGCCAAATCGAGGTCGAAGCGATGGCGAAGCTCAGGGACCCAATCCGGTCCGACCTCCTGCGGGACTATCACGGTGTTGGCTAGGGCCTTCGATCGCTTCCGCCAGCGCCTGCGGGGTGCCAGAGTTGAATGATGAATGAGGAAGCCAGTCATGAGGAAACCGGCAAAAGTGAAGCCGGCAATGCGCAGCCCGGCGGGTTGGTCCTGAACCTGGAGTGCACGCTCGACGTCAGCCCGGAAGTGGTCTTCAGGATGCTGACCGACCCGGCCGAACTGGTGACCTGGTGGGGTCCGCACGGCTTCACCATCCCGGCGGCGGACCTGAACCTGACCGTCGGCGGTCGGTACCGGTTCCGGATGACGCCACCGGACGGCGAACCGTTCCACCTCTCGGGCGAGTTCCTGGAAATCGACCCGCCGTGGCGGCTGGTTTACACCTTCCGGTGGGAGGAACCGGCACCGGATGACAGGGAAACCGTCGCCGACCTCTCGCTCCTGAGTGCCGGCGACGGCACGCGTCTGATGCTCTCGCAAGGACCGTTTCTGACGGAGGAACGGCTGGCCCTGCACCGCAACGGATGGACCGAGTCCTTCGAGAAATTGCAGGCTGTCCTGGCCAGCCGCAGCTGAGGCGCCTGCGGCCCGCGGAACAGGGTCCAGACCAGCTCAAGGCACAATGGAAGCATGCCCCTGACAACTTTTGCGCTCATCCGCCACGGCCAGACCGACTGGAACGCGCAGCGCCGCCTGCAGGGATCCACCGACATTCCACTGAACGACGTCGGCCGCAGCCAGGCGCGGGAGGCTGCCGCCGCCCTGTCCGGCGACGAGTGGGACGCGATCGTCTCCTCGCCGCTGAGCCGGGCTGCTGAGACCGCCGACCTGATCGCCGCCGGGCTGGGGCTCAGCGTGGCCCGGCACGTTCCGGAGCTCACCGAGCGCTCCTTCGGCCCGGCCGAGGGCCTGCAGGACGGTCCGGAACTGGATGCCCTGCGCATCCCCGGCGGTTTCCGCGGCGCCGAAAGCGAGGACCATGCCGCGGACCGCGGGCTGGGCGCGCTGGAGGCGCTGGCGGCGGAGTTCCGCGGCGGCCGCGTCCTGGTGGTGGCACACGGTTCGCTGCTCCGGGTGAGCCTCAGCCGCATCGCCGGCCGACCGCTGCAGCGGGTCGACAACGCCGCGCTCAACCTGGCCCACCACCACGCCGTCGACGGCTGGCGGCTGGAATACTTCAACGGCGAGCGCCTCATCGCCGACGCCCTCGCCTGACCTCCCCCGCCGTGCGCCTGCCGGCTGACCGCCGACGCCATCACCCGACCGCTCCCCGCCACGCAAATTGGCCCCCGTAACCTCCCCGCACGCCGCAACATCCCCGACGCATAACTGGTCCTATGAGTCAGCCAAAAACCAGCCATGTAACCGGCACGTTAAACCCGGTTTCGGCTCCGTAAAAGACTCCTAACCCCCGCAAATTCAAGGGTTTTCGCCCCTTCCCGGCCTCTAGCTTTGTCATTGGTTCGACCAATGAACCAATCAGCCAAGAGCCCCCAGGAGCATCCCTTGAACGTTTCCACCGCAGAAAAGCCGGCCACCGCCGGCGCCGTGCCGCCGCCCGGCACCGAGAGCGCCGCGAGCCCCGCAACCGCCCCGGCGACGAACGCCGCCCCGGCAACCCGCCGTCGTTTCCTCCCGGTCAGCGGCAAGCGCCCCGGACCCGTCGCCGTCACCCTGCTGTTCTCCCTCGGCTGGGTCTTCATGTACGCGGACCGCAACATCCTCTCCCCCGTCATGAGCGTCATCCAGGAGCAGTGGGGCCTGAACAAGGGCCAGCTCGGGCTGATGTCCACGGTCTTCTTCATCACCTACGCCCTGATGCAGATCCCCACCGGCTACCTCGCGGACCGAATCGGCCGGGTCAAGGTGGTGGTGGCCGGCTACGTGGTCTTCGGCATCGGCACCATCCTCAGCGGCTTCGCCCCCGGCTTCATGGTCTTCCTGCTGATGCGCGCCTTCACCGGCATCGGCGAGGGCACCTTCTACAGCCCGGTCTACGGCATCTCCTCCAGCTACATCTCCGACAAATGGCGCGGCGTCTCGGCGGCCCTGATCAACAGCGGCATGGCCGTCGGAATCTCGCTGGGCTTCATCGGCTCCGGCTACTTCACCTTCACCCTGGGCCTGCCGTGGCACGCCTCCTTCCTCATCTTCGGCGCCGCCACCCTGGTGGTCGCCTTCCTGATCAACTACTACCTCGCCCCGATCGACGCTGAACACAAGGCCCAGGCAGCAGCGGCCGCGGTCACCCGCGCCGAAACCGACGCCCCCGCGGCCAAGGCCGACAACAGGGCCCTCTTCACCCGCAACCACATCCTCACCTACGTGCTGATCTTTTGCTCCCTCTACGGCTTCTTCTCGATGCTGACCTGGCTGCCCACGTACCTGCAGCAGGTCCGAGGCGTCGCCCCGTCCCAGACCGGCATCATCGCCTCCCTGGTCCCGTGGGCCTCCATCCCCGGCGCCATCCTGCTGAGCATGTGGGCCCGCAGGCTCAAGAACACCCGCCCGCTGATCGTCGCGCTCGCCGTCGTGGGCGGCCTGTGCCAGATCCTCGTGCCGCTGACCGGCGACTACTCCCTGATGATCGCTGGCCTGGTGGTGTACGGCCTGGTCGGCAAGCTGGCCCTGGACCCAATCCTGATCGCCTTCCTGGCCGAGAACACCCCGCGCTCCATGTACTCCGCGGCGTACGGCTACTTCAACTTCGCCGGCATGCTCTCCTCGATCTTCGCCCCGTACATCACCGGCGCCCTCGCCGACGCCACCGGAGCCCTGGAAGCCGGCTTCTACCTCTCCGCGGTGCTGCTCCTGATCGGCGCGGTCGCGTTCTGCTTCACCCAGCCCGCCAGCGTCCCGGCCGAACCCGCCGCCGCGTCCGCTGAGCCCGCGCTCCAGCCCGCCAACTAACACCAACGAAAGGCCTTTGCCGTGGACCAGCGCACCGACCCCCGTCCCACCCTTCGACGGGCCGCCTCGATGAGCGCGGAAGTTGCCGCCTACCTCGAACGCGAGATCGCCTCCCGCGGCCTCAAGCCCGGGGACCAACTCCCGCCCGAGCGCGAACTGGCCGCGCAGCTGTCCGTCTCGCGGGCCACCGTGCGCACCGCACTCCAGGACCTGGAGTCCAAGCACCTGGTGGAACGCACCCGCGGCCGGGGCACCACCGTGGCGCAACCCCCGGCGCCGGTGAGCGAGCTGTATGCCCGCCTCGCCGGCGTTGGGCAGGCCCAGCAGGACGTGGCGGAACTGCGCGGCTCGCTCGAACCCCTGGTGGCCGAACTCGCGGCGGTGCGATCCAGCGCCGCGGACCTCATCCAGCTCCAGGACATCCTGGCCGCCTCCAGCGAACACCTCCCACCCGAGGAGGCGCTGCGCCTGGACATCCAGTTCCACACCCTGCTGGCCCAGGCCGGCCGCAACCAGCTGATGGCCAGCGTCCTGACCCTCATGAGCTCCTGGACCTCCGAGGTCCGCCTGCGCTCCCACTCCACCCAGGAGGGACGCCGCTGCTCGATCGAGGGCCACCGGCTCATCCTCGACGCCGTCCTAGCCCGGGACGCCACCGGCGCCGGCATCGCCATGCGCGACCACCTCGCCGACGTCGCCGCGCTGATCCGCGGCCACCAGCACTGACACCCACTACCCACCGGAGACCACCCGTGACCACCTCACTTTTCCAGCCCGCCCCGGCAACCCGCACCGCCTCCACCGGCAGCGCCAGCAGCGCCAGCACCGCCGGCATCCTGCAGTCCTGGGACGGCATCCCGGACGGCACCACCTACCTGCCCTCCACCAAGGAGAACGTCCTCTGGGGCGCGCTCCCCTGCGCCGGCGACCGGCCCGTCCTCAGTGTCGACCCCGGCACCGACGTCACCATCGACACCCTCAGCCACGAAGGGATCCTCGAAGACCAGGGCCGCGACCCGCTCGCCTTCTTCGGCTTCCACGGCGTCCGCGAGCACCAGGTCCTCGAGGACGCCATCGATCTCGCCGCCTCGGACGTCCAGCGCCTCCCCGCGGGCCTTGGCCCGCACGTGGTCACCGGGCCGATCGCCGTCAAAGGCGCCCGCCCCGGCGACCTGCTGAAAATCACCGTGCTGGAAACCACCCCGCGGGTGCCCTATGGCGTGATCTCCAGCCGGCACGGCCGCGGCGCGCTCAACGGCGAATTCCCGCTCGGCGCCGGCAGCTACAGCGCCTTCGCCACCGTCCGGGACACCGAGGACGGCACGCCGTCAGGCTGGCTGCCGCTGCGGCCCGGCGCGGAACCGACCGTACACTTCCCGCTCAAACCGTTCCTGGGCATCATGGGCGTCGCTGTGGACGGCGGGCAGCGGCCGCACTCCGTCCCGCCCGGCGCCCACGGCGGCAACATCGACATCAACCTGCTCACCGCCGGCAGTTCCCTCTACCTGCCGGTCCAGGTTCCCGACGCCCTGGCCAACGTGGGCGATCCCCACTTCGCCCAGGGCGACGGCGAGGTCTCGCTGACCGCCATGGAGGCCTCGCTCCGGGTCAGGCTCCGGTTCGACGTCGTGCCGCAGGACGAGGCGGTGCGGAACTTCGGCGACCTCACCGGCCCGCTGGCGCAGACCCCGGAGTTCCTGGTGCCCACCGGCATGGACGAGGATCTGGACACGGCCGTGCAGAACTGCGTCCGCGCCGCCATCGCGCTGCTCCAGGCCCGCTACGGCATGGACCCCAGCCTGGCCTACGCCTACCTCAGCGCCGCCACGGACTTCAACATCTCCCAGGTGGTCGACCTGGTCAAAGGCGTCCACGCCCGCATCCGGGTCGAGGACTTCCTCCGGTGACCGCGGCGTCGCTGCCGGCCGCGCCTGACCTATCGGTCTGGCGGGAGCTGGCCGATCCGCTGCTCCCGGCCACCGGTTCCGGCTCCTTGAACGGGTTGCGAGTGGCGGTCAAGGACCTGCTCGCGCTGGAGGGCTTCGCGGTGGGCGCCGGAAACCCGGACTGGCTGGCCGGCGCCACGCGTGAGACGACGACGGCGGCTGCCCCGGCCGCGCTGCTGGCCGCCGGCGCCGCGGTGGCCGGGATCGCCCGGACCGACGAGTTCGCCTACAGCCTGGCCGGGACAAACGCGCACTATGGCACCCCGCCGAATCCGAAGGCGCCGGGCCGGATCAGCGGCGGCTCCTCCTCCGGCTCGGCGAGCGCCGTCGCGCTGGGCCAGGCCGACGTCGGGCTGGGCACCGACACCGGCGGCTCCATCCGCGTCCCCGCCGCCTATCAGGGCCTCTACGGCATCCGCACCAGCCACGGCGCCGTATCCACTGACGGGCTGCTGCCACTGGCGGCGTCCTTCGACACGGTCGGTTGGATGACCCGCGACGCCAGGACGCTGTCCGCCGTCGGCGACGTGCTGCTGCCGCGGGCCGCTCCTTCCGGCCCGTCCGGGCCGCCGGCCGGGGCGGAGCCCGGGGCGCGGTTTGCGCCGGCGCTGCTGGCCCTCGCGGAGCCCGACGTCGGCCGCGCCGTCCGGGAGTTCCTCGACGGTTGGGCCGGGCCCGCCGGTGTGCCGGGCCTGGTCGCCACGGATTTCCCTGTCGATGAGCTGCCGCGCTGGCTCGCAGCGTTCCAGACGGTGCAGGGCTTCGAGGCGTGGGAGCAGCACGGCGGTTGGATCAGCCGGCACTGGGAATCGCTGGGGACCGACGTGGCCGCCCGGTTCAGGACGGCCTCGCTCATCCTCCCGGACCAGGCCGACTCCGCCCGGGACGTGCTCCGGGCCGCCCGGCAGCAGCTCCGCACCCTGGTGGGCGGCGGGATCTTGGTGCTGCCCTCGGCTTCGTCCGTAGCGCCGCTGGTGAAGGGCGCCGGACCGGGCGGCGCGGCGATCGAAGCCGTGCGCCGCGCCACCATGCAGCTGACCTGTATCGCGGGCATTGCCGGGCTCCCGGCGGTCAACATCCCGCTGACCACCTCCGCCGGGCTGCCCTGCGGCGTGAGTATTGTGGGTCCGGTACACCGCGACGCCGACCTCCTCTGCCTGGCCTGCCAGCTCAGCACGCCACCGACGACGGCCCGGCCCCAGCAACGAAAGATGATCCATGCTTAAACGTTTGAAGTCCGCCGACCAGGCCCGGCTGCACCTGATCCTGATGCTCGTGCTGACCTTCTCCACCGGCGTCATCGACGCCGTGGGCTACCTCGGCCTGGACCGGGTCTTCACCGGCAACATGACCGGCAACGTCGTGATTCTGGGCATGGCGCTGATCGGCGCGGACAATCTGCCGGTGGTGGGCCCCTTGATCGCGCTGGCCTGCTTTATGCTCGGCGCCGTGGTGGCCGGCCGCGTCCTCCGGCCCGAAGCCGCGGGCTGGAGCCGCCGGACCACGGCCCTGCTCACCGCCGTCGGGCTCACCATGGCCGCGGTCGCCGTCGTCCTGTTCTTCCACGCCCCGCACGCCGGCGACCCCGTCACCCTGGCGATCACCGGCGCGCTCGCCGTCGCGATGGGAATCCAGGCGGCCACGGCCCGGCACCTGGCCGTCAAGGACGTCACCACCGTGGTGGTCACCTCGACGCTGACCGGACTGGCCGCGGATTCCCGGCGGGGCGGCGGATCCGGCACCCACACCGGCCGCCGGCTGGGCGCCGTCGTGCTGATCCTGGCCGGCGCCACCGTGGGCGCGGTCCTGCTGCACGTGCACCCGGGACTCGGGGTGCTGCTGACCGCGCTGCTCAGCCTCATCGTCGCGGTGGCCGGCGGCATCGCGCGGAACAGGGCCGACGCCGGGGCCGCCGGCTCCGCAGCGCCTGCGGAGTCGGTGGCAGCCGGCCGCTAGACCCGGAGCCGGGTTGGGCCCGTCTGGTTGCGGGGTCGGCCCCCTAGACCGACGAACGCTCCCCCACCAGCGGCGCGAAGAAGGCGGCGAGCTCCGCCGTCGCTGTCAGGGGCAGGACGGTGGCCACGTACTGGTCCGGCCGGACCACCACCACGACGCCGCCGCGGTCCAGGCCGCGCTGCTCGAAGATGTCCGCCCGCGGATCCGCGGCGTAGACCTTCTCGAGGTAGTTCAGCTGGAACGGCCCCACCTGCGGCTTGAACACTGCCGGCACGGCACCGATGTCGACGCTGGTGTGCTCCTGCTGGTAGATGACCTTGACGTCAAACCATGCGTCACGGTCCAAACCCTCGGGGGTGGCGGCGAGCGGCGAGTCCGGCGCGTCCGCCAGCCAGGCCGCCAGGTCCGTGGTGGGCGACGGGGCACCGGGCAGGGACGGGTCCGCGAAGACGTAGATCCGCCACCGTCCATCAGCGGTGGCCTGGTGGCCCAGGTGCAGCGGATTGGTGTCGCAGACCCGCACCACGGGCGCGGACTTGAAGCGCTTGCCGATGGGGAAGCCGGTGGCCAGCTCCTGGTGCGTGGCCTCGCCGATCAACATCGACGGGGTGTACTGGGTCATGAAGCCGGCCGGGAACTCCGCGGTGCTGACGTAGAAATCCTCCAGCTGGGAGGGGCTGTCGAACTCCTCCGGCTTCTTGGCCATCAGCGTCGACCATTCCTTGTCGAAGTCGATGAGGTTCTTCGCGACCACCTGGCGTTCAGCCGAGTACGTGGCCAGCAGGCTCTCCGGGCTGCGGCCTTCCAGCACGTGCCCCAGCTTCCAGCCCAGGTTAAAGCCGTCCTGCATGGAGACGTTCATGCCCTGGCCGGCCTTGGCGCTGTGGGTGTGGCAGGCGTCGCCGGTGATGAACACGCGCGGCGTGCGGGTGCCGAGCTCCTCCGGTAGGACGTCGTCGAACCGGTCGGTGAGACGGTGGCCCACCTCGTAGACGCTGTGCCAGGCGACGTTGCGCACGTCGAGCGTGTAGGGGTGGATGATGGCGTTGGCCTTGGCGATGATCTGCTCGATGCTGGTGCTCCGCACCGCGCCGGCGTCGCCCTCCGGAACCACCCCGAGGTCCACGTACATGCGGAAGAGGTGGCCGCCCTCGCGCGGGATCAGCAGGATGCTGCCGCCGGCGCCCGAGGTGATGGCGCACTTGGTGCGGATGTCCGGGAAGTCGGTGTTGGCGAGCACGTCCATCACGCCCCAGGCATGGTTGGCCTTGTCGCCGGCCATGGTGCAGCCGATCGCGTCCCGCACCTTGCTCCGGGCACCGTCCGCGCCCACGACGTATTTGGCCCGGACGGTCCGCTCCCGGCCGGCGTCGGGTCCGGAGGTGTGCGCGAGCGTCACGGTGACGGGGTACTCCCCCTCGCCGACCTCCAGCCCGTGGAATTCGTAGCCGTAGTCCGGTTTCATCCGGGTGGGCGCGTTGGCCATAACTTCGGCGAAGTAGTCCAGGACGCGGGCCTGGTTGACGATCAGGTGCGGGAACTCGCTGATCCCCGCCGGATCATCCAGGGTGCGGGCGGCGCGGACAATGCGGGACGGATCCGCGGGGTCCGGCTTCCAGAACGCCATCTCGGTGATCCGGTACGCCTCGGCGATGATCCGCTCGGCGAAGCCGAAGGCCTGGAACGTTTCGACGCTCCGGGCCTGGATGCCGTCCGCCTGGCCGATGGCGAGCCGGCCCGGCCGGCGCTCCACAATCCGCGTCGTGATGTCGGGGAACTGGGAGAGCTGGGCGGCGGCGACCATGCCCGCGGGCCCGGTGCCCACAATCAGCACGTCGACGACGTCGGGAAGTTCTGCCGGGCGGTCGACGCCGACGCCGGCGGCCGGCTGGACCCGCGGGTCCCCGGATACATAGCCGTGGTGGTGAAAGTGCACGGGATTTCCTTACGTCGTTGTAGGGCTGGCTGGCGCCATCAAGATTGGGTTGTTCGATAATAGAACTAGCTGTTCTAATATCGAACCGCTGAGTTGACTATAGGCGCCCCGAAGGCACGCAGGCAAATATTTTGTGGCTCCGCTCACACATTTCCCCCGCGGCGCGCGGGCGTCAGGGCGCCGCGGCCGCCGCCGGCGGTGCCCGCCCCAGCCGGACTAGGCCGGCCGCCGCTCCCGCCAGAGCAGCGACACGACAAAGACCACCGCGCCCAGGCCGAGCATGACAAAGACCATCAGCCCCCAGTTCGCCTGGGTGACGCCGGTGCCGTAGAAGATGCCGATCAGCACGGTGGCGGTGATGGCGCCGAGGTAGCGGCAGGTCTGGTAGATCCCGGCGGCCACGCCGCGCTCCTCCAGCCGGGTGGAGAGGTACATGCCCTGGCTCGACGCGATGCTGACCACGCAGTACGGCACCCCCAATAGCGCCGTCATCGCCAGCACGAGCGGCGCGGCGAGGGACGCGGTCAGCAGCCACATGGTGCCGGACGCGGCGATCAGCAGTACGACGCCGGCGATCAGCACCCGCCGTACGCCGAACCTGTCGATGGCGCGGACCGCGAAGGGCGTTCCGACCACCGAGATGGCGGCGAGCGGCAGCATCAGCAGGCCCACGATCCCCGGGTCGTAGCCGCCGGCGGTCTGCAGCAGCTGCGGGAGGCCGAAGAACGCGAAGTAGTAGACGCCGTTGAACAGCGCGAAGCCCAGGTAGACCAGCAACAGCGGCCGGTTGCGGCCCAGCAGCCGCAGGTCCAGGAAGGGCGGGCTGAAGCGCAGTTCCCGCACGGTGAACAGCACCGCGAGCAGCAGTCCGCCGCCCAGCAGCCACCACCGGTAGTCGGGCAACACATTGAGCAGCGCCATCATCACCAGCACCAGCGCCCCGATGAATGCGCCGATGCCGGGCAGGTCCGAGTCGCGGAGCAGTTCCGACACCCGGCCGCGTTCCCGCTCGCGGTCCGCCGGGGCAAACCGGCGGACCACCAGGATCGCCGCCAGGGCCAGGGGCACGTTGACCAGGAACAGCGCCTGCCAGCCCACCAGGCTTACCAGCAGTCCGCCCACCACCGGCCCGACGGCGGCGGCCGAGGTGTTCGCCATCTGGATCCGGCCCAGCGGCCGGGTGGATTTCACGTTGGCCTGCCGCGCCAGCGCCGCGACCATCACGACGGCGCTGGGATACGCCGTCGCGGTTCCAAGTGCCATAAACGCTCGCGCGACGCAGAGCAGCGCGAAGTTCGGCGCGAAGGGGGCCAGCGCGCAGGTCACGGCCACCAGTGCCATGCCCAGCAGGAACAGCCGGCGCGGGCCGAACCGGTCCGCGAGCCGTCCCATCAGCGGCTGGCCGGCCGCCGAGGTGAGGTAGAAGGAGGTGACCACCCAGGTGACCGTGGCAACGTCGAGCGCGAAATCCGCGCGCAGCACCACCAACGCGACGGCGATCATCGAGGAGTTCAGCGGGTTCAGCGCCGTGCCGAGGCTGAGTCCTGCGATGGCGATGCCGGTGCGGGGAGAGTTGCTCACGGCAACAGTCTGTCCTACGGGGCGGGTCGAATCGAACCCGCTCGCCGTCGCGGACAAGTTGGGCCGTCACAGAACGCAGGCTTTGGCGGGTAACGCCCCTACTGACCCGGCGCCCGGTAGGTGGGTGTCTTCTTGACCGCTTCGTCGATGTCCTCCACCGACATGAGCGGCTTCAGGCGGACGTTGACGTTGCCGGTGGCATTGATCATCAGCGAGAGGGCCGCGGCGTCGGCGTCGCTTGGGGCCTCCAAGACGCCCAGGACGTCGGTGTCCCCGAAGGCGTAGTAGAAGCACTCGAGCGTTCCGCCGACGGATTTGAGGGCGTCCACCAGGGCGTCGCGGCGTTTGCTGCCGCCCTCGCGCATCAGTCCTTTGATTCCTTCGCCCAGGTAATTGGCTTCAAACAGATACTTGGTCATGGCAGTTCCTGTCCCGTGAAGTCCAGGACGCGGGCAGCCGGGGGTGTGCTGGCACCCCGGCGAGGGAGGGTCCTGGAGCCGGTCCCCGGAGTGGGGCCGTCGAGGCACAGCGTAGGCCCGCTGGGTCGCGCTGACAACGGGTGCCGGAAAGTCCGCCAGCGGTGTCACCACTTCCGCCGGACCGTCTCGCGGTGCACGCGTCAGAGGACCTTGGAAAGGAACGCCTTCGTCCGGTCGTGCTGCGGGTTGCTGAGGAGCTGCCGGGGTGGTCCGGCTTCCACCACCACGCCCTCATCCATAAAGACCAGGGTGTCCGCGACTTCCCGGGCGAACCCCATCTCGTGGGTCACCACAATCATGGTCATGCCGCTCTTGGCCAGTCCCTTCATGACGTCCAGGACCTCACCCACCAACTCCGGGTCCAGGGCGCTGGTCGGTTCGTCGAAGAGCATCAGCTTCGGGTCCATGGCCAGGGCCCGGGCGATCGCCACACGCTGCTGCTGGCCGCCGGACAGGTGCGCCGGATAGGCATCGCCCTTGTCCTCCAGCCCGACCCGCTCCAGCAGTTCCATGGCCCTGGCGGTGGCCGCGGCCTTGGACTGTTTTTTCACCCGCATGGGAGCAAGGGTGATGTTCTCCAACGCGGTGAGATGCGGGAACAGGTTGAACCTCTGGAAGACCATCCCAATGTCCTGCCGTTGGTGCGCCGCTTCACTGAGCTTGAGCTCGTAGAGCTTTCCGCCCCGTTGACGGTAGCCAACCAACTGGCCCTCCACCGACAGCCTGCCGCCGTCGACGCGTTCCAGGTGGTTGATGCAGCGCAGGAAGGTCGATTTGCCTGAGCCGCTGGGGCCGACGATGCAGAGCACTTCCCCGCGGTCCACTTCCAGGCTGATCCCGCGCAGCACCTTGTTGGTGCCGAAGTTCTTGGAGACCTTTTCCGCAAGGACCATGGGCGCGCCGGTCATCCTTTTCCTCCAAAGTCGGTGCCGGTCGGGGCGGCGGGCGTACCGGGTGCGCCGGGCGCGCCGGGCGCGTCGGGCGCCGTCGTCGCTGCCGGCCCGGGCTCCGCCGGTCCCTTACTGGTCTTCATCCGTCCGGTTCCGCGTGAGAACCGCTTTTCGATGAAGTGCTGGCCGACCATCAGCACCGAGGTGAAGAGCAGGTACCAGAGCGACGCAACGATCAGCAGCGGCACCGGCGTGAACGTCACCGCGGAGATGCCGCGGGAGACGCCGTAAAGGTCGATGCTCAAAGGGATCGCGGCAACCAGGGAGGTGGTCTTGAGCATGGAGATGACTTCGTTGCCAGTGGGCGGGATGATGATTTTCATGGCCTGCGGAACCACGACGTACCGCATCGTCTGACCCCAGGACATGGCCAACGCCGTCGAGGCTTCGGCCTGGCCCTCGTCGACGGACAGCAGGCCGGCCCGCACGATCTCGGACATGTAGGAGGCCTCGTTCAGGCCCAGCCCAATGACGGCGGTAATGAACAAGTTAGTGAAGACCTCGTTCGGGATGGTGACCCAAGGCGTCATGAACGGAATCCCCAGGGTGAACACCGGATAGATCAGCGACACGATGCCCCAGAACACCAGTTGGACGTAGACGGGAGTCCCACGGAAGATCCAGATGTAAAGCCACGCGATACTCTTCAGGACCGGGTTCGGGGAGAGTCGCATGATGGCCAGCAGGAGCCCGATGACGATCGCGCTGATCATCGCGTAAATGGTCAGCCACAGCGTCACCCACGCGGCCTGGCTGATTCTGCGGTCGAAGATGTACTTGCCCACATCCGCCCAGCCGTAGTCCGGGCGCTGCGCGGCGTCGAGCACGAAGACCGCAAGGCCCAGCACCAGGAGCACGGCAATCACGTTCCGCCAGGGATGCCGCAGCGGAATGGCGACAATCGCCTCCGCCGGGGCGTCGTCCGGCTCCCCGCCCACGCCGCCGCGCTGGGCCGCGCCGGCCGGCTGCGCCTTGCCGGCGCGCGGCGGCTTGGCCGGGTCCGGGTCAATCATCCGGTCGGGTTCCCGCTCGCTCATCTGGTGTCACCCTTTGGCGGCCACGTTGAGTTCCGCCGTCTTGATGCCGCCGGCTTCCACTCCCCATTTGGCCAGGATCTTGGTATAGGAACCGTCATCGATCAGCGACTGGAGCGCCTTCTGCAGGACCGGAGTAAAGGCGCTGCCCTTCGCCACTGGGATCCCGTAGGGTGCCACCTCGAACGCGTCGCCGGCGGTTTGCAGCTTGTCCTTGGTCTTGGAGATCGCATACAGCGTCACGGGCGAATCGGCGCTCATCGCGTCGACCTGTCCGACCACCAGGGCGTTCGTGGCCTGGTCCTGGGCGTCGTAGCGGAAGATGGTGATGGCCGGCTTCCCGGCATCCGTGCAGGCCTTCGACTTGGCCGGCACCTCGTGGGTGTCCTCGTAGGTGGTGGCCTGGACGGCAACCTTGAGCCCGCAGGCGTTCTTGGGATCGACGGTCTTGCCCTTGGGCGCGGCCCACTGAATACCGGCGGAATAGTAGTTCACGAAATCCACCTGCTTTTCGCGTTCCACGGTGTCGGTAAAGGAGGACATGCCCATGTCGTCCTTCCCTGCCCGGACGGCCGGAAGAATGTTATCGAAGGTGCCAATATCGAAATTGACCTTCAGCCCCATCACTTTTCCCAGCGCGTTGGTGAGATCCACGGACCACCCCGCGGGGGCGCCGTTATCGTCCTTAAACTCGTTGGGCGGGTAATTGTTGGCCATGCCGACATTGAGCACGCCGGCGTTCTTGATTTTCTCCGGCAGGGCCGCAGCAATGGCGTCGTTCTTTTTGACGTCAACGGCGTCGGAGCTCGCATTCGCTCCGCCGGTGGCGGCGGGTTCGCTGTTGTTGACACAGCCTGAGAGGGAGAGCGCGGTAGCGATCGTGAGAACGGGAAAAAGGTATCGAGTACGCATGGTTTCCTTAGCTGTTCAGGGATTCGTTGGCCTCCCGCGGCGCTGCGGGAGAACTCTGGGAGCCTGCTGGATCAGAGTGAATCACTTCGTGTCGCCTGACGCCGTCGATTCAAGGATTTCCCCGGAATGACGAATGTCCCGGAGAATTTCTCCACCCCGGGCTTTCAACTCGGGAATGCTGGAAACGCCTACTAACGTCATCGTACGCCGGAGTTCGTCCGCGAGGATCTCAATGATCCGTCCGACGCCCGGCGATCCCGCGGCGACAAGACCGTAAAGGTAGGCCCGGCCGATGGAGCAGGCGTCGGCGCCCAGCGCGAGTGCCTTGAGGATGTCGCTGCCCCGGCGGATGCCGGAGTCCACGAAGATCTCGATCGAGTCGCCCACCCGCTGCCGGGATTCCTGCAGGACGTCCATGGGGCTGAGCATGTGGTCGAGCTGGCGTCCGCCGTGGTTGCTCAGTTGTACGGCGTCCAGGCCAATGCGGGAGGCCTTGGCGACGTCGGCCGGGTTGACGCAGCCTTTGAGGACGATCTTGCCGCTCCATGCCTGCCGCAAGGCCTCCAGCTCCTTCCATCCGCTGGTCGCATCCGAGTGGCCGAGGATGGCCTGCCACATGGCGGGCGTGATCATGGAGGTTGCCGCGGCACTGCGGGGGTCCAGGTTGGGGAAACTGATGCCATCCGACTTCAGGAAGTTGATCCACCAGGCGGGACGCCGGGCGATGTCGGCGACGGTGGACAGCGTCAACGCAGGCGGCGCGGTGAAGCCGTTGTGCAGATCCCGCTCCCGGGACCCCAGCGCCCGGGTATCGACGCCGACAATCAGCGTGGTGAAGCCCGCGGCTTCGCAGCGGGCCAGTTTGTCCTTCAGCGCCTGAGCGTCGGAGGTGAGGCCGAAGTTGAACCAGCGGTCAAGGTTCGGCTGGCGCTTGGCGATCTCTTCCATCGCCACGGTGCTCAGGCCCGCCAGCCCGTAAGGAATGCCCGCACGGTCTGCGGCCGCGGCGACGGCCGCTTCACCTTCGGGATGGAACAGCCTCGTGGCGCCGGTGGGGGTCAGGGTGAGCGGCAGGGCGCTTTCTTTCCCCAGCAGGGTGGTGGCCGTATCGGGTCCGGACACCGGCCCCCAGCTGGGCATCAGCGCCCAGGCATCGAAGACGGCGCGGTTGCGGCGCAGCGTCACTTCGTCCTCGGACCCGCCGTCTAGGTAGTCAAAAATCCCGGCGGGCAGCACTTTCCGGGCCGCCTTCCGGTACTCCTCAACGTTGAAGGCGTTGGCCAGCACCCGGCGCCGGCGCGACAAGATGGGGGCCTTGACCTGGATGAGCTGCCTGGCTTCGCTGGCTTTCACGGAGGGCCTTTCAATTGCGGGCGTGTGCGTTTTAGTCCGTAGTCAGCCTTTGGTCTTCGCCACCGTCATCAGGATCGCCGAGTCTTCTTCCGCCACCAGGCTGTGCAGCCCGTCCGGCACGATCAGCAGGTCGCCGGCTTTGCCCTGCCAGGATTCGTCGCCGGCCTGCAGCCGGACGCAGCCGCGGATCACATACACCGTCGCCTCCCCCGGGTTCTGGTGCTCGCTCAACTGCGTCCCGGCCTTGAACGCCATCACGGTCTGCCGGAGCACCTTCTCGTGCCCGCCGTACACGGTGTCTGCGGCCCGGCCGCTGGGCGCCGCGAGCGCCGCCGCAACCTGCTGCCGGGCCAGGGCTTCGATCGATATCTTCTGCATGCGGGCCACCCTACCCACCGCGCCGGTCCCTGCCGAGGGCCATTTGTCCCGACCGGGCGCCGAAACGTTTCTTGTCACTCCCGGCTGCGCCTACCCTGAACTCAACGGCCCGCATTGCGGCCCGCCCACGTCCCCACGTTCCCAAGGGAGCCGCCGAATGAGCGAGGCCAGCGCCGGAGCGGCCCGCACAGCGCCCGACGACGGCGCCCTACGCACGCTCGCCGCGGGCGCTTTCGGCCTGCCCGGGCTCCGCGACGGGCAGCTCGCCGGCATGAGCGCCCTGGCCTCCGGCCGGGATGTCCTCGCCGTGATGCCCACCGGCTACGGGAAGTCGGCCATCTACCAGGTCCCGGCGCTGCTACTGCACCGGACGCTCAAGCGGCCCACCGTCGTCGTCTCCCCGCTGATCTCGCTGCAGGAGGACCAGCTGGACGGGCTGTTGGAGGCCGTTGGGCCGCACGGCGCCGCCGCCATCAACTCCTCCCACGGCCCTGCCGAGCAGGAACGCGCCTGGCAGGCGGCGGAAAGCGGCGACATCGCCTTCCTGTTCCTCGCCCCGGAGCAACTGGCCAAGGACAGCACGGTGGCACGGCTGGCCGCCCTGCACGTCGCCCTCTTCGTGGTGGACGAGGCACACTGCGTCACCTCCTGGGGGCACGACTTCCGGCCCGATTACCTCCGGCTCGGCGAGGTCCGTGAGCGGCTGGGCAACCCGACGACGGCGGCCCTCACCGCCACCGCCGCTCCCCCGGTGCGCGAGGAAATCCTCGAGCGGCTCCGGATGACAGACCCGCTGGTCCTGGTCCGCGGCTTCGACCGCCCCAACATCAGCCTGGACGTGGTCCGCCACCACGAGGACAAGGAGAAGCGCCGCGCGGTCATCCGCCAGGCCACGGAGCTGGTCAGCGACCTGCGCGGCCCGGGCCTGGTCTACGCGGCCAAGCGCAAGGACACCGAAAAGTACGCGGACAAGCTGGCCCGCAACGGCCTCCGCGCTGCGGCCTATCACGCCGGTATGGCGGCGGCGGACCGCACCGGAGTGCACGAACAGTTCCTCGACGGCGGATTGGACGTCGTCGTCGCCACGACCGCGTTCGGGATGGGGATCGACAAGCCGGACGTCCGGTTTGTCCTGCACGCGGACATCCCCGAGTCGCTGGACAGCTACTATCAGCAGTTCGGCCGCGCCGGTCGCGACGGGGAGCCCGCCGTCGCGGTGCTGCACTACCGTTCCGAGGATCTGGGCCTGCGGCGGTTCTTTACCACGCACGCCCCGGACGAAGCATCCCTGCGCGTTGTGCTGGCCGTCCTTGCAGCGGCCAACGGGCCGCTCCAGCGAAAAACCCTCGCCGCGCAGGCGGGATTGCCGGCGCGCAGGGTCACCGGTCTACTGAACCAGCTGCAGGACACCGGCGCCGTCACCGCGGAAGCGGACGGGGTCCGGCTGGGCGACGTGTCGGACCCGAACGGGGTGGTGGCGTGCGCCGTCGAGCTGGCCGAAGCACGCGGGCGGGTGGACCAGTCCCGCGTTGAGATGATCCGCGGCTACGCCGAGACCCGGCGCTGCCGCCGCCAGTTCCTGCTGGGCTACTTTGGCGAGAACCTGCCGCAGCCGTGCGGCAATTGCGACAACTGCGCCTCCGGAGCCGCCGCGGAGGAAGCGGCGGCAACCGGCGACGGCGGTGTGGCCGCCCCGGCCCTCTCCGGCGACGACATTTTCGCGGTGAACGCCACGGTGGTCCACTCGGAATGGGGGCCGGGCATCATAATGCAGAACGACGACGACGTCCTCACCGTCCTGTTCGAAAACGAGGGTTACAAGACCCTGTCCCGGAAGGTCGTCCAAGAGCGCGGACTGCTCACCTTGGCTGGGGGCTAGACCGGGCCGGCCCCGGTTAGTACACCACCTGGAAGTCCTTGAACTCCCCGGTCGCGTTGGACAGCGACTCCTCGACGTGGTCCACCCGCCCGGGCGCCTCCGGCGAGCGCAGCCAGCTCCGAAATTGCAGCACCACCGCCTGCGGCCCCTCCACGACGACGCCGACCGTGCCGTCGTCGTTGTTCCTCACGGTGCCGCGCAGGGCGAGTTCTTCGGCCTTGCGCACGGTCCTATACCGGAAGCCGACCGCCTGCACCATTCCCTGCACCCGGGCCGTCAACCGCACGGCGGCTCCCGCATCCACTGCCCCGGATCCACCCGCAAAATCAGCCATGCCTCCAATGTAGACCCGGTCCTGCGCCGCCCACATCCGGGACTTTTGCCCCTTTCAGCCCTGTCCCGGGCCAAGGAGGGTGGAAGAAGACCTCCGGCACGGTGCACTCAGCGGACACCCCGCGACGCCCGCCGGAACGCCTGAAAGGAATAGACAATGGCAGGACAATTCGAGATCTTCACCGACGCAGAATCGAACGTCCGGTTCCGGCTGCTGGGGGCTGACGGCACAGTGCTCGCTGTCTCAAAAGCCTTCGAGGACAAGCGTTCCGCGGCGGACGGCATCATGGCAGTCCGCGAGTGCGCCGGCACCGGGCTGATCCGGGAGACGCATTCGACTCCCTGGGGTGGGACCACCTGGACCAAGGCCAGCACGGCTGCACGCTCCCGCACCCACCGGCGCCGGCACTCCCCGGCTGTCTAGCCACCCCGGAACCCGACGCTCCCTCACATCCGGCACCCCCGGACCCGACGCCCCCTCACATCCGGCACCCCCGGACCCGACGCCCCCTCACATCCGGCACCCCCGGACCCGACGCTCCCTCACATCCGGCACCCCCGGACCCGACGCCCCCTCACATCCGG
>NZ_CAXHZI010000021.1:0-61914 GCF_964021775.1 uncultured Arthrobacter sp.
GGCCCTCGCGGCTTAGGATCTTACTTGGCCAGTCCAACTTTCGGGGACCAGTTCACCAAGGCCCTGGACCGCTCTTTTAGTTACCGACTGGACCGATTAGGCGAAGTCGGAGACCGCCGGGTCTGCACCGATGCGGCCGGCGCCCTCGGCGGAGCGGTCCAGGCCGTTGATCGCCTCGACATCGGTCTGGTCGAGGGTTACGTCCAGTGCCGCGTAGTTCTCGCGGATGCGTGATTCGGTCACCGACTTGGGGATCACAACGTTGCCGATCGCGAGGTGCCAGGCGATGACCACCTGCGCCGGGGTGGCATTGTGCTTGGCCGCGATCTGGGCGATGACCGGGCTTTCCAGCAGCTCGCCGCCCTGGCCCAACGGCGACCAGGCCTCGGTGAGGATGCCATGGGAAGCGTTGAATTCACGCAGCTCCGCCTGGTTGAAGAAGGGGTGCAGCTCGATCTGGTGAATCGCCGGGACCACGCCGGTTTCGTCGATCAGGCGCTGCAGCCCTTCCTTGGTGAAGTTGGAGACGCCGATGGTCTTGACGCGCCCCTGCTTCTGCAGTTCGATGAGCGCCTTCCAGGTGTCCACGTACTTGTCCTGCTTCGGCTGCATCCAGTGGATGAGGTAGAGGTCCAGGGTCTCGAGGCCGAGGCGTTCCATGGATTCCTCGAACGCCTTCAGCGTGGAGTCATAGCCCTGGTCCGCGTTCCACAGCTTCGTGGTGATGAAGATTTCCTCCGGCTTGAGCCCGGAACGGGCGATGGCGCGGCCCACGCCGGCTTCGTTCCCGTAGATCTTGGCGGTGTCGATGTGCCGGTAGCCGGCCTCGAACGCCTGGACGACGACCTTTTCGGCCACGTCGTCCTCAACCTGCCATACCCCGTAGCCGAGCTGCGGGATGGTGTTACCGTCGTTGAATGTCAGTTCAGGAGAAGAAGTCATCTTTTTATCCTGCCAAGTCACACCGGCTGATGCCAGTGTTTTGCCCCCGCTAAGCTAGGCGCTTAACCCGGAATATCCGGCCCCGGTGCCCGCCGTCAGGGTTCTGTGGGCGCCTCGGCGAGGCGGCGTTCGGCGTCGTCAATGTGTTCCACGACCGTCTCCGCGCGGCGCCGCACCGATGCGGCGCCCACCGGCACCGGCCCGACGGCGAGGCGGAGCATGGCCGCCGCTTCCGCCGTCATGGCCAGTGAGTTCCCCGCCGTCGACAGCGAGCGGTGCACGCCGGCCAACGCCCCGGGGATGTCGAGGCCGTCGCTGGGCGAGCGGCGCTGCGCTTCCATGCAAATCTGCCGGACCCGGACGGCAAGTTCGGAGAGCTCGTTGGCGATCTCGACCAGTTCTGCGTAGAGCGCCTCATCCTCGACGCCTTCGAGCACCTGGTGGTACCGGTCCAGTCCCCGGACGAACCGGTCGTGGGCGCGCCGCCACAGGCCCTTCCCGAGTTCCGCGTCGTCCTTGCGTCCCTGCCGCGCGGCGCTGAAGAATCCCAATTGTGGCCTAGAGGTACTGGCCGGGACCGTGGTCCGGATCGGCCGGGCGGGCGGGTTGCGTCGGATCCGCGCCGGGCTGTGGCTCGGCGGCCCGCTGGGGTTCACCGTTTTCCCCGATGATGACGCCGGGCGCGATCATGGTGCCCGGCGGCAGCTGGCGGAGCTGGAGCTGCGCGGCCGCGTGCTCCCGGGCGGCGTGCTGGGCAGCGATCGCCGTCTGGATCCCGTGGAAGAGGCCTTCGAGCCAGCCGACCAGCTGGGCCTGGGCGATGCGCAGTTCAGCGTCGGAGGGGGTGCCGTCCTCGGTAAACGGCAGGTGGATCCGTTCAAGCTCCCGGACCAGCTCGGGGGCCAGCCCGTCTTCGAGTTCCTTGATGGAGCGTTCGTGGATTTCGGCCAGCCGGATCCGGGCCGCATCGTCCAGCGGGGCGGACTTCACTTCGTCCAGCAGTTGCTTGAGCATGGTGCCGATGCGCATGACCTTCGCCGGTTCGTCCACCAAGTCCTGCAGGTGGCTTGCGCGGCCGCGCGGGCCCGGCCCGGCTGAATCGGAAAGGCGCGGGGCCGGTGCGCCGGCCGCGGAGGCATCCTGCGCTGCCGCGGGCGTGGTGACGCCCTCCATCGGGTTGTCGTCGCCGGACTGAGTGTCGATCGGATCGCTCATGGCTTCATACTCTCACGCGCGGAGGCAGAGGGCCGAGGCACATGACGATCGGTTCCGGGTCCGGCGTCGTACCCGGAACCGGCGCCGAAAACGGGCGAAGGCGCCGCCGGGAACGGGTGTTCCCAGCGGCGCCTTCGGCAGGCAGAGGCCCACTTAGCAGCAGCGGCCCTGCGGGTTGCTGTCCTGGCGGTCCGTGTGGTCCCGCCAGAAGTCGCGCTCACACATCGGCGGACCGTCGTGGCCAGAGGCCTGGTGGTGCTCCAGGTACTTCTTGTAGGCATCGGCTCCGAGGACACCGCTGAAGTACTCGGCGAAGCCGCGGAATCCCGCTACGAGGGCATTCATGGCCGCAACCGTCAGTGCCGTGCGGAGTGTTCGAGCCGCTGGTCTGCCGGCAGCTTCTTCCACTCCGCGTCCAGTTCGCGCTCCGCCGCGGTCGGGAACAGCCCGGCCGGCGCGAAAACGCGGGACGGCTGCGCCGGATCCTCGTACTCAACGTTGGCAATACCGGCCGAGGCGTTGCGGAAGGCCTTGGCGGTGGCGATCAGGGCCGTGACGATGACGATGATGCTCAGCACCACAAAGATGATCGAGAGCCAGCCCTGGATCATCGTGTTGCGGACCACGGCTTCCATGGCAGCCTGCGTCTTGGCCGTGCCGAAGGAGGTCTTCCCGTCGGCAAGTGCCTTGGCGAACGCTGCGTTGTTGGCGAAGTACCCGACGGCCGGGACCGGCGAGAAGATCTTGTAGAAGCTCGCGGTGATGGTGACGACGGCCGCGAAGGCCAGCGGGAGCGCCACGATCCAGAGGTACTTGAAGGTGCCGCGCTTGGCCACAATGGCCAGGACCACCGACAGGGCGATGGCTGCGAGCAGCTGGTTGGCGATGCCGAACAGCGGGAACAGCGTGTTGATGCCGCCCAGCGGGTCGGTGACGCCCATCAGCAGCACGGCGCCCCATGCGGCGACCATCACCGCGGTGGCGAGCCAGGCCCCCGGCCGCCAGGAGTGGTCCTTGAACTTCGGGACGAAGTTGCCGATCGAGTCCTGCAGCATAAAGCGCGCGACGCGGGTGCCGGCGTCGACCGCCGTCAGGATGAAGAGCGCTTCGAACATGATCGCGAAGTGGTACCAGAACGCCATCATGGCGGTGCCGCCGATGAACTGCTGCATGATGTGGGCCAGGCCGACGGCGAGGGTGGGGGCGCCGCCGGAGCGGGAGATGATGCTCTGCTCGCCGACGTCCTTGGCGGTCTGGGCGAGGACGTCGGGGGTCATGTTGACCCCGGCCAGACCCAGGCTGTTGACCCACTGCGCAGCCGATTCGACCGTGCCGCCGGTCAGGGCGAGCGGCGCGTTCATGGCGAAGTAGATGCCGCGGTCGATCGAGATCGCTGCGACGAGCGCCATGATGGCGACGAAGGATTCCATCAGCATGCCGCCGTAGCCGATGAGGCGGGTCTGGCGTTCCTTCTCGATGAGCTTCGGCGTCGTGCCGGAGGAGATCAGGGCGTGGAAGCCGGAGAGTGCGCCGCAGGCGATGGTCACGAAGAGGAACGGGAAGACGGCTCCGGCGAAGACCGGTCCGTTGTCGCGGGAGGCGAATTCGCTGAATGCGGGCACGGTAATCTCGGGCCGAACCACGATGATGGCCAGGGCCAGCATCACGATCACACCGATCTTCATGAAGGTGGAGAGGTAGTCGCGCGGTGCGAGCAGCAGCCACACGGGCAGGATGGCGGCGATGAAGCCGTAGATGATCAGGCCCCAGGCGATGGTGACCTTATCCAGGTGGAAGAATGCGGCACCCCACTCGGTGCCGGCCACGGCGCCGCCGCCGATGATGGCGGCCATCAGCAGCACGAAGCCGATGAGGGAGACTTCCATGACCTGGCCGGGGCGGAGGTAGCGCAGGTAGACGCCCATGAACAGGGCGATCGGGATGGTCATGCCCACGGAGAAGACACCCCAGGGGCTTTCGCCGAGGGCGTTGACGACGACGAGCGCCAGGATGGCGACGATGATCACCATGATGAGCAGCGTGGCGATGAGGGCGGCGGTGCCGCCGATTACGCCGAGTTCCTCACGGGCCATCTGGCCGAGCGAGCGGCCGCCGCGGCGCATTGAGAAGAAGAGGACCAGGTAGTCCTGGACGGCGCCGGCAAGGACGACGCCGATGATGATCCAGATGGTGCCGGGCAGGTAGCCCATCTGGGCCGCGATGACCGGGCCGACGAGGGGCCCGGCGCCGGCGATGGCGGCGAAGTGGTGGCCGAAAAGCACGTTGCGGTCGGTGCGGACGTAGTCCTTGCCGTCTGCCTTGTATTCGGCGGGGGTGGCGCGGCGGTCGTTCGGCTTGGTGATGTACCGCTCGATGACCTTGGAATAGAAGCGGTAACCGATCAGGTAGGTGCAAACAGAGGCGAACACAAACCAGATTGCGTTGACCGTCTCGCCGCGGACGATCGCGAGCATGAACCAGGCGACGCCGCCCAGCAGTGCGATGGCCACCCAGAGGGCGATTTTCGCGGGTGTCCACTTGCGCTCTTCAGCTTCGCGGACGGACTCGTCGACGGCCGTGGGCGGAAGGCCCGGTACCGGTGTGATGCCGTCGTCGATTTGTGCGGTGTTTGGTCCGCCGTCTGGCATTGTGCCCATGTCTCCTCCTTGAGAAACCCCGGGTGACAGATCAGCAGTCGGATCTGCCCCATGGCACCTTATCAACGCGGCTTCCCGATGGATACGGCCGCGGGCCCGCCGCGCCGCGCCGCTCGCCGAGCGGTGCGGAGTCCGCGGTGAACGGCATCACACCGAGCCGTTGTCAGGCCGGGCCGGTTGTCAGGCCGGGCCGGTTGTCAGGCCGGGCCGGCCAGCTGCATCAGGCGCGCCTCGCAGAGGTCCAGCCACCGGACTTCAGCCTCGGTCTGGAAAATGAGCGAGTCCAGGACCAACAGCCTGGCCGTGTCCTCCGGGCGCGGGTGCACAACTGCCTCGCGCCGGGCTTTGGTGTACTCCTGCAGCGCCCGGATTGAGACGGCGCGCTGCGCCTGGATGAGGGCGCCGACGTCGACGGCGGGCAGCGTGAGAGCGAGAGCGAGCTTGATGGCGAGTTCGTTGCGCGGCGGGTTGGTGCGGCCGACGGGGGCGCGGAACCAGTCCCGGACCTCGTCCAGCCCCGCCGGGGTGATGCTGTAGATGACATGGCCTTCGCCGTCGGCGCCGTCCTTTTGGATCAGGCCGTCGCGTTCAAGGCGGTCGAGGGTGGTGTAAACCTGCCCGATGTTCAGCGGCCAGGACGCGCCGGTGCGGTCCTCGAACTCGGTCCTGAGCTGGTACCCGTAGCGGGGCCGCTCCTGCAGCAGCGCGAGGAGGCTGTGACGGATAGACATGGTGCCCCCGAGGCTAGCAGGACGACGTTATACACGCGCCCCAAGACGCGTGTATACCGCGTATGGAATTACATTATCGTTATTTGCCGCAGGCAGCGACCCGGCATATGCCACTTCGCGCATGCTTTGCGTCACGTCGGTCTAGGTGACGAGCAGGACCTTGCCGACGTGCTCGCCGGAATCGAAGTAGCGGTGCGCCGCCTGGACCTGGTCAAGCGGGAACGTCTTGGCCACCAGAGGCCGGATCCGCCCGTCGGCCACCAGTGGCCAGACGGCGTCGCGGACCGCGTTCATGATGACCGTCTTTTCCTCCACCGGCCGGGGCCGGAGCGAGGTGGCGATGATGGCAGCGCGCTTCCGGAGCAGCATATTGAGGTCAAGTTCAGCCTTGGTGCCGCCCTGCAAGCCGATGACGACGAGCCGTCCGTAGTCGGCCAGGGCGTCCACGTTCTGCCCGAGATACTTGGCGCCGACAACGTCGAGGATGACATCGGCCCCCTTGCCGCCGTTCTGGGCGCGCAGGCTCTCCGGGAAGCTCTCCTCCGCGTAGTTGATCGCGATGTCCGCGCCCAGGAACGCTTTCGCGGTGCCGACCTTCTCCGCGGTGCCCGCTGTCGTGGCCACGTGCGCGCCGAGGGCCTTGGCCAGCTGGATTGCCATGGTGCCGATACCGCCGGTGGCCCCATGGATCAGCACGGTCTCCCCCGCCTGCAACTGGGCCGTCATCACCAGGTTGGAGTAGACGGTCGCCGCGACCTCCGGCAACGAGGCGGCAGTCACGAGGTCCACGCCGTCGGGAATCCTCAGCACCTGACCGGCGGGCACCGCCACTTTTTCGGCGTAACCGCCACCGGCCAGCAGGGCGACAACCTTGTCCCCCACGGAGAACGGCTTGGTGACACCGGGGCCGAACCCGGCGATCCGTCCGGAAACTTCCAGGCCGGGAATGTCGGAGGCGCCCGGCGGCGGCGGGTAGAACCCCTTGCGCTGCTGGACGTCCGCCCGGTTGAGGCCGGCGGCGACGACGTCGATCAGCACCTCGCCCGGGCCCGGAACGGGCGCGGGGACCTCACGAAGCTCCAGGACCTCCGGACCACCGGGCGCGGAGATGTAGACAGCCTTCATGAAGTACTCCCGATTCCTAACTAATTGCGTGCAGGCGGGGCGCCCGCAGCACAGGGTGCGGGCAACGCCTGCTTCCAGAGTATGTGGCCAACCCGGCGCCGCAAGCGAGCGCCGCCGCTTTTTTGTGGCTACTGACCGGCTATGAAACACTACTCGTTAGGGAAGGTTGTCCGAGCGGCCGATGGAGCTGGTCTTGAAAACCAGTGTGCGGTAACCCCGTACCAAGAGTTCGAATCTCTTACCTTCCGCGGGTGCGCAACGATTGCGCGGATTTGAGGCCGGTGGCGGCGATCGAAAGATTGCCGCCACCGGCCTCACCTGTTCCGTCGGCGGCTAATGGCCGCGGCAAAGGTCGCGGTGGTCGCCAGGACCCGGGAGAGACCGCAGCGAGTGCAGGTCACAGCCAGAGCCAGTGTTTCGTCGCGGGCATCAAGGACCGCGGCGGAACCTGCGAGGAGGTGCCGGTCACTGTGGCAGTCGGCGCACCAGGGCCGGCGGCCGCGGGGCTGGTGGGCGCTAACCGGCCGGTAGGTGCCCGAACTTGCAGCCATCCGCCTCACACCAGTCCGGGGAAGCTGGAGAGAATGTAGTCCGCCGCGGCGGGGCCCTTCATGCGCAGC
This sequence comes from uncultured Arthrobacter sp., assembly GCF_964021775.1. Lineage (GTDB taxonomy): Bacteria > Actinomycetota > Actinomycetes > Actinomycetales > Micrococcaceae > Arthrobacter. The sequence continues at coordinate 7,291 of NZ_CAXHZI010000021.1, forward strand.
GGAGTGCGCCCGGGACGGATCCTTTTCTCCTTCATGGCTGCCCAGAAGGCATCCTCGGGCCGGGGCACGCTCCGGGACAGGAAACACCAGCTGGTATACACGCCGTAAAGGCAGTCCCGTCCTAGAACGGACCCGGATGCGGCGTCAGTGGTGGTGGCTTCTTGAAGGAACTGGTCGTATTGCGAATCTGCCATGATGGCTCGTTTCCGCCGGGTGCGTGTTAATGCCGCCGAGGGCTACAGCAGCAGCTACTTGAACGCCACGCACGGGCCGCCAAGCGGTTTGGGATCCCGCAGGGCGGGATCCGGAACTTCTCTACACTGTAGACAATAGGCGTAGACTTCATTGTAGGCAAGCTTGCTGACTCACCTCCGGGGACGGCCCCCTAAATCGGGCCGGCCCCGCACAACAGGATCGGAAACCCATGTCCCCCGCAGAGAAGCTGGCGCCCTCCCCGGCCCCCGGCCCGAAGACGCGACTCAGCCGGGAACTGGTGCTGTGCACGGCATTGACGCTGGTTGATTCCGAAGGCCTGGAGGCGCTCACCATGCGCCGGCTCGGCCAGGAACTCGGCCGGGACCCGATGAGCCTGTACCGCTACGCCGAAAACCGCGCCGCCCTGCTGGACGGCGTCTCCGAGCTCGTCCTGAACGAGTTGGCCATCTTCCCCGATGACCCGGACTGGCAGGCGCAACTGCGGCGCATCGCCCACGATCTCCGTGACCTCGCGCTCCGGCACCCCAATGTCGTTCCCCTGCTGGTGACCCGCCCCCTGTCGACACCACTGGGCCTCCGACCGCTGGGCACCCTGCGTCCGCTGGAACAGATTCTTTCCCTGTTGATCGACGCCGGCTTCGCCCCGTCCGACGCGCTGCACGTTTACCGCGCCTACTACGGCTACTTGTACGGCCACATCCTCAACGAGCTGCAGGAATTCATTGTGGATCCGGAGGAGAACGAAGCACTCTTGCGCCTGGGCCTACACCGGCTGCCGCCAAAGGACTTCCCCCGACTCCGGGCCCTCGCGCCGGTCCTCGCCGATTACGACGGTAAAGCCGAACTGGACGAGGGCATCACCATCCTGCTCACGGGCCTCGCCGCCCGTCTCTCGCCGAGGGCCTGACCACCCGCGAAAGGTGCCACCCATGTTTCTACTTTTTGGCCTCAAGACCGTGCTGAACGAGTTGCCCGGCCGACCGGCCACCTGCCAGCGCTGCCGCCAGTTCGTGCAGCACCGCCTGCAGCAACGCGCGACGAAGTTCACGCTGTTCTTCATCCCCGTCTTCACCACGTCCAGGAGCTACCGGATCACCTGTTCGAACTGCGGCCAGACATCTGCGATCAAACCGCACCAGGCAAAATCCTTGGCCTGGTGACTTGGCCTGGTAACTCCGGCTGGTGGCTTTAAAGGGGCCCCCTCCCGGTTCACCGCCGGCAGTGCCAAGATGGGGTATCCCTGCAGTTCCCGGGACCCATCGATGAAGCGGAGGTCTAATGGCCGGCAACGGGGTATTCAGGATCGTAGTCGGGGTCGATGGCTCGCCGCAGTCCCAAGCCGCCCTGGACTGGGCGGTTGACGAAGCCAAATTACGCGGCGGCCAGGTGCTGGCCCTGGCGGCCTGGAGCTTCCCCTACGTCAGCGACGCCCTTGGCCAGGCCTGGGATTACGGGATCTTCGAGTCGGACGCCCGGATAGTCCTCGAGGCGGAGCTGGCACGCGTCGGCGACCAGGGCGTGGAGATCACCGGACGCCTGGTGCAAGGCAACGCCGCCGCGGCGCTCGTGGACGCCTCACGGGAAGCCGAGCTGATTGCCGTGGGCTCACGCGGCCACGGTGGATTCGCGGGCATGCTGCTTGGCTCCGTGTCGACCCACACCGTCCACCATGCCCACTGCCCGGTGCTGGTCTTCCGCGAGCGCGCCGCGGAGCCGGGCCAGCCTTCGTAGGCTGAGCGGACCCCCTGACTATCCCTTCGTCGTCGGCGCTAAACTGGCGGCATGACCCCGCAGGAGCTGGCAAACCTGGCCCACCTGCGCCGGGCGCGGGACCTGATCGACCGCAACTACGCCCGGCCGCTGGACGTGCCCACCATGGCCGCTGGCGCCCTCATGTCCCCGGCGCACTTTTCCCGGCTGTTCAAGGCGGCCTACGGCGAAACACCCTACAACTACCTCATGACCCGGCGGATCGAGCGTGCCATGGCGCTGCTGCGGGCCGGTGCCAGCGTGACCAACGCCTGCATGGACGTCGGCTGTACGTCCCTGGGCTCGTTCAGTTCCCGGTTCACCGAGATCGTCGGCATGCCGCCCAGCGCATACCGGGCAAGGGAGCACCACGCGGTCAAGGCGATGCCGCCGTGCGTGGCACGGCAGCACACGCGGCCTCCGCGAAGGCCGAGCAGGATTGAAGAAGCATCATTTCCGCCGCTCCCCTAGCGTGGGAGCCATGAACATTTCATTGCAGTACGCACAAATCACCGTCAACGACGTCGACGAGTCGCTCGCCTTCTACCGCGATGCGCTTGGCCTGGAGGTGCGCAACGACGTCGGCTCGGACGGCCACCGCTGGGTCACCCTGGGCAGCACTGCCCAGCCCGATCTGGAGATCGTGCTTTCTCCCCCGCACGCCGGCCGTTCCCAGGACGACGGCGACGCACTCCAGCAGTTGCTCACCAAGGGGGTGCTGCCCGTGATCGTGTTCCGCACGGATGACCTCGATGCCACGTTCGAAGCTGTCCGCGCAGCCGGGGCGGAGGTGCTCCAGGAACCCATCGTGCAGCCGTGGGGGCCGCGGGACTGCGCCTTCCGCGACCCCTCCGGCAACATGGTCCGCTTCAACCAGGCCTGAGCGCAGGCGCAGCCGGGGCGTCCCGGGGGCGCACCATTGAAACTGTCTGCCTCCGGGAATAGTCTCTCCTTGCCCGGCCCATCCACCAGCAAGCTGCGGCCACCGGGGAAGCACGCACGGGGGCCGCGCAAGGCAGGAGAACGCTATGCCCACCCCTGACATCACCCCCGGCGCACCGTGCTGGATCGACCTCATGACCTCGGACACGGAGCAAGCCAAGTCCTTTTACGGCGATCTCTTCGGCTGGACCTTCGAAACCGGCGACGAAGTGAAATACGGCGGCTACATCACCGCTGCGAAGAACGGTAAGTCCGTGGCCGGGTTGATGCAGAAGATGGCGGAGCAGGCCGGCTCCCCTGATGTGTGGAGCACGTACCTGCGCGCCGACGACGCCGCCGCAACCGCCGAGGCCGTGAAGGCGCACGGCGGGCAGGTTTACCTGGAACCGATGGACGTGCCCGAACAAGGCAAAATGGCCATGTTCGCCGATGCGACCGGCGCCTCGATCGGAGTGTGGGAGCCGCGCGAAATGCAGGGGTTCGAACTAGCGGCCGAGCCCGGTGCCCCGGCCTGGCACGAACTGCACACCAAGGAGTACGCCGCGGCCGTGAAGTTCTACCAGGATGTGTTCGGCTGGGACACGGATGTTATGAGCGACACCCCGGACTTCCGCTACACCACGCTCGGCGCGGGCGACGCCGCCAAAGCCGGCATCATGGACGCCTCCGGCTACCTGCCGGCCGGGGTTCCCTCCCACTGGCAGGTCTACTTCGCCGTCCAGGACGCAGACGCCACCGCTGCCAAGGCCGAGGCGCTGGGCGCAACGGTCGTCAACGCCCCCGAGGACACCCCGTTCGGCCGGATCGCCACCCTCAGCGATCCCTCCGGCGCCCTGTTCAAGATCGTGGCGGACACCGCCCGGGAAGGCTCCGGCACGGGAAACGCCTGAGTCCGGGCGCCAAGTAAATCCTTTGGAAAAATTGCTGTAAGAAATACCGGCCAACCGCTTCCCCTGCGGCTACTGGCCGGTATTCTTTTGAGTGCCCGGGCCGGGGGAAGGCCGGGCTGACAAAAATGCTCTACCAACACCGTCGCTGGGGCACCTTGTTGGGGTTCCGTGCCGGCTGTGAGGCGTTCCGCTGGGGGCCGTCTCGCCGAATGCACATGCAATCCATCTTGTGTTCATTCACCCCTGTTTTGCTGTGCCGGATTCTGCTTGACCAGGAGCAGACCGGCCGGTCCGCGGGCCATTGACCCGGACACACTCCACCCAGCCCTTACCCGGGCACCCTCATGAGAGTTAGAGCGGATGAAAATAACACCTTGGAAAACAGCGCTGGGCACAGCCCTGTCCGCGGGGCTCATCGCAGCGCCGCTGACGGCTCTGCCCGCCGCCGCACTGGAGGTCTCACCGGCGGCCGCCGGAACTTCGCCAGTCGTCATCAACGAGGCCTACCTCAGCGGCGGCAGCGCCGGCGCGGCCTACAAGAACAAGTTCGTCGAGCTGTACAACACCTCGGATGCCCCGGTCACGCTGGACGGCTGGTCCGTCCAGTACCGCTCCGCCACGAGCAGCGTCGCGCCGAGCACCACGGTGCCCCTGTCCGGCACCGTCCCCGCCAAGGGGTATTACCTGCTCAAGGGCGGCAGCAACGGCACTGCCGGACTGGACCTGCCCGCCGCCGACGCCACCGCCACCGGGTTCAACCCGGCCATCGCGGGCGGAACGATCGTCCTGGCCAAGCAGTCCACGGCCTTGAACCCGCTGGCGACCGGCTCCGTCGTCGAACCCGCGAACGTCGCCGACCTGCTGGGCTACGGGACCTCCACCACGTTCGAAACCCAGGCGGCAACGGCGCCGTCGGGCACCGGGGACGTCAAGAGCCTGAACCGCAGCAACGGCGTTGACAGCAACAACAACGCCGCGGACTTCGCCCTCAACGCCGCGATCACCCCCAAGGCCGTCAACGGCGAAGCCGCCCCGGTTGAGCCGGCACCGGTCACTCCCCCGGTCTCCAAGAGCATCGCGGAGATCCAGGGCACCGGCACGGCCAGCCCGCTGGCCGGCACTTCCGTCAGCACCCGCGGCAAGGTCACCGCGGCCTTCCCGACCGGCGGATTTGCGGGCTTCTACCTGCAGACCCCCGGAACCGGCGGCGACCTGACCCCGGCCAACCACACCGCCTCGGACGCCATCTTCGTCTATGCACCGGCCGCGGTGGCTTCGGTGCAGATCGGCGACTACGTCGAGGTCACGGGCAGTGTTGCCGAGTACTACGGCATGACCCAGCTCAACGCCACGGCGGTCGCCAAGCTGACCGAGGCCGCCCCCGAGGTCAAGGCCACCGGCTTCGCCCTCCCGGCCGACGAGGCGTTCCGCGAATCCCTGGAAGCCATGCTGCTGACGCCGCAGGGTCCGGTCACCGTCGCGGACAACTACTCGCTCAACCAGTACGGCGAAATCGGCTTGGCCGGCGGCACCACCCCGCTGGAGCAGCCCACCGCCGTCGCCCCCTATGGCTCCGCCGAGTACACCGCCACCGTCGCGGCCAACGCCGCCCGCGGCATTAAGCTCGACGACGGCGCCAGCACCAACTTCCTCAAGGACGCCGCCAACAAGGCGCTGACCCTGCCGTACCTGACCCCCGCGGATCACGTCCGGGTGGGCGCGCCGGTGACGTTCAAGACCAACGTGGTGCTCAGCTACGCCAACGACTCCTGGAAGTTCCAGCCGCTGACCCAGCTGACCGCCGACAACGCGGACACGGTCCAGCCGGCCGGCTTCGGCGCCACCCGCGCGGAGGCCCCGACGGCGGTGGGCGGCAACCTGAAGCTTGCCTCCTTCAACGTGCTGAACTACTTCCCCACCACCGGCGACCAGGTCGCCGGCTGCACGTTCTACACGGACCGCGCGGGCAACCCCATCACCGTCAGGGGTGGTTGCGACGTCCGCGGCGCCGCCAACGCCGAGAACTTCAAGCGCCAGCAGGACAAGATCGTGGCCGCCATCTCCAAGTCCGGCGCCGACGTCGTCACCCTGATGGAGGTCGAGAACTCTGCCCAGTTCGGCAAGAACCGGGACGACGCCCTGGCCAAGCTGGTGGACGCCCTGAACATCGCCACGCCCGGCATCTGGGACTACGTCCGCACCCCCGCCAACGCGCCCCCGCTGTCCGACGAGGACATGATCCGCACCGCCTTCATCTACAAAAAGGCCGCGGCCGAACCGGTGGGCGAATCCATCATCCACAACGACACGGTGGCCTTCGCCAGCGCCCGCAAGCCGCTGGCCCAGGTGTTCAAGCCCGTGGGCGCCGCCGATGACAAGAAGTTCATCGCGATCGCCAACCACTTCAAGTCCAAGGGCTCCGCAGCGACGCCGGATGACACCGACAAGGGCCAGGGCAATTCGAACCTCGCCCGCACCGCCCAGGCGCAGTCCCTGCTGGCCTTCGCCGACGAGCTGCAGAAATCCAAGGGCACCGACAAGGTCTTCCTGATCGGCGACTTCAACTCCTACGCCAAGGAGGACCCGATCAACGTCCTCACGGCGGCGGGGTACGTCAACCAGGACGACAAGGCCAAGAACGCCGACGGCACGGCCAAGCACTCCTACCTCTACGGCGGCCTGGTGGGCTCGCTGGACCACATCCTCGCCTCACCGGCGGCGAACGCCGTCGTGACCGGCGCGGACATCTGGAACATCAACTCGGTGGAATCCGTGGCGCTGGAATACAGCCGCTACAACAACAACGTCACTGACTACTATGCTCCGGACCAGTTCCGCGCCAGCGACCACGATCCGGTCGTCGTTGGGCTCAACCTGCCCGCGACCCCGGCCAGCGTTGACCTGAACTTCCTGGGCATCAACGACTTCCATGGCCGCATCGATTCCAACACTGTGCTGTTCGCGGGAACCATCGAGAAGCTCCGGGCGGCCGCGGCCCCCGGCGCCACCGCGTTCCTCTCCGCCGGAGACAACATCGGCGCTTCGCTGTTCGCCTCGGCCGTTGCCAAGGACCAGCCGACCATTGATGTGCTGAACGCCCTGGAGCTGCGCACCTCGGCCGTGGGCAACCACGAGTTCGACGGCGGCTGGGCCGACCTGCGCGACCGGGTGGTCGCCGGCGGCAGCAACGCGAAGTTCCCGTACCTGGGTGCCAACGTCTACAAAAAGGGCACCACCGAGCCGGCCTTGCCGGAGTACACCGTGCTGGACATGAACGGGATCAAGGTCGCCGTGATCGGCACCGTGACACAGGAAGTACCCTCACTGGTCACCCCCGCCGGCATCGCGGACCTCGAATTCGGCGATCCCGTCGAGGCCATCAACCGCGTCGCCGCGAAGCTCAAGGCTGACAAGCTCGCCGACGTGATCATCGTGGAGAACCACGACGGCGCCGGTTCCGGCACGCCTGAAGGCGCCACCCTGGAGCAGGAAATCGCCGCCGGCGGCCCGTTCGCCAAGATGGTCCAGGAAGTCACGCCGGATGTTGCCGCGATCTTCAACGGCCACACCCACAAGCAGTACGCGTGGGACGCACCCGTGCTGGATGCAGCCGGCCAGCCGACGGGCAAGACCCGTCCGATCGTTCAGACCGGCAACTACGGCGAGTTCATCGGGCAGATCCAGCTCACCATCGACACGAACACCATGTCCGTCACCGGCTACAAGGCGGCCAACGTCAAGCGCACCACGGACCCGGCCGCCGACCTGGTCGCTGCCTACCCGCGGGTGGCCGCGGTCAAGGCCATTGTGGACAAAGCGGTCGCCGACGCAGCCGTGATCGGCAACCAGCCGGTCGGCAAGGTCACCGCGGACATCACGACGGCGTTCGGCGGAACCCCCGCCGTGCGTGACGACCGCGCCAGTGAATCCACCCTGGGCAACCTCGTGGCGGACTCCCTGGTCGACGCGCTCAAGGCACCGGAGCTCGGCGCCGCCGAGATCGGCGTCGTCAACCCCGGCGGCCTGCGCAACGAGCTGTACTACGCCCCGGACGGCACCATCACCTACGCCGAGGCCAACGCGGTGCTGCCGTTCGTGAACAACCTCTGGACCACCACGCTCACGGGTGCGCAGTTCAAGACGTTGCTGGAGCAGCAGTGGCAGACCAACCCGGACGGCACGGTCCCCAGCCGCGCCTACCAGCAGCTGGGCCTGTCCAAGAACGTCAACTACACCTACGACGCCGCCCGCGCCGCGGGCGACCGGATCACCGCGATCCGGGTCAACGGTGCGCTGATCGACCCGGCGAAGTCCTACCGGATCGGCACGTTCAGCTTCCTGGCCACCGGTGGCGACAACTTCCGCATCTTCAAATCCGGGACCGGCACCAAGGACTCCGGGCTGGTGGACCGTGACGCGTGGATCAAGTACCTGCAGACGCACAACCCCGTCTCGCCGGACTTCGCCCGCCGCTCCGTATCCGTGGTGAACACCACCGCGGCCGAGGTCAAGAGCGGGGACCCCATCACCCTGGCGGTCTCCAAGCTGGACCTCACCTCGCTGGGCAGCCCGGCCAACACCTCGCTGCGTATCGAGTTCACCGACGCCGCGGGCACCGTGACCGGGCTCGGCATCGTGCCGGTGACCGCCGGTGCGGCCACCGTGGATGTGAAGGTGCCTGCCGGCGCCGCCGCGGGCACGGGCACCCTGGTGCTCACCGCCGTCGAATCCGGCACCGTGGTGAAGGCGGACGTGCTGGTCGCGGCCAGCGTCCCCGTCCCGCCGCAGTGCACCGCGCCGGTGAAGCCGAAGCGGCCCGCGGACCTCGTGGGCCAGGCCAACTACGGCACGGCGATGGCCGCCTACCGGAAGTGCCTGAAGGGCTAGTTCTGTAGCCCTGCCTCAGTGAGCATGCCCCTCCCCTGGCCGGAGCGGCGGACATAGTGTGCAAGTGTCCACCGCCCGGCCCGGGGAGGGAGCATGCTCATTTTTTGTGCGCGGTTTTAACGGGGTCCGGCTGCGTGGCAGCCCGGTGCGCTACCGGCCCAGGATGTCCCGGGCGATCTCGTCCGCGTCGCGCAATGTCCGCTGGCCGCTGCGGTAGACCGGTCCCCGCTGCTGCCGCGCCTCGGCCGCGATGGCAGTGCCCCATTGCGACGCGGAGAGCTGCAGCCCCAGCACGTAAATCCCGTCCGTGACGGACCCGTTCGCGCCGACGGGCCGGTACGGGCGCGGAACAACGTCCAGCCCGGAACTCTGCACGGGCGTCCCTTCCGCGCTCATCATCAGGCGCGGGCGGACCAGGCCGTCCGCGAGCAACTGCTCCAGCAGCGGGGACGCGTTGATGGCCACCCGGTTGGCCGGGGCCAGCGCCTCGACCAGCACCGTGGCCTGCACCTTGCCTCCGCCGTCCCCGTCCCGGCCGGCCACCCAGGGCGAGGCGGCCGTAAACACTTTCGTCTTCCGGTCGACGTCGAATTTGGGGTCGGGGCCCACAAAGCTGACGACGCCGGCCCGGGCCAGGGCCGCGAGCTGCTCGGCGCGCAGGGCCGGCGGGCCGCTGGCGAGCCCTTCCACGAACGATTCGAACCAGCCGCGCAGGCCGGCGACCCATGACGCGTCGGTGATGCCGCCGTCGGCCACCGCCGTTTTCAGCACCGCCCGGCCGTGGTGCAGGGCGCCGATCGCCATCTTGACCGGGTCGTCCTCGCCGAGCGCGGAGCGCCGGGCGTCGTCGAGCAGATAATCGACGACGGCAGCATCCAGGTCCGCCCGGGAGGCGAAGTTGCGGCCGGCGAGCGGCGCGGCGAGGCCCAGCAGGTCCAGCCGGTAGGTCTGGCGGACGTGCGCATCGATCACGGCGCCGGCGGCTTCCTCCCACTTGACCGTGGAGTGGGCGTGCGGCTGCAGCGCTTCCTCCAGCGCGTCCAGGAATCCCGCCGGATCCGCGCCGACCGCCTCGGGCTGCGAGCGCGCCAGGGTGGAGTAGTACGCCCACACGACGTCGCGGTGCAGCAACGGCCAGAGGTCGTGGTCAAACGCGGGCAGGATCCCGGTGGCGGCAAACTTCGAGACCGCGTCCTCGGTGCAGTACCTGAGCGACACGGCCGCCGGGTAGTAGCCGGCCAGCGCCGCCTTAGCCCGGTACGGGGTTCCGCGGCGCGAGGCGGCGATGATGAACGGTTCCCTGCCGGACGGCAGGTAGGCCAGTCCCGCCCCGTCCGGCGCGGGCAGGAATTTGCCGCCGCGGCCTTCGGTCAACTGGCCCATCACGTCGAAGAAGTTCAGGCCCATGCCGCGCACCAGGACCGGCTGCACCGCCGGGATCCCGGACCAGTCGACGTCGGCGGGGGCGGCCGGCGGCAGGTACTTCAATCCCAGCTCGTCCGCCGCCGCCTGCAGTTCGCGCTGCTCGGGGTTGAGCCGCGACTCCAGGTGGCCGAGGGCCAGCACCACGGACCCGGCGCCCAGCACGGTCCCGTCGTCGAGCGTGACGTCGAACCCGGCGCTCCCCGGGCCGGCGCTCCCCTGGCCGGCGCTCCCGGGGCCGGCGGCCGGCCGGACCGACGTCGCGGTGGCCTGATGGAAATCCACGGTGACGCCGGCGGGCAGCTTCGCCAGCAGTTCCTCGAGCGTGGACCTCAGGTAGCGCCCGTACAGCGCGCGGCTGGGGAAGTCCGCGGACCTGAGTCCGGCCAATTCGGTGCGTTCCTCGGCGGACAGCGCCGGGTGCGGGTCCCGGCGCTGCCGGTCCCGCCACTGGTCGAAGGTGCCCCCGGCCAGCGGCGCCGCCAGCTCCGGATCCTCCGGCACGACGGTGGGATAGAAGGACTGCGTGTTCATCAGGTAGAGCCGGGACTGTCCGGGCTGCCAGACGTGGCCCGGACCGGCCGGGTAGGGGTCGACCACGTCAATGTGCAGGGTCGCATCCGGCGTCGCGGGGGCCCAGTTGGCGAGCAGCCGCTCCAGCACACTGGTGCCCCGGGGTCCGGCGCCGATCAGTGCCGTCCGGATGCTCTGCGATTTACCCACGGGATCCAGCGTATCCGCATCCGGGCTGCCGCCTTGACTTGCCTGCCCGGCACCGGTGTTGCTTGGATGGGCGCATGACCACCTCTTCAGCTGAGTACCCCACCGCGCCCGGCGAGCCCTCCGGCGCGCTGCCCGGGACCGCCCCCGAGCCCGTCGACGAGAACATCTGGCTGGAGGAAATCTACGGCGAGGAGCAGCTGGCCTGGGTCCGGGAACAAAATGCCCGCACCGAGGAGCTGCTGGAGGACGCCGAATACGGCGAGCTCGAAAACCGGATCCTGGAGGTCCTGGACTCCACCGACCGGATCGCCATGGTGGGCAAACACGGCCAGTGGTACTACAACTTCTGGAAGGACCGCGACAACCCCAAGGGCCTGTGGCGGCGCACGGACTGGGCGAGCTACCGGGACGGTACGCCCGCGTGGGAAATCCTGCTCGACGTCGACGCCCTGGCCGCTGCCGAGGGCGAGGAGTGGGTCTTCCACGGCGCCAGCTTCCTCCGCCCCGCCGCCGGGCAGCCGCACCGGCTGGCGTTGCTGGCGCTCTCCCCCGACGGCGGCGACGCGAACCGCTACCGCGAGTTCGACGTCGAGACCCGCTGCTTCGTTGACCCTGCGGAGGGCGGCTTTGACCTGCCGACGGCGAAGGGCAACGTCTCCTGGCTGGACGCCGACACCCTGCTGGTCGCGACCACCGCCGAGGGGCTGCCAAAAACCAGCTCCTCCTATGCCCGGACCGGCGTGGTCCTGCGGCGCGGAGAGTCCCTGGCCGCGGCCGAGCTGCTGTTTGAAATCCCGGAAGACCACATGATGGCGCTCCTGGCGCACGACTCCACCCCCGGCTTCGAGCGGACCTTCGCCGTGGACTGGATCAGCTTCTTCGAAAAGCGCACCTCGGTGCTGCGCCACGGCGTCTGGGTCGAGCTGGAGGTGCCCGCGGACGTGAACCTGAGCTCGCACCGGGAATGGCTGCTCTTCCGGCCCCAGGGCGAGTGGACCGTCAACGGTACGAGCTACCCGGCCGGGTCGCTGCTGGCGGCGGACTTCGAGGACTTCCTGGCCGGCAGCCGGGAGCTTTCCGTGCTGTTCACCCCGGATGCGCACACCTCCCTGCAGTCCTGGAGCTGGACCCGGGACTTCCTGTTGCTGAACCTGCTCCGCGACGTGTCCTCCGAGATCCGGGTGCTGGATCCGCAGCGGCCCGGCATGGACGTCGCCTGGGCCTCCAGTGTGCTGGACGCCTGCCCGCCCCTGCATGACGTCAACGCCTACGGCGTCGACGACGAGGATGGCAGCGGGGACGACGGCGGCGCCGGCACTACCGGCGCCGACGACGCCGGGAACGACTTCTGGCTGGTGGCGACGGGGTTTGCGACGCCGAGCACCCTGACCCGCGGCACCCTGACGCGCGCCGGCGTGGACGGCGTCGTCAGCACGCACGAGGTGGTCCGGACCGCGCCGTCCTTCTTCGACGAGGACGCCTACGAGGTCCAGCAGCACTTTGCCGTGTCCAAGGACGGCACCCGGGTGCCCTACTTCCAGATCGCCGCGCGGGACCTGGTGCTGGACGGGCAAAACCCCACCCAGCTCTCCGGCTACGGCGGATTCGAGATTTCCCGCACCCCCGCCTACAGCGGCGCCGTCGGCCGGGCCTGGCTGGAGCGGCGCACCGAAGAATCCGCGGGCGCCGACGGGGAGGCCCCGCACAGCCGCGGCGGGGTCTACGTCGTGGCGAACATCCGCGGCGGCGGCGAGTACGGGCCGTCGTGGCACCGCGCCGCGCTGCAGGACAAGCGGCACCGGGCGTACGAGGACTTCGCCGCCGTCGCGCAGGACCTGATCTCGCGCGGCGTGACGTCCCGGCAGCGGCTCGGCTGCGTGGGCGGCTCCAACGGCGGCCTGTTGGTGGGGAACATGCTCACCCAGTACCCGGAACTGTTCGGCGCCGTCTCCTGCGGGGTCCCGCTGCTGGACATGCGCCGGTACAGCAAGCTGTCCGCCGGGTACTCCTGGATTGCCGAGTACGGCGACCCCGACGTGCCCGAGCAGTGGGAGTTCATCCGGACCTTCTCGCCCTACCACCTGCTCCGCGACGGAGTGGAGTACCCCGAAACCTTCATCTGGACCGCCACCTCGGATGACCGGGTGGGTCCCGTGCAGGCCCGCAAGATGGCCGCCCGGATGCAGGCCATGGGCATCCCCAATGTCTGGTTCCACGAAGCGCTTGAGGGCGGCCACGCGGGAGCCTCAGACAACCGCCAGGCCGCGGCGCTGCAGAGCCGCAGCCAGCATTTCCTCTGGCGCGCCCTGGCGGGCCGGGCCGCTTGAGTCCCCGCGCCGGCGCCGTGCGCCGACCGTTTTGCACTGCATGGCCCCTTCTGCGTATCCTTGGTTGGCTAGTAATAGCAATTGGAGACGTGCCAGAGCGGCCGAATGGGCTTCACTGCTAATGAAGTGTGGGGCACAACTCCACCGGGGGTTCAAATCCCCCCGTCTCCGCGTTTGGCCCCGGTCCTGGACCGGGGCCTTTTGCGTTCCCGGCTCCCAACGCTCCCTCACCTCCGGCGCCAACCAACCCAACGCTCCCTCACCTCCGGCGGGCTTCGGACGGGCCGGCGTGTCCGGGTGGCAGGATGGGCCCATGTCGATCAACCACGCGTTTGACGCGATCATCGTAGGCGGCGGCCACAACGGCCTGGCCGCGGCAGCGTACCTGTCCAAGGCCGGCCGGAGGGTCCTGCTGTTGGAAAAGCTCGACCACCCGGGCGGCGCCGCGGTGTCCGCACAGGCGTTCGACGGCGTGGACGCCCGGCTCTCGCGCTATTCCTACCTCGTCAGCCTGCTGCCGCAACAGGTCATCGACGACCTCGGCCTGCAGATCACGCTAGCGCGGCGACGGTACTCCTCCTACACCCCGGACCCGGCCAACCCGGGCCGGGCGCTGCTGGTCGACAATGAGGACGCCGCTGCCACGGCCGCTTCGTTCACCGCGATCGGGGCGTCCGACGACGAGTTCCGCGCCTTCAACGAGTTCTATGAGAGCTGCGGGAAACTCACCCGGGCCCTCTGGCCCACCATGACGTCGCCGCTGCCCACCCGGTCCGCGGCCCGGGAGCTCGCCGTCCGGGCCGGGGCCGGCGACGCGTGGGAAGCCATGGTCGAACGGCCGGTGGGGCATGCCATCGCCCGGGCGCTCCGGCATGACCTGGTCCGCGGCGTGGTGCTGACCGACGCGCTCATCGGCACCTTTGCCCGCGCCGACGACGACGACCTCCAGCAGAACATCTGCTTCCTGTACCACCTGATCGGCGGCGGCACCGGTGACTGGGACGTGCCCGTGGGCGGGATGGGCGCGGTGTCCGGGGAGCTGGAACGTGCCGCCCGGGATGCAGGCGCGACAATCCTGGCGTCGGCGGAGGTCACGTCAGTCCGTCCTGGCGGCATCGTCAGTTACCGGCACGACGGCGCCCTGCACACCGTTTCCGCGCCTTGGGTGCTGTCCAACGTGGCCCCGGTGGTACTGGACCGTTTGCGCACCGCGGAGCCGGCCGGCGCCCTGCACGCCACGCAGAACCCGAACCACCTCCGCGAGGGCGCCCAGGTCAAGGTGAATCTGCTGCTCAAGCGGCTGCCCCGGCTGCTGGACGACGCCGTCAGCCCGGAAGCAGCCTTCGGTGGTACCTTCCACATCAACGAGACGTGGCCGCAGCTGGATGCGGCCTACCTCAGCGCCGCGGCCGGGAATGTTCCGGACCCCTTGCCGTGCGAAATCTACTGCCATTCGTTGACCGACCCCAGCATCCTTTCCCCGGAGCTGCAGGCGGCCGGCGCGCAAACCCTCACGGTGTTCGGCCTGCACGTCCCGGACCGGCTGGTTACCGCGCAGAACAACGAGGACCGCCGGGCCGAACTGCAGGATGCCGTGCTGCGGTCGCTGAACAGCGTCCTTGCCGAACCGGTCGAGGAGCTGCTCCTGGCCGGTCCGGACGGCCGGCCGTGCATCGAAACCAAGACCACACTGGACATCGAACGTGCCGTCGGCATGCCGCGCGGCAACATCTTCCACGGCGGCCTCGACTGGCCTTTCGCGGACGACGATGCGTCCCTGGACACTCCGGCGCAGCGCTGGGGTGTGGCCACGGACGATCCGCAGCTCCTGCTCTGCGGCTCCGGGGCCCGCCGCGGCGGCGCGGTCAGCGCCATCGGTGGCCACAACGCCGCCATGGCCGTGCTTGAGTCCGAGCAGCCGCCCCGCGGCTAGGCGCGCCCCGGCCTCGCTGGTCCCCGCTTGGCCGGGCGGGGAGCCCAGCCGGGCTGGGCCGGACTCGGCCGGGCGTGGATCAGCCGGCCTGGCCCAGCACGAGCGGCAGCACCGCGCCGGCGCCCGCAAGCCGGAGGGCACGTCCGGCCACGGTCACGGTCCAGCGGCTGTCCACCAGGTCATCCACCAGCATGACACTCTGGCCGTGGATCCCTGCCAAGGCAGTTGCGAGCTCCGGTCCCACCACGAGGCGGTCCCAGACGCCGGCGAGCCGGTAAGCGCTGTTTCCGCCGCGGCCGCCCGTGGGGCCGCCGTGCGCCAGCTGCAACTGGCCCAGATACGGGATCCGGCCGATCTCGGAGATCCCGCGGGCCAACGACTCCACCAGCTCGGGCTTGCCGCGGGACGGAATGCTGACGATCGCTGCCGGGCGGCCGGCACCGCTCCAGCCCGGATTGCGGGTGTCGCCGGTGCCCCACTCGCGCAGGACCTGCACGCAGGCCTGCAGCATGCCCGGATCCACCGAGCGGTCGGGGGCGCCGGCGGCGAAGGTTTCCCGCAGCGCCCCGCCCCAGCCCAGGTCCGTCAGCCGGGCCAGCACGCGGCCGTTGGCCAAGCTCTCCTCCGGTTTGATCTTGCCTTTGACGTTGACTCCCAGCCGGTCCATGCCGCTGGGCCACTGCAGCCGCGGTTCCAGCACCATCCCGGCCCGGTTCAGGGTCGCCCCCGCCGCTTCGGTCGCGTCGGCGGCAATGTCGGCAGGGAACCACCGGCCGGCGCAGTTGTCACAGCGTCCGCACGCCGTCGCCGTCTCGTCGTCGAGGACCGAGGTGATGTATTCCATCCGGCAGCCTGCCGTGTCCTGGTAGATCACCATGGAATCCTGCTCGTCAACACGGGCCTCGGCGATCCGGCTGTACCGCTCGGCGTCGTAGGTCCACGGCTGGCCGGTGGAGCGCCACCCGCCGCCCACACGCTCAACCGCACCGTCCACGGCCAGCACCTTCAGCAGCAGTTCCAGCGGCGTCCGGCGCAGGTCGACGCGGGCCTCGAGCGCCACGGTCGACACGGCCGTGCCGGCCTCAGCCAGGGCGGTCAGGACGGCCGAGGCTTTTTCCTCCGACGGCATCGACGCGGTGGCGAAATACTGCCAGATGTCACGGTCCTCGGAACCGGGCAGCAGCAGCACGTCGGCATTCGCGGCGCCGCGGCCGGCGCGGCCGACCTGCTGGTAGTAGGCCACCGGGGACGACGGCGCGCCGAGGTGCACCACGAAGCCGAGGTCAGGTTTGTCGAAGCCCATCCCGAGCGCGGAGGTTGCCACCAAAGCTTTCACCTGGTTGTCCTTGAGTAGCTGCTCGGCGCGCTCCCGGTCCGCGGGGTCGGTCCGGCCGGTGTAGGCGAGCACTTCATGGCCGGCCTCCGCCAGCAGGCGGGCGGTGTCCTCCGCAGCGGACACCGTAAGGGTGTAAATGATGCCGCTGCCGGGCAGGTCCTTCAGGTGCGTGAGCAGCCAGCCCAGCCGTTCCCTGGAATCGGGCAGCCGCAGCACGCCCAGGCGCAGGGATTCACGGCCCAGGGCGCCGCGAATGGTCAGCACGCCCTCGCCGAGCTGTTCCTCGATGTCGTGGACCACCCTGGAGTTGGCGGTGGCGGTGGTGGCCAGGACCGGGACACTGTCCGGCAGCTGGGTGATCAGGTCCGCGATCCGGCGGTAGTCGGGGCGGAAGTCATGGCCCCAGTCCGAGATGCAGTGCGCCTCATCAATCACCAGCAGCCCGGTCCGGCGGACCAGCTCAGGCAGCTGGTTCTCGCGGAACGACGGGTTAGTGAGCCGCTCCGGGGAGACCAGGAGCACGTCCACTTCGTCGGCCGCCAGCTGTTCGCGGACGGTGTCCCAGTCCAACTGGTTGGCAGAGTTGATCGCCACCGCGCGGACTCCGGCCCGCGCCGCGGCAGCGACCTGGTCGCGCATCAGCGCGAGGAGCGGGGACACGATCAGGGTGGGACCGGCACCGCGGCGGCGCAGCAGCAGGGACGCGACGAAGTAGACGGCCGATTTACCCCAACCGGTGCGCTGCACCACCAAAGCCCGGCGGCCGCCGTCGACCAGGGCCTCGATGGCCTCGAACTGTCCGTCATGGAACTCCGCGCCGGGGTGCCCCACGAGTTCACGCAGCACGGCCTGGGCCTGGTCACGGGTCCCGGTACCCCCGGCGGGGACGGGCTGGGGAGCGGACAGGACTGCAGCGTTCTGGTTATTGGCCATTGATTCAGTATCCCAGCCCCCTCCGACAGCCGCGAAGCCGGGCGGAGCCGTATGTGGATAAGCTGCGTCCACATACGCCGCCAGCCCCGGACAGCCTGCAGAGGCTTCCACGTAAGATAGGAGCCGTGACTAGCGACCAGACGAAAACTTTTGACCTCTCGGCTTCCTTCAAGGCCTACGACGTGCGCGGGATTGTGGGCGACTCCATCACCGCGGAGATTGTCGAGGCCGTGGGAGCCGCTTTCGTGGACGTCCTGGATCTGGCGGGGCAGACCGTGCTGGTCGGCGGCGACATGCGCCCCTCTTCCCCCGAGTTCAGCCGGGCCTTCGCCAACGGCGCGGCAACCCGCGGCGCCAATGTCCAGCTCCTAGACCTGATCTCCACCGACGAGCTGTACTACGCCTGCGGCGCCCTGAACGCGGCCGGCGCCACTTTCACCGCCAGCCACAACCCGGCCGAATACAACGGCATCAAGATGGCCAAGGCGGGCGCCGTGCCGATCTCCTCCGAAACCGGGCTCAAGGAGATCCAGGCCCTCGCCGAGGAATACCTCAACACCGGCACCATCCCCGCCAACGGCCCCCGCGGCGTGATCAGTGTCCGCGACGTGCTCAAGGACTACGCCGAGTACCTGCGCAGCCTGGTTGACCTGAGCGGATCCCGGCCGCTCAAGGTCGTCGTGGACGCCGGCAACGGGATGGCCGGGATGACCACGCCGGCGGTGCTGGGCGACACGCTGCTGCCCAAGCTTCCGCTTGAGATCATCCCGCTCTACTTCGAGCTGGACGGGTCCTTCCCGAACCACCCGGCCAACCCGCTGGAGCCGGAAAACCTCCGCGACCTGCAGGCCGCCGTCGTCGAGCATGGCGCCGATCTCGGCCTGGCATTCGACGGCGACGCCGACCGCTGCTTCGTGATCGACGAAAAGGGCGAGCCCGTCTCGCCGTCGGCCGTCACCGGCATGGTGGCGCGCCGGGAAATCGCCCGCGCCAAGGCCAACGGCGAGGAAACACCCACGATCATCCACAACCTCCTGACGTCCAGGGCGGTGCCCGAACTGGTGGTCAAAGACGGCGGCCGCGCCTTCCGCACCCGCGTGGGACACTCCTTCATCAAGGCCGTCATGGCCGCCGAAGGGGCGATCTTCGGCGGCGAGCACTCCGCCCACTTCTACTTCCGCGATTTCTGGAATGCGGACACCGGCATGCTGGCCGCCATGCACGTCCTGGCTGCCCTCGGCGAGCAGGACGGCCCGCTGTCCGACCTCGGCCGCGAATACGAGCCCTACCAGTCCTCCGGCGAGATCAACTCGGAAATCGAGGACAAGGCAGCCGCCGTAGAGCGGGTCCGGCTGGACTTCCACAACGAAGACGTTGAGGTGGACTACCTCGACGGCAGCACCTTCATCGCGGCGGACGGAAGCTACTGGTTCAACCTGCGTCCATCCAACACCGAGCCCTTCCTCCGCCTGAACGTCGAGGCCACGGACCTGGCCACCATGGAACGGGTCCGCGACCGGGTCCTGGCCCTGGTCCGGGGCTGAACGCCATGACCGACTCATCCGAAGCCCAGGGCGCAGTCCTGCAGCCGGCTGACCCCGCCGAGGACTCCTGGCGCGGCTCGGTGCCGGATGCCAGCGCCACCGACCTGGAGAACCTGCTCGGCACCGGCGTGGGAGCAGCCCAGGAACAGCTGGAGCGCAACGGCGGTTTCCTGCCCTTCGCCCTGGTCGTGGAAAACGACGGCGAGGTCCGCCTCGTTGCGGTTACCCCCGCGGACGCGGCCGGGGACAGCGACGCCGACTTCGACGCCGACGGCATGATCAATGACCTCACCGAGCTGCTCCGGCAGCACCGGGACGAGTTCCGCGCCGCCGCGGTTGTCTGCGACATCACCTTGCTGGAAGAAGAGTCGGACGCGATCCACGTCGCCGCCGAGCACAGGGACGGCTCCGTATTCGCGGCGGTGCTGCCCTACGGCGCCAACCCGGAGACGCACGAGCTGGTGTTTGGCGAACTCTCCGCCGATAGCAACGACCCCGCCGTCTGGGTGGACTAGACCAGGCCGGTGCCATGAAGATCAACGCCTTCGCGGACGTGAGCCTGCGCGCCATGATGGTGCTCGCGGCCGCCGCCGACGGCGAACTGCTCACCACCCAGAGCATCGCGGACGCCGTCGGCACGCCCTACAACCACGTCAGCAAGGCGATGGCGAAGCTGCGCGAACTGGGCCTGATCGACGTCGAACGCGGACGGAACGGCGGGTCCCGGCTCAGCGGCGCAGGCCGCTTGGCCACCGTCGGGCAACTGCTGCGCGCACTGGACACCCGGGCCGACCCGGCCGACTGCGTCGCCGCCGCGGGTACCTGCCCCCTGATCAACGAGTGCCGGCTCCGCGGCGCCCTGGGCCGCGCCCGCGAGGCCTTCTACCGTGAGCTTGACGACATTGTCGTCGCTTCGCTGCCCACCTCGCGGCAGATGAATCCCGTCTTCCAGGCGATCGGCCTGCGTCCCGGCCTGTAGCGGCCCCTGCCCACGGTAGCGGTCGCCGAGGAGCGCGACAGCGGGCGCCACGCCCGGGCGGCGCTCCGATTTGAAACTGTTTTCTACGACGTGTAGAACTGAGGCATAAATACTCGTATTTCAAATGCAGGTATTTCAGCACGGTCCGGTTGAAGACCCCGGGCCACTACCTCAGGAGTCAGCAATGCTCTCGGACAAGTCCTTCCCCGTCATCGAGGCCACCCTGCCGCTGGTCGGCTCCCGGATCGGCGAGATCACCCCCAAGTTTTACGCCCGGCTCTTCGGCGCGCACCCGGAACTGCTGGACGGACTGTTCAGCCGTTCCAACCAGCGCTCCGGCAACCAGCAGCAGGCCCTGGCCGGAAGCATCGCCGCTTTCGCCAGCCACCTGGTGAGCAACCCGGGCACCCTGCCGGAGACCGTGCTGTCCCGCATCGCGCACCGCCACGCCTCGCTCGGCATCACCGAACCGCAGTACCAGGTGGTTTACGAGCACCTCTTCGCCGCCATCGCCGAGGATCTGGCGGAAGTCATCACCCCGGAAATCGCCGAAGCCTGGACTGAGGTCTACTGGCTGATGGCCGACGCGCTGATCAAACTCGAGAAGGGCCTTTACGCCAGCCAGGCCAACGGCAAAATGTGGACCCCGTGGAAGGTCGCTGCGAAGACCCCCGCCGGCACCGGCTCCATGACGTTCACCCTGGAACCGGCCGACGACACACCCATCACGCCGGCGCTTCCGGGCCAGTACGTCAGCGTCAAGGTCACCCTCCCGGACGGCCTGCGCCAGGTCCGCCAGTACTCGCTCTCCGGCGACGCCGGCACCAGCCGCAGCTTCACCACCAAGCTCGACGACGGCGGCGAGGTCTCCCCCGTGCTGCACCACCACGTCGAGGTCGGCGACGTCCTGGAAATCTCCAACCCGTACGGCGAAATCACGCTCAAGGAAAGCGACGGCCCCGTGGTCCTGGCCTCCGCCGGCATCGGCTGCACGCCGTCCGCCTCGATCCTGCGCTCCCTCGCCGAGTCCGGCTCGGACCGCCAGGTCCTGGTCCTGCACGCGGAAAGCACCCTGGACAGCTGGGCGCTGCGCTCCCAGATGACGGACGACGTCGAACGCCTCGACGGTGCCGAGCTGCAGCTCTGGCTTGAGCGGCCCGAGGCCGGGGCCAGGGAAGGGTTTATGTCGCTGCGCGACGTGGACCTGCCGGCCAACGCCTCGCTGTACCTGTGCGGTCCGCTGCCGTTCATGAAGAACATCCGCAACGAGGCCATCAACGCCGGCATCCCCGCCACGAAGATCCACTACGAGGTCTTCGGCCCGGACATCTGGCTCGCCAACTGAAGCACGCATCGGCTGCTCCGCAACCGATGAGATCACGACGGAGGCCCGCACCTTTCGCAACAAGGGTGCGGGCCGCCGTCGTTGTTAACCGGACCAGGCTCCCCCGTCCGGGCCGCGCCGCGTCAGGTCACGACGGCACAGCGGTGATCGCATGGCCGAACCGCAGGAGGTTGCCAGGGTCGTAGCTGGATTTCGCCGCCCTCATCCGTTCGTAGACGGCGGGAGACCAGGCCCTGGCCCGGTCAGCCTCATCGCCGGGTTCGCCGTGGAAGTTGACCAGGGTAAATCCCGTGGAGTGCGGGGCCATCGCGGCCAGGACCGTGCGGATGGCTGACGAGACGGCCTCGGCAACCGGCGGCATCTTGAACCCGACGAGGAAGAGCAGGAACGCCGCGTCCCGCCCGGACACGGCATTCGGAAGCGCCCCGGCGCGGGCCAGGGCTCCTCCCAGCGGCCGGATTTCGACCAGCAGCAGCGGACAGTCCGAGCCTTCGCCGGTGTGTTTCAGCAACTCGGCCAGGGTCTCGTCGCCGAGGTCTTCCAGCATCGCCCCGCCGGCCGTGAAAGGGAGCGGATCCGCCGGATCCATGTGGATCTGGTCCACGTCGAGGTAGCTCATGGGCCCGGCCGTGTCCATCAACGGGGTCGAGACGGCGCGCATCGGGGCAAGCAGCGCGTCACCGGCGTCCCGGTTCCCCATCAGGGCGAAGCGGAGGTGCACCACGAACTGGCCCCGCAGCGGCCCGGGGACGAACTCCATGTCCGGAAGCCGCAGCAGCGAGATCGAGGGCGAGGCGTGATCCGGCAGCGCGGGAAGCCATTCACGGAAGGCAGCCAGGATGAGGGCCGCATCGGCGCCCGGATAGATGATGCCGCCGCCGTAGAACTCGCCCAGCGGAAAGAGGCTGAACTCGAGTTCGGTAACAATCGCGAAGTTGCCCTTGCCGCCGAGCATCAACGCGAACAGCTCGGCTTCGGCCTCGGCGTCGATCCGGCGCAGCGCACCGTCCGCGGTGACCACCTCCATGCTGCGGACATGGTCCGCCGCAAAACCGTGGGCGCGGCCCAGCACCGGAAGCCCTCCACCCACCGTGTACCCCACGACGCCGACGTCGGTGCTGGAGCCGTGCAGTCCGACCAGCCCGAGCGGGACACTCGCTTCCAGGACGCTGCGCCACTTCACCCCGGCGCCCACCCGCGCAGTGCGTTCCACCGGATCGATGTGCAGCCCCTGCAGCCGCCTGGTGTTGATCAGCAGGCCGCCCTCGACCACTGAGTCGGCGCCGTGCCCGGTGGCCTGGACCGCCACCGGGAGCCGGCGTTCTGCCGCCCATTTGACCCCGGCGGCGACATCCTGGGCGGTGCTGGCGCCCAGCACCACGTCGGGCCGGTGGACGGTGGCGGCGTTGAACGCGAACGTCTCGGCCGCGTATTCGGGGCTGTCCGGCAAAGCGACCGGGCCGCTGACAGCTGCGGACAGGGCCTGGATATCGTCAGTGACAAGCATGATGTGCTCCTGGGGTCTCGCCTACCGCGGCAGGCGGAGGGCGCGTCACCGTGCGCCCGGAATGTTCCCCCGCATCCCCGACAGTCAGCGGCCGGCCCGGCTGATGAATGCGATGAGCCTAGGGGCCCTCCCGGCTGCGTGCTAGGGGCCTAAGTCCCTGCAGCCGCTGCCTCCCGCCCACGGGAAAAACGACGGCGGCCCCGCACCTTGCGCAAGGTGCGGGGCCGCCGTCGGTGGATCAGCGCCTGCTAGTGCGCCGCCATCCGTTCCTTGAGGGAATCGAGCTCCGAGCGCAGCGCTTCCGGGAGCGAGTCGCCGAACTTGGCGTACCACTCCTCGATGGAGGCCAGCTCAGCGTCCCATTCCTCGCGGTCAACACGCACGGCGTCTTCCACGTGGGCGTGGGTCAGGTCCAGGCCGGTCAGGTCCAGCGAGTGGCCGGTCGGAACGAATCCGATGGGCGTTTCGACCGCGTCGGCTTTGCCCTCGATGCGTTCGATGGCCCACTTGAGGACTCGGGCGTTGTCGCCGAAGCCGGGCCAGGCGAAGTCGCCGTCGGCTGTGCGGCGGAACCAGTTGACCAGGAAGATGTGCGGCAGCCGCTCCGGGTTGGCCTTGCCGGAGACGCTGATCCAGTGCTTCAGGTAGTCGCCGGCGTCGTAGCCGATGAACGGCAGCATGGCCATCGGGTCGCGGCGGAGCACGCCGACCTGTCCCGCGGCGGCAGCCGTGGTCTCCGAGGAGAGCGTGGAGCCCATGAAAATGCCGTTGGTCCAGTTGCGGGCCTGGGTCACCAGCGGAACCGTGGTCTTGCGCCGGCCGCCGAAGAGGATCGCGGAGATTTCCACGCCCTCGGGGTTGTAGTACTCCTCGGCCAGCATGTCGACCTGGGAGATCGGGGTGCAGAAGCGGGAGTTGGGGTGCGCGGCGGGCTGGTCCGACTCCGGGGTCCAGTCGTTGCCCTGCCAGTCGGTCAGGTGCGCCGGAACCTCGTCGGTCATGCCCTCCCACCACACGCCGCCGTCGTCCGTGAGGGCGACGTTCGTGAAGATGCTGTGGCCCTTGGCGATGGCGCGCATGGCGTTGGGGTTGGTGCCCCAGCCGGTGCCGGGGGCGACGCCGAACAGGCCCGCTTCCGGGTTGGTGGCGCGCAGTTCGCCTTCCTTGCCGATCCGCATCCACGTGATGTCGTCACCCAGGGTTTCGACGTCCCAGCCTTCGATGGTCGGATCGAGCAGCGCCAGGTTGGTCTTGCCGCAGGCCGACGGGAAGGCCGCGGAGATGTAGTAGTTCTTCTTCTCCGGGGAGGTCAGCTTGAGGATGAGCATGTGCTCCGCCAGCCAGCCTTCGTCCCGGGCCATGACCGAGGCGATGCGCAGGGCGTAGCACTTCTTGCCCAGCAGGGCGTTGCCGCCGTAGCCGGAACCGAAGGACCAGATGGAGCGCTCTTCCGGGAAGTGCACGATCCACTTGTCCGGGTTGCAGGGCCAGGCGACGTCGGCCTGGCCGGGGGCCAGCGGCGCGCCCAGGGAGTGCAGCGCCGGGACGAAGAAGGCGTTGGTGGCGGTGATCTTGTCCAGGACTTTGGTGCCGATCGTGGCCATGATGCGCATCGAGGCGACAACGTAGGCGCTGTCCGTGATCTCCACGCCGAACTTGGGGTCCTCGGCGTCGAGGTGGCCCATAACGAACGGGATGACGTACATGGTGCGGCCGCGCATGGAGCCGCTGAACAGGCCGCGCAGCTTGTCCTTCATCTCTGCCGGTGCCATCCAGTTGTTGGTGAAGCCGGCATCGCGTTCGTTCTCGGAGCAGATGAACGTCTGTTCTTCGACGCGGGCGACGTCGGCGGGGTCGGAGAACGCTGCGAAGGAATTGGGGAACAGCTTCTCGTTCAGCCGGGTCAGGGTGCCGGCGGCCACGAGCTCGTCCGTGAGCCGGGTGTTCTCCTCCTCCGAACCATCAACCCAGTGGATCCGGTCCGGCTGGGTCAGTTCAGCAACCTCTTCAACCCATGCCAGCAGCCCGGCATGTGTGGTGGGTGCTTTCTCAAGCAGCGGCAGTCGCGCCAGATCGCCCATTACGGTTCCCTTCCTCGGGTTCAGTGGTGTGTCCTAAATGCTAGGTCTCGCCGAGGCCTCAGCTTCAGGGCCGAATACGACTTGACGATGAGCCGCCGATCCAAAATCCGCGGAAAATCAAGGTTTGTCCTCGAAGCGCGGCTTCGTTTTTGTGACTAAGGTCACGTAGACCGGTCTAGTCGGGCAGATTACAGGGCCTTCGATTTGGAACTACGGGCCCATCTCGCGTAAAGTAATTCGAGGTTCGGGGGAGCGAGAAGATCCCGAAGAGCCAAGAATGCGCCCATAGCTCAGCTGGATAGAGCGTCTGTCTACGGAACAGAAGGTCAGGGGTTCGAATCCCTTTGGGCGCACAGAGAAAAGATCCGCACCGGTCCGCCGGTGCGGATCTTTTGTTTTCCGGCGTGATCCGGGAATCCGCGGCGGTTTCGGACCAGGGCAGGCCGGATCCGGGCCGCACCGGTCCTGAACGGTAGCGGAAACGCGGGCAGCGGCCCGGCACCCTACTCCCCCACGGCGGCCGCGACCTGGCGGCGCATCGCGTCAAAGTGGCTGCCCAGGCGTTCCGCGGCCAGAACCGCGTCGCCCGCGGCCACGGCTTCGTAGACGCCCCGGTGCAGCGCGGCCCCCGCGGCAGGGTCGACGGCGCCACCGCCGCCAAGTTCGAGCTGGATCCGGCGGTAGACGGTCCGGAACGCATCCACCAGGCCGAGCAGCAGCCCATTGCCCAGCGGCTTGAACAGTATGCGGTGGAAGTCGGCGTCGGCCTCGACAAAATGTTCTCCGGCCCCGGCGAGGGCCTCCATCCTGAGCACGGCGGCCTCAAGTTCCCCCAGCCGGTCCGCCGTCATCAGCGCCATGGACGCACCGATCAGCCCGGATTCAAGCAGCCGCCGGGCGTCGATCAGCTCCAGCGCCTCCTGCCCGCGGTGCCGCAGCGACATCCGCGCACGGAAGGTCAGCCCGTCGGCAAGGGCATCGAAGTTGCTCGCGGCCACGAACGTGCCGAAGCCGTGCCGGATCTCAATCACCCCTACGGCCTGGAGCACTTTCAGTGCCTCCCGCAGCGTGTTCCGGCCGATGTCCAGCACGCCGGCCAGCTCGATTTCGGTGGGCAAAGGATCGCCCGGCTCCAGCTCGCGCTCGAGGATCAGCTCGATGATGTCATCCTGCAGGGCGCGCAGCCGGGCCTGCGCGCCGAACCGGCTGCGCGGCCCGGTGCTGCCTGCATTCAACCTGCCTGCACACACGGCTGGCTCCTCCCCAAGATGATCCTCAGGGTAGCGGACGTCCCACCTCCTGCACAGGCTGCCGTCAAAGCGGTTCCCGCCGGGGTTAGGCTGTTGCCATGACGGCACATTTTGAGCGTGAATTCGATGTCATCGTGATCGGGGCCGGCGCGGTGGGCGAGAACGTGGCCGAGCGTGTGGTCCGCGGCGGATTGACGGCCGTCCTGATCGAGGCGGAGCTGGTGGGCGGCGAATGTTCGTATTGGGCCTGCATGCCCTCAAAAGCCCTGCTCCGACCCGGCACCGCGCTCCATGCCGCCCAGACCGTGCCCGGCGCCGAGCAGGCAGTCACCCGGGTACTCGACGCCGAAGCCGTGCTGAAACGACGGGACTACTTCACCTCCAACTGGCAGGACGACAGCCAGGTCAAATGGGTCGAAGACACCGGAATTGACCTGATCCGCGGCCACGGCTGGATCACGGGCCCGCGCCGGGCGGAGGTGGCGGGGCTGGACGGCAACAACTACGCGCTGGTGGCTCGCCACGCCGTCGTGCTGGCCACCGGATCGCGCCCCAGCATCCCGCCGATCGAGGGCCTTGACGACGTCGACTACTGGACCACCCGGGAGGCCACGTCCGCCCGGGAGGTCCCGCCGCGGCTCGGTGTGCTCGGCGGCGGCGTGGCCGGCACCGAACTCGCCCAGGCCTTTGCCCGGCTGGGGTCCGCCGTGACGGTGGTAGCCCGCGGCGGCCTGCTGGGCGCGTTTCCGGACCCGGCGTCCGAGCTGGTCCAGGCGGGACTGCGCGCCGACGGCGTCAAACTCTACCTCCGCACCGGCACCCGAAGCGTCCACGAGAACGACGACGGTTCGCTGACGCTCGCCCTGGACGGCAGCGGCAGCGTCACAGTGGACAAGCTCCTGGTCGCCACCGGCAGGCAGCCCGCACTGGAAGGGCTTGGCCTGGAAAACGCCGGCCTGTCCGCCGACGACGGGAAGCCCCTGCGGCTCGAAACCGACGCCAGCGGGCTGGTCCGGGGAGCCGACGACAACGACGCCACCCCCTGGCTCTACGCCGTCGGGGACGCCGCGGGCAAGGTCCTGCTGACCCACCAGGGTAAATACGAGGCCCGCGCCACCGGCGATGCGATCGCCGCCCGCGCCAAGGGCACGCTCTCCGGCGAGCCGGCCCCGTGGAGCCCGTACGCCCACACGGCCGACGAGCACGCCGTCCCCAATGTGGTCTTCACCGATCCGGAGCTGGCGAATGTGGGCCGCAGCCTGGCGCAGGCCCAGAAGGACGGCTACCGGGCAAAGTCAGTCCAGCTCCCCATCCAGGTGGCCGGATCCTCGCTGCATTCCGAGCACTACAAGGGCTGGGCCCAGCTGGTGGTCGACGAGGACCGCAAGGTGCTCCTGGGGGCGACCTTCGCCGGACCGGATGTGGCAGAGCTGCTGCATGCGGCGACGGTCGCCGTCGTTGGCGAAGTCCCGCTGGACCGGCTCTGGCACGCGGTCCCCTCCTACCCGACCATCAGCGAGGTCTGGTTGCGGCTGCTGGAGGACTACGGCCTCTAAGCGCGAACGGACACTTGGGGCCCCGGAATCTTTGGATTGCGGGGCCCCAAGTGTCCGTTCGCGCTTGATCACGGGCCGCAAGTGTACGTTCGCGCTTAATAACGGGCCGCAAGTGTCCGTTCGCTCACATCTATTTGAACTGACCGGTCAGTTTAGTTAGCCTTGAAGCAGATCATCTCTGCGAAAGGCTTACCTTGCTCTGCGTTCAACAGCTCCATGTGAAGGGCCGGCGGGACTCCCTGCTCCCGCCCACCTCGCTGCAGGCAGCCCGGGGTGAGCTCCTGCTCGTCACCGGCAAGCGCCAGGACCAGCGCACCGCCCTGGCGCTGACCCTGAGCGGCCGGATGAAGCCGACCGACGGCACCCTCGAATGGGACGGCGGCACCCGGATCAAGCAGCTGCGGCAGGCGAGCGCCGTCGTGGACGCCCCCGGCGTGAACGAGCCGGAGCAGCACCTGAGCGTCCGCGACCTGGTCACCGAGGACCTCGCCCTGATCCCCCGCCGCTACCGCGGCGCGCTGCTCAGCACGCCCTGGCTCAAGGTCAACCGCTTCGAGGACATCGCCGGGCGCTGGGCCGAGGAGCTGCCCGCGGGCCGCCGGCTGGAGCTGCTGACTGCGTTGGCCCTGGCCAATCCGCTCACCGACCTGCTGGTGGTCGACTCCCCGGACCGTCACAGCGGCGATCCGGCCGACTGGCTGCCGCGGCTTCAGGAGCTGGCGTACGACGCCGGCCGGCCGCTCGCCGTCGTCGCCACCGTCGGCAGCCTCCCGCCGGGCTGGACCGGTCCAGTCGCGGAGATCGGCAACGCCGGCCCCGCGCCGGAACCGGCCGACGCTCACCAAGACCCCGAAAGCGAGGACGCCCGATGACCGTGCTGCGGCTGGCCCGTTCCGAACTGAAGCGCATGACCGGCGGCCTGCTGCCGAAGCTGACCATCGTGGCCCTGACCCTGGTGCCGCTGCTCTATGGGGCGGTATACCTCTACGCCAACTGGGATCCCTACGGCAAGCTGGACCAGATCGACGCGGCCCTTGTGGTGGAGGACACCGGTGCCACGTCCGCCGACGGCACCCGGCTGGAGGCAGGCCGGAAGGTCGCCGACAGCCTCGTCGACGGCCACGTCTTCAACTGGCAGAGCGTCTCCAGCGCGGAGGTCGCGGACCAGGGCGTGAGCAGCGGCCAGTACGCGTTCGCACTGAAGATCCCCCGGGATTTCTCCGCGAACCTCGCCTCGCCGGGAAGCTTCGACGCCGCCAACCAGGCCATGCTGAACGTCACCACCAACGACGCCAACAACTACCTGCTCGGCACGATCGTGGACAAGCTCACCACCGCCGTCCACACCACCGTGGCCAAGGAGGTGGGCGAGGAGACCGCCAACCAGCTCCTCACCGGCTTCGGCACCATCCACTCCCAGATGCTGAAGGCGTCCGACGGCACCCGGGACCTCGCGGGCGGGGTGTCATCGCTGCACGACGGCGCGGCCAGCCTGCACCAGGGTACGTCATCGCTCAGGAACGGCGCCGGCGAACTCGTGGCCGGGCAGCGGAAACTCCTGGACGGCGCCAACACGCTGAACGCCGGGGCCGGGCAGCTCGCCGCCGGCCTGGGCCAGCTCCAGGACAAGACCGCCGCACTGCCGGCGGATTCCCAGCGGCTGGCCGACGGCGCCGCCCAGGTGGCCGCCGGAAACGCCGCGCTCAACACGAAGCTGCAGGGCATGGCGGGCCAGCTCGCATCCGCGGAACAGGCCGCGGCGAAGGCACAGCGCAGCCGGGTCGTGGCCTCCAATGACCGCCTGGTCGCCGCCGGCGTTATCAGCAAGGCTCAGGCGGACGCCATCCTCGCCGACTACGATGCCACCGCCGCGCCGGCGCCGTCCGGAGCGGGGGCGGCCCTCAAAGGCGCGGCGGCCCAGGTGCAGCAGCTGGCGGACGGCTCCGCCGCCGTCAGCGCGGGTGCCCTGCAGCTGGCCGGCGCGGCCCCGGCCCTGAGCGACGCCGTCGGGAAGGCCTCCGGCGGGGCGGAGCAACTGGCCGGTGGCACCGCGGACCTCGCCGCCGGAGAGCAGAACGCCCTGGCCGGCACGGAAAAACTCGCCCAGGGCGCCCGGCAGCTCGACGACGGCGCCGCGCGGCTTGAGAGCGGCTCGGCCAAGGCGTCCGACGGCGCCGGCACCCTCGCGGGTGAACTGGCCAAGGGCGCCGGCAAGGTTCCGAACCCGGACGGCGCGCAGAAGGACAGCCTCGCCAAGGTCATGGCGGACCCCGTCGCCGTCAGCAACGTCTCGCAGGCCAAGGCGGGCTCCTACGGGGCCGGACTGGCACCGTTCTTCCTCACCCTGGCCCTGTGGATCGGCATCTTTATGCTGGTCCAGGCGATGCGGCCGGTCACCCAGCGCGCCCTGGCCTCCAACGCGCCGTCGTGGAAGATCGCCGTCGGCGGCTGGCTGCCGTTCCTGGCGGTGTCCGCCGTCCAGGCCAGCCTGCTGACCCTGGTGGTGGATGTGGGGCTGGGCCTTGACCCCGCCCATCCCGTGCTCATGTGGGTCCTGATGCTCGCCGCCGCCATGGCCTTCAGCGCGATCATCCAGGGTGTGGTGGCGCTGCTCGGTTCGCCCGGCAAGCTGGTGGTGCTGATCCTGCTGGTCCTCCAGCTGGTCTCCTCCGGCGGCACGTTCCCCTGGCAGACCACCCCGCAGCCGCTGCACGTGGTGCACCAGCTGCTGCCGATGGGCTACGTGGTCAACGGCATGCGCCACCTGATCTACGGCGCCGAGCTGGCCAGCATCCTGCCCACCATGCTGGGCCTGGTTGGCTACACTTTGCTGGGACTGGCGATGTCCGCCGTCGCCGTCCGGAAGCACAAGTTCTGGACCCTGAAGACCCTGAAGCCGGAGATCGCCGTATGAGCACCCAGCCCCGCGAGGCCGCGGCGCCCGACGCCGAGGGCGGCAAAAAGCTGCGGCCGGGGCGCACCAACGCCACCAAACAGAAGTTGTTCGAGGCGTCGATGGAGCTGATCGGCGAGCGCGGGGCCGCGGGCGTGACGGTGGACGAGATCGCCGCAGCCGCGGGCGTCTCCAAGGGCACGGTGTATTACAACTTCGGCAGCAAATCGGATCTGATCGCGCAGCTGCTGCGGCACGGGGTGGACATCCTGATGGCGCGGCTGCTCAGTGTAAAGGACGGCTCGGCGGACCCGCTGGAAGCCATGGACGAGATGATCGGCCAGGCCATGGACTTCATGGCCGAATACCCGTCCTTCGCCCGGCTGTGGGTCAGCGAGAACTGGCGGACCCCCAGCGAGTGGCAGGACACCTTCGCCGAGCTCCGCGGCCGCCTGCTGGGGGTGATCGGCGCCGCGATCGAGGCCGTGGCCGCCAAGTATCCGGTGGACCCCGCACTGTCCCGCGGCAGCCTGGAGACGGCCATCTTCGGCGCCTGCTTTGTGGTGGGACTGGACCGCCAGACCTACAACCCGGAGCGCACCAGGGCGCAAAGTGTCGCCGCAATCATGGCGATCATGCGTGGCTACGTTGTGAAGTAGCCGCGCTCGGGGATGATTGTTCACATGCGCCACATGGGTAACAGCGGAAAGACTGCCATCGGAGCGTCCGTCGCCGCCGTGGCCCTGCTGGTCCTCACCGGTGCCACGCTGCACGAAACGGTGGGGCTGTGGTTCCTGGCCGCGGCCGCCGTCGCCTACATCGCCTGCGTGGCCGAGGTGCTGGTGCGGCGGCGGTACAAGACGCTGCTGGCGAGCGGGATCGGCAGCATTCTCTTCATCGCGTTCGGCATCGCGTTCCTGCGGCAGTGGGGGCTGGCCTTCAATCCGGACCCGAACGCGTTGTCCACCAACGTGGACACCGAGCATCCGGACCTGTACTTCTACCTCGCGGCTGCCGCGGGGACGGTGACGCTGCTCCTGCTGCTCGCCGGCACCGTCGTGCCCGGCCGACGCCCCGCACCGCGGCCCGGCTACGCGTCCCGGCGCCCGGCGTCCGCGGCCAGGGGCCCGGCCCCCCGCAGGCCCGCCGCACGCGGGGCAGCAACTTCCGCGGCACGCGGGGCGGCACCGCGTCCCCCGGCAGCACGTTCCGCCACGCCGTCCGCCGCGGCAGCACGGTCCGCCACGCCGCGGTCGTCGACGCCGCGGAACCCGGCTGCGCGGACGTCGGCACCGGCCGCAAAGCGCCCGGCGGCTCCGTCGTCCAAGCCGACCGCCACGTTGCCACTCAAACCGGCGGCCAAGGCCCCAGCGCGTCCGGCAGCCAAGTCCCCCACCCGCCGCTGACCGGCCGCGGCCGCGCCGCCGCGCGGACCGCGTCCCCGCAGCACGGCGGTCGCCACCCCGGCCAGCAGCAGCAGCCCGCCGGCCACTTCCGCCGCCGAGGGCACCTCGGACAGGACCAGCCACGCCGTCGTCATGCCCACCACCGGGACGAGCAGTGTGAAGGGAACAACGGCGGAGGACGGATACAGCCCCAGCAGGCGGTTCCAGATGCCGTAGCCGATGAGTGAACCGAAAACGGCGGTGTAGAGCGCACTGAGCATCGTCACCGGTTGCAGCCCCACCAGCGCATCCGAGACGGCAGCAGGCCCGTCCACCAGCAGCGAGAGTCCGGCAAGCGGCAGCGGCACGACGGCGCCGGACCACACCACGAGACCCAGACCGGACGCGGCCTTCGCCTTCCGCGCCACAATGTTGCCCCCGGCCCAGGACAGCGCAGCGGCCAGCACAATGATCAGCGGCAGGACGGGGGCCACGAGGCTGCGGCCCACGGCCACGACGGCGAGCCCGGCAATCCCCAGCACGACGCCGGCGAGCTGGCGGCGGGTGGGCCGCTCGGCCAGGATCCCGGCCGCCAGCAGGACGGTCAGCAGGACCTGGGCCTGCAGCACGAGCGAGGCCAGGCCCGCGGGCATGCCGAGCGCCATGGCCAGGTAGAGCAGGCCGAACTGGCCCGCGCTCATCAGGAGCCCGACGCCGATGATCGCCTTCCAGCTGACGTCCGGTTTGCGGATGAAGAAGATGCAGGGGAACACCACGAGGGTGAAGCGCATGGCCACGAACAGCAACGGGGGCATCTGCGCCCCCACCGGGTGTAGGCCAAGGTCAATGGCGACGAAGTTGACGCCCCACAGGATGGCGACGAGCAGGGCCAGCCCGGAATGACGAGGGGTCACCGCGCCGGCCGCTGCCGCTGCAGGGCCTCAGAGATTGCGCGGCCGTTCGCCGTGCGGGCCGTCGGTGTCGCGGCGCTCCTTGACCGTTTCCTCGCGGATCCCGGCGGTGTCACCGGCGCCTGCCGTATCTGCTGTCCCACCGGCGCCTGCCGTGTCTGCCGGGCGGGTGCGGTCGCCCCGGTCCCGGCGGAGTTCCTCGTGCGGGTGCAGTTCCTCGTGTGTCTGGGCGTCGCGGATCTCGGCGTTGCGGGCCTCCGTGTTGCGGGTCTGCGCGTCGCGGCCGGCGGTGTCAGCGTCGCCACGTTCGGTGGTCACGACGTCCGGATCGACGTCGTCGGCCCGGCGGAGCTGCTCCTCGGCGCCGGCTCGGACAGTCTGCGCCTCCTGCTGCGTGCCTCGGGCCTGCATGCGCAGCCGTTCGGCCTCGACTTCGGCCGCCTTCGCGTCGGCTTCCGCCCGCGCCGCCTTGGCCTCATGTTCCCGCGCGGCCAGCTGGTCGGCCTGGGCCTTTTCACGCATTTCCGCGGCCCGGTTCCGGTCCGCGTCCGTCTTGCGTTTGCGGCCCAGATAGATTGCCACCGCGATGATCGCGAGCACCACCACGATGCCGACGATGATCCCTACGAGTTGTCCTGAATCCACGCTGATCCACCTTTTCCCTCGGTCGTTAAGAAAACACCGGCAGTAAAAGCAATAACAGCATCAGTAAACAACACAATCATCGTGCTGACCATCAAGCTGCCGCCGGCAGCGCCTACTTCGCCCGGGGAACCTTGAAGTGCGTGAGCCGTGCATCCTGGCCGTCCAGCTCGGCCCAGGACTTCTCCGTCTCGAAGACCGTCAGGCCGCTGGTGGGATAGCGGGTGGCCGCGTCCATGTAGGCGTCATGGTTGGAGTCCCGGGAGGCCAGATGCATGGCGAGGTCCTGCACGCCGGGCATGTGCGAGATCACCATCAAAGTCGTGACGGTGTCCGGGACGTGGTTGATGACCGCCAGCATGCGCAGCGCCGAGGCGCCGTAGAGGCCGTCCTCGAGTTTTGGCGTCGGGGCCTTGTCCCCCAGCGCACTGCACACCCAGGTGCAGGTCTGCCGGGTCCGCAGGGCACTGGAGCAAAGAATGAAGTCCGGGACCACGCCGTGCTTGAGAAGCCATTTCCCGGCCAGCGGCGCCTCCCGGTGCCCGCGCTCTTCCAGCGGCCGCTCGTGGTCCGCCACGCCGCCGGGCCAGTCCGCCTTGGCGTGCCGCATGAGCACCAGCCGTTTCATGTGATGCGCGCTCATGGCTCAATCCTAGTGCGGGCGGGCTTCGCCACGGGCGCGCTCCACCGCGGACGCCCCTCAGTCGTCCAGGACGAACGTCACCTCCAGCACCACATGCCAGGCCACGACGGCGCCGTCGCTGATTTCGACCTTCTGCTCCTTCACCCAGGCGCCGGTGACGTTCCGCAACGTCTTGTTGGCCCGGTCGACGCCTTCCTTGATCGCGGCATCAAACGAGGTCTTGGAGTTGGAGCTCAGGGTAGTAATTCGTGCAACAGACATGATTCCTCCCGATAGTCGGATCGACGGGACCGAGACTACGCCGAAGCCCCCAAACGCAACAGAGTCCAAAAGCCGCGGAGCCACCGGCGGCGGCTTCGCCGGATTTGGGGCCGTGCCCGTCCCCAGCCGCTCCCGGCTCTCGCAAGCTCGAGTCGGGGCCCTCGCGGCAGTGGGCCCCCGCGGTGCCCGCCACGCCGCGGCCCCAAAATCCGGCCTCGCCGCCTCAGCCGCGGAGCCCGGCCTAGTAGCGTTCCGGCGACTGCGGGTGCTGCAGCGCAGCGGCACATCCCGAAAGCGCCGTTGTTGCGTGGGGCCACGCCGCCAGGGTCCCCTGGCCGAGCTTGCGAGGCTAGGGAGGCGGTGGGGAGGAACGAGCGCAGGCGCCGAGGGATCGTGCCGCGAAAGCGAAAGCGCCCGCCTCAAACAAGGGACAGGCGCTTTGGCGTGAAGCTAAGGCTAGATGGAGTACTCAGGAGCGGCCCAGACAACAACCTCGGGGTGCTCGTAGAACCGGTAACCCTGGCCGCGGACAGTGCGCACGGTATTGGCGAGCCGGCCAAGCTTGGAGCGCAACCGGCGGATGTGCACGTCGATGGTCCGCTCGTTGGGCACCTCTTCGGCGTTGCGCC
This sequence comes from uncultured Arthrobacter sp., assembly GCF_964021775.1. Lineage (GTDB taxonomy): Bacteria > Actinomycetota > Actinomycetes > Actinomycetales > Micrococcaceae > Arthrobacter. The sequence goes on from NZ_CAXHZI010000021.1 coordinate 42,275, forward strand.
ACAAGCCCTCGAGGAGCTCGTCGCGGCCCACGGTGCGGGTGCCGTTCTCCACGAGGTAGTTGAGGAGCTCGAATTCCTTGAACGTGAGGTTCAGCGATTCGCCGTCGAGCGCCACTTCACGGCGGGCGAGGTCGATCAGCACGCCGGACGGGCGCGGGTCCTGCGGCTGCTGCAGGCGTGCGTTCTCGGCACGCTGGCGGGCACCGGCGGTCGGGTCGCCGAAGGTGGACCGGACGACGTCGAGCGCGGAACCCGGCGCGGACGCCGGGGCGACGGCGACGGCGGCGTAGCTTTCGGCGCCGGACACCAGGGACTGGGCGTAGGCGCGGATCTCCTGGGCCAGCTTGGCAATGGAGGTTCCGGCGGCGGCCGCGGTTTCCTCATCGATGCCCATGTAGAGCACGAAGCCGCGGGCCACGTTGTCGTTGGGCACGGGGCGGACCGCACTGCCGTTGCCAGGTGCAATCACCGGGGTCGGGGCGGTGGACGGGGCCGGTTCGGCCGCGGGGACGGCGCGAAGCTGGCCGTAGGAGTTGGGGTTGTAGCCCTGCGCCGCGTAACCGGGAGCGGGGAAGCTGTTGCCGGAGCCGGCGGGGCCGAAGCTCGGCCGTCCGCCGAAGCCCTGGCGGAGACCGGCCTGTCCGGCCTTGTTGGCGTTACGGACGGAGATGTGGACGTATCCGGATGCAACTGACATGGAATGCTTACCTCAATGTGAATGGCCGTCATCGCGGCTCGAATGCTGGTTCCCCGCAATGAGAACTGGGGAGGGGCGCCCGACGCTGGGCTGGGGGCGAATGCCTAGAAACGTTCTGGGGTGTAGAAGTTAGGCGTGCATTCGACAACAGGGCATCTCAGTACCAGCTGGTGCGCTGATCCAGGAAGCTGCGGCTGCAGGTGCTGTTGAGTTCTTGTTCACAATTGAAGTGTGCAACGTAACAATAAGAACTAGCAAGTAACAATGGACTCCAAAGTCCGCATCGTGAGACGAAAACGCCGATTGTAGCGCAAATCACAATTTTGGTAAGCCAACGAATCAATACGTGTTTTGTCGAACGAGTGCCCTTTTGGGCCTCCTAGCCGAAGATTCTTCGCCACTCCTCACCTCAGGTCGGAAATCGTTCACTGATGGGATAGATGGAGGAATTCTCCAGGAAGAGTTCCGCCGCCGTCACCAGTCCACGGAGTGGGCATGCTGCCGGGCCCGCTTGGCCCGGCAGCCCCACCCGCTACGGAAGTTCGCGCAGGTCAGTTGGTCTGGCCGGTGCCGGTGGCCGCCACGATCTGGACCGACGACGCCGTGTAGCCGGCGCCGGCCTTGGCGGCGACCACCCGCACGGTCCCGCCGGCGACGATATCCGCGACGCTCAGCTGGGTGCCGGTGCCGCCGGCCTGCTGACGCCGCTGTTGCGCGTGGCTCACCACCACATCGCTGCCCAGGGCGTAGCTGCGCGTGAAACCGTCGCTGCTCTTGACAGTGACCGAGGACGAACTCACCTCGCTGACGGTCCCCAACTGCTCGGCCGTGGTGGTGTACTCGCTTCCGTTCAGGACGACATATTCGGCGTGCACCGCGGAGGAGAGTCCGCCGGCCATTCCGCCCACGCCTCCGGCGTCGAAGTCGTCATGACCGCCCGGCCCGGACAGCCCGCCGTCGTCGAATCCGCCCTGCTGCGCGCCGGGCATCCCCGGAACGGACCCCTGGCTGCCGCCCGGTCCGCCGGCCGCCCCCGCGGCAGTATTGCTGGCGGCCGCCGAACTGGACGTGAGGGCATAGACCCCCACCCCGGCGCCGGCTGCCAGGACAACTGCTGCGCCGGCGACGGCGAGCCCCCGTTTGAGGGTCCACGGCTTGTCCGCGGAGATCCGCGGGGCTGTCCCCGACGGCGCGCCCCACCCCGGGGCGGCCGGCGCGCCCCAGCCGGCAGCGGCCGGTGGCGTCGATTCGTGGCCGGGCATCGCCCACGCCGGGTCTGGGGCGTGGTTCGTCGAGGCGGCCGGAGCGCCCCAGCCCGGTGCCGCGCCGACGTCGGGCTGACCGGCTGCCGCCGGCTGTCCCGCAGGGGGCGTGGTCACGGGAGCCGGTCCCTTTTGCACGCCGGTGCCGGGGTCGGGCGTTGGCCGGGAGCCGGCTCCGGGGTTCTGATCGCTCATCATGTCTCTCCTGTCGGGGTGCGGATTCGTGTCCACCCCAGAGTCGTAAGCGATCCTGTGCCCGGGCTGTGCGTGCCGACAGCCGTGGCTGTGACCTTCCCCGGGGCCCTGCGGGACCCTACGGGAGCGGGGTTGCGGGCGGGAACCGGGGCGAATGGGTCCGCTCGCTCCCCGGGCGGCATCCAGCTCGGTAGTCTGGGATTCACAGGTGCCGCACAGGGTCCCCAAAGCCGCGCCTCAACGGCAGATCGGAGAGTCTTTCCATGGCCACTTCGCACTCCATGACCAACAACCTGCCCCAGCTGACGCACCCGGACGGGTCCCCCATTCGCGCCCTGGTGGTGGACGACGAGCCCAGCCTGTCCGAGCTTATGAGCATGGGGCTGCGGATGGCCGGCTGGTCCGTGGCCGTGGCGGCGGACGGCCCGGCCGCGGTCAAACTCGCCAAGGATTTCCGCCCCGACGTGCTGGTCCTGGACGTGATGCTCCCCGGGTTCGACGGCGTCGAACTCCTCAGCCGCATCCGCGCGTTCGCGCCGGAAGTCCCGGCCCTGTTCCTCACCGCGAAGGACGCCGTCCAGGACCGCATCGCCGGCCTGGCAGCCGGCGGCGATGACTACGTCACCAAACCGTTCAGCATGGAAGAGGTCCTGCTTCGCCTGCACCGGCTGGTGCAGCGTTCCGGGGTGGCCGCCATGGACACCGCCGAGCTGGTGGTGGGTGACTTGGTGCTCAATGTGGACACCCGGGACGTCACCAGGGCCGGGGAAGAGCTGCATCTGACTGCCACGCAGTTCGAGCTGCTGCGCTACCTCATGGAAAACCCCAAGCGGGTCATCAGCAAAGCCCAGATCCTGGACCGCGTCTGGGACTACGACTTCGGCGGACAGGCAAACATCGTGGAGCTCTACATTTCCTACCTCCGCAAGAAGATCGACGCCAAGCACGCACCCATGATCCACACCGTGCGCGGCGCCGGCTATGTGCTGAAACCGGCGGACTGATCCGTGCCCACACTTTCCGGCGTGACACCCGTATCCGGGCACGACTGGCGCAACCCGTCCACGTGGCACCTGCGCACCCGGCTGGTCCTCGTCGCCATGGGACTGCTCGTGGCCATCTGCGGCGCGGTGGGAGTGTTCAGCTACGCCTCGATGGACGTTTTCCTCACCCAGCAGCTCGATAAGCAGCTCGCCAGCGCAGCGCACCGTTCCAGCGAGTTCGGCCGGCCGGAATCCGACAACCCCGGCGGCCGGCCGGATCCCCTCGAAGCCAGGGGGCAAGGCATCGGCACGCTCAACGCACGCGTGCTGAACGGCACCGTGGCCAGCGCCGGTTTCCTGGCCGGGGACGCCAGCCGCGAGAGCCTCTCCTCCGCGGACAATGCCGTCCTCCTGGCGCTCACCCCGAACGGTGCGCCCGTGGACCGCACCCTTTCGGCCGGCGACTACCGGCTGACCGCGGTACGGGCGCCCTACGGGGACGTCATTGTCACAGGGCTCCCGCTGGCGGAAAAGCAAAATACGCTGGCCTCGCTGGTGTGGACCCTGGGCGTGGTATCCGCGGGCGGCCTGGTCCTGATCGGCCTAGCGGGGACCGCCGTCATCCGCCGCACCATGAAGCCGCTGGAACAGCTCTCCGAGGTGGCCACCAAGGTCTCCCGCCTCCCGCTGGACGCCGGCGAGGTGGCGCTGGGAGTGCGCGTCCCAGAGTCGGCAGCCCATCCGGGAACCGAGGTGGGCAGCGTGGGCTACGCGCTGAACCAGATGCTGGAGAACGTCTCCAACGCCCTTGAAGCGCGGCAGGAGAGCGAAATGAAGGTGCGGCAGTTCGTCGCCGACGCCTCGCACGAGCTGCGCACGCCGCTCACGGCCATCCGCGGCTACACGGAGCTGATGCGGATGACCGAGCACTTCACGCCCGACGGGGAGAAATCCCTGGCCCGGGTCCAAAGCCAGTCCGAGCGGATGACCACCCTGGTGGAGGACCTGCTGCTGCTGGCACGCCTGGACGAGGGGCAGCCGCTCAAGGTCACCGACGTCGACCTCACCCAGCTGGCCATCGAGAGCGTGAGCGACGAGAAAGTCATGGCCCCTGACCGCCTCTGGCAGCTGGAACTCTCGGACGAGCCCGTGCTGGTGCGCGGCGACGCGGCCCAGCTCCACCAGGTCATCGCCAACCTCCTCTCCAATGCCCGCAAGCACACGGCGCCCGGAACGAAGGTGGTCACGGGCGTCACGCGGTCGGCGGACGGCAGCGCCGTGGTCACCGTGACGGACAACGGCAGCGGCATCGCCCCTGAATTCCTAGGCCGGGTCTTCGCCCGCTTCGCGCGGGCGGACGCCGCACGCACCAACCCGGTCACCGAAGCCGGGACCTCGACGACGGCGGTCGCGACGGCGGTGGCGGCCGGGGCCTCCGAGGGCACCAGCGGACTGGGCTTGTCCATTGTGCAGTCGATCGTGGAGGCCCACGGAGGAGCCGTCGAGGTGACGTCCCGGCCGGGCCGGACGGAATTCGCCGTCCGGCTGCCCGCGGTACCGCCGGCGGCGTAGCCGGCTCAGCCGGCCAGCCGGCCGCGAGGCTTCCGGATCTCGACGTCAACGCAGGCCCGGACTTCCACAGGCCCCGCACAGCTTGGCCCTAAAGCCCTCATATGGGCCGCCGGGAAAGTTGAGCCATGACGTTCACAGACCAGGCTCCAGGAACCCCGCCCCACCCTGCGGCGGCGACGCCGGCCGGACCGGCAACAGCCGGTGCGACCGAACCGCCCGAAGCGGCCGCCGGAGTTGCGGCCGCCGGCCCCGCCCCCGGCGGAGTCGCCCTGGCCGACGCGCCATGCCCGGACCCGCTCGCCGCAGCGTTCACCGGCACTGCCGGCAGGCGGTTCCCGGTCGATACGCGCCCCACCGCACCGCTGCTGGATGTCACCATCCCGGTCTTCAACGAGGAACGGGACCTTGAGGCCTGCCTGCGCCGGCTCCACGCTTATCTTGTCGGGTTCTTCCCGCACTCCTTCCGGATCACGGTGGCGGACAACGCCAGCACCGACGGAACGCTCCAGACGGCCGAACGCGTGGCCCGGGAGCTCCGCGAGGTCAACGTGGTCCACATGGCCGAAAAGGGCCGCGGGAACGCGCTGCGCAAGGTGTGGCTCGCCTCGCCGTCGCCGGTCCTGGCGTACATGGACGTGGACCTGTCCACCGATCTGGCGGCGCTCGGCCCCCTGCTGGCCCCGCTGATTTCCGGCCATTCCGACCTCGCGATCGGGACCCGGCTGACCCGCAACTCGCGCGTGGTCCGCGGGCCCAAACGGGAATTCATCTCGCGCAGCTACAACCTCCTCCTGCAGTCCTGCCTGGGCGCCCACTTCAGCGACGCCCAATGCGGCTTCAAGGCCATCCGGGCGGACGTGGCCCGGCAGCTGCTCCCCCACACCCTGGACAACGCCTGGTTCTTCGACACCGAGCTGCTGGTTCTGGCCGAAAAATGCGGCCTGCGCGTCCACGAAGTCCCGGTGGACTGGACCGACGACCCGAACTCCAGCGTGGACATCGTCCAGACCGCCCTCGCGGACCTGCGCGGCATGGCCCGGCTGAGCCGGGACCTGGTCTCGGGCCGGATCCCGGTTCCCGAGCTCCGGGCCGCCCTGGCCCGCGGACCGCTGCCGGCCACCTCGCGCGGCCAGGAACAAAGCCCGGGCGGAAGCCTCTTCGGCCAGCTCGTGCGTTTCGGCAGCATCGGGGTGGCTTCCACCCTCGCGTACCTGCTGATCTTCCTGCTCTGCCGCGGAATCATGGACCCGCAGCTGGCCAACTTCCTCGCGTTGCTCAGCACGGCCGTGGCCAACACCGCGGCCAACCGGCGGTTCACCTTCGGCATCCAGGGCAGCAGCCAAGCGGCACGCCACCACTTTGAGGGCCTGCTGGTGTTCGGGATCGGGCTGGCCCTGACCTCCGGCTCACTTGCCCTGGTCCACGGCGCGTCCGGCGGCACCCCGGACCGCTGGCTCGAGCTGGTAACCGTCACCGCCGCCAACCTGACCGCCACCGCGGTCAAATTCCTGCTCTTCCGGCTGGTGGTCTTCCGCCACCGGCCCGACCCGGCGGCTCCGAAGCCCGGCGCCCTCGCCGCGGCTTCGTCGCACGGCTCTACCGACTCCGCCCTCCCCCACACAGAAACGCCAAGTAAATGACCGCAACCATCAACCCCGCCACCGGAGCCCCGGCCGGCAGCCCGCACGCGTCGGCGGGCGGGCCCACAACGACGCCGGCTAACCCGGCAGCTCCCTTGCCGCCCGCCGTGCAGGGCCGCCGCGCACGCCTGCTGTTCGGGCCGCAGCCGCGGTGGGTGCGGCCCTCGGCGGCCCTGTTGCTGGTCCTCACCGCAGTGTTGTACCTGTGGAACCTGAAAGCCACCGGCTACGCCAACTCCTTCTACGCCGCGGCGATCCAGGCCGGCACCAAGGACTGGACCGCGCTGCTCTTCGGCTCGCTCGACGCCGGCAACGCCATCACGGTGGACAAGCCGCCGGCCGCGCTCTGGATCCCGGCCCTTGCCGGGCGGATCTTCGGCTTCTCGGCGCTGAGCATGCTCATTCCCCAGGCGCTGATGGGGGTGGCCGCCGTCGGGCTTCTGTACCTGACGGTCAAACGGGTGTCCGGTCCGGCGGCAGGCCTGCTGGCCGGCGGCGCCCTGGCGCTGACGCCGGTGGCCGCCCTGATGTTCCGGTTCAACAACCCGGACGCCCTGCTCACCCTGTGCCTGGTGCTGGCCGCCTACCTCACCACCCGGGCCATCGAGAAGGCTGGCTGGAAGTGGCTGGCCGCCGCCGGCGCCGTGATCGGCCTGGCCTTCCTGGCCAAGATGCTGCAGGGTTTCCTGATTGTGCCCGGACTGGCTCTGGCTTACCTGTGGGCGGCGCCCGCCACCCTGGGCCGGCGGCTCCTGCACCTGCTCGCCGCCGCGGCGGGGATCGCCGTCGTGGCCGGAAGCTACCTTGCACTGTTCCAACTGACGCCCGCCTCCGCCCGGCCCTACATGGCGGGATCGGAGACCAACAGCTTCCTGGAACTCACGTTCGGCTATAACGGGCTGGGCCGGATCACCGGATCCGGCGACGGGATGCCCGGCGGCGGGTTGGGTGGTAACGCCGGCGGGCCGGGCGGCAGCGGCAACGTGGGCTTCGGCGGCGCGGCCGGGATCACCCGGATGTTCGGCGCCAGCTTCGGCGGCGAGGTGTCTTGGCTGCTGCCCGCGGCCCTGATCCTGCTGGCCGCCGGGTTGTGGTTCACCCGCCGCCAGGCCCGGACCTCGGCCACCCGCGCGGCGCTGTTGCTCTGGGGCGGCTGGCTGCTGGTCACTGCCGGCATCTTCAGCTTCATGAGCGGCACCGTGCACCCGTACTATGCCGTGGCGCTGGCACCGGCCATCGCGGCGTTGGTGGGCATCGGTTCCGTGGGACTGTGGCGGGGCCGGTCCTACTGGCCGGCGCGGATGGTGCTGGCCGTGACGGTGCTGGCCACCGCGGTGTGGTCCGCCGTGCTCCTTGGCCGCGACCCGGCCTGGCTGCCCGGGCTTCGGGTGATCGCCGTGGTCCTGGGCGTCCTGGCCGCCACGGCGCTGCTGTTTCGGGTGGACAGCCTGGCGGCGCTCCCGGCCCGGTTCCGCAAGGCTGCCACGGCCGGCGTCGTGATCCTCTCACTGCTGGCGGGCGGCCTGGGCACCACGGCCTGGACGCTGGCGACGGCGGCCCAGCCGCACTCCGGGTCGATCCCGACGTCGGGGCCCACCGCCTCCGCGATGGGCGGCGGCTTCGGGGCGGCCGGCAGGCCGGAGGGCGACGGCGGAAGCGCCGGCACCAGCGGCGGGGGCCCCGGCGGACCCGGCGGACCCGGCGGGGAAACGTCTTCGGCGGAGCTGACCGCCCTGCTGAAGTCCTCCGGCGCCAAGTGGTCCGCGATTGTCTCCGGCGCCACCCAGGCCGCCAGCCTGGAACTCGCCACCGGCACCAGCGTGATCGCGCTGGGCGGCTGGAACGGCGGCGACCCCTACCCCACGCTCGCGCAGTTCCAGGCGATGGTGGGCCGCGGCGAAATCGGCTACTTCATCTCCGGCGGTATGGGCGGAATGGGCGGGGGCCGCGGCGGCAACTCCGAGGTCGCCAACTGGGTCGCGGCCAACTATCAGGCGCAGACCGTCGGCAACACCACCGTCTACAAGCTGGGGGCCTAGCCGCCGTGAAGGACACCCTGAACCTCCGCACCGGCCCGACGCCGCACCGTCCCCGCTCGCGGACTAGGCAGGCCGCTGGGCGGCGCACGCGTTAGCCCCGCCGTTTCGACGGTTCCCCGCGCACCCGATGCTTCCCATCAGCTGGTGGGCAGGGAACCGTCGAAACGGGCCTGCCCGCCGCGGACCTGAAAGCAAGACGCCACTCCGCCGCAGCCATGTGCCGTTACCTAAATGTGACATCTGAGTGGAAGTCCGGTACCGTTTTAGGGTGCGGTCATCGATCTAGCCGCATATCCGGGCTGACGCCAAACTCTGCCGCTTCCCGGATTCCCATGGACCAGGCAGAGACGGGGAACCCAGAGTTCCCGGGCATTCTGCATCCATGCACCCTTGGGGTTAAGCCGCCACGTCGAAATTCCGTGCGGCCGGATTTCGCATCCGAACCCGACAGCTAACTCCGTAGGCGTTGAGAGGCGAACATGACTGAATTCAAGGTACCCGCACGCCCAGAAGGCGCTAAACGCACGTCCGACGCCGAGAGCGCGCGCCACCGCGCCGAGCCGGCGAAGCGCGTTTCGGCCCTGTCCCGCGCCGGGCTCAGGACCAACGGCAAACGCGCCGCCGTCGTAGTGTCCGCTTTTGCGGTCCTGCTGGGGGCAGGCGCGGCGGGCCAGGCGTCCGGCACGGCCGCGCACACCGCCGACGCGGCCAAGGACACGGCAGCGTCCCTGCAGACCCTGGACTTTGAACGCGTCGGCAGTAACGCTCCTGCATCCCCCGCCGCCGCGAACGTGGAGGCCCAGGCGGCCAAGGTCGCGCCCGCCAAGGCGAAAGCCCCGGCCAAACCAGCTGCCAAGGCCCCGGCAGCGAAGGCCAAGCCCGTAAAAGCCCCGGCGCCCGCTCCGGCGAAGCCGGTGGCCGTCGACGATCCCGCCGGCGCGCAGGCCTATGCCGCCGCCCAGCTGCCCGCGCACGGCTGGGCAGCGAGCGAGATGCAGTGCCTGCTGAAGCTGTGGACCAAGGAATCCGACTGGAAGACCACGGCCACGAACCCCAGCAGCGGCGCCTACGGCGTGGTGCAGTCCCTGCCGGCCGAGAAGATGGCCAGCGCCGGCGCAGATTACCGGACCAACTACCGGACCCAGATCAACTGGGGCCTGCAGTACGTGCAGGACCGCTACGGTTCGCCGTGCGGCGCCCTGAACTTCCACTACGCGAACAACTGGTACTAAGCCACACGCACCGCGGGCCTTGCGCCCGGCTGGAGGAGGCCCCGGATCCACAGGATCCGGGGCCTCACGTGCGCCTGCCGCCGCGCGGCCCGCGGAATACGGGGCCAGTGGACGGCTAGCCGCCTGAACGGCTGGGGATGTATTGCACCGCCCATTTGTTGCCATCCGGATCGGCGAAGTAGACGAAATGCCCCCAGTCCTGAACGTCGATGTCGCTGACGTCGACACCGTTGTCCTTGAGCTGCCGGTGCGCCGCCTGGATGTCGTTGACCACCAATTGCAGGCTGGGGGCGGTGCCGGGCGGGGCATCGTTGAGGCCCTCGCCGATCGCGATAGAGCAACCGGAACCCGGCGGCGTCAGCTGGACGAAGCGGATGTTCTCCGCGGGGCGTTCGTCGTAGTCGGCGTTGAAACCGACCTTGTTCACATAGAAGTCTTTGGCCCGGTCCACATCCGAGACGGGGACAAACACGAGTTCAAGTTTCCAGTCCATGGGCACAGGCTAGTCCCGGACGCGTGCCGCCGGAACCCTTGACCGCAGGACCTTTTAACCGCACCTCGAGGGGCGGCACTGAACCCCGGTGGCTAGACCGCGATGCCGTACAGGCGGTCTCCGGCGTCGCCCAAGCCGGGCACAATGTAGGACTTCTCGTTCAGCTTTTCGTCGATGGAGGCCAGGACAATGGTCACGTTGGCGTCCGAGAGCTCTTCTTCCAGCTTGGCCAGGCCCTCCGGGGCGGCCAGCAGGCAGATGCAGGTGACGTCCGAGGCGCCGCGCTTGAAGAGGAACTTGATCGCCTCGCGGAGCGTGCCGCCGGTGGCCAGCATCGGGTCCAGGACGAAGATCTGGCGGTCCGTCAGGTCCTCGGGCAGGCGCTCGGCGTAGGTGATGATGTCCAGCGTCTCTTCGTCGCGGGCCATGCCCAGGAAGCCCACCTCGGCGGTGGGGACCAGCTTGGTCATGCCTTCCAGCATGCCGAGCCCAGCGCGCAGGATCGGGACCACCAGCGGGGTGGGCTTGGTGAACGCGGTGCCGATGGTGGTGCTGACCGGCGTCTCGATGGTCACCGGTTCGGTGCGGACGTCCCGCGTTGCCTCATAGGCCAGGAGCGTGACGAGCTCCTCGGTGAGCTGGCGGAAGACCGGGGACGGGGTGTTCTTGTCCCGCAGAACGGTGAGCTTATGGGCGACCAGCGGGTGGTCCACAACGAGAGTGCGCATGGGTCAAAACTATCACCCGGACGCTGAGGACCGTCCCCCGGAGCCGGGGGTATCGGCGTCGGCGGCGGCACCAGCGGCGGCGTCGTCCGGGGCGGGGTCGCGCAGGTGCGCCTCGTTGTCGAACGTCGGCGCGGGGCCGGTGTGCTCCCGGTGCCGCAGCACATGGAACAGCCGGTGGGCCAAGATCACGATCCCCACCCAGCCCAGTCCCAGCGCCCAGCCGAAGATCACATCGGTCATCCAGTGGTGGCCTAGAAAGACGCGGCTCATGCCCATCAGGAAGATGAACACCGCGCCGGCCGTGATGAAAGCCACGCGGGCCACGGTTCGCTGCACCTGCAGGCAGGCAAGGTAGACCACCAGCCCGATCACCACCGTGGTGTTCAGCGTGTGGCCGCTGGGGAACGACGGCGAATCCTCGTAGGGCGGCACCGCGTCGGCGTGGTCGGGGCGGGTGCGGCCGATCAGCTTCTTGCCGACGGTGGTCGCGGTGATGGAAGCGGCGGCGGCGCCGCCGATCAGGATCAGCGGCCGCCAGGTCCGGGAGACCCAGATCAGCCATGCCGTCAGGATGCTGGCCAGGATTGGCATGCCGATTCCGCCGCCGATGTTGGTGAAGCCGGTGACGAACGCGTCCAGCCCAGGGCTGCGCAGTTGTTGCATGAACGACAGCGTCGGCTTGTCCAGGCTGGCCAGGCCGGCGTCGTCCACGACGTCGTCGTAGACTTCCGCGCTCGTCAGCGCGAGGGCGACGACGACGACGCCGCCGATCAGCATCGTGATCCACAGCGCGGCGTACGGGACCACCCACCTGCCCCAGCGCCGCATCAGCCAGCTCTCAGTCTTGGTGCTCAATGCCGTCTCCCGACTTCCCGGTGCACCGGCCAGGTGCACAGCTTGCTTAGTGTCGAAACTATCATTGAGCCATGACTACCCCCGAGCCCCGCCATGCCGAATGGATGGGCCTGGCCCTGGCCGAGGCTCGCCGGGCGCTGGCTACCGCGGACGTGCCGATCGGCGCCGTCGTGATCGGGCCGGACGGTTCGGTGCTGGGCGCCGGCCGCAATGAACGGGAGGCCCTCGGGGACCCGACGGCGCACGCCGAGATGGTGGCGATCCGGGAGGCTGCGGCCCGGTTGCGTTCGCGCCGCGCCCTGGCGGGCCTGCACGACGACGGCTGGCGGCTGGAGGACTGCACCCTGGTGGTGACGCTGGAGCCGTGCGCCATGTGCGCCGGCGCCGTGGTGCTGGCCCGGATTCCGCGGGTGGTCTTTGGCGCCTGGGACGAGAAGGCCGGGGCCGCCGGGTCCGTTTTCGACATTCTCCGCGAGCGCCGGCTCAATCATTGGGTGGAAGTGTACGCCGGAGTCCGGGAGCAGGAGTGCGGTGCGCTGCTGCGGGATTTCTTCGCCGGTCACCGCGGAACCTGATGCTCCCATTCGGACGGCGCCGCACGTAACGCCTCACGTAGCGCACCGGCCCGGCTACCGCTCGGCGGTGGCCGTGGTGGACGCCCGCAGCGCGTCGATCCGCTTCTGCCGTGACGCCGGTGAGTCCAGGCTGAAGGCGCGGAAGTCGCCCACGTCCTCCCTGATCCAGGCCTCCACCTCGGCGATCCGCTGAGTCACGGCCGCCGTCGGTGTGCCGAACACCCAGGCGGCGATCTTCTCCAAGCCCGGATCGTACTGCCACAACCCGATGATCCGGCCGCGGTCAAGAATCGGATGGTCCGGCAGGTCGGCCTGCAGCGCCAGCGAACCCAGCGCCTTCTTGTCCTGGTCCTCCGCGGCCAGCAGCTCCGCCGCGTTCCGGCGCAGCAGCACCAGGGAATCGGTTCCGGCGAGCAGCTGGATTTGCTCCTCCCCCGGCTCCTCGAAGGCGGCGAGGCGTTCGACGTCGTCGGGCAGCATCCAGAGCGGGTCCCCGCCGGCGGCGGTGGGAACCTCGACGGCGCCGACGGCGGCGAGCGCCGCTCTGCTCTGCGCGACCGTGAAACCGGTGAACCACTGCGACTGCTTGAACGTGGCTCCTCCGGTCCAACCGAGGTGCCGCCGGATCAGTTCCGCGCGGATTTCCTCGTCGCTGAGCGTGCTGGGCTGCAGCCCCCAGGGTTCGTAGGCGTAGCGCTGCTGGTCCAGCCGGCCGTTGGCGGGGACGCGGCGGATCCGTCCGTCCGCCTGCAGGATGCCCAGTGCGGTGGGCAGCGTGGTGGTGGCACCCTTCTTCTTGCCCTCCTCGCCGAGGTTGCGCACCGAATCGCCGAGTTCGTCCTTGAGTTGCCGAGGGTCCATCGGCACGCCGGCCTCCGCCAGGGCGTGCAGCACCTGCTCCTCCAGCAGCGCGATTTCGCCGCGGTCCACCCCGAGCCGGCCGGCGACCTTGAAGCTGGCCTCGGCGGCGTCCCGTCCCAGCCGCAGCGCCCAGGCGAAGTCGTCGGCGCCCAGCACGTAGGTGCAGCCGCGCGCCGTCGGGAGTTCCAGGATCCGGTGCGCCAGGACGTCCCGGTCCACCTGAGACCGCCGGATGCCGGCCCGGGCGAAGAGCGTCAGGTACGGGTTGGCGCCGCCCACGGAGCGTGCCCAGCCGGCCCGGGCGAACACCTGTTCCGCCGTGCACCCGGCCAGCGAGCCGTCCAGGCCCTGCCGGTGCCACGACCACGCCCGGAGCCGTTCGGGGGTGAGGCTCTCCGCGGGCGGCAGTTGCACAGTCATGGGCTCGGTGGTCATGGGGTCATTCTGCACCAGCTTCCCCGGCGGCGGTATCGATCCCGGGGTCCGTTTTTCGCCGCTATTTCGTGGGGCGCGCGGCCAGGACGGCCAGCACGGCCTGCGCCGTGGCGTCCCAGCCGGGTAGGTGATCCCGTGCGGCCCGGGCGGCGGCCCGCCATTGGGCGCGGAGTTCCGGGTCGGTAAGCCAGCGGCGGAGCAGCGCTGCCAGCGGCGCGGGGTCCGCGTTGAGTTCGACGGCGGCGCCCGGCAGCGCCGTTGCTTCGGCTCCGGGGGTGCCGGCGGCGGCCTCGGGGGTTCCGGTAGCGAGCGCCTCGACGGCACCCGTGCCTTGCCGGACGATCACCGGCACGCCGCGGGCCAGGGATTCGGTGACCACCAACCCGTACGTTTCGGCCCGGGAAATCAGCAGACTGAGGTCGGCGGCAGCCCACTCGGCGTCCAGCGCGGCTCCGCGCAGCTCGCCGGGCAGGCGGACCCGCTCCGTCAGGCTAAGGCGTTCCGATTCCTGCCGGAGCAGGGCGGCGTAGCCGGGATCCGCGGTGTCCGAACCGGCGAGGGACGCCGTCCAGGGAAGGTCGGTGACGCCGGCCAGGGCGCGGAGCAGCAGCAGCTGGTCCTTGTTGGGCAGCAGCGCGGCCAGTGCGAGGAGGTGCGGCGGCTCGGATCCGGCGGCGGCCGTGGCGGGCTCGGTGCCGGGGAGCGCCACGCTGATTCGGGCCAAGCCGTGCAACCCGTGCCGTTCCTGCACGGCCGCCGCGGCGGAGGTGCTGGTGCAAATGACGCCGGCTGCGGCCTGCAGGGCCCGGCGTTCCAGGTCCTGGTGCGCGGCCAGCGGCATGTGCAGCAGGATCCAGGCCGCGGCTCCGGCAGCGGCCGCCGCTTCCAGCTCGTCCGGCGCCCCGCAGGCCACCAGGCCGTCCACCAGGGTGACCCGGCCGGCGTCGGACTCCGTGAGCAGGCGGCCGAACCGGTGCCGGTCCGCCGCGCTGCCGACCGGCCAGTCTCCGTCGACTCCACAAGATTCCGCCGCCACCCCGAGCTCCGCGAGGGCGCGGAGCAGCGCCGCGTTGTAGGCGTTGCCGCCGGAGTTGTGGCGCACGTTGCCGGGCACCAGGAGCCGGAGGCCGGGCGCTTCCACGGCGCTGCTAGCCGGCGTCGAACTCGAGCGAGTAGCTGGCCCAGGCGTCGGGAGTTTCGCGCAGGGTGACGTCGATGCCGGTGAGCGCCTTCCCGTCCTCCCCGCCGCGAATCCGGCCGGCCACCGCGTCGGCGATGTACTGGGCCAGGGCTTCGGTGGTGCTGAGTTTGCCGGCGAAGTCCGGGTGCTCGTCGAGGTTCTTGTAGTTCAGGCCCGCCAGGACGTCGTCCAGCACGTCGCCGGCTTCGCCGATGTCCAGCACGATTGCATCCTCGTTCAGGGCCCGACGGCGGAACGTCACCTCGGTGACAAAGGTGGCTCCGTGCAGGCCCTGTGCGGGGCCGAAGGCCGGGCGCGGCAGGCTGTGGGCGATCATGAAATTGCGGCGGACGGTCAGGCTGAACACGGATTACCTCGTAGTTTCTGTTGCTGGGGCGTCGGTGGTGGAGTCTTCTGTGGCCGGAGTGCCGGCAGGGTATTCGATGACGTGGCAGAGCGCGTCCAGGCTGCCGCCGGAGAGGCGCTGGACGACGTCGGGCAGCTCGCTGAAGCTGGACGTGCCGGTGAGGAAGGCGTCGAAGACCGGGTCGGCCAGCAGTGAGACGGCGAGGTCCAGCCGGTCGGCGTTGCTGCGGCGGTGGCGCCGGGCGCGGGCAACAACGCCCACCTGGCTGGCGCGGATGGAGAGCCGGCGGGCGTGGAAGTCCTCCCCCAGCGGCAGGGTGACCAGGCGGTCCGCGTACCAGGACATCTCGATGATCTCGCCCTCGTCGCCCACCAGTTGCAGGGCGCGTTGCAGCCCGGCCTGCGAGGCGGAGCAGTGGATCACGATGTCGCAGTCCGGCAGCGCGTCGTCGGGGTGGCAGAAGTCGACGCCGAGGGTGTCGGCGAAGGCTCGCTTGGCCGGGTCGACGTCGATCAGTTGCAGCCGGCCCAGTGGGAAGGTTCCGAGGAGCTTGGCGACCATGCCGCCGACCAGTCCGGCGCCGATCACGGCCACGCGGTCGCCGAGGCGTGGGCCTGCCTCCCAAAGGGCGTTGACCGCGGTTTCCACGGTGCCGGTGAGCACGGCGCGGCGGGCGGGAACGTCGTCCGGGACCTGGGTGAGCGACTCGACCGGGACAATATAGCGGTCCTGGTGCGGGTACAGGCAGAAGACCGTCTTGCCCTTCCAGTCCGCGGGGCCCTCCTCGACGACGCCGACGGAGAGGTAACCGAACTTCACCGGCGACGGGAAGCTGCCCTCCTGATGCGGCGCGGCCATCTCCTCGGCAATGCACTCCGGCACGCGGGCGTTGTGCACCACCATCTCGGTGCCCTTGCTGATGCCGGAGTAGAGCGAGCGTACGAGCGCCTCGCCGGGGCCGGGCGCGGGCAGTTCCTCGCGGCGGAGCTCACCCTGCTCCGGGCCGACGGTCCAATATGCGGTTGCGGTGATTGGGACTGGGGTTGTCTGGTTCGGGTTGCTCATCTTGCTTATGAATCTAGTGCCGCGGCCGGACGTGGGGAAGTTCCGGCGCCGCGGGGCGGGGCGTTTTTGGCGGCCGCTTACGCGCCGTTTTGGGGTTGGGCGCCTTGCTCCGGTACCCTATTCAGGTTGGTGACGTGTCCGAGCGGCCGAAGGTGCAACACTCGAAATGTTGTTTGGTGTAAAAGCCAACGTGGGTTCAAATCCCACCGTCACCGCCACGTAGCGAGGCCCCTGCTTCCCTTTGATTACAAGGGAAGCAGGGGCCTTTGCTTTGCCCGAGGCGGGCTCGTTGGCAAAGAATTGGCAAAACTTCATTGCGCCTCCCCCGGCCGCACCCCAAATCTGTGCTTCAGCTTCGATGTCAAACCCCATGTCCGATCCGCAACCACGGACATGCCTCGCCGGACCTATCCCACTCAAAGGTAGTCAACGACACCCCCTTGGAACGCTCCGATCCGCGGGAGGACTAGGGAAGAACTCCCCCGAGCAAGGCGAATGAGGCGAATCCAGGGCATGGACTCATCCAAACGTAGACGACCGCCGCGGCAGGATGGCCCCCGGCGCAGGCGGCCTACAGGCCTGGAATAGGGCCTGCACCTCGTTCAAGGGCGGCCTGTAGCAGGAACCCAAGCCCAAGCCGTCATCGGGTCCGCTGAGGACTAACCTTGATTGGAAGGAGTATGAACTTCTAACCGAAAGGACTTGCGCGGCTGTATGGTTGAGCACACGCGACCTTGGCAAGTGGCCAAGAGGTGCCAAGGGTCGATAGTCTTTGCTGTAAACGGTATCGCAATGAGAGGGTGGGAAGTCATGACAGGTCATGCTCCGATCTATGGGTTGATGTCGACCCGGTCTTTCCTGGCCATCAAGGCAAGCCGGACGATGCCCATCCTCCGCGATACGGAGGAAAGTCTGAGCGAATACGAGGATCGGACTTCCCAATTGTTCTCGCACCCAAGTCGCATCATGGCTTACAGCAAGAAGCCAGCTACCGGCACGTACACACGTAAAAAGCCGTAGTGCGAAGCTGGGTAGACGCCGGAAGCGAGCATCGAGACCTTCTGGCTCATTTCTGTTGCGCCCCCAAGTCCTCAGTTGGCCCTGGCCGCTATCACCTGAAGTTTGATACCGCCCCATGGGCGCATAAGGTCCAGAGCCTGATTCGAGCCGAGCCGGTTCCTCGCAAGCCCCCGAAGAAGATGCTCGTTAATGTGAGCGAAGAGATCGGGCGTGTCGATGCGGTCGTGGCTTTCCACCACGAGCCATATGGCAAGGAGCAGCATCTTTTCCACCTGAGCGCGCTGGCTAGGCACCTTGAATGCAAGGGCCAGGGGCTGGGCGAAGTTATCTATGCGGCCTTCATGGAAGCTTGTGAATCGATAATTGACGACCTTCCAAGGGAGGTCGTTAGGGCAGTTTTTGTTGCTCAAGCTCACAAGGCGAATCGGCCGGTCCAGGCTCTATTGGACGCGGTGGGGTGGTGTCGCAGCGACGAGGTTTCTGAGGATCCGAACTACGAGTGGTGGGAGCAGATCTTGGATCTCAAACCTTCCATTGACGCCGAATTGGAGTCCGATGAGACCGAGCTGGAAAATTTCGTCGGTCATGAGGAAGCTCCCGCCAACTAGACGCGGCGAGGTTTGGCAAGTTCCCGCCCTTGCAATGACGGCTCAGGCATTCCTCTTCACCGTCATGCTGTCCTCAACGACCGGACCGTCCCATGGGTCGTGAGCGCAAAGCTGTCAATCGTTGTGTCTGTCATGTCGGGCAACCTCCTGCTCAGACGCCGGTTTCACCAGAACCAGGACTTCAAACGCATGGTCCTGATCGAGAAACCACCCGACGACAGTCTCGCCGTCGAACTGGTCCTGGGTGACGAGGACCGACTGGCCATCAGCGGCTTCACCCCTCACATGGTCAGGGCATGGAATTGCGTTTAGGAGCTCAGCCCTCTGTTCACTCGCCCGATATTCGTGACCGTCCCACAACCTTTTCCCCATGTGCACACCGTGACAAACATGCGCGCACCGCGAGTGCGACGTTCACGCCGACGCACCATGTGCGACCGGGCGCCGGCGGGCACGCAGTCTCTCTATTCTTAGACGTTTATGCAGAAGAACATGACCAGATTTCGTCGCGGAGAACAGCCTGGCGGTTACGAGTCATGCGAGGCGCACTCTTCTGTCCGTCGCGGGGGGGCTAGCTCGACGCTGATGCAGGCAGAAGCCGGTGGCGTCATTGGGTTAGACGGACTGCGCGGTCCGTCTTCAGCCGTACCCGTGCGTCATAATGACATTGTTCGGGGCGTGCAAGCTCGTGAGGTGGAGTGAGGCTAGCAAGTGAGTGAAGACGACGAAGCCGTACGACGTGTTCGGTTCTACGGCACAAATGATCTGGCAACAGGTTGGTACGTCCCGCGCGTAGCCGAGATTGCTGACCAGTTCGACCCCAAGAAGGTCCCGACTCGGACCGACGACATCCTTGAGCTTCACAACGTCCAGCAATACCTCGAACATGGGTTTCTTCCGAACGCGTATAACGAGGAGAAGCGCGACCAGGCCAAGGCACAGATTCCCCGGATCCGTAGCGCGGTAGCGCGGTTCTTTACGGCGATCGATGATACGAACTTCGCAACCGTAGTTTCTGGAGTCCGCCGCGACTATCACGGGGACCTTCTGGACCTGCTTAGTCGGCATGGTGCCTTCGAACGATGCGAAAGCGAAACGGTCCTTCCCGCCCTCGCCGCAGCAGGTCTACGTCTAGCCGAGTTGCTCGCGAGCAAGAAACTCGTGCGGGCCTACAACGCACAGATGCGAGATGAGTTGCGTGCTTCGCCGCAGAGCGCCGAGCACCTGATCCGAAAGTACCTGCAGGAGGATGTGCGTCGAGAAATACATCTTCCACCGAGCTTCACTCCAGCCGACGCTCGCGAACTACTAGAGGCCTACATCGACAGTGAGTACGCGAACCCGAATTACATCCGGCTAATTGCGTCAGCGAAGGAGAACCCAAGCGCCGGAATAGACGCCAAGCTCAAACTGCGCGCGAAGCGACGAAACGATGAAATCTCGGCGAATATATTCGCCGAGAAAGAGGGCTTCAGGACTGGCTGCGAAGTGGGTGTCTCCACAACCCAATATGAACCGGTCGTTTTCGGGATGGACGACTCATCAGAGGGATTGGTCTCCCGGTACACATACAGCAGTCGGTGGCTGGAGGAAACACTCGACTCCCCCAGCATCCTCAATAACTTTCAGCATCTGTTCGAATTCGCTGACAGTCAAGCGCTGCTGACTCTGCCGTCCTACCCGGCCAACCTGGGCGTTATGGAACAGATCATGGGGACCACAGGAAAGACCGAATACAAGGTCGGCGCAGCGTCTCGAACCATCGACTGGAGCACTCTTCTGTCAATGGCCAGTAGTTTCTGCCCATGGGCGGCCAGTTGATGTGCCCGCTGG
>NZ_CAXHZI010000022.1:0-59052 GCF_964021775.1 uncultured Arthrobacter sp.
GCTGCAAGGACCGAATCCTCACAAGTCAGGAGTCAAGCAAACCCGGGGCAGTCCCTTGTGGCCCTGATTGTCAGCTTCAGCCTGGTTGATGCTCCGCGGACGTCGACCTCCTTCATGAGGGATTTTGGGAGCCAGTGGCCGGCTGCCGTGTACTCGGGTGTTCAGTTCCTCTACATCGGCGCGGTGGTGGCCATCACCGGCCTAACTTGTTTCAAGTTCCGCGGCGAGATGGCAAGGCTGTACTTTCGCGTCGCCTTCGTGTTCATTGGCGTGGGCTGCGCTCTGGCTGTGGTGGTGGTCATTGCGGTCCTGGGGATGGACCTTCTTCATCTCATGGGAGAGCTCGAGTCAATGACGCGTCTCTCCTTCGTCTACGACGTCGCGTTCGTAGGCGCGATGGTTTTCCTCAGCGTGGGTTTGGCCTTGCCGCCCGTCGCTCGTCGGCTGGAGCGCAGGTCTGATGCCCGGGCCGCAGCTGTACTTGTCCAACGGCTGACTGGGCCCTGGGACCGGATCACGTCCGAGCGATCCGAGATCCGGCTCAATTTGGCTCAAACCGCGATCGACCACAACGATGGCCCCAAACGCCGATTGCATCGGATGTTGGTGGAGATCCAGGACGCCCTGTTCGTGGACCCGGACCTTGCCCAATCGTTGAGTCAAGATGATATGGAAGTTCTCCGAGAAGCGGAGCAGCATCTCGGAGCGCGGTTGACAGGAGCCGGGCATCGACGGCCCCGGCTGTCACGGAAAGAGGACATGACTCCGTGACCGACAGCGACGCTGGCATCCCCGAACAGCCTCAGGCGAAACTCGCGCGGAAGTTGAATCTCCTTTTGGATCTTATTGAGGCCCAGGGATCATCGCCCCTAACCTACCCGCAGATACGCAAGCACATGTCAGACCGCGGAACGCCATTGTCCCGCTCGCGCTGGGCCTACATGCGTGCCGGCGACAGTTCCATGGCTACGGACCCGCAGCTCTTGAAGAACCTCGCCGAATTCTTCGGCGTGGACCCCGGGTACCTTTTGGACGACGACGGCGAGGTTCCCAAGTTGGTGGATGCACAGCTCGAACTACTGCGGACACTGCGGGAAAACCGCGTGAGAAACTTCGCTGCGAGACAACTGCAGGGGATTTCTCCGGAGACGCTCCTGCGGCTACGCAAAGCCATAGACGAACGCTTGAAAGCTACCGAGGACGACGCCGATGCGTAGGGCCGCTGCAGCTGTGGCCGTAGCTTGTGGCACGGCCGGGGTCGCCGCCTTCGTTGCGGCGGCGTATTTTGCTCGGAAAGTTGTAGTGCCCAAGACGCTGCGCAGGGAGGATCTGCAAATCGGTCGTGTGTTTCGCGCCGCCGAAGAAACTATGATGGTGGAGTTGCCTGCATCGGCCCGGACGACGGCTCCAGGTCGCTACAGCATCTGGTTTGGCAACGGCAGAGGGCATGCCTGCATCGGCGAGATCGTCTCCACGGACGCTGGCGCAGGTACGGTGACCCGCCGTGTTGAACGGGTTGACTCCGGGGATTTGCGGACAGCCAGAGCCGGTATCTGGAGCGGATACGTCTATCCGACGCCGGAACCGTTAGGGCTGCCATTCTCTGACGTGCAGATTCCCGTTGAGAACGGTATGGCGCCCGCCTGGAGGTTCACACCAAGGCAGTCGTCCGGAGATCCTTCCAACTGGGCTATACATATCCATGGTTTGGGAGGATCGAAGGCTGGCGCACTCCGCGGCGTGCCTGTGGCGGACCGGCTGGGGTACACCTCCCTGGTCGTTTCATTCAGGAACGACCGGGATGCGCCTGCCTCCGCGGACGGCCGGTATCACCTGGGACAGTCGGAATGGCACGACGTTGAAGCTGCGGTGGCGTATGCTGTGGGCCAGGGAGCAAGCCGGATAGTGCTATTCGGTTGGTCCCTCGGTGCCTCAATTGCCCTTCAGCTGGCGGCCTCATCGGAGTTTCGGGAGCGCATTTCCGGTCTGGTGCTGAATGCACCTGTATTTGACTGGAGAAGAACGCTGGCGGACAACGCCACCTCCAGTAAGCTTCCGCAGCCGGTTGCAGCGCTCGGCCTGAAGATGCTTGGGTCATCCGGAACGCACTGGGTCACGGGGCTGGATGCTCCGTTGAACTTTGATGCCTTGGACTTTTTGGCCCGAGCGGATGAACTGAGCGTTCCCATCCTTGTCATCCATAACGAAGGGGACCGCTCGACACCCTTTGCTATTTCCCGCGAGTTCGTCAGCCGGCGCCCCGAGATGGCGACGTTGCTCACTTTCCCTTCTGCGGAGCACACGCAGGAATGGAATTCCGATCCGGACGCGTGGAACGCGGCGGTGGAGAACTGGCTCCGGAACGGCCCGCCATCGTCCTCCGATTCCCTGTAGCTGCGGGGCTACGATGCTTCTAGGCCCCAGGGCCGGAAGGCCCTGTCCTTGTCCATGTTCCAGCCGGCTACCATTCCGGAGCCGATCATTAGATCGCTGAGCCTGGCCAAACGGTATGTCGGGTCTGCTTCGAGGGCGAGTTGCAGGAACTGATGGGCCTTACTGCCTCGGCCTTCCCACCAATTGACGAAGGCGATGGCGGTGAGGATTGGAGCCGAGTGCTTGGCGCTGCTGTGCGTGTACGCGTGGAGCAGCAGTTGCTGGGCCCATTCGACCCGGGACCACTGAGGCCCACCGTTTGTCTGGGCAAGGAGCACCCGGTCCAATGGCTCATCGATGCCCGGGATATCGGCCATAAGCTGGTCGCGGATCGATGGGGCCTGGAAGTTCGCAATCAGGTCGAGGGTCTGATCTTCGTTCGGATAGGAGACCGCATCCAACATGCCCTCCCAAAGCGTCCTGGCCTTCTTGAGCGCATCGCGGTCGCTCATTGCGAGAATTGTGTCAACCCGGTTGTCGACGGCGTCCGCGGTGCGGCCTTCTTTGGTCGGGGCCGGCAGGGTAATGCGGTTGGAGGGCGCAATAGTGCTACCCCGGTAGACGAATTCGGCATTGATCTGGCTGGACTGGGTCGCCCTCAACGGCAGCGTCAGGTCGTCCTGGGGATCGCCCTCGTACTGGGAAACGGTCTTGTCTCCGACGAGGAGCCCGTCACGAATAGACATTCCGCGTTCGGCGAGCGCGCACGTCAGCGCCGCAATGGTTGCCGCGTACGGCTTAGGCTGCCCGGGTTTCTGGGGCTCGGAGGTGTACACGACAAAGAGCACGCTGGCGGCGCTGGCGTCGTGGGCAAGGTAATCGGCAACCGTACGGGCGTACCTGAGTCCGCCCTCCTGCGTGGGGAGGTCGACTCTGAGTGTTGCGCCGACGCGGTTTGCGTCCAGGGTGATGCACACGAGGCTTTCGTGCGGCCAGAACCCGAGGGTGTGCCCAACGAAGCTCAGGACGTCGGCTGGGGTTTTGATGGTGAGCGGTTCCACGTTCCTTCTCCTTCAACGACTGGCCGGCACCGGATGTGTCTGTCAGATTTTGTGCGTCGTTCTGATAGACGGAGCGAGCGCTGGGTCTGAGGGGCCGGAGTGCAACTCGGGGAACCGGGAGCGATTCAAAGTTTCGTGAGGAGATAAGCGACGGAGGAGCGCCGAACAAAACTTTGAATCGTGAGCGGCGCGGAGCGCCCTGGTTGCGCGGAGGGCCTGCCCAGCGATGATGGGGGATCAGAATGACAAACAACGAAGTTGCATCTGGTGGTTCATGGACGTGGGGGAGCGGGGCAGCATTACCTGCGAGATTGTGTTGCTGCGTGCTCTCCCGCTGCGGCGGCCAAACATTGGGGCGCGCAGAGCCAAAGCCAGCGGCCATCATCTGTGCCCTCAAACCACCACCTATTTGGGCATTTTCTATGCCAAGCTACGGAAGAAGGAGTTGGCGCAGCATGCCGCTGTAAGGCTCCCCGGAGTCGAGCATTCCGAAGGGCCGCCAAAGTCTTGGTGGATTTCCCGGAATCAGGCCAGGGAGGCCCATGGAAGACCCGCGCCGATGCCTACGGCCAGAGTCAGACACGCTGCGGTAATGGCCGCGCGGGCGGGCCAGGCGCGGTGGCTGAAGTCGCCCGCTCCGGGGGATTCCGGGGAGGCGGCGTGGAAGGCGGGGGCGAGCCAGCGGAGGTAGTAGAAGAGGCTGGCGACGGTGTTGAGTGCTGCGAGGGCGGTCAGCCACCAGAAGCCTCCATCCCAGGCTGCAGTAAAGACGGCCAGTTTTCCGAGGAAGACTCCGGTGGGTGGGGTCCCGACCAGGCTGAGCAGGGCCACGACAAGTGCCACGGCGTGCCACGGCTGGGCGGTGGATAACCCTTCGTAGCCGCGGAGCTCTTTGCGGTCAGGGTGGGCCCCGACGATGGCGAACGCCGTGAGGTTGCTGGCTGCGTAGCCTGCAAGATAGACCAGCACAGAGGGCAGCGCCAGCGGGACGGCCCCTGCCACGGCGAGGGGCATGAGCAGGTATCCGGCCTGGCTGACGGTGGACCAGCCCAGCAGTCGTCGGGGGTTTGTTTGGGCGAAGGCGGCGAGGTTTCCCAGTGTCATGGTGACGGCGGCGAGCAGGGCGACCAGCAGCGGCCACGCCACGGTGTCGGGCATCTCCCCTAGTAAACGGTAGGCGGCGAGGATTCCGCCGATTTTGGGGACAGTGGTGGCGAATGCGGCAGCTGCGATCCCGGCTCCTTCGGCGGCGTCCGGGACCCAGAAGTGGGCGGGAACGGCGCCTGCCTTGAACATCAGCCCTGCCAGGACACCCACCAGCCCTACGCCGGTAATCGCGCCGGTGGCATGTTCGAGTCCCAGCCGGAGGCCGGAGTAGGACGTGGTTCCTGCGGCGGCGTAGAGCACAGCGACACCGAACATGAGCAGGATGCCGAAGAATGCGCCCTGCAGGTAGGTCTTGAGCGCGGCCTCCGCGCCACTCTTGCTTCTTCCGATGCCGATCAGGGCGTACAGGGGGATGCTGGCAAGGAGGAATCCGGCGATGAGTACCAGGAGGTCGGCCGCACCCGTAAGCACGGTCGCGCCCAGGGAAGCCAGCAGGACCAGGGTGTACGTTTCGCTTTCGCGCTCGGTCCCGCGGAGTTCATCCGTGCCCAGCACGATGACCAACAGGGCCGATATTGCCACCACCAGCCGCCCGGCGCCGGTGCCCGCGTCGATCTCGTAGCTTCCGGAGTAAGCGGACGTGGCCGCCCCAGCCAGGGCGGCAGCAGCCACGGTTGCGCTTGCTGCCAGCGCACCCAGTGCAATGATCCGGCTGATCCATTGCTGTTCCTTGGCAAGGAATGAGCCTGCCAGCAGGGCGGCGATGGCGCCGGCCAGCATCAGGATTTCCGGGAGCAGCGCGAGGGCGTCAGCGCCGGGGTTCATCGATTCCACGTACGTCTACCCTCCCAGCAGGCTGACCAGCGATGCCGAGGCCGGGCTGATGGTGTCCAGCAAGGGTGCCGGGATGAGGCCGATCAGCACGGAGAGCACCAACAGACCTCCTGCCGACCAGGCCTCGGCCGGACGAAGATCGGTCAGCCCTGTCGACTTTCCCCGTGGTTCCCCGGTAAAAACGCGTTGGAGCGCGCGCAGGAAGAGCGCAGCGGTGATCAGAATCCCGGGAAGTGCCAAGGCTGTCAGGGGGACGGCGCCGATGCTGCCGGCGAAGATCTGGAATTCGGCGATGAAGCCGCTGAAGCCGGGCAGGCCGAGCGAGGCGAAGGCGGCCACGGCGAAGAACGCCGCGAAGCGGGGCGCGGGGGAGGCCAGGCCGCCGAAAGCCCCCATGTCGTAGGTCCCGGCACGGCTGTGGAGGACGCCGGCCAGCAGGAAGAGGGCGCCGGTGATCAGGCCGTGGCTGACCATCTGCGTGACGGCCCCGGTCACTGCTGTTTCCCGGGCCGCGGGATTGCCGCTGGCGCCGGCTGCGGCCAGGGCGAGGACGATGTAGCCCATGTGGTTGACGGAGGTGTACGCGATCATGCGTTTCAGGTCGCTCTGGGCCAGGGCCACGAGCGCCCCGTACAGAACGGACACCACGCCCACTGCCACCAGGGCGGGGACCCATGCCCGCCACGCGTCGGGAAGGAGTGGCATCGCGATCCGGACGAAGCCGTAGGTTCCCATTTTCAGCAGGACACCGGCCAGGACGGCTGAGCCGGTGGCGGGTGCATCGGTGTGGGCCGGGGGCAGCCAGGTGTGGAACGGTACGGTGGGGGTCTTGATGGCCAGGCCGACGACGACGGCGCCGAGCACCCAGAGGCCGGCCGGGTTGTTGCGTAGCGGCTGGGCCTGGAGCAGTTCCGGAATGTCGAACGTGTGCGGCGCGGCGCCGAGGTAGAGGCCGATGAAGCCCAGCAGCAGCGCCAGCGAGCCAAGGAAGGTGTAGAGGAAGAACTTCAGGGCCGACCGTGCCTTGTCCCCGTGGCCCCACCCTGCGATCACGAAATACATGCCGACGATGGACAGATCGAAGAACAGGAAGAACAGGATGAGGTCCTGGGCGGCGAACAGTCCCACACTGGTCGCTTCGAGGAACAGGAACAGCGCCGCCCGGGGGGCCGGCCGGTCCCGTGCGCCCCAGTCGTACACCGCACAGCCAAGGAAGATGACGGCGGTGAGGCCGATCAGGGGCAGTGAAAACCCGTCCGCCCCTACGTGGTAGCTGCTTCCAACGTTCGGGATCCAGCGCAGCCGTTCCTCATACGCCAGACCGTTTGGCCCCGGGGCCCGGTATCCGGCCCACAGGACCGCGGTGAGCACCACCTCGATGGCGGTCGCCGCCAGGAAGACCGTACGGGCCATGCCGCTGCGGCCGGCGGACGCCAGGACGGCCGCCGCGGCGGCGAGGGGGAAGAGGATGGCGAGACTGAGCAAAGTTACCTCACGACGATCAGAAGGACGGCGGCCACCACGATCACCACGGCGGCCTGGACGTAATAGTGGTGCAGTTGGCCGGTCTGAGGCCGGCGGGCGGCTGCACCTGCGCGCCGCACAGTGCGGGCAAGGCTGCTCACCGCGCTATCAATGGAGAGATCCGTGATGGCGGAGCGGCCGGCCAGTCGGGAGGTGGCAGCGGCCGCAGCTTCGGTGCCGTGATCCAGCACTGCATCGGTTCGGTCCAGGCCCCGTGCGCCCTGCAGGACCTTGTCGGCGGCGCGCTCGACGCCGCGGGACAGGACGGCATCATCGAACCGGGCCAGGGAACCGGCGGCCGCAAGAACCGGGCGTACCAGGACGATGTGGGCGGCACGTTCCATGTGAAGCCAGGACAGCACCCCCGGCAGTGGTGGAAGTTTCCCGCCAAGCACCCACACGGGAACCAGGACCGCCACGGCGAGTACCCCTGATATGGCGAGTTCGAGCAGGGAGGATTGTGCCCTGCCGCCCAGCATGCCGCGGACAATGTCACCTGTTACGCCCAGCACCAGAAGGCCGGAAACAGCGGCGCCGGCGGCCAGGACTCCTATCGGGGCCTGTTGCCAGCCGGTGACCTTCCTGCTGCCCGTCTCCTCGGTGTCGTAGCCGGACGCAGTTTCGGGGAGCACCGGTTTCCAGATCAGCGCGACCGCCCGCGCGGCGTAGGCGGCAGCGAGTACAGCGCCTGCCAGCCCGGCAACATATAGCGGGAGGGAGTGTTCGCGTGCTGCGGTGAGGATGTTGTCCTTGGTGGCCCACAGCGACAGCGGAGGGATTCCGGCCAGGCTAAGCGCCGCGAGGGTAAACGAGGCGCCCAGCAAGGGCCAGCGGCGCCCAGCCCCGCGAAGAGCGGGCATATTCTTGGTCCCGAGCGCCGCCAACCAGGCCCCCGCCGCCAGAAACAACGCACTCTTTGTTGCTGCGTGGGCCATCAGGTGCGCGGCGCCGCCCGCAGCATCACCCACTCCAGCAGCCATCACCACAAACCCGAGCTGCGCCGCCGTCGACGCCGCCAAGAGCTGCTTCAGGTCCTGCTGGCCTACAGCGATGACGCCGAGGACCACGGCGGTCGCCGCACCCGCCCACGCCGCCGCATCCGCAGCCCACCCGGTGGCGGCCAGGAGGGGCTGGACCCGAAGGAGCAAGTACCCGCCCATGGCCACCATCGCGGCCGAATGCAGCAAGGCGCTGACCGAACTGGGACCATCCATGGCCCGAGACAGCCAGAAGCTGAACGGCAGCTGCGCCGCCTTTCCCAGCGCTGCGACCAGTATCCCGCCGGCAGCAATGTCCCGCCATGGCCCGGGCAGGCTGTCCAGGCCGGCCAGCGACATGCCATCCGCTGACCAGACGCCGGCCGCCATTACCGCCCCCGCGGCAACGTACAGTCCAAGGTCCGCGGTGCGGGTGGCCACGAACGCCGTCAGCCCGGACGATACGCGCCGCGACTCTCTCCAGTGGAAACCGATAAGGGCGTACGAGGCGGCTCCCATGATCTCCCACGCAAAGAGCAGCGCGGACAAACTGGTGGCAGTCACGGTGACCAGCACCGACGCGATGAAGATCAGCATGAGTCCGTGGAACCGGGCCTGTGGGCCGAGGCCGGACGCGGCCGCGTACAGCAGGACCAGGAAGGCCACCCCGGCAACGGCCGGGAGCAGCAGCGCGCTGAGGGCATCAACGCCCAAGCCGAACTCGCTTCCCGCCAGGAAGGGCGCGGCCAAGGAGGGGCGCACGGCCGCGGCTGCGGAGGCGGCACCCAGCACCAGGGCAGAAACGACGACGGAGAGCACCGCCGCGAAACGGTCCGCCTTCGTCCCGGCCACGGCAAGCGCCGCTCCGGCGGCAGCCGGGAGCCCGATGAGCAGGATCAGCAGCCAGCTCATCCGGCCAGGTCCGATGCCATCTCGGTCATATCCGTCTGACGGGAGCGGTGCAGCAGGATGGCAACGGCAAAGCCCATGGCCATTTCCACCGTCATGGCGGCAATCACCACCAGGAGCAGCACCTGGCCGTCCGGTGCCGGGGCGAGGAACCACCAGAACGCGGCTGCTGCCAGGATGACGCCGTTGAGCATGAGCTCCAGGCCCATCATGACCATGACCACCACCTGCTGCGACAGTGCTCCATACAGGCCCACGCAGAACAGGGCGGCCGCGGCAATCAACACAAGTTCCAGTGTCATTGGCGCCCACCGCTCCCGTGGTGCTGCCCGTGCCCATCAGCGTGTCCCTCAGTTTGTCCGGCGCCGTGGTCCATCCCCTGCATGCCCTGGGCCACGTGTCCGCCGGACCCATCCGCCTGGTCCTGTTCCTGGCCCTGTCCGTCGTCGTCGGCATCCTGCCCCGCGGGGACCAGCGGGTAGACGCTGTACCTTCCGCGCGGGTTTGCCAGGACCAGGGCCGACACCACCGTGGCGAACAGTACCGGGCTGATGACGAGCATCACGAGCATCTTGGGTTCCATGAGGGCTTCACCGAGGGACGCGGTGAGCTCTCCACCTGCCGGGCCTCTGCTCTCCGGCCAGTCCGCGAGTAGAATCCCTGCCGTCAGCAGCAGAAACAGCCCGACGGCGGTCGCCGCTGACAGCTTCTTGTTGTGCACCATGTCCATGGGCATCAGCGCCGGGTTCATGCCCATGAACATGACCATGAAGATGGCCATGACCGCCATCTCCATGACCATCATCAGGACGGTAATCACCCCGATGTACTCCAGCCTGAACTGCAGCAGCATCAGGCCCACCGCCACGAAGGACACGGCCAACGCGTAACTGGCGCGCGCCATCGAATCGGTGCGGAACACCGCCACCCCGGCGGCAACGGCGATCAGGGCCAGGACGGCAAAAAGTACTGTTTCCGGCATCAGCTGCTCCTTCCGTTAATGGTGATGACGGCGACAACAAGGACCTGCAGGAGGACAAGGGGAAGTCCCACCACCCAGGCCGGGGCCATCAGTTGCTCCGGACGCAGCTGCGGGATGCGGCGGCGCAGGGCCACGAGCAGCCATAGCAGAAGGACGGTCTTACCAAGGAACCAGAGCCAGTCCGGCAGCAACGGGCCTGACCCGCCGCCCAGGAACAAGGCCACGGCGAAGCCGGCACCTGCCGACAGCAGCGCATAGCGGCCGGTCAGGACAAGGAAACGGTCCACACCGGAAAGCTCTGCCGTCACGCCGCCTGTGATGTCTGCGGACAGGGGGGCGGTGAAGGGCCGCTGGAGGGAAAATGCCAGCACCGCGGCCAGGAACACCACGAAGGCGACCGGCATCCACACCACGAACCACAGGCCCTCCTGCGCGGCAACGATGTCACTCATGCGCAGGCTGCCCGCCGCCACGGCAGGAGCAGTTAACGCAAACATCAACGGCAGTTCATAGGCCACGGCCAAGGCCAGGAACCGGTAGGCGCCCACCAGCGGAAACACGCTGTTCTGCCCCCAACCGGCCAGCCATACGAAGGCCCACACCAAAACGTCCATCGCGTTGAACCAAACCAGTCCCACGGCGAGGTCGGACACAACCCACGCACCCACAGGCAACACGGCCACCTTCAGCCCCGCGGCCACGGTCAACCCGGCCACGCCCACCTTGCGCAGCAGCTCGTCGGCGGCCACAGTGGACCGCCTTCGCTGCCGCAGCAGCCGGGCCGCCTCCGCAACTGGAGCGAAACCTCCGCCCCGGCGCCCACTAAAGCGTGCAGCGAGGACTCCGTTGATCGTCGCCCCGGACAAGGCCACCATCACCAGCGCCGCCAGGGCCGCCAGCGGCCCCCAGGCAGGAAGCTGCTGCACCATGCCCGGAGTCATCGTGCCTGCCCTTCCCCTGCCGGTACCGGTAGGGGCGAAAGGTCGACGCTTGCAACGATAAGCCGCACCACGGACAACTCCAGTCCCCGGACCAGGTCCGGCAGGACGCCCAACGGCACTCCACCCGCGGTTGCAGTGCCGGCCGCCGCAGCGCCATTCAGCGTGGCCAGGAGCCGATCCCAGGCATCCGTGCCGCCGAGTTCCCCGGGTTCCCCGCCCTGCGGGATGCGGCCGACTCCCTGCAGCGTCCGCCGCAACAGCCAGTCCCGGCGCAGCCGTGCGCCGACTGCCGCAAGCGACCGCCGGCACTCATCCAACGCCGCACCATCCAGGGCAGCGTCCCGAACACCCCGCACCCTCGCGGATTCCCGTGCGGCCCCGGCCAGATGCAGGAGGCGTGACACGAGATCCGACTGCCGCACCAAGGCCGCCCGGTCCGTCCCCAACGGCCCGCCAACATGAGATTCAGTGGACTGGCCGAACGCGTACTCAGCCCTAGCGGCGAAAACGATATCCCCCTGCAGCTCGCAGTGCAGGACCAACCCGGCAGGCCAGAACGGAAGATACGGGCCCAGCGGCACCTTCAGGGCATCCAAATCAAGACCGTCGCGGTCCTTTCCCTCGCCCGCCAAGCCGATGCCGCCGGGCATCGGCATCTCCATGCCGCCGTGATCCATGCCCTCGTGGCTCATTCCGCTGTGGTCCATGCCGCCGTGATCCATGTCCGCGTGGGAGTCCCCGCCTCCGTGGTCCATGCCGCCGTCGTCGGCCTGTTCCGGTTCAGTAGCGCTGCGTCCCGCTTCGAGCCGGGATTGTCCGTCCACGGCCAGCAGTTCGTCCACGCAGCCGTCCAGCGCCCGCCCGGCATGTTCCGGCCCGGTGACCACGGTCCTGCTCCTTGGGCCCGGCAACTGATCCCAGAGGCGCTCCACCGCGTCGGTCTGGTCATCCGGAACCTCTCCGCAGATGCAGAGGATGTCCGCGTCGCCAGGTGAAAGAGCCTCCACCCACCCCCTGTCGGCGATGAAGCGTTCCACAGCCATCCTGGAGCCGCTGCCCGCCAAGGCCTCGACCAAAAACACATGGCAGCGTGTCACCGCAGCCCTCGCCAGCACGTTCCTCAGGCCCATTTGAAGGCTCCTTCGCGCCACGCCCACACCACACCGGCCATCAACACACCCAGAAACACAAACATCTCTATGACAGCCGAAGCGCCCAACCGAGACACCACAACAGCCCACGGGTACATAAAGAGCATCTCAACGTCGAACGCCAGGAAGACCAGCGTCACCGGGTAGTAGCGGGCGTGATACCGCGAGAGGGCGTGCTGTTCAGGAATCCAGCCGCTGGTGTAAGGCTTGCTGACCAAGGGATTCCTGGCTACGGCCGTCAACTGATGCAACGCGTACAGGCCACCCACCCCCACGAGCGCAACCGCGAAGGTGATCGCCAGATTCAGGTAGGCGGACACGCGCTTCCCTTCGTTCGTGAGCCCAAAATTCGGATCATCAGTATGCTTACCGTACCGTACCCCGGGGCCGCTACGAGCTGAAGCTCCTCGATGTTGAGCTCTTCATGTCGGTTCGGCCACCGGGCCGAGCAGAAGAACCGGGACGATTTTGGCACCGACAACGCCGGTGACACCCAAGTCGGAGCCGGTCGGCTCCAGCACCAGCAGAGTTAGCGCCACGGTTGCGAGGGCACAGCCTCCGGTAACCCGGTACGTGAAGAGCAGCCGGATACTGGGCGGCCCGTAGCCGTACTTTTATTAGTTGACCTTCTCCATGGTGTGCCCTCAGCAGCACGTCGGATTCCTGTCCCCGCCGTGGCCTTCGGCCGCACCCTTCGTGACTGTGATTTCACAGGCGCACGACGAATCCGGGCAACGGTAAACCTCATCTTGTTGCAATGCCATTTTCTTCCACCTCCTCCTGGTACCTCACACGCTAAAGCCTCAACCCGGGGGTAACGTCAAAACCGGAGGAAAAATCGAATCTTTGCTCCGATCGGCCGCGCCGCCAAAAACACGCTCCCGTTTGTGCGGAGACAGTCATGTAGGCAGCGCGGGGTTCGTCATTGGTTGGTGCGACGGCGATGCGTTCGATCAGGTCCGTGCCGGCCGTCCGCCATTACGGTCGTACCATTGCTCCAGCCAGGTCTGCATCTGGCTGATTTCGGCCAGTTGCACTTCCTTGATGTTTGAGCATAGTTCGATGAGTTCGGGGTGTTCGGCGCTGTCGAGGCATTCCTCGGCTTCCCGGATGGCGCGCCAGTGGTGGCGGATCATGGATTGCATGAAGCGGATTTCATACTCGGCCCCGCTGAAATTAGCCAACCGCTCCATCGAGCGCATGTCGCCTTCGCTCATCTGCGGTTCGTAGTTGATGCCGTACCAGTCCTGCAGCCAGGTCTGCATCTTCTGGATCTCCTGCTGCTGCGCGTCGATGATCGACTGGCACAGGTCTTTTAGGTCCTGATGGGTGGCTTTCTCCAGGCATGTCTGTGCCATGGCAACTGCCATCGCGTGGTGATCGATCATGCCGGTGAGGAAATCCACTTCGAAAGTGGCTGCCTCCTGGCTTTGCGCCGGTGCATCCGCCAGCGCTGGGGCCGCTCCGGCGACACCGGCGCCCGCCGCGGCCCCCAGTGCGAGTACCGCTGAGGCCGCGACTGCACGGACTTTTGTTCCCACCATGTTATTTTGCATCGTTTTTCTTACCTCCAATATGAATCTGCACAGGCCATATCAGTGCCCCGCGCCTTACCGCGTGGGCGCGGGCGGGGGTTGTCTTACTGCGAAGCTTCGCGTCCAAGGGAGGCAAGGAGTTCGTTGCAGGCGGTTTCGCAGCGCCGGCAGGCTTCGGCGCAGACACGGCAGTGCTCATGCATGCCGGCGTGCTCTTCGCATTCGTCCGCGCAGCCTTTGCACGCTGCCGCGCAGGATTCCAGGACGGCTTTGGTGATGTTCGCGTCGTAGCCGGTATGGCGGGACAGGACGTTGCCGGTAGTGGCGCAGATGTCCACGCAGTCCAGGCTAGTACGGATGCACTTGGTCAGTTCAGCGACCATGTCCTCACCGAGGCAGGCGTCGGCGCAGGCCGTACAAGTCTGTGCGCACTCAAAACATGCTGCGATGCAGTCGGCCAGCTTCTGACGATCGATGCCGCCGAGGTCTTTGGGATAGGTTTCCAGCATTGAAGTGATATGAGTCATCGTTCTGCTCCTGATCCTTGTACGAAGGGGACCGGCAGGCCGCCGACCCTAATAGACAGTAATCTTATGATCAATGGCTTGGCTATCCCGCCAGGAGTGGTGGCCGGGCGAACAGGGAAAGTGGAGAGTGAACCTGCCGTGGATGTTTTTCTGACCGTTCTAGGGGTTGCGGTAGTAGTGGCTGGCCTGAACGACATCTTCCATACCCTGCTGCATCCCAGCGGCAGGGGCCGGTTAAGTCACTGGATTACCGCGGGAGTCTGGCGGAGTTCCCGGATGAGCGGGCACAGATTGGGGGGCATAGCCGGTCCGGCGGCGCTGGTCGCGGTCATTGCCGTCTGGACCTTGTTGCAGGCACTGGGCTGGGCGCTCATTTATTACCCCCATGTCCCGGAAGGCTTCAGTTACTCCCCTGGAGTGGACCCGGGCCGGTATGACAATTTCTCTGAAGCCCTGTATATCTCGCTGGTTACCCTCGCCACGCTGGGTTACGGCGACGTCGTTCCCATCAATCCCTGGCTCCGCCTTCTCTCTCCCCTTCAGGGCCTGATCGGGTTCGCCCTGCTCACCGCCGCGTTGTCCTGGTTTAACCAGATCTATCCCGCGCTTGGACGAAGGCGGGCTTTTGCTGTCCGCTTGCACCACCTGGAAGAAAACCAGTACGCCCAAAGCCTCACCGAAGTCAGGGCGGTGACCGGAAGCCGGATACTCGAGGAGTTGACCGCGGGCATCACCGAGGTCCGGATCGATATGACGCAGAACGCCGAGACCTACTACTTCCGTGAAGCCGACTCCCGCATCGCCCTGGCTGCTTCCATCCCCTACACTCTCGCCCTCTGTGCCAAAGCCCAGGACTCAGGCGACAGGGACGTCCAACTCAACGGCCGGATTCTCCAAACGGCCCTCGATGATCTCGGGCACACCCTCCAAAAGCAATTCGGCCTGGCAGGGAATTTCACCTCAGAAATATTCGCTTCCTTCGCGAAGGACCATGGGCGCCCAACACAACAAAACACCTGAAAAGGCCAGCCAGAAGCTGAGAGACCCTACCCTGCAAACCGAGGCCGTTGTCCAGGGGAAACCCAGCATTACCGATATGGAACGGCAACGCTTGGATAGTCAGTAGGCTTGCCAATATCGGTCTGCAGGAGAATTCTCAGTCGTCGACGTAGTCGACGTACGGGTGCGAGTGTGACCGACTGACCCGGTAGGGCTCTATCGAAGGACCGGATGGAGCTGTTTCGGCGAGCCATAAGGGAGGGTAAGGAACTATTCGCTTAAAGGAAAAATCCTTTGCAGGTGCCAGTGCCCTGGCATTAGCAATCGCCTGATGGGCGACCACGTGATCGCGGCGTCACCCTGGTGGTGTGGAAACTGGACCGGCTGGGCCGGGACCTTCGCCATCTGGGTTAACATCGTCCACGACCTGACCGAACGCGGCATCGGACTCAAGGTCCTCACCGGGCAGGGCGCCGCTATCGACACCACCACCGCCTCCGGCAATCTCGTCTTCGGAATCTTCGCGGCCCTCGCAGAATTCGAACGCGAACTGAACTCGGAATGAACCCTCGCCGGCTTGGCCTCGGCCCGGACCCGCGGCCGCAGCGGAGGACGTCCCTACAAAATGACCCCGGCGAAGCTGCGGCTCGCCATGGCATCCATGGGTAAGCCCGAAACCAAAGTCTGCGAACTCTGCGCCGAACTCGGCATCACCCGCCAGACCCTATGCCGGCATATCTCACCCACGGGAGAGTTGCGCCGGGATGGCCGGAAACTCCTTCACGCCAAGTGACCTGGCCTTAGGACGGGCTGACATGGGTGACTAATGGCTCTGTTCGCCCCACTCTGACCACGCCAAGGTGTAAGCAACGGCGGCAGGGATTGAAAGGCGGGTCCGGGGATGATGTACGGAGGGTATGGCGACTGGGGTGTGGTCGGTTGGATTGTCATGGCCCTGATGATGCTGCTGTTCTGGGCGGGTGTGGTCACCGTCGTGATTCTTCTGGTCCGCGGCGGAGGACAGTGGCGGGGCGCATCCTACGGGTCTCCTCACGATGAGGCTGAGCGGATCCTGAACGAACGTTTCGCGCGGGGGGAAATCGACGCGACCGAGCTGAATGAACGCCGGGCTGCTCTCCGACGCAAGCCGTGAAAACACTCTCCCGCAACACGCAGACCATGATCGGGGTTTTATCGCGACCCTGTTGCTGACCGCGTTGTCCATGACGGCTGTCGCGCGGCTAGACAGTGGCATAAATCCGGGCGGGGCAGGAAATCTCGCAGCCAACGGCTGTTCAGTGCCGACCCTCGCCGGATCCGTCATCGACGTCACCACCACCGACAGGGGAAGGTCCATGATGGCCGGGCCCGGGATGATGAGCGGCAGCATGCGCCTGACCGCCGACCGGGCCACCGTGGTCCATGGCAAACTAACCTTCCTGGTTACCAATGCCGGCACCATTCCCCATGAGATGCTGGTCGTCCCCTTGGCAGGCACCCAGAGCGCGGGAACCCGACCGGTGGGCCGGGACGGAAGGGTCGACGAGGCCGGCAGCCTGGGCGAGGCCGCAGCTACCTGCGCCGAGGGGGAGGGCGACGGGATCCTGCCGTCCGCGACCGGATGGGTCACGCTTGACCTGCAGCCCGGGCGGTATGAACTGTTTTGTAATCTCCCGGGCCACTACTGGGCAGGGATGTACACCGAGCTCACCGTCACCTAAACCGGCCGCGAACATCAGAAGGCGAGCAGTGATGTCACATGAGGCGAAGAGGCGCCGGTGACGAATTGATGAACCCGTTCGGGGTGGCTGTGACAGGCTCGAGTTGGAAGGTACATCGCTAAAGAGGTGCCGCGGACGCTAAAAGCCACATCAAACCGTCACCACGGAGCCGAAACTGCTTGACACAACCACCGGGTCAGGATGCATCGGCGGGGTGGAATGTCGCCCCTCCGTCGGTGGACGTGACCATAGCTTCGGTGGTGGCGGCCCAGATCCAGGGTTTGCCTTCTGCTCCTTTCACTGCGGTGATCGCCTGGACCTGGCCCTCGATGCGGCCCGCGCGGGTCCAGGTATTTCCGGCGTCGGCTGAATGATGGACCGTGCCGTTGGGCTCTACACCGATGACTTCAGTCCCACTGGCGAATGCCGCGAACTGGATAATCGGAGCCGTGGTGACCCGTTGCCAGGTTTTGCCGCCGTCTGTGGAACGTTGCAGCCCTTCCGGGGTGGTGGCGAGAACAGTGTCTGTTTCCGGTGTGCCGGCCAGGGCCGCGGGAACGAAACCGGTTGCAATGTCGGTCCAGGTTTTGCCGTCGTGGCTGATCCGCATTTTCCCGTCGTACGCGACGATCCCGGACCGGGCGGTGGTCAGGGCGTGGAAGTCTGATTCGCCCTGGCGGGAGAGCTGTTCCCAGGTCTTTCCGCCGTCCACGGACTTGATCAGTCCCAGGGGATTGGGCAGGTCGGAGCCTGGGCCCGGGTGCCCGGAAGCATAGAAAACACCTTGCTCGGCGGCGGCGGTGAAACCCATGAGGTCGTTGGTACCGCCAATCTTGCTGGCGGGAGATTTGGTGACGTCAAACAGGCCCGCGTGGGTTGCGAGGAGCACTTGGTCGGTTTCCCGGTTCACGCTTAGGCCGTGAACGTGGGAGCTGGGGATTTGCCCAGAGGCGGGGGACGGGCCGGTACCGGCAGCTCCGGAGGTCGTCCCCGGGGCGGCGCAGGCGGACAACGCGAGAATCAGTGCGGTTGCTCCGGCGGCGGCGGCCGCTGAGCGATGGGGGCGTAGAGCGTGCAGGGGCATGGGGACTCCAAAGACGAAGGGGGCCAGGGGATGTTGGGGGAGGCAGCCGAAGGCGCCGGCCCGGGGAGGGACCGGCGCCGTGAGATGTGCTGGTTAGAGGGTGGCCAGCAGGTCCTTCATTTCCTTGATCTCGGCTTCCTGAGCGGTCACGATGTCCTTGCTGAGCTTGATTGCGTCGGCGTTTTTGCCCTGGGACGTTTCGGTCTTTGCCATCATGACGGCGCCTTCGTGGTGGGCAATCATCTGGGTCAGGAAGAGCTTGGCCGCTTCGGTGCCCTGGGCAGCTTCGAGCTTCTTGAGGTCGTCGTCGCCCATCATGCCGTCCATGGTGTGGCCGGCGCCCATGGTGGCGGATTCGTTCCAGTTCTTCAGCCAGCCCGTCATCGTCTCGATCTCCGGTGCCTGGGCCGCCTTGATCCTCGTGGCCAGGTCGGTGACCGCGGCGGGAATGCCCTTCTTCTGCAGCATCATCTCGCTCATTTCTACGGCCTGTTCGTGGTGGGGGATCATCCCCTGGGCGAACATGGTGTCGGCCGCGTTGTACTCGGCCGAGGCTGCCGGTGCGCTGCTGGACATCATCCCCGAGCTGCCGTGATCCATGCCCGGCATCGAATTGCCGGCTGCGGCGGAGCTGGAGGTGGCGGCGGAACCGGAGGTCGTACCAGTGGAGCAGCCGGCGAGGGTGAGGGCTGCGGCGACGGCGGTGGTGGAAAGAGCGAGGAGTTTTTTGTTCATCATGGTTCTGGGTCCTTCACGACTTCAATAGGCGCGTGGGCGCCGGGGTGGATGGGAGCGCATCGGTGATTCGCCGGAGAGTGGGCTCGAACGAGCCGGCACCAGGCGGGGATAAGCGCTGGTCAGTTCACAGCGCAGGCCGGTGTTTTACGTTCGGCTGATGCAGAGTTCACCCGGTGAAGGACTGCCGGGAAGATATGACCAGCCTGTGCTGTTATCGGTCAGGGCCCCGGTGGTGGTGGTTCTCACGGTGACCCCGGGGCCCGGCAACGGTGCGGCCAGGGACCCTGACTTCGCTGACGGGGTGCAGGCCGCGGTCATGGCGTGCATAATGGTGCAGTTGTCCGAGTCCGAGCACTGCACGGCACCCGGAGCTGAACCGGTCTGAACTCCTGGCATATCCGGGTTGGAAGACGCGGGAAGAGGTTCCGTGTGACGGGCGCTGGATGATTCGTGATGTGCGCTGCCGGCCCCTGCCGCCATCGCCGGTGCGTGCAGCGCGTGGGTGGTGGTCATGACATGCATGCCAAAAATTCCGGCGATAAGGGTCAGGACGGCTCCGAAAAGACCCGCATGGCGAAGGAACGTGATCGCGGTGCGATGTTCAGCTGCGGTCATGACGGTCCTCCTCCATTCCTTGCGGGCTTTCGATTAAGATTACCGGCCCCGTGGCAGGGCGCCTTCCGGTACAACGAACCCGTACCGGATTCGGTTTCATCTCCTGGGTTGGAGACACAGACTGGGAACTTAGGCCCTTGCGGTGAAAAACAAGCGCAGGACACACTAAAGACAACAGTTGCGAAGGACCGCGCGGAGGGCTGCATGTATGGTTGGCGACGGAGAATTCAGGATTCTTGCCGGGGTGGATGGCTCCGCCCCGTCGCGTCTCGCGTTGGAATGGGCAGTCGCGGAGGCGCACCTGCGCCACGGCCAGGTCCGCGTTGTGACGGCGTGGGATTTTCCGCCCGTCACCGTCGGGATGGAGGGCCTGATCCGGAACCCGGATGTCTTCCCGCAAGTCGCCCGCCGCCTCCAGAACGAGACCCTGCGGCGCGTGGACAGCGAAGGCGTCACAGTGACCGGCGATGTTGTTCAGGGCCACCCGGCCCATGTGCTGTTGCGGGCGGCCAAGGACGCCGACCTCCTGGTCGTGGGGTCCCGCGGCCTGGGCGGATTTGAAGGAATGCTGCTGGGTTCGGTGTCCATGCAGATCCTTCATCACGCGCCTTGCCCGGTCCTCGTTGTCCGCACCCGGGCCCGGACCGGCGTTGAGGAATGAACTACCACCCGGGCCCGATGGGCGACCGGAACGGCGAAGGCAACGGCCATGACCGGTGACCACGCCTCCCACCTGGACCCGCCTGCTGCCGGACCCCGCAGCGGGATGGTTGCGTCGGGGACCTTCCGAGGCAGGCTCCAGAGCCTGTGGCACACGCTCGTCGGCGCGGTTGGCCTCGTCATGGGCCTCCTCCCGCACCTCCTGCACCACATCGGGCTGCTGGCAGGAACCGCGCTGGTGGCAGGATCCGGCGGCACAGCATTGTTCGGAGCGCTCGGGCTGCTGGCATCCATACCCATGCTGATCCGCCTCTACCGGCGATTCGGCAGCTGGGTCGCACCGGCCGTGGGTCTGTTGGTCTTCGCCATCATGTTCTTCCTGTCCGCGTTTGTCATCGGCCCGGCCATCAGCGGCGCCGGAGGGGACGTGGCACCCGCCCCGTCTCCGACTGTGGACCACACCGATCACCCGGGCCATTAACCAGCCCCGGCCCGCGGACCTCCGATGTTCCTTCGGATGCCGCAAGGCCCGGGCGTGGGCCGTCTAGTTCGGGCCCGTAAGGACGTATCCGGAGGAGCTGACGGCCTCGGCCAGCGCCGCCCGGTCCGCGGTGCCGGTGACGTTCAGTCGCGACGTGCCGCCGGGGACCAGGTCCACCGTTGCCGCCTCAACTCCGGCTACTCCTGAGACGGCCTGTTCAACGGTCCGGACGCAATGCCCGCAGGTCAGCCCTTCCACGGCGTACTGGGCATTGGACCCCTGGGCCGCCGGCCGAACCTCGGCGGTAGCTGCCGGGCCCGCTTCCGCTGCCGAGGAGCAGCAGCTGCAGCCCTGCTGGGCCGTGGAGGCCAGGGGTAGATGGGTACGTGATTCGGATGTTCCGCACATGTCAGCTTTCCTTCGAACAAGGGATACGAAAAGGGATGTTGCGGTTGAACGGCTGTGAGGGCCTGGGCCTGGACAAACCACGTCACTGGCAACATCTCGAATATACCCCCTAGGGGTATATTAGACAAGGGGTTGCCGCGGCGTCTGCAGGCTTTGGGTTGCCATCCGGGGCTGGGTCGTTAGGCACTACCCCTCCGGCTGAGCCGGCCTGACACTTGGTGGCATGAGCAATCTTCCGGCTCCGGAGCGCATTCGACCCGGGCCCGGGCCCTGGACGCAGGGCCTTGTGGCGGTCCTTACCGCCGGGGCCGCCGTGTACCTGATCTCCAACCACTGGCTCCATGTCCTGGACACGCTGCCCTATCTAGGTGTCGTGCTGGTGATGAGCTTTTGCATGTTCGGCCATGGTGGCCACGGCGGCCATGGCAACTCCACGCATCAGGGGCACGGCGGGCAGGCAGCCCCAGGGGGACCTGCCGGCCCCGGGGGCGGGGGAGATGGCGGGCATGTCCACTGATTACGGTTACGACCTGTGGTGGCTGGTGATCCTGAATTCCGCCGTGTTCATCATCTTCGCCTTCAGCTTCGTCCGGCCCCGGACCAAGCTGGACTGGCGGGCTCTGGGCGGATTCTCCGCGTTCATCGTGGCACTCTTCACGGAGATGTATGGTTTCCCGCTGACGATCTACCTGCTCTCGGGCTGGCTGGGGAACCGGATCCGGGGCTTTGACCTGCTGAACCACAACACCGGTCACTTGTGGCAGGACCTGACCGGCTGGCAGGGTGATCCGCACCTGAGCGCGCTGCACCTGCTCAGCAACCTGTTGATCGCGGCAGGGTTCATCCTGCTCTACCTGTCCTGGCAGGTCCTCCTGACGGCCCAACGGGACCACCGCCTCGCGGTCACCGGCCCTTACGGCAGGGTCCGGCACCCGCAATACGTCGGGTTCCTGACCATCATGGCCGGGTTCCTGCTGCAGTGGCCCACGCTGCTGACCCTTCTCATGTTCCCTGTCCTGGTCATCGTGTACCTGCGCCTGGCCCGGAAGGAAGAACGGATGATGGAGGCTGAGTTCGGCGGCGAGTATGCCGCCTACCGGCGCCAGGTCCCCGGGTTCGTCCCCCGGTTAGGACGGCGGCCCGCCGGACGTGGAGGGCGGACACCGCAGGAGGGTCTGTAGTGACCGGGCGGCCGGAGGCAGCACGAGAGGTGGCGCCATGCTGTTCCTGGCAATAAAGAATCTGGTCCAGGAAAAGACCCGGCTGCTGATCAGCGTCGGCGGGGTGGCGTTCAGTGTGCTGCTGATCATGAGTATCCAGGGCCTGTACCAGGGCTGGAGCAGTAAGATCGGCGAATACATCCGCACCGTCCCGGCCGACTATTGGATCACCCAGACCGGCGCGACGGACATGTTCCACACCCCGTCCGTGCTGCCCCTGACCGTGCGGGACTTCCTCACCGGCGTTCCCGGGGTTGCCACCGCCAAACCGTTCAGCGGGCGCCGCGTCGCCTTCGCGCACAACGGCAAGGACATCAACCTCTACGTCATCGCTGACGACACGGAGAACATGGTCGGTGCCCCCGCCCGGGTCGTTGAGGGCAAGGCCGTCCCGGACAAGGGCGAAATCATCATCGACCGGGTGGTCGGACGCAGCGAGAACATCCGGATCGGGGACACCATCCCGGTCGCCGGAAGGGAACTGAAAGTTGCCGGCTATTCCGAGGGCGGCTACATCCTCAGCTTCTCGTTCGCGTTCGCCACCAAAGACGACGCCGAAAGCATCCTCCAGCTGCCCGGAGCCACCAATTTCTTCCTCATCACCGTGGACAACGGCGCCGACGCGGCCGCGGTCGCGTCCCGGATCGAGGCCGACCCGGCGGTCGATGCCATCACCAAGGACAGGTTCGTGGAGAACAACACGAACATCGTCCGGGACACCTTCCTGCCGATCATCCTGGTCCTGCTGTTGATCGGAATCGCCGTGGGCATGACCGTGATCGGCCTGACCATTTTCACCTCGACCATCGAAAAAGCACGCGAATACGGGGTCCTGAAGGCGATCGGAGTGAGCAACCGCCAGCTCTACACCGTGGTGGTCGAGCAAGCCATCACCGCGGCGGTGCTCGGGTATCTCGTCGGGGCGGCCCTGGCCCTGGTCGTCAATGCCGCCGCGGGAAACTACGTCCCGGAATTCATCACGGAAATCCGATGGCTCGATGCCGCGTGGATCTTCGGCGTCACCGTGCTCATGGCCGTGGTCTCCTCACTGCTGCCGGTCCGCCGGCTGGCACACATCGACCCGGCGGAAGTGTTCCGCGCATGAGCGTCGTCGCAGTCCAGGACGTGTCCAAGACCTTCGGAGCCGGCCACACGGCGGTGACCGCCGTGGACCACGTATCCCTGAGTATTGACGCCGGGGACATTGTGCTCGTGATGGGCCCCTCCGGATCCGGAAAGACAACCCTGTTGTCCATGATCGGCACCCTCATGTCCCCCACGACCGGGCGGATCCTCATCTCCGGGCAGGACACCTCCACCCTGGGGCCGGGGCAGCTGTCCCGGCTGAGGCTCCAGGAGTTCGGGTTCGTCTTCCAGACCTTCAACCTGCTCTCGGTACTGACCGCGGAGGAAAACGTCATGATGCCTCTGATTACTGCGGGGGTGCCCCGGAAAAAGGCCAGGGCCAAAGCCCGGGCGGCGCTGGAACAGCTCCAACTCGGGCACCGGCTGCGGAACCTGCCCCGGGACCTCTCCGGCGGGGAGAAACAACGCGTCGCGATCGCCCGGTCCCTGGCGAATGACCCCCGCCTGATCCTCGCCGACGAACCCACAGCCAACCTGGACGCGAAGACCGGCAGGGATGTCACGTTGCTCCTGTGTGAAACGGCCTGCCGGGAAAACCGGGCCGTGATTATTGTCAGCCATGACCAGCGGCTCCGCACGGCCGCCAAACGGGTCATCACCATCGAGGACGGGCGCCTGACCGCCGAAGAAGCCGGCGACCACAACCTGAATTGCCGCATGCATCCGGAATCGGCGCCGGCATGAAAATGACGGATGAAGAACTGCTCGCTGCGCTGGCTGACCCGGCCGAAGACCCCGCCCGGATGGAACGGATCAGCGCTGAAATCGACGCCGGATTCCGCCTTCTCTCGGGCCGGGTCGGGAAAGCAGTAGCCGTGTTCGGATCGGCACGGCCCGGACCGGAGGACCCCCGTTACGCGGCAGCACGGATACTTGGCACACGGTTCGCCGGGGCCGGGTTCACGGTAATCACCGGAGGAGGCCCGGGCCTGATGGAAGCGGCCAACCGCGGAGCCGCGGACGCCGGCGGCACCTCCGTGGGTCTGGGCATCGAATTGCCGCGCGAACAGTCGCTGAATCCCTACCTGGACGTGTCCATGACCTTCCGGTACTTCTTCGCGCGGAAACTCATGTTCGTCCGGTATGCCTCGGCCTTTGTCGTCCTTCCCGGCGGGTTCGGCACCCTGGATGAACTCTTTGAAGCCCTGACACTCGCCCAGACCGGAAAAATCCACGAATTCCCCGTCGTCCTGATCGGAATAGGGCACTGGGCCGGCCTCATGGCCTGGATCCGGGAACGCCTCCGGGACCAGGGCTTCATCGCCCCCGACGACATCCGCCTGTTGCGGTGCACGGACGACATCGATGAAGCCGTCGAACTGATCCAGCAATGCCACCTCCGCCGGCTGGCCCTCTGAAAACGGGGCTGAAGTTGAGCGGACCGGGTCCGGAACAAGGCAACAGAGCCCACCGCCCCGGAGCGATGCTCTGGATCACCGCGGCGTGGGCCGTGTGTCTTATAGCCATCTGCGATGGTCTGGAGGATGCGCCGGTCTTGTACTCCGCTGCCCTCAGGCACCGATCGCGGCCGGGGCACTGCCGCTGGTTTCCCTGGTACAGGAAAGCGAAGCGCTCCCGGCTGGACCACCTGACCGCCTGAACAGGCTCGTGTGCGCTGTCGGCATCCCAGACTCCCTATTCCTCCCCGGGGAACAGCGGCCTGGTCATGGTTTCGCTCCGGGTTGGGCGTCCTGTCACCCCAC
The DNA here is from genome assembly GCF_964021775.1 of uncultured Arthrobacter sp. Taxonomy (GTDB): domain Bacteria; phylum Actinomycetota; class Actinomycetes; order Actinomycetales; family Micrococcaceae; genus Arthrobacter. The sequence continues at coordinate 24,697 of NZ_CAXHZI010000022.1, forward strand.
GTCCGGGCAGGCCAGGGCGCGGGGACCAAAGACTTTAACGCCGAAGGACGAACGGGACGATTAGTGAACCGCAGGAGCGCGCTCGAGCGTCAGTGTGAAAGCAGGAGACAGTGATGATGTATTTGGACCGGACCATGGGCTTCTGGGGTACATCTTGATGGGGTGGGTTTCAAATCAGCGAAGATCGCCGCACTTCGATAGACAGGGAAGAAAATCGCCATGGTCGGCGACGGCGTCAACGACGCCGGCCCAGGCCGACCTCGGCATCGCGATCGGCGCCGGCACCGACGTGGCGATCGCGCTCTGACCGTCTGGATGTGCCGATCGCCCTGCCGATCGCAGCAGGGGTCTTCGCGTTCGCCGGTCTTGCCCTCGGCCCGGAGATCGCGGCCCTGTCGATGTCCGGATCCAGCCTCCTGGTCGCCGTCAACGCCCTGCCACTCAAGAGGCTCAGGCTTCCCCGCCCCGCCCCCGCTAGCCTCAGCATTAATGCCGGTCGGTTCGGGCGATTCCCGCGTAGTCCTTGATTGGGCCGTGGCGAAGCCCGGCTGCGCCACGATCACATCCGTGGCCGGACGCCGTGGGTATCCGCCTGTGACGGTCGGTACGGAAGGGCCGACATAGGACCTTGACGTATTCGAGCGGACGGCCAGGACGACGCCACCGACGCCTTGAAGCGTAACGCCGTCGACGTTTACCCGACACAGTTGAAGTCACGCAGGGCACGGCCGGTGCCGACCTCGCTAAGGGGTCCAAGTGAGCGGATCTCATTGTCGTCGGCTCAGGGGGCTCGGCAAATAAGGGGAGATTGCTGCTCGGACTCGGATCCGTGTCAACGCAGAAAGTGCACCACTCCGGTTGCGCCGTGCCGGTGGTCCGTGCACGCTCCCCAATCCCATACCGGGCGGTAGCCCCCGGCGCACGATCGGTGGGGGCATCTTGAGGAGACATGCGTGCAAAATGGGGTCTAGTGCGCAGGGGGCGGAGTGGCGTGGTCGTGTTGGTGCGGGTTTCTGCCTTCTTCTGGGATGCCGGCGGCCCGTGCGAGGTAAGCCCACCCGGCGTCACTAAGCGCGTGGTATGCCAGGTGCAGTTCCTGTGCAGGCTCCCCGGTAGCGCGTACGTCTGGCTGATCGAGCGCGGCCGCCAGCCGTCCGGCTGCTGCAGCGAACCTTTTGGCAAGGGTCTGGAGTTCATCCGGCCAGCCGATGACGGCGACCGCTGTCCGGGCATTCCGGATCAAGACCGGCCAGCTTCGCTCGACCAGTGGTGCTGTCCCCGTAAGGCTGGTGGCGATGCCGTGGAAGCCAACATTGTCGATAAAGGTCAGGGCTGCGACGAGTCCTTCCGTCGGGACCACGGCCTCGACGTTTGGATCACCGTGGTGGTTCATGGCAGTCTCCTTTGCTGTTTCCGGTTGCATTCAAGGATGATCCACGCCGGAGGAGGGATCAAGGGCTTGCCGGTCCTTCCGCGACGGGAGTTTGTGGCGGCGTCCCTGCGCTTCGCCCGACCGGCTCCGGGCCGCACTGAAAGAGCTCCAAGCCGACTGAGACCCGGCCTGCCTCCGGACCGGAGGCCTCCTGGGACGCGAAACAGGCGCCGCTGCCTCCCCGCGCGCACCGGCCCATGGCCCAACGATGTGCACCCGCCGGGCCTTTGGGCACTGTTTCGGGAAGCGGGACCGACGTAGTTTCGCCAGTGGAGGTCTGATCATGATGTATGGCTGGGACGGGAATGGCTGGGGTATCGGCGCGTGGGTAGCCATGGCCGTGTTGATGCTGATTTTCTGGGGCGGAGTAGTCACTGTCGTTGTGCTCCTGCTCCGGCGTCCCCATCCGGGTGAGGGACCGGCCGCGCAGCGGCCGCCGCACCACGACGCTGAGCGTATTCTTACTGAGCGCTTCGCCCGCGGGGAAATCGACGAGCAGGGGTTCACTGCCCGGCGCGCGGCGCTCAGGCGCCAGGAATGAAGACCTGGTCCCGGCGCGGGCAGGTCATCTTCGGGATCGTAGCCGTGGTTCTTCTGACCGCACTGTCGCTCGTGGCGGTCGGCGTCGTGGGCAGTGTTGTGAACCCCGGGGGCGCCGGTTTTCTGTCCCGGACCCGGTGCGTGGCTCCGAGTCTTCCCGGGTCTGTCGTGAGCGTTTCACTGACTAATATGGGCGGTCCGATGATGGGTCGGCCCGACCGCATGATGGGCGGCGCCATGCCGATGACGGCAGACCGAAGCACGGTGGCAAATGGCCAGGTGTCTTTCCTGGTCACCAACGCCGGCACCATCAGCCACGAACTCGTCATCCTTCCCCTTCCCGAGAGCCAGATACCTGGCACCCGCCCGATGGGCGGGGACGCCAAAATTGATGAGTCCGGCAGTCTCGGGGAAGCGTCGAATACCTGCGCCGACGGTGCTGGTCAGGGGATCTTGCCCGGCGCGTCAGGCTGGGTCACCGTCACGCTGCCACCGGGCCGCTATGAGCTGGTCTGCAACCTCCCCGGCCATTACGCGGCCGGGATGTACACCCAGCTCACGGTGAACTAGTCCCACGGGCATAGCGGTCATGGACATCGCCTTGCTGGCACGGCTGCTGGGCCTCCGGGTGGCCTGGCGCAGGAGAGACCGGTGGAACGCCGGCCGGATTGCCGAGCATCAGGACAAGGCTTTGCGGGAACTGCGTCGCGTGGCCTACTCGGGTTCGGCGTTCTATCGGAGGCATCACGCGGGTCTGTTGGATGCCCCGCTGGAGCAGTTGCCGGTGGTGACGAAGGCGGAGCTGATGGCGGACTTCGATCAGGCCGTCACCGTGCACGGGCTGAGACTGGCGGATGTGGAGGACCATCTGCAGGCGTTGAGCGACACCGGCGGGGACCCGGGCATCCCGTGGAAAGGGCGATGGTGGGCTGCCGCGACGGCGGGCACGACCGGCCGCCGGGGAACCTTCATCTGGGACCGGTCCGAGTGGGGCACTGTCCTGGCCTCGTACGCTCGCGCCAATGACTGGGCCGGAATTTCCGCCGGGCTGACCCGGCCCTTGAAAGTCGCGGTGGTCAGTTCCCGGGTCCCGACGCACCAGTCCGCCGTCGTCGGGGCCTCCCTGCGCTCCCGCCTGGTTCCGACCCTCCGCCTCGACGTGACCGCACCCATGCAGGAAACGGTGGCGGCCCTCAACGGTTTCCGGCCCAGGAGCCTGGTCGGCTATGCCTCCGCGCTCCGGCCCCTGGCCGCCGAACAGCGCGCCGGCAGGCTGGCCATCGCGCCGGAGGCCGTGATGTCCGCATCCGAAGTGCTCAGCGCCCAGGCGGCGGCTGAAATGGAAGCCGCCTGGGGCAGCTGGCCCTTCGACGTCTACGCGGCCACCGAGACGGCAGGCATCGCGTCCCCGTGTTCCTACCGGAACAGCCACCTGTACGAGGACCTGGTGATCGTCGAGCCCGTCGATCAAGCCGGGGCGCCGGTGCCGCCAGGGACCGTCGGCAGCAGGTTGCTGGTGACGGTGCTGTTCTCAAGAACGCTTCCGCTCATTCGCTATGAAATGTCCGACCGGGTAGGAATCGGCGGACGCGGATGCCCGTGCGGCCGGTCCTTCGCCTTGTTGAAGACGGTGGAGGGACGGGTGGAGGATGTCCTGCTCTTACCCGGGCGGCAGGGGCCGGTCAGTGTCCACCCGAATGTATTTCACAACGTCCTGGACGAGGCCACTGTCGCGGGGTGGCAGGTCATCCAACAAACCGGGGCGCTGCGCGTGCTCCTTGCGGGCGTGGCGAAAGACGTCTCAGCCGAGCGGGTCCGCGCCGAACTGGCCAAGGTTCTCGCATCATCGGGCGTGGTGGGAACGCAGCTGGACATCCACCTCGTTGAGAGCCTCGAGCGCACAGCCCTGGGCAAAGCACCACTCGTGCGCGGACTTCCCCGCAGATCCTGATCGCACTTCCGCCGTGCTTCCGTCGGTGATGGCCGTTGCTGCTCGGCCACACGCAGAAACGAGACGCGACATAAGGGTGTGGCGGGTCACCGAGTCTGGCGCAGCGAACTATTTCGAACGAACCTTGGTAGGTGCGGTTTTGGGGGCAGTAGCGTGTTGCGAATTGTGCTGCGCCCCCGCTACGCGGGCGGCCGGCCGTACCGACGTCGTGACCGGTAGTCTGTGGCTGAACGCCCCCGCATGGGAGAGTGTTCGGTCTGGTTCGGCGGGAACTCTTTGGGACGTGACCCGGGGTTGCCGCGTTGCCCGAGCTCCGTGCTGAGTAGGAGAGCGCCTCGGAGTCAGCGGCTTCCGCCGTCGCGGAAGGGAACGCTGCGGCGCGGAACCTGCGGGGGAGGCGCCCGCGTCATGGCAAGTAATGCGGGCTCGTTGACTCATACTTCATATGTGACCCTTGATCTCGCCTCTGCACCGTCTACTTCCCCTTTCGATGAGTCAGCCCTTCGGGAGCTGATTTTGCGCTGGCGGGATGATACTGCCGGTACGTACAGAACATGGTTCCTCTGGCCTGAACGCATCAAGAACTTCCGCTCACTTCGCCGCGGGATTGAGCAGGTGAGCGCGGAGATCGAAGCCGACACTTTCGGTACCGCTTTCCGGGGTTCTTCGCTCGAGACCGTGGTGCGTGGGGTTGCCGAGCAGCGCCAGATCTTCAAGGGCGCGGATCACGCATTTCATTGGAAACCCAAGCTCAGGATCCCGGACATCTATGAAGACCGTGGCAACCAGCTGGCGTTCGGCAGAATGCTGGAGACGTGTCGGTGTTGCACAACGGAAGCGCAGTTGCTGACGGCGGTGCGGTCGTTCGCCGAGCGGAAAATCAAGGGTCTGGGGCCAGCCGCGGCGAACTTGCTGTACTTCCTGCACCCGACACTCATGCCGCCGTTCAACACCGCAATCGTCAAGGGGTACAACGCGTTGACCGGCAGCAAGGTGAAGCTCGGCAGCTGGGTCGAATACCTCAGCATGCGCCAAGGTGTGATGTTGATTAACGAGACGTTTCGGGATCTACTGTCAAACGACCTTGGCGCGGTCGCCGGCTTGCTCTTCGACATCGGGACCGGCCGGTTCCCTGCTCCACCGCTCCCAGGCACTGACACAATAGCTGCTCGGGCAGCCTGGCACGCCGACCTTGCTCGGGTGCGCGAGGAAGCGAAGCTGGACAAAGCGCAAATGGTCGCTGAGCGAGACGACGTCACACATACCGAGGTCCAGGGGTGGCTGCGCGACCTCGGTCTCTCACTCGGGTTCGATGTGTGGATCGCCAGCAACGATCGCAGCAGATCATACGGCGGCGGCTGCCTGGCCGACGGCTGCCTGACCGAGCTTCCAGCCGGGCTCGTGCACGGCACTGCGGCCGGCGCGATCAGGCTCATTGACGTACTTTGGTTGGAATCTGGAGGGAGCGTCACTGCCGCTTTTGAAGTGGAGCACAGCACATCCATTTACTCAGGAATCGTTCGAATGCTTGACTTGGCCCTCTCCGGCGAAACCGGCGCAGTTCACGCGATGTATCTCGTTGCTCCGGATGCCCGCGAGGAGGAGGTACGCGCGCAGCTCAGGCGACCGGCCTTCAGCCGGGTCGCTGATCTGCACGTCCGCTACCTGCCCTACGGCGAGCTTGACCGGCACCGAGAAGCAATAGCCCGTTTCGGGCGCGGCCTGCATCCGATCGCGCAGCTTGCCCGAGACTTGAGCTGAACGCTTCTCCCGGCTGCAGCTTAAGGTCGGCGGCCGTCGCGGTACTCCCGTCTAAGGTAGTTGATCTACGTTTGTAACTGTTCCTCCACCCGGGGCCGGCTTCGATGCCTCGCCGGGCAACCCAAAAGCCGTCAGCCGTCAGCCGTCAGCCGGCGGCCCGAGGCCAGCAGCCGCTGACACAGTATCCCTGCAGCCGTTGCGGGCTAACGATCTGCCAGCGTGGGCAGCTTCACCGCGAACTTCCGAAACCGATGTTCTTTGGTAACTTCCCTGGCCGTCCGGAAGCGTAGTCCTGGCTAGTCCCGCGCCGCCGGTTCTTCTTCCTGGGCGCCCATCGCGTACGTGACCCGAGTGGGGTGGCTTGTGAAAAAGTGAAATATCCAACGCTAGCGCGATATGTCACCGGAATCGTGGCCCAGTCGTTGCTGCCTGGCGACAATTGCCACAGTTCGCAGGGGCGCCCTGGCGAGGTGTCTCGCGATCGGAGGAAAGCATTACCTTGGCGCGTACACGGCACCTGATACACACCGAACCCCTGTACTTCCAGGTGTAACCGGCCGTCCCGCACGTTGTTTCGGGGTCGCCGTAGTACTCGCCGAAAATCGGGCGGATATGGCTGACCAGCGGTACCCCGGCCGTTCAGGCGCCTCAGGTGCTCGGCAGAAGCGCGGCGAAGTCGGCGTGGGCCTGGTCAACGGCTTCGGGTAGGCCTGGCGCTTCTCGTGCTCGTTGAGCGCCCGGTAGATGCTGGCCAGGCTGGGGTTGCGGCCTTTGCGCTTGCCAGTGGGTATGATCAGGTCCGGGCGGATGTCCTCCACGGACTCACCGTTCGCGCGGCGGCGCAGCACGGAGTGCAGCATGTCGTCAGTGATCACCGGCGGGCGTCCGCCGTGGTTTCCCTTGCGGGCCGGGGCATTCAAGCCTTCGAGGGTGGCCTCGCGGATGTTCTCGCGTTCGGTCTCGGCCATCGCGGCGAAGAACGCGAAACAACACCCGGCCGGTGCCGGTCGGATCGTAGACGCCGGTCAGGGGCCGGGGCTTGAGGACCAATGCTCGGGAAAGTCTGATCGTGTCAAGTATTTCTGGCCCAAGGAGGGCATTTGAAACTGGCCCCACCCCGCAGGTGAACATGGACGGTCTAACCGCCCCGCATAAGCAAACCCACTACGGGCGCATGTACTTGTGGTCCACTGCTCGGGGTCGAAGGAACGTGGATCTTGGGAGTTGTGAGCGTGGCCGCCATCGTCTACTTCGCGCGGCGCCTCGTGCAAGTAGCCGAAGGAAGTAGAACTAACTCTCAGGGGGAAGTTATGACAGTGCAGCCTCTCGCAAAGCCCTGGCCTAGGTGGCGGGATCATTTCGAGTTGCGGCCGAAACTGCAAGGTGACGACGGGTAACTCGTCTAGCGAAGTACCCCGCGTACGGCAGCACGATAACCGTGTCCAGGCCGCTCTCCCATGCGGGGATTAGGTCTGATAGGTTCCTACGCTCCGCATCGCTGGGAGGAATCGGGCTTAGAACGTTATGCCAATAATTGAAAGCATCACTATCCAGGCCGTCCCAGTCGTACTCAGCGGTCCAAAGGGGGCGGTATGAGCGGATGAAGTCCCTGCCCCGGCCGCAAAACTTGCGGCATGAGCCCCTGGGTGGGGTGCTTCATCCGGTCCGGCTCCCGAATATTGTACCAGTCCCATGCCCGATCCCAAGCGATGTGCCAGCGATCAGCCCACTCTTCATTGCTGGCAGACACTGGCATTTCGGACGCCCCCGGGTTCGGGGCTGGGATGAGTGCCGGAATATCGACGTCCGGCGCAATTGACCAGGCGTGCCGAACGAACAGCAGTAGGTTCAGCGACAAGGGATGATCATCTACTGATGATCACCATGTCATGCGGCCAAGGATTCCCTGGCGTCGGCGTGTTCTGCATCTCTCGCTACCCCCTGTTCGACCGCAGCCCACGCGACCGCGATGCGTTCAGCATCGCACCGACTCCATACCCTGTAAAGGGACTGCCCCGGCTTTTGTTGACTCGGGGTCTTAGGCCGCTGTGAGCGCGGTCCGGTTGATTGTTTCATATGCGATTGGCGTGAGTTTCCCCCGCCGTCTTTGCCGTCGCCGGCGGTGGTAGGTCCGCTCGATCCAGGTGGTGATCGCCAGCCGGAGTTCCTGGCGTGTGAGCCACCGGTGACGGTCCAGGACGTTCTTCTGCAGCAGCGAGAAGAACGACTCCATTGCGGCGTTGTGCGCGCACGCACCCACTCTGCCCATCGACCCTGTCAGCCCGTGGTGCCGGAGCGATTCGACGAAGCGGCGGGAGGGTGTGGATGGTGGTCCCGGTCATCACACTCGGCCAGCAGCAGTTCCGCAAGGAACCCCTGGTAGGACAGTTGTTCCTTCCCCGCAACGGTGAGCGCTTCATCGAGGACGGCCCGGATCGTGGGCAGGCGGAGCCGCCGGCAGGCCTGATCCACGGCCGCCACGGCGGCTTGTTCAGTCAGGCTGCGCCGCCGGCGCAGGGTCGGAGTGATGGTCATAGAGGGTGCTGCAGGGCTCATGAGATGCTCTCCTTTGACGCGATTCCGGCGGTGTGGCTGCGTTTGGTCAGCAGTTCGTCATAGACACCGACCGATGGCAACGGCCGTGTGTCGGATGGGAGTCCGGCGATGACTGCCGCCGGATCCATGAGCCGGCGCTGGGTAAGGCTGACAACCCGCCGCACATTCGCGTCTTCTCGAGCACCGGGATGACGGTCCGGGCCAAGGGACCCGCGAAGCTGAATCTTCGCGTCAGGGCGCAGGTTTTCCTGCAAGGATTTAGTTTTTGGTGTTGCCGGATAAGCGAACGCCCCGGACGCATGGTTCGGAAGGTCACAAGCGTGCCCTGACTCGAAGAGGCCGCCCCGACGCTCACCGAAAACCGTGATCCCTCTGCGGTCCGAACTGTTCGGCGGATCCTGGCTCCCCATTGTGCTGCTGGGCTTCCTCGACCGGTTACCGGTGACCGTCCAGGGCGCGGAGGCGGCGGTTCTCGCCGTTCCGTAACGGGAGTCGGGCGGCGGACTGAAAACGGTCGACTGTTCCGGGTGGCCGGCTCGTGCGGAGCCGAAAACACGCGGCGATGGAGGGCTGTAGCCTTGTTTGGAAGAAGGCGCACTGACGTGCGCGGTGAGTAGGCGCACAGTCAAGGAGAACCCATATGGCCGGATCCGAAAACCCCCGCAGGACAGTGGAATCCTGCGAGCTGCCTCCGGGGTTCCGGCGCAACAGCTGACAGACGGCCAGGGCGCCGACGGTGACATCGCTGGCCGCCCCGGGGATGCGGTCCGCCCAGTGACACCCGGTGCGGACTGCGGGGGATCAAGCAGCGACCCACGCACTGGTGCCAGCGGCGTACCTCCCGCAGGGCACGAGGCGCCCCGGATGTCCCTGCTCGGACGGTTTCTTCAGTTCCTTGTCGTGGTGTTCTTCCCGGTGATCGTGGTCGCCGGTGCCGTGCGTGCCGTGACTTCGCCGCTGTTCCTCTGGGTCGACTATCAACGCCCCGGATTTCCGGCGGACAGCTTTGGTTTTTCTGCCGAAGAGCGCCTGATCTACGGCTCGTACACCCTCGATTATGTTCTGAACCTCGCCCCTGCCGGGTACCTCGGCAGGCTCGTGAATGCAGGGTGCGGCAGGCTGTTCCGAGAGAGCGAAGTGGGCCACATGGCGGACGTCAAAGGTGTTCTCTCGGTCTCCTTCCTCGTCGCGTTCGTGATGCTGCTGGCCGCTGTCGCCTCGTGCGTGTACCTCGCACGGAGGTATCACGGCGCGGTTCGAAGGGCGCTGTTCTCCGGGGCGGTGCTGACACTGGCTCTGATCGCGGCGCTGACCGTTTCTGCGGTCCTGGCCTGGGAAGCCTTCTTTGCGCAGGTTCATGCGTTGTTCTTCGCCGCGGGTACCTGGACCTTCCGGATGGACGACACGCTGATCCGGCTTTTTCCCGAACAATTCTGGACCGATGCGGCGATTACGATCGCCGCCCTCGTGTTCCTCGTAACGACACTCACTGTTGCTTTCGGCTGGCCTGTCCGGCGGCCACGGCTTCCCGTTGACGGCAACAGCGGCCTGACAGCGAACCCCCGGTGAAATATCTGGTGGTTATCTTGCCACGCTGCGTGGATTGGCACGGGCACACGCTATGAACCGCAACTTCAGCGGCCCAGGTCTCGAAAGACACGAGCCTAGCCAAACTTTCCGCCACCCATCGGGCCCGCTGCCCGGCTGTTTGCGGCCATCGCTCCGGCCTCTTCGTGGACCGTCCGCTGCAAACCGACACCAGTACACCGGCCACGCTTTTAGAAAACCCTATACTCAGCTAGCATGCGTTTATACTCTGGCCCCAGCGTCTGTGGATGTCTTGAAGGACAAATTTTTCATGAACAAGAAGTACACGACCATGTCGTCCGCTGCGATCGCCGCAGTGATTGCCCTCGCTGGCTGCTCGACCGGCTCCGGCGGCAGTATGCCCGGCATGAACATGGGCGACTCCGGCATGTCATCCAGTTCCGCAACTACTCCCAGCTCCCCTGTGGGAACGGCACCGGCGGATGCCGCGCCGGACCCGGCCAGATCAGCCAATAACGAGAACGCACCCCTGACCGTAGGGATCGCGGCCGCCCTGCTGGCACTGGGCGGGGGCACCTTCTACCTGGCGCAGCGCCGCCGGGCCAGAAACTCCGGCGCCTGAGGGCTGCCGTCGGCGGTCCGGAAAACGGAACGTTCCCGATTCACGATTCACCCGGGGAGGGGCACGGTCAGCCGACAAGCCGCTCAGCCTCGAGTGGACATCAACCTTCCTATAGCAGGCAAATTCTTCCGGCCGGGCCGGGGAGCTGGGTGATATTCCGGGGGTAGCCCTGTCCCGGGGCCGTGGCCACCAGCTCAGGAACGACACGGCGGGTATTTGGCCGGCCGCCGGCGTTCCTTGACAATCCGGTCTTCCTCCAGCACCCCGTAAAAATCGGACAGTAACCCCAGATGAATTCTCTGGTCCAGTAGTTCCGAAGTCACCGGTACCGCGGCGTAGGCGTCCCCGGCATGCGGTGACATCAAGGCCAACGGGGCGGCCGGACAGCAAGGGCAGCTGCCCCTGTCGTCCGGGCTGTCTCACGCTTCATCCGAGCGAGGCCAGCAACTCCCTGCACGCCCGCTCTCAGCGGCGGTACGCTTCGGCGCAGATCCGGCAGTGCTCGTGCATGCCGGCGTGCCGTTCGCACTCGTCCGCGCAGGCTTTGCAGGTGGTGACGCAGGCCTCCAGGAGGGCCCTGGTGACATTGGCGTCGTAGCCGGTATGGCGGGAGAGGATGTTCCCGGTGGTGACGCAGATGTCGGCGCAGTCCAGATTCGTGCGGATGCACTTGGTCAGTTCCGAGACCATATCTTCGCTCAGACACGCGTCGGCGCAGGCCGTACAGGTCCGGGCACATTCGAAGCACGCGTCGATGCACTCGGCCAGCTTATGCTGGTCAACACCGCCAAGGTCCTTCGGGTAGGCATCGAAACCTCCATGATTTGAAACGTCCCGGGAACCGGGAGCCGCTGACGACGGCCATGCTGTCCTGCATCATCGAGCGTTCATGTGTAATCGTGGCCACCAAGGCATTCACCGATTACGTTTCTTCTACGCCGTGGATCGTCGACGTTCAGGTGGTCCGGCCGGTTCGACTCGTCGCATGGGCCTTGAACCAAGCGTCGGCACGGACCATCCTTGAGTGCAACTGCAACCACAAAGGCGACGGCAATGAACGAGGACCGAGATCGAGGCAGCGAGGCGGCGGTCACGACAGCCGGACTGGTCGCAGCGCTCACGCACATCGACCATGTCGGATTCCACGCTATTTCGACGAACCTGACCGGGGCCTCTCCTAAGATCGATAGAAACTGGTCAGGTTTAGTCCGCAACGCCCGCGTCGCGGTCGCCGCCACCAGCTGGCCGGAGGAAATCCAGCCGTTGGCTGAAAGGTTCGCAGCGGCGGCTGGACATACGCCTCACGGGTGAGCCGGTTCCTCCCCGACGTCGGGCGGCTGCGGTCTGACCAGCGGAATGGGGGCTGACGTGTGGCACGGGCAGCAAAAAACAACTCGCACGGGACAGAACCGGGAGGCCGGACAGCCGCAGGTTGGGGCAACGTACGGGACCAGCCTCACCCTGCTGGAGGATCTGACCCGCGCAGCTCGTCCACGAACCGGTTCCTAAATGCCGCCGTTTGCTCCGCCCGGAACCGTGCTCGCTCATCCTTCTCACCACGGGATGGGCCAAATCAGCGCCGCCCGCGACCTCCGGCCGCCGCCCCTGCCCCCGCCGTGACGCACCCTAAGGTGCGGGATAATGGAGCCATGGCCAAGACCCCCGCCCAGCGCATCAGGAAGCACGGCGCGAAGGCCGTAGTCCCCGCGCACCAGCTGCCCCCGGTAGTCAATCCCACCATCTCGCGGACGCCGGAGAGGGCCCAGAGCAACAGCAACCTCATTGTGATCGCCAGCGTCGTGGCCAGCCTCTTCCTGTTCTGGTACCTGCATCTGCTGACGCTGAACCAGATGACGCAGTTGTCCAGCGGGATGGCCATGCCTGACTCGCTCGTCGGCGGTTTCTCTGCCGACTATGCCGCCCAGCTGCACGCCGTCATGGACGACGATGCCCGCGGGCACCTGTCCTACGTCCACAAGACGGCAGGCACGCTGTTCCCGTTGATCTTCGGCCTGAGTTGGCTGCTGCTGATCGGCACCAACGTCGCGAAGAAGGGACTCCGGTGGGCCCTGTGGGCGTTGCCGCTGCTCTTTGCCGTGGTGCGGCTGTGGGGCAACGTCGCCATCGATGCCGCGCTGGCGCCCGCAGTTCCCGACGCCGATGCCGTGGCCCTCGCGTCGGCGCTCACGGTTGCGGGGTGGGTGCTGCTCCTGCTGAGCCTGCTGGCCGGCGGGACTGCCGTTTTCCTGGGCCGTAGGGCCGCCCCGCGGAACGCCCGGCAACCCGTGCGGCGGCCCTGAGCAGCTTGGCCTCCCGCTGTACACGCCGGGTCACTATCAGGCCCACCAGCGACAAGCCCAGGATGATCGGGTAGTCCATGGTGCGTTCCGCCGCGCCGGGTTCGGGGACGCGCAGCCCGGAGGCGAGGATCCACGGCGTCGCGGCCAGTGACACTGCGCCGAAGAGTGCCGTCCAGCTCATGCGCGTCCGCCGCGTCCGCAGCGCCAGGGACAACCGCCGGCCATGAAGTACAGCCAAGTGCCGGTCGGCTGCAGGATCAGGTCGGTATCTTCGGGGATCAACCGCTCATTGCCCGGCCGATCCCGGCAACCAGCACCAGCGCCCGCGGCGAGCCACGTCATCCTGCCCGTACCGGACCGGCCGTAGCCGGTCCCTGGCTGCATAATTTCTGAGATTGAGAGCCGTTGATTGTGATCTTCGGAGATATCTGGCATCTTTTCCTCAGCGCTATTGGCGTCGCCCCTAGCCGTCCCCACGTGCGTGAGTCGATGGCCGAAGCTGAATCAGGATGACGGCGCGGATCCGGGTGTGTTGGGAATGCAATCCCTGTCTGGACCAGAAACGTTGTGGTACTCAGGGAGGCAATCGACGATCCGGTCTGTGCTCGGCTGCGGCAAGCAGCAGCACCACAGCAGTAATCGTAAGGACGACCAGGATCAGAGCCGCAAGGACGAGCACCCTGGCTCTGGATAATGTTGCCCTCGCCATCGAATTCCTACCTCACGTATGACGAGGATCCGGCCTAACCGTCGTCATCGCCATCATTGTGCACTGCATGCGCGAATGCCATGACCCTGCAACGCCGAAGACGCCAGCCCTACTAGTAGCGCTCACCGGCGCAGTGACGGCCGTTCCGCATAGATAAGGGAATTATTACGGTGCGAGTTGTCAGCTATAGTTGACCGTCGATACCAAAGCGCTACCTGATCCGGAGCCGAGCTCTGCCAGCGGATCAGGTGTACGAGTCACCAACTGGCAAAGGCGGGGAAGCCACAACTGGCAGTCGCAGGTCTGCCTTGGGGTGAAGTCCGTCAGCAGCAAGCCCTCTTCCAGCTAAGGATCCTTACGGGGCATCTCTGCGCAAAGTGCTTGTTACGGCGGATCGGGTCGTTGAACTCTCTGCCCCGAATCCGACAGCTAACTTCGCAGGCTATCCAGAGAGGGACAAATCTTGGCCATGCAATACTCCAGAGGCCGCCGCCGGGCGACAGGCCCCGCTTCGGCGCCCCGGGTGGCCGAGGTTTTTACCGCGGAGAGGCCCCGCGATCCGCAGCGGGAAGCACGCCGTCGCCGGGGACCCTTCCGCCAGATAACAGATTTCGCCGCAGCCAGCGGCATCGGCCAGAAGGCCGGTATCGTGTTGGCAGCAACGGGCCTGGTACTCACCGTGACCGTTCCGGTGACTGGCCCGGTGATGGCCGGGCAGGAACCCGGCCAGGCCGCGTCAGTCGTTTCCGCCGCGCCACAGCCTGAAATTTCCGCCGCGGCCGGAGCCCGGATCGAGTTCAGCCGCTCCCCCGTGGTCACCCAGGCGGACCCGGACAGCAGGCTGAAACAGCTACTCAGTGCGCAGTCGGCCGGTGCCATCACCCGCGCGGCTTCCGCTGGAACTCTTGGCGCTCCGCTCGCTGCGATGACCACGGTTTCGACGTTCGGGTACCGGGTCAGTCCCATCACGGGCGGCTCAGGGGACTTCCATCGGGGAGTGGACCTCGTGGCCCAGTGCGGCACTTCCGTCCTGGCCGCCGCCGCCGGCACCGTCACCTTCGCAAGTTGGGACCAGTACGGCGGAGGCAACCGCGTGGTCGTGGACCACGGCAATGGCCTGAAAACCACATACAATCACCTGTCTTCCTTCAACGTGACCAAGGGGCAGAGAGTGTCCCGGGGGGACGTTGTGGCCTTCAGTGGAACCACGGGCGCCTCCACCGGCTGCCACCTCCACTTCGAGGTGGACGTCAACGGTGAAGTCGTCGACCCGACCGGCTGGCTCTAGAGTCAACTGAGGGCGAGCTCGGACTCAGGCCGAACACACTGCTGACCGTCCTTGGGCAGCGTCCCTGTGCCGACGTCACCAGCGTCCGTGTGGAGGACAACGGCCACGAAATCGACCTCCTGCCACACCGGCTACGACGCCAATACCACCAGGGCTGAATATGTCAGGGCGGATTCTAAAGATCGTCGCAACACCTGAGCATTTCAAGAGTCGCATTGGTTGTAGGAAAGCAACGACAGTTCAAACCCGGTCCTAGTGGGTCCCGCTCAGATTGCCATACTCAGAACGTTGCGTAACTCAGTTCCGCGCAAAGAATCGATAGTGGAAGTTGCGACGTGACAGCGTGGATTGTCGGGGCCCGGATCCACCGGTGAAGCAGAGGACTGGAACTTAGCAAAAGGCCGTGCAGGGGTGGGCTTTACCGGCGTGGGCAGCCCTACCGGGTGAAGTTCCCCCCTGCGGATCCTCACACTTGCTGGCCGTCCGGAAATGCGGCTTGCCCATAAACTTCGCGTGCGCGGTCCATGGCCCGCGCGGAGTCGCGTGCGAGGCGCTCCCGGCCGGCGGCCCGGTAGAGATCCTGGGCCCACTCAAATTCGGCCGCGGCATCACGGTACCGGGCTTCATCGAAGAGCCGTCTGCCGATGTGGTGGCGGACGAGGGCTTCTGCAGCAGGCGTGCGGGTCAGCCGCATGGCCTCTTCCTGCAGTCTCGCCGCATCGTGCCAGCAGTACTGGCGCTGATAAGTCTGGGCGAGTACGAGCAGCGGCCGGAGCCGGTCCGGGGCGGCGGCCAGCAGGGCCAGGCCGGCGGCAACTGCTTCCTCGTCCCGCCCCAGCAGGGAAAGGATCCACACCTGTTCCAGAGGGGTGCAATCTCCGAGCAGCGCGTGCACCGCTCCCCGGTCCAGGACCACGTCGCGCAGGGTCGCCGGATCGGTGACCCAGATATCTCCGGTATTCACAGATATAGCCTAGGATGCGTCCGGGTCTGCCGGCAGCAGGTCAGGCCCGCACCCATATGACCCCGCCGTTCGACACGGCACATCGCCGCTTCACGATGAACAGCCCGGCGAGGACGCCGACTGTGATGCTGACTGCCATGAACTTCGGGATTCCGCCGGACGTCGCCGCTTGGTCGAAGAGCGGGGTTTTCGGCAGCGGCATGTTCCTCAGTTTACAAGCCGCTGCTGCACACCGCTTCAGCGCCCGGCCGGGCCTCCACGCAGGTGAGTCACCGGCTGTCTCCGGCCAACGCTGCTTTTGGGCACGGGACGGGTCAGAGAAGGCCCATGGGGTCCACAGGCGATCCATTGAGCCACGTTTCGAAGTGAGCGTGGCATCCCGTGGAATTTCCGCTGCTGCCCGAGTAGGCAATGAGTTGGCCCTTGTCCACCCTCTGCCCGGCCGATACAGTGACGCTGCTGTTGTGGTACAGGATCGTGGTGAGTGCGTTGCCTTGGACCACGCCGTGGGAAACCATGACGGTGAAGCCGCCGCCGCCGTTGGTCCAGCCGGCAGTCGTGACGGTTCCGGAGGCCGCAGCATAGACCGGGGTGCCGCAACCCACACCGAAATCAATACCGGAGTGGAGATAACTGCCCGTGCCCAGGAAGTCGATCGTCCCCGGAGGAGTAGCGCGCCAGCCAAAGCCGGACGTGATCGGAACTCCCGCGCCAAAAGGGCGGCTGATCCCGAACGAAGAAGGATTCCCTGGCGCAGGAGCCTGCGGCGGGGCGGGGTTCTGTCCCTGCGGGGTCCGGGCAGCGGCCTGGGCCTTCGCCGCCTGCTCGGCCAGCCAGGCTTCGCGTTCGCGGCGTTGGTTTTCAGCAATTTGAGCCGCGATGGCCTGCTGCTGGGCTTTGACGGACGCCAGTTCGGCCATGATCTGAGGTTTCTTGGCGGCTAGATCTTGTGCCGTTGCTGTGGTCGATGTAATCAGCTGATCGAGGTCTTCTTTGGCGGCGGTGGCTTTGGCCCGGGCGGCCTGCTCAGCTTTCAGGGCCGTCTCGGCTTGCTGCTTCAGGTTCGCAATTTCTTGGCGCACTGCTGAGAGCCTGTTCTGGGAGTTCTCATCCACCGATCTCTTGTCCCGGATTTCGGAGACGGCAGCATTCTGGGCCTTCAGGGCCTGTTCGGTGTGGCTGATACTGTCCGCGGCTTCTGCCAGGTCTCCGGTGCCGAAGAAGAGGCTGAGGTCTTGGGGTATGCCTCCGCGTTTGTAGGCATCGGTAGCTATCTGTCCTACCATCTTCTGGCTCTCCGCCATCGCCTTCCGGCTTTGTCCCAGTTCGCGGTCTATGTCGGCCAGTGTCTGTTCGGCGGCGGATATGCGCAGGGTATATGCATCGACTTCACGGGCCGCGGCTGCCACCCGGGACTGCGCTTCGGCGACCGTCTGCTCTGCCGCCGGCATCCGGGCTTGGTAGGTGGCAAGCTGCGAAGCGGTGGCAACGAGCGACGAGTCCACGAACTCCAACGATTCCTGGACTTGTGCCGCCTGATCCTCTAGCTGCGACTGCGTGTCCTGCAGATTTTCAGCCTGCGCCCCCGCGCCACCCAAAGCACTGAACAGGAGGCCGGCCACCAAGACGCGGACGGCGAACCTGACACGGCGGGGGCCGGGCGACGGAAGGGAAGACGGACCCGGTGTAACTCCGGAGATGGAACGCATGCTTGATGACCTTCGCAGCAGGGGACCCGACCGAGAATACGGGACTTTTGCGTAAGGCCGGCAAATGGTGCCTGGTGACACGCCGGGAGAATCGCCCGGGGGAGTCTTCCATCGTTCCCGGGCCGGCAGTGCTACAGGGGACGGGCGGTAAGCCGACACGCAACATATCGGCTTTGAACCCGCGGGCGCGAATCTACGAGCAGTAACGAAGTAGCGCCGTCTGTGTCGTCCTCGCTCACGCCGGCTGACCGGTATTGTTTCCGTATGCCCGGAGCCCAAACCCGCCGGCTCTCCGGAGGGCGAAAGCGGGACAAGCCAGGATCCTGATTCACGTCTCCACAACCGACAAGGACACTCCGTTATGAGCACCGGCTCTGGAAGTACCCGCACACGCCGCCAACTCGCTCCTGCTTTTTGGCATGACCCGGCATCGGGAGACAATCTGGTGTGGGGTCGAGATTGATGGCCGTGTTCCTGGCCCGCGGACTCACGGTCCTGACTGTGTCGCCGGCGCCGTCGCCGTCCCCGTCCCCGGGCGATGGGGGCCTTCGTGCTGGCTTGACTGCTGACCAGATTACGCCCGGGCTTCTTGGCTTCGTGATGACGGCCTTCATGGTCATCGCCGTCATTCTGCTGATGGTGTCCATGACACGGCGGATCCGGCGTGTTCGCTACCGCGGGCAGCTCAGTGACGCCGGAGATGCCGGCGACACCGCAGACTAAGGGCTTCACCCGGTGAACGCCGCCAGCGCAGGCGTTACTGAATATGTCAATCTGAACGGAGCCCGTTAGGACGGCCAGAACGGTACCCACCTGCGGGACATGCCGGAGCTAATGACGGCTTGAATGGTACCCACCTGTGAGCGTTGATCCCATCATTGTGGAGGTCAACTGCAGGAGGGCCGGGATGGGGTCAAGAGTGGAGTTGTTCGCGAGAATCCGAAGGGACGCCCGAGTCGAGGGCGTGTCGATCCGAGAGCTTGCGCGCAGACATCAGGTGGCGAGAAAGACCGTGCGGACGGCGTTGAACTGCCCGGTCCCGCCGGAGCGGAAAACCCCTCAGAGGTCCTCGCCCCGGCTGGATCAAGCCGGCGATCGATGCGATGCTCATCGAGGACACGACGGCGCCGCGGAAGCAGCGCCATACCGCGCGCCGGATCCTGGCCCGGCTCATTGAGGAGCGCGGCGCGGGGGAGCTCTCGTATTCGACCGTGCGTGACTATGTGCGCATCCGCCGGGCGCAGATCGATGTGGAGGCCGGGCGCCGGGTGGAGGCGTTCATCCCGCAGGAACACGCCCCGGGTGCGGAGGCCGAGGTGGATTTCGGGGAAGTCTGGGTGGTGCTGGACGGAGTGAAGACGAAGTGCCACATGTTCGTCTTCCGGCTCTCGCATTCGGGCAAGGCCATCCACCGGATCTACCCCACCCAGGCCCAGGAAGCGTTCCTGGAAGGCCATATCGAGGCGTTCAACGAGATCGGCGGGGTGCCGGTGAGGCACATCCGCTATGACAACCTCACCGCCGCGGTCACGGCCGTGGTGTTCGGCCAGGGCCGGCAGCGTCAGGAAAATGACCGGTGGGTGCTATTCAGATCGTTCTACAATTTCGATGCGTTCTATTGCCAGCCAGGCATCGCCGGGGCGCACGAGAAAGGCGGCGTTGAGGGCGAGGTGGGCTGGTTCCGGCGCAACCGGCTCTCCCCAATGCCTGTCGCTGAATCCCTGGATGAGCTCAACGACCGCATCCGGGATTGGGAAGCCCAAGACGATGCCCGGCGGATCAATGACAGGATCCGCACGATCGGGCAGGACTTCGCCGCCGAGCAGCCCTTCCTGGCACCCTTGCCGGTGGAGGGCTTTGATCCGGGGCTGGTGTTGAACCCGCGGGTGGACAGGTCTTCAATGGTCACGGTGCGGATGGTGAAGTACTCGGTCCCGGCACGGTTCATCGGCCGGAAGGTCCGGGTCTCGCTGCGGGCCTCCGAGGTCGTGGTCTTCGACGGCCGCGCCGTGGCTGCCAGGCATCAGCGGGTCGCGGCCCGCTCCGGGTGCTCAGTCCAGCTGGACCACTACCTCGAGGTCCTCAAGACCAAACCCGGAGCCCTGCCCGGCTCCACCGCCCTGGCCCGGGCCCGCCAGTCCGGGGCCTTCACCTCCGCCCACGAGGCGTTCTGGGCCGCCTCCCGCAGAGTCAACGGCGATGCCGACGGCACCCGGGAACTCATCGACGTGCTCCTGCTCCACCGCTCCCTGGACGCATCCGAAATCCAGGCCGGGATCAGTGCGGCGCTGGAAGTCGGTGCTGTCAGTGCCGACGTCGTTGCCGTCGAAGCCCTCCGACACGCCACGATGCCCTCCCGGGGTGGGTCCGGTTCGGACCGTCATCCCGGTGCACTTGCTGAGACGAAAGTGCACCGGGTTGTCAGCCTCACCCAGCGCCGGCTCATGGACCCGGCAGCGGTCATCGCCGGGCTCCCGGCCGATACCCGGCCGCTGCCCTCGGTCAGCGCCTATGACGAGCTGCTGGCCAAACGCACCGAACACCCTGCAGGAACCGTGTCGAAGGAGAACATCTCATGAGCCCCACCGCACCGGCCACCACCATCACCCCGACCCTGCGCCGGCGGCGCGGGCTCACCGAGCAAGCCGCGGTGGCGGCCGTGGACCAGGCCTGCCGGCGGCTTCGTCTGCCCACCGTGAGGGCGGTCCTGGACGAAGCCCTCACCGTTGCGGGGAAGGAACAGCTCTCCTACCAAGGCTTCCTGGCCGAGCTGTTGCTGGCCGAGTGTGATGACCGGGACCGGCGCTCCTCGATCCGCCGGGTCAAAGCCGCGAACTTCCCTCGGGATAAGTGGCTGGGGGATTTCGATTTCGACGCAAACCCGAACATCAACCCCGCCACGATCCATACCCTCGCGACCGGGGAATGGATCCGCAAAGGCGCACCCCTGTGCCTTATCGGGGACTCCGGGACCGGGAAATCCCACCTGCTCATCGGCCTCGGCACCGCCGCGGCGGAGAAAGGCTACCGGGTCAAATACACCCTCGCGACCCGGCTCGTGAACGAACTCGTCGAGGCCGCCGACGAAAAGATGCTCGCCAAGACCATCGCCCGCTACGGGCGGGTGGACCTGCTGTGTATTGATGAGCTGGGCTATATGGAACTGGACCGGCGCGGCGCCGAACTCCTCTTCCAGGTCCTGACCGAACGCGAAGAGAAAAACTCCACCGCGATCGCCTCCAATGAGTCGTTCTCCGGTTGGACCAAGACCTTCACCGGCCCGCGCCTCTGCGCCGCGATCGTTGACCGGCTCACCTTCAACGGCACCATCATCGAAACCGGCACCGACTCCTACCGCCTCGCTGCCACACTCGCCCGGCAGGCAGCCCCCTAGAGCACCAGCCGGCTCGTGAGCCGGTGAGGATCAGGTGCCCACCTGCAGCCAAACATTAGCGGTTCGGGAGTCCCTGGTGAATTTGATATTCCAGCATCCTGGCTGGTCAACTACTAGAGCAGTGCCGTATTCATCGCCGGGGCGGGCGTAGTTGCTTGATGAGTGGAATTCAGGACCCCACGCCAGACCCGATTCGTCGCCGCCGGGTCGGGTCACCGTCACGGCTGGCTGGCCCGAGCCGCTGATGCGCCAAACAATCTTCTTTTCAGTATCAGAGGCCAGAAGGAATCCTTCCGACTGATCCTGGCCATACAGTGTGATTCCGTCCTTGGACGAACCCTCAACTTCGGTACCGTTGACAGCACTTTTTACGATTCGCGAGGGTGATGCACATTCAGCCTTGGTCGTTGATGGCTCGGCGGAAGCAGCTAACGGGCTTTCAGAGGAGCACCCAGTAGCCGCTAGCGTAAGGGAAAGAAGGACAGCAGCCCTACGGACGAAACTCAGTCCGGCAATAGGGGCATTTCTGAATACCAATGGCTTTCCCATGGCATGAAGCCTCGCATGTCGAGCATCGGAAACATAGGAAGCCCATGATCTTCACGCCTAACGCGAAGCATGTCCAGGGCGTCCCCTAGTGTTTGGCGAGTCGTGGGGTGGGTACCGTTCTGGCCGCCATGCCGGGCTCCGTTCAGATTGACATATTCACGTTACTCCAGACCAACGTTTGGGCAGCTGAATTTGGCCAAGGAAACACCACCGGGACACCGGAACTGGCTAGTCTTGTTCATCTCCGGCCCTGTCCGGGCATCGCTGGCCTTGTCCGGGCTGAAGGTGAAGTTCCGACCGGATCTGTCGTGGGCGCAAAGTTCAGACCCGCGGGTTGCCAGGCTTTCGGACTTCGGCGCGTATCGGTGATGCTCAGGCCAGGGCTGCCAGGAGTTCTGTGCAGGCGGCTTCGCACCGACGGCACGCCTCGGCGCAGATCCTGCAGTGCTCGTGCATGTCCGCGTGCCGCTCGCATTCTTCGCCGCAGGCGCCGCAGGCAGCACGGCAGGCCTCAAGAACCGCTCGGAGGACGCCCTCGTTGGTTCCTGTCTGGCGGTACAGGACGCTGCCGGTCGCGCCACAGATGTCAGCGCAGTCCAGATCCGTGCGGATGCACGTGGTCAGATCGGCGACCATGTGCTCGCCCATGCAGGCGTCAGCGCAGGCCGTACAGGCCTGGGCACATTGAAAGCATGCAGTGATGCATTCGGCGGGTTTCTTCCTCTCGATGGAGCCCGGCTCCGTCGTGTGGGCGTCAAGCATCGCACTGATGTGATGGCTCATTGTGCTTCTCCTGTCGCTGGTGGTGACGTGAGCGGCGGGCTGGAGCCGGCCGCCGCCTCCACAATAACTCTGCGGCCCTTGGAGGCCAACGACCCGCTAACTCGGGCATCTTCACCAGGACCTTCCGATCTCCCACGCGCTTCCTTCCCCCGCATTCCTGGAGCAAACGATTCCGGGCTAGCCGCCGGCCACGGCGGCGGCGATGAGGGATTTGAGGATGCTTTGATCGGCCAGGCCGAGGATCCTGGCGGCGACCCGTCCCTGTCTGTCGAGTACGAGGGTGGTCGGGACCGCCTGCGGCGGCACGTACTGGGTCATGGCCAGCAGAATGCCCCCGTTTTTGTCCTGCATGCTGGGGTAGGTGATTCCGAAGGTCCGCTCGAAGGCGACAGCGGCGGCTTCCTCGTCGCGGACGTTCACGCCGTAGAAGAGGACATTCTGTGGTTGGAACTCGTTCCAGAGTGCTTCCAGCCGGGGAGCTTCGAGCCGGCACGGGGCGCATGCGGCATACCAGAAGTTCAGGACAATCACTTTTCCGGCCCAGTCACTGGAGTTAACGACCGTCCCGTCGTACTGTTCGCCCGTTACTACCACCGGTGGCTTCCGCTCGGCCGCTGCATATTCGGTGACGGAGCCGTCCCCGGCGATGTAGTTCTTGTTGTCACCGGCTTTGGCCTGCTGGGCGAGGGGGTCGCCGGAGGCGCATCCTACGAGAACCGGGGCGGCCAGTGCGCCCAGAAGAGCTGACGAAAGCAGGCGGCGCCGGGAGAAACCCGGAAATGTCTCCAGAGCCCGGGGAGCGGGGGCGGGCGGTGTCCGGCGGCTGGGTTTATGCATGGCGATCCTTTGATAACGGAATTGTAACTTCGAGGCCAGGTTGGATAGGGTTGACGCAATACATACCCCTCACGGGTATGCGTGAGGCCGCTTCGCCATGCCCCGCCGGCGGTCCACGAACTTTCAGTCTTCTGGCGGCGGCGGAGGACTCACAAACGGCGCCATAGCGCGCCTTGAGGTTGAGCCGGCTCTGTGAGTACACGCCTGTGCGGCGGCCGGCGGAGCGGGCCGGACAGCCCACTCGTCCGAATCCGACAGCTAACTTCGCCGGCGCCGAGAGGACTGGCGTTTTGCCTTCCCACCGTATACACGGTCGCCGCCGCGCTGTTGCCGCGTCCTCACCTGCCAAGCGCCGCCGCAGGGCAGCCGTCCTTCCGTCCGCCGTCTGGGGAAGCCGTGGGCAGCGATTTGGCGCCGCCGCGACAGTCACGGGGCTGATTGCCATGACGATGCTCTCCGCACCGCAGGCCGATCCGGACCGCCTGAACGCCGCCCAGAAACGCCCGGCCGCCTCGGCAACGGCAGCTGAACAGCCAGCGGTCACGGCGGCCGCAGGCGCCGGCGTCGCCTTTGAACGGCCCGCCGTCCGCTCCTGACCTGCACCGAAGGCTTCACCTGCACCAATCGCCCAGTCGGCCGGGGCTCCAATAACGACCGGGCCGGGGGCTGGCCCGGCTCCGGCGTCCGTTCCGGGCATGGGGTTGCGGGCGCCATTGTCCTCCGTGAATGTCAGTTCCCCCTTTGGTCTCAGGGTGAACCCGCTGACCGGAAAATCCGGTGAGTGGCATACCGGGATCGACTTAACCGGGGCGTGTTCCACCGCGGTCTTCGCCGCCGGTGCTGGAACGGTGCTCGAGGCGGGTTGGAGCCAGTACGGCGGCGGAAACAGGATCGTTGTGGACCACGGCAACGGCTTGAAATCCACGTATAACCACCTGGCGAGCATCGGTGTCTCCGTCGGGCAGGTCGTAGCCGCGGGCGCGCTGATCGCCGGTGTGGGGACGACCGGGAACTCCACCGGATGCCACCTCCATTTCGAGGTTATGGTCAACGGCCGGACGGTCAATCCCGCCGCGTTCATCTGAGCGGGCTTTCCGCGGTTCCCCGGACAATCAGGGCGCAGAGGGCTCTACGCATCGCGCCCGCCGCGGGGTGCGTGCGGACCACTGAGGTGTTCGCGGTTCAGCGCCTCGAGCTGTTCGTTGGTGAGGCTGTCGAAGGAGGTCGCCTCGTTCCGGTCGCTGCGGGCGAACCTGACGAACATCAGGATGATCAGGGGCACATCGACGATTTCGGCCAGGAACCACAGCAGGTCTCCGGCGAGCTGCTGGTCCCGCAGCGGTCCGGGAAGCCAGCCCGGATGCCCGGTGAGGGCCTGGGTTGCCCCGTCCAGGATTTGTGGACTGATCCGCATCATGATCCCGGGCACGGCATCAGCGACGAGTTCGATGAACACGTAGATGAATTCGACGATGATCAGCGCGCTGACGGCCTTGGCCGACTCGTCTTCGATGATCGGCACCACCATCAGCATCCCTGTTAGCGGCACCAGAACGGTCAGGACGACGTCCCAGAGCGGGTCGGTTCTTAGGGGATGGAACAGGGGGGTCAGGAAGAGGGTGAACATTCCCAGGCCCAGCAGCGCGGCCACGACGGTATTGCTCAGCGAACGCATCACCGGGTGTCCCAGAGATATCCGGAGCCGTTGCGCCCCGGCCGGTCCCAGCGTTTCCCTGGCAAGCGTCAGTGGTTTGCCCGCGGTGACCAGGAGCGGGACGATGAACAGGTATGAGGTGATCTTCAGGGTGAAGACCCAGCGCAGGTCGTGGCTGTAGACGCCGGTGAAGCCGAAACTGAGCGCAGCGAAGCTGCCCAGGCCCAGGACGTAGAAGGTCAGTGTCCGCCGCCTCGGCCAGTGGATCCCGCGGCGCCTGGCTGCGCGGAGGCCGCGGGCATACAGTCCGGCGGCGGGGACCAGGAGTGCCAGGGCCGGCCAGTTCAGGGTCCACGATGACAGGACAACGTCCCAGGGCGGCATGTTCAGCGCTTCTCGGTCTCGGTGCGGCCGGCGATGATGGCGCCGAGGAGGATCAGCACGCCGCCGGTGGGGTAGCCGATGAATATGTCCTCGGTGATGCCCGGTCCTTGTCCGGTGGGTGCGAGGTGGGCGATCCAGTGGCTGATGGCGACCAGGGCGCCAGCGGCCATGAGGACCTGGCCGAGCCGGACGAACAGCCGGTGCCGGCGGTAGCGTGACCCGGCGTCGGCCGCTGCTTTGGGCCTATGGAACTTCTTCATGGGTTTCCTTTTGCTTGAGAGGTGGTGTGCTTAGCCGGCGGTTCCGCCGGTGCAGGGCGCGCCGGGTTCCGGTGCTTTCGGGGATTGGGCGTAGGCGCCGATGAAGGCGGGGATGCGCGGGTCTGCGGCGTCCTGGACTGCCAGCTGGGTGCCCCAGGCGGTGGCGGTGATGGGGGTGGTTTGGTTCTTGTCCGGGCTGAGCAGGAGGTATGGCTTGTTTTTGGCCAGAGTGGTGAGTTTGGTGATCTCGGTTGCCGGCAGGCCGGGGTTGTAGGTGATCCAGACGGCGCCGTGTTCCAGGGAATGGACGGCGCGCTGTCCGTTGACGGGGTCGGTGTAGATGCCGCAGTTTGTCCAGACGGGGGAGTGGTCTCCTCCGGCGCCGGGCTGCTGGGGGTAGGCGACGGCGGTCTGGACGTGGTTGCGGGACAGCCCGGCGAAGGTCTGGATCCCGTCGATGGGTTTTTTGGCCGCTTCGGCGGCTGCGTTTCGTTCCTGGACGGACCCGGCAACAACTAAGGCGACGGCGGTGATGATAGCGGCCAGGACCAGGCCGAAGCCGCCGTAGACGAGTATGTTGAAGCGGCGCTGTTTGGCTTGTTGCCGGCTGCGGATCGCGGCGACGATGGCTTGATGTTCGGAGGAGCGTTTGCTGGTGTTGCTCATGCGGGGATTCCTTTGCCGGGCACTTCAGTGTCGTGCTTCTGGACGGGTGCGGGTGGGACGGCGGAGCGGGGACGGGTCCTGAGCCGCTGGAAGAGGGCGAGGCCGGCGAGGAAGAGCAGGCCGGAGACCCAGGTGTTGATCCGCAGGCCCAGGATCAGGTTGGCGGGGTCCGAGCGCATCAGTTCGAAGACGAAGCGCCCGGCGGTGTAGAGCACGATGTAGAGGGCGAATATTGACCCCGCGCCGAGCGTGTACTTCCGGTCCAGGAACATCAGCAGCGATGCTGCGGCCAGGCACCAGAGCGATTCGTAGAGGAAGGTGGGCTGGAAGTAGCCGAGGATTTCCGGGGTGCCGTCGGGACCGGTCAGGGCCTGGCCGGTGGCCATGTCCATCTTGTAGATCTGAAGTTTCCAGGGCAGGTCCGTGGGTTCGCCGTAGAGTTCGTTGTTGAACCAGTTGCCCCAGCGGCCCAGGGCCTGGGCCAGGAGCAGCCCGGGGGCGGCCGCGTCGGCGAACGCGGCGAAGGGGACACCGGCGCGGTGGGCGCCGATGCCGGCGCCGACGAGCCCGAGGGCGACGGCTCCCCAGATCCCGAGGCCGCCCTCCCAGATCCGCAACGCCCCCCAGGGGTCTTTGCCGGGTCCGAAATAGAGCTGGTTGTCGGTGATGACGTGGTAGAGCCTTCCGCCGACGATGCCGGAGGGCACCGCCCAGGCCACGATGTCCAGGGTCTGGGCGGTGGTGCCGCCCCGGGCCCGGAGGCGACGGGCGGTGAGCCAGACGCCGAAGACGATGCCGGCCAGGATGGCGAGGGCGTAGAAGCGTATGGTGAGCGGCCCGAGCTGGAAGGCGCTGACGGCCGGGGAGGGGAAGAACAGTTCTGCTGCGACAGGGGTGTTCATGGTCGGTGTCCCTTATTTGATGTAGGAGAAGACGCCCATCATGCCGCGTTCGGCATGGTAGGCGTTGTGGCAGTGGGTGAGCCACTGGCCCGGGTTGTCGGCGTCGAAGATCACTGTGACGGTTTGTTTGGCGCGGACGATGACGGTGTCTTTGCGGGCGCCCCCGGCGCCCATCTGGAATGTGTGTCCGTGCAGGTGCATGGGGTGCCACATGTCGGTGTCGTTGATGAATTTCACTTCGACGCGTTCGCCGGCCTTGATGTCGAAGGTGTTCTCGAACGGCTTGGTCATGTCGAAGCGGTGGCCGTTGATGCCCCAGTCGTATTTGGCCATCCCGCCGGTGAGGTGCACTTCGTGGGTACGGTCCGGGGTCTTGTCCTTGAGGTTGACGGCGGGGTCGGCTTTGAGCTGGCCGCCGTCCACGACGGTTCCCTCCAACGTGCCCGGCAGGGTTGCGGGAAGGGGTTGCTTGCCGGTGCCAGTGCTGATGAATCCCAGTGCCTGCCCGGTTTTACCTTCGGGCAGCGCCATGACGGGGGTGAAGCCGTCTTTGACGGTGAGGAGGGCGTCGATGCGTTCGCCCATTCCGAGTACGACGGCGTCGACGTCCTGGTGTTGGACGGGGAACCCGTCGGTGTGGGTGATGGTGAGTTTCTGGCCGGGGATGCCGACGCGGTAGGCGGTGTCTCCGGCGGCGTTGATGATCCGCAGCCGGATGACCTGACCCGTCTTCGCGGACAGGATCTCGGCCTGGTCCGGGGCTTTTGAATTGAACAGGTGGTACGGGTAGCTGACGTCCCCGGCGTCGCCGCCGAGGAATTCGCTGCGGGAACCCATCAGCATATGCTTCATGCCCGTGCCCATCGAGCCGCCTGAGGGGGAGGGGGAGGAACCCATGTCCATGCCGGACATGGACATCCCGGACATGGACATGCCGCCGGAGAGTTCTTTCAGGACGTCGTCCGGGGTCCCGGTGATGCCGTCCATCCAGTCATCGAGGACGATGACCCAGTCCCGGTCGTAGATGAGTTTCTCCGCCGGGTCCTCAATGATCAGCGCCCCGTAGAGGGCGCGCTCGCGCTGCATTTCAACGTGGGAGTGGTACCAGTAGGTGCCGGGATGGGCGAGGCGGAAATCATACGTGAATTTGGCACCGGCGGCGATTGGGTCCTGGGTGACGTCCGGAACGCCGTCCTGATCGTTCCGCAGGGCCAGGCCGTGCCAGTGGATGCTAGTTACGTCCTTCAGATTATTGGCCAGTGATACCTGGAGCCGGTCCCCGGCCTTGGCCCGGAGTGTCGGCGCGGTCAGCGCGCCGTTGTAGCCCCATGTTGTGACCGGCTTCCCCGCGACAGTTGCCTGAAATGATTCGGTTGTCAGCTTCTGGGTGACAGTTTTTCCGCTGAACGCCCGGCGGACTTCGTAATCGGCGACAATAGCGTCTCCGGGCATGACTCGGTCCGGGAGGCCGGTGGGGACCTTCGTGTTGGTGCACGCGGCGAGGGCCGCCGCTGCGGCCGTTGCGACTGACAGGCCCAGAAAGCGGCGCCGGCCGAGGTGGTGATCGGTGTGGTTGTTCATGTGAAGTCCTTCGCGGTGGGGCCCGTGACGGGCCTAGATATTAGATGGGTGTGAGAAAGGTTCCGGAGAGGTTCTGGAGCTGATAGATCCACTGCACCCAGAGTCCGCTGACCATGAGGACGCCCAGGATGATCAGCATGGAGGCTCCGGCGATGTTGACGACCCGGATGTGCCGGCGGACGAAGGCCAGCGCGGTGCTGACCCAGTTCAGACCCAAGGCGGTCAGGGCGAACGGGATGCCCAGGCCCAGGCAGTAGGCGAAGGCCAGCAGTGCTCCGCGTCCGGCGCTGGCGGTGGTGACGCTCAGGGACAGGACAGCGCTCAGCGTCGGACCCATACAGGGGGTCCAGCCGAGTCCGAAGACGATGCCCAGCAGGGGCGCCCCCGCCAGGCCTGTCCTGCGGCCGAGGGTGAGCTTGCGGGTCTGCTGAAGCCAGGGTACAAATCCGAGCAGGGACGCGCCCATCAGGATCACGACCACGCCCAGGCCGCGCATCAGGACATCCTGGAAGCGCAGCAGCCAGGACCCGATCGCGCCGAAGGCGGCTCCGTAGAGGGTGAAAACGGCGGCGAAGCCGAGTACGAAGAGTCCGATCCCGGCCAGAACGCGGCGGCGGTTATGCGGCTGGGTCGGGTCGGTCAGCCCGGACACGTAACCGAGGTAGCCCGGTACCAAGGGCAGGATGCATGGCGAAAGGAAGGACACCAGGCCTGCTGCCATAGCCAAGGGTATGGCGATGATCAGGGCCCCGGAGGTCACCGTAGATGCGAAGAAGCCGCCGATGTCCATCGGTTCAGTCCGCGTCTGAGGGCCGGAACGTGGCCCCGCCGTCGGTGGACACCACCAGCCCGGTGGGGGTGGCGGCCCAGAGCCAGGGGTTGCCATCCGTGCCTTCCGTGGCGGCGACGGCCTGGACCTCGCCGGGGATTTTGCCGGTCTGTTTCCAGGTTGAGCCGGCGTCCGCGGAGTAATACACGGTCCCGTCGGGTGCGGCCCCTACGGCTTCCCTGGCGCTGGCAAAGGCGGCGAACTGGATCACCGGGGCGGCCTTGTCCAGCGTCCAGGTGGCACCGCCGTCGGTCGAACGCTGCACACCGTCCCGGGTGGTGGCAAGGACGGTGTCGCTGTAGGGATTCCCCGCAAGGGCTGCCGGGGTAAAGCTTGCGGCGACGGATTTCCAAGTGGCGCCGTCGGTGCTGGTGCGCAGGTTCCCGTCGAAAGCCACAATCCCGGACTTGGTGGCGGCGAGGGCATGGAAGTCGGATTCGTTCTGCCGGGAGAGCTGTTCCCAGGTTTTGCCGCCGTCGATGGTCCTGATCAGGCCCATCGGGCTCGGCAACGACGAGTCCTTGCCCGGGTGTCCCGAGGCGTAGAAGACGCCCTGGCCCCGGGCGGCGGTGAAGCTCATCAGGTCGTTGGCGGGGCCAATTTTGACGGCCGGTTTCTTGGACACGTCAAAGAGGCCCTCGTGAGTGGCCAGAAGCACCTGACCGGCTGCGCCGTTAACGCTGAGGCCATGGACGTGGGTGCCGGGCAGGCCCGCCGCCGCGTCGTTTGTCGACGAGGAGGGCGGGGCTGATTCCGGGGTAGAGGAGGCCGGTGTGCAGGCCGAGAGGGCCAGGAGCAGACCGGCAGCAGCCGTGGCTGCGGCAATGGGCCGCTGCAGGATGGTGGGGAAGGGCATGGGTGACTCCAGATCGAGGGAGGGTAATGGGTCCGCGGCACCGGTCCCGCCCGGGGACCGGTGCCATGCAGTGCTGGCTACAGGGCGGCCAGCAGTTTCTTCATTTCCTCGATTTCCGCTGCCTGGGATGTGGCGATGCTTTTACTCAGGGCGACCGCATCGGCGCTTTTACCGGTCGATTCCTCGGTTTTGGCCATCGTCACTGCCCCCTGATGGTGGGCGATCATCTGGGTCAGGTAGAGCTTGGCCGCTTCGGTGCCCTGCGCGGCGTCCAGTTTCGTCATGTCGTCGCTGCTCATCGTTCCGGATGTCATCCCGGACATGTCGCCGCCGGCCATCTGGGCGGGTTCGTTCCACTGCTTGAGCCAGCCCGTCATCTTCTCGATTTCGGGTGCCTGTGCGGCCTTGATCCTGGTGGCCAGGGTTGTGACCTTGGGGTCGATACCCTGCTTCTTGAGAATCAGGTCGCTCATCTCCACGGCCTGGGTGTGGTGGGGGATCATGCCTTGGGTGAACATGGTGTCCGCCGCGTTGTGGTCCGAGGCGGCCGGGGCTGAATCCGTGGACATGCCGGATCCGCCCATGTTCATGCCGGGCATGCTGCCGCCGGATCCGGTGGAGCAGCCGGCCAGGGCGATCGCGGCTGCGATGGCCGCGGCGGAGAGGGTCAGAATTTTCTTCATGGAAATGGGGTCCTTCAAGACATCAACCGGCGCATGGAGCCGGTGGCTGGCGACGCGCACGACAATGCTGCCGGAGTTCCGGCAGGGCACGTCAGGGTAAAGGCTTATGCGGCGGTCAGGACACGGCGCAACTCAGCCGTTTACGTCCGGCTGATGCAGAGGTCGCCCGGGGAAGGACTTCCGGGCAGGTATGCGTAGGGGGCGAAACCAGCCCGCAATGGGGCCGGGACGGTAACCG
Source organism: uncultured Arthrobacter sp. (assembly GCF_964021775.1). Taxonomy (GTDB): domain Bacteria; phylum Actinomycetota; class Actinomycetes; order Actinomycetales; family Micrococcaceae; genus Arthrobacter. The sequence goes on from NZ_CAXHZI010000022.1 coordinate 55,693, forward strand.
CAAAGGGGGTGGACCCCGGCGACGGGACCGCCAGCGGGGGATTGCCCGGGGAAGGGATGCAGACGGCGTCCATGGCGGACATCGTCGCGCATACGCCTGGGGCCGCGCACCAACCCACTGTCATGGAGGCCGTGTCCTGTGCAGCCGTGGCGCCCCGGGCCGCGGCGCTATCCGGTGCGGTCATGGGCGCAGCAGTAGCCTGCGCAGCCCGGGCCAAGTCCGTGCCCGGGCTAACGGCGGACGCCGGCATGCCGTGGGAACCGGTCAGGATGTGCATCCCGAGAATCCCGGCGATAAGGACCAGCGTTCCGGCCAGCAGCGACGCACAGCGGAGGAAGGCCATGGCTCGCGCGCAAAGTGCAGCGGTCATGGTGTTTCTCCCTCTCTGTGGTTCGTGTTTCACTTAAGGATACCGGCCCGGGGTGCTCCCCGCGTCCGCCGGGTCCATCGGTCTTGGGCGGCCTTTCATTTCAGCCTGCGCAGGAGCTGCGCGTCCAGGGCCGCAACGATCGTTGAGACGGCCATCCGACGGCGCTGGCGACTCCGAGAGCACGCGATCCGGGTAAGGCTCGACGCCCGGCATGCAGCCGAACAGAGACGGTGTTGTGGCCAGTGGCCTGGCTGAGGTTCTGCCGCAACGTTCGAGGCCAAGCTCGGGGAGGAGAGCGGACAGGCCCTGGGCGACTGCCTCATCCTGGGCGTCTGCAATCCCGCCCTGGCCCAGCGCGCTCTCACCGCGGAACCGGACATGGGACTGCTCCTTCCCTGCAACGTCGTCATCCGGCGCGGCCGCGGCGCCGACGCGACCGTCATCCAGACGATCGACCCGCAGACGATGGTCCGGCTCAGCGACGCCCCGGCCGGTGCTGCGCCGATGTATGCCCGCCGGGCCGTTATGCCCTGTTTCGGGAGGAGCCGCGGACGTAGTTTTACAAGTGGAGGTCTGATCATGATGGATGGCTGGTACGGGAATGGCTGGGGTGTCGGCGCGTGGGTGGCCATGGCCGTGTTGATGCTGATTTTCTGGGGTGGAGTGGTAACTGTCGTTGTGCTCTTGGTCCGGCGTGCCCGTCCGGGGGAGGGGCCGGCCGCGCAGCGGCCGCCACACCACGACGCGGAGCGTATTCTTACTGAGCGCTTCGCCCGCGGGGAAATCGACGAGCAGGAGTTCACTGCCCGGCGCGCGGCGCTCAGGCGCCAGGAATGAAGACACTTTCCCGCCGCGGGCAGGTCATCTTCGGGATCGTAGCCGTGGTTCTTCTGACCGCACTGTCGCTCGTGGCGGTCGGCGTCGTGGGCAGTGTTGTGAACCCCGGGGGCGCCGGTTTTCTGTCCCGGACCCGGTGCGTGGCTCCGAGTCTTCCCGGGTCTGTCGTGAGCGTTTCACTGACTAATATGGGCGGTCCGATGATGGGTCGGCCCGACCGCATGATGGGCGGCGCCATGCCGATGACGGCAGACCGAAGCACGGTGGCAAATGGCCAGGTGTCTTTCCTGGTCACCAACGCCGGCACCATCAGCCACGAACTCGTCATCCTTCCCCTTCCCGAGAGCCAGATACCTGGCACCCGCCCGATGGGCGGGGACGCCAAAATTGATGAGTCCGGCAGTCTCGGGGAAGCGTCGAATACCTGCGCCGACGGTGCTGGTCAGGGGATCTTGCCCGGCGCGTCAGGCTGGGTCACCGTCACGCTGCCACCGGGCCGCTATGAGCTGGTCTGCAACCTCCCCGGCCATTACGCGGCCGGGATGTACACCCAACTCAGCGTCACCTAAACCCTTCGGGAAGTCTCCGCCCGCGACCTTGACGCCCGGAAGCAGACGGCAATGGCGACACATAGTCCTGTCCCCAAAATCAGTTGTGGCCCGGCAACTTCACCGACCCCTTTTGGTGCGCAGCCGGACCCGTACGTCGACGCTGGAGACTTAAGACTGCCCCTTTCGGCCCGGTGTTGGCTAGCCTGCTGACTATCCAGGCGTTGCCGTCCTTCGTTGACTCCTCCCACGCGTTCTCCACAGCCTCACGATCGCCCCGTATTTACTGCCGTACCGCTCCGTGAGCTCCTCGAACGCCGCTCTGGCGGCTGCGGCAGTCGGGGCCGTGTAGATGGGCTTCACGTTGCGTTTGAGGCCGTCCCAGTCCTTCTTCGAGGCCAGCCGGAAGGTGTTCCTGATCAGGTGCAGAATGCAGGTCTGGACCGTTGTCAACGGCCACACATTCGTCACGACTTCGGGCAGGCCCTTGAGTCCGTCGCAGACCAGGAAGAAGGTGTCCTTCACGCCGCGGTTCTTGATGTCGGTGAGCACGCTCATCCAGAACTTCGCGCCCTCCCCGCCGGTCCCGGCCCATAGCCCGAGGATGTCCTTCTCCCCGTCAGGGTGACGCCGATGGCGGCGTAGATGGGCCGGTTGGCGACTTGCCCGTCACGGATCTTGACCACGATGGCGTCGATGAAGATCGCGGCGCAAACCTCGTCCAGCGGCCGGTTCTGCCAGACGAGCACCCTGTCGGTGATCCGCGAGACCGTCTCCCTCGACACCGACGCGCCATAGATCTCGGCGAAGTGCGCGCTGATTTCTCCCGTGGTCAGGCCCTTGCCGTAGAGCGAAAGGACCATCTCATCCACCCCCGTCAGGCGGCGCTGGCGCTTCTTCACGATGACCGGTTCGAACGTGCCTTCCCGGTCCCGCGGAGACCGTCCGGACCGGTCAGCGACAGACCCTGCTCCTTCGCCATTCTGACCAGCTCGCGGGCAGCATCAGCCTCGGATATTTGTGTCTGGTTTTCAGTGGTTTTGGTACTCGTCAGAGCCTCAAGATTTGCGGCCATATCGGGCTCCTTCCCGCCAGGCTTAACGCCCGGCGTGTCGAGCCAGATACACCGTTATTTCCACAGTCCCGGGCGCCCATGATCCTGCGTGAAGGAGTTGAATATTTCTGTGGTGGACGAGCCTGCGATGCCGAATTGCTTGTTGAGGGTCTGTGCGAGGTCGTCAACGGCGGTTTGCAGAATCCGGCCGTTGAGTTGGACGTCCTGGTGGGCGGAGTTTTGGGCTTTGGCGCTGAGCGCGATTGCGTATGCGATGGAGGCGGCCAGGGCTATCCTGGAGTCCGTTTCCCGGAAATAATAGGTTTCGGCGTTCTGCGTCATGTCGATCCGGGCTTGCGTGATGCCGGCGGTAAGCTGCTCAAGTACCCGGCTTCCGGTGACCGGCCGAACATTTTCGAGGTTTTCGGCGTAGTGGTTTTCTTCCAGGTGGTGCAAGCGGAGAGCAAGTGCCCGTCTGCGTCCAAGGGCGGGGTAAATCTGGTTAAACCAGGACAACGCGGCGGTGAGCAGGGCGAACCCGATCAGGCCCT
>NZ_CAXHZI010000023.1:0-58201 GCF_964021775.1 uncultured Arthrobacter sp.
TGAGGGAGCGTCCGGCGGGTAGCTGCCAGAGGTGAGGGAGCGTCCGGCGGGCAGCTGCCACACCTGAGGGAGCGTCCGGCGGGTAGCGGCCAGAAGTGAGGGAGCGTCGCCTAGGGCGGGGCTAGCGCGGGCCGCCCTGCCAGAGCGCGTCGAACGGGGCTCCCGAGGCCACCCGGTTCCGGATACCTGCGGTGACAAACTCCTTTGCTGTGCGGGCGGCCTCCAGCGGGGTGGCGCCCTTGGCCAGCTCCGCGGTCACGGCGGCGGCCAGCGAGCAGCCGGCGCCGGAGACGGCCACCTCGCCCACCTTCGGGGCGGAGAGGACTTCCAGCGTCTCGCCATCGTAGTAGACGTCGACGGCGTCGGGCCCGGCCAGGCGCACGCCGCCCTTGGCCAGCACCGCGGCGCCGCTGAGCTCATGAATGCGGACGGCGGCAGCCTTGAGCGAGGCGACGTCGGTGATCTCCAGCCCGGAGAGCGACTCGGCTTCGAAGTGGTTCGGCGTGACAAAGGTGGCCAGCGGCAGGATCTGCGCCTTGAGCGCCTGGTCGGTGTCCAGGGCGTGGCCCGGCTCCTGGCCCTTGCAGATCAGCACCGGGTCCAGCACCACGTTCCGGAAAGCAGAGTCAGCCAGCGCCGACGCCACGGTGGTGATCGTCGCGGGGCTGCCCAGCATGCCGATCTTCGCCGTGTCCATCACCGACGGCGCGCCGGATGACGCGCCGTACGCCGCCGTCGTCGCCTCCAACTGGTCGGCAATGACCTGCTGGTCGATGGCCACGAAGCGGTGGTTCCAATTGTCCTTCGGATCGAAGGACACGATGCAGGTCAGGTTCGCGATGCCGAAGACGCCGAGCTCCTGGAAGGTCTTCAGGTCCGCCTGCGCGCCGGCGCCGCCGGTGGCCTCGGAGCCGGCGATGGTCAGGGCGACGGCGGGGTAGGCGCTGGCGTCGGAGGTCACGTTGTCAACGGCGTAAGAAGTCATGGACCCATCCTGCCACTCGGGGAAAACCGGCCGCATTGTGCGTATGACCAATATGACCAAAAGCCGTGTGTTCCGGATCACCGGGAATATGGTGGCGGACGGCATTGCTCTCTTGCGATGCCGGATCCAGGAAGGTTCATTGATGAGCACCCAACTGTCCGAAGCGGCCCAGACCCGGAAAGCCGTCGGCAACATCCTCAAAGGCTCGGCCGGCAACCTCGTCGAGTGGTACGACCTCTACGTCTACACAGTCTTTGCGGCGTATTTCCAGTCGCACTTCTTCAATTCCAAGGACGACCTCCAGGCCGGCCTTGAGGCGATGGCCGTCTTCTCGACGTCGTTCCTGATGCGCCCGATCGGTGCATGGTTCTTTGGCCGCTACGCGGACCGCAAGGGCCGCAAGGCCGCCCTGACGCTGAGCGTGACCCTGATGTCCGCCGGTTCCTTCGCCATCGCCATCCTGCCCACGCAGCAGCAAATCGGCCTGTGGGCCATGATCCTACTGGTCCTCATCCGCGTGATCCAGGGCTTCTCGGTGGGCGGCGAGTACGGCACCAGCGCCACCTACATGTCCGAGGCCGCCACCAGCAAGCGCCGCGGCTTCTTCTCCAGCTTCCAGTACGTCACGCTGATCGGCGGCCAGATGCTGGCCCTGCTGGTCCTGGTGATCCTGCAGAACGTCATGCCCAAGGCCGACCTGGGCGAGTGGGGCTGGCGGATCCCGTTCGCTATCGGCGGCGTCGCGGCCCTGGTGGTCCTGTGGCTGCGGCGCTCCATGGAGGAGACCGTCTCGGCAGAACAGATCGAGGCGGCCAAGGCCCCCGCGGTGGCCGGTCAGGCGCAGCCGGGCACCATGAAGCTGCTCTTCACCAGCTACTGGAAGCCGCTGATGATCTGCATCGGCATCACGCTCGGCGGCACCGTGGCGTTCTACACGTACACCAACTTCATCTTGAAGTTCATGAATGACACCTCGGGCATCGCCAAGACCGACACCTCGGTGATCAACTTCTGGGCGCTGTTCATCTTCATGCTGCTCCAGCCGGTCTACGGCATCATCTCGGACAAGGTAGGCCGCAAGCCGCTGCTGCTCTGGTTCGGCATCACCGGCGTCCTGTTCACCTGGCCGCTGCTCTCCACCTTGGCCGGCACCAAGGATCCGCTCACGGCGTTCCTGCTCATGATGGGCGGCCTGCTGATCGTGGGCGGCTACACCTCGATCAACGCCCTGGTAAAGGCCGAGCTGTTCCCCGCGTCCATCCGCGCCCTCGGCGTCGGGCTGGGCTACGCGATCGCCAACTCACTCTTCGGCGGCACCGTCCCGCTGATCGGCGCGGCGCTGCAGAAGGCCGGCCAGGAAGAGCTGTTCTTCACCTACGTCACGGTGGCCATCGGCATCTCCCTGCTGGTCTACATCTTCGCGCTGAAGAACAAGAAGTCCACGCACTTGGACCACGAGCAGGGCCACGCCTGGGAGCCCGCCGCGGCCCGCGAGGACGACGGCAAGGACCTCGTCGACGCCTCGCGCCGCTAGGGTTTCCCGCACCACGGACGACGGCGGGCTGCCGGCTTCCGGACTTCGGTCCGGACCCGGCGGCCCGCCGTCGCCGTTAACACCGGTGCTGCGGCTGCCGGGGCGGGCGCCTTGGGGGAGCCACGCAGGTGGGAGAATAGAGGCGGTTCCGGGCCCCGTGCCGCAGGAACCCTCCAGTGCTAATACAGCCGGCGCCCCGGGCGTGTGCACGCGTCCCGGGCTGCCGAGCGAACCACTATGAATGGAATACCCATGACTTCCGCCAAGACCTTCCCGGCTGCGTCCCCGCCGAAGTTCGCCTCGATCGGATCCCCGTACTTCGGCATCATGCTGGCCGTCATGGCCGTGGTGCTGATCCTGTCCAACATCGGGGCGTCGAAGGGCGTGGCCATCGGCCCGATCATCACCGACGGCGGGTTCTTCCTCTTCCCGCTGGCCTACATCCTGGGTGACGTCATCAGCGAGGTCTACGGCTTCAAGGTGGCGCGCAAGGCCATCATTACCACCTTCGCGCTGTCCGTGTTCGCGTCCCTCTGCTACTGGATCATCATCGCGCTGCCCGGCTTCGGCGACGAATACGGCGCCGCCAAGCAGTCCGCGCTGGAGGGCGCCCTGGGCCCGGTCCCGCAGATTGTGCTCGCCTCACTGCTGGCCTTCCTCGCCGGCCAGACCATCAACTCCTGGATCATGGTGAAGATGAAGGCCCGGACCGGCGAGAAGTCCCTCTGGGCCCGCATCATGGGGTCCTCCGTGGCGGGCGAATTCGTGGACACGCTGATCTTCTGCAGCATCGCCGCGTCCGTGATCGGCATTACCGACGTCGCGATGTTCGTGAACTACGTCCTGGTGGGCTTCCTCTACAAGACCCTCGTGGAGTTCGCCTTCGTCCCGCTGACCTCGCTCGCGATCGGTTGGGTCAAGAAGCGCGAACCGAGCTACGGAGCGGTCTAGCTCCGCAGCTCGCCAGTAACCGGCGAAGCCGCGAGGCCCGGGTCAGCCCGTCAGCCCGTCAGCCCTTGAGCGTCCCGTCGAGGAGGTCGCGGAGCTCGCGGAAGTGCCGTTCCGTGGCCTCCGGATGGAACGCGGAGGTGTCCGCCATCGAATAGCCGTGGGGTGCCCCCGCGTAGATCTCGTTGGCAGCCTTCAGGCCGGCCTCGTCCAGGGCCTGGCCCAGCCGCGCAACGGCGTCCTGATCCATGCTCCGGTCGTGGTCCGCGTGACCGAAGACGAACCGGGCGCGGGCGTTGCCGAGTCCCAGGTGGGGGCTGTCCGCCTCGTCGGTGGCCAGGCCGCCGCCATGGAAACCGCCGCAGGCGGCCACAGCCTCGGGGCGGGCGGTTGCGGTGCGGACGGCAAGCCGCGCACCCATGCAGTAGCCGGTGACGCCGACCGGGCCGGGGGCGACGCCGTCGAGTCCGCCCAGGGCAGCCAGCCACGCGTCGATGTCCGGCAGCGCTTTGTCCGTGGTGAGGCGGCCGACCCGCGGGAAGGCGGCCGCGCCCGCCGCCTCGCGGCCCTCCGGCGTGGTCATGTCCAGGTCCGGGGCCAGTTCGGCCGCCGTTCCTTCGCGGTAGAAGACGTTCGGGGCCAGGACCACATAGCCCCAGTCGGCGATGCGCTGCGCCATGTCCTGGATGCGCGGGCGCAGGCCGAAGGCGTCCATGTAGAGGATGACACCCGGGAACGGGCCCGTGCCGGTGGAGGGGCGGGCCACCAGGGCCTCGGCGGTGCCGTCTGCGGCGGGGATCTCAATAAGCATCCGGCCAGCCTAGCCGAACTGCCTAGGAGTAGTACCGGGCCAGCGTCTCGGCCTTGAACTCGAAGAAGGTGCCGTCCTCGATGGCGAGGCGGGCGTCGTCGACCATCTTCACCACGAAGCGTTCGTTGTGGATTGAGATCAGGGTGGCTGAGACCATTTCCTTGGCCTTGAACAGATGGTGGATGTAGGCCCGCGAGTAGTTCAGGCAGGCGTAGCAGTCGCAGCCTTCCTGCAGCGGGCCGAAGTCGCGCTTGTACATGGCGCCCGAAAGGTTGTACCGGCCGGTGGGGTGGTAGAACGCCGAGTTCCGGGCCACCCGGGTGGGGGAGACGCAGTCGAAGGTGTCGGCGCCGTTCTCGATCGCGGTGAAGATGTCATCCGGCTCGGAGATGCCCAGCAGGTGCCGGGGTTTGTTTTCCGGCAGTTCCTCGTTGCACCAGCGCACGATCGTGCCCAGGTTCTCCTTTTCCAGTGCCCCGCCGATGCCGAAGCCGTCGAAGTTCATGGCACCGAGGTCACGGCAGGCCTTGCGGCGCAGGTCCTCGTACTGGGCGCCCTGGATGACGCCGAACAGCGCCTGGTAGGGCTTGCCGGCGCGCTCGTCGGTGAGCCGGAAGTGCTCGGTGATGCAGCGTTCGGCCCAGCGCCGGGTGCGCTCCAGGGACTCCTCCTGGTAGCCGCGGGAATTCTGCAGGGTGGTCAGCTCATCGAAGGCGAACATGATGTCGGCGCCGATCTGGTGCTGGACGTTCATGGATATCTCGGGGCTGAAGCGGTGCCGGTCGCCGTTGAGGTGGCTCTTGAACCACACGCCCTCCTCGTCAACGTGGGCCAGGCGCTCCTTCCCGGGGGCGACGGCGTCATCCGGGCCGGACGTGTCCACCGACTTCATGTCGATGACCTTCTTGAACCCTGAGCCGAGACTCATCACCTGGAAGCCGCCGGAGTCCGTGAACGTGGGCCCGCGCCAGTTCATGAAGGCGCCCAGCCCGCCGGCCTCGTCCAGGACGTCCGCGCCGGGCTGCAGGTAGAGGTGGTACGCGTTGGCCAGTACGGCCTGCGCGCCGAGGTCGGCGACGGCTTCGGGCAGCACGGACTTCACCGTGGCTTTGGTGCCGACGGCGATGAACGCCGGGGTCTGGATCTCGCCGTGCGGGGTGGTGATGGTGCCGGTGCGGCCCAGGAACTCCCCGCCGTTCGCTGTCACCTGCGGGCCCGACGGCGCGCAGGTTTCGCTCAGGCGTTTGCCCACCCGGAAGGAAAACTCGGATTGCCGGGCAGGCTGCGGGGACGATGGGGCGGGTTCAGGATTCGCTGGCACCGTTCAAGTGTGCCAGCTAACACGGCGGAACCCTCAGTGCAGCGGTTCCGATGTGGGGTAGTTCTCAGCCCGCCAGTTGTCCCAGTAGGTGCGGATGGACTCCAGCTGGTGCGCACCGAGCTCGTAGGTGGAGACGATCACCAGCGAGCCGCCGTCGGGCCGGGCGTCCGGGATGGCGGGCTGGTCCGCCACGATTACCAGGCCGTCGCCGTGCTCGGCGTAGCCGTGGACCGTCAGGCCCACCTGGTGGTTGCTCCGGAACCAGACCTTCCCGGCAATCTCCTCGCCGGTGGCCAGGGTGAGCGAATACGGCTCGCCCGGGGCGGGCACCTCGGACAGGCCCAGCTTGTCGATCGCGGAGCCCTCGGTGCCGGGCACCGAGAAGAAGAACGTCCGCCGTTTGCCGTGCGGGTGCCGCTCCAGCGCGAAGCGGAGCTGGTGCAGGAAGGTCAGCCAGCCCTGGGTAATGTCCTCGTCCCAGGCCGCCCACTCCGAGTTGTGGTCGATCGCTGCGCGCGTCACACTGACTTCCGTGCCGGCGGGGACCGGTTTGAGGGTGAAGATGTCGCCGCCGTCGACGACGAGGGAGGTGTGGTCCGCGCTCTCGACCACGTTGGGGCTGAAGTAGATCGCGTTGATCTCGGCGGCCTGGTCCTCGGCCTCCCAGCCGTGCCACTGCGCCACCTTCGCGGGTTCGCGCAACATCGTCCAGACCTGCGGCGCGTCAGAGTTGATCACCACGCTGAGATTGTTCGTCATGAGGGTGAATTTACCGCGGCCGGGCGTGCCGGGGTAGGGCCGAACGCCCGCGGCCCGCGGCCGGGCCGCGGGCCGAACCCCGCGGCCGGGTCAGCCGCGGACGGACTCGAGTTCGTTGCCGATGCGGCGTTCCAGTTCTGCTCCGCCGATGGTCTGCGAGCCGCCGTGGGCGCGCAGGAAGAGGAGCGCCTCGAGCCGGAGCAGCCGCCATTCACGTTCCGCGTCCGGGTTGGAACTGTCGATGGCGCGGAAAATTTCCTTGTCGTACAGGTTCGGTTCGTTGAGGGAGCGCTGGCGGACCTTGGCGTTGATCCGGGCCTTGAACGGGTCCGTTTCCATCGCGTCCGGCGCCCGGAGGAACTTTTCGTAGACCGCCGCGCGGTCCTCTTCTCCGCGCTGCCGGCAGATGTAGCTGGCCAGCGCGAGGGACGCCTCCACTGAAGCCCAGCGGCCGGGGTTCCCGTCGAAGGGCAGCACGTTAAGCAGGTCCGCCACGGCGAGGGCGTTGTCGGCGTCCTTGAGCACCACGAACAGCTCGTGGGCCAGGTCGCTGAGATCCTTGAGGCAGCTGCCGGACTTGGTGTTGATGCCCTTAACCAGCCGTTCGCTGAGCAGCAGCACGCCCAGCGCGTCGGGGTGGGCCTCCGCCGCGGCCGCCACGACGGACTCGGGGGTCCCCTCGGCAACCGGGATCAGGGCCAGGTCCGCTTCGCTGGGACCGCTGGCGGCCGGCGGGGCCACGGGCAGGGGAGGAACGACGACGGCGGAAGCCGCCGTCGGGCTGCCGTCCTCCACGGTGCGAGGCTGGACCAGCTGCAGGTCCGGGCCGCCGTCGTCGGCGGAAGGAGCGGCGGGTTCGCCGACAGCCGTCCCGGGAGCGTCACCGGACAGCCGGCCGGCGTCATCGGCGGGGTAGGGCAGCTCCGGTGCCTCCGGCGCGGCGTCCCGGACCAGGACCACGGAGCCGGCGGCGATCCGCAGCATGCCGCCGCCGGTGAGGGTGGCGCGCACGATCGCGGGGGAGCCCAAATCGTCGGTGTCGACGTCGACACGCTGGATTTCGGCAGTGCGCACGGCGTCCGGCAGGAGCAGCAGATCCCCGGTCTGCAGAGATCCCGCCTGCCGTTCGCTGTAGTTCAGTGAGGCTGTGGGGTGGGTCATCTGGAGTCCTTAACTTCTCTTTCGGTCCGCTGAACAGTCTACAAAGACCGGCGCGCGAAATCGGGGACGCCGGGGGCAGCCCGGGGCGCCCCTGGTGATCCAGCCGCCCGGAGCGGAGGACCCTAGTGGCCGACGCCGGCGAACGCCAGCGCCTGCCGGATCAGGGCGCCGCGGCCGCCGCTGAACTCCAGCTGCACGTCCGAGCTCATCACTTCCTCCGGCGTCATCCAGGTCAGTTCCAGGGCGTCCTGGCGCGGCGAGCATTCGCCGGTGACGGGGATGACGTAGGCCAGTGCAACGGCGTGCTGCCGGTCGTCGGTGAACCCGGTGTGCGACGGGGACGGGAAGTATTCGGCCACTGTGAAGGGGACCGGGCTGATCGGCAGCTGCGGGAAGGCGAGCGGGCCGAGGTCCTTTTCCATGTGGCGCAGCAGGGCTGCCCGGATGGTCTCGCGGTACAGCACCCGGCCCGACACCAGGGAGCGGACCATGGTGCCGTCGGCTTCGGCCTGCAGCAGGGTGCCGACCTCGTTCACAAACCCGAGCGGGTCAAGCCGGACCGGCACGGCCTCGACGTAAACCATGGGAAGCCGGCCGCGGGCTTCAAACAGATCGTCGTCGGAAAGCCAGCCGGGATTGGGGTCGGGAGTGCGAACGTTCATGGTTAAGTTCTACCCCATCCGCGTTCCCCGGGCGTGGTCGGCGGGCCTAAGCCTCCGCCGGGGCCGCCGCTCCGGATCAGGCCCAGGCAACCACCAGGCGGGCCGCCTGGGCGGGCACGGCCAGGTCCAGCCCGGTCAGCTCCTGGAACCGGCTGATCCGGTTGAGGATCGTGTTGCGGTGGCAGAACAACTGCTGCGCCGTGGCCGTGACGCTTCCAGTCGAAAGGTAGTGCCGGACCGTCTCTTCCAGGCGCTCCCGTTCCCCGCCGCGGCACGAGGACAGCGCCGCGTCCAGGTCCGCCAGCAGGTCGAGGCCGGCGTCGTCCAGCTGTTGTTTGGCCAGCCGTGCCCAGGCTGCCTCGGCGGAGAGCGGCCCTGAGTCCGTGGGCCGCAGCAGCGAGGCGAGGCTTTCGGCCGTGCGGGCCGCGACCGGCAGGGCTCGGAGCCCGGCGGCCTCCGGAACGTAGCCACAAGGGACGCCCGTCAGCGCGGCGGGCATGGGTGGCCGGGTCGGGTCCCGGTGCGCAGCGATTGGCCAGAACGCGTAGGTGTTGCCACCGAATTCGTGGACGAAGAAGCGGCTCCGGTGGCCGGGTCCGGATCCGGGCCCGGCCGCGGCTTTCCGCAGCGCCACGGCTGCGTCGCCGCTGGCCGCCGCGAGGCCAAAGTGGGCGGCTGCGTCCACTCCGAGGGCGGCGGCAACCTGGCTCACCGTTTCCGCGGAGGGACTGGACTGGTTAAAGAGCCGGGCAATGAACTCGCGGCGGATGCTGGATTCCTCCTGCGCCATCCGCACCCGCTCGGTCAGGTAGCTGGTGTGCGTGCGGGTGGCGAATTCGTCCACCACTCGCCAGACCCTGTCCACCCGGGAGGCCAGCAGGGCCGCATCCCGGGCGTCGGCGATCTGGAGCAGGCACTCCCAGATGATGCTGAAGTCGAGCCGCACGGCGGAGATCAGTGCCTCAGGCGGAATGCCGGCGCGGGCCCGCTTGGCCCCGAGGCCGGCGGCGAACCCGAGCAGCGATTCCATCTCCGGCTCCGGGCCGGCCTCGTCCCCGGTCAGCCGATGCTGTTTCCTGCCGCGCAGGCCGTCGACCAGCCTCCTGAAAGTTTCCCGGGCGGTGGCTTCAAGGTCACCGGGGCCGAGCTGGTTGTCGGCGTATTCGGGAATCTCGAGAACCCTGGCGGCGAAAGCCTCGGCCAGGACGTCAATCTTCCCGTGCAGGAGCTCCACCAGTTCAGCCCAGCGCAGGGAATCGCCCGGCGCATGAAAATTGTGCATTCGCACATTTTACGCACGGATTTGCGTGGTGTGCAGCTAGTTTTTTGGGCGAATTGTGCTGGCAGAATGGGCGAAGAGTAATCGGGTGACCGCAATCACATTGCCAAGTCGCCGCAGTCACCGGAGTCAGTGCAGACCCTCCCAGCCGGCCCGCCGGCTGATTCCCATCCATTCCGCATTATTTGGAGACATTATGGCAAGCAACGCCACCGCGCAGCTGAACCCGCAGCCGCCCCGCATCGTCGACGATAGCGTAACCAAGAAAGTCGCGCTCGCAGCCCTGGTGGGCACCGCCTTGGAGTGGTACGACTTCTTCCTGTTCACCACCGCCGCCGCGCTGGTGTTCAACACCCAGTACTTCGTCTCGCAGGACCCGTTCGTCGCGGCCATGAGCTCCTTCGCCACCCTGGCCGTAGGCTTCGTCGCCCGGCCAATCGGCGGCTTCATCTTCGGCGCGCTGGGTGACAAGATCGGGCGCAAGAAAATCCTGATGGTCACCATCGTCGGGATCGGCGTGGTCACCGGACTGATCGGCGTGCTGCCGAACTACATGACGATCGGTGCGGCCGCCCCGGCGATCCTCGTGGCACTGCGCATCCTGCAGGGCCTCGCGGTCGGCGGCGAATGGAGCGGCGCGGTGATTATTGCCGTCGAAAACGCGCCCGTGGCCAAGCGGGCGCGGTACGCGGCGCTCCCGCAGATCGGCTCCCCGATCGGTACCATCCTGTCCTCCGGCGGATTCTTCGGGATGCTCGCCCTGGTCGGCCAGAGCAACTTCGACGCCTGGGGCTGGCGGATTCCGTTCGTTGCGGCCCTGCCGCTGCTGGCCATCTCCCTGTGGATCCGCAGCAAGCTCAGCGAATCCCCGGAGTTCGAAGCCTTGATGGAGGCCGGCGAAACCGAGCATGCTCCCATCCGCGGCGTGCTGACCAAGAGCTGGCGCCAGATCCTCGTGGGCATGTGCTCGGCGCTGCTCGGCATTGGCGGGTTCTACCTCATCACCAGTTTCGTCGTCTTCTACGGCACCAAGATCCTGAAGATGCCCTCCGAGGTCCTGCTGGCCGGGTCGCTGCTCGCTGCCGTGGTCGAAATCTTCTTCCTGATCTGGGCCGGCCGGATGGGCGAAAAGTACGGTGCCAGCAAGGTCATCCTGTGGGGCGGCGTGGCTTCGGCCGTCGTCGCAATCCCCGTCTTCCTGGCCATCAACACCGCCGTCCCGGCACTCGTAATCCTCGCCATGATCGTCGGCGTGGCCACCCTGTCGATCCCGTACGCCGTGTCCGGCACCGCCCTGACCGCGCTGTTCGCCACGAAGGTCCGGTACACGGGTGTGGCGATCACCTCCAACAGCGCCGGCGTGATCTCCGGCTTCATCCCGCTGTTTGCCACGGCGCTCGTTGCCGCCGCCGGCAACTCCTTCTGGCCGGGCGCCATCATCCTGCTGGTCGTCTCCGCACTGACCGCGCTCTCCGGACTGCTGCTCCCCTCGCTGAGCATCGAGGAAGAGGGAATGAAGCATTGAGCACCACCGCCGGTCACCTGATCGTCGCGCAGCTGGAACGGGCCGGGGTCCGGAGGGTCTACGGCGTTCCGGGCGAAAGTTTTCTGGATGTCCTGGACGGGCTGCACGATTCCTCGATCGAAACCGTTGTGACCCGCCACGAAGGCGGCGCCGGGTTCATGGCGGTGGCCGAGGGACGGCTGACCGAACTGCCCGGCGTGGCCATGGTCACGCGCGGGCCGGGGGCCGCCAACGCCTTCATCGCCATCCACACGGCGCACCAGGATGCCACCCCGCTGATCCTCTTTGTCGGCCTCATCCCGGTCGCGGACAGGGGCCGGGAATCGTTCCAGGAATTCGACATTAATGCCTGGTTCGGCAGCACCGCCAAGAAGGTTGTGACCCTCGACGACGCCGCATCCGCCGCCCGCGTCGTTGACGACGCCATCTTCACCGCACTCAGCGGCCGGCCGGGACCGGTGGTGATCGGACTGCCCGAGGATGTCTTGGTGCACACCGTGGACTCGGGCACGGTCGAACCCCGGCGGGTGGCCCGGACCGAGGCCACCGGCGCCGGACTGGCGGAGTTGGAAGAGCGCCTCGCGGCCTGCACGAGGCCCCTCGTGGTGGTGGGCGGCGAGGGCTGGGACCAGGCGTCATCGGAGGCCCTGGCCGGCTGGGCGGAACGCCACGGGATACCGGTGCTTGCCGACTTCCGCGCCTACGATGCGGTTCCCCACGACAGCGGCAGTTACGCCGGCTACCTCGGTTACGCCCGCAGCGACGCCAACGCCCGCCGCCTGGACGCCGCTGACCTGTTGCTCTTCGTGGGCTGTGTCCGCTCCGACGTGCTGTCCGACGGCTACACCCGGGGCCTGGACGCCGTCACCGTCGTCGTCAACCCCGACGCCGACCTCAAGGGGCACTTCGGCCGGGTGGACCAGCACCTCCAGGCCCACGTTGCCGCCTTCGCTGCGGCGCTCGCCGGCACCGCGCCGGCGGTGCACCCTGCCGCGGGCTGGCTCGCCGAGGCCCGCGCGGACTACGAAAACTTCTCCACTGCCCAGCCGGACAGCGACGGGGCGGACGCAAGGTATGTCGACCTCAACGTCGTCATGGAAGTACTGAAGCAGGAGATGGACGACGACGCCGTCATCACCTACGGCGCCGGCAACCACTCGCTGTGGGCGGCACGCTACCTGAGGCACAACGCGGCGAACTCGCTCGCGGCGCCTCGCAATGGGGCCATGGGAATGGGCATCCCCGCCGCGGTGGCGGCCTCGCTGGCCTATCCCGGGCGTCAGGTCATCTCCGTCGCGGGCGACGGCTGTTTCCTCATGAACGGCCAAGAAATCGCCACCGCCATGGGCCATGGAGCGCGTTTCGTTGCGCTGGTGGTGGACAACGGCATCTTCGCCACAATCCGCGAACACCAGGAGCACCACTACCCTGGACGGCCCTCCGGGACGCACATGGCCAACCCGGACTTCGCCGCCTTGGCCCGGTCCTACGGCGGGTACGGCGAACGCGTGGACTCCGCGGCGGACTTCGCCCCTGCTTTCCGCCGCGCGGTTGAGTCCGGCGTGCCCGCCGTCCTGCACCTGCCGCAGGATCCGGCCGTCCGCTCACCCAAGACTGCAAGCAACTGACTGGAGCCCACGTGATTACGCTCAGGAACATCATCAACGGGGCGGACGACGGCGGAGGCGCCGATGCTGCGACCCTGCCGTTTTACGATCCGCGCACCGGCGAGCAGCTCGGAACCGCCCCGGACAGCGACGCCGCCACGGTGGACCGTGCCTTCGCCGCCGCGCAGGCCGCATTCCGCAGCTACAAAAGGACCACCCCCGCCGAGCGGCAGGCCATGATGCTTGCGCTCGCGGACCTGGTCGAAGCCAACGCGGACCGGTTGCTGGCGGCCGAGGTGGCCTGCACCGGAAAGCCCGCTGCCGTGACCCGCAGCATCGAGATCTTGCGCGGCGCGGACCAATTGCGCTTCTTCGCCGGCGCCTGCCGCGTGGTCTCGGGCACGGCGCAGACCGAGTACGTCACCGGCTTCTCCTCGACGGTGCGCCGGGAGCCGCTGGGTGTGGTCGCCCAGATCACGCCCTGGAACTACCCCTTTATGATGGCGATCTGGAAGCTCGGGCCGGCCCTGGCGGCCGGCAACACCGTTGTGCTCAAGCCTGCGGACACCACCCCCTGGTCCACGGTTATCCTGGCGGAGCTGGCCCAGCAGGTCTATCCGGCCGGGGTCGTGAACGTGATCTGCGGCGGCCGGGACACGGGCGCCGTGATGGTGGACCACGAGATTCCCGAGCTCGTCTCCATCACCGGCTCCACGCGCGCCGGCGCCCAGGTCATGTCTGCCGCCGCCGCGACGCTCAAAGACGTTCACCTGGAACTTGGCGGGAAGGCTCCCGCCATCGTGTTCGCCGACGTCGACATTGCGCAGACCGCACAGGAGATCGCGCTTGGCGCGTTCTTCAACGCCGGGCAGGACTGCACGGCCGTGACCCGGGTGCTGGTGGAGGAAAACATCCACGCCGAGTTCGCCCAGGCGCTCGCGGCAGCGGCAGCCGGGCTGACCGTGGGCGGAGACGCCGCGGACCTCGGGCCGCTCAACAGCGCTGCACAGCTGGACCGGGTAGAGGGGTTCATGGCCCGACTGCCAGCCAACGCGCGCGTGCTCACAGGTGGCAAGCGGACCGGCGTCGGGTTCCACTTTGCCCCGACGGTGATCGACGGGGTGGCCCAGTCCGACGAGGTCGTCGCGGAAGAAATCTTTGGGCCGGTGGTCACCGTGCAGCCCTTCGCCGATGAACAGGAAGCGCTGGAGCTCGCGAACGGCACCAAGTACGCACTGGCCTCCAGTGTCTGGTCCAACAACCACGGCGTCGTGACCCGGGTCGCCAACGACCTCGACTTCGGTTCGGTCTGGATCAACTGCCACCAGGTGATCCCCGCCGAAGCCCCGCACGGCGGCTTCAAGCATTCGGGCACCGGCAAGGACCTCTCCGTCTTCGGGCTGGAGAACTACACCCGGATCAAGTCCGTCACCACCTCCCACCGCTGAAAGCGCACCACACATGAAACTCGACTTGCTGCTCAAAAACGCGGACATCATCACCATGGACCCGTCGCGGCCCGCGGCCACACGCCTAGGCGTCTGGCAGGGACGCGTCGTGGGCCTGGATGAGGAAGTGGAGGGGCTGGACGCCGCCGAGGTCCTGGATCTCAACGGCGCCACGGTGACGCCAGGCTTCATCGACGCGCACTGCCACACCGCCTGGTTCGGGCTGGGCCTGGGTGAGCTGGACGTGTCCGGCGTGCACGGCCTGACCCAGCTTTACGCGCTGCTGGAGGCGGAGAGCGCCGCGCAGCCAGCGTCTTCCGGGACGGCCGCCTGGCTGCTGGCCACCGGGTTCAACCAACAGCACCACGGCGGCGAGTTCCCGGACATCGACGTGCTGGACCGGATCACCGGCGGGCGGCCCCTGCTGATGCGCCATAACTCCGGTCACATGGCGGTGGTGAACACCGCAGCCCTTCGGCTGGCCGGGGCAGACGCGGCGTCCTTCCCCGACCCCGACGGCGGCGTGATTGTCCGTGACAGCGCCGGGAAACCCACCGGGCTGGTGGAGGAGACCGCCCAGCAGCTGATCCAGCAGCTCATCCTGCCCTATCCGGTCGCCGACCTCGAGACGGCGCTCGACCGGGCCACCCGGCACTACGCGTCGGAGGGCATCACCAGCTTCACCGAGGCCGGCATCGGCGGCGGCTGGATCGGCCACAGCCCGGTGGAACTCGCCGCCTATCAGCGGGCGGCGGCCAACGGCCGGCTGCATGCCCGCGCCCAGCTGATGCCGGTCCTGGAGATGCTGCATCCGCTGGCCGCCCACGGCCAGGATTTCCCCGGAACGGTTCCGGCCGGACTGGACCTGGGCATCGCCACGGGCTTCGGCGGCGACTTCCTCTCGCTGGGACCGGCGAAGGTCTTCCTGGACGGTTCGCTGCTGGGGGAAACCGCGGCGGTTAGCCAGGAGTTCTGCAGCCACGGCCACAAGAACAACGCCGGCAACGTGGGCTACTTCCAGGCCGATCCGGAACAGCTCCGCGCCGAGATCGAGGCCGCCTACGCCGCGGGCTGGTCCATCGCCGCGCACGCCATCGGGGACCGGGCCGTCGACCTGGCCATCGACATCATCGCCGGCTGCGAACGACACTACGGGCCGCGCGCGGTGCCGAACCGGATCGAGCACGCCTCGATGACCCGGCCGGACCAGCTCGAGCGGCTGGCCGCGGCTGCGATCGCGGTGACGCCGCAGGCCAGCTTCTTCCACGACGGCGGCGACGGCATGACGGCATCCTTGGGTCCCGACCGCCTCGGCTGGGCCTACCGGGCGTCGTCCTTCCTCGCGGCCGGGGTGACCCTCGCCGGAAGCTCGGACCGGCCCGTGGCCGACGGTAACGTCTTGCGCGGCATGCAGGCGTTTGTGGACCGGCGCACCTCCTCCGGGGCGCTCTTCGGCGACCCCGCAGAATGCCTGAGCCCCCACCAGGCGCTCGCGGCGTACACCACCGGGGCTGCAGCGGCCACCGGGGCCGCGCACCAAAAGGGCTCCCTGGAGCCGGGGAAGCTCGCGGACTTCACAGTGCTTTCCGGTTCGCCGTTGACCGCGGAGCGGATCGATGGACTCGAAGTCCTCGCCACCGCCGTCGGCGGGCGCTTCACCCACCGGGCGCTGCCGGAACCGCAGTCCGGACGCGCCGCGGCCCTGCAAACCCGGTAGGCACCGCCACCCGGCCCAATCCACCAGCCCGCCCACCAGCACCAGGGGACACCATGACGACCAACAATTTCAGCCCCGAGGACAGCGCGTTCCTCCGCGACTTCGCCACCATGAGCCGGTTCGGCGCCACCCCCAACGGAGGGGTGGACCGCCAAGCCGCCAGCGAGGCCGACGGGCAGCAACGGCGCTGGCTCACCGGGCTGCTTGAGGCGCGTGGGTTCACCGTCAGGTTCGACCGCGCGGGCAACCAATGGGGGCTCTACGAAGCTGTCCCGGGGGCGCCGTTTGTGGTGGTGGGCTCGCACATGGATTCGCAGCCGACCGCAGGCCGCTACGACGGCGCCTACGGCGTCCTCGCCGCGGCGCACGCCGCGTTCCGGCTCACCGAGGCGTGGGCCGGCGGGCACCCGGACCACCCGCGGGCCGGCGCGCCGAAGTTCAACATCGCCGTGGTCAACTGGTTCAACGAGGAAGGCTCCCGGTTTAAGCCGTCCATGATGGGCTCCTCGGTTTACACCGGCAAGCTTGCCCTGGACACGGCACTGGACACCAGGGACGCCGCCGGGACCTCGGTGCGCGAGGCCCTCGACGCGATCGGCGGCCGGGGAGACTATGACGGCCCTGCGGCGGTGTACTGCGCCGAGATCCACATCGAACAGGGCCGGAGCATGGAGCGCGACGGCGTCACGATCGGGCTGGTCAACTCCAACTGGGCAGCCAACAAATACGAATTCGTGGTCCACGGCGAGCAGGCCCACACGGGCTCCACCGTCATCGCCGACCGCAAGGACGCCCTGCTGGGCGCCTCGATGACGGTGGTGGCAGCCCGGGAGATCGCCGACCAATTCTCCGGCGTGCTGCACACCTCGGTGGGCCAGCTGACCGTCTACCCCAACTCACCCGTCGTAGTGCCCTCGCGCGTGAACCTGCTGCTGGACCTGCGCAGCGCCGACGAGGCTGTCCTCGCGGAAGCCGACACGCTGCTGCACCGGCGGATCGATGAGATCGAACAGCTGGCCAACGTCACCGTCCAGCGCCACCACTCGCACTCCTGGCCGGTGACCCCCTACCAGCCCGAAGGCGTCGAGCTCGCGGCCAAAGTCGCTGCGGATCTGGGGCTCACGAGCCGCCAGGTGATGACCCTGGCGGGGCATGACTCCACCAACATGAAGGACCTGGTCCCCACGGTCATGCTCTTCGTCCCCAGTGTTGACGGGATCTCGCACAATGAACACGAATTCACCAAGGACCAGGACACCGTCGCCGGCGTCACTATGCTGACAGAGGTCCTGAACCGGCTTTGCCAGGGAGCCCTGGCGACGGGGGACCGGGCCTAAGCCTCCGCCGGGGCCGCGGAGATCCAAAGGGCGTGGGGGCGGGCGGCGCCGCCGTCCGCATCCGGGTTGCCCACGTGCAGCAGCGGCACGGCGGCGTCCTCCACGGCCGCCACCTCATGCCCCGCCCCGGCGAGCCGCTCCCGGAGCGCTTCAAGGTCGCCGTCGTATTCGAAGCCCAGCCCGGCGCGCCCGGTTCCCGGCGCCGATCCGGCAGCCGCGCCGACCATTAGGACCCCGCCGTTCTTCGCCGTGAACGACTCGGACTCGCCGGTGTCAGTCCCGGCGGGACCGGCGCCGCCGGCACCCGGCACCGGCCGGGGGCGGGCGCCGACGTCGCGCAGGGTTTGGGTCGCCGCCGTCGGGTCCTCCGCGAACCAGATGCCGACGACGGCGAGCCCAGCTTCCGCCTCCGCAGCACCGGCCCAGCTGCCGTCGGACGCGCGCGTGGCGGGGTCGGCGAGGAAGCTGAACCCGTCCCGGGCGGTGACCCGGCAGGAAGGGCCGTGCTCCGCTTCAATGAGTTCTGCCGTGGTGCCGGCGGCGGTGCCCGGGCCGGCCGGCGCCCCGGCTTCGTTGGTCCGGCGGGCGAATTCCGCCAGGTCGCCGACCTCGACGCCGAACGAGGTGGTGCCGTCCTCCGCCGAGCCCGCTTCGACGAAATGCAGCGCCAGGCGTCCCGCGCCGGCGTCGAACTCCCGCCAGGTGGGCTCGTCGACGGACTTGACCATGCCCAGGTCGGTCAGCAGGCGCTCCCACTGGTCCAGTCGGGAGGTGAAATGAATGGGACGGACACGCAGCATGGGTATCTCCCTGGTGGTTCGGTCTGGGAGCACAATGGTGCCATGGCTGCCGAGCTTATGGAACTGCTGGTGAAAGACGCCGCCGAGTGGCGGGCCTGGCTGGAGACGCACCACGCGGACAGCCCCGGAGTGTGGCTGGTGCTGCACAAAAAGGGCGGCTCGGTGACGGAACTCGACTACGAGGCCGCCCTGCAGGAGGCGCTCTGCTTTGGCTGGATCGACGGCCAGGGCAGGCGCCGGGACGCCGAGACCTCCTTCCAGCGGATGACCCGCCGCGGCCCTAAAAGCGTCTGGTCGGCCCGGAACGTGGAGCGCGTCGGACGCCTTGAAGCGGCCGGCCGGATGGCCCCGGCAGGGCGGGCCGCCGTCGAAAGTGCCAAGGCTGACGGGCGTTGGGAGGGGGCGTACTCCGGCCAGGCCTCGGCCGAGGTGCCGGACGATCTGGCCGCGGCCATCGCGGCGGACCCGCGGGCGCAGGCGATGTTTGAGGTCCTGACGTCGGTGAACCGCTACGCCCTGATCTACCGGACCAATGCGGTGAAGCAGGCGTCCACGCGGGAGCGCAAGATCGCCGGCTTCGTGGAGATGCTCGCCCGCTACGAGACGCCGCACCCGCAAACCCGGCGGCCGGGCCCGGGACCCTCAGGAACCTCCCAGTAGCCGTCCCGGATCCCGACAGCCCGGGCTGGCAGAGTAGCCCGGTGCCTACCTCCCAACGCGGCCAGTCCCGCTCCGCCTTGCCCGCCGCCGCTCCCGGCACGCGGTCGCAACGCGCGGTGTTTTTCGGCGCCGCGGGCCTGCTGGTGGCCGGCGAGGCGGTGTTCTGGCTGATGCTGGCCGCTGTCCAGACCGACTCGGGGCTCGCCCTGCTCGACGGCGGGGTCCACGACGCCCTGGTGGAGGGCCGGTCGCCCCTTGCCACAGGCCTCCTGGCGGCCGTCAGTACGGTCACGTCCCCGGCCTGGCTGCTGGTCATTGCGGGTCTGCTGGCGCTCGGCTGGGCGGTCCGGAAACGCGAACTCTGGCGGCCGGCGCTGCTTCTGGGGGCCATGGCAGCGACCTTCGGGGCGTCCGCCCTGATCAAGCATGAGGTGGCGCGCGGCAGGCCATCGGCAGCCGATTTCCTGATGGGTCCGGACGACGCCCTCTCCTTCCCCTCGGGCCACACCTTCGGCACCGGCGTGTTCCTGCTGGTCCTGGTGTACCTGCTGCTGGGCAGCGCAGACGGCCCGCGGGGTCCGCTCAGCCGTCCGGTGCGGCGCCCGACGGCGGTGCTCGCGTTTTCGGCGGCCGCGCTCGGCGCCCTGCTGGTTGGGTTCAGCCGGCTCTATCTCGGCTACCACTGGCTCACGGACGTCGTCGCCTCCCTCGGCCTGGCGGTCGCCGTCACCGGCATCGTGATCCTGGTCGACGGCCTCCGCGCCGCTCGGAAGGCGGTTCCGGCGCCTTAGAAGGCGACGCCGAGGGCCTGGGCCAGCACCACCGCGGACGCTGAGGACCACGCCTGCGGGTGGCAGGAGGCCGGATACGGTACCGCGCGCCCCGACTCCGCCGCGGTGACACCGGCGAAAAGCTCCGGGAGCCGGTGCCCGAACGAGCCTGCGGCCGCCAGCAGGCCCTCGGCGAGGACCCCGGCCTCGGCGGTGAACCCCTCGCTGAGTAGACCCCTGACGGCGATGGCGGTGTCGTGGCTCCAGACCGAACCGCAGTGGTAGCTGAAGGGCCAGAACCCTGCCGCCCGCCGGGACAGGGTGTGCAGGCCGTAGCCGGAGAACAGTTCCGGGCTGAGCAGCCGGTCCGCCACCAGCCGCGCCTCCGCGGCGTCCAGGATCCCGGTGCCCAGCAGGTGTCCCATGTTGGAGCCCGGAATGTCCAGCGGTTCGCCGTGGCCATCGAGCGCCATCGCGGGGAACCGGCCGCCGTCGTCCTCCACCCAGAAGCGCTCGCGGAAGTCGCGCTGCAGCGCCGCGGCGAAGTCCCGCAGTTCCTGCGCCCCGGGCTCGCCATAGGCATCGAAGAGATCCGCGGTCTCCACCGCCGCCTGGTAGGCGTAGCCCTGCACTTCGGCGAGGGCAATCGGGCCGTCCGCTTGCCGGCCGTCGCGGAACTGCATTGCGTCCCGGGAGTCTTTCCAGCCCTGGTTGCTCAGGCCATGCCCGGACGTGTCCTGGTAGCTGAGGAAGCCGCCGTTGGCCGTATTTCCCCCTGCTCCGCTGCCGCCGGCGGCGCCGGCGGCCAGCAGCCACTGCGCGGCGCGGGCGGCGTTGGGCAGCAGGGAACGGACCGCGGCGTCGTCCGTGCCGGCACGCCCCAGCTCGCCCAGCAGGCACAGCCATAGCGGGGTCGAGTCCACGGCGCCGAAGTACACCGGAGGCAGGCGCAGCGCCTGGCTTTCCAGCACCAGCTCCTTGGCGCGCAGTTCGTGCAGGATCTTGCCCGGATCCTCGGCCGCGGCGGCATCGGTCTTCGTGCCCTGGTGCGCGGCGAGGGCGCGCAGGGTCCCGGCGGCCAGGGCGGCGTCAAACGGCAGCAGCAGCCGGGCGGCCCACAGCGAATCCCGGCCGAAGAGGGTGAAGTACCAGGGGGCGCCGGCGGCCAGGAAGGGGGCATCGGGCGCCTTCCGGGTGGCCAGCCGGAGACCGTCGAGTTCGTCCAGGGAGTTTTCCAGGAGCAGGCCCAGCGGCCCCTCCGGCTCGGCCCGGACGCGGCGGGCGGCCGGCGGCGGCGCGGCCACCACGGCGTCCTCGGTGTCGGCCAGCACGGCCTGCCATTCGGCCTCCAGCGGCCTGCCGCGGCCCGCGGTCCCGCGCCAGGTGAGCCGTTCGCCGCCGGTGACCCGGCCGGGCGCCGATACCGTCAGGGTCTTGCCGCCCTCGCTCCAGCGCAGCGTCGAATCGTCCGCCGCGGAGGGCTGGAGGGGGTCGCGGTAGCGGCCGAGCCGGATGGCGGCCATGTCGGTGAAGTCCGCCGCGAGCCGCACCTCGATCTCCGCGTCCAGGGCGTCCAGCGAGGTGCTCAGCCGCAGGGAGACGCGGACGGCGCCGGGCGTGACGGTCCAGGTCTGCAGGAGTTCGACGGCGGGATCCTCGGTGGGGCCCTCGATGCCGCGGACGAGTCCGCGGACCCGGAGCACGCCGCCGGGGGAGGCCTCCACGGTGGCCGGTTCCGGCGCGAATCCGTTGACGGTTACCTCGGCGCGGCACAGCATCCGGGTGTCCCCGTGCAGCAGCCCGGTGAACCACTCGCCGGTGCCGGTGCCGGGGCCCGTGGCGCCGTCGCCGGAAGCGCTGTCGCCGGAGGCACCGGTGGCGCCGCTGGCCAGCCGGCCCTCGGCGTCGAGCCATACCTGGGTGGGAGCGGCCACGGAACAGTGCTGACGGTGAAGGGCTGGCTGAACAGTCATGCGCCCCAGCCTATGCCGGAGGGCACGGCCGTACCTAGGCCTGCCCGTGCGCCAGAGGTTCCGGTGGAGGCTCCGCCGGCGATCCCGCAGCCCGCGGACGGGCCATCGGCCGGACTCAGTCCTGCGCGGTGTCCTCGATCGGGAAGGCCACGGCTTCACCCACCACCCGCAGGCACAGTTCGGTGCCGGGCCGGGCGATGGAGGCGTTCCAGTGCCGGATGGTGATGACCTCGCCGCCGCCGGGGTAGCGGTGGTCCGCCACGGCGCCCTCGGCCAGGACCGGGGGGACCGCGAGCTTGAGCCGGACTGTGGTCTCCGGGCCGAAGTAGTCCGTATCCACCACGGTGCCGCGGATGGGACCGTCCTCGGCGATCCGGATCTGCTCGGGCCGGAGCATTAGCTGGACCCGGCCCTGGGCCGGCGGCCTGCGGACCGGAATGCCGCCCAGCGAGCAGGTGGCCAGGGAGCCCTCCATCCAGGCGTCCAGGATGACGGCGTCGCCCAGGAACTCCGCGGTGGCCCGGTCCGCCGGGCGGGTGTAGACCACAAACGGGTTGCCGATCTGCGCGAGCTTGCCGCCGCGCATCACCGCGACCTGGTCGGCGAAGGAGAGCGCTTCGGCCTGGTCGTGGGTGACCAGGATGGTGGTCACGCCGGCGTCGTGGAGCACCTTGCCGACGGCGCGGCGGGTGGCGACGCGCAGGCCGGCGTCGAGCGCGGAGAACGGCTCATCCAACAGCATCAGCTCCGGCTCACGGGCCAGGGCGCGGGCCAGCGCGACGCGCTGCTGCTGGCCGCCGGAGAGCTGGTGCGGCCGCCGTCTGGCCATGGCCGGGTCCAGCGCGACCATCTCGAGCAGTTCGGCGACCCGGGCCTTGACCCCGCGGTGGCCGCCGGGCAGTTTGCCGGCGTCCAGGCCGAAGGAAATGTTCTGGCCCACGGACAGGTGCGGGAAGAGGGCGCCGTCCTGCGCCACGTAGCCGACGTGCCGCTTGTGCGCGGGAACCCAGACGCCGTCGCCGGCCACCTTGGTGCCGTTGAGCGAGATGCTGCCGGTGTCCGGGTGCTCGAAGCCGGCGATCAGCCGCAGCAGTGTGGTCTTGCCCGAACCGGACGGGCCCACGATCGCCGTCGTCCCGCCCTTGGCGACGGAGAGGTTGACGCCCTTGAGGACGGCCTGGGAGCCGAAGTTCTTGGTGACGGCCTCGACTTCCAGGTGGCTGTTGGTGCTGGGCGCCACGGAGGGGGCGATCCGGGGTTCCGGAAGCCGTGAGGGGTTTTGTTCGGTCACTGTCCCGCTGCTTTCTTGGACTGCTGGAAGAGAAGGTAGGTCATCGGCGCCGAGATCAGGATCATCAGCAGGGCGTACGGCGCGGCGCCGGCGTAGTCGATTTCGGTGCTCTTGCTCCAGAACTCGGTGGCCAGGGTGCGGGTGCCGTTGGGCGAGAGCAGCAGGGTGGCGGTCAGTTCATTGACGATCGCGAGGAACACCAGGGCGGCTCCGCCGGCCGCGGCCGGGGCGGTGAGGCGCAGGGTGACCCGGAGGAACGCCAGCAGCGGCGGCTTGCCGAGGGCCTGCGCGGCCTCGTCGAGCTCCTTGGGCGCCTGCGAGAGCCCGGAGCGGATGTTCACCAGAGCCCGCGGCAGGAACAGCAGCACATAGGCGGAGATCAGCAGGGCCGTGGTCTGGTAGAGGTCCGGCGCCACGCGGATGCTCACGGTCACGAAGGCCAGGCCGACCACGATGCCGGGCATGGAGCTGGTGACGTAGTTGGACAGTTCCAGGGCCTTGCTGAACCAGCTGGGATGCCGCACCGCGAGGTAGGCCATCGGGAAGGCGACCACGGTGGTGGCCGCGGCCCCGACCAGTCCGTAGCCGAGGGTCTGCAGCAGGGCCGGCAGGAACTCGTCGGCGGCCCAGATGTCCGGTCCGCCGGCGTAGATCCAGCGCAGCACGAAGGTCAGCGGAAGCCCGAACGCCAGTGCGGTGAGGGCCAGCAGGGCCAGCTGTGCGGGCAACTGGTAGGAGTGAAGGGGCAGGCGCAGCGCCCTGGCCTGCGCGCCGGAGCCGACCCGCGCGTAGCGGGCCGTGCCGCGGCCGCGGACCTCCACCAGGAGCAGGATCAGGCAGAAGAAGACGAGCACGCTGGCCAGCATGTTCCCGGCCGTCCCGTTGAAAGTGGACTGGTACTGGACCATGATCGCGGTGGTGAAGGTGTCAAAGCGGATCATCGCGAACGCGCCGTACTCGGCCAGTAGGTGCAGTGAGACCAGCAGCGCGCCGCCGGTCATCGCGATCCGCAGCTGGGGCAGCACCACACGGAAGAAGGCGCGCCAGGCGCCCAGGCCCAGCGAGGCGGCGGACTGCTCGATGGCCGGATCCAGGCGGCTGAGCGTCGCGGCGGCAGGGATGTAGACCAGGGGGAAGTAGGACAGCGTCGCGATCAGCACGCCGGACCAGAGCCCGCCCATCGACGGCACCGCGGAAACCCAGGCGTAGCTGTTGACGAAGGCCGGAATCGCCAGCGGCGCCGCGAGCAGCACGGCCCACACCTTGTGGCCCTTGAGGGTGGTGCGTTCCACCAGCCAGGCGCCGCCCACCCCGAGGACCACGCAGAGCGGCACGGTGATCAGCATGAGCAGCACGGTGTTGAGCAGGAGTTCGCCCACCCGGGCGCGGAAAATCAGGCCGACGGCGGTGTCCCAGCCGGTGGCTACCGTCATGACCGCCACGTAGCCGAGCGGGATCAGCGAAAACAGGGCGATCAGGACCGCGAGGATCGCCACCACGGAGACGCCGAAAGGCGGGCGGGGGCGCTTGCCCCGGCCCGCCGTCGTCGTGCTTCCGGTGGTTCCGGGAGCCGCCAGCGTTTTGGTCACTGGTTAGAGCAGTCCTGCCTTGGTCATCAGGTCGGTGACCTTGGCGGAGTTGAGCTTGGCCGGGTCGACCTTGGGGGCCTGGAGCTCGGTGAGCGGCACCAGCTTGTCGTTGGCCGGGACGCCGGAGCCGACGGCGTACTCGAAGGAGGTGCCCTTCTGCAGTACTTCCTGGCCCTTCTTGCCGGTGATGAACTTCAGGAAGGCCTGGGCGGCCGCCGCATTCTTCGAGGACTTGAGCACGCCGCCGCCGGAGACGGAGACGAACGCGCCGGGATCCTGGTTCTTGAAGTAGTACGGCGTGACGTTCTTGGAGTTTTCGCCGGTCTTGGCCTGGTCGCCGTAGTAGTAGTAGTGGTAGATCAGGGCGGCGTCCACCTCGCCGGCGTTGACGGCCTTCATGGCCGTGCTGTTGCCCTTGTAGGCCTTGTAGTTCTCCTTCATGCCCTTGAGCCATTCCTCCGTGGCCGCCTCGCCCTTGAGTTCGAGCAGGGCGGAGACGATCGCCTGGAAGTCGGCGCCGGACGGCGAGGCGGCCCACTTGCCCTTCCACTCGGGCTTAGCCAGGTCCAGCATGGACTTGGGCAGTTTGTCCGCGCTCAGCTTGGCCTTGTCGTAGACCAGCACGGTGGAGCGGGCGGCGATGCCGGTCCACTTGTTGGTGGAGGGCCGGAACTCGGCGGGGACCTGGTCTACGGTGGCCTGGTCCACGTCCGCGAACAGGCCGGCGTTTTCTACCTGGGCCATGGCGGGCGAGTTCTCGGTGAGGAACACATCGGCGCGGGAGGCGGCGCCTTCCTGGATGATCTGGTTGGACATCTCGGTGTCGTCGCCCTGGCGCAGGGTGACCTTGATGCCGGTCTCCGCCGTGAAGGCGTCCACCCATTCCTTGGTCAGGGATTCGTGCTGGGCGTTGTAGACCGTAATCTCGCCGGCCGGCTTGCCGTCGGCCCCGGTAGTGCTGCCGGAGGTCGAGGCGCCGGAGCCACAGGCTGCGAGGCCGAGCGCGGCGGTGGCGGCGAGGGCAATGCCTGCCAGCGCATTGGTGCGGATCTTCATGAGGCTACTTTCTGCAAGGAAAAGGTCGTAGGTGCCTAACCCCCGTGAGCGGGGAAGTTAGGCCATGCTCACTACGAAAAACTGTAGGTTAGCCAAACCTAAGCAACCAAGCCGAGAGTGCGTTAAGTGAGGAGGATCACACGAATTACGAAACTATTGCGTGACTTAATTCCCGGCGGAGGCTTCCGGCGCCGGGGTTGCACTGTCCGTGGCGGCAGCGGGCGCCTTGGTTCCCGCATCTTCGGTTGCGGCAGCTTCCGTTCCGGCCGCTTCGGCGGACGGCGGCACGACGGCGGGCAGCCTCCCGGCGATGGATGCCGCCGCTTCCAGCACCATCCAGGCCTGCAGCTGGGTGGAGAGCTCGACGGCGGATCCCGCCGGGTAGCTCCGGCGCGCCGGCAGTTCGGGACGGGCCGAGAACACCAGCCGGGCGCCGTTGCGGGCCAATGGCTCCTGCGCCGCGACCAGACGCCGGCCTTCCCAGAATGCCTCCGCCGTATCGGTCACGAGCAGGGCTGCCTCGGCCCGCGTCGGTGCGGGCAGCCGCTCGTCAACGGCGGCCAGGGCCAGGTAGCGGACGAGGATTCCGGTGAAGAGCCCGCCGTCGCCGGTTCCCTCCGAGCGGAGCACCGTGCCCTTGCGTCCCAGCAACGGTGCCTCAACGGTGAGGCCGCGCCCCACCGCGGCCACGAGCGCGGCCGCCCGTTCCAGGTTCGCCTCACCGCCCAGCTCCAGCAGGGCGCCGAGGACCGGACCCTGGTTGTAGGTGTAGATGGCGCTTTCCAGCACCAGCTCGCCGCCGGGGGCGATCCGCAGGCCGTCCCGGTACATGCCCTGTTCCGGGTCGTAGAGCTTGGCGTCCAGCCAGTCCAGCAGGGCCTGCGCCTTCGCCGCCTGCCCGGTCCGGGCGTAGTACAGGGCCACCGGGGCCGTAGCCGGGGTGTTCTTGAAGTCGCGCTTTTTGCTCCAGAACGTGCCGCCGCCGAGGTCGTCGGTGGAGGCTGAATCGAACTGCAGGGTGAGGCTCTTGAGCACTTTGGCGTTGCGGCGCCGGCCGGAGGTCTTGCGGGTGTCCCCGGCGAGCTTCTCCAGCCGCAGGGTGGCCAGGGCCAGCCAGGCCATGTCGTCGTAGTAGCTGTTGACGACTGTCAGGAAGTTGCGCAGCCGGATGCCGGTGACCAGGCGGGAGGCGAGCTTGCCGGCGCTGGGCAGGTTGTCGCCGTCGAACTTGGCCGGGGTGTGGCCCTCGACGCCGAGTTCGTGGCGGCCGGTGTCCACGAGGCAGTCCACGTAGTGCGCCTGCCACCAGTAGTGCCACGGCCGGGCGAGGTTTTTCAGCCGGCCGGAGGGGCGGCTGATTGCGGCGATGTGGGTGCCGGGCAGGAAGAAGAGACGCTGCCCGAACAGCCGGGTCACCGAACGTGCGGCCTCATCGGCGCGGAAAGACCAGTTCGGGGCGGGGGAGTGGGCGGCTGCTGCGGTCATGGACCAAGCCTAGTGGCGGCGGCCGCCGCGGCGCGGAATCCAGGGCCGGAGGTGCGCAATGTTTGCATTCCAGT
The DNA here is from genome assembly GCF_964021775.1 of uncultured Arthrobacter sp. Classification (GTDB taxonomy): domain Bacteria; phylum Actinomycetota; class Actinomycetes; order Actinomycetales; family Micrococcaceae; genus Arthrobacter. The sequence continues at coordinate 26,793 of NZ_CAXHZI010000023.1, forward strand.
TAACCTGAACTAACTAATGTTCCCTGGTGCCGGTGGGCTGCGCACAGTCCCACGGCCGGGTTGTGGTGCCACATCAAGGAGGATGTATGGACGTCATGGGTACGGTCGCACTGATTACGGGCGGCGCTTCCGGGCTGGGGGCCGCGACGGCCCGGCGGCTGTTCAGTGCCGGCGCCTCGGTGGTGCTGGTGGATCTGCCGGGTTCGGCGGGGGACGCCCTCGCCGCCGAGCTCAACGCGTCCGCCGGCGGCAGCGCGCCGGAACACGGCACTGCGCCGGAACCGGCGAACCGCGCTGTCTTTGTGCCCGCGGACGTCACCAGCGAGGAGCAGGTGCAGGCCGCCGTCGACGCCGCCGTCGCGCTCGGCCCGCTGCGGATCGTGGTGAACTGCGCCGGCATCGCCACCCCGGGCAAGGTACTGGGCCGGGACGGTGTGCTGCCGCTGGAGACCTTCAGCCGGGTCATCCAGATCAACCTGGTCGGCACCTTCAACGTCATCCGCCTGGCCGCCGCCGCGATGGCCGCCACGGAGCCGGTCTCCACCGGGCTGGGCGGCGAAGAGCGCGGGGTCATCATCAACACCGCCTCCGTGGCCGCGTTTGACGGGCAGATCGGGCAGCCGGCCTACTCGGCCTCCAAGGGTGCCGTGGCCGCGATGACGCTGCCGATCGCCCGCGAACTGGCGCGCTCGCTGATCCGCGTCGTCACGATCGCGCCCGGCATCTTCGAGACCCCCATGATGGCCGGGCTGCCGCAGGAGGCACAGGACTCGCTGGGCCGCCAGGTGCCGCATCCGTCCCGGCTGGGCCGGCCCGCCGAATACGCGAACCTCGCCGCGCATATCGTGGACAACGCCATGCTCAACGGGGAGACCATCCGGCTCGACGGCGCCATCCGGATGGGACCGAAGTGACCCTGGCCGTGGACAGCGCTGCCCCCGTGGACCCGGCGCTGTCCGGACTGCCGTCCGCCGATTTCTTTGACTTCGAGTCGCTGCTCAGCGCCGCCGAACAGGCGAAGCTGGCCGAGCTCCGGGAGTTCCTGGCCCGCGAGGTGGCGCCGTTCGCCACCCAGTGGTGGAACGACGCCGAGTTTCCGGCGCGCATCCTGCCCAAGCTGGCGGCGCTGGAACTCAGTGCCCCGGCCCAGCGCGGCTACAGCAACCTGTTCGCCGGGCTGGTCATCGCCGAGATGACCCGGGTGGACACCTCGCTGGCGACGTTCTTCCTGGTCCACCACGACCTGTTCGTCGAATCGCTCTACGGCTTCGGCTCCGCAGAGCAGAAGGCCCGGCTGCTGGACGACGCCGCGGGCCTGCGCACCACGGGGGCCTTCGCTCTGACCGAGCCGGAGCACGGCTCGGACGTGGCCGGTGGGATGGAGACCACCGCGCGGCGCGTGTCCGGGGAGTCCGGCGACTACTGGGTGCTCAATGGGGCCAAGCGCTGGATCGGCAACGGGACGTTTTGCGACTACATGCTGGTCTGGGCCCGCGACGAGGCCGACGGCGGCATCCGCGGCTTCATCGTCGACGCCACACTGCCCGGCGTGCGCCGGAGCAGGATCGAAAACAAGATCGCGCTGCGGACCGTGCAGAACGCCGACATCGTCTTCACCGACGTCCGGGTGGCGGAGTCGGACCGTTTCGCCGGGATCAACAGCTTCGAGGACACCAACGAGCTGCTCCGCGGTTCGCGGATCATGGTCGCCTGGCAGGGCGTGGGGCAGCAGCTGGCCGCCTTCGACGTCGCCCGGCAGTACGCCGTCGAACGCCACCAGTTCGGCCGGCCGCTGGCCAAGTTCCAGCTGGTCCAGCAGCAGCTGGTGACGATGCTCGGCAACGCGGTGGCGAGCATGGGCATGATGGTCCGGATTGCCCAGCTGCAGGATGCGGCCGCCGCGGACATGCCCCAGGTGGCGCTGGCGAAGTCCTATGTGAGTGCCCGGATGCGCGAAACCGTGGCGATGGGCCGGTCCCTGCTGGGCGGCAACGGGATCGTCACCGATTACCGGATGGCCAAGATCTTCGCGGACGCCGAGGCGATTTATACCTATGAGGGCTCGTACGAGATCAATACCCTGATCGTGGGCCGCGCCGTGACCGGGGTGTCCGCGATCGTCTAGCCCAGCCCCTTACCCCCGCCTCTGGCTTGGAGCGCGAACGTACACTTGGGGCCCCTGAACCTGCGAGGTTGAGGGCCACTAGTGTCCGTTCGCGCGTGGGGGTGGGGGCCTGAAGTGTCCGTTCGCGCGTGGGGGTGGGGGCCTCAAGTGTCCGTTCGCGCTTTGGGGTGGGGCCCCAAGTGTCCGTTCGCGCGTGGGCGGGGTTAGGTGAAGGGCTGCTTTTCGCCCGCCTCGATCCGGTAATCCAGGCTGTTGTTCCGCACCGGCATGGGGCACGTGCCGTAGGGGGTGAAGGCGCTGGGGTAGTTGATCGCCCGGTTGAAGTCCAGAACCACTGTGCCGTCCGGCCGCGGCCGGGCCGTAGACACCTTGCGCCACTCGTCCGTCGTTATCCCGTTGGTTTCGTCGTGGAACGTCACCGTCAGGGCTCCGAGCTTTTCCTCCTCGGCCTGCAGATGGCACTCGTGTTCCTGGCCGGGAAGCCGGAACACCAGCTCACCGACGGATCGGTGCACCCCGTCCACCAAAGGGTTGGCGGTCCCGATGGGCACGTCCACCGGTTCGGGGTAGGGCACGAAGCGCGCCTCGATGACCAGGTCCGGGCGGAAAGCAAAGGTGGGCACGCCCTCGAACCCGGTAAACACCGGCGACGCCGAATCCCGGGTGCGCAGCGCGTACTTGTTGGCCCGCATGGCGAGCTCCACCCTGACCTCACGGCCGTCCGGGCCGCCGAACTGGACCCACAGCAGCGACTCTTCGTTGGCCAGCGCCGCGCTGATGGTCCCGTCGACGGGCTCGCCCTTCTCCACCAGCGTCAGCCCGTCCGCTGCGGCGGCGGTGAGGAACGCCGTCGTGCCGTCCGTGGACCACAGGCCGGGGACGAGTTCGACGGCGGCGGGGGACTCCGGCAGCCACTGGAAGGAGGTCAGGGTGAGCCAGCCGTACTCGCTGGCGAGGGCCTCGTTGCGGTTCTTGCGGAAGCGCTGCCAGCGGGCAAGCTGGGCGTCGGGATCGGAGTGCTGAGTGCTCACGGCGTCCTCTCAGGTAGTAAAGCGGCCGGGGGCGCCGGCCAGGGCCGTTGCGACCAGCTGGGCCGCGGTGGTGCGGGCGGAGGCGGCGGCAGCGGGGTCGGCGTCGAGCACCCCGCTGGCCAGGCCGCCGTCGAGGACGAGGGTCAGGCTGCGCGCCAGCCGGTCCGGGTCCGGGGCGCCGGCCTGCTCCGCCAGGTCACGGATCCAGGCCAGGATGTGCTGTTTGTGGGCGACCGTACGCTCGTGCACCCGCGTGCCGGAGGCTGACTCGGCGGCGGCGTTGATGAAGGCGCAGCCGCGGTAGCCGTCGCGGCGGCAGGCGTTGGAAAGGGCGTCGAACAGGCCCACCAATTGATCCGCGGGGTCCGGCCCCGCGGCTTCGGCGGCGGCGTGCAGCTGCCCGGTCCAGACGCCGTCGACCTGTTCCAGATAGGCCAGGATCAGGTCGTCCTTGGCCGGAAAGTACTTGTAGAAGGTGGCCTTCGCAACGCCGGATTCTGCGATGATCGTGTCGATGCCGGCCGCCCTGAGGCCCTGCGCATAGAAGAGCCGGAAGGCCGTCGCCAGGATCTTGTCCTTGGCCTGCCCCGCCGGCGTCCGGACAGCCCGCGGCCCGGCGGCGGTTGGTGCGGTGGCTGGGTGCGGCGTCATGACTTCATGGTACACAGACCAGTCTGTCCGGTTCTTCTCGTTCCGCGGCTCATTCCACGGCGGGCAGCGGCGGGTCGCGGGCATGCGGGCGTCGATCTTCGGCCGAGGTGTCCTTGCCGTAGACAGTTCTGTCTGGTAGCGTCTCGCCCAGAGGTAGACGAACTTGTCTACCTCAAGGTCTTCCGCGAAACCCCTTCCCGAATGAGGTCCCCATGAAAATTGCAGTCTTTGGCACCGGCACCGTCGGCCCCCTCGTCGCAGGCGCCCTGGCAAAGCTCGGCCACGACGTCGTGATCGGAACCCGCGATCCGGAAGCCACGCTGGCCCGGACCGAGGCGGGGCCGATGGGCGGCGTCCCGTTTGCTCAATGGCACGCGGAGCACAGCGACATCGCCGTGACCACCTTCGCCGATGCCGCGGCCGGCAGCGAAATCGTCGTCAACGCCACCAACGGGACCGCTTCCCTGGACGCGCTGTCCACCGCCGGGCCTGCCAACCTGGCCGGCAAAGTGGTCGTGGACATCGCGAACCCGCTCGACTTCTCCCAGGGCTTCCCGCCGTCGCTGAACCCGGTGAACACGGACAGCCTCGGTGAGCAGATCCAGCGGGCCTTCCCCGACGCCCGCGTGGTCAAGACGCTCAACACCATGAACGCCGGCGTCATGGTGGACCCGGGAAGCGTGGCCGGGGGCGACCACTCGGTGTTCGTCTCCGGCAACGACGCGGACGCCAAGACGGTGGTGGCCGGCCTGCTGGCGGACCTTGGCCACCGCGACATCATCGACCTGGGCGACATCACCACGGCCCGCGGCACGGAGATGCTCCTGCCGATCTGGCTGCGGCTCTGGGGCGCCTTCGGCAACGCGGACTTCAACTTCAAGATCGCCCGCTGACGTCCCATCTGGCCGGGAGCGCCGCCGAAAAGACGCCGGACACTATCTGAGACGGATTCCCGGCCGCCGCGTGAGCCGGGTAACATCCCATGGGTACAAGTAACCCGGCTCACAGTATCCAGCGCAGTGTACGAGCCAAGTCGAACCTCGAAAGATGATTTCCATGGCTGACACTGCATTGACTTCCGGCACGGACCTCGCCTCCGAACTGCGCGCTGATGTCCGCCGGGTGTCCACCCTCCTCGGCGAATCCCTGGTCCGCCAGCACGGCCCCGAGCTCCTCGACCTGGTGGAACAGGTGCGGCTGCTGACCAAGGAATCCAAGGAGGCCGCCCGGGGCGGCGCCGATGCCACCGGGCCGTGGAGTTCGTACGACGTCGTCGCCCAGGTCCGCGAACTGCTCGGCTCCCTGCCGCTGGACCAGGCCACCGACCTGGTCCGGGCCTTCGCTTTCTACTTCCACCTGGCCAACGCCGCCGAGCAGGTCCACCGGGTCCGCGGGCTGCGCAGCCGGCAGGAAAAGGACGGCTGGCTGGCCAAGGCCGTCGCCGAAATCGCGGAACAGGCCGGATCCGCCGTGCTGCAGGACGTCGTGAACGAACTCGACGTCCGGCCCATCTTCACCGCGCATCCCACCGAAGCGTCCCGGCGGTCGGTGCTGGACAAGATCCGCCGGCTCTCCGACGTGCTGGCCGAATCCACATCGGAAGGAACCTCGGCCCGCCGCCGCCAGGACCGCCACCTGGCCGAGGTGATCGACCAGATGTGGCAGACGGACGAGCTCCGCCAGGTCCGCCCCACCCCCGTGGACGAGGCCCGGAACGCGATTTACTACCTGACCGGCATCCTCAGCGACGCTATGCCGGAGATGCTTTCGGACCTGTCCGACCTCCTCACCGAGCACGGCGTCACCCTGCCGGCCACCAAGGCGCCGATCCGCTTCGGCTCCTGGATCGGCGGGGACCGGGACGGCAACCCCAACGTCACCGCCGGCGTCACCCGCGAAATCCTGCAGATCCACAACCAGCACGCCGTCCGGATCAGCATCGGCTTGATCGACGGGCTCATCTCCATCCTGTCCAACTCCACCGCGCTGGCCGGCGCCGACCAGGCGCTGCTGGACTCGATCGACGTCGACCTGGGGAACCTGCCCGGGCTGGACCGGCGCGTCCTGGAGCTCAACGCGCAGGAACCGTACCGGCTCAAGCTCACCTGCATCAAGGCCAAACTGCTGAACACCGGCCGCCGGGTCACCGCCGGCTCGGCGCACGAGCCCGGCCGGGACTATGCCGCTACCGCGGAACTCCTGGCCGAGCTGGGCCTGCTCGAGTCCTCGCTGCGGAACCACCATGCCGGCCTCGCCGCCGACGGTGCGCTGGCCCGGGTCCGGCGGGCGATCGCCTCCTTCGGCCTGCACCTTGCCACGCTGGATATCCGCGAACACGCAGACCATCACCATGACGCCGTCGGGCAGCTCATGGACCGCCTCGGGGGGCCCGGCGTGCGGTACGCCGAGCTGAGCCGGGCCGAGCGGCTCGAAGTGCTGGGCTCCGAGCTTGCGTCCCGCCGCCCGCTCTCCGGCCACCCGATCAAGCTCGACGGCGTCGCGGACGGCACGTACGACGTCTTCCGCGAGATCCGACGCGCCCTGCGTACCTACGGCCCGGACGTGATCGAGACCTACATCATCTCGATGACCCGCGGCGCGGACGACGTTCTGGCCGCGGCCGTGCTGGCCCGCGAAGCCGGGCTGGTGAACCTTTTCGGCGAGGCGCCGTATGCCAGGATCGGCTTCGCTCCGCTGCTGGAGACCGTGGAGGAGCTGCGCGCCTCGGCCGAGATCGTGGACGCCCTGCTCTCCGACTCGTCCTACCGCGAGCTGGTCCGGCTGCGTGGCGACGTGCAGGAAATCATGCTCGGCTACTCGGACTCCAACAAGGAATCCGGCGTGATGACGAGCCAGTGGGAAATCCACAAGACCCAGCGCAAGCTGCGCGACGTCGCGGCCAAGCACGGCGTCCGGGTGCGGCTGTTCCACGGCCGCGGCGGTTCCGTGGGCCGTGGCGGCGGACCGACCTACGACGCGATCATGGCCCAGCCCAACGGCGTGCTCGAGGGCGAGATCAAGTTCACCGAACAGGGCGAGGTCATCTCGGACAAGTACTCGCTGCCGGAGCTCGCGCGCGAGAACCTGGAGCTCTCCCTCGCCGCGGTGCTGCAGGGTTCGGCGCTGCACCGCACCCCGCGGACCTCGGAAGACCAGCGCGAACGGTACGGCCACGTCATGGAGACCATTTCCGACGCCGCGTTTGCCCGCTACCGGACGCTGATCGACGACCCGGACCTGCCGGCGTACTTCATGTCGTCCACGCCGGTGGAGCAGCTGGGTTCGCTGAACATCGGTTCGCGTCCGTCCAAGCGCCCCGACTCCGGCGCGGGACTTGAGGGCCTGCGGGCGATTCCGTGGGTGTTCGGCTGGACCCAGTCGAGGCAGATCGTGCCGGGCTGGTTCGGCGTGGGCTCCGGGCTCAAGGCCGCCCGCGAGGCGGGCCACTCGGCCCAGCTGGTGGAGATGATGGAGGGCTGGCACTTCTTCCGGTCGGTGCTCTCCAACGTGGAGATGACCCTCGCCAAGACGGACATGGACATCGCGGGCTACTACGTTTCGACCCTGGTCCCGGCCGAGCTGCACCACCTGTTCCACACCATCCGCGCGGAGTACGAGCTGACGGTCGCCGAAATCCAAAACCTCACCGGCGAGGATCTGCTCCTCGACGCGCAGCCCACGCTCAAGCGCTCGCTGGAGATCCGCGACCAGTACCTCGACCCGATCAGCTACCTGCAGGTGGAACTGCTGCGGCGCGTCCGGGCCGAGGCCGCCGCAGGGGAGGGCATGCCCAACGCCGAGATCGACGAACGCCTCCAGCGCGCCATGCTGATCACCGTCAACGGCGTCGCGGCGGGCCTGCGCAACACCGGGTAGTCCGCCCCCGATCCTCCCTCAGGTGTGGCGGGTTTTTTCCGGACGCTCCCTCAGGTGTGGCGGGTTTTTTCCGGACGCTCCCTCAGGTGTGGCGGGTTTTTTCCGGATGCTCCCTCAGGTGTGGCGGGTCTTCTGGGCGAGCGATCTGCGGGAGCGTTGGTTCGAATCCGGCCGGATCTGCGGGAGGGTTGGTTTGATTCCGGCCGGATGTGCGGGAGGGTTGGTTTGATTCCGGAGGATCTGCGGGAGCGTCGGAGGGGGCGGCTAGGGTTGGTTTATGCCGTCGTTCCAGACCAGACTCAAGATCACCGGACTCAAGCCGGGCACACCGCCCGAAGCCGTGATGGCCGCTGCCGTGGAGGCACTCGGGACGCGGCACCATGTGGAGTCCAACCAGCTGGAGATCGCCAGCGGTGTCCCGCAGTTGAACCTGCGCTTCCTTGTGGACGCCACGGCGTACGCGGCGGAGAACAGCCAGGCGCTGGAGTCGGCCGCCATGATGCGCGACGCCGTCGAACGCGTCGCGGTGACCGGGCCGCTGACCGTGCTGCGGCGCAACCGGGGCCGCTGGGCTCCGGTCTAGCCGCGACCCCGGGCGCAGCGGCTGCCGGGCTAAAAGTCCAGTTCCGCGTCCGGATCCGCCGCGGGAGAACCGGGTTCCACCACGGGGGAGCGGTTGCCGCGGCGGCGGGTGACGATCACTCCGACGACGGCGCCAATCACCAGGCCAAGCCCCACCCCGATCAGCGAGCTGGCCCAGAACGGCAGCTTGGTGGCCGAGCCCGTGACGTACCCCAGGCCCACGGACCACACCGCCCACAGCGAGCCGCCCAGCGCAGCGCAGAAACTGAACCCCTTGGTGGACACGTTCGCGATCCCCGCCGCGGCCGTGGTGGCCAGCCTTCCGCCGGGGATGAAACGGATCCCGATGATGGCCCCGTAGGTGGAGGAGCGGCCCGCCCGGGCGATGGCCAGATGCACGCCGCTGTGGAATTTGCGGCCCCAGCTCCACCGGTCCAGCACGTGGCTGAGGCGGCGTTTGAAGAGCTGGAAGACCACGAGGTCGCCGAGCCAGGAGGCCAGGGCGGCGAGGATGGCCACCAGGAAGACGTTGGCCCAGCCATCGGCGGACAGGGCTCCGGCGGTGATAACCACCATTTCGGAGGGCAGCGGCGGGAAGATGGCGTCGCCAAGGACAACGGGGATGATCCAGAAATAGATCGCGGCTCCCCACGTGTCCGCATTGGCCAGGTCCATGGGCACAAGGTACCGCATATCCGGCCGCCCGGCGGGTGGCGGGTTCCCTAGCGGGCCTCGGAAAGTTCGAGCCGGCTGCGGTACTCCACCGGTCTGCCCGAGATCGGGTCCACGAAGCGGATGCCGCGGGCCAGGAGCTGGAGCGGCTTGGCGTAGTCGTCCGGTGCCTTGTCCAGCAGCTCGGGGTAAAACGCGTCGTTGACAATCCCGAGTCCCAGTGATGCCATGTGGACGCGGAGCTGGTGGGTCTTGCCGGAGTGCGGCTCCAGCCGGTAAAGCGCGCGGCGCGCCGACCCGGCGTCGTAAGCGGTGCCGTTGGCCTCAGAGCTGCCGGCCACGGTGCTGCCGGCCACGGTGCTGCCGGCCCGGGCGGCGCCGGGCTGGACGATGCCGGCCGGCCCCGCGAACGTGCGCAACCGCTCGATCCGGGTCTCGGCGTTGGGTTCGCCCTCGACGACCTCGGCGAGCAGGTAGCTGCGGGACTTGGTCATCCGGTTCCGGACCACCACGGGGAAGTCGACGGCGGGGTGCCCCGGGGCGGGTTCCGCGGCGGACACGCACTCGTATTCCTTCTGCACCTGGCGCTTCTCGAAGAGCACCTGGTACTTCCCGCGGGTCTCGGGATTTGTGGAGAGCAGCAGGATGCCGGCCGTCATGCGGTCAAGGCGGTGCATCGGGATCAGGTCCGGCAACTGCAGCTGGTTCCGCAGCCGCACCAGGGCCGACTCCTGGATGTAAGTGCCGCCCGGGGTGGTGGGCAGGAAGTGCGGTTTATCCACGACCAGGAGGTGTTCGTCCTGGTGCAGGATGTCCAGTTCCACCGGGATCCGGGTCTCCGGCGGCAACGAGCGGTAGTACCAGATGAAGGTGTGGCGCTGCAGCGGGGTGGTGCGGTCCAGCGGCACGCCGGCCTCGCCCACGATCTCGCCGGCGTCGAAGCGGTCCTCGATGCCCTGCGGGTCGATATGTCCCCAGCGGTGCATCATGTAGTCCATGGCGGTGTCCCACGGCCCCTCGTCCGGCAGCCGCAGGCGGGTAGCGTTCACGCCGTCGCGCACGGGCAGGGGGGATTGCATCACCGGTCCATTCTACTTTGCCCCTCCCTGCCCGCCGTTTCGACGGTTCGGTGCCCGCACGACGTTTCCGAGCGCCGGGTGGGCAGGTAACCGTTGAAACGCACCGACGACTAAATAGTTCTTGACAAATAAAATTGTCGGCGAGCAGACTCGAAGCATGTTGGACATCGAGGTCATCGAAGACCCGGCGGCGGCGGAGGCCTCGCTGGACCCCATCCGCACCCGGATCCTGCGTGAGCTGGCGGAACCGGGATCCGCAACCCAGCTTGCCGCGAGGGTGGGCCTGCCGCGGCAGAAGGTGAATTACCACCTCAAGGCCCTCGAGCGGCACGGCCTGGTGGAGCTTGTCGAGGAGCGGCGGCGCGGCAACGTCACGGAACGCGTCCTGCGGGCGACGGCGGCGTCGTATCTGATATCGCCGGCGGCCCTGGCCTCCGTGGCTCCGGACCCGCACCGTTTCTCGGACCGGTTCTCCGCCTTCTGGCTGCTGGCGCTTGCGGGCCGCATGGTCCAGGAAATGGGCCAGCTGATCGCAGGCGCGGCGGCGGCCCGGCAGAAACTCGCCACCTTCGCGATCGACGGCGAGGTCACCTTCCGTTCCGCGGCGGACCGGGCGGCCTTTGCCGAGGAGCTCGGCGCCGCAGTGGCCGGGCTCGTCGAAAAGTACCACGACGGCGGGGCGCGCGGCCCGGCAGCTTCCCCGGCGGCGGGACGCAAGCACCGGCTCGTCATCGCACTCCACCCGGCACTGAAAACCTCACCCCAAACCCTGAAAGCTAAGGAGCAGGACCATAACTGACAAGCGGGAATTTGAGATCGTCTATGACACCGACCTGCCCGGCACCCCGGAGCGCGTATGGGAGGCCGTCACCCGCGGTACGCCCGCCTGGATGTTCCCCACGGACCAGTGGCCGGACGTGAAGACCGTGGAGGAGCGCCCCTCCCACCTGGTGTCGCGGATGGAGGGCCCGGACGGCTGGTTCAACCAGCTCGAACACGTTTTGGAACCGCTCGACGGCGGCCGGGCGCGGCTGCATTACGTCCACAGCGGCATCTTCACCGACAACTGGGACGAGCAATACGACGGCGCCAGCAAGCACACGGCGTTCTACCTGCACACCCTTGGCCAGTACCTGAAGCACTTCGACGGCAAGCCCGTGGTCTTCACGGACATCCAGGCGCCGGCCGCGTCCCAGGCCCCGGACGGCTTCGACCGGCTCAGGAGGGCCCTCGGCGTCGCCGCCTCAGCCCAGGGAGACACCGTGGAGCTGGACGTCGACGGCGTCGGGCACCTTGCCGGGGAAGTGGACTTCTCCAACGAGAACTTCCTCGGGCTGCGGACCGCTGACGCGATGTACCGGTTCTTCGGGCGTAACGCCTTCGGCGCACCGGTGGGCGTGACTGTGCACGACTTCAGCGGCCGCGGGGACTCCGGCGCGACAGCCAAGGCGTGGGGCGGATTCCTCGACAAGGTCTACGCCTAAGCCCGCGGCTCAGGTCGGGGCGGGCCGGGCCTGGCCGGGCACGAAGGGGATCAGGCGATGGCCGCGGCGGGCCGGGCGGGGAGGTTCCGGCGCAGCTGCGGGGAGCGGTCCAGCCGGTCCTGGGCTGAGCGCAGGGCCAGCACCGCGGACTCCAACTGCTCCGGCGGCAGGGTGAACGGCAGCCGCAGGTAATGCTCAAAGGCGCCGCCGACGCCGAACCTGGGCCCGGCGGCCAGCCGGATACCGAAGTCCGGGGCGATAACCGCGAGGGCGGTGCTCACCGGCGCCGAAAGCCGGCACCAGACCGACAATCCGCCGACCGGCCGTTCCGGCTCCCACTCCGGAAGATGCCGGCGGAGCAGGTCCAGCAGAATGTCACGGTTGCCGCGCAGCGCTGCGAGCCGGCCCGGCAGCGGTTCCGTCAGGTCGTTGACGAGGTGGGCCGCGGCGAGCTGCTCCACCACCGGGCCGCCCAGGTCCAGGGTGGTGCGGACCGCCGCGAAACGTTGGATCAGGGGCTCGCCGGCACGGATCCAGCCGGTGCGCAGCCCTGCCCAGTGCGACTTGCTGAGCGATCCCACGGACACCACTGCCGGACCGAACGCGGCCATCGGGGTGGACGCGGCGCCGTCGAGGTTCAGCTCCCGCAGCGTCTCATCCACCACCAGCACGGTGCCCGACGCCGCGGCAGCCGCCACGAGGCGGCGCCGCTGGGCGTCGGGCATCAGCCGGCCGGTGGGGTTGTGGAAGTCCGGCACCACGTAGGCCATTGCCGGCCGCTGCTGCAGCAATGCCGACTCCATCGCCTCGAGGTCCCAGCCGGCCGGCCCCGCGATGTGGCTGTCGGTGCGTTCGTCCGTCCGGGCGCCGGCGCGCCCGCCGGACCGGGAACCGCTGCGGACGCCGCCACGGTTCGCCGCGGGCATCGCCACGGTCACGGGGCGGCAGCCCGCGGCGCGGATCGCATCGAGTGCATTCGGGTAGCTCGGGTGTTCCACAAGAACCTTCCCGGACCGTTCGGCGAAGGTCCGGAGCACGATGTTCAGGGCGTGCTGCGCACCGGAAGTGACCAGGATCTGCCCGGCGGTGGTGGGCACCCCGGCCGCTGTGTAGCGGGCCGCGATCGCCTCCCGCAGCCGCCCCACCCCGAGGGCGTCGTAACCGAAACCGGGCAGCAGCGCCGGCAGTTCGGTCAGCGCGGCGGCAAACGCCCGGTGCACCACTTCGCCGCTGGCGGGCAGCGAGGCGTAGGCCAGGTCCAGGATCCCGTCCGGAACTGCCAGCCCGGGGGCGCCGCTGAGCCGCAGCCCGCCGTCGTTCCCGCCGGTATGGACGGGGCCGTGGCTGGGGATGCAGCTCTTGCTCCGGCTGCCCTGGCCGCTGCTGAGGAAGCCCTGCTCGCGCAGCAGGGCGTAGGCCGCGGTCACGGTGGTGCGGCTGATGCCGAGCGTCGCCGCCAGTGCCCGCTCGCTGGGCAGTGCGACGTCGAGAGCGACGCGGCCGTCGAGGATCAGGAGGCGGACGACGTCGGCCAGCTCGCGGTAGGCGGGCGCGGCGCCGACGTTCCACTCACCCAGCAGGCGGGCCAGGGAGCCGGGGTTCAGGGATCCGGACATAAAGCCAGTATTTCAAACTGGATATGGATTACAAGGCCAGTTCTCCGCAAAGATGGTGGACATGTTGACGCGCAGACTCCTCCAGCTCTTGTTCGGCCTTGCCCTGTACGGCATTTCGCTGGCCATGGTCATCCGTGCCAGCCTTGGCACGGCGCCGTGGGACGTCTTCCACCAGGGGCTCGCGGGCCGGACGGGGCTGAGCCTCGGCACGGTGGTGATCATCGTGAGTTTCCTGGTCCTGCTGCTCTGGATTCCGCTCCGGCAGTGGCCCGGCGTCGGCACCGTCTGCAACGCCGTGCTGGTGGGAGTGTTTGCCGACATCGGGCTGGCGCTGATCCCGCGGTTCTCACACCTGGGCGGCCAGATCGCTCTCCTGGTCGGTGCCGTGGTGCTCAACGGTGTGGCCTCCGCGCTCTACATCGGCGCCCGATTGGGGCCCGGGGCGAGGGACGGGCTGATGACCGGGCTGGCACGCCGGACCGGTTGGCCGGTGCGGGGCGCGCGGACCGGCATCGAGGTGGTGGTGCTGGGGGCCGGCTGGCTGCTGGGCGGCTCGGTCGGCGTGGGGACCGTGCTCTACGCGCTGGCGATCGGCCCGCTGGTGCAACTCCTGCTGCCGCGGTTCACCGTGCCGGAACCCCGGGCCGCAGCTGAAGCGGAGCCCGGAGCTGCAGCGCCGCTCGAAGGTGAAGCACAGCCCGAAGCGGAGGCCGCGGCGGCCGGGGCCTCGACCCCGGCGACGTAGGCCCTGCGGACCGCGTTCCACGGCTGGCTCGTCGCGGCAAGCGTCACGCCTTGTCCTGCGAAGCGGCGGGCAACGGCTGGCAGGTGGGGCAGTAGTAAATGTCCCGTTCCTCGGCGCCGGAGGCCTTGGCCAGCACCCCGCGCCGGATCGCCGTGCCGCACTTGAGGCACGGCTGGTGCTCGCGCCGGTACACCCAGTAGCCCGGCCGCCCCGCCGTCCGGCCCACCGGGACGCCGCGGGCGTTCAGCACCGTGACCCGCCGGCCCGGGCCCAGGTTGGCCGTCAACAGAACCTTCGCGTCGGTGATCATCGCCGCCAGGTCCGGGACCGCGGAGACCGGCGCCGCCGGGTGGACGCCGGACAGGAAACACGCCTCGCAGCGGTAGATGTTGCCGATCCCGGCCAGGTTGCGCTGGTCCAGGAGTGCGACGCCGATTGGCACCTCGGGTGCCGACAGCAGGCGCCGTTCGGCCTCCGCCATGTCCCAGTCCGGGCCCAGCAGATCCGGCCCGAGATGGCCCACGACGCTGGCCTCCTCGGCGGTCGGGATGACCTCCAGCAGCCCCAGCGAGAACCCGACGGCGTCCGCCGTCGCGGTCCGGAGCACGCAGCGGGCGGTGAAGCCGGGTTTGCGCCAGCGTCCGCCCGGGGGATAGATCTGCCAGGTGCCCTCCATCTTCAAGTGCGAGTGGATGGTGAGCCGGTCCTTCGGGGCCGGGCCCGCCACGCGCATCAGCAGGTGCTTGCCGCGGGGGACGACCTCCTCCACCCGCCAGCCGCCCAGCTTCAATGTGGCGAAGCGCGGCACCCGGAAATCGGACGCGAGCAGTTCCTTGCCGGCCAGCGCGGCGTGCAGCTGCGCCGCGGCGCGGAAGACGGAATCGCCCTCAGGCACGGATCCTCAACCCCTTCGGCGTGGAGTAGGCGCCGGCCTGGGCCAGGGCGGCGGCGACGGGGGTGTCCAGGATGCCGTGGCCGTTGACCTTTTCCATAATCAGTTTGTCCACGGCGCCCCGGGTCACCACTCCCACAAGCGCGGCGCCGGCAGCGGCGAGGACGTCGGTGTCGGTGCTGAACGCCAGCAGGGTCTTGCCGCCGCGTTCCACGTACAGGACCAGGGCGCCGTCGACCAGGACCACCAGGGCGCCCGCCTTCCGGCCAGGGCGGTGGCCGGTGCCGGCCTCGACGTCCATGGCCGGCCATGGCAGCGCGGCGCCGTAGGGGTTGGCCGGGTCTGTGGCGGCGAGTGCCAGGGCGACCGGCTCGGCCTTGTTCAGCTGGGCGTCCTCGACGTAGGACCGCAGCCGGTCCACCGTGGCCGGCACCGCGAACTGGGCGGCCCCGAGGTGCTCGATGAAGTAACCGCGGCGGCAGCGTCCGGCTTCCTCGAGCCGGGCCAGCACCTTGTACATCAGGCCGAAGCCGCCCAGGATGTTCTCCGCCATCACGGACCCGCGGGTGACCACGCCGTACCGGTCGAGCAGGAGTTCCGCGGTGGCCCGGGCGTGGATGGTGGGATCGAGTTCGGGCGCGGGCAGCGCGGACCAGCGTCCCGCGGCCAGCGGCGGGGTGGGGGCGGCGCCGCTGGCGGAACCGTACCGGCCGCCGGTGAGGCCGGGGGAGCCGAGCAGCCCGGTCCCGTGGGCGCGGCCCAGCCGGCTGAGCCGGGGCGCCCGGGCCCGCGGGGCACGTCCCACCTGCCGGTGCGCGGTGTGGCCGCCGGCGATCAGGGCACGCACCGGGGCGAAGGTGTCGCCGGTAATCCGGCCCGCCCAGGCCAGGTCCCAGAGCGCGGAGACAACGTCCTGGTCGCTGAGCACCGTGTCCATCCCGCCGGCGATGTCGGTCAGCTGGCGGAAGAAGTACCCGCCGCCGTTGTTCTGCAGATGCTCCAGGAGCCGCTGCTGGGCATCGCCGGGTTCGAAGTCCAGGGCAGGGTTCAGGGTCAGTTCGGCCGAATCGGCCAGGTGCAGGCTCACCCAGCCGTCGTTGCCGGGCAGCGAGCCGGCTCCGGACCAGAGGACCTCACCGGCGGCCATCAGTTCGTCGAGCATGGCCGGCTGGTAGTTGGAGACGCGGCTGGCCAGGACCAGCGGTTCCCAGGCGGACGCCGGAATCGGCACGCCGGAGAGCTGATCGATGGCGGTGACGATGCCGTCCAGCCCGCGCAGCGCGGACTGCCCCCGGCCGCCGGGTGTGCGCACGTGCTGCCAGGCAGGGAGGAACCTCCCGTACGCGGCGTTGTCCACAGGCTCCACCTCGGCGCGCAGCGCAGCCAGTGAGCGGCGGCGCAGCTTGCGCAGCACCTCGGCGTCGCACCATTCGCTGGCCGCCAAAGGCTGAACGACCGGAGGAGCGACGGCGGCGTCCTCGACGGCGTCGGCCTCGCCGGCCGCGTCGGAGGGCTCCCCGGCGGTGGCTCCGGCTGGTTCCGGCGCCGCGGAATGGGGCCGGAACTCGCCCTCGACGGCACGGCCGTCCGCAGCCAGCCGCTTGAGCGCGGTGCCGACGACGGCGACGCCGAGTCCCAGCCGGGCGGCGGCCTCGGCGGCGGTAAAGGGCCCATGGGTCCGGGCGTAGCGCGAGACCAGGTCGCCCAGCGGGTCCGCGACGGGTTCGATGAACGCCAGCGGCACGCCCATTGGCAACGGGACGCCGAGGGCATCCCGCAGCCTGGCGGCGTCCTCGACGGCGGCGAACCGCTCAACGCCGCCGATGTTGACCTTGATCGCGCGATTGGCGCGCTGCAGGACGGCCAGGTGCGCTGCGGCCTCGCCGGGATCGGCGCCCCGGGCCGCGGCAGGCTCCGGCTCCGCCGTGGGCTCGCCGTCGGCCGCTTCCGCTTCCCCGGACTCCGCTGTCTCCGGACCCGTCGTGGCTGCAGCATCGCCGGGCCGGACCTCCGGCACGACCTCCGGCGCCACCTCCGGCTGGGACTGCGCCTCCAGCCGGGCCGCGACCTCGTCTGGGGTCAGCGGGCCCAACAGCCGGAGCAGGTCGGCCACGCCTTCGAGGCCGCGCATCCTGCGGTCCGGCGCCAGGCGCTGCAGCTCCAACTCGGTGGCCTCGATGACCTTCGGGTCGAGCAACTCGCGCAGCTCCACCCGGCCCAGCAACTCGTTGAGGAGGGTCGAATCCAGGGCCAGCGCGGCGGCCCGCCGCTCGGCCAGCGGCGAGTCGCCCTCGTAAAGGAACTGCGCCACGTAGCCGAACAGCAGGGACTTGGCGAAGGGCGAGGGCTGCTGCGTGGTGGTCTGCAGGATCCGCAGCTCGCGCCGCTCAATGGAGGCGGCAATATCCTTCAACGCCGGAAGGTCATAGACGTCCTGCAGGCACTCGCGCACGGTTTCGAGCACGATCGGGAAGGTCGGGTACTTCCGTGCGACGTCCAGCAGCTGGGCGGAGCGCTGCCGCTGCTGCCAGAGCGGCTGGCGTTTCCCGGGGGTCTGCCGGGGCAGCAGCAGGGCCCGGGCGGCGCATTCCCGGAAGCGGGAAGCGAACAGTGCGCTGCCGCCGACCTCCGCGGTCACAATCTGTTCGAGCTCCTCGGGCTCGAACAGGAACAGCTCGGCCCCGGGCGGCTCGTCCTCCATCATCGGCACCCGCAGCACGATCCCGTCGTCGGCGGCCATCGCGGAGCCGTCCATCCCGTACCGCTGGTGCAGCCGCTGGCCCACCGCCAAGGCCCACGGCGCGTGCACCGGCATGCCGAAGGGACTGTGCAGCACCACGCGCCAGTCGCCGAGTTCGTCGTGGAACCGCTCCACCACCAGGGTGGTGTCGCTGGGCACCACTTCGGTGGCGAGCTTCTGTTCGGCGAGGTACTGGATCAGGTTGTTGGCGGCGAAGTCGTCCAGGCCGCTGGCCCTGCAGCGCTCGGTGGCCGGTCCGACGTCGGACGCCGAGAGTTCGCGCACAAAGGCGCCGAGCGCACGGCCCAAGTCCACCGGCCGGCCGAGGGAGTCGCCCTTCCAGAACGGGAGCTTGCCGGGCTGGCCGAAGGCGGGGGAGACCAGGACACGGTCGTGCGTGATGTCCTCGATTTTCCAGCTGGTCGCACCGAGGGCAAAGACGTCGCCGACGCGGGATTCGTAGACCATTTCCTCGTCGAGTTCACCGACGCGGCGGCCGCCCTTGGCCGGGGAGGCCTTGCCCGGGGCCTTGCCGTCCCCGGGGCCGCCGGAGCCGCCGGTGCCCTCGACCTCGGTGCCGATGATGTAGACGCCGAACAGTCCGCGGTCCGGGATGGTGCCGCCGGAGGTGACGGCCAGCCGTTGCGACCCGGGACGGCCTTCGATGGTGCCGGCGTTGCGGTCCCAGACGATCCGGGGCCGCAGTTCGGCGAATTCGTCCGAGGGGTAGCGCCCGGCCAGCAGGTCTAGGGTCGCTTCGAAGGCGGAGCGGGGGAGCGAGGCGAAGGGTGCGGAGCGGCGGACGGTGGCGAACCATTCCTCCACATCGATCGCCCCGAGCGCGGTGGCTGCGACGGTCTGCTGGGCGAGGATGTCAAGCGGGTTGGCCGGGACGTAGAGCCGCTCGATTTTGCCGTCCAGCATGCGTTCCACGGTGATGGCGGTGTGGACCAGGTCCGCCCGGTGCTTCGGGAAGAGGACGCCCTGGGAGATTTCGCCGACCTGGTGGCCGGCGCGACCCACCCGCTGCAGCCCGCTGGCCACGGAGGGCGGCGACTCGACCTGGACGACGAGGTCCACGGCGCCCATGTCGATGCCGAGTTCCAGCGAGGAGGTGGCCACGACGCAGCGCAGCCGGCCGGACTTCAGGTCGTCCTCGATCAGGGCGCGTTGGTCCTTGGAGACGGAGCCGTGGTGTGCCCTGGCCAGGACCGGGTCCGCGCCGGCGGTGCTGCCGGCCTGGGCCATCATGTGCGCGGGTGTGGCGGTGGACGCGGGCAGCGCGCCGCCCGCCCCCGGGGCCGCGCCGCCCGCCTCCACCGGCCCGGCGTCGTCCCAGCCTCCGCCGGCGGCGATCAGCTGGCGCTCCGCGTAGATCTCGTTGAGCCGTGCGGTGAGCCGCTCCGCGAGCCGGCGGGAGTTGGCGAACACGATGGTGGACTGGTTCGCCAGCACCAGGTCCACGATTTTCTCTTCCACATGCGGCCAGATGGACGCGTGCGGCTGCAGCCCGGACGCCGGACCCGAATCGAAGGCCCCGGCGGCGCCCTGCAGATCGGACATGTCCTCCACCGGAACGGAGACGGTCAGGTCCCAGGTTTTTTTCGAGGGCGGCGCCACGATCTCCACCGGCGCGGACCCCGCCAGGAACTGTGCCACGAGTTCTTTCGGTTCAACCGTCGCGGAGAGCCCGATCCGCTGCGCCGGCTTCGGCAGCAGCGCGTCGAGGCGTTCCAGCGAGACGGCCAGGTGCGCCCCGCGCTTGGTGCCGGCAACGGCGTGCACCTCGTCCACGATGATGGTGTCCACCTCGTCCAGGGTCTCCCGCGCCTTGGAGGTCAGCATCAGGAAGAGGGATTCGGGGGTGGTGATCAGGATGTCCGGCGGGTGGCTGAGCAGCGAGCGGCGGTCCGCCGCCGTCGTATCCCCGGAGCGGACGCCCACCGTGATCAGCGGCGCGGGCAGGCCGAGGCGTTTGGCGGTCTGGGTGATGCCGATCAGCGGGGCGCGGAGGTTGCGTTCGACGTCGACGCCCAGCGCCTTGAGCGGGGAGATGTACAGCACCCGGGTTTTCCGCTTCGGAACCTTCTTCCGGCCGGGCTTGGCGGCCGTGGCGTCCAGGCCGGGAAGTTCCTCGGGCTCCGCCGGCGCCGAGACCAGCAGCCGGTCCAGCGCCCAGAGGAACGCGGCGAGGGTCTTGCCGGAGCCGGTGGGGGCCACCACCAGGGCATGCGCGCCTGAGGAAATGGCGTTCCAGGCGCCGTCCTGCGCCGGGGTGGGCGCAGAAAAGGCGCCCAGGAACCACTCCCGGGTCGGCCGACTGAACCGGTCCATGGCCTCGGCCGCGAGTGTGCCGCCAGCGAGCTCCTGCCCCTTCATTCCTCCATCATGCCCTATGCCGCAGACAGTCTTTGCCGGGGTCCTTGCCGGGGCGATCCGGCCGGACGAGCGGGTGCTGCCCGGCACGCGGGCGGTGCCCGGAGGCGAAGGCTAGGCCGCCGTGAACGCCCCGATGGTCAGGAGATTGATGGCGGACTCGCGGCACGCGTCCTTGGGGGCTGCGATGAACAGGGACGCGGTGTCTTCCGGCGGGTAGACGCGGAAGCCCGCGGCCGGGGTGCGGGTGCAGTCGGGGTAGTTACCGGCCTGGGTGTAGCGCAGCGTGGCTTTTCCGGATTGTCCCGGGGCGAGCAGCACGTTGGCCACCGGCGTGGAATCGTCGCGCTTCGCCGCGGCACCGATGGGTCCGCCGCTGGCGCCGGCGGTGAGGGACACCCCGGCAAAGCCCTTGAGCAGGCACGGCTCTGCGCCGGCGTTTTTGAAGATCAGCTGCATGTAGACGCTGCCGGCCGCGCCGCCGCCCCTGGAATCCAAAGAAGCTGTGAGGTTTGCGGCCTTGCACAGGGCCGGTCCCGCCGCGGCGGTGGTGGAGGCAGGTGCGGACGATGCGCTCGGGGAGGCGGACGCCGTCGCAGCCGGGGTCGCCGGGCTGGACTCGCTGGCCGGGGTCGAGGCGGACGACGACGGCGACGCGGCGCCGGTGGAGCCCTGGGGTTGGCTCTGGGTGGGTCCGCAGCCGCTGAGCAGCAGCGCAGCCGCGGCGGCAGCCGTCACGGAAGTGATTACCAGTCTGTTCTTCATCTGCAGAGGCCTCATGGCACCACTGTGATGTTCCACAGTTGCCTGAGTCAACGACGCCACGACGAAGGGCGCGGATTGATGCCCGGATTGTGATTTCCGGGCATCAATCCGCTGGCGCTGCCCGGCGGTGGTTTACTCCTTGGGTGCGCGGGCCGCCGGCACCCGGACAGCGGCGGGCTTCCGGCTTCGGAGCAGCGCGAGTCCGCCCAGGACCAGGCCGCCGACGCCGGCCACAAGGCCCGCCCAGCTCCTGGCCTGGCCGCCGTCGTCGGTCACGGCAGCCGCCGCATCCATTGCCGTGGAGTCCGTGGTCCCGGCCGCGTGCGCGCCGTGCCCGTCGGTCGCCGCAGCGGCGTCCGTGACGGTGACCGACGGCGCGGGGCTCTGGAGCGACTCCTCGTCCTGGCCGTCCTTCGGGATCTCGGACCAGTCGGTCTGCCCCTGTTCGCAGTTTTGCAGGGTCGGGAAGTACAGGGTTTTCCCTGCCGTGTCCGGCAGTTTCACCGAGAGCACCAGGACGTCCCGGAGTTCCGGGCTCAGCGGCGCCTTTGCGGTGTAGACGATCTGACTGGTGCGCTTGGTGATCGATGAGCCGTCGGCCAGCTTCTTGGGTCCAGCAAGCTTCTCGGTCACCTTGGCCGCCGTCCAGTTGGGGTTCACGGTGGGCTGCGCATCGTTAAGCTCGGGCGGCAGCGTGATGGTCATCTTCGTGGTGCCGGAATGCTCGCAGCCGTGCGGGATGGCGAAGCTCAGCAGGGCGTAGGAGTTGGCGGCCGTGCTGTCCGGGGTGGCATCAACGTGGGCCGAGGCGCCGCTGATGCCGGCGAGCATCAAGGCTGCGGTTGCTCCGGCAACGGCGCTCCCGGAGAGGGTGCGGCGGAGGGCGGATGGGTGCTGTGTAGTGGTCAAAACAGGTGCCTTTCAGGCGTGCGCGCGGCTTGTTGGGCGGCGCGCAGAAGCGGGGTGGCACGGCGGTGCTGCCCGTGGCGGAAGCATTTCCGGGCAGGTCCGGCCGCGGCCGTAAGGAATGTCAGGAAGCAACGACGACGGCGGGCGGCCCGCGGCGGCAATCGCGCCGGAGGTTGCGCCACGGCAGCGGAACGGCACCGAGGGGCCGCGTCGGCAGCACGCGCGCTGCGGCGGGCCGCGGCAGGAACGGAGCCGGGCGCTGGATGAGCGGGCGGAGCCAGGCCGCCAGCGACCACAGCGCGTCCTCGCCCTTGGACAGCAGCAGGGCGCACGCGAGCGTTGCCAGGGCATGGCCGGCGAGCATCGACCAGGCCAGGGCGGAATCCACCTGGTGGAGCGGGAGGTGGTCCGCCGGGAGCGGAAGGAAGGCCGCCCCGCCGTGGTGCGCCCGCCCGGCTCCTCCGCCGGTCACGGCCGCGGCAGCCGGCGGGCTGAGCGCGGAGAACGCCTCGTGCAGGACTACCTGGCCGGCGCCCAGCAGGGCGGACATGGCGGCAAAATTCAGTTTCAGCCGGGTGGCCGTGGTGGTGACTAGGCCGGTGAGCGCCAGGAGCGCGGACAGCACGGCGGGGGCGGGGAGCAGGCCTCCGGCGACGACGTGCGCTGCCGCGGCGAGGGTCACGACGGTCGTGGCGACCATGGCCGAACGCACGGCGTGGAAGGGTGCCCTGGCGGCGGTGCGCACGGAACACTCCCTTCACCAGCGGCGGCCATGGTTGCTCCCGCAGGCACCTTGCACGCCGCGGGTTGTCCGTCGATTCTAGCGGCGAGTTCTACCGGGCTGCGAAAAGGGGAGGTAGCCCCGGCACGTTGTCCTAGAGGGCAGGAGCCTTCCGTCCCTGCAAGGTTGCTTCGGCAGCGGCGGCGAGCGCCAGGAGGGCCCGTTCGCCGTAGGGCACCGCCATCAACTCAAGGCCTACGGGCAAACCATCAGCTGTTTGCCCGGCAGGGATGGTGATCGCCGGGAAGAGGAGCTGGGACGCGATGACCGTGTTGGTCGGGTAGGTCAGGCAGGTCCAGCGGTCAGCGAAAATGTCCTCGCGCGTGGGTGCTGGAAGTTTGGCGTCCGGGAAGGCGACGGCGTCGAGCCGGTTCTGCGCCATGATGCCGATCACCTGCCGCTGGAACGCGGTTTGCGCCAGGAGGCGTTCCACATAGTGGGGATCATCGGTGGGCTGTTCCGGTCCGGCCACGATCGCCTCGAGCAGGTCGAGCTTCTCGTGGTACTGCTTTGTCTCGATGAGGAACCGCATGGAGGGGATTCCGGCATCGGGGCGGGCGCCGACAAATTCATTCATATCCGCCTGCGACCGTGTGGTGTAAAGCGACGTGAAGCCCACCTGATCGTCGAGGTTGTCGATCGTGATGTCGATCAGCTCGGCGCCTGCACCGCGCAGTGCCGCCAGCGCTTGCTCAATGGTCTTGTTGACCTTGACGCCGTCCGGGTCGGAGCCATCGCCGAACGCCTGGCGGAGGACCCCGATCCGCTTGCCGGTCAGGGTCGCCTCCTGGAGTGCGCTGGCGTAGGGCTCCTTTTGGCCGGCAATGACGGCGGCCGCGGTGTAGTCGTCGGCTGCGTCGTAGCCGACCATGACATCAAGGAGCCGGACGGCGTCCTCCACAGTCCGGGTCATCGGCCCGGAGGTGTCCTGGGGCTTCACCAGGGAGGACATGCCGGCGCGGCTGATCAGCCCGGGAGTGACGCGGAGCCCGACGAGGCCACAAAAAGACGCGGGCAGGCGGATCGAGCCGCCGGTGTCTTCTCCGACTCCGACCAGGGAGAGGTTCGCCGCGACGGCAGCCGCGGTTCCACTGGAGGATCCGCCAGGGTCACGTGCAAGGTCGTACGGGTTCTTGGTCACCCCGCTGCGCGAGGACGTCGAAAACCAGGACGTTGCGAAGTCGGGCAGCGTGGTCTTACCGAGGATGATGGCGCCGGCATCCCGGAGCCTGGCAATTGCCGTCGCATCCTGCGTGGGCTGATAGTCGCCGGAGGCGATGCTGCCGAATGTCGTGGGCAGGCCGGCGGTCTCAATCTGATCCTTGACGACGACCGGGACGCCGTGAAGCGGTCCAGTGAGCCGGCCCGTTTCGGCGAGCTCCCGGTCGAGCCGGCGTGCCTCTTCCAACGCGCTCTGCGAGACGGAGATCAACGAATTGAGTACCGGCCCGGACTGGTCAAGGTGTTGGATGCGGTCCAGATAGGCGCTGACGAGGTCCTCGGCGGTGAACTCCCCGCTAAGGAAGGCCTTGTGCGCCTGGGCAATGGTCAGTTCTTCGATGGATCGTTCAATGGCCATGGGTTCACTGTGCCTTAATCCCTGTCCGCGAGGGAAGAGGCCCCGTTGCGCACCGGACGGGCCGCTCCCACCGAGGTGGGAGCGGCGCGTGGCCTAGTTGCTGGCGGAGGCTGCGGCGCTGACACCGGCGGTTGCCGACGCTTCTGCCGCCCCGGCGAGCCGGATCCAGGTGTCCACCACGGTGTCCGGGTTCAGCGAGACGGAGTCGATGCCCTCCTCGACCAGCCACTGGGCGAAGTCCGGGTGGTCGCTGGGTCCCTGGCCGCAGATGCCCACGTACTTGCCGCGCGCCTTGCACGCCTTGATGGCCATGCTCAGGAGCTTCTTGACGGCAGGGTTGCGTTCGTCGAAGCTGCCCGCGACGATGGCCGAATCCCGGTCCAGGCCCAGGGTCAGCTGCGTCATGTCATTGGAGCCGATGGAGAAGCCGTCGAAGTAGTCCAGGAACTCGTCCGCGAGCAGCGCGTTGGACGGAATTTCGCACATCATGATGACCTCGAGGCCGTTTTCGCCACGGCGCAGGCCGTTTTCGGCGAGCAGGTCGATGACGCCGCTGGCCTCGTCCAGGGTGCGCACGAACGGGATCATCAGCTTGACGTTGGTCAGGCCCATCTCGTTGCGGACAAAGGACAGGGCCTCGCATTCCAGGTCGAAGCAGTCCCGGAAGGACGGTTCCAGGTACCGGGAGGCGCCGCGGAAGCCGATCATCGGGTTCTCTTCGTGCGGCTCGTAGGCCGGTCCGCCGAGCAGGTTGGCGTACTCGTTGGACTTGAAGTCGGACATCCGCACAATCACCGGCTCCGGTGCGAAGGCCGCGGCGATGGTGGCCACCCCTTCGGCCAGGCGCTTGATGTAGTAGTCGCGCGGGCTGTCGTAGGCGGCGATGTGCTCCCGGATCTCGGCGAGCACCTCCGCGGGCTGATCGTCCATGTTCAGCAGCGCCTTGGGGTGGATGCCGATCTGCCGGTTGATGATGAATTCCAGCCGGGCCAGGCCCACGCCGTGGTTGGGGAGCTGCGCGAAGGTGAAGGCCTGCTCGGGGGTGCCGACGTTCATCATGACCTTGACCGGCGCCTCGGGCAGCTGGGTGATTTCGGTTTCCTCGACGCTGAAGTCCAGCAGACCTTCGTAGATCAGGCCGGTCTCGCCGTCGGCGCAGGAGACGGTCACGTCGAGTCCGTCGGAGAGCGCGTCGGTGGCGTCACCGGTGCCGACGACGGCGGGAATCCCCAGTTCCCGGGCGATGATGGCTGCGTGGCAGGTGCGTCCGCCGCGGTTGGTCACGATCGCGGAGGCGCGCTTCATGATCGGTTCCCAGTCCGGGTCCGTCATGTCCGCGACCAGGACGTCGCCGGTTTTGAAGGCGGCCATCTGGTCGATCGCGGTGAGGATGCGGACGCTGCCGGCGCCGATCCGCTGGCCGATGGCGCGGCCCTCCACCAGGACCCGGCCGGATGCGTTCAGGCGGAAACGGCTCAGGCTGCCGGACGTCCGGCGGGACTGCACGGTTTCCGGGCGTGCCTGCAGGATGTACAGGCCGCCGTCGACCCCGTCCTTGCCCCATTCGATGTCCATCGGGCGTCCGTAGTGGTTTTCGATGGCGACGGCGTGCCGGGCGAGCTGCTCGACGTCGTCGTCGGTGAGGCTGAAGCGGTTCCGCAGGGACGCCTCCACCGGGACGAAATCGATGGTGTGGCCGATTTCGCGGTTGTCCGTGTATGTCATCTGGAGCGCTTTTTCGCCCAGTCCGCGTTTGAGGATGGCCGGGCGGCCTGCCGCGAGGGCGGGTTTGTAGACGTAGAACTCGTCCGGGTTGACGGCGCCCTGGACCACGGCTTCGCCGAGGCCGTAGGAGGAGGTGACGAAGACGGCGTCCTTAAACCCGGATTCGGTGTCCATAGTGAACATGACGCCGGAAGCGCCGACGTCGGAACGGACCATGCGCTGGACGCCCGCGGAGAGGGCCACCTCGGCGTGCTCGAATTTGTGGTGCACGCGGTAGGCGATGGCCCGGTCGTTGTAGAGGGACGCGAAGACGTCCTTGATGGCGGCCAGGATGTTCTCGATGCCGCGGACGTTCAGGAAGGTTTCCTGCTGCCCGGCGAAGGAGGCATCGGGCAGATCCTCCGCCGTCGCGCTGGAGCGGACGGCCCAGGACAGGTCCTCGGAGCCGCCGTGCTTGTCCACCAGCTTCTGGTAGGAGTCGCGGATCTGCGCTTCGAAGTCCGGCAGGAAGGGTGTCTCGCGCATCAAGGCGCGGATTTCCTGGCCCGCTGCGGCCAGGGCCGTCACGTCGTCGGTATCCAGCCCGACCAGCCGGTCGGCAATCCTCTGGTCCAGGCCGGAGTCGGCCAGGAAGCGGCGGTAGGCGTCCGCGGTGGTGGCGAAGCCGTCAGGAACCTGGACGCCGGCAGAGGTGAGGTTCTGCACCATCTCGCCGAGGGAGGCGTTTTTGCCGCCCACCCGGTCCAGGTCCTTGAGCCCGAGTTCTGAGAACCACAGGATGTCCGTCGTCATGGTTGCTGCTCCTTTGCAGGTGATGCCGTAATGCCGCCGGTGTGGGGCGGCCGCCGTTTGATGGGCGCAAGTCCTGTCCACAGTGACAGGTCGGCGCCTGTGATTCCACACGATGTGGCCCACGCAACACTTGTGAAGCCTGGCCTCAGTGCTTGAGGTTCATCTTCTGGAGGATGGTGGCGGCCATTTCCTCCACGGAGACGCTGGCCGAATTGAGGTAGGGGATCCCGTGGGACACGTACAGCCGTTCGGCGCTGCGCAATTCGAAGCCGCACTGCCGCAGGGAGGCGTAGGGCGAGCCGCGGCGGCGTTCGGTCCGGACCTGGCTCAGGCGCAGGGGGTTGGTGGTGAGGCCGAAACACTTGGACACGAACGGCCGCAGCGGCTTGGGGAGCCCCTCGCGTTCAAAGTCTTCGTCCACCAGCGGGAAGTTCGCAGCGAAAATGCCGTGCTGCAGCGCCAGGTACATGGTGGTGGGTGTTTTGCCGCAGCGGGACGGGGCCACCAGGATGACCTGCGCCTTTTCGAGCGCGCGCAGGCTCTGCCCGTCGTCGTGCTCCATGGCGTATTCGACGGCGGCCATCCGGGACTGGTAGCGGGCGGCGTTGCCCAGTCCGTGGGCCCGGCCCGGTTCCCCGCTGGCCTGGGTTCCCAGGGCCTGCTCCAGCTGCCCGACGTGGCTCCCGATCAGATCGACCAGGATCCCCTTGCAGGTGCCCAGCGCCTGGCGGATGTCGCTGCCGACGGCGGTGGAGAAGACGATGGGCTGCTGGCCGGTGGCCGCGAGGTTGTCGATGACCCGGACGACGGCGCGTGCCTGGTCGACGGTGGTGATGAAGGGGACCGTGATGCGGTCATATTCGTTCGCGGGGAACTGCGTGAGCAGGGTGTTGCCGAGCGTTTCCGCGGTGATGCCCGTGCTGTCCGAAAGGAAGTAGACCGGGCGGGGAGCGTCATTGGTCATAAACGCATTGTGCACCAGCGGGGGCCGCGCGGTCTTCCATGACGCATGCACCCGCCGCCGGTCGCCGGCTGGACTGCGGGGAGTAGGCTGTGACCCACATCCCCAAAGGAGGCCGCATGAGCTACAAATATCGGACTGTGAAGGTCCGCGGTACGGACCTGGTTGGCACCATTGCGCGCAGGCACGGGGGCGCGCCCGAAATCTACGAGACCTCAAAGGACCCGAGTACTTCGGTGGTTCCCGTGTTCTTCGCGGAAACCGGCGAGATCCGCTTCTTCGACCGGTCGGTGCTGGAGGACGTGGTATCGCCGGCCAGCTAGGAGCGGCGGCTGTTGCAGGGGCTGGGCGCCCGCCAGTATGGGCAAAATGTGGGCACCCTTAAATGTGGGCAAAGCAAAAGCCCCTGCTTCCCTTGAAAACAAAGGGAAGCAGGGGCCTTGTTACGTGGCGGTGACGGTGGGATTTGAACCCATTTCATCATCCCTGCAGTTTCGCTGAAAATCCTGAAAAGCTCTGGTATTTCAGCTAAACGGGCGACGTTTGGTCACGCTCTCCGACAGTCTAAAACAACACTTCACAGCGATTCCCTTGCCAATTCTTTGCCAATTTGATTTTGCTGGGGCAGGGGTCATGGCTGGCCGGCGCGTGTGCGAGCAGCGCTTATATCTGCTCGGCTGAACGAAGAGTCAATCGGGCGAAGAGCGTCGACGCCTCTGCGGACGAAGAGTTTGTTTGCTGCTGGGCAAGCCCTTCACCATGGATCTCGGTAACGGCGACGTCGCCAGGATCACTATCCTCTCGGCCGTCCGCAAGACATCTGTGAACACGCAGTTCTCGTCGCCGGCGAAGAACGGCTCGTACCTGCTCCTAGACATACTCTGGGAGACGATGTCGGGGGAGACCAGCTCGAATCCGTTCTATTTCTCGGCCAAGGATGCCAATGGCCGCAAGGCCGACCAGAACCTGTTCGTGGACGACCAGCTCGGGTCCGGCAAGATCCTGCCCGGCGACAAGTCCCGCGGCTTCATCGCCTTCGACGTGGCACCCGGACCGGTGACGGTCATGATCTCCGACCCGCTGATGCAGGAAGCTGCGCGCATCCAGATCGCCCCGTGACATGATCATAGAAATCCGGCCAGATCCGGTGGATACGGGACGCCCCTGACCCAGCAGCTGTCCTGGCTTGACCCGCAGGACCGCTACACCAGCCCTCTGGCCAGCAGGCCGACTAGCGTTTACAAGGAGTTCTCGTAATGCCCAACATCAACATCAAAGCTATACTCCGCGAACTCGGCTTGTTCGCCATTGCCGTAGGATACGGCGTGGCAAATAAGCACCTCGCCGACCCGGAGCGGGCGGACTGCCAGTGCCAAGTTCACCAGGAGGCAGCCAAGATCGACGCAGCCACCGCCACCCCTCCCGTGAACTCGCGGAATTCCCGTGGTACTAGCACCTCGTCTCCG
This sequence comes from uncultured Arthrobacter sp., assembly GCF_964021775.1. Lineage (GTDB taxonomy): Bacteria > Actinomycetota > Actinomycetes > Actinomycetales > Micrococcaceae > Arthrobacter. The sequence goes on from NZ_CAXHZI010000023.1 coordinate 55,640, forward strand.
AAGTCCAAGAAGGCACCGTCCCGGGCCAAGGGCGAATAGGGCACACCATCAAGTCGGCTGGCCCTCGTCAGGGTCGGCTTCTTCTCGGTCGCGAGGGAACCGGCCCGCAGCCTTAGTCCATTCGTTGGGTACCGGCGGCGGCCAGATGTGCCTCCTCCAGCCCCGGGTCCTGGCGGCGGGCGGTGACGAGGTGGTAACCGACGGTGGCGGCATCGCCGCGCACCAGCTCGGCGATGCGTTTCCGACTCAGCCCGAGCCGGTACATCAACACCCATTCCGCGTCAGGCGCGCGCCGCAACCGCTTGTCCACGATGGGTGTCATCTTGCCACGGCGTTGGCTTGGAGGGGTCCCCGATGGATGGATGTACGAAAATCGCCTGACAGGGGCCGAAGGGTGATGACTGTCGGGAGTCGCCAAGGCAGCTGCATGGGCATATCTATAAAATATAAAGAATATAAAAAATGTAAAGCTGTATAAAAGGATGGTCTGTGAACCATCCGTTCAGACCGACCGCCGGCGCCCCGCCTCCACCTACCAGCGGGGCACAGCTTGATTTTCCGTACTCGTGAGCTGCGTCAGCCATGGCTACTGACCGCGCGCCATGAGAAAGACAATTTGATTCGGGCCGTCCCGAGCGGGTACATCGACGCCCATTCCGCGTAAGGCGCAGCAGCAACTGCTCGTCCACGACGGGCGTCATCCGGTCACAAAGCGGGCTCAAAAGGTCTTGTTGGAGAAACGTTCCGATGCTGCCGGGCGTCAAGTGGGCGCCGACTGGATTGTTATGCGTCTACCCAGTCCGACAGTGACGTCCAAATGCCCACGTCAGCCTCCTCCGGGGTCACGCCCCCTTCAACTTCCGCAGGTATTCCTCCATCGTGACCTCGCCGCGCAAGTACGCATTGATGTTCTCGACGGTCTGACGGTCAGGTTCCATACCCTCCAGGGCCCAGCTGGCCATAGTGTCGATGGTGAGTTCGCGTTTCTGCTCAGGGGTCAGGACGCGGTCAGCTTGTTCGGCGGCCGTCCCTTTCGGCGCGCTGCGGTTGCTGGTATTATCCAGGGCGCCCTCCCCCTCTGGTTCTGCTGGTCCCTCAAGTTTATCGACTGAACAGGGGACTGCGGGTCGTCTCGAGGGCACGTGAACCACAGAGATGGCCGTCTACTCGGAACCGGAATTGCTCATGCCTCTGATTTCTCACCGGGGCGACAGTTGGAACGTGTGGTCGAATGACTCCCCGTGCGATGGCCTGGGGCATTGTGGACGGCCGTTGTGTACGCCAGACGCTTCTCCTCACGCACCGTTCGGACGTGAATTCTGGCAAGTTATACCGAGTTCTAGCGGGTTCTAAGAAAATCCGTATAACCCGCTAGAACTTCCTAGAAGTCGGTATAACTGAGGTCTTTACCCTGCGAAACCCTGTGCCGAGAATCTGGTTTGTAGCCCCTACGCCGTCCTGTGCCAGCGATGGCTGGCTGCCGTCCCGTCGACCTTCCCAGAGCTCATGCGTCTTACGCCTCGGTGACGCAAAGCCTTGGCGGTTATGGACCTCTCGGAGATGATGAATGCAACGGACTGAGAGGGGCGATCCAATGTCTGCTGCGGATGAGGAAGCCCGAGAGTCGAGGGAAGAAACCATTCTGCGTATGCGGAGGGGAATCCGTGCAGCCCGACTCCGGGTCGCTCTCGATGAGGCCCGGGGACGCCAGACGCCAGACGCGGTGGTGCGGCTGGCACAGCGAACGCCCCCGCTGTTGCCGTCACCCTCCGATACTTTGAGAACGCCGGATGGGAAGCTCAGGACGGATCCGGCGTCACGGAGGGAAATGGCTCTCCATGTGCGCCGTAATATTCTGGCCGCGCAGTTGAGGGTCGCCCTGGACGAGGCGCGGGGGCGCGGGGCCGGCCGACGCCCGAGGCTGTGAAAAGACTGGCCGAGAGGAAGCTTCCGACCTTGCTGTAGGGCCGGCGACGACTGCCGGGACGGCCGGTCGTCTGTGGCGCCCGATAGCGTGGGGCTATGTCGTCGGGCGCTCGTCGGCCACCCAAGCTTCGTTTCGGGAATGTGAAGAGTGCGCGTGCGGGGCTTCCATCTAAACCGGCATAGACCTTGACCGGGGCGGATTTCAAAATTCGCAACGTCCCCCATATAAGGCCTCCTTATCCGCAAGTGTGGCGGGCCCAAGGAGAAGGGCTGCTGTTCGTCGCCATGGAGGGGAATCGGTGGCGACTCATGGATCGGCCCGCGACCACGATGCTTGTCCCGACCGGGTTGCCGGCATCTGCCGCCTGATCCCGGCCATGGATGACCAAAATTCTCGGTCATGCTGACGAGTCTGCATCAATTCTTCTGTGCGAAGTGGATACCACTCGTTTGAACGCGACTGACTAATGGCTAAATCGCATCCGCTAATGTCAGTGCGTGACTATTTGGTGGAACGGCGTGGTTGGCATGCTTGGTGATCTCTGGAGATTCTTCACAACAGATTCATTCGGGCAGCAAACGGGACTGCCCCGGATTTCGTTGACTCTCGGGGTTGAGTGTTTCTAGGCGGCTTTG
>NZ_CAXHZI010000024.1:0-56044 GCF_964021775.1 uncultured Arthrobacter sp.
ATCTCCTTCCTCGAGGTCAACACCCGCCTCCAGGTGGAGCACTGCGTCTCCGAGGAAGTCACCGGGATCGACCTGGTCCGCGAGCAGTTCCGGCTGGCCCGCGGGGAGGAGCTCGGCTACGGCGATCCCGAGGTCCGCGGCCACTCAATCGAATTCCGCATCACCGGCGAGGACCCGGGCCGGAACTTCATGCCCGCCCCCGGCACCATCACCGGACTGAAGAACCCCACCGGTCCGGGCGTGCGGATCGACTCCGGCGTGGAGGAGGGCGACGTCATCAGCGGCAACTTCGACTCGATGCTCTCCAAGCTGATCGTCACCGGCGCCACCCGCGCACAGGCCCTGCAGCGCTCCCGCCGGGCGCTGGAGGAAATGGTGGTGGAGGGCATCCCCACCGTCATCCCGTTCGACCTCGCCGTCGTCTCCAACCCCGACTTTGCCCCCGCCGAGGGCCCGTTCAAGGTCCACACCCGCTGGATCGAGACCGCCTTCGTCAACGACATCCCCGCCTGGACGCCTGCGGGCACCGCAGCGGAAACGGCCGACGTCGGCGAACGCCAGCGCGTCGTCGTCGAGGTCGGCGGCAAGCGCCTCGAAGTGGTGCTGCCGGCCTCGCTGGGCACCGTTTCCGGCGGCGGCGGCGGCAAGCCGGCGAAGGCCAAGAAGCGCTCTCGGAGCGCCGGCACGGCGGCACCGGCCGGCGGCAACGCCCTGACCTCCCCCATGCAGGGCACCATCGTGAAGGTGGCCGTCACCGAGGGCGAGCGGGTTTCCGAAGGCGACCTCGTCGTCGTGCTCGAAGCCATGAAGATGGAACAGCCTCTCACCGCGCACCGCGCCGGCATCGTGATCGGGCTCTCCGCGTCTGCCGGCGAGACGGTGTCCGCGGGCGCGGTCATCGCCATGATCGAGGACGGCGACGCGGCCGAATAGCGGCAACGGTGCGGCGGGGGCAGACTTAGTTACGTGAAGCCATTCCTGCTCCTCGCCTCCCGCGCCGAGGACGCCGCCGCCGACGACGAATACCTCGCCTACCTGCGCTACACCGGCCTGGCCGAGGCCCAGCTGCACCGGATCCGGATGGAGGCCGCGCCGCTGCCCCTGCTGGAGCTCAGCGAGTACTCGGGCGTGATTGTCGGCGGCAGCCCCTTCACTTCCAGCGACCCGGCCGAGCATAAGAGCGGCACCCAGCACCGGGTGGAGCGCGAACTGTTCGCCCTGCTGGACCGGATCGTGGCCGAGGACTTCCCGTTTCTGGGCGCCTGCTACGGCGTCGGCACCCTCGGCCTGCACCAGGGCGCCGTGATCGACCGGACCTACGGCGAGGGGCTCGGCGGCGTTACCGTGAGCATGACCTCCGCCGGGCAGCAGGACCCGCTCCTGCGCGGACTGCCGGAGCAGTTCACGGCGTTCGTGGGGCACAAGGAAGCGTGCACCGTGCTGCCCGGCGGGGCGGTGCTGCTGGCGAGTTCCGAGGCCTGCCCGGTGCAGATGTTCCGGATCCGGTCCAACCTTTATGCCACCCAGTTCCACCCCGAGCTCGACGTCCAGGGCCTCACCACCCGGATCGACATCTACCGGCACGCGGGCTACTTCCCGCCCGACTCCGCCGAGGAGCTGATGGCGCAGGCCAGGCAGCACAATGTCACCGAGCCGATGGCCATCCTGCGCAACTTTGTGGAGCGCTACGCGCGGTAAGGACCCGTCCGCCAGCCGACCGCCGTCGCCGTACCGCCAGCCGACCGCCGTCGCCGTACCGCCCGGTTCTTGCCCGGCAACCGCCCCGCGACACGGAAAAGCCCGGCGTGTCCGCAGAACACACCGGGCTTTTCGATTATGAACCGGGCTGGAGCGTCAGGCTACGTTGTTCTCGTAGTCCAGGTCGCGGGTTTCCTTGCTCACAAACAGGGCGATCAGCGTCAGCACGGCCATAGCCGTGAGGTACACACCCACCAGCACCGGGCTGCCCTTCGCCATTTCCCAGAGCCAGACGGCGATGAACGGTGCCACGGCCGCGCCCAGGATGGACGAGACGTTGTAGCTGATGGCCGAGCCGGTGTACCGGACGTTGGTCGGGAACAGCTCAGGCAGCAGCGCGCCCATCGGACCGAACGTCAGGCCCATCAGCGAGAAGCCGATGATCAGCAGGCCCATGGTCCCCGCGAAGCCGGCGCTGAAGAGCGGAACAAACAGCAGGCCGAAAACGAAGATGCCGGCGGTGACCGCGATCAGCATCTTGCGGCGGCCGTACTTCTCGGCCAGCGGGCCGGAGACCAGGGTGAAGATGCCGAAGAACACGACGCCGGCAATCAGCATCCAGAGGAAGTCATTGCGGGTGTAGCCCAGGCCAGGGACAAACGCGGCGGCTGCCGCTTCGGTCATCGGCTTGCCGGCCTTCTCGGCGGCGGCCTTGGCTGCGGCCAGGCTGGACGCCCGGGTGCCGTAGGTCAGCGTGAACGTGGTCATCAGGTAGAAGAGCACGTACGTGGCGAGCATGATGAAGGTGCCCAGGATCAGCTGGCGCCAGCTGCTCTTGAAGACGCGGCCCAGCGGCAGCTTGGCGACCTCGTTGGACTCGATGACCTTGGTGAAGGCCGGGGTTTCGATCAGCTTGAGGCGGACGTAGAGACCGATGATGACCATCACGGCGCTGAGCAGGAACGGCACGCGCCAGCCCCAGGCCTCGAAGGCCGACGGGGACAGGGTGTAACTGAAGACCAGGAAGATGACGTTGGCGATGATGAAGCCGATCGGCGCGCCCAGCTGCGGGAACGTGCCGTAGATGGCGCGCTTGTTCGCCGGGGCGTTCTCGGTGGCCAGCAGGGCCGCGCCGCTCCATTCGCCGCCGAGGGCGAGGCCCTGGGCGAAGCGCATCACGACGAGCAGTGCCGGTGCCCAGAAGGTCCAGCCGGGAACGGTCGCCGTCGGGAGGCAGCCGATCAGGAAGGTGGCGATGCCCATGGTGAGCAGCGAAGCGACGAGGGTCCCCTTGCGGCCGAACTTGTCACCGAAGTGGCCGAAGACGATCGAGCCGAGCGGGCGGGCAATGAATGCGACACCGAAGACGGCGAAGGAGCTCAGCAGCTGGGTGGTTTCGTTCTGGCCCGGGAAGAAGAGCTTCGGGAAGACCAGCACGGCGGCCGTGGCATAGACGTAGAAGTCGTAGAACTCAACGGTGGTGCCGATCAGGCTGGCGACGATCACGCGGCCGCGCGAGTTCACCTGCTTGGCAGACCCCTGCTCCGCTGAAGTGGCAGTGGATGACATGTAGTGACGCTTTCATGAAGACCGGACCGCACTGCGGAGAGAGGCCGGCTAAGGAATGGATATAACTCCAATAATAGTTCCTTGCGTCCACCCAATGGACAAATGTTCCGCTATTTGGACGCTGCGTGTCGTCCGGATACGGCTCAATACAAAATTGCTTGAATACATCCTGCGATGTACTTTGAGGGGATGGAAACCCTCACATACGCCCCGGTGCTGGCCCGGTTCGGCTACGCGGTCTCCGACCCCACCCGGGCGCGGATTCTGCTGGCTTTGGCGGAGGCGCCCGCGTACCCCTCGGAGCTCGCCGATTCCCTGGGGGTCTCGCGGCAGAGCATGTCCAACCACCTGACCTGCCTGCGGGGCTGCGGCCTGGTGGTGGCCGTCCCGGACGGCCGGCGGACCCGGTATGAGCTCGCCGATGCCCGGCTGGGCCACGCGATCAGTGACCTGCTCGGCGTCGTGTTGACCGTTGACCCCGCCTGCTGCACCCCGGACGGGACGTGCCTGGCATGACCACAACAATCCAAGCAGCCCCTACCGCCGCCCGCCGTGCCACCCTCAGCCGGCGCATCCGGCTTTTCGCGGCAGCGACGATCACGTACAACGTCGTTGAGGCCGTCGTCGCGCTCTGGGCAGGCAACGTCGCGGATTCCTCCGCCCTCATCGGCTTTGGACTTGATTCGGTGATCGAGGTCGCCTCCGCGGTCGCCTTGTCCTGGCAGTTCTCCGCGAAAGACCCGGAACGGCGTGAGCACCTGACCCTGCGGATCATCGCGATCTCCTTCTTCGCCTTGGCACTGTTCGTCTCCGTGGACTCCGTCAGGTCGCTGACCGGAGGCGGCGAGGCACAGCACTCCATCCCGGGCATCGTCATCGCCGCCCTGAGCCTGGCCGTCATGCCCGTCCTGTCCTGGCTGCAACGCCGGGCCGGCCGCGAGCTCGGCTCCAGGACCGCGGTGGCAGATTCCAAACAGACGCTGCTGTGCACGTACCTCTCCGCGGTCCTGCTGCTCGGCCTCGTCCTGAACAGCACGCTGGGATGGTGGTGGGCGGACGCCGGCGCGGCACTGGTCATCGCCGGGATCGCCATCCGCGAAGGCATCAACGCGTGGCGCGGGGACGCCTGCTGCGCTCTCCCCCACGCCGCGGCCGACGACGGCGACGCGCACGTTGCCGGCGCCCCCGACGCGACCCCGACCGGCGCTGCTGCTGGCTGCTGCGAGGGTTGCGGATCCGGTCCCGAACCGAAAGTTGTCACACTCTCCATGCCGCCACGGCATGGCTGAGCCGTAGACCCTGCCCGCAACGAAGAGAACAGCGCCGCCATCCATGACACGAGCCCTGAATAAAACGCCGTCCCCCAGCGGCCCGACAAGGACGGCCCGGACGGCCCGCCTGCTGATTTGGGTCCTGCTCGGACTCATCGTCGCCGGCGGCCTGATCTGGTACGCGGTCTTCACCGCCACCGAACCCGCAACCGCACCCCTGCCTGCGGCCGCGGACGCACAGCTCGTCCGGGAGGACAGCCACCGGGTGACCTCCCCGGCCACGGAGAAGGCGCAGCTGGTCGAGTTCCTGGACTTCGAGTGCGAATCCTGCCACGCGGCCGAGCCGCTCGTGCAGGAGCTGAAGCAGGAGTACGGGGACCGGATCACGTTCGTCCACCGCTACTTTCCCCTCCCCGGGCACCGGAACTCCGGAAACGCCGCCCTCGCCGTCGAAGCCGCGGCCGCGCAGGGCCAGTACGAGCAGATGGCTGCAAAGCTGTTCGAAACCCAGCCCCAGTGGGGCAACAAGCATGATTCCCAAAGCGCCGTGTTCAGGACTTTCGCGCAGGAGCTCGGCCTGGACCTGGCGGCCTACGACGCCGCCGTGGCGGATGAAAAGACGAGAGCCCGGATCCGCCAGGACGTCGCGGACGGCACGGCCCTGGGAGTGACCGGGACACCCACGTTCTTCCTCAACGGCAAAAAGCTCATCCTCAACAGCGAAGAAGAATTCCGCCAGAAACTCACCGACGCCGCAAAGTAGGCCGGAGTCCGGACCGGAACCGGCTCCTTCCGCAGCGGGCCGCCCAGCGGGGAGCCCGCTTGCCGGATCTACCCGACACCCGGCGGCCATGCGGGCGCGCCGACCAAGTCATCGAAGCGCTGAAGAGCTCAGGCCTCACGCCGTCACAAAAGTGCCGATAGGCAAACGTCACAGCACGTTAACAATGCGCGAGCCTCCCGGAAACGCGGTGTCCCTAGTTTTGAGGGACACCGCGAAGGAGGTCCCCGTGACTGCAGAACGTATTGCCGACGCCGCTACCGGCGTCTCCCCGAACCACGACGAGCGCACCGCCGTCGGCGGCCCCGTCGGCACCGCCGTCGGCGCCCCCGCCCTCGAGTACCGCCCGGGCCGCTGGATCGCGAACTGGGACGCTGAGAACAAGAGCCAGTGGGAGTCGCTGGGCCGCGGCATCGCGCGCCGGAACCTGAACTGGTCCATCTTCGCCGAGTTCCTGGGCTTTGTGGTCTGGCAGCTCTGGTCGATCGTGGTGGTCCAGCTTCCCGCGGCCGGGTTCCGGTTCTCCACCAACGAAATCTTCTGGCTGATCTCGATGCCCAGCCTGGTTGGTGCGACGCTCCGCATCCCCTACACGTTCATGGTTCCGCGCTTTGGCGGCCGGAACTGGACGATCGTCTCGGCCCTGCTGCTGCTGATCCCCTCGACCGGACTGGCCCTGTGCGTCGGAAACCCCGGCACCCCGTTCGGCGTCATGCTGCTCGTGGCGGCCCTGGCCGGTTTCGGCGGCGGCAACTTCGCCAGTTCGATGGCCAACATCACGTTCTTCTACCCGGCCCGGGAAAAGGGCTGGGCGCTGGGGCTGAACGCCGCCGGCGGAAACCTGGGCGCCGCCGTCGCCCAGCTCGCCGTGCCGGTCGCCATCACGGTGCTGGCCGCCGGGACCGTGAACCTGCCGGTGGCCGGGCTGATGTGGATCCCGCTGATCCTGCTCGCCGCATTCGGCGCCTGGAAGTACATGGACAACCTGACCAGCGCCAAGGGCGACGTCGCGGGCTCGCTCGCCGCGGTCAAGGAACCGCACCTGTGGATCATGGCCCTGCTCTACATCGGCACCTTCGGCTCCTTCATCGGCTTCGCCGGCGTGTTCCCCAAACTCATCAAGGACTACTTCCCGGCGTTCTCCTCGATCGGCGTCGGTACGGTGGCCCTGTCGCTGGCGTTCCTCGGCCCGCTGGTCGGTTCACTGGCCCGGCCCTACGGCGGACGGATGGCGGACCGGCTGGGCGGCGCGAGGATGACCGTGACCGCGTTCGCCGCGATGGCCGTCATCACCCTGACCATGGTCTGGACCCTGCCGCTGGGCAACTTCTGGCTCTTCCTGGCCCTGTTCCTGGCCCTGTTCACGGCCAGCGGCTTCGGCAACGGGGCCACCTACCGGATGATCCCGGTGATCTTCGCCCTGCACAGCCGGGCAGCCCTCTCCGGGGCCAGCACGGTGAACACCCAACGGCTGGCGTCCTCCGCGCTGGGCCTGATCTCCGCGATCGGCGCCTACGGCGGGTTCGTGATCCCCCAAGTCCTCAACGCCTCCAACACCGCCAGCGGCTCCTACACTCCGGCCTTCTACGGCTTCGTCGCGGCCTACCTCGTGATGCTGGCCGTCTGCTGGGCCTGCTACCTGCGCCCCGCCGCACGCCACGGCAAAGGACACGTCTAAATGGCCGACGGCGCCGCCACCCACTGCCCGTACTGCGCGCTGCAGTGCGCCATGACGCTGACCGCTCCGGCGGTGCCGGCGGCGGCTGCAGCGGCCGCACCGGCACGGCCGGAGGAGGCTCCGCTGGAGGTGGCCGGCCGGGACTTCCCGACCAATCGCGGCGGGCTGTGCCGCAAGGGCTGGACCTCGGCGTCGCTGCTGGAGCACCCGGGGCGCGTCACCGAGCCGCTGCTCAAGGGCCCCGACGGCGTGCACCGCCCGGTCAGCTGGGAAACGGCGCTGGAGCTCGCCGCCGCGGCGGTCAGGGACACCCGCGCCGCGTACGGGCCGGACGCCGTCGGGGTGTTCGGCGGCGGCGGACTCACCAACGAGAAGGCGTATCAGCTGGGCAAATTCGCCCGGCTGGCGCTGGGCACCTCGCGGATCGACTACAACGGCCGGTTCTGCATGTCCTCGGCCGCCGCGGCCGGGATGCGCGCCTTCGGCCTGGACCGGGGCCTGCCGTTCCCGCTGGCGGACCTCGATACCGCCAGCACCATCCTGCTGCTTGGCTCCAACGTCGCCGAGACCATGCCGCCTTTCGTCCAGCATCTGCAGGGCGCCCGCGACGCCGGCGGCCTGATCGTCGTCGACCCGCGGCGCTCCGCCACCGCGGCGTTCACGGCCGACGGCGGCGGCCTGCACCTGCAGCCGCTGCCGGGCACGGACCTCGCCCTGCTGCTGGGCCTGGCCCACGTGGTGGTCCACGAGGGCCTCACCGACGCCGGGTACATCGCGGAGCGGACCGCCGGCTACAACGCCCTGGCCCGCAGCGTCGCCCCCTACTGGCCCGAGCGCGTGCAGTCCCTCACCGGGGTCCCGGCCGGGCTGATCCGCGACACCGCCCGCCGGCTGGCCGAGGGCTCCCGGCAGGGCGGCAGCTACATTCTCACCGGCCGCGGCGTGGAACAGCACGTGGACGGCACGGACACCGCCACCGCCGCCATCAACCTCGCCCTGCTGCTGGGCCTGCCGGGCTCGGCGCGCAGCGGTTACGGCACGCTCACCGGCCAGGGCAACGGCCAGGGCGGCCGGGAGCACGGCCAGAAGGCGGACCAGCTTCCCGGCTACCGCAAGATCACCGACCCCGCCGCGCGCGCCCACGTCGCCGCCGTGTGGGGAGTCCCGGAGGCTTTGATCCCCGGGCCGGGCATCCCCGCCGTGGAACTGCTCAAGTCGCTGGGACAGCCCGACGGCATCCGCTGCCTCTTCGTGCACGGCGCCAACGTGGCGGTCTCCGCACCGGATGCGAACGCCGTGATTGCCGGCCTGCGCAGCCTGGACTTCCTGGTGGTCTGCGACTTCTTTGTCTCCGAGACCGCGGCCGAGGCGGACCTGATCCTGCCGGTCACCCAGTGGGCAGAGGAGGAAGGCACCCTGACCAACCTCGAGGGCCGGGTTCTCCGCCGCCGCCGAGCCATCGCTCCCCCGCCCGGGGTGCGCAGCGAACTCTGGATCATGACCCGGCTGGCCGCAATGCTTGACGCGCCGTCAACGTTCAGCGAGGACCCGGAGACCGTGTTCGAGGAGCTCCGCCTCGCCTCCGCGGGCGGCCTGGCCGACTACTCCGGAATCGATTACGCCCTGCTGGACCGCGGCGAGGAAGCCTACTGGCCCTACCCGGCCGGAAGCACCGGGACGCCGCGATTGTTCCTGAACTCCTTCGCCCATCCGGACGGCCGGGCGGTGTTCACTCCGGTGGCGCCCCGCCGTCGGACGCCTTCGCTCACCGAGACGGCCGCCGGCCCGGCGAGCGCTGGCCCGGCCGGCACCCCGATGACCCTGATCACCGGCCGACTGCTGGAGCATTACCAGTCCGGCGCGCAGACCCGCCGGGTGGCCGCCCTCGCCGCCGCCCGGCCCGAGGCCCGGCTGCAAATCCACCCGGCGAGCGCCGCGGCGCAGGGCATCGTCGAGGGCGACCTCGTCGCTATCGCCAACGGGCGCGGCGAGGTCCTGTGCCGGGCGGAGCTGAGCGCGGGGATCCGGCCGGAAACCGTGTTCCTGCCGTTCCACTTCCCGGGCCTGGAGAGCGCCAACCGACTCACCGAAGCCGCCACGGATCCGATCTCCGGGATGCCGGAGTTCAAGACCAGCAAGGTGTGGGTGCGGCCGGCCGTGGCAGGCTCCCGGGTCGAAAAAGGGCAGGCCGAAGTTCTGCAGATGGAAGGTGCCCCATGACGGAGCGGATTGTGGTGGTGGGCTTCGGCCCGGTGGCGGCGCGGCTGATCGACGAGTTGCTGCCCGCGGTGCGGGATGGTCTGGTGGAACTGACGGTGGTCGGCGAGGAGGCGGAAGCGGCCTACAACCGGGTGCTGGTGGCCGACCTGGGCGTCGGGCGTGCCACGGCCGGCGCGCTCGCGCTGGCGGACGCAGCGGCGCTGGTTGCCGAGGGCCTCGACGTGCGGCTGGGCGTCCGGGTCCGCCGGGTGGACCGGGCCCGGCAGCGGGTCCTGCTCAGCGACGGCAGTTCCCCCGGCTACGACCGGCTGGTCTTCGCCACCGGTTCGCGTCCGGTGATCCCCAACCTCACCGGCCTCAACCCGGATCCGGCCGCCCCGGTTCTGCCCGCCGGCGTGACGGCGCTGCGGGACCTGGCGGATGCGTCGACGCTGCAGGCGGCGGTGGCCGGCGGCAAGCGCGTGGTGGTCCTGGGCGGCGGGGTGCTGGGCCTGGAGACGGCGCTGGCCGCGGCCGAGGAAGGCGCCACCGTCACCGTGGTGCACAATGGCCCGCACCCGCTGGGCCGCAACATCGACCGCGGCGGCGGCGCGGTGCTCGCGGCATCGCTGCGGAACTGCGGCGTGAAGGTGGCTGGCAACGCGCGGTCGGTTGCTGTGGAGACCGGGGCCGACGGCGGCTTCTCGGCGCTGCTGCTGGCGGACGGTTCCGCGATCGACGGCGAGTTGCTGGTGCTCTCCTGCGGCGTGCGGCCGCGGACGGAGCTCGCGGAGGGGTGCGGCCTGTCGACCGGGGCGGGCATCCTGGTGGACCACCGGCTGCGGGCGCACCACGAACCGCACATCTTCGCGATCGGCGACTGCGCCGAGGTCCGCTGCCCCGACCCGGAGTGCGTGGCCTGCCGGAGCGCCCGCGGCCCGTCCGGGCTGGTGGGACCGGGCTGGCGGCAGGCCGAATGGCTGGCCGCGTACCTGACGCTGCTGGCCTCCGGCGCTGTCGAGGCGGAGGCGTTGCCGCCGCTACCTGCGGAACAGCCCGGTGTGCTGGTGCTGAAGGCACGCGGCCTGACCATGGCGGTGGCCGGGGATGTTTCCGCCGATCCGTGGGACGAGGAGGCTTTGACCGCCGGGGCCGTGGGCGGCCGGGCCCGGCTGCAGGTGGCCCAGTGGGCCGATCCCGAGCACGGCCGCTACGTCAAGATGACCACCCGGGCCGGCGTACTCGAGGGCCTGGTGGCAGTGGGCATGCCCCGCACCGCGGCCGAGCTGGTGCAGCTGTTCGAGCGCGGCGCCGAGCTCCCCGCGGACCGGTCGCTGCTGCTGCGCTTGGACGGCCTGGACCAGACGGCGGCTGCTGCGGCCGATCCGGAGCGCACGGTGTGCCGGTGCGCCGGGGTGAGCGGGACTTCCATTGCCGCCGCGGTTTCCTCGGGCTGCGGGACGGTGGCCGAGGTCTCAGCCTCCACCCGCGCCGGAACCGGCTGCGGGGGCTGCCACGAGGACATCAAGGGGATTATCGAGAAGCATTTCCAGGGCGCAGAGGTTTGAGGGCCTGACTGCACTGACGTCAGACCTATACCGAAGCCAAGTTCAGGAGCGATCACTCCCGCACCCGTGCACCCGCGCCTCCGACGGGGCTTCGCTAAGCCACGCTGTCGAACTGCTTCTGCCAGTCATCATGCTCGCGATCAGTATAAAACCGGCGCGTGGTGGTCCATCTGGGCAGGTAGTCCGGTGCCGGCAGCTCACGCGCCGGCATGGGCTTGGGCTTGGCTAAGGGCCCCCGGCCGCCCCTGGGCACAGGCATGGCCAGGACGGGCTGGGGCATGGGCGGCCGCTGCGTTCTCGGCGCCGGATACGGGGCGGCGTTCTTGCTCAGATGGACCTTCCACAGGATCCGGACAAGTACGTAGAGGATGATTCCGAGCAGGATCCATTGCCAGAACGCGACCACCAGCGCAATGGCGATCAGCGCGACTACAAGGCCGGCGGACGGTCCGTCATTTCTGCGGGATTTTCCCATGGCGGACACTCTGGCATAGGCCCCACGGCCGGGTATAGAGGACTTAATCCCTGGTCGCCCGCACCGGAATTGTCGACCGTTTGGTCCACGCCTATCAGGTCTTTGTCCCCTTGGCTTCGCCTCCCGGCAAGGTTTCAATGGGCGCAGGTTCCTGTCGACCCAGGAGGCACCAGTGTCCGTCCCCATCATCCTGGCGGTGGCCGCCGTCGTCGTGGTCGCCGTCGTGCTTGGAGTTGTCTTCAACCGGCAGAAGGATCCGCGGCGGCGGGCGACCGTACTGACGAGGACGGGCGTAGTGCTGATGGCGGTCTTCACCGTCTTCGGCGGCGCGTTCATCGGCGGTTACGCCCTGGAGGAACCGGGCGGGTCTGCCGGGCTGATGATGATCCTCACCTGGGCGGCGCCGATGCTGGTCCTTGCCGTCCTTGCCTGGTTCTGGCCGGCCGGGACCGCTCCCCTGCTGGTGGCACTGACGGCGGCCTTTGTCGCGCTTTGCGTGTGGTTCGCCGTCGACCCGGCGACGGCGCGCAGCTTCCAGGAAGTGAACGGGCCGGTGCTGGCTGTCGGCGTCGTCGCCCTGGCGTTCCCGGCCGCCGTCCTCGGGCTGAAGCGCCCCGCCCCGGCGGGGTGGCTGCTGCTGGCGCTGGGGGCGCTGCCGCTGCTGATCACCGTGCTCGGCCGGTCGGGCCCCATAGCCTCGCTCGCCGCGGCAAGCGTGATCCCGCTGATCACCGGAATCGTCTACCTGGTGGCCGCCCGGATGGCCCGGGGAAGTTCGACGACGGGGAACGTGCGGGCCGCGGCCGTCTAAGCGCCGGCTGCTGGCAGCCCGGCCAGGAAGTCCTCCGCAAAGCGCCGGACGCTGTCCCACTCGGTATAGACGTAGTCGCGGGACAGGTCCGTATCCGTGGAGCCCTGGCCGCTGACGATCCTTTTCATCATGTGCCGCTTGAGGAAGCCGTACTGGGTATAGGGCAGCGCGCCGGCGAACAGGCCGACGTGCGCCGGGCGCCAGCCGGTCTCCTCCTCGAACTTCTCCACGTAGCCTTCCGCGCTCTCCTCGTCCCCGTGCGCGGCGAGGCTGACCGAGAACAGCGCCGAGGGCAGCCGTTCCAGCGCGGCCTTGTTCGCGCGGACAAAGTCGGTGACCACCGCCTCGTGCTTGCCCATGTGGACCGAGGCGCCGACGATGACGCCGTCGTAGTCGTCCGGGAGGGCGGTGCCCGAGGTCTGGAGGTCGGCGGCCCGTGCCTCGTGGCCGTGTTCACGGATGACGTAGGCGAGGTACTCGGCGATCCGGGCGGTCTGGCCCTCGACGGTCCCGAACGGAAGGTAGATGTTGGCCATGGTCCACCGTGCCCGCGCCTGCCGGGCCGGGGCTAGGGCCGAACGTCACCCTGCGGGCCAGGAGGGGGCCTATGTGAGCGCCCGGGCGGCAACGCCGGCCGCGGCACGAAACCAAGTAGTGGCCACCAGAAAAACAAGTACTCCGGTACCCGACTCGGGCGCGATCAGTGTTTTAGGGTTAGCTGAAATCCTGCCGCAGGAAACCTAAGGGGACCTGCGCGGGGACGCGGGGGCCGAGGACGGTTTCCGCCCACATCAAGTTCTGGGGGACCTCTTTTGAAAAAGCCATTCCTTGCCGTGTTCCTTGCCGCCGGTTTCGCGGGAGCCGGGATCGCGGCGCCGGCGGCCTCCGCTGCCGCGCTCCACACCGTCTGTGCCGAGGGCTGCAGCTACACCTCCATCCAGTCCGCCGTGGACGCGTCCCAATCCGGAGACACCATCCAGGTCCAGGGCGCACTGACAGTGTCCGGCACCACCACCGTGAACAAAGACGTCACGGTCACAGGCACCAGCGGCGCCACCCTTACGCAGACCTCTGATGCCGTGACCGTCCTGCTCGCCGCCGCCGGATCGAGCCTGACGGACCTCACCATCACCAGCAACGCCGCCTACCCCAAGGAATTTATCCAGGTCGGCGCCGCCGATGTCACCATTTCCGGCACCACCGTTTACGGCCCCGGCCAGGCACTGCCGATGAGCAGCTGGATTGCCAACCGCGGCGTCGTCACCCAGGGCAGCATCACCGGGCTGACACTGAGCGGGAACACCTTCCACTCGCTGCGCAGCGGCGCCTACCTGAACCCCAACGGCAGCGGCCTGATCGAAGGCAACACCCTGTACAACACCAAGGGCGACTTCCTGATCGACAACGCCAACTTCACCTTCCAGGACAACCGCGCCGGAGACGCGGCCCAGCCCAGCGAGTGGGGCTTCGTCGTCTTCGCCAACACCAGCGCCGACCGGTACCCGTCCATGGCAGCCCTGAGCACGGCGAATAACGGCATGTCCGCGTGGGACCAGCGCAACGGAGACAAGGTCGTCGTGCCGCTGTCGGCCCAGAGCTGCAAGGACGGCGGCTGGGAAAGCTTCGTGCCGGCCTTCAAGAACCAGGGGCAGTGCATCAAGTTCGTCAACGCAGGCTAAGCCAGGCCGTCCCGGCGCAGGGCACTCCGCAGGCGTGCCCTGCGCACGCCTGCGGCTCGGGTGCCGCGGCGGTCCCGCTTCGGTAGGCTTCGGTCAAGCGACATCCCACGATGAAAGGCCACGTCATGTCCCTGCTCGACTCCGCCCTCTGGGAGGGCAAGATCTACCTCAACGGCTGGCGCACCGGCGGCGGCGGGACAGCTGACGCCGTCGAACCAGCCACCGGCGAGACCCTGGGCAGCTACGGCGTCGCCTCCGTGGACGACGTCCGCGAGGCCGCCACGGCCGCGGCCAAGGCACAAAAGGAGTGGGCCGCCCGCAACCCGGAGGACCGGGCCGCCGTGCTGCGCCGCGCCGGCCTGCTCTGGGAGGAGCACGCCGCCGAAATCCAGGACTGGATCGTCCGCGAATCCGGCGGCATCCCACCCAAGGCCGGGCTGGAAACGCACATCGCCGCCAACGAATGCTACGACGCCTCCGCGCTGCCCGCGCTCCCGGCCGGCGACGTGCTCACCTCCAACGAAAACCGCTGGTCCTTCGCCCGGCGCCGGCCGGTGGGAGTGGTCTCGGTGATCGCGCCGTTCAACTTCCCGCTGATCCTTTCGATCCGCGCCGTCGCCCCGGCCCTGGCCCTCGGCAACGCCGTGCTGCTCAAACCGGACCCCCGCACCGCGGTCTGCGGCGGCGTGACCGTAATGCGGATCTTCGAGGAGGCCGGCCTCCCGCCGGGGCTGCTCTCCCTGCTCCCCGGCGGCGCGGAGATCGGCGCCGCCGTCGTCGAGGCCCCCGAGGTCCGGGTGATCGCCTTTACCGGATCGACGGCGGCCGGCCGCAAGATCGGCGAAACCGCCGGCCGGCTGCTCAAACGCGCGCACCTCGAACTGGGCGGCAACAACGCGCTGATCGTGCTGCCCGGAGCCGACCTGGCCAAGGCGGCCTCCGCGGCGGCGTTCGGATCATTCATGCACCAGGGCCAGATCTGCATGGCGGCCGGCCGGCACATTGTGCACGAGGACATCTACGACGACTACGTCGCCGCCCTCGCCGAAAAGGCCGGGCACCTGCCGGTGGGAGATCCGAAGAGCGGCACCGTGGCACTCGGCCCGGTGATCGACGAACGCCAGCTGCACCGGGTGGACGGGATTGTCCAGGACGCGGTGCAGGCCGGCGCCCGGCTGGCTGCCGGCGGCACCCACGACGGCCGGTTCTACCAGCCCACCGTGCTGGTGGACCTGGCCGAGGACAGCCCCGCGTGGAAGGACGAAATCTTCGGCCCCGTGGCCCCGGTCATGAAGTTCTCCACCCTGGACGAGGCCGTGGCGCTGGCCAACGACAATGAATACGGGCTGTCCATCGGCATCCTGGGCGACGTCGGCATGGCCATGACCATCGCGGACCGGCTGGACTCCGGCAAGGTCCACATCAACGAGCAGACGGTGTCCGACGAGGCGAACTCCCCCTTCGGCGGGACGAAGAACTCCGGCAACGGCTCACGGATCGGCGGCCACCACGCCAACATGGAATCCTTCACCGAGATCCAGTGGCTCACCATGCGCCCGGACATCGCACCGTACCCGTTCTAAGGCCCGTGCCCGTTTTTCGCGGGAGGAGGCGGGGGGACGACGGCGGCTGCCGCTGTACCCCTGCCTCCTCTGCTTCCCTGCGTCAGTGCCCTAGGTGGTTCAGCGTTCCGCGGCGAGGTGCGTGGCCGGGTCAAAGGGCTCGAACACCGAAGAACCGATCATGAAAATGCCGCGCTGGGGAATCCAGAAGTCCCCCAGCCTGTCCTGGACCGGCAGCGCCGAAGCCTGCCCCAGGCTATGGCCCCGCAAGTGCGCTGTGCTGTCGCGGATAAACCACATCCGGCGCGGGCGCGCACCGAACGTCTGGCCGTTGGGCACCCTGCCCGTCAGCCCGATGTGCCCGGCGCCCAGCATCGGGCCTGCCACGGCGCCCATGGCGCGCAGGAAGGTCCGGTTGCGCCACAGTGGCTCGGGGACAGACCCCGCCACGGCCGACATCAGCCGGGTGACCGGCGTCGCAGCCAGTGTCACGTCCCAGGCCAGGTCCACCCCGTCACCTACCTCCACGTGGAAGGAGTAGTCGTCATGCCACCGGAGGGAAATACCGACGGTGGACGCGGCCCCGAGCGCGCTGCCGAAGTAGCGGGGACAGGACGACGCGGCGGCGGTGGTGCTGTGCATCGTCCAGACACCGGCGGGGTCACGGATCCAGACCGAGGTGTAGCCCGGGCCGACGGAGGACGCAGCAAAACGCCGCAGGGCCAGGATGTAGCCGGAGCTGAACGGAACGCCCATCACGCCGTAGCCGGCAAAGCGTTCCTCCGGTCCGGAAGGCAGCGCGGGATGCTGTTCCACGGACTCAACCAGGGTGCGGGGACTCTGCATGGCTACTGCCTCCGTTAGTTGCTACATGTGGACGTGCAACCGCCGCGCCGCCTCGGAGATGGAACCGCTCAGCGACGGGTAGACGGTGAAGGTGCTGGCGACGTCGTCAACGTGCAGTTTCTGCGTCACCGCCAGGGAGATCGCGAAGATCAGCTCGGAGGCGTTCGGCCCCACCACGACGCCGCCGATCACGGTGCCGGAGCCCTTGCGGGCGAAGATCTTGATGAAGCCGTCCTTGTGGTTGCGCATCTTGGCGCGCGCGTTGCTGCGCAGTGAGAGCTTGACGACGTCGCCCTGGTACTTTCCGGAGTCGATCTCCGCCTCCGAGACGCCGACGTTGGCGATCTCCGGGGAGGTGAAGATGTTCGACGCCACCTGGTGCAGCTTGAGCGGGGTGACGCTGTCGCCGAGGAAGTGCGCGATCGCAATGCGTCCCTGCATGGCCGCGACCGAGGCGAGGGCCAGCACGCCGGTGCAGTCGCCCGCGGCGTAGATGTTCGGGGCGGTGGTGCGCGAGACGCCGTCGACCTTGATGTGGCCGCTCTCGGTCAGCGCGACGCCGGCCTCCTCCAGGCCGATCCCGGCGGTGTTCGGGATGGAGCCCACGGCCACCAGGCAGTGGCTGCCGGTGACCTTGGAGCCGTCGCCGAGGGTGACCACGACGCCGTCATCCGTGCGCTCCACGGTCTCGGCGCGCGCCCGGGACAGCACTTTCACGCCGCGGCGTTCGAAGACGCCCTCCAGCACCTCCGCCGCGTCCGTGTCCGAGCCGGGCAGGACCCGGTCACGGGACGAAATCAGCGTGACCTTGGAGCCCAGGCCGTTGTATGCGGAGGCGAATTCGGCACCGGTGACGCCGGAACCCACCACAATCAGTTCCTCGGGCAGCTCGTCCAGGTTGTAGATCTGCGCCCAGTTGAGGATGCGTTCGCCGTCCGGGCGGGCCGTGGGCAGTTCGCGCGGGTGGGCGCCGACGGCGAGCAGGATCGCGTCGGCTTCAATGGTCTCGGTGCCCGCGGCGGTGAGGACCTCGATCGTGTGGTTGTCCAGCATCTTGCCGGAGCCGAGCAGGATGCGGACGCCCTGGCCCTCCAGGCCCTTCTGGATGTCGGAGGACTGCTGCCGGGCCAGGCCCAGCAGGCGGTCGTTGATGTGCTTGAGGTCCGCGCGCATCGTCGGGCTGCAGTCGCCGCCGTCGAGGTCGAACTTCACACCCAGTTCACCGGCCTCGCCCACGCGGGTCATCAGGTCCGCCGTCGCGATCAGCGTCTTGGACGGTACGACGTCGGTCAGCACCGCGGATCCGCCGAGCCCGGCGCGCTCAATGATGGTGACCTGCGCCCCCAGTGAGGCGGCGACCATGGCGGCTTCATAACCGCCGGGCCCTCCGCCCAGAATCGCGATACGGGGTGCAGTGAAATCGGGATGCGTAGTCACAATCATCCATTGTCCATCATCCGGACCGGCGCCACCAATAAAGATGCTGGGCTGGGCGGGAGCGGCACGGTAGCTTGTACCAGTGAGTAATACAGAATTCCTTAACACGGACCCCTTCGACGCCGCCCGCGCCGCCGCCGACTACATCGCCGAAGAGACCGGCGTCGACAGCCACGACGTCGCGCTGGTGCTCGGCTCCGGCTGGGGCGACGCCGCCGAACTGATCGGCGAGACCACCGCCACGCTCTCCGCGGACGAGGTCCCCGGCTTCTCCTCCCCCTCTGTGGTGGGCCACGTCGGCACCATCCGCTCGGTGCTGACCCGTGAGGGCAAGCGAGCCCTGGTGCTGGGCGCCCGCACGCACTACTACGAGGGCAAGGGCGTCCGCGCGGTGGTGCACGGCGTGCGCACCGCGGCCGCCGCCGGCTGCAAGACGCTGGTGCTGACCAACGGCTGCGGCGGCTTGAACGAGGACTGGGCGCCGGGCACCCCCGTGCTGATCAGCGACCACATCAACCTCACCGCCACCTCCCCCCTGGAAGGCGCCACCTTCGTGGACCTGACCGACCTGTACTCCTCGCGGATCCGCGGCCTGGCCCGCGAAGTCGATCCCAGCCTGGACGAAGGCGTCTACGCCCAGTTCATCGGCCCGCACTACGAGACCCCGGCCGAGGTGCAGTACGCCAAGCGGATCGGCGCGTCCCTGGTGGGCATGTCCACCGCGCTGGAGGCCATCGCCGGCCGCCACGCGGGCATGGAGGTCTTCGGCATCTCGCTGGTGACCAACCTCGCCGCCGGTATCAGCCCGGTGCCGCTGAGCCACGCCGAGGTCCTTGAGGCCGGCCAGGCTGCCGGCCCGCGCATCTCCAAGCTGCTCGCGGAGATCATCGCCAAGCTCTGAGCCGGGCGCCCCTGGGCAGCGGGGTCAGCTGCCGGGGGCGGGGGTCAGCTGCCGGGGGCGGGGGTCAGCTGCCGGACCGCGTTGGCCCGGTCATCGGGGAACCGGCGTTCCATCGAGTCGGCGATTCCGGCAATGGTCTGCCGCGCCAGTGCCTGCCGCCACGCCAGCTCCGCCTGCCGCATGGTCTGCGAAATCAGGCAGGTCCGGACGAAGTTCTCCTGCCGGTCCGCGTCCGGCATGTCGCCAAGGATGGCCTCGCAGCGGAAGGCCGGCTCCGTTCCTTCCAGGGCCAGCACCACGTCCAGCACGGAGATGTTCTCCGGCCGGCGCGCCAGGTGGAAGCCGCCGCGCGGACCCGAGACCGAGGTCAAGATACCGGCCCGGACGAGGGCCTGGAGCTGTTTGTTCAGGTACGCCGCGGGCAGCTTGTAGAAAGCCGCCAGCCGGGCACTGTTCACGGCCTCCCCCGGCGGCGTCCACGACATGTTGACGCAAGAGTGCAAAGCCCACTCCACCCCACGGCCCATTTTCATATTCCAGACGTTACGTGTCCGGAAAATCGGGTGTCAATGAGCACCTGCCCCGGCGCCCCGGTCCTGCGCGGATCTTTCGCTGACCCTGCGCCGAGCTGGCAGTTCGCGGCAGTTCCGGCCGAAAACACTGCCGCGAAGTGTCACCTCGGCGGGCTCTTCGGCGGGCGCCAAGACGGTGCCGGCTTGGCCGTCCCGCGGGCACGGGACGGGACCGGACGGGACTTCCGCCGGCCCGGGTGTGATGGAACTGTAAGCCCGGCCCGCGCTTGTCGGGACGCACCGCGCCGCCGTTTGACGCTAGTTTGGTACCCATGACGTCTTCCGATGCCGCATTGGCCCAACTGTTGAGCGACGCCCGCACATGGGCGGCCCAGGACCCGGATCCCGCGACCGCCGCCGCCCTGACCGAGCTGGTCCGCCTCTCCGACGAGGGAGTCGCGGCAGCCCGGCAGGAACTCGCCGACAGCTTCAGCGGCACGCTCCAGTTCGGCACCGCGGGACTGCGGGCGGCCCTCGGGGCCGGACCGAACCGGATGAACCGCGTGGTGGTGCGCCGCGCCGCCGCCGGCCTCGCCGCCTTCCTCGGCACCGCCGTCGCGCAGTCCGCGCCGGGAACCCGGCCGCGCGCCGTCGTCGGCTACGACGCCCGCCACAACTCGGCCATCTTCGCCGAGGAGACCGCGGCGATCTTCACCGCCGCCGGCATCGAGACGTTCCTGATGCCCGCGGCGCTGCCCACGCCGCTGCTTGCCTACGCGGTCCGCGCCCTGGACTGCGACGGCGGCGTGATGGTCACGGCCAGCCACAACCCGCCGCAGGACAACGGCTACAAGGTCTACCTGGGCCGGCACGCGGTCGAGGAGAGCGGGCGGGGCGCCCAAATCGTGGCGCCGTACGATGCGCTGATCGCCGCCGAGATCGACGCCGTCGGCGCGCTGGACTCGATCGTCCTGGCCGCCGAGGGCTGGACGGTGCTGGATCCCTCCATCGCCGCCGACTATGAGGCCGCCGTCGCTGCACTGGCTGCGCCGGAGCGCTTCCCCGCCCGGGAGCTGAAGATCGTCCTGACCCCCATGCACGGGGTGGGCGGCGAGACCGCCGTCTCCGTGCTTAAGGCCGCCGGCTTCGCCGACGTCACGCTGGTGGCCGAGCAGGCGGAACCGGATCCCGACTTCCCCACCGTGAACTTCCCCAACCCCGAGGAGCCCGGCGCGCTGGACCTTGCGCTGGAAACCGCGGCCCGGGTGGACGCCGACATTGTGATCGCCAACGACCCCGACGCCGACCGCGCCGCGGTGGCTGCGAAGGACCCGGACACCGGCGCCTGGCGGATGCTGCGCGGCGACGAGGTGGGGTCCCTGCTGGGGGCTCACGTGGTGGCCCGGCTGGCTGCCGCCGAAGCTGCCGATGGCAGTTCCACGGCCGGGGTCTTCGCCAACTCGATCGTTTCCTCCCGGCTGCTGGCCCGCATCGCCGCCGCCGCGGGCTACGCCCATGAGGAAACCCTCACCGGTTTCAAATGGATCGCCCGGGTGCCGGGCCTGCTCTACGGCTACGAGGAGGCGCTGGGCTACTGCGTCGCGCCGTCACTGGTGCGGGACAAGGACGGGATCTCCGCCGCCGTGCTGATCGCCGAGCTCGCGGCCGCTGCCAAGGCCGAGGGCAAGACCATCTTTGACACCCTGGACGAGCTCTACCTGGTGCACGGCCTGCACGCCAGCGACCAGCTCAGCATCCGGGTGGCTGACCTGGGGCTGCTGGACGCCATGATGAACCGGCTGCGGGTCAGCCCGCCGGACTCGTTCGGCGGCTCCGCCGTCGAAACCGCCGCGGACCTGGCCGAAGGCAGCGAACAGCTTCCGCCCACGGACGGGCTGCTCTACCTGACGAAGGACGGCAGCCGCGTCATCATCCGCCCCAGCGGCACCGAACCAAAGCTCAAGTGCTACCTCGAGGTGATCCGCAGCGTCGGATCCGCCGCCGAACTGCCGCAGGCGCGGCTCGAGGCCCGCGCCGCCCTGGACGGGGTCCTGGCCGACGTGCAGGAGGCGCTGGGGCTCTAGAGCTCCACCTCGACGAAGCCGTCCGTGACCCGGACGGGGTAGGTGCCCAGGCGCAGCTCCGGGCTGCCGAGGCACTCCCCGGTGCCGAGGTCGTAGACCTCCTTGTGCAGCGGCGAGGCCAGCGTGGGGCGGGCGCCGCGGGAGCCGGTGATGCCGCGGGCCATAACGTGGGCCCCGGTGGCCGGATCGGCGTGCTCGACGGCGAAAACCTCACCGGCGGCGGTCCGGATCAGGGCCACCTGGCGTCCGGCGATCAGCGCGGCCTCGCCCCAGCCCGGCTCCAGGTCCTCGACGGCGCATACCCGGTGCCAGCCGGCTCCGCCTTCTCCTGCGACGCGCTCCACAAAGCTGCGGGCTGCGCTTTCCAGTACGGCAGTCATCTTGGCCCCTCTCAAGGTTCGTTCGGCCACTGCTGCGGCCATCACCCCACGCTAGGACCGCGGTGTTTCAACGGCATGCGGCCAATGTGTCCGGCCGGTAAAAGAGACCTCACGCGGCCCGAAATGCGCCCGTGATGCAGAAGTTAAGATCACGAAACAAAAGGGAAACTGAAGCGAAACTGCCAATCCCTAGGCTGAACGGACCAGCTGATCGATGCTGCTGAGAGCACGGGTCGATCGAAACAGCTGGGTCGAACCGTTGCAGAGCACCGCCTGCGGCCCAACGAAAGGCCACCCGTGACCGGACAGACCGCCAGCCCCGAAAACGCTTCTCCTGAGACTGCATCCGGGCAGACCCCGCGCCGCGTCGTCGTCGCCGGCGGCGGACCCGCCGCGCACCGCTTCGCCGATGCCATGCATGCCCGCGGCCTGGACGGCTGGCAGGTCACCGTCCTGACCGAGGAAGCCCACCTGCCCTACGACCGGGTCGCGCTGAGCAAGGCGCTCACCGACGCGGACGTGGACCTCACCCTCGGCAGCGCGTCGATGTGGGACCACGACGCGCTCACGCTCAGGACCGGCGAGCGCGTCACCGGCATCGACACCGCCGCGAAAACGGTGGAAACCGCTGCCGGCAGCGTCTACCCGTACGACGAGCTGGTGGTCGCCACCGGCTCGGACGCGGCCCGCCTGCCGATCCCCGGCGCCGAACTCACTCACGTCTACCGCACCCTCGAAGACGTCTGGTCCATCAACCGGACCATCGCCGAGCTCACCGCCAAGCTGGGCCGCAAGGTCAACGCCGTCACGATCGGCGGCGGCCTGCTGGGCCTGGAATCCGCGGCCGGCACCGAACAGCTCGGCGCCACCCCGATCGTCATCAACGGCTCCCCCTGGCTGATGAACACCCAGCTGGACGAGGGCGCCGGCCAGGCCCTCGGCCGGCTGATTGAGGCCAAGGGCTTCACCGTCCACGGCGGGGTGTTCCCCTCCGAGGTCCTCTCCGACGACGACGGGCAGGTCACCGGCGTGCTGATGGCCGACGGCCGGATAGTCGACGCCGACATCGTGATCGTCGCGATCGGCGTGCGCCCCCGCGACGAGCTGTTCCGCACCGAAGCGGGCGGTGTGCAGCAGTTCGAGCTCGGCCCGCGCGGCGGCGTCGTCATTTCCGACGGTTGCCAAACGCAGGTCCCGGGCGTCTGGGCGATCGGCGAGGTCGCCAACTTCGGCGGCATGTGCCTGGGCCTGGTGGCCCCGGCCAACACGATGGCGGAGATCGTCGCGGACCGGCTGCACGGCGGGGCCGCGACCTTCCCGCGTTTCGACACCGCCACCAAGCTCAAGCTCTCCGGCGTCGACGTGGCCAGCTTCGGCGACGCTTTCGCCAAGACCGAGCACGCGCTCGAAATTGTCTACGCCGATCCGGCCCGCGGCGTTTACCAGAAGATCGTCACCACCGACGACGCCAAGACCCTGCTGGGCGGCATCTTCGTCGGCGACGCCACCCCGTACACCTCGCTGCGCCCCATGCTGGGCCGCGAACTGGCCGCCGAACCCGGCGCCTACCTCACCGCGGCCGGCAGCGGCGACGCCCCGGACACCGAGCTGCCGGACGACGCGATCCTGTGCTCCTGCAACAACGTGGCCGCCGGCGCCATCCGCGACGCGGTCAACGGCTGCGGCGCCTGCGAGGGCAACGCCCCGGTCCAGGAACTCGGCGGGCTCAAGGGCTGCACCCGCGCCGGCACCCAGTGCGGCTCCTGCGTCCCGATGCTGAAGAAGCTGCTGGAAGGCGAACTGGCCAAGTCCGGCATCGCCGTCTCCAAGGCCCTCTGCGAGCACTTCGAACTCTCCCGGCAGGAACTCTTCGACGCGATCAGGGTCCTGGAACTGGCCTCCTTCGAGGACATCCTGGCCCGCTACGGCACCGGCACCGGCTGCGACATCTGCAAGCCCACCATCGCCAACATCCTCGCCAGCCAGCACAGCGCCTACGTGCTCGACGCCGGCCGCGGCACCTTGCAGGACACCAACGACCGCGCCCTCGCCAATATGCAAAAGGACGGCAGCTACTCCGTGGTTCCGCGGATCGCGGGCGGTGAGATCACCCCGAAGAAGCTCGGCGTGATCGCCGCCGTCGCCGAAAAGTACGGCCTGTACACCAAGATCACCGGGGGCCAGCGGATCGACATGTTCGGCGCCCGGCTGGAACAGCTCCCGGACATCTGGAAGGAACTGGTAGACGCCGGCTTCGAGTCCGGCCAGGCCTACGGCAAATCGCTGCGGACCGTGAAGTCCTGCGTCGGGTCGACCTGGTGCCGCTTCGGCGTGCAGGACGCCGTCGCCCTCGCGATCACGCTGGAACTGCGCTACCGCGGACTGCGCAGCCCGCACAAACTGAAGATGGGCGTCTCCGGCTGCGCCCGCGAATGCGCGGAGGCCCGCGGCAAGGACGTCGGCGTGATCGCCACGGACAAGGGCTGGAACCTCTACGTCGGCGGCAACGGCGGCTTCCAGCCGGCCCACGCCCAGCTCCTCGCCCAGGACCTGGACGAGGAGACCCTGCTGAGGTACATCGACCGCTACCTGATGTACTACATCCGCACCGCGGACCGGCTGCAGCGCACCGCGCGCTGGCAGGAGGACCTCGAGGGCGGCCTGAAGCACGTCGAGGACGTGGTGGTGCACGACTCGCTCGGCATCGCCGAGGACCTTGAGGCGGCCATGGGCAAGCACGTGGACACCTACCAGGACGAGTGGGCCGAGACGCTCAAGGATCCCGAACGGCTGCGCCGCTTCCGCTCCTTCGTCAACGCCCCGGACCAAAAGGACAACTCGATCTCCTTCGTCCCGGAGCGCGGCCAGATGCGCCCCGCCACCGCCGAGGAGAAGGCTCAGGCCGGCCGGCAGCCGGTGCTGGTCGCCGCCAGCATCCCGGTCCGCCCCAGCGACGCCGCCACCGGTACCCCCGCCGCCACTTCTGCTCCTACCGAAAGCCAGGCCTAACATGCAGCTCAGCATCGATCTCACCGGCCGCGAAGTCCTTGTCACCGGCTCGGACACCGCCGCGCGCCAGGCCGTCCGCCGCTACCGGGCCGCCGGCGCCGTGGTGTCCCGGCTCAGCAGCCCCGACGGCGGAGCGCACGACGGCCCGCTGCCGGAGCGGCCCTTCCTGGTCGCCGCCGTCGACGACGGCCAGCCGGGCTGGGCGGGCCTGATGGAGCGCTGCCGCGCGACCGGCATCCCGGTCGCCGCCGAGCCGGCCGCCGGCCCCGCCGGGCACGTCACATTGGTGGGCGGCGGCCCGGGAACCGCCGAACTGTTGACCTTTGCGGCGATCACGGCCCTGCGGGACGCCGACGTCGTCTTTTACGACCGGCTGGCCCCGTACCAGGAGCTGCCCGGGCTGACGACGGCGGAGCTGGTGGACGTGGGCAAGCGCCCCGGCCACCACCCGGTCAGCCAGGCCGGCATTGAAGACCTCATGGTCGAGGCCGCGCTGGCCGGAAGGAATGTGGTCCGGCTCAAGGGCGGCGACCCGTACGTCTTCGGCCGCGGCGGCGAGGAAGTGGCCGCCTGCGTGAAGGCCGGCGTGCCCGTGCGGGTGATTTCCGGGGTCACGAGCGCCATCTCGGTGCCCGCCGCGGCCGGGATCCCGGTCACGCACCGCGAGGTCAGCCACCTGTTCACCGTGGTCTCCGGCCACGCCCCGCTGACCGAGAAGGAACACACCCACCTGGCCGGTCTCGGCGGCACCATCGTCGTGCTGATGGGCATCGGGACCTTGCACCACCTGGCCGCCGGACTGCGCCGCGCCGGGATGCGGGCGGACATGCCGATGGCCGTCGTCGAACGCGGCTACCGCCCGGGCCAGCGCACCACCATCGCCGAGCTGGGCAGCATCACCACGGCGGCCGCGGGCTGCAGCAACCCCGCCGTGCTGGTGATCGGCGAGGTGGTCCGGGTGGCCGAGGCCAACCGGGGCTGCGCGGAAGCCGAAGCCGAGCTGGACCGCCTCGCTGCGTCCCTGATGGGAGCGTGAGCGCCGTGAGCGCGCTCGAAGCCCTCGCCGGCACCGCCGGGGACGAGGCTCCGGAGAAGGCGGAGCTGCCGCTGGAGGGCTTCCGGATCGGAGTCACCTCGCACCGGCGTTCCCAGGACCTGATCGAGGCCCTGGAGCGGCGCGGCGCCGAGGTGCTGCACGCCCCGGCGCTGAAAATCGCCCCGGTCCAGGAAGACCTGCGGCTGATCGAGGACACCCGTGCCATCATCGACGCCCGGCCCGAGCTCTGCATCGCCACCACCGCCTACGGGATGCGGCGCTGGTGCGAGGCGGCGGACACCTTCGGCATCGGCGAGCAACTGCTGGAGACCCTCGGCGCCACCCGGATGTTCGTCCGCGGCCCCAAGGCCCGCGGCGCGGTCCGCGCGGCCGGGCTGGCCGACGTCGGAATCAGCAGCGACGAAACCACCGCCACCCTGGTGAACATGCTGCTGGCCGAGGGCGTGCGCGGAAAGACCGTCGCGGTGCAGCTGCACGGCTACACCGATGTCCGCCAGCTGGAGCGGCTGCGGATGTCCGGCGCCAACGTCATGACCGTCACCCCGTACCGCTGGGTCAAGCCCGACGGCGCTGACCGGCTGCCTAAGCTGATCGAGGCGGCGTGCAGCGGCAACCTGGATGTGCTGACCTTCACGAGTGCGCCGGCCGTGGACGCGCTGTGGAGCACCGCGCATGAGATGGGCCTCTACAAACAGCTGGTGGAGAGCCTGAAGACCACGGTGGCCACCGCCGTCGTCGGCCCCATCACCGCCCAGCCGCTGATCGACGCCGGGGTGCAGCCGCTCATCCCGGAACGGTTCCGGATGGGCGCCCTGATCCGGCTGGTTGTGGAGCACCTGGCCCTGAACCATGTGCGGCGGCTGGACACCGCCTCGGGCGCGGTGGAGCTGCGCGGCCGGTCCTTGCGGATTGACGGCGAAGCGGTGGAGCTGGCCCCGGCCCCGCTGTTGCTGCTGCGGGCGCTGCTGGGCGCCGGCGGGGCCGTGCTCTCCCGCGAGGCGCTCTCCGAGCTGCTGGAACTGCGCGGATCCGTGCACGCCCTGGACATGACGGTCAGCCGGCTGCGGTCCGCGCTGCCGGACGGCAGCCTGGTGGAGACGGTGGTCAAGCGCGGCTACCGGATCCGGGTGTGACCCACGGCATTACCGGCTGGTAACGGTTGGCGAACGAACCGCGAAAATACTGCAACAGGGCGGTAACCTCCGCGAAAAATCGGCCCCCTACGCTGGGGAACATCAAGAACACGGGCCACATCCGGCCCACCAGCGAAAGGGCCAGCACATGTCCGTCACGGAAGCGTCCGCCATCCCCACCGAGTCCGCCACGTCCCAGACCCGGCCGCGGATTGTCATCGCCGGCGCCGGCCCGGCGGCGCAGGCGCTGGTCCGCCAGCTCACCCGCACCCCGTTCGCCGGCGGCATCACGGTGCTCAGCAACCGCGATGACGCCCCGGACGAGCTGCTGGACCTGGCCGCCCTGCCCCAGGTGTCAGTCCGCTTCGGGCAGCCGGCCAGCTTCATCGACGCCGCGGAGCAGCGGGTCACGACGGCTGACGGGATGGAGTTCAGCTACGACCAGCTGGTGATCGCCACCGGTTCGGCGCCGGCCCTGGCGCCGATCGAGGGCGAGGGCCGCTGCCTGAGCTACTCCACGATCGATGACGCCACCCGCCTGGGCGACGCCGTCAAGGACGTCACCCGGGTCCTGGGCCGCCGGCCGCTGGGCATCCTGGTGGGCACCGGCACCGCCGCGGGCCAGGCCGAGGCCGTGCTCCGCGCCCGCGGCGTCCGGCCGGTCCGCACCACGCTGCGCCCGTCCGCCGTCGTCCCCACCCTCGCCGGCTCCGCGCTGCCCGCCGCCGGAATCGTCTTCGACGACGGTTCGAGCATGAGCGGGGACCTGGTGGTCCTCGCCGAAGAGCGCATTTCCCGCGACAGCCTCGCCCGCACCGCCGGCCTGGCCACCGCGGCGCAGGGCGGGATCGTGGTGGGCAAGGACTACCGCACCTCGGTGCCGGGGATCTGGGCGATCGGCGACGCGGCGGCGTACGACGGCGTCCGGCTGGGGCTGCTGGTGGCCGCCGGTTCCGCCGCGGGAGTCTGCGCCACCGGGCTGCTCCAGGCCTCCCTGTCCGGGCCCCTCGCGCAGGCGGCATAGCGCCTGCTCCGGCCGGTCCCGTTATGGCAAGATGGTGCACTGAGAAGCCACGACACACGCCGTGTCAGCAGGCCGGGCCGGGCACCACCCGGGGCCGGCAGGAAAGGGACCACCATGAGCAACGAAGCCACCACGGCTGCCGGCGCGGCCGGCACCGACCACCAGGGCGCCGCGGGCAACATTGCCTCGTACATCGACCACACCCTGCTCAAGCCGGAAGCCAGTGAGGCCGAGGTCCTGAAGGTCTGCGCCGAGGCGGCCGAGTACCACTTCAAGTCCGTCTGCGTGAACCCCATCTGGGTCAAGACCGTCAAGACCGCGCTCAAGGGCTCCGGGGTGCTGACCTGCTCCGTGATCGGCTTCCCGCTGGGCGCGACCCCGAGCGACGTCAAGGCCTTCGAGGCCCGCGGTGCGGTGCTCGACGGCGCCGACGAGATCGACATGGTGATCAACATCGCCGCGGCCCGCGCCAATGACAAGGGCGCGCTGGTTGATGACATCCGCGCCGTCGCCGAGGCTGTCCACTCCGGCGGCGCCATCCTGAAGGTCATCATCGAGACCGCACTGCTGGACGACGCCCAGAAGGTGCTCGCCTGCGAGGCCTCCGTCGAGGCCGGGGCCGACTTCGTTAAGACCTCCACCGGCTTCAACGGCGGCGGAGCCACGGCGGAGGACGTCGCCCTGATGCGGCGCACGGTGGGTGCGGGACTCGGCGTCAAGGCCTCGGGCGGCGTGCGCTCCCTGGCCGACGCTCAGGCTATGATTGCTGCAGGTGCAACACGTATTGGCGCCAGCTCCGGCATCGCGATCGTCAAGGGTGAACAGGGTTCATCCGCGTACTGACCGTACCGAACACCGCCGCAGCCGCCACAGTTTTTAAGCCCCGCGGGGCCGAGGAGGAACGAATGTCCAGCAGCAACAACACCACCAAGACTCCGCAGGGCGAGAACAGCCTCGCATCCAGCATCGTGCTGTTTGTCATCATGATGGCCCTGTTCTTCGGCGCCCTGTACTCGCTGTCCTTCCTCAGCCTGGGCAACCCGTGGCCGATGGCCGCCTGCCTGATCCTGTTCGCCCTCGCGTTCTGGATCCCGCAGACCATCACCGGCCGCTCGGACTCCGCGGGCGAGAGCTAGACCCCTTCGCGTTGATGTCCTGTTGCCCCGGCTGTCCGGGGCAACAGTTGTTTAAGCTGCGGTTCCGGAAAAGCGCGGCGGTTCCGGACCAAGGCACCCCGGGCCCGGGGTGCGTCCGTCCGGAACCGTAGCGGAAAACCCAGGGCGGCCCGGCGTCGGCCAGCAGGCGGTTGACCAGCCCCAGCGCACCGCCGATCTCGTCGCCGGGAGGTCCATACCGGGGGCACTTTGACAGGGACACGCCGCCCGGCGGAGACCTGAAAGCGGAAACAGGAGCCATAGCCGCCCCGGACGGCCAACGCGGGGGCGTCCCGACGTCGGGCAGGCCATTGACGCGTCACCCTAGCCGCCCGCCAAACGGCTGATCAGCCCCATCCCACCGCGGACCCGTCGCGGGGAGGTGCGTTCCGGGGGCACTTTGACACGGACACGCCGCCCGGCGGAGACCTGAAAGCGGAAACAGGAGCCATAGCCGCCCCGGACGGCCGACGCGGCGGCCCGGCGTCGGCCCTAGGCTCCGACGGCGGCCAGCAGGCGGTTGACCAGCGCGGTCCCCTGCGCGAGCACCGCCGGGAAGTGGCCCTTGGCAACGGTGAGGGCGGCGGAGAACATGCCGACCATGGCGTAGCCGCTGACCGGGATCAGGACAAACCATTCCCGCCGCGAACCGGCCCGGCCCAGCAGCGGGATGGAAAACGCCCCGTTGGCTTTCCAGACGTCCTTGACCAGCGGCAGCTTGCGCAGGAACTTCGGCGGTTTCACCACGAGCGGCCAGAGCAGCGGCACTCCCCCGGTGGTGATCATGTCGCCCACGATGTGCACTAGGACGCCGGTCAGCATGGACACCGGCAGCCAGGTCCACTGGTCCGGGGCGAACCAGGTCACCAGCCCGGCCATGGTGAGGGCGAAGACCCAGTTGCTGATCCAGCCGTATTTGGGAAATAGTTTGAGCGCCTTCGCGGCGATGTTGATCATGAACATGCACAGCAGGCCGGCGCCCACGGACAGCAGGCCCCAGTCGGTCTGCAGCTGGAGCTGCCCGGCCAGTGCCGCGAGCAGTACAAAGAACGCGGCGCCCAGCACCGAGTGGGTGCCCTGCCGGTGGCCGCCGGACGCGTTTTCGATGCCCACGGCGATGAGGTTGGACAGCGGCGGGAGGGCGTGCGCCACCGTGCTGGAGCGGTGGTCCCAGTCGCAGACCAGGGCCGTCCCCGCCGTCGCCATCCCGCCGATCACGATGCCGGTGGCGTCCAGCGGATACCAGCCCAGCGCGTACGGCCCGGTCGAGGCAATAGCCACCCACGCCGCGGCCCCGGACGCGGCGTGGTGTCCTCCCATCACGGCCTAGCCGACCGAGAGCGGGACGTCGGAGAAGATCGCCTCGATCACGCCGTTGGCCCAGGCCAGGATCTCGGCGTCCTGCAGGTCGCGGCCGCCGATCCGGGCCGTCTTCGGCTTGGGGATCAGCACCGCGTCCAGGGCCGGCTTCGCCTGCGAACCGGGGTACATCCGGGCCAGCCGCATCAGCTTGGACTCGGGCAGTTGGGCGGGCGAGAACTTGATGAAGTTGCCCTGCAGGGCGACGTCGGTCAGGCCGGCCTCACGCGCGCCGACCCGGAAGCGGGCCACCGCGACCAGGTTCTGCGCCGGCAGCGGCAGCTCGCCGTAGCGGTCCACGAGTTCGGCCTCGACCTCGTCGATTGCCTCGTTGCTGAGCGCGGCGGCCAGCTTCCGGTACGCCTCCAGGCGCAACCGCTCACCGGGCACGTAGTCGTGCGGCAGGTGCGCGTTCACCGGCAGCTCGATCTTCATTTCCGCAGCCTTCTCCTCGGCCTCGCCGCGGTAGTCGGCCACGGCCTCGCCCACCAGCCGGATGTAAAGGTCGAAGCCGACGCCCTGGATGTGGCCGGACTGTTCGCCGCCCAGCAGGTTGCCGGCGCCACGGATTTCGAGGTCCTTCATGGCCAGCTGCATGCCGGCGCCGAGTTCGTTGTGCGTCGCAACCGCCTTGAGCCGTTCCAGCGCCACCTCGCCCAGCGGCTTTTCCGAGGGGTAGAGGAAGTAGGCGTACGCCCGTTCCCGGCCGCGGCCCACGCGCCCGCGCAGCTGGTGCAGCTGGGAGAGCCCGTACTTGTCCGCGCCGTCCACGATCAGGGTGTTGGCGTTGGAGATGTCCAGCCCGGTCTCGATGATGGTGGTGCAGACCAGCACGTCGAAGCGCTTCTCCCAGAAGTCCACGATGATCTGTTCCAGCCGGCTTTCGGACATCTTGCCGTGCGCCACCTCGACGCGGGCCTCGGGGACCAGTTCGCGGATCTTCGCGGCGGTGCGCTCGATGGTGGAGACCCGGTTGTGCACGAAGAAGACCTGCCCCTCGCGCATCAGTTCGCGGCGGATCGCGGCCGAGGTCTGCTTGTCCGTGTACGGGCCCACGTAGGTCAGCACCGGGTGCCGCTCCTCCGGCGGGGTGGCCAGGGTGGAGGTCTCCCGGATGCCGGTAAGGGACATCTCCAGGGTGCGCGGGATGGGGGTGGCGCTCATGGCCAGGACGTCCACGTTGGTGCGCATCTTCTTCAGCGCTTCCTTGTGTTCGACGCCGAAGCGCTGCTCCTCGTCCACGATTACAAGGCCGAGATCCTTGAACGCGAAGTCCTTGGACAGCAGCCGGTGCGTGCCGATGACGACGTCCACCGAGCCGTTCTTCACACCTTCGGCGGTCTCCTTGGCCTCCTTGGCGCCCTGGAAGCGGGACAGCGGCTTGACCCGCAGCGGGAAGCCGGAGAAGCGTTCGGTGAACGTCTCGTAGTGCTGCTGCGCCAGCAGCGTGGTGGGCACCAGCACGGCCACCTGCTTGCCGTCCTGGACCGCCTTGAACGCGGCCCGGACCGCGATTTCGGTCTTGCCGTAGCCAACGTCGCCGGAGACCAGGCGGTCCATCGGGATCTCCCGTTCCATGTCCGCCTTGACCTCGTTAATGGTGGTCAGCTGGTCCGGGGTCTCCACGTAGGGGAAGGCTTCCTCAAGCTCGCGCTGCCACGGGGTGTCCGGGCCGAAGGCGTGCCCGCGGGAGGCCATCCGGGCCGAGTACAGCCGGATCAGTTCGCCGGCGATTTCCTTGACGGCCTTGCGCGCCTTGGACTTGGTGCTGGCCCAGTCCGAGCCGCCCATCTTGCTCAGCACCGGAGTGTCGCCGCCGACGTAGCGGGTGACCTGGTCCAGTTGGTCGGTGGGGACGAAGAGCCGGTCACCCGGGGCGCCGCGCTTGGAGGGCGCGTATTCGAGCACCAGGTATTCGCGCACCCCGTCTCCGCCGCCCGCGACTTTACGCTGGATCAGCTCCACGAACCGGCCGATGCCGTGCTGTTCGTGCACCACGAAGTCGCCGGCCAGCAGCTGCAGCGGGTCCACCGCGTTCCGCCGCTTGGACGGCATCTTCCGCATGTCCTTGGTGGAGCCGGCGGAGGTGCGGCCCAGCAGGTCGGCCTCGGTCAGCAGCGCCACCTTCAGCCCGTCCAGCACAAAGCCGCGGCCGACGGCGGCGGTGGTCACCTCGATCAGGCCCGGCTGCGGGTCCGCGTCGAGGGTTTCGACCCGGGCGCACGGGATGTCGTTGTCGTGGAAGAGTTCAGCGAGGCGCTGCGCCGGGCCGGGACCCTCGGTGGCGACGACAATCCGCCACTGCTCCCGCACGTGCGAGCCGATGAAGTCCATCATCTCCGCCACGTCCCCCTGATAGCCGCGCGGTTCGCGGGCGTGCAGGTTCAGCACATCGATCTCCGGCAGCAGCTCCTCGTCGCTGGCGAGCGAGCTGATGGACCACCAGGACACGCCGTGCGCCAGCGCCGTGCTGCGGGTCTCGCCGAGGGAGCGGAAGCTCGCCGAATGCAGGGCCGCGGACGCCGCGGAGCTCAAATCCAGCGGGGCGGTCCCGCCGTCGGACGCCGTGGACCACGCCGCCTCAAGGAATTCCTCATTAGTGGCGGCGAGGTCGTGGGCGCGGGTGCGGACCTTTTCCGGTTCGATCACCACCGAGATGGAGCCCTCCGGGAACTGGTCCAGGAACGGCACCATGGAGTCCACCAGCACCGGGGCCAGGGATTCCATGCCTTCGACGGCGATGCCGCCGGCGATTTTCTCCAGCATGTCCGCCGCGGCCGGCAACTGGGACTTCAACGTCGCGGCCCGGGACATCACCGAGGGCGTGATCAGGATTTCGCGGCACGGCGGGGCGTGCAGTTCGGTGGGGTGGTGCACGCCCGGCGCGGTCAGCGAGCGCTGGTCGGCGACGGCGAACCAGCGCATTTGCTCGACCTCGTCGCCGAAGAACTCCACCCGGATCGGGTGGTCCTCGGTGGGCGGGAAGACATCCAGCATGCCGCCGCGGACAGCGAATTCGCCGCGCCGGGTGACCATGTCCACCCGGGCGTAGGCGGCGTCGGCGAGGTTCTTCACGACGTCGCCGAACGGGACGTCCTGGCCGACTTTCAAGGTCACCGGGACCAGCTCGCCCAGGCCCGCCACGATCGGCTGGACCACGGCCCGGACCGGGGCGACCACAACGCGCAGGGCGCCGCCGGTCTCCGGGTGCGCGAGCCGGCGCAGCACCGAGAGCCGGCGGCCGACGGTGTCCGAGCGCGGCGAGAGCCGCTCGTGCGGCAGGGTCTCCCAGCTGGGGAACTCCGCGACCGTGTCCGCGGGCAGGAAGGCGCCCAGCGCGGCGGCGAGGTCTTCGGCCTCGCGGCCGGTGGCGGTGACGGCGAGCACCACGGGCGCGGCGCCGCCGTCGGGCGCGGATCCCGACGCGAGCCCGTCAGCCATTTCCGCCAGCAGCGCAGCGCGCAGCCCGGCCGGGGCGCTGATCTGGTAGTCCTCGCTGCGGGCCGTGACCGGCCGGGACGCTTCGGCCTGCACCCGGGCGAAGGTCTTGTCCTCGGCGAGGACACGCCGCAGACCGGTGAGAGAGGGGCCGTTGAGGCTCATGGCGGAACTCCTGACGTGATCACGGGCATGCAGGCAACACGAATACCCGAAATTCGCAAGAATCCCGGGTCCTTCCAGCCTACCGCGCCGCGGCGGCGGGCCGGGACCCGGGGCTAAGCTGGCAGAGGGGCGCAGGCCGCACCGGCTGCAGTCCGGCGGGACCCGCACTCCGAATGGCTTATATCCGCTGGCTGATGTCCCCGACGAGAAGGAGCCACCCATGAACGGCACCCCCAAGGCTGCGCACCCGAAGACCGTGCTGGTGACAGGCGCCACCGGTTACATCGGCGGCAGGCTGGTCCCCCGGCTGCTGGAGGCCGGGCACCGGGTGAAGGTCCTGGTCCGCACTCCGGCGAAGATCGCCGGGGTGCCGTGGCTGGAGGACGTCGAGGTGGTCCAGAGCAGCCTCGACGACGGAGCGAAGCTGCGGGAGGCGCTGGACGGCGTGGACGTGTTCTATTACCTGGTCCACTCGATGGCGGGCGGCGCCGGGTTCGAGGCCAAGGAGAAGGCGATGGCCGAGACCGCTGCGCAGGCGGCCGCGGCGGCCGGCGTAGACCGGATCGTCTACCTCGGCGGCCTGCACCCCTCCGGCGCCGAACTCTCCACCCACATGCGCTCCCGCGAGGCCGTCGGCAAGGTCTTCCTCGACGGGGCCGTGGACGCGGTGGTGTTCCAGGCCGGGGTCGTGATCGGCTCCGGGTCGGCGTCCTTCGAGATGATCCGGCACCTGTCCGAGACGCTGCCGGTGATGCCCGCCCCCAGCTGGGTGCGGAACAAGATCGAGGCCATCGCGGTGCGGGACGTGCTGCACTACCTCGTCGGCGCGGCGTCGCTGGAGGGCCGGATCAACCGCACCTTTGACATCGGCTCCCGGCAGGTGCTCAGCTACGCCGGGATGATGCAGGAATACGCGGCCGAGGCCGGGCTGCCGCACCGCGTGGTGCTGGCCCTGCCCATCCCCGCGCCGAAGCTCGCGGGGATGTGGGTCGCACTGACCACCCCGATCCCGCTATCCATGTCGCTGCCGCTGGTGGAGTCGCTGCAGCACGACGCCGTCTCCCGCGAGCGTGACATCGACTCCTACATTCCGCTGCCCGACGGCGGACTGACCCCCTACCGGCGCGCCGTCGCCCTGGCCCTGGGCAAAGAACGGGACGGGCAGGTGGAGACGACATGGGCCAACGCCGGAGCCGACGCCGATCCGCTGCCCAGCGACCCGGACTGGGCCGGGCACCGCGTCTACGTCGACGAGCGCAGCTACTCCAGTGCGGTCAGCCCGAAACACGTCTGGACCATCATCGAGGGCATCGGCGGCCGCAACGGCTGGTACTCGCTACCACTGGCCTGGAGCGTGCGCGGCTGGCTGGATAAGCTCACCGGCGGGGCGGGGCTGGCGCGCGGCCGGCGGCACCCGCACCTGCTGGCCGACGGCGAGGTGGTCGACTGGTGGCGGGTCGAGCGGATCGAGCGGGGCCGGCTGCTCCGGCTGCGCGCGGAGATGCGCGCCCCGGGCCGGGCCTGGCTGGAACTCTCGGTGGAGCCGGAGGGGACGGGCAGCCGCTACCGGCAGCGGGCCATTTTCTTCCCCAAGGGACTCAGCGGCAAGCTGTACTGGCTCGCCGTGCTGCCGTTCCACAGCCTGATCTTCCCTGCCATGTCGCGGAATATCACCGCCGCGGCGCAGCGGCTGGAGGCCGCCGAGTCGGAACCGGCGGGGCCCACCGCGTAGGATGTTGGGAGCCCGAAACGACCAGCCAGACCCCATGGAGGACCCCCAATGGCCCTGAGTGCATCCACCACCCTGCCGCACAGCGTCGAGAGCGTCACGGCAGTCTTCGTCAACGAGGACTTCCTGCGCCACACCAGCGAACTCGTCGGCGGCACCCTTGAATCGTTTGCCGTGGACGGCGACCCGGCCGGCGCCTTCAACACCACGACGGTCCGCACCATCCCCACCACCCGGATGCCCGACCTGGCCCGCAAGTTCGTGGGCGAGAGCCTGAAGGTGACGCAGCTGGAAAGCTGGGGCGCCCCGGAGGCCGACGGTTCGCGGCAGAGCAACATCTCGCTGAAGGTCGCCGGCGCCCCGCTGGACGTCAACGCCGTGCAGCGCCTCGTCGCCGACGGCGGCAGCACCCGGATCGAGCTGGAAGGCACGGTCACCTCGTCCGTGCCGCTGCTGGGCGGCAAGATTGCCGATGCGGCCGAGCCGATGGTTGGCAAGGCCCTCAACATCCAGTCCACCCAGGCCCAGGCCTGGCTCGAGAGCCACTAGCCGATGGAACTTCCCGCGGCCCTTGCCGTCGTCCTGGTTGTGGCCGGCGCCTGGTCGCTGGCCGTGTGGCCGCAGTTCCTGCGCCGGGTCATGAAGGACCCGCGGGCGCGCGACGCCGGCGGCAAGGCCACCCGCTTCCTCACCGTGCACGTCGTGCTGGTCAGCATCTCGATGCTGCTCGGCGCGGCGACGGCGGCGATCGGGATCGCGGGCCTACTCGCCTAGGCCGGGGGAATGTCCTTCCCCGCACCCTCCGACCGGCTCGCAGTTGTGGTCGTTTTGACTCCTCAAAACGACCACAACTGCGAGTCAGTTGGGTTAACCCGGCCGCGGCGGCGGCACCGGAGGCTAGAATCAGGCCATTGCCGGTCCGCTGCCGAAGGGAAGATGCCAGTGCGGCCCCACCGTGTGGCCCTCTGGGCACTCCTGGCTTACCTTGGGCTGCTCGCTGCGGTGGCGCTCTGGCCCCAGCCAGTGGACCGGCCCGTGGCGGGGCTGTTGCGCTCAACGCTCCGCTGGCTGCACCACAGCGGCGTCCCGGGCTGGGTCGACTACGGCTTCCTGGAGTCCGCCGCCAATGTGCTGCTCTTCATCCCGCTGGGCGTCCTGGTGACCTGGCTCGCGGGCCGGGGCTTCTGGTGGCTGGGGACGGCCGCCGGGCTGCTGACCTCCTGCGCCATCGAAGCCGCGCAGTTCCTTTTCCTACCGGCCCGCTACCCCACTGCCGCCGACGTGCTGGCGAACACCCTGGGCGCGCTGCTGGGGACCCTGCTCGCGGCGCTGCTGGGACGACGGCGGTCCTGAGGTTCCCGTTTCCCGGCCGGGGCTAGGCCTGGTTGCCCTGCTGCCCAGCGAGCGCCTGGCCGAGGGCGTCTTCGGCGGCAACCCAGGAGAGCATGGCGCACTTCACCCGGGCGGCGTACCGGGACACGCCTTCAAAGGCAGCCGCGTCACCCAGGATCTCCGGGTCGGCCGGCACCTTGCCGCGCGAGCGCAGCACCTCGCGGAAGCTGTCGATCACGCGGTGCAGCTCCTCCGGGTCCAGGCCTTCGGCGAGCTCCGTCAGCACGGAGGCCGACGCCATCGAAATCGAACAGCCGTCCCCGTCCCAGCGCAGCTCGCTGACCTTGCCGCCGGACACGGAGACCCGCAGGGTGATTTCGTCGCCGCAGACCGGGTTGAGCTGGTGCGACTGGCCGCTGCTGGCGCCCTCGGGCACGCCGGCGCCCGCGAGGCCGCTGCCATGCCGGGCTTTGGAGTGCTCCAGGATGATTTGCTGGTACAACTGGTCAAGACTCATGCAGTGCCGTCCTCAGGCTTGAAAGTATCCGCGGACACCGGCGACGGCGTCGAGGAACGCGTCGACGTCGTCCGTGGTGTTGTAAAGGTAGGTGCTGGCCCGGGTGCTGGCTGTGATGCCGAGGCGGCGGTGCAGCGGCTGGGCGCAGTGGTGCCCCACGCGCACCGCGATGCCGCGGCTGTCCAGGAACTGCCCGACGTCGTGCGCGTGCACTCCGGCGACGTCGAAGGCGGCCAGGCCGATCCGCTCCTGGCCGGCGGCCGGACCCAGCACGCGGATCCCGGGGATGCCGGCAAGGCCTTCCACGAGGCGCTGGCCCAGTTGTGCTTCCCAGGCGTGGATCCGGTCAAGGCCCGTCTCACTCAGGTAGTTCGCGGCAGCGGCAAGGGCCACGGCCTGCGAGATCTTCTGGGTGCCGGCCTCGAAGCGCTGCGGGCTGGGCAGGAACGCGGCGCGCTCCATGGTGACGGTGGTGATCATGGAACCGCCGGTCAGGAAGGGCGGCATGGCGTTGAGCAGTTCCGAGCGTCCGTAGAGGCCGCCGATCCCGGTGGGGCCAAGCATCTTGTGCCCGGAGAAAACGGCGAAGTCCACATCCAGCGCCTTGACATCGAGGGCCAGGTGCGGCGCGGACTGGCAGGCATCAAGCACCACGAGGGCGCCGGCGGCCCGGGCAAGGGCAACCAGCGCGGCCACCGGGTTGATGGTCCCCAGGACGTTGGAGGCGTGGGTGAAGGCCAACACACGGGTGCGGGGGCCGATCAGGCCGGCGGCAGCGTCGAGGTCCAGGGCGCCGTCGTCGTCGACCGGGATGAACTTCAGTGTGGCGCCGGTCCGTTCCGCCAGTTGCTGCCAGGGAATCAGGTTGGCGTGGTGCTCCATCTCGGTGACCACGATTTCGTCGCCGGCGGCGAGCGCGAAGCGGGCGGCCTCGGCCGGGGCGCCGGGCAGGGAGGCGTTCAGGAAGGAGTAGCTGAGTAGGTTCAGGCCCTCGGTGGCGTTGGACGTCCAGATCAGTTCATCCGCCTCCGCCCCGATGAAGGCTGCCACGGTTTCGCGCGCGTCCTCGAAGGCTTCGGTGGCTTCCACCGCGAGGTAGTGCGCGCCGCGGTGCACGGCGGAGTTTCGCTGCTCGTAAAACTCCTGCTCGGCTTCCAGGACGCTGAGCGGGTTCTGCGAGGTCGCCCCGGAGTCCAGGTAGACCAGCGGGTGCCCGTTGACGGACCGGTGCAGGATGGGGAAGTCGTTGCGGATCCGCATGACCTCATCATTGCCCAGCGCCGTGGCTGAGCGGAGGAGATGGGCTGGTGTGGCAACCATGGGCTGATACTCCTGGGTCGGTCGTCGCTGAGGCGTAGCGCGGGGCCGGCCGGAGCCGGCTCCTATTACGTCACACAGATTAGACCTAATTGTCCCACGTTCCGACGGCACCGGGTGGCGGGCTGCCGGCGCATGATCGCGGGACCAGGTTCCGGGACGCCGAAACGCCCCGCCGGCGGGCCGTCTGGCCCGGGCGGGGCGTCGCTTCCAACGACTGCCGCTTATTACCTCTTACTGCCTCTTACTCGGCGCTGGCCCGGTGTTCTCACCGGGCTCCGGCAGTTCCCCATCTTGCAGTGGTGCAGACCGGTAAAGGGAGCCGGCGGCGGCTGGGGGGAGAGCCTCGGTCTCAGAAGGCTCTGACGCCGCCGGCTCCGTCTTTGGGGTACGGCTGCCGGTGAAGGCACCGCACGGTTTCCAATGAAGGAAGTCGGGGTGGGAGGTGTCGCCGCGGCCATGTTTACTCCTGGCTGCTGCGGCTGCCCGCAGTCGGGCTCCTCCCCGGGTCTGTTTTTAGTTCTGGGTTGTGATCCTGGGTTTGATTCTTGGGTTTTGATCTTGGGTCTGGATCTTGCTGATTCGTTCCCGGGACTGACTCAAGTCAATCGTGGGGGCCCGGTCTGCACACGAGTAGGGTTTACCCGACTTCTTCCGCCACCGGGGGGCTGCACTACTTGGGCATACT
Organism: uncultured Arthrobacter sp.; assembly: GCF_964021775.1. GTDB lineage: Bacteria > Actinomycetota > Actinomycetes > Actinomycetales > Micrococcaceae > Arthrobacter. The sequence goes on from NZ_CAXHZI010000024.1 coordinate 39,374, forward strand.
CGCGCGGCGTCCGAGTACTGCTCGGGATACGCAGGTCCAGGCATTACGGCGGCTGCAGATCCTTCTGGATCTCCACGAGCTCGCCGCGCCGGCTGATGCCGAGCTTTCCAAAAATCCGGTACAGGTGCCCTTCGACGGTCCGCTGCGAAACGGTGAGCTTGGCCGCGATTTCCGCGTTCGTGTCACCGCCCGCCACCAGTTTGACGATCTCGGACTCCCGGGCGGTGAGAGCGGCATGACGCTCGCCGTGGACAATGTTCAAATGGCCGGACATGCCGGCCGCGACCATCCGGTGGTGCACCTTGCGCTGCACCGCTGTGAGCTTCCACTTTTCCGGATCGTTTTCCAGCAGGCGTTCGGCCTGCTGGGCGGCCTCGAGCGCTAAAAGCAAGTGTCCGGCGCTCGCGGCCTGGTCGCTGATCGCCATGAGTCCGCTCGCATCCGCGGCGGTCACGGCGAGCGCGTAGGCACCCAGCAGGCGCCCCTCAGGTACGTCCACGCTGCCGGCACCGGCCGCCAGTCCCGCGGCAGCCGCAGTGTCCCCGCCGCGGAGGGCGATCCGGCGGATGTCGGTTTCAATGGCTCGCAGTCCCTGGCGCTGCGCCTCGTCCGCGAGCCGGGCCAGCTCACGCCGCGCGTCGCCGGTGTCCCGGCCGGAGGCCTGTTCGGCGGCGGTGCAGTAGGCCTCCGCGAGGAGCCGGAGCGTTTCCGGGGCCCGGTAAGCGGCCCTGCGGAAGGCTTGCGCCTGCTCCATCGCGTCACCTGAATGGCCGACGGCGGAGGCCGCGTAGGCCGTGATCGCGCGGGCGAAGGCGGTCAGTTGCCAGGGGTCGGCGATCAGAAGTTCTTCGACGCCGAGCAGCAGCTCGGCCAGGCTTTCCGGGACCCGTCCCTGCCGCAGCCGGGAGTATCCGCGCATCACGTGCAGCAGTCCCCCGCTGTACAGCAGCCGCGAAGGCAGCTTCGAGGAATAGTCGTCCAGCACCGAGGCGAGTTCTTCCCATTCTCCGGCCCGGATCAGGCTCAGGCAGTACCGGGCCAGCACGTCCTCGTAGACGAGCGGAAGCGCCAGCCCGTCCTCACGCACCCCGCGCCAGGCCTCCCGGCTGAGACCGAGACCCGCCAGCACCCTTCCCTGGGCGTTCCAGATCGCGGCAAGGCGGGACACCGCCGGGATTCGGATGTCCGGCTCGCTTTCGGCGGCGGCAACGAGCTCCTGGAGCCCCTCCTCCAGCCCGGCCAGCCTGCCCTCCCAATCATCGAGCAGGAGGCCCGAGGCAGGGCCCACGGTGGGTGCCGCCCTGGCCTGCCGGTCGGCGCCGCCGGGGGCTGGTTCGCCGGCACCCGGCCCGCGCGGCACCTCAACGCCTGCGGCCACGGGTCCGAGCCTGGCGGCCAGGAGGGCGGCAAGGTAGGACCCGCGGCCGTACTGTATCGGCTGCGCGGCCGCCAGGTGGGCGGCCGCCTCGTCGCGATGACCCAGTATGTAGTGGGCGTAGGCCAGCTGGATTCTCGCCTCCGCCAGGTAGGGTCCCTCGACCACGGCATCCGCGGCGCGGAGCGCGGTCGCGGTGTCCAGTTGTACGTTGGCCTGGGTGGCTGCCTCCAGCAGCTCCGGGGCTGCCGGCTCCGCACCCGAATCCAGCGACCAGCGCAACTGGTTCAGGAAGGCGTCCGGGAGCACCGTACCCACCCTGGGAAGGGCCAGCAGGCTCGACCTGAGGCTCGCGCTGCGCCCCGCCGGGACCCTGCGCCGGATGATCTCGCCAATCAGCGGGCTGGCGGGCCTCACGATGCGGTCCAGGTCCCTGGAGACGGTGATGATCCCGGCCATTTCAAGGGCGTCGACAGCACGGGGGCTGCTGAACCTGAGGATCTGGCCCAGCGACAGCGGGCCGGCCAGCGCAACGACGGCGGCGGCGGTTTTTTCCTCCGGTGACATGGCGCGCACCTGGTGGTCCACCAGGTCTGCGGCCGGAACGTTGCCGAGCTCCGGTGGCACCAGCAGGAACCAGGTTCCGCGGCGCTGTCCAATCGCACCGGTGGTCCGGGCGTGCTCGATCAGGGACATCAGCATAAACGGGTTGCCCGCCGTCAGCTTGGCGAATAATTCGCTCACCCAGGGAGAAACGTCAGACCGCAGCACCTGCTCGCAGAGCTGATGCACCTCGGCCCGGCTCAGGGGGGCGAGGTCGAATTTGGAGATGAGGCCGTCGCCCCACAGCGCAAGGAACTCCTCAGGGACCAGCGGGCCGGGCCGCGAGGCGGCGAGCAGGCGCGCCGCGCCGGTAGCCACCGCCTGGGCGACCAGCTGGATGCTCCCCCGGTCCAGGTTTTGGGCATCGTCGATCACGAACAAGGCCAGGGCAGGCTCGGACCTGAGGCTGGCGGTCACCGCCCCCAGCACGGCCGCGTAGGAATCAAGGTCGTGGTCCGGAAGGCCAGCCAGGTACGGCGTCAGCGCCCCGAACCGGACTGACGCGAGCGCCGGAGTCGCAGCGAGCCGGATCACGGTTCCCGGCGGCCGAAGTTCCGCCAGCACGGCCTTGACGACAACGGTTTTTCCCGACCCCGCACCCCCGATGATCAGTGCGCCGGCCCTGCCTTCGTCACGCAGGCAGTGGACCACATCCTTGACGACGCCTGATCTGCCGATCAGTGCGGCAGCATCAGTCAGGCTTTCCACGGAGGGCTCCTCCCGCCGGCGTCGGCCCCATCCGGCACACCGGGTCTGTCACTTTCCGGTCAGCCGATGCGGGCGCTGGCCGCGGGTGCCGAGATGACATCCTTGAGCTCCGAGCGGCTTGCGACGTGGAGTTTTGAGTAGACCTGGTACAGGTGGCCTTCGACCGTGCGGACCGAGACGTGCATCTGTTCAGCGATCTTGCGGTTGGAGGTTCCGGCTGCGGCCCGGACAGCCACTTCGCATTCGCGTGCCGTCAGGGTCGAGGTGGTCAGCGAATGCAGGCCGTTTCCCGGGCTTCCGAATCGGTCATCGAGGGACTGTTCGGTGCGCTGCGAGATGCGTAGCGCGATCCGGTTACCGGCTTCATTGGCGCAGAAAACCGCGCGACGGGCGACGTCGCGGGCAAAGACCGCGTTCCCGGCGGCGTCGGCGTCCTTGGCCACGGCCAGCAGCTGCTCGCTGGCGCCGTCCCTTACCCCGTCTGCCAGGCGCAGGCACAGCTGGGCGAACTGCCCGGTGACCTGGGCGGCGAGGCCGGCAAGCTTCTGGCACAGCTGGCGGTCCCCAAGCCGGGCCGCGGCGGACAGGAAGAGCAGTCCCATGGCCGGGGCGCCGGCATCCGCCTCGCTGCCAGCTTCGGCGACGAGGGTCCGGATAGCAGCGGCGCGCTGGCCAAGTTCGGCCAGCGCGCAAAGCTCGAAGTAGCGTGTCACCCGGCCCACCAGCCAGGAGCTGTGGCGCTTTGGCTGCGCCACTTCGGCAAGCAGCAGGCTGGCTTTCTCCTCATCGCCGGCAAGCCCGGCGGCGTAGGCACACGCGGCCGTGGCCAGGCCGGCCAGGCCCTCGGGATCGTAGGCCCGGAGCTGCCACATCCCGGCCTCCAGCAACGGAACAGCGCTGTCCAGGCGCCCGGCATGGAGGTCAATGACGCCCTGCCCGATTTCGAACATCCCGCCGAGCCGGGCCTGCGGCTCGGCGGTGCCGGAGGCGGCTGCAATGAAGGCGGACGCCTCCCGGAACTTCGCGGAAAGCAGCAGGAGGAGCAGGAAGCGGCCCCTGATGTCCCGCACGGTGCGGTCGGCCAGCGGGACGGTCGAGGCCGCTGCGATGATCTGCTTGCCCAGTGCCATCGCGCCGAGGACATTTCCGCTGACTGCCATGGTTTCGCAGAGCAGGCTCGCGGTGAGGATCCCGGTTTCGGTGCCCAGATCGGGCTCAAGATCGGCCCTCACGGCGAGGACGTCGTCATAGCGGCCTTCGAAGGCCGCCAGTTTGATCTCGGCTAGGCGCACCTGCCCGCGGGCCCGTTCGACCGCGGCCGAATCGTCCGCCGGCTGCGCGGAGAGGCGCTCCCGTACCAGCTCCAGCCTGGTCCGTGCGTGGGCTGCGGCGGCCGGGCTGCGGTGGTCCATGTCAACCCGGAGCAGCTGCAGGGTGACCCACTCGGCCAGCGGATATTCCTCACCGGCGGCGCCGTCCATGCTTTGCAGGATGCGCCGCGCGGATTCCTTGTTGTTGACGGCGAGGTGGGCCTGCACGGTTTCGACGGTGGCTCCGGCGAGCGCCGCGCAGCCGTCGATTTCGTGGATGAAACGCAGGGCCGAGGTCGGATCCGAGGCATCGTTGGCCAGCTGGGCGGCTGCCAGGGCGGTTTCGGCGCTGATCCGTTCCCCGCAGTCCAATGCCCAGGCGATGTCCGTCGCCCGGCCCGGTTCCGACTGCCCGGTATCCGGCAGCACGGCCGTGAGCCGGCGCCGGAGTTCCGCGCTGCGTCCCGGCGGAACCACACTGGCCACGATGGCCGCTGTGACCGAGTTGACGACGCTGACCATCGGCGGGTGGTCGTGGCTGACCTGGATGAGGGCGCGCTCCTGCAGGTTGTCCATGTCCTGCGGATTGAAAATCCTCATCAGCGTCTGCAGCGGAACGGCGCCGGCGAGCGCCAGAAGTTCAAAGACGTCGCGCTGGCCGGGGCTGAGCCTGTTCAGCCGCGCCTTGACGACGTCGCGGACTTCCCCGGTCAGGGTGATGGGACGGCCGTCGAGGATCCAGGCGCCGTCCTGCCGGACCACCGTGCCGAGCTTGATCTGTTCCCGCGCCAGCGAGTGCAGGAAGAGAGCGTTCCCGCCGCTGGCGCTCCAGAGCGCCCGGGCGGCCGCATGCGAGAAGTGTCCGCGGTACTCCTGGTTGAGCGTGGCCGCTGTCTCGGCGAAGTCGAACGGCTCCAGGTCCACACGGCGGAGCAGGTCATCCTTCCAGAGCCCCATGATGTCGCCGCCAACATGGTGGAGGTCAACGCAGGCGGCCAGCAGCCTCACGTGGCCTCCCGCACTCAGCTGGGCCACCATCATGCAGGACAGGTCGTCCAGGTCGTTGACGTTGTCCACGAACAGGACGACGGCGCGCCCCTGGGCCCTGCTGTGGAGCAAATGCGTCAGCCCGCGCAGCACCATGAGGGGGTGCTCCAGGTGGGAGGCGTCGAGGTCGTTGAGCAGGACGCTCAACGCGCCGTACGGGAGTTTTGAGGCAATGGAACTGCCCCGTACCTGCACAACCAGGTAGTCGTCGCCCAGCCGCTCCAGGGCCCGTTGGGCGATGAAGGACTTTCCCGCCCCGTGCTCACCCACGAGGATGACACCGCAGCCGGCGCCTGAGGTGAGAGTCTCGACAACGTCCGAAACGGTCTGCTGCCGGGTGAATGGTTCGTCCCGCCGTCCCTGGGATGGCCGGTGTGCTGGTGAAATCGCGTCCGTTTTGCCGCTGCCAGCAGGCACGCCGGCTTCTTGCTGAAACATAGGAGAGACCTTCGCAATCAATGTTTGACCAGTGATAGCTCCACGCTATGGACTAACCTCCGCGAAGGCATCCGTAGGTAGTACTCGATTACGTGCGGGTACTCTTCCGGTCTCTACGTGGCTGTACTCGGAAACCATCGAGCACCCGGGGGTGGCTAACCAAGTAGTCGCCGGGGGTCTGCAAGTGCCGCCGGGGCGGTGCGCTGCGGCCAAACGGGAAACACTCAGTCCGCGGCCACGCTGCGGAGCTCATCGCGCCCCTTGATGTTGAGCTTCGCGTAGCTGCGGTAAAGATGGCCCTCAACGGTCCGGACCGAGACCTGCAGCTCGGCAGCGATCTGCCGGTCGCTGAGGCCGCGCAACGCCAGCGCCACGATGTCACGTTCCCGGCGGGTCAGCAGCCCGAGGCCGTCGTCCTGGCCCGCCGGCTCCTGGCCGGGGAGGCTCTCGGCGCGGTCCCGGCAGCGCTGCCGCTGCGCCGCTGCCACACGCTCCCGCAGCGTGTCGCCGGCCGCACGGTAGGCGCCGGCAGCGGCGTCGTACGCCAGCGCGGCGAAGCCCCAGAGCTGGGCCTCTTCGCAGCCCCTGGCGGCGTCGTTCAGCTCGGCGGGCCGCCCCGCCTCCAGCGCGCCGGCAAAGCCGCAGACGGCCGCAGCCCGGCGGCCCTCCAGCACCGGCCCGAGCTCGCGCAGCCTCACGGCCGCGTCCTGGTCGCCCAGGGCCAGCCTGAAGCAGAGCGCATCGAACTCCAGTCCCGCAGTGTTGCGGCCGGCGTCGGGCCGTCCCAGCCGCTTGAGCTCTTCCGACGCGCTGCCGTGACCGTCCAGCCGGGCCTTGCCGTACACCACGGCCATCTCGGCGAGCGTGCGCAGGTAGCGGGACACCGCCGGCCGGGCCGATTCGTAGTCCGACAGGAACTCCGCGGCTTTCTCCCGGACGCCGGCCTCGGCGGCGGCGGCAAAGGCCATCGCCGCCGTCAGGGAAAACAGCTGCTGCGGGTCGGCGACCCGCAGCGCCTCAAGAGCCGCACGCAGCGTCCGTTTGGCCTCGGCTGCCCTGCCCTGGTACAGCAAAATGATGCCGGTGGCCGCGTGGACCCCGCCGCCGAAGGAGATCAGGCTGGGGCCGAAAGCCGCCACGAATCCGCCCAGCGAGGATTCCGCCGCGCCCCAGTCTCCGCCGTGGATCAGCGCGGTGACGGCACGGACCGCCAGGAAGTCGGAGAGGAAGTACAGCTCGTCGTGGTCGGCGCCCGCCGCGCCAAGGGCAGCGGCGGCCGCAGCGTAGGCACTGTCCGGTTTGCCCTGCACCAACAGCTGCTCCGATTCAAGGGCAAGCCTGAAGGCCTTCTCGAGGTTGTTGGCCGGCCCGCCGTCGCTCCCGCCCGGGGCATCGCCGTCAGTCCCGCCGTCGCCGCCGGCGCCGCCGGCGAGGGCCAGGACCATGCTGCCGATCGTCCGCACCCGGTCCTTGGTGGCGGCCAGGATGGCTGCGGCGTCGCCGGGATTCTCCCCGGCCAGCCGCTCACCGGCGCCCAGCAGCGCGGTGGCCCGTTGCATGATGTCGGCCGGTGAGTGCCCCAGCGCGGACAGGACCGCAGCCCACAGCAGGGACCCGCTCAGCAGGCCGGCGACCGTCCGTCCCTGGGCGAAATCCGCCTCCAGGATGTCCCGCGCGGCTGCATGGTTTGAGGTGTTGTAGTACGTCCGGGCTATCACCGACCGCGCTGCGAGCTGCAGTTCCGGATCTTTGACCTGGGAAGCGGCCTTGCGGGCCAGTTCGTCTTCGAAGAGCCGGCTGGCCAGCACCGCGGCCCGGAGCAGCTGCCGGTCCTCGACCTCGACACCGCATTCCATGGACCAGCTCACATGGCGCAGGAGCCCCTCGGCCGAGGCCGGTTCCCGGTCCATTAACCGCAGCAGGGCTTGCCGGAGCTGGAGGCTGCGGGCAGGGGAAATCAGGTTCCGGAGGGTGTCGCCGTACACCGAATGCCACAACCGCAGTTCCGGGTCGGGTGCATCGGAGACCCGGATGAGTTCCTGTTCGATCAGGCCGGCAACGGTGGCTTCGTCCACCATGGCTTCAATCAGGCGCCTGGGCACCGGTTCGGCCAGCGCAACGAGGTTCAGGGCCTTCCGTTCCTGGGCTGAGCGCCGCAGCAGCTGCCGGCGGACGACGTCGGTCAGCCGTTCCCCGTGGCTGTTCAGTTGCCGGGTGAGCAGCCACACCCCGTTGCGCTGCAGCAGCGTTCCGTCGCTTTTCGCATCGTCGACCAGGCAGTTCAGCAGCAGCGGGTTACCGGCGGACGATTCCCAGAGGACCTCGTCGACGGCCGGCAGGACCTGGGGTCCCAGCTCCTGCGCCAGGAGCTCGGTCGTTTGTTCCTTGGTGAGCGGGCGCAGGTCGTGTCTTTCGGCAATCCCCTCGAACCAGAGCTGCAGGAGCGGCTCCGGCAGCCCCGGCCTGGCCGCCGCCCCGACAAGCAGTTTGGCCCAGCCCGCGGCGGCGAGCTCCCCAAGGACACCGGCCGTCGCGTCGTCCAGGTCGTGGGCGTCGTCCACGATCAGCAGTAGCGGCTTCTGGGTCGCCCGCCGCTCCGCTTCGAGGTAGCTCCAGAAGATCCGCAGCACCGCCAACTGGGAAGTAGCATCCTCCACCGGCAGGTCCACGATGAAGGGCGCCAGCACGCCGTACGGCACGTGGCTCAGGGCAGGGCTGCCGTGCAGGCGTACCGGCGTCACTTGGCCGTCAAGCTCCGCGGCGACGGCATCCATCAGCGTCGACTTGCCGATTCCGTGGTCGCCAAGCAGCAAAACGGCGACGTGGGTGCCTCCCTGGAGGGCCTCCACCGCAGAACTGACGTCCTCGGTGCGGCCGGTCAGGGCGCGGTGCTCCTCATCGGCGGGGGCCACCGCGCGGACCCTAGATGAGTCCAAGCAGATCACTCCGTGACGATACCCCGAGCTTGGTGAATACCTGGTACAAATGTCCCTCCACCGTTCGAACCGAAATCCCCACTTCCACGGCGATGTCCTTGTTGGTCACTCCGTTCCCTGCGAGGGCCGCGATTTGCCGTTCCCGTTCGGTCAGCAGGGGCCCCTTGCTCCGGGGCACGATCGGCAGCGCCGGTACCGATTCGGACAGGGATTCCAACATGGTGTGGGCCGCGGTCGCGCTCCCGGCCAGCCCGGCGGACTTGGCAAAGTCGAACGCGAGCGCCGCGCACCGGGCTTGGACGGCGTCGAGCTCAAGGGCAGCGGCCAGGCCGGCGGCCTCAAGCATCGTGACGGCGTCCTTCTTTCGGCTTCCCACCGCCACCACCCGGGAAAGCTCCGCGAGGGGGCCCTGCCGGTGCGCGGCGATGTCTTCCATGAACTGGAAGTCCTTGGCGGTGCCGTTGACGGTGGCGCCCAGCATGCAGATGCCGGCCAGCGTGAAGCGGCCATTCCGGTAGTGCCGTTCCGCGGCCTGGACCAGCCGGTCCTTGGCGTCCGGATCGCCCAGCCACCGGGAGGCCATGTCCATGCAAAACTCGGTCGAGCTGCTGACCACAAAGCGTGCCGGCCCGTCCGCGGACCGCGCGCGGTCCAGGTACACGGTGGCCTGCACTGAGTTCCCCATCTGCGCGTAGGCGAAGGCCGTGGCGGCGTAGGCCTGGCGCAGCGCGTGCAGGCTGGTCCTGACTTCCAGCTGGGCGATCGCGGCCAGCAGCGGGTCCAGGGCCAGGTGCCCCCGGCCCGCGTAGACATAGGCAAGACCGACGGCGAGGTCGGTGGCGGCGCTGCCGGAATGCAGGCCGTGCCCGGCCCGGCCGCTGGCGTCCTTGAGCATGTCGATGCTCTGCCGCCACTGGCCGGAGAGCAGCAGGACGTTGAAGGCCCGCCAGGCGAAGTTTTCGCGGATCCGCGGAACGTTGGACCATTCGCCCAGCTTGCCGCCGATGTCGCGCATCAGCTCGCGCGCCTCAACTTCCTTGCCCGTCACGCACAAGGCTTCCATCAGGATGATCGAGGTCCGGAGCCGGTGGACCGGGTTGAGGGCGTCGGCGTCGGCGTCCGTGGCGGCGGCCCGGAGCCGGTCCATCATCGGCTCGTAGTCGCCGATGAAGGACAGGTAGTTAAATTCGCACAGGTCCAGGCAGAGTTCGGCGCGGGCCAGGGCCTTCGTGCCGCCCGGGTCCCCCTCCTCGCGGAATTCCTGCAGCCTCAGCCGGGCCTGCCGGATAACCTCGGGGACCTTCCCGCAACGGTCCTCCAGCCACGCCATGCAGTCGGCCCGGGCCGCGACCAGCTCGGCGAAGGCCTCCGGCCCGAGCCGTTTGATCTGTGCCTCGGAGATGTCGTCGAGCGAGGACATCGCCTGGAGCGGAAGCCCCAGCTGCAGGTACGCCGCGGCTTTCTGCAGCTGCCCCTCCGCCCACTCGTTGTCGCCGGAGCTGATGCTGCCGGCGCATTTGAGCGCGAATTTCGGGTCGAACAGGCGGACGGCCGCCTGGGCGGCGGCCAGCGCGTGGGCCGGCGCCAGCTCGGCATGGCAGTCGTGCGTCCACGCCGCGTAGGCAAGCAGGTCCTCGACAGTGAGCTCCGCCAGCTGGTCTTCCTGGTGGCCGGGAACCTTGTCACGCAGTTCGAGCCGGCGCTCCACGCTGAGCCAGTTCCGGACAATGTCCCCCAAATACCGGTCCCCGAGCGTGACGAAGTGCCGGTCGGTGCGGTCGACGACGATCTGCCCCGCATCTTCCATGTCCGCTATCAGCCCGGGGCCGTACATCCTCGCCAGCCGGGACAGGGACATGGAGCGCGCGCAGGAGAGCACCTCGATGACCTCGCGCGCCTGCGGCGACTCCCTGGCGTACCGCGCCCTGACGATGTCCTCCAGGGCGGTCCTGCCGTCCAGGACGACCTCGTCGACCAGCGTCCACACCGAGCCGGACAGCACCAGGTTGCCCCGTTCGATCTGCTCGGAGACCACGGCCTGCAGCAGGGTGGGGCTGCCGCCCACGAGTTCATGCAGCTGCGTCGCCAGGGCAGTCGAGACCCGGTGTCCAAGGGCGGCCTGGAGCACCTGCTGGGTTTCGATCACGGTCATGTTCGCGAGCCGCACCTCAGCAAGCTGGCCCGAGGTGATGAGCCAGTAGAAGTCGGGCGGCAGGTCGGTGGTGCGCTGCGCGGTGGCGACCAGTCTGGCCGTGCCGGTCTGCAGCAGGTTCAGCAGGACCCCGGTGCTTTGTTCGTCAAGGGAACCCGCGTTGTCCAGCAGGATGATGCACTTTCGACCCGCGGCGTCATTGCGGATCAGCGAGGTGATGCCGTGCAGGATTGCGGTAGGTGATCCGAGGGCGCTTTGCGGCAGCCGGGCCAGGGTGAACGCGAGGCAGCCGTAGGGTGTGGCTGAGCCGGAGCCGGTGGTTCGCAGCTGCAGGGTGAAGACGTCGGAGCCGAAGCCCGCGAGGGCACTGCGCCCCACCAGGGATTTTCCTACGCCCCGGTCCCCCGTGATGACCACACCCATGCTGTCAGGCGCGGTGAGGGCGTTCCGGACACGGTCAGCGTCGGCACCACGTGCCAGTCCCGACCACGCGTGTCTGTTCACCGCCCCCGCGGCCTCTTGGACTTCGGCAGGTGCCAATGCAATGGAAACATTCCCCCAGCCCAGTGAATCCCTCGACATACAGTTTCCTCTTACCGCTCTGCGGCCGGCAATCCCCAGTCCGTCCGCCTAGAAGTAGCGTAACCCTATCCCCCGACAACAGAGTAGACAGATCATAACGGCATGGCCGGACGCTTGGAAAGGAAATCCGGTCCGTGAGACGGGGCAGGCGGCGTCCGGGTCACCGCGGTCGGGGCGTAGGGGCGGGAGTTACTGGGCTTTCGCGGGGTGGAATTTCTGTTGGGCCGTCTGTAGTCCGTCGCGCACCAGCGCCTCGACGGCGTCGGCTGCAGCGTCGATCAGGAAGGGCAGTTCTTTCTTCTCCGGCGTGGCGAAGTCCCGCAGCACGAAGTCAGCGGTGTCCATCCGGCCCGGCGGCCGACCCACGCCCACCCGCACGCGCAGGTAGTCCTTCGTGGCCAGCGCCTTGGAAATGTCACGAAGGCCGTTGTGGCCGCCCTCGCCGCCGCCGATCTTGAGTTTGACAGTATTAAAGGGAATGTCGATCTCGTCATGGACGGCAATGACGTGGTCCGGCTCGATATCGAAGAACTTCGCCAGCGCGGACACCGGGCCGCCCGAGACGTTCATGTAGCTCATCGGCTTGGCGAGCACCACCCGGGGGCCGCCGATGTCCAGCCGGCCTTCAAGGACCTGCGCCCGCGACTTGTGCGACTTGAAGCCGCCGCCGACCCGGTGCGCCAGTTCGTCGAGCACCATCTGGCCGACGTTGTGCCGGTTGTGGGCGTACTCGGAACCCGGATTGCCGAGGCCTACGATCAGCCAGGTGTCAGTCATGGATCCATCCTTCTTAGGGGCACGGGGTGCGGCGCGCGGGAGCGGAAACGACGGCGGCCGGGCCCCGTAGGGACCCGGCCACCTGAGAATACGCCGGAATTACTCGGCAGCAGCCTCGGAGGACTCTTCGGCTTCCGCGGCTTCGGCGGCCGGGGCCTCGGCGCCGGTCTCTTCTTCCTCGACGGCGATTTCGACGGCCTCGGAGATGTTGACGACCAGGGCTTCGGGGTCGGTCAGCAGCACGGTGCCCTTCGGCAGTACCAGGTCGGACGCGTGGATGTGCTCGCCGGCAGCGCGGCCTTCGACGCTGACCTCGACGGCGGTCGGCACGTGGGTGGCCTCGGCCTCAAGCGAGACGGTGGTCATCTCGAGGTTCTGGACGTTGCCGGGGGCAACGTCACCGGAAACGTGGACGTTGACGTCCACGGTGACCTTCTCGCCCTTGCGGACGGTCAGCAGGTCCAGGTGCTCGATGATCTGCTTGATCGGGTTGCGCTGGATGTCCTTGACCAGGGCCAAGTGCTCTTCGCCGTTGATGTCCAGGGACAGCAGGGCGTTGGCGGTGCGGACGGCCAGCGTGGTGGCCTTGGCCGGGAGGGTGACGTGGATCGGCTCGGCGCCGTGGCCGTAGATGACGGCCGGGATCTGGTTGGCCATGCGGGCGCGGCGGGCAAAGCCCTTGCCGAATTCGGTGCGTACTTCTGCTGCGAGCTTCTGCTCAGCCATGGGTGTCTCCTCTGGGACTAGCGGTGTTCAGCAAGGGCGGAGGTCTGTCAGCGACCTTCAACGCCGGGCGGCACGGCCGCCCTTCCGAAGGGAGATTCAGACCCAGTCGATAACGGAGACCAGCAGTCCGGCAGTCAAAGCCGGCGCTCTCCCTCGCCAAGGTATCGGATCGAGTTTAGCAGTGCCGGGCCCCGTCGCGAAAACGGGGCCCGGCAGGGCGGCTGCTACGCGTTGCCGTCGAAGAGGCTCGTGACGGAGCCGTCGTCGAACACTTCACGGATGGCCCGGGCGATCAGCGGTGCGATGGACAACACGGTGAGCTGCGGGAAATGCTTGCTCGCGGAGATCGGCAGGGTGTTGGTGACCACCACTTCGCGGGCTCCGGACTCGGCAAGGCGCTGCGAGGCCGGATCCGAGAACACGGCGTGGGTCGCCGCGATGATGACGTCCTTGGCACCGGCGTTCTTGAGCACCTGGACGGCACCGGAGATGGTTCCGCCGGTGTCGATCATGTCGTCGATCAGCACGCAGGTGCGTCCCTCGATCTGGCCCACGACGGTCTTGGAGACCGCCTGGTTGGGCACCGTGAGGTCGCGGCTCTTGTGCACGAAGGCCAGCGGCGCGCCGCCGAGGCGTTCAGCCCACTGCTCGGCCACGCGGACGCGGCCGGTGTCCGGGGAAACGACCGTGATCTTGTCCGAGCCTACGCGGGTGCGGATGTAGTCCGCGAGGAGAGGGATCGCCATCAGGTGGTCCACGGGGCCGTCGAAGAAGCCTTGGATCTGCGAGGTGTGCAGGTCCACGCTCATGATGCGGTCGGCTCCGGCGGTCTTGTACAGGTCGGCGACCAGCCGGGCCGAGATCGGCTCGCGGCCGCGGCCCTTCTTGTCCTGCCGGGCGTAGGGGTAGAACGGCGAGACCACGGTGATGCGCTTGGCGGAAGCCCGCTTGAGCGAATCGATCATGATCAGCTGTTCCATGAGCCAGTTGTTCAACGGGGCGGGGTGCGCCTGGATGACGAAGGCGTCGGTGCCGCGGACGCTTTCGCCGGCCCGGACGTAGATCTCGCCGTTGGCGAAGTCGTACGCGTCCAGGGGCAGCAGTTCGGTGCCCAGCTCCTTGGCGATCTCGCGCGCCAGCTCCGGGTGTGCGCGCCCGGCGGCAAGCACCAGCTTCTTCTCGCCGTGTGCCGTAATTTCGCTCATTTTTGCTAGCCCTCTTCTGTCGATGCCGGAGTACTGGAGGATGATGGGGTGGCGCCGGCGGCCTCGGCCAGCGCGGCGGAAATGGAGCCCGGGCGGTGCGAGACGACCCAGCCCTCGGAGTTCCGCTGCTTGGCCAGCGACAGCGCCAGGGCGCCCGCGGGCACGTCGTTGCGGATCACGGCGCCCGCGCCGCTGTACGCGCCGTCGCCGACCTGGACCGGGGCCACGAACACGGTGTTGGAACCGGTCCGCACGCCGGAGCCGATGAGCGTACGGTGCTTCTTCTCGCCGTCGTAGTTGGCGGTGATGTTGCCGCAGCCGATGTTGGTGTCCTCGCCGATCTCCGCGTCGCCGGCGTAGCCGAGGTGGGAGAGCTTCGAGCCGCGGCCGATCGTGACGTTCTTCGTTTCGTAGAACGCGCCGATTTTGCCGGTCTCGCCCAGGACGGTGCCGGGGCGCAGGTAGGTGAAGGGGCCGACGCTGGAGTTGGCGCCGATGACGGCGCCGGAACCGTGGGTGCGGACCACCTTGGCGCCCTCACCGATCCGGACGTCGGTGAGCGTGGTGTCCGGGCCGACGACGGCGTCGCGCGCCACGGTGGTGGCGCCGTGCAGCTGGGTGTTGGGCAGCAGGCGGACATCCTCGTCGAGGGCCACCGTGGCGTCGATCCAGGTGGTGGCCGGGTCGACGACGGTGACGCCGGCGCGCATCCAGGCATCGACGATGCGCCGGTTGTGTTCGGCGCCGAGGGCGGAGAGCTGCACGCGGTCGTTCGCGCCTTCAACCTGCCAGCGGTCCTCGGTGACGACCGCGGCGACCCGGCCGCCGGCGGCGAGGGCCAGCGAGAGGACGTCGGTGAGGTACTTCTCGCCCTGGGCGTTGTCGGTGGTGACGTGCGCCAGGGAGTCGCGCAGCGCTGCGGCGTCGAAGGCGTAGATGCCGGAGTTGATCTCCCGGATTTCCCGCTCGGCGTCGCTTGCATCCTTGTGTTCGCGGATGCCGGTGACGGTCCCGTCCGCGCCGCGCAGGATGCGGCCGTAGCCGGTGGCGTCGTCGAGGACGGCGGTGAGCACGGTGACGGCGTTGCCGTCCGCCTCGTGCACGGCGACCAGTTCGGACAGGAGTTCGCCGGTGAGGAGGGGCACGTCGCCGTAGGTGACGACGACGGTGCCGCTCAGCCGGCGTTCGGGGTGCAGCGCGTCAAGGGCCTCGAGGGCGGCTTCGACGGCGCGGCCGGTGCCGGGGACGTCGTCCTGGTCGACGATCAGGGCCTGCGGATCGATCTCGGCGATGTGCGAGGCGACCCGGTCGCGCTCGTGGCGGACCACAAGGGCCAGCTCACGCGGCCGGAGGGCGCGGGCAGCGTGAAGGGCGTGGCCAACGAGGGAGCGTCCGCCGATTTCGTGGAGGATCTTGGGGGTACGGGACTTCATCCGGGTACCGGCACCTGCAGCTAGGACAATGACGGCGGCGGGGCCGGTGTTCTCGGGGCTCACGTACGGGCTCTCCTTGCTCAGTGGCCTGACTAAGTGCCACTGCTCGGTCGATCTCAGTTGACCCGTGGGCGACAGCCAGGTGGTCCACCTCGTTGCCGGCGCCGCGTGTCCGTGCCGGACCGCATTCCGGTCGCGGCAACGTCTTCATCCTACTGGACTGCCGCCGGACCGCGCCCGCCGGGACCGGTCATGCCGGCCGCGCGCGGCAGTTCCGCCCATAGGACTCGAACCTATACTCCACGGCTCCAAAGGCCGGGGTGCTGCCATTACACCAGAGCGGACCGTGCCAGCGCGGCAAGCCGGTGGCACAAGAGACAATTCTGCCACGAAGGATGTTGCTCGTGCGACTCAGCGGCCGGGCGGGCGGCGACGGCTGTAGGGCATGATGGTGCTGTGAGCAACAGCGCAGGCGTGTCCGGAGGGGCGGACCACCGCACCGGCAGGCCGGTGCGGGCGCCGGGCTACATCCCCAGGACGCGGATGACCGGGCCGCAGCGCCGCATCCAGCTGATCGGCATCGGACGGGCACTCTTCGCCCTCCGCGGCCTGGACGGGACCACCCTCGAAGAGATCGCTGCTGCAGCCGGTGTCTCGAAGCCGGTGATCTACGAGCACTTCGGCTCCAAGGAGGGCCTCTACACCCAGGTGGTGGAGTACGAGTTCCGGATTTTGCTCGACTCCATCAACGATGCGCTCTCCGGGGAAGCCAAGCCGCGCGTCCAGGTCGAACGGGCTGCCCTGGCACTGCTGGGCTACATCGAGGACCGGACGGACGGGTTCCGGATCCTGATGCGCGATGCCCCGCCGTCGCAGCCCGAGGGCGCGTTCTCGACCCTGCTCTCGCAGGTGACAAAACGGGTGGAGCACATCCTGGCCGACGAGTTCGCGCACCGCGGCTTTGGCTCCGCCGACGGCGCCATGTACGCCCAGATGCTCGTCGGCATGGTGGCGATGACCGGCCAGTGGTGGCAGGAAAGCCGGACCCCGGACAAGCGCGAAGTCGCCGCGCACCTGGTCAACCTCGCCTGGAACGGCCTCACCGGCCTGCAAAAGGACCCGGAACTCCACAGCGAGGACTGAGTCTTCCGCCGCACGTGCCCCCACCCGTCCGCGGGACATGCCCTCCCTTGGTCGCGGGAAATGGACATACCGGCACTATGTCCATTCCTGAGCCCGGCCACCGGGCATGTCCAGCCGTCCTGGTCCGCGGCCACCCGAGGGGCATGCCCTCCCTTGGTCGCGGGCGATGGACATATCGGCACTATGTTCATTCCTGAGTCCGGCCGCTGGGCATGTCCCGTAGTCCTGCAGGGCGG
>NZ_CAXHZI010000025.1:0-48390 GCF_964021775.1 uncultured Arthrobacter sp.
TTATGTCCACGCTTCGAGCCCAAGAATGAGCATGTCCCCCTGGCGGCTGCGTCAAGGTTGAGCATGCTCCGCGGTCGTTTGGCGGGACAGGGGGGCCCGCTAGCCTACGGACCCGGATTCCAGCGCGGCGCGGAGCTGCCGGACCGCCGTCGTACCTCCGGCGACGAACCAGTCCAGGCCGTTGACGCGGACGACGTCGGTGGCGCCGCCGGCCGCGAGCACAATCGCCTGGCCCGGCAGCCAGTCCCACTCCGGGGAGCTGTGCTGGAACCAGCAGTCCAGGCCGCCGTCGGCCACCCGGCCGAGGTCGCACGAGCCGGAGCCGAACATCCGCAGCGCCGCTGCCGAGGTCGCCGCGGCGTGCCAGGGCATGGCGCACATCGGGTCCGCGAGCCAGGTGGGATGGATGTAGGTGGCAGCGCCCAGCTCGGCCAGCGGTGTGTCTGCGCGTCCCCTGCCGCCTGCCGCGCGGGGCCGGAAACTGGTCAGCGGCTCACCGTTCAGCGTGGCCGCGCGCGTGGTGCCGCCGAGCCAGAGCTTGTCCTCCTCCGGCTGGAAGATGGCACCGAGCAGCGGGCCGGAGGAGTCCTTGAGGGCGATCGCGGAGCACCAGTAGCTGGAGCCGTGCAGGAAGTTGTAGGTGCCGTCCACGGGGTCGATCACCCAGGTCCGGCCGCTGCTGCCCTGCTCGGAGGCACCTTCCTCGCCGAGGATGCCGTCGTCGGGCCGGCAGCGCTGCAGCTGTTCGAGCACATAGGCCTCGGCGGCGTGGTCGGCCGCGGTCACAACATCGGAGACGGACGTCTTCCGCTGCCCTTGCAGTCCTGCCTGCCGCATCAGGAGCGCAAGGGTGCCGGCCTCCCGCACCAGGGCCTCGGCGAGCTGGTAGTCATCCAGTTCGGGGCTGAGTTCCGCGGTGCTGTGCCGGCCGAGCCGGTGCCTGCCAAGTTCATTGCTGCCTGATTCGCTCACGCGTTCAGCCTAACGGGCGCCCAGAAGAACTGAACAGGCACGCCGAACCAACGCCGCCCTCGCCGAAGCCCGGCCGGAAGCCTCGCCGAAGCCCGGCCGGCGCGGCGGCGGCCAGGGGCGATAATGGAGCCATGGCCAAGACACCCGCGCAGCGGATCAAGAAGCACGGCACGAACGCTGCCGTTCCCCAGCACCATCTGCCCGCGGTGATCAACCCCAGTACCAGCCGGACCCCGCAGAAGGCGCAGAGCAACAGCAACCTGATCCTGATCGCCGGTGTCGTCGCGAGCCTGTTCCTGTTCTGGTACGTGCACCTGCTGACCCTGAACCAGCTCACGCAGCTGACCGGCGGGATCCCGATGCCCGATTCGCTGGTCGGCGGCTTCGACCGGGGATTCGTGGAGCAGCTGCGCTCCGCCATGGACGGAGACGCCCGCGGGCAGCTCAATTACGTGCACAAGACGGCCGGCACCCTGTTCCCGTTGATCTTCGGCTTCACCTGGCTGCTGCTGATCGGCACCAATGTGGCCCGGAAGCCGCTCCGCTGGGCCCTGTGGGCGGTCCCGCTGCTGTTCGCGGGGGTGCGGCTGTGGGGTAACTCGGCCATCGACGCCATGCTGTCCGCAGATACGCTCGACGGCGGCCAGGTCGCCCTGGCGTCGGGGCTCACCGTGGCCGGCTGGATCCTGCTCGTGCTGAGCCTGGTGGTCGGCGGGGCGGCAGTCTTCCTGGGCCGCAAGGCCTCGTCCGCCCGGGCTGACGCGGCAGGATCCGCCACTCTTTAGCATTCACGGGGCCGAGGCTCGGGTTGGCCCCGGGCCTGGTATGCCAAGCGTCCGGGCCCACAGTGGGACATGCCCATTCTTGGCGGGACTCAGTGCGCATATACCCCCTATGTCCAGTGCGGGGTGCCCGCGAGGGGCATGCTCCATCTAAGCTGCGGCTTTGGAGCGTGGCGCCACGGGACATGCCCATTCGTGGCGGGGTTCAGTGGCACATACCCACTATGTCCGATGCCCGGAGTGCGCGAGGGGCATGCGCCGCAAGGCTGGTGAACGCCGATCCAGGGCGCACGGGAAGTGCTGAGGACGGGGGATTAGTTGCCGTCGAAGCCCGTGACACGAAGCAGCCAGGACCGGAACGATTCTCGCCCTAACTCAGCTTTGAGAAAGTCTCGGGCTTGCTGGGCCCGATGGGGAGCGCCAGCGCTTTCGAAATGTACTGCCGCTTCTGAAAGAGCCTGCCGGGCCGCATTCTTGTCGCCAGTTGCGAGGTACGCCCTCCCCAAAAGAAACCAGGCGTCCCCAAGTACTTGTGATGCGGTTGTCGCGGTGCAGACGTCTTCCAGTATGGCGACAGCGGACGCGGCGTCGCCGGCGAGGTAGCTCCAGTGGGCCCGGTTGCGCCTGAGGAGCAGTAAATCGATCTCGCTGCCCCCGATAACGTCCGTGGCCAACTCGGCGCGTTCAATGCAGCGAAGCGTGTCGGCATCAGCGACATTCGCAGCGAGTCGCATGGCAGCTGACGCCTTGTTGAACTTAGCCCAGACATTCAAGTTGCGTGCGGGTGAGAAGGTCGTCGCGGCAAGTTCGTGGTAGCGCAGGCCCTCCGGTACGTCATCGCATAGAAATGCCACGTTGCCGATGACCCAATAGGCCTTGCCCGCTAACTGCTCATCCAACTCGTCCGAAATGACGCCAGCCAGTTCCTTGCATTCCGACCAAGCCTCGGAGAGCTTTCCCGAATCAGCCAGTGCTGCGATCAGAGCCTGTCTTGCTCTGACGTTAATCTCGACATCGGATTCATTGCCTGTCAGGTCCGCGGCCGCTTTGGCCTCAGCAGCCGCGGAGTCGAGCAGACCTGACCCTTGGTGAGCCTGGGCCATAAGAATGTGAACCTGGGCGCGCAGCTGCGGGGAAATCGCCTGAGCATCCTTGACGAGTGTTGAGGCCGCCTCAGCGCATGCCTCGAAGTTGGCGTCCGAGAGGTAGCTCTCTGCCCGGAGGTAGGTCATCGACCTCCAAGATTCGAGATCGCCTTCGTTCAGAGCGATGTCGGCGGCTTCGCCGGCGCTCATAGCGGCTTCAGAGAAGTCGTGATTGGCCCGATGCTCACGCGCCCGAAGCTCGGCCGCGGCATAAGCCGACGAGACTGAATGTTGTCGCATGTTTCAATTATCCGCTCCCGGAGGCACTAACGCGGACAGCACACGCAAGCGCGCCCGGCGAACCGGAGCAGGCCCCTCCGATTAGCACAGGCGATTGGCTCATTCGTTGCAATTGTTATATTGCGGCGTGTTGGAAGGCCCTATACTGAGGTTGCACAATCACTTGAGTCACATCAGCCTCTCAAATAACAGGAGCCCTACATGAAGAAAACCTTTGCAACACTGCTTGTCGCCGGCGCCCTCGCGGCAGCAGGATTCTCTGCTGCATCTGCTGTGTCCGCAAGTGGTAGCACCTCGGACCAGGGCTCAGTAATGGCTGTGTTCTACTGGCCGGACTCCACCCCGAAGAACTAACGGAGTCAGCAACCGCAAAGGGCGGGAATCGGAGTTAGCTCCGGCTCCCGCCCTTTGTCATACCCAGAAACAGAGCATCCCAGCCGCCGGCGTTCGCCAACCGCACCCCGCCAGCCGCACCCCCGCCAACCGCCGTCGTTCGCCCGGGCAGCCCCCGCCGGATCCCTACTGCGAAACCGCCCGGCCCTCGCTGATGAGGGCTTCGACGGCTTCGGCGGGCGCCGGCCGGCCGAAGTAGTAGCCCTGGCCGCTGCCGCAACCCAGCCGGACCAGCTCCTCGGCCTGCTCGGCCGTCTCAATGCCCTCCGCCACGGCCTTGAGCCCGCAGGCATGGATCAAATGCAGCACGGCCTCGACAAAGCCGCCCTGCTCCTCGTCCGTTCCCAGTCCGTCGATCAGGCTCTTGTCGATTTTGACCACGTTGACCGGGAGCCGGCGCAGGTAGCTGATGGAGGAGTATCCCGTGCCGAAGTCGTCGATTTCGAGTTGCACGCCGAGCTGCCGCAGCCCGCTGAGCGAGTACTTGTCCACGTCGCCGCCGGTGACGGCCATGGATTCCGTCAGCTCGATGATGAGGTTCGCGGCATCCACGCCCGTCTCGCGGAGGATGTCCTGAACGTGTTCGATCAGCTCGAGGTTCTGCAACTCGGTGGTGGAGATGTTGACCCGGACGGAGAACTCGCTGTCCAGCGGCAGCCGCTCCTGCCAGTCCCGGAGCTGGCGGACGGCGTTGCGCAGGACCCAGTGCCCCAACTCCACGATCATCCCGGTCTCCTCCGCCAGCGGAATGAACTGGTCCGGCATCAGGAGCCCGCGCTCGGGGTGGTTCCAACGGACCAGCGCCTCGACGCCCTCGATCCGCCCGGTAGCGAGCTCCACCACCGGCTGGAAGTGCAGCGTCAGCTGGTCCTGGCGGATCGCCTCGCGCATTTCGGTGACCATCAGGCTCTGAAGCCTGCGGGCGTACAGCAGCGCCGGTTCAAAGATCTTGATCCCGCTGTGCGGCTGCGCCTTCGCCGCATACATGGCCGTGTCGGCTTCCATCACCAGGTCATCGGCGGACTGGCCCGGCTCCGCCACACGCACCCCGATGCTGGTGCCGCAGGTAACCCTCAAGTCGCCGATCTCCAGAGGCTCGCTGAGGGCCTTGAGGATCCTGTTGGCCACCCGCCGGGCGCGCACGAGGTTGGATTTGGGCAGCATGACGGCGAATTCGTCGCCGCCGAGCCTCGCCACGGTATCCGTCACCCGCACCGCGTCCTGCAGCCGCCGGGCGATCACCCGCAGCACGTCGTCGCCCGCGCTGTGGCCCAGCGTGTCGTTGATGCCCTTGAAGGAGTCAAGATCGAGAATCAGCAGGGCCGGCGGCATCTCTCCGCGGGACGTTTCGGCGAGCGCGTGGCTGAGCACCGAGTTCAGCGCGGTCCGGTTGGCCAGCTGGGTCAGGGGGTCCGTCAGCGCCATCCGTTCCAGCTCAACCTGGGCCTGGCGCAGCATCGCGGTCCGGCTTTCGACGCGCTCCTCAAGCTCCTGGTAGATGGTCTGCAGATCATCAGCCATCAGGTTGATGCCCGCAATGACGGCGGCGACGTCGTCGCGCGCGCCGGAGTGGGGAATCCGGGTGCTTAGATCGCCGCTGGCGATCCGGACGATTCCCTCCACGAGGCTATGGAGCCGGGGGTCTGGTACATCACTTTTCACTCGTATAAGGCCTTAACCACTTGAGGGCGTCTGTGCGCGAAATGAAGAACTCCGCCGGAATGGTTTCCGTCCTTGAACGCAGCAGGTAATGCGCAATAACGCGGTCCACGGGGCTTTCCCCCACCAGCGCGAACGCCGAGGCGGCAATGGATCCGGCATAGACCTGGCGGGCCTCCACGCTGACGCCGACGACGCCGGAAATGACCAGGAGCACCGGAACCCGCTTACCGTCCGCAAGGGTCCGGACTGCGGCACCGGCCTCTCGCGCCTCCGGCCCCTCGATCTCCCGGTTCGGCGGGAGCGCGACTTCGATGATGCCGCCTTCGAGCAGCCGGACGCCGATGACTGGCTCCGCGGGAGCTTCCGCTGGGGGAACTCCCGGTTCGGCCAGTCCCAGTTCCGCGAGGCTGAGCACTGTAAGGGACGACGACGGCGACCCGTCGCCGGGTGCGTCAAGTAGGGCCGGGGTTTCCTCGGGGACTTGCCCGTCCGGCGCGACGGGGGCCTCGACCGTCACAGGGCAGCAACCCGACGGACAACAGCCACATGGGCGGGGTGGTCGCCGAAGGAAGTCGCTGCCAGGCGCGGCGCAACCAGCTGATCAGACATGTGCCCCCACAGACTACAAGTCGGCAATTCGGCGTGCGCTGGAGCCAAGCTCCTGCACGAGGCACCGGAGCGTTCCGGCGAATGCCCCCATAATAGTGCAAGCCACCGCCCGGATGAGACATAAGACACCCCACGACACAGATTGGCCGAAAGCGCCGAAGAGGTAGCGGACCGCACGCGGTGCCCGCCTGCGCCGCGTCAGCGGGGAGAAGTCCCCTGCACGCGCGCCAGCTTGCGCGTCACCAGCTCCTGCCGGACGCGTTGCGCGACCACCAGCCCCAGCGCCGCCGTACCAATGGTGATGGGGTATCCCATCAGCCGTTCCAGGGTGCCGGGCTCGGGCACCCGCATGCCGGTGGCCCCGCCGGTGATGAGGGCGGCCAGCGAGACGGCGCCGCAGGCCAGGATGAACCAGCCCAGCGGCGTCTGTTGGCGCCACAGCCAGCCCACCAGCACCAGGGCCAGGCCGCCGGCGGCGAAGTACATCAGCGCCCCGGCCAGATGCCAGCCGGAGCCGGCGTCTTCGGGCACCAGCCCCACGATCACGGTCCCGGCGCCGGCGGTCACGCTGAGCGACCGGGCAGCAAAGGCGGCGGTCGACGGCGAACGCCGCCCCGGGACGACGGCGAGCCGCGCGCCGGCCCGGGCAGCGACGCCGATCACGGCGGAGCTGAGCAGCAGCGCCCCGACCATCATGCCGATCCCCTGCACCACAAACGAGGCGTTCATCAGCAGGTGAGCCGGCGAACAGACGTCGCGGCCGGAGAACTCGCCGCAGCCCAGGGCGCCGAGGTCACTGATGTAGCCGGTGCGCCGGCTGTACGGCTCCCGGCCCGCCCACGCCCCGATCACCGCCGCCTCGGCGACGAAATACTGCAGCACGCTCAGTTTCGCGAGCGCTCCGAGATAGAACCTCGTGGCGGCCACATCGGGAAAATAAATAAGGTCCCGGGAAACCGTCCGGGCTGAGGCTGTCATGCCAAGAGCGTAGTACGGGCACTCACCTTGTATGCTTGTATCCGTGTCCGGACGGGCCGGCCGACGGCCACCCGCCTGCACGCCCGCCCTCGTAGCTCAGTGGATAGAGCACGGCTCTCCTAAAGCCGGTGTCGTTGGTTCGATTCCAATCGAGGGCACTTGGACTCCCAGACGCCGGCCGCCGGCGAAGACGATCAACGGCGCTTTGAAATGCGCACCTACCTGCTGGGCAGCTGGACCGTGGCCCGCACCCTGCTGGACCGGGCCACCGGCAGCCGCGGCACCTTCACCGGCGTCGTCCGCTTTACGGACACCGACGACGGCGGCCTCCGCTTCCGCGAAGAAGGCACCGTGCACTGGAACCCGGCAGGCGCCGCGCCCTTTACCGGCCCGGCGAGCCGCGAGTACCTCCTGAAACCGTCGGCAACACCGGAGGCGATGGACATGTTCTTCCCCGACGGCCGCCCCTTTCACCGCATCGGCTTCGGCGGCCAGGACAGCCGGGACACGCACTGGTGCGATCCGGACACCTACCGGGTCGACTACACCCGGCTCGGGCCGGATGAGTTCCGTTACCGCTGGGATGTCACCGGCCCGGCAAAGGACCTGGAGCTCGACTCCGTGCTCACCAGAACGGGCGTGAATCCCCGCATTGTGGTCTCCGCCGTCTGCGTCTTCGATCCCGCCGGCCGGCTGCTGACCGTCCGCAAACGCGGCACGGACAAATTCATGCATCCCGGCGGCAAGCCCGAGGCCGGCGAAACCGCGGCCCAGGCTGCCGCGCGCGAACTCGAAGAGGAAGTCGGCATTGTGGTGGCGGCCGAGGACCTGGAACCCCTCGGCAGCTGGCTGGCCGAGGCCGCCAACGAGGCCGCCACACAGATCGAGGCCACGGTCTTCACCGCGCCCACGTTGATTAACGCAACGGGCAGCTGGACCGCACGCCCGTCCGCCGAGATCGCCGAAATCCGCTGGCTGGACCTGGCCGGACCGCTGCCGGAGGACCTGGCGCCGCTGCTCACGGAGCACGTGCTGCCCGCCCTCGCCGCGCAGCCCGGCCGGCACACGGCCGGCCGCACCCCAGGCCGGCGCACCCCAGGCCGGTGCACCCTAAGCCAGGACTAAAGCTCCGGCACCGCTTCGGCCGCCACCGCGGTGGCCTCGGCGAACTGGGTCCGGTACAGCTCCGCGTAGCGGCCCTCTGCGGCGAGCAGTTCGTTGTGGGTGCCGCGCTCAACGATCACGCCGTCCTCAACCACCAGGATGGCGTCGGCGGCGCGGATGGTGGAGAGCCGGTGCGCGATCACGACGGCGGTGCGGCCCTCCAGCGCCGCGCCCAGCGCTTCCTGCACCGCGGCCTCGTTGGTCGAGTCCAGCGCGGCCGTGGCCTCGTCCAGGATCACCACCCGCGGCTGGGCAATGAGCAGCCGCGCGATGGTGAGCCGCTGCCGTTCGCCGCCCGAGAGCCGGTAGCCGCGCTCCCCCACCACGGTGTCCAGGCCGTCCGGCAGCGAGCGGATCATGTCCTCGAGCCGGGCCTGGCGCAGCACGTCCCACATCAGCTCCTCGCTGGCACCCGGGCGGGCCAGGCGCAGGTTGGAGGCTATGCTCTCGTGGAACAGGTGCCCGTCCTGGGTCACCATGCCCAGGGTTTCGCGCATCGAATCGAAGGTGAGGTCGCGGACGTCCACGCCGGTGCCGGAGCCCGCCCCGCCGAAGCGGACGGCGCCCGAATCGACGTCGTAGAGCCGGGAGAGCAGCTGGGCGATGGTGGATTTGCCGGCGCCTGAGGAACCCACCAGGGCCACGGTCTGGCCCGGTTCCACCCGGAAGCTGATGCCGTGCAGCACTTCCTCGCCGCCGCGGGTATCCAGCGTGGAGACGTCCTCGAGCGAGGCCAGCGAGACCTTGTCCGCCGACGGGTAGGAGAAGCGGACGTCGTCGAACTCAACCGAGAGCGGGCCGCGCGGCGATTCCACCGCGTCCGGCTTCTGCTGGATGAGCGGCTTGAGGTCCAGGATCTCGAAGACGCGCTCGAAGCTGACCAGGGCGCTCATGATTTCCACCCGTGCGTTGGAGAGCGCGGTGAGCGGCGCGTAGAGGCGGGTGAGCAGCAGCGCCAGCACAACGACGTCGCCCGCGGCAAGCTGCCCGCCCAGCGCCAGCCAGCCGCCCAGGCCGTAGACCAGCGCCAGGGCCAGGGCAGAGACGAGGGTCAGGGCCGTGACGAAAGTGAACTGCAGCATCGCGGTGCGGACGCCGATGTCCCGCACCCGGCCGGCGCGGAGCGCGAACTCGCGGGATTCCTCGTCCGGCCGGCCGAAGAGCTTGACCAGGGTGGCCCCCGGGGCGGAGAAGCGCTCCGTCATCTGCGTGCCCATCGCCGCGTTGTGCTCGGCGGCCTCGCGGCGCAGTTCGGCCAACCTGGAGCCCATCCGGCGGGCCGGGATGAGGAAGATCGGCAGCAGGATCATGGCGAGCACGGTCACCAGCCAGGACTTGTTCAGCATCACCACGAGCGTGAGGGCCAGGGCCACCACGTTGCTGACCACACCGGAGAGCGTGCCGGCGAAGGCGGACTGCGCGCCGATCACGTCATTGTTGAGCCGGCTGACCAGCGCCCCAGTGCGGGTCCGGGTGAAGAATGCGATCGGCATCTTCTGCACGTGGTCAAAGACCTTGGTGCGCAGGTCCACGATCACGCCCTCCCCGATGGTGGAGGACAGCCAGCGCGTCACCAACCCGATCCCGGCCTCGCCCACCGCCACGATCGCGATCAGCACGGCGAGCCAGATCACCGTGCCGGCGTCGGCCTTGGCGATGATCGCATCCACCACCTGGCCGGCCAGCACCGGCGTCGCAACCGCGAGGACGGCCATCACGATGGACAGCAGCACGAAGGCGATCAGCCGGCCGCGGTGCGGCCGGGCGAAGCCGAAGACACGTTTGAGGAGCTCCTTGGAGAACGGCTTGGAGCCGGACGAGGCGCGGGTGATGTTGTACAGGGAGCTCCAGGCAACCCGGTCCATGCTCATGAGTTGGTACCTTTCGGGGCGTTCGCGCCCAGCAGTTCGGTGACGACGCCGTTGACGACGTTCCAGCGCACGTCCAGGCGCACGTTTTCCAGCAGGCGGCGGTCGTGCGTGACCAGCAGCAGGGCGCCGTCGTAGCTGTCGAGGGCATCCTCGAGCTGCTCGATCGCCGGGAGGTCCAGGTGGTTGGTCGGCTCGTCGAGGACCAGCAGGTTCACCCCGCGCGCCTGCAGCAGCGCCAGCGCGGCCCGGGTCCGTTCGCCCGGTGAAAGTGAGTCCACGGGCCGGGAGGTGTGGTCGGCCTTGAGCCCGAACTTGGCCAGCAGGGTCCGTACCTCCGCGGGGGTCTGGTCCGTCAGCACGGCTTCGACGGCGTCGGCAAGTTTGAGGCGGCCGGCCAGCAGCCCGCGGGCCTGGTCGATTTCCCCGACCGCCACCGAGGCGCCCATGGACGCGTCTCCGGCGTCGGGCCGCTGCGCGCCCAGCAGCAGCCGCAGCAGGGTGGACTTGCCCGCGCCGTTGGGCCCGGTGATGCCGATCCGCTCGCCGGCGTTGAGCTGCAGGTTCACCGGCCCCAAGGTGAAGTCCCCCTGGTGCACGACGGCGTCCCGCAGCGTCGCGACGACGGCGCTGGAGCGCGGCGCCGCGCCGATGCTGAACTGCAGCTGCCATTCCTTGCGCGGTTCCTCGACTTCCTCCAGCCGGGCGATCCGGGACTCCATCTGCCGGACCTTCTGGCCCTGCTTCTCGGAGGACTCGGTGTTCGCGGCACGGCGGATCTTGTCATTGTCCGGGCTCTTTTTCATCGCGTCGCGGACGCCCTGGGAGCTCCACTCCCGCTGCGTGCGGGCCCGCGAGACGAGATCTGCCTTGGCACTGGCGAACTCCTCATAGCGTTCCCGGGCGTGCCGGCGGGCCACGGCGCGTTCCTCCAGATACGCCTCATAGCCGCCGTCGTAGACCGCGACGGCGTTTTGGGCGAGGTCCAGCTCCACGACGGTGGTGACGCAGCGGGCCAGGAATTCCCGGTCGTGCGAGACCAGCACGACGCCGCCGCGCAGGCCCTGGACGAAGGCCTCCAGCTTGGCCAGGCCATTGAGGTCAAGGTCGTTGGTCGGCTCGTCCAGCAGGACGATGTCGAAACGGCTCAGCAGCAGGGCCGCGAGCGCCACCCGGGCGGCCTGCCCGCCGGAGAGCCCGGTCATTGCGGCGTCGGGTCCCACCTCGAGGCCCAGGTCCGCCAGCACCGGCGGGATCCGCTCCTCCAGGTCGGCGGCGCCGGAGGCCATCCAGCGGTCGAATGCCACCGAGTACGCGTCCTCGGAACCCGGGGCGCCGGTACCCAGCGCCTCCGCGGTGGATTCCATGTCCGCCGTCGCCTGCCCGCAGCCGGTGCGCCGGGCGATGTAGCCGGCCACGGTTTCGCCTTCGATCCGTTCGTGTTCCTGCGGCAGCCAGCCGACGAAGGCGTCGGCCGGGGCAAGGCTGACCGTACCCTCCTGCGGCTGGTCGACGCCGGCGAGCAGCCGCAGCAGCGTGGACTTGCCCGCGCCGTTGGCGCCCACGACGCCGACGACGTCGCCGGGCGCGACGGTGAGGGAGAGTTTGGAAAAGAGTGTGCGGTGGTCGTGACCACCGGAGAGGTCCTTGGCAACAAGGGTTGCAGTCATTAGTCCATTCTCTCACCGAGGCCCAAAACGGGCGGCCAGGACGGCGCCCGGCCGGGGCCGGGAAAACCGCCGGAATCGGCGCACATTCCGCCGGGCATAGAAGAACCCGCTGGTCCGGACTTGGGGGGTGTACGGACCAGCGGGTTCGAGCATCTAGCATAGTTGAAGAAGGCGAGCAGGTAAAATCGCTAGTCAGCCCCGCCCTCCGGCTCAACGAAGCAGAAAGCCCCTAGATGCCCTTACCCGCCAAGGCGTTCCAGCACTGGCTCCAGAGTGTCGCGCCGGCGATGAGCACCGCGGACATTTGCAGGATCTCCGGCGTCAAGCGCACCACCCTCGCGCAGCAACTGGTGCGCGGTAAGGTCGCAGAAACCACCGTGGTCAGCATCAGCCGGGCGCTCGGCCTGAACCCTGCTGAGTCGCTCGCCACTTTCGACACCTATGCGGACCTGACCCGGCTGGCACAGCCGCCCACCACGGCGGAACTTGTCAGCCAGATCGCCACCATGGACCTGCTGCAGGCGGTCATCACCCGTTCCGCCGCGGATCACGGACCCAGCGCCGGGTCCCCGCGCCCGCTCAGCCCGGCGCCGCACGCCACCTCGGTGCGGAACTGGGTGGATGCGATCGACGACGGCGAACTCCGCCACCGCGTTTCCGCCGCCACCGGTGTGGCTCCGCAGAACTACTCGGCGCAGCTGACGGCCAACCGGCTCTCGCCGGAACTCGCCGTGGCAACCTCGCGCGCCGCCGGCGTCGGCTTCTCCGGCGGCCTCGTGGCGACGGGACTCATCACCGAAGCCGAGGCCGGCTGGTCCGCGGAGGCCCGGCAATCGGCACTGGACACACTCTCCGACGGGGAACTCGTTGCCTTGGCCGGGGAGCGGCTGCAGACGCTCGGCAAGGCGCTCCGCCGCCAGGAGCAGGAGCAAGCTCAAACAGAAAAGATCTGGGAGAACCTCGGATGATTGTCACGGCCCTGCAATGGAGCACCTTCACGGTCTGCACCCTCGTGGCGTTCGCCCGGATTCCCAGCGCGCTGCGCGGTGAAAACCGTCCGGTCTTCTACGTGCTGGTGCTGGTGTCGGCGGCGATCCTGCTGAGTATCGACGAACCCTACGAGGCCATCGACGGCCTCCTAGGCGGGTTCAATGTAGCGAACGTGGTGCTCCGGTTCATTGGTTTTGCCGCGGTCTTCTTCCTGGGCCTCCAGATAGCGAAAGGCTTCGGCGCCGAGGATGCCCGGCGTTTCCTGACCGGTCCGGTGGGAATCACCATGGCGGTGCTCTCCTCCGCTGTGGTCATCGTCCTGTTCCTGATGATGGAGAGGACCGGCTCATCAGCCGGCCTGGTGGAGGTCGCGGCAAAGAGCAGCCGCAACCGTGCCCTGGTTGAGTATTACGGCGCCGCCGGCCGGCTGTATCCGGCCTTCGTCCTGCTGGCACTGCTTCCCGCGATGATCCGGACCGCCCGCAGCCGCCTGCCGCTGATTATCCGCGGCAGCGCCGTCGCCCTCGCAGTCGGGTCTGTGGCCATGGCATTGACGTTGGGGTTCCCGCTGGTGCCGCCGGCACTGGCGTTCTGGCGGTTTGTCATCAACTACACCGGCCTCCTCTTCCTCATCCTCGGCCTCGTCCTGATCTGGGTGGGGCGGCTGGCAGCGAGGCGCGCGCCGAAGCCGGGGGCCGCCGGAGCGTCCCGATGATCCAGGCCCTGCAGTGGTCCGCTCTGGTGATCTGCGGGGCCGTGGCCCTTGCCCGCTTTCCCGACGCGATCAGGGGGCGCAACCGCTCCATCTTCGGCGCCTTCCTGCTCACCACTTTTGCCATCCTGCTGAGCATCGATGCCCCGTATTTGGCCGTTGATGCGTGGCTCGGCGGCGCGAACTACGCCAACCTCCTCCTGAGGTTCCTGGTCTACGGGGCCGTCATGCTCGCCGGGTACCGCACCGCAAAGGCCTTCGGCGATGCCAGCGGCACCCGGCGGATTACCGGGCCGGCAGGGCTTGCCGTGCTGGTCGGCATCGCCGCGGTCACCACCGTGACTTTCCTGTTGGCCGACACCGCAGGCTCCTCCACCGGACTCACCGGACTGCCCCTGCGCAGCGAGGCGAACGCCCAGCTGATTGGACTGTACGCGACGGCCGGCAGGGTCTACCCCGCCTTCGTGGCGGTCTGCCTGGTGCCGGCCACGCTGCGCGCCGTGGGCGGACGGTTCCCGCGTGCGCTCCGGACCGGGGCCCTTCTGCTGTCGGTCGGTTATGCCGCCATGGTTGCCGGCGCCCTGTACCCGCTCTTGCCGGCAGGGCGGGCGTGGTGCCAGTCAATCATCAGCTACGCGGCCGTGCTCGGCGTAAGCCTCGGCCTGACGGTCATCTGGCTGGCCAGGTTGGCCGCCACCCGCCGGCAGGCAAGGACCAGGGTGCGGAGAGCCTCCGATGCTTGAATGGGGCACCCTGATCGTCTGCGGCCTGGCCCTGTTGCTGCGCGTGCCGGATGCCCTCCGCGGCCGCAACCGGGCCGTGTTCGGAATCCTGTTCCTAGCGACGCTGTGCAGCCTGCTCAGCATCCCGGGACCCTACGCCGCGATCGACCGGACGCTGGGGGGTTGGAACCTGACCAACCTGATCCTGCGCTTCATCGTGTTCGGGATGGTTTTCCTGGTGGGGGTGCGGCTGAGCAAGGGACTGGGTGCCGGCTACGCCCGGGACGTGATCACCGGCCGCGCGGGACGCTGGGGACTGGCAGCCGCTTGCCTGGCCGTGACGGCGACGTTCCTGCTGATGGACACCCGGATGTCATCGGCGGGGCTGCAGGACCTGGCAGACAACGGCCGGAACGCCGTCCTCGCCCCGCTCTACGCAGCGGCCGGCCGCAGCTACCCCGCGTTCGTTTCGCTCGTCCTGCTGCCCCCGCTGCTTGCTACTGCCGCAGCCGCACTGCCAAGGCTGGTGCGGGCCGGCGCCGCGCTGACGATACTGGGGGCGGCCGCGGCGATCGCCAGCGTTCCGGCGTCGTTCGCGCCGGAGTCCTGGGACCCCGTCCGGCTGGCCGTCAACTACGCGGCGGTGCTGGGCTACGTCCTGGGACTGCTGTTGTTCTGGTTTTCCGGGAGAATCGCCCGGCCTCCGGATAACGCTCCTGCAACGTTACGTTAAGAAGTAGTGGCAGGCGTTCACAAAATCATTAGAGCGTGAGAGAATCATAAATGTGTGAAAGCGACAGTCGGTTCCGTGAATGGGGATTCGGTCTTACGGAGCCAGGCGGGTCGTCCAAGCGCCATTGGGGGGATGAGTGGTAGCGGTCCGCAAGGACCGCTCCCACTCAGCCTGTTTAAGCGCCCGATTGCCCTCTGCACCGCTGCCTCCCGTCAGCGTTGGAACCTGAGCGTCACCAACTGGAACGGCCGCAGCGTGAGCCTGGCGGTGCCGCCCGGACCGGCGGTCACGCCCGGCGCGTCCGCTGGCCTTTCCAGCAGATCCACGGTCCGCACTCCCGAGCAGTCAAAGTTCGCTGCCACCGTGCCGGACGAGCGCTCCCCCAGGGACTCGTAGAGGCGGACGACCACGTCGCCGGAGCCGTCCTCCGCGAGCTTGACCGCCTCGACCACCAGGCCGGGGTTGGACACGGTGACCAGCGGCTCCACGCCGTGCGCTCCCCTGACCACGCGCGGGGCGAGGTTGGTCCGGTAACCCTCCTCAACGGCGTCCGCGATGCTGGCGCCGGGCCGGACGGTGACCGTCAGTTCATGCAGGCCGCGGTCCGCATCCGGGTCCGGGAACTTGGGTGCCCGCAGCAGCGAGACCCGGACGGTGGTGGTGGTGCCGCCGTCGTTCCCGCGGACATTGCGGGTGACGTCGTGCCCGTAGCTTGCGGCGTTGGAGACCGCGACTCCGTACCCGGGCTCGGCCACGTGGATCCACCGGTGCGCGCAGATCTCGAACTTGGCGGCCTCCCACGAGGTGTTCAGGTGGGTGGGCCGGAACACGTGGCCGAACTGCGTCTCCGAGGCGGAGCGGTCGGCCCGGACGTCGAGGGCGAAGCCGAGCTTGAGCAGCTTCTCGCGTTCCTGCCAGTCCACCGCGGTGGAGATGGCCAGCGACGGCGCGCCCGGTTCCAGCCGGATCCGCTGCGTCACGGCGGAGGTTCCGGCCAGCCGCTGCACCACGACGACGACGGCCCCGCCGTCGCGTTCCAGCGTCACGGAGCGGGCCGCGGTCAGCGGGGTGACGTTGCGGCGGTAGAAGGCATCGATGTCCCACGCATCCCATTCGTTGGGGGTGTCCCGGTGCAGTTCGAGGAGGTTGCCGAACGCGCCCGGCGCGATCGCTTCCCGGCCGCTGGCGCGGTCCCGCAGCGAGATCAGGAGGCCGTCGGCGTTCACCACGGCGCGGATGATCCCGTTGTCCAGCACGTAGCCGCCCTGGGCGGCCGCCGACTCCACGGCCGCAGCCGCGCCGACCGGGACCGCGGCGCCGAGGGCCGGCACGCCGTCGCGGGCGTGCGGGGCGGCGTTGAGCAGGAGCTCCTGGTCGCCCTCCCCCAGCACGGCGGCCGCGGCGTCGGCGATGACCGCCTCCAGCTGGCGGGCCACGGCGTCGTAGTTCCGCTCGGCATCCTGGTGCACCCAGGCAATCGAGCTGCCGGGCAGGATGTCGTGGAACTGCTGCAGCAGCACCAGCCGCCAGAGCCGTTTGAGCTCCGCCGCCGGGTAGGTGGCGCCGGCCCGGACCGCCGCGGTGGCGCACCACAGCTCCGCCTCCCGGAGGAGGTGCTCGCTGCGCCGGTTGCCCCGCTTGGTGTTGGCCTGGCTGGTGTACGTGCCGCGGTGGAGTTCGAGGTACATCTCGCCCACCCAGACCGGCAGGCCCTCGTATTCCTCTTCAGCCTTGGCGAAGAAGTCCGCGGCCGAGCCCAGCCGCACCCTGGGCGATCCTTCCAGATCCGCGGTGCGCCGGGCCGCCGCCAACATTTCCCGGGTCGGTCCGCCGCCGCCGTCGCCGTAACCGAACGGGAGCAGCGACATGGTGCCGCGGCCGTGGTCCCGGTAATTGCGCTCGGCGTGCGCCAGTTCCCGGGCGCTGATTTCGGAGCTGTAGGTGTCCACCGGCGGGAAGTGCGTGAAGAGCCGGGTGCCGTCGATCCCTTCCCAGTTGAAGGTGTGATGCGGCATCCGGTTGACCTGGTTCCAGGAGATCTTCTGGGTCAGGAACCAACGGCTGCCCGCCGCCTTGACGATCTGCGGCAGCGCGGCGGAGTAACCGAAGGTGTCCGGCAGCCATGCTTCCCGGCACTCGACGCCGAACTCCGCGAGGAAAAAGCTCTTGCCCTCCAGGAACTGGCGCGCCATGGCTTCGCCGCCGGGCATGTTGCTGTCCGATTCGACCCACATGCCGCCGACCGGGACGAATTGGCCGGTCTTGACCTTTTCCCGGATCCGCGCGAACAGCTCCGGGTGGTACTCCTTGATCCAGGCCAGCTGCTGCGCGGAGGAGCAGGAGAACACGAACCCGGGATCCTCATCCATCAGCGCCACGACGTTGGAGAACGTCCGCACGCATTTCCGGATGGTTTCCCGGACGGGCCAGAGCCAGGCGGAGTCGATGTGGGCGTGGCCGGTGGCGACGAGCTGGTGGGCCGAGGCGTAGGCCGGCCGGGCCAGGACTTCCGCGAGCGCCGCACGGCCCGCGGCCGCCGTCCCGGGCACATCGTCGGGGTCCATGACGTCCAGCATCCGCTCCAGCGCACGGAGGATCTCGTGCCGGCGCGGCAGCTCCATCGGGAGTTCGTGCATCAATCCGCTGAGCGTGCCGATGTCCTGGCTCAGTTCCCAGACGGCCTGGTTCAGCTCGGCGATGACGATCGGGCCCAGCCGGTACTGCGGTTCGGCGCCGGCGGTCGCCTTGTCCCCGTACGGGGTGGCTGCGAAGGTCCAGCCCTGTGACAGGTCGGGATTCGCGGCAGCTTCGACATAGAAGTCCACGGCCATGCCGCTGCCCAGCAGCTTCAGCGGGATGTACTGGTTCCGCGGGGAGATTGCCTTGAT
Source organism: uncultured Arthrobacter sp. (assembly GCF_964021775.1). Classification (GTDB taxonomy): domain Bacteria; phylum Actinomycetota; class Actinomycetes; order Actinomycetales; family Micrococcaceae; genus Arthrobacter. The sequence continues at coordinate 17,529 of NZ_CAXHZI010000025.1, forward strand.
GACCGTTCCGTCGGGCCGCCAAGCGGTGCCTTCGCATTGGAAGCCGGGAAGGTCGGCGCTGAAGCCCAGGTCCACCAGGATTTCCACGGCGGTGTCCGGACTGCTGCCCCACGCATCGGGGACGTCGCCCTGCAGCCGCAGCCACTTGGTGCTCCAGGGCCGGCCCCAGGCGGCGCCTTGCTCCTGCGGGACAAAGTCCTGCCGCAGCGCCTCCGCCGCCGGGACGGGTTCGCCGGGGGCGTCCCAGCTGCTCAGCGTGAGCGGCACGCGGCGCGGGTAGACGGCGGGGATGATGCGTTCGCGCAGAAAACGGTCCAGCCGGACTTCCGTGAGACGGCGGTCGTCGTGCAATGTGATCCTCTTAGCGCTGGTGCGGTTGATGCGACGTCGTGTTCGAGCCTTGTGTCCAGTCGATGGATAAAATCTACTGGGGCGGCCGCGGTTTGGCCAACGGGTTAAGCCCGGCGCCGCCTCAGCCGATAGCTGCCGGCGCGGACACGCGTTCGTGGCCCGCATAGACGTTCAGCGTGGTGCCCCGGCTGAACCCGGCGAGCGTCATCCCGCCTGCCTCGGCCAGCTCCACGGCCAGGCTGGAGGGCGCACTGACGGCGGCCAGCACCGGGATCCCGGCCAGCGACGCTTTTTGCACCAGTTCGAAGGACGCCCGGCCGGAGACCTGCAGGACGGTTCCGCTCAGGGGCAGCAGGCCTTCCCGCAGCGCCCAGCCCACCACCTTGTCCACCGCATTGTGCCGGCCCACGTCTTCGCGCAGGCAGAGCAGCTCGGCCGAGCCGTCGTCGGCGATCCGGAACAGCCCTGCCGCGTGGACGCCGCCGGTGACGTCGAAGACTGCCTGGGCTTCCCGCAGCCGGTCCGGCAGCGAGGCCAGGGTTTCCACCGGCACGGTCAGCGGGTCCGCGGCCGGGCTGTAGTGCGAGGACTTGCGTACCGCGTCAATCGAGTCGGTGCCGCAGATCCCGCAGGAGCTGGAGGTGAAAAAGTTGCGGCCCGTGTCCGGCCGGACGACGTCGGGGCGCAGCTGCGCCTCCACGACGTTGAATGTCTGGACGCCGTCCTCGTCCTCGCCGGCGCAAAAGCGCAGCGAGACGAGTTGCTCCGGGGACCAGATGACGCCCTCCGAGACGAGGAACCCGGCGACCAGGTCGAAGTCGTTGCCCGGGGTCCGCATCGTGACGGAAAAGGACAGGGTGCCCAGCCGGATTTCGAGCGGCTCCTCGACCGCCAGCACGTCCTCCCGGTACCGGACCGGGAATTCCTGCGCCTGCGGCGAGCCGTCCAGGACAAATTTGTGCACCTTGCGGCGCTGTGTCACGCGGCCCATCGGATACTCCTCATCAGCATTGCGTACGGGTTCGGCCGCCGGCGGCGGCACACCCCTTGATCCATCATGAACTCTGGCCCCGGCTCAGCCAAGCAGGCCGCTCCAGTCAACCGGGCCGTCGGCGGCCGGTTTCCGGGCGGGCCGTTTCGTGGCCGGCTTCGCCGCGGGTTTCGCGGCGGCCGGCTCCGGGAGGGCCGCGCCCCAGGGCAGCGCAAAGGCCGGCACTGGTTCGCCCAGCTGGACACCGTGCGGCGGGACCACCAGAACGCCGTCGGCCGCGGCCAGTCCGCGCATCATGCCCGGACCGGTGTGCCGCGCCGGCGATGCCATGCCGTACAACATCCGGAACGGCATCAGCCGGGTCCGGCCGGGGTCCGCCTCGATCATGGTCCCGCACGGCACCTCGGTCAGCGGCGGCGGCGGCCGGTGGCCGAGGGCGGCGAGCAGCGGGGCGCCGATGGTAGACAGTGCCATCATGGCGGCGAGCGGATTGCCGGGCAGGCCAATGACGAACCGGCCGTCCGGCAGCTCGGCCAGCACGGCGGGATGGCCCGGGCGCATGGCGATGCCGTCAATCAGCAGCCGGCCGCCCAGTTCCGCCACCGTGCGCCGGAGGTGGTCCGTGCCGGAGCGGCCCGTGCCGCCGGTGGTGATGACGACGTCGGCCGGCAATTCCTCGCCGGGCAGCTCCGCGCCGCCGGCAGGATCCTGGCCTGCGCCGGGGTCATCGGTGTCTTCGAGAGCGGCGAGCCATTCGGCGTCGCTGTCCCCGATTTTGACCTGCGCCGCGCAGATCCCGCCGAGCATTTCCACGACGGCGGCCAGCTGCGGCCCGAAGGTGTCCCGCACCTCCCCCGGCGCAGGGACGCCGGCGCTGACGACCTCGGATCCGGTGAGGACCAACCGCACCAAGGGTTTGCCCAGGACCGGCAAAGCGTCGTGGCCGGCGAGGGCGGCCAGAGCCAGGTGGGCCGGGTTGAGCACGGCGCCTGCCTTGATCAGCAGTTCGCCGGCGCCGGCTTCCTCCGCGGCCTTGCGGATGTGGTCGCCGTTGCGGGGTTCCCCCGGTTTGGCGCGGCCGCCGAGTTTCAGGACCGGCAGCCCGTCCTCATCCGGGGCGATGACGCCGCTTTCGCTGCGGAGCACGGCCTTTGCGCCGGGCGGGATCAGCCCTCCGGTGTTAACCGGGCTGGCCTGGTGCGGGGCCAGCCGCTGGCCCGGCTCAGCGAGGATCCAGGGGCCGCTGCCGTTGACCGCCCAGCCGTCCATCGCGGAGGAGGCATAGTGAGGCATGTCATGCAGCGACGTCAGGTCTTCGGCCAGCGTCCGGCCCAGGGCGTGCCGGAGCGGAACCGGGGCTGCCGGGATGGGCTCGGCGCAGTCGAAGGCCAGCTGCCGGGCCTCCTGCCAGCTGTGGGCGAGGTGATGGTGCGGGATTTCCGGCGCACCGGAGGCTGCGCCCTCGGCACCGTCGGCGGCCGCGTCGGGGCGGATTTCTTCGGCGCCGGTTTCGGCCGGCTGGCCGGTTTCTGTGGCGTCGGTTTGGGCCGGCTGGCCGGCAGCCGCCCCTTCCGGGACGGAACTCTCCTGGTCAGGGTTGCTTTCGCTAAGAGGGGGCGCGGGGGTCATGCCCCGGAAGCCTCGGCGGCGGCGTACTCCTTGGCGAGTTTCCGTGCCACGCCCATGGCGGCCTGCATCGATACGCTGTCGGGCGCCTGGCCGGAGCCGGATGCCAGGCCGGCCGCGAAGCCGGCGATGAACGTCGTCAGCGGCGCGGCGGGGCGCACGACCGAGTGCGCGGCCACCCCGGCCAGTCCCAGCACTTCATTGATGTCGATGTCAACATCTTCGAGTTCAAGGGCCTGAAGCAGCGCGCGGCACCAGTCTTCAAGCGTTTCATCCTGGCTTTTCACCGTTTGCCTCCAAAGTCGAATTCGGCCGGAGCGTCCCGGACGTGCCCGCCCCCGGGCTGGCGGCCCCCAGTACGGAGGCGTCATCCCAGGTGTCCACATCGTCCGTGGAACCGGGCGGAACCGGAATCGTCCGCAGCTCAAGACTAGCAAGCAGGGCGAAGACCGAGCCCCCCTCGAGTGTGTTCCGCCTGGCCGCGTCGGCCACAGCCTGTTGTAGCGCGGCCGTGTCATAAAGCCCGACGAGGGGCTGAGTGCGGCCGTCCGCGGAGACCGCCACCAGACCGCTACGCGCACCCGCCGGGTCCCCGTCCGGGTCCTCGGCCGCCGCGTCCAGCAGTGCGGCCACGGCGCCGGCGACGCGGGGCATATCGCAGGCGAGCACCAGAGTCAGCGGCGCCGGGGCATCGGCGACAGTTCCCCCGGGCAGGCCGTTGGGGCCCTGCATACCTGAGCCTTGGGTACCTGAGCCTTGCGTACCTGAGCCTTGCGCGGCGAGGGCGGAGAGGCCGGCGGCGATGGCTGCGGCGGGCCCGGAAAACGGCGGATCCTCGCGGCAGCCAAGCACCCCGGGCGGAAGGTCACCGGACGCGGGGCCGACGATGACGATCCGGCGGGCGTCCCCGGCAGCCCGCAACGCCCACGCAAGCAGGGTGGCGCCGTCGACCATCAGCCCGGCCTTGGGCACACCACCCAGCCGGGAGGACCGGCCCCCGGCGAGGATAACGGCGTCGAATTCCACCAGCCCAGCCTAGCCGCATCGGGCCGCAGGAGCGGTCGCCGTCAGAGCGGGGCTTAGTGCGCCTTTTCGGGCAGCAGGAACGGGTCCCAGGCCGGGGTCGGCTTCTCCAGTTCCTTGATCTGCCAGATGGTGCCCTTGGGCGGCCCGGGAACGAAGCCGAGCTTCCAGCCCATCTCGGCGGGGGTGTGGTCGCCCTTGGCGTTGTTGCAGCGCAGGCACGCCGCCACAAGGTTCTCCCACGAGTCCGCGCCGCCCCGCGATTTGGGCTGGACATGGTCAATGGTGTGGGCAGCCTTGCCGCAGTAGGCGCAACGGTGGCCGTCGCGACGGAGCACACCCCTGCGGCTGACAGCCGTCAAGGTGTTGTAGCGCGGCCTGATGTAGCGGTTGAGCAGGATCACCGACGGGCGGCCGAGGATGTCCTGCGGGCCCACCACCGGGTCGTCCCCTTCGGCCACCACACTGGCCTTTCCGGTCAATACAAGGACCAGCGCCCGGCGGAAGGTGACTACCGCCAGCGGTTCATATCCAGCATTCAGAACGAGAGTGCGCATCCGCATACCTCTTCACGGCCGCACCCGCCAGGGGCACTAGGGCCGGCTGCCCTGTGCATGGTCGGGCTATGGATCGACACCACAAGAGTAAACACCCAAGGCCCGGATTGCCGAATTTTTCTGTGTCCCGATTCCCCGCGCCGCTGCCGGGCGCCCTGCTGCTTAACGGAAAGGACCCCTGCCGCGGGGCAGGGGTCCTTTCACGATGCTTCGGGCTGATGTCCGGACTGGGTCCTAGCCGCCGACGCGGATGAAGACCGGGCCGGAGCCGACGTTGACGCTGTACAGCGCGGTGGTTCCACCGTTCCAGCCGCCGTGGACGGCCATGCCGTTGCCGACGTAAACCGCGATGTGGGCCACGCCCATGCCGCCGTTCTGGTAGTAGGCGAGGTCGCCCGGCTGGGCCTCGGCGGCACTCACGGTGCGGCCCAGGGACAGGTAACCTGCCGGCCAGCCGTGGTAGTTGACGCCGACCGCGGCCAGCGCGTTGGTCACCAGCATGGTGCAGTCCTGCGAGACGCCGATCTGCGCGTAGGCAGCAGCGGCGATCGAAGCGCCCATGCCGCTGACGGCGGCGGGAGCCTTGGTGGCCACGGAGGCGGTGGTCGCGGTGCCCGTGGTGGCGGTGTCGGCGGAGCCATCTGCCGGCGCGGTTGCGTCGGTGGTGGCTTCCTTGACCTGCACGACGGGCTTGGGAGCCTCGACGACGGGGCCCGGCGCGGTCTTGACCGCGGGCTTCTCGTAGGAGATCGCGATGGTGGAGGCCGCGGAGATCGTGGCCGGAGCGTTGGACTGTACTTCCAGGGCGGAAGCGGACGTCGATTCGCGCTGAACGTTGGTCTCGGCAGCGTTGGCTGCGATACCGCTGGTCAGAACCAGGCCGGAGGCTGCAGCGATAACCGCGGCCTGGCGACCCATACCACCGGCGTTGTCGCCGACGGCCTTAGCAATGACAGCCAGCGAGTTGGTCTTGGTGACCTCCGCGCGGTGGCGTGCAATGTTTGCACGAGTAGTCATTTAGTTCTCTCTTTCGTGATCCTAAATGTCCGCACTGCTTGCAGGCGGGACTGAGGACGCTCCGGCATCTTGGGGGTACGCCGGATCGCCCCGAAACGGGTTTCTTAGCGAAGGGTGTACTGCGAAGACGCGCCAAAAGCGGGAACTGCGTTGCGTGATCCTGTCCGGGCGCCGGCAAGGGCAACGCGGAGCATGGAGTTCAGCGGGCTCAACTGAGCCTCGCCAGCGCGAAAACGCGCAGCATTGTGGCGTGAAGACACGAAAGTAGCCTCTCCCAATGCCTACGAGGTGAGCTGTCGGATTCGGATGGGAGTCACCCGGCCGCTCCGCTTCCTGGGAAGCTTTGCGACTTAACCCCAAGGTCTTCTTGCGAAGACCAAAATTGGTTCCCCCGCCCCTGCCAGACGATGTCATGCGAACGGACCTTGAGCGGTGGCAGAGTTAGGCAATCCACTCAAGAGCGCCAACTTCGGAGAAGTTGGCGTGCTTCATACGGTACAGCAGTTGGGACTCAATGTCACATTCAGATCACGGCGTGTCACAGAAATGCGAGTCGTCCCTCGGGTCGGCTTAGAGCCAGCCCAGCGGATCAACGACTTCCCCGTTGACCATCACCTCAAAGTGGAGGTGGCAGCCGGTGGAGGCGCCGGTGGTTCCGCTCATCGCCACCACATCGCCGCGCGAGACCTGCTGGCCCACGCGGACATTGGAGGACTCCAAGTGGTTGTACGTGGTTTCCAGGCCGTTGCCGTGGTCGATCACGACTCGGTTGCCGCCCCCGTAGGGGTGCCAGCCGGAAAACGTCACGGTGCCGCTCGCGGCGGCGCGCACGGCGGTACCGCACTGCGCGGCATAGTCCTGGCCGCGGTGGAAGTCGCCGACGGCGCCTGTGATCGGGCTGACCCGGTAGCCGAACGGCGACACTGTGACCATGGCGTCCAGCGGGGCCCCGAGGCTCCCGGCCGAGGCCGCCCGGGTGATGGTTCCCACGGACTGGGCGCTGAGCAGCTGCTTGAGCTTGCTGTCCGGGTCGCCCTTGGTGGTGACCGCGGTGCGGCTGAAGTTGATTTCGGCGGCCGCTGCCTTGACCTCGGGCTGCGCCGCGGCGGAAACCGAGCCGGCCCTGGCGGACTCGGTGGCCGTCACGGGGCCGGTGGCCGGAACGGCGACGGTGAGGACCAGTCCGGTGGCCGCGAGGGCGATGCCGGCCCTCTGACCCACACCGCTGACGGCGGCGAAGTCGGTTACCTGGCGGAACGGGCTGCGCCGGCCGCGGCGCTCGTCGCGGTGCGCATCGCGCGGGCGCTCGGTGAGAACGACGGCGGCCGGGCGCGGCTCCGGAGCGGGACCGGTCGCACGACGGCGGCCCCTGACGGTCTGGGTGGTCAAGAAGGGTTCCTCTCTGGATAGCCTGCGAAGTTAGCTGTCGGATTCGGGTCAGAGAGATCAAAGACCCGGTCCGCCGGTGCAAGCATCCAGACACAAGGGCACCCTCAGCGGATCCCTCATGGTGTTTGCTTGCCGCTAGCGGACTTCACCCCAAGGCTGCTGAATCAGCAGCCGGTTGTGGTTCCCCCGCCTCTGCCAGAAGGTGACTCGCTGTACTGATCCGCTGGCAGAGCTCGGCTTCGGATCAGATAACGCTTTAGTATCGGTGCTAGTCATCAACTATAAGGGATTAAGGCAAGCAGTAATAATTCCGTTATCTCGCCTGTGCATAACGTGGCGGCGGGTCCGCGGATGCGGGAGGAGCCGAGGTTACCCGAGCGTAACGAACACGTGGGCGGCGACCTCGGGCGGCAGTTCGAGCGCGCCTTCAATGTCCGGCACCCGGACCGAGATGTACTCCCCCACACGCTCCAGCGACACCCTGGCTCCGGGACGGATCCCGCCTTCGTCGAGCTGGACCAGCAGCTCCGGCTCCACCTGGATCGGCTCGGCCAGCCGGTTCACGGTGATCCGTGAATCCGCGCCGTAGCCGGCCATCGCCTCGAGCAGGTTGACCACCCCGCCGCGTTCCGCCGTCGGGAGCCCGCCGAGTTCGGCGAGACCGGGGATCGGGTTCCCGTAGGGGGACACTGTCGGGTGGTCCAGCATTTCGAAGATGCGGCGTTCGACCCGTTCGCTCATCACGTGCTCCCAGCGGCACGCTTCCTCGTGGACGTACGCCCAGTCAAGTCCGATCACGTCGGCGAGCAGCCGCTCGGCCAGGCGGTGCTTGCGCATGACCTCAATGGCGCGTTTCCGGCCCGTGTCGGTCAGTTCAAGGTGCCGGTCCCCGGAAACGACCACGAGTCCGTCCCGTTCCATCCGTCCGACGGTCTGGGACACGGTGGGGCCGGAGTGACGGAGCCGTTCGGCAATGCGGGCGCGGAGGGCGACGATGTTCTCTTCTTCAAGTTCCAGGATGGTCCGAAGATACATCTCGGTGGTATCGATCAGATCCGTCATTCAGCTCAGCTCCTCGAGCGCCGTCCTTGCGTCATTCCCACCGTACAGCGTGCAGGATGCGCCCCGGCGAGATCCGCCGTACGTCACCGCACAGCCTAGCCTATTTTGAATTAGTCCGGATAATTTGTCCGCTCTTCCGTGGACCTGCTTCCAACGCCGGAACCGGCCGCGCGTCCGGTTCCCGCGTCCGCGTCAATGACCGGACTGTGACGGACGGTTTTCCCGCCCGGCCGCGACCGTCGGGCAGAATATAGAGCGGGTCCGGCCGAATCCTGCGCGGGGCCCGTCCGAGCCACGCCACGCACCCAGCCGAAACATTGGAGCCACTGTGAGCGACACCAGCAGCACCATCCCCGCGAACCTCCTTCCCAAGGACGGCCGGTTTGGCGCCGGGCCGTCCAAGTTCCGGCCGGAGCAGATGGAGGCCCTGTCCGCGGCGTCGGCGAAGCTGCTCGGCACCTCGCACCGCCAGGCGCCGGTGAAGAACCTCGTGGGGTCGGTCCGGACCGGTCTGAGTGACTTCTTCCGCGCCCCCGACGGCTACGAGGTCATCCTCGGCGTCGGCGGTTCCACGGCGTTCTGGGACATCGCCAGCTTCGGCCTGGTGGAGAACAAGGCCCAGCACCTGTCCTTCGGCGAATTCGGCTCGAAGTTCGCCGCGGCGACCAACAAGGCACCGTTCCTCGCCGAATCCTCGATCATCAAGTCCGAGCCCGGCACCCGCCCCGAGGCGCAGGCCGAGGCCGGCGTCGACGCCTACGCCTGGCCGCAGAATGAGACCTCCACCGGGGTCGCCGCGCCGGTGAAGCGCGTGCCGGGTGCCGACGCCGGATCCCTCGTCCTGGTGGACGCCACCTCCGCCGCCGGCGGCCTGGAAGTGGACGTCGCCGAGTCCGACGTCTACTACTTTGCGCCGCAGAAGAACTTCGCGTCCGACGGCGGCCTGTGGCTGGGGCTGTTCTCCCCGGCAGCGCTGGAGCGCGCGGCCCGGATCAAAGCCCGCGGCCGCTGGATTCCGGACTTCCTGGATCTGCAGACCGCGATTGACAATTCGCGGCTGAACCAGACCTACAACACTCCGGCGCTGGCCACCCTGGTGACCCTGGACGCGCAGGTGCAGTGGCTCAACGCCAACGGCGGCCTCGACTTCGCCGCCGCGCGGACCGCCGACTCGGCAGGCCGCATCTACCGCTGGGCCGAGGCCTCCCCCTACGCGACCCCCTTCGTGGCCAGGGCCGAGGACCGGTCCAACGTGATTGCCACGATCGACTTCGACGACTCGATCGATGCCGCGGCCATCGCCAGGGTCCTGCGCGCCAACGGCGTGGTGGACACCGAGCCGTACCGCAAGCTCGGCCGGAACCAGCTGCGCATTGCCACCTTCGTGGCGATCGAGCCGGACGACGTCTCCGCGCTGCTCGAGTGCATCGACTTCGTCGTCGGCGAGCTCAAGAAGTAGCGCCGGCGCCGTCCCGGCCGGGGCGGGTCAGCGGCCGACGGCGTCGTCCGGGTTTTCCTCCCGGGCGGCGCCGTCCGGGTTTTCCGGCCGGTTTTCCTTCGGGTTATCCGCCCGGAAAGAATTGCCGGGGACGACGCGGAAGTAGCGCAAGCCCCGCGCCCGGCGGTTGAAAGCGATCCGCAACTGCTGCGCCCGGACGATCCAGACCATGCCGATCAGGGCAGCGATCACCCCGGCGGCCGCAGCAACACCCATCGACCAGCGCGCGCCGGCCACGTTCGCCACCCAGCCGACCAGCGGCGCGCCGATGGGGGTGCCGCCCATGAAGATCGCCATGTACAGGGCCATCACCCGGCCGCGCATCACCGGGTCCGTAGTGGTCTGGACGTAGCCGTTGGCACTGGTCATCATGGTGATCGCGAAGAGCCCTACCGGCACCAGCGCGACGCCGAACCAGAAGTAGTTCGGTGCCAGCGCGGCGAGGCCCGAGGTCAGGCCGAAGGCACCGGCCGCGCCGAAGATCACGCGCATCCGCGGCCGACCCCGCCCGGCGGAGAGCAGCGCGCCGGCGACGGAACCGATCGCCATGATCGAGTTCATCAGGCCGAAGGCGCCGGCATCCAGGCCGAACTCGGTGCCGACCATGGCGGCGATGAAGAGAACGAAGTTCAATCCCAGGGTGCCCACGATGAACACGGCCACCAGCACCACAACAATGTCGGGGCGGTACCGGACGTAACGCAGGCCCTCGCGGATCCTGCCCTTCCCGGCCGGGGCCCGCGGCAGTTGCCGGAGCGAGGCGGCGGGGATTTTGGCCAGGCTCAGCAGCAGGGCCAGGAAGGTGACGGTGTTGACCAGGAAGACCCAGCCGGGACCGATGGCGACGGTGAGCATCCCGGCGACGGCGGGGCCGATCATCCGCGCCACGTTGAAGGAGGCGCTGTTGAGGGCGACGGCGTTGGGCAGGTAGTCGTCGCGGACCAGCTCGGAGACGAAGGTCTGGCGCACGGGCGCATCGAGGGCGGACACGACGCCCAGCAGCAGGGCGAAGACATAGACGTGCCAGAGCTGCGCGGCGCCGGACAACACCAGCAGGCCCAGGGCCGCACTCAACACTGCCATCGCGGACTGCGTCAGGACCAGCAGCTGTTTGCGGTTGAAACGGTCGGCCACCAGTCCGGCCACGGGGGCGAGGAATAGCTGCGGGCCCAGCTGCAGGGCCATCGTGACGCCCATGGCGCCGGCGTCCTGCGCGGTCAGGTGGTCAAAGACCAGCCAGTCCTGGGCGGTGCGCTGCATCCAGGTCCCGATATTGGAGACGAGGGCGCCGATGAACCAGATCCGGTAGTTCAGGATGTGCAGCGATTTGAAGGTGGACCTCATGTCCCGACCCTCCGCCGCATTCCCCCGAACAGTTCCAAACCGCTAGTTGGCCTCGGCGGCGGACTCGGCCTGCCCGGACTCGCTGGCGGCGTCAACCACGGCGGGCTCTTCCGGGGCGTCGCTGCCGGCGTCGTCGGCGGACCCTTCCGGGGCGTCGCTGTCGGCGGCGTCGTCGGCGGCGGGGTCGTCGGCGGGCTCTTCCGGGGCGTCGTCGTCGGCGGCGTGCCCTTCCGGCGCGGCAACAGCCGCAGGGGCGTCGGCGGCCTCATCCTGCTGCGCGTCCTCCGGACGCACCCGCTCGGCCCACGGCACCCACTCCGGGGCCAGGATGGACTCGTCGGAGGGCAACAGGCCCAGCTCATCCACCGTCACGGTCTTGGAACGCGAATTGCGCGTCAGCACCGCGTACCACTGCCAGCCGCCGTAACCGGGCAGCTTGGACTCAAAAAGGTGCGTGACCAGGCGGTCGCCCTCGCTCTTGGCGGCCAGGTGCCGGCCGATCTGTTCCGCCGGGGCGATGCCCTCCACCGCGGCACGGGCGACGTCGACCGAGGCTGCCAGGAAGGCGTCGGGCTTGCCGACGCGCCAGACGGGCACGCCATAGCGCGGCTTGGATCCTGCTTTGGCGCCGGCGGCCTTGGCGGCCCCACCGGCCGCCGCGGCGGCGTTCTGTTCAGGTTCCGGAGTCATCGCAGGGCCTTACGCGTCCAGCTCGTCGGCGACCTTACGAAGCGCGACGGCGATGGCCTTGGCCTTGTTGCCCTCCGGGTACTTCCCCGCGGACAGTGTTCCGGAGAGGTTGTCCAGCACGCTGACGAGGTCCTGCACCAGCGGTGCGAGGTCCTTCGCGCTGGGACGCTTGGCCTTCGCGATCGACGGGGTCTTGTCCAGCACCCGCAGGCCCAGGGCCTGGGCTCCCTTGCGGCCGTCGGCCACACCGAACTCCACCCGGGTTCCGGCCTTGAGTTCGGTTACGCCCTCGGGCAACGCCGACTTGGGCAGGAAGACCTCCTGGCCGTCTTCGCCTGCGAGGAATCCGAAGCCTTTTTCCTTGTCATACCACTTGACCTTGCCGGTGGGCACGTAATCAACCTTCTTCGTTCTGGGGGACGCGGCCGGCGGTCACCGCATCCGCATGGTTATGCGGGTTCAGGGTATGACTGCCCGGACCGTGTTGGTCTGTTCCTCCAAGGTTATCCTGCCTTGGCCACTTTGACGGCTTGAGGCGCGGGCGAAGCCGGGCTGTTAGCGTTGCCTCCATGACTGCACAGCGCTTCCGGCGGCCCCTCTTGATTCTTGCGGCCGCCGTGGCCGCGCTCTCGCTGGCCGCCGTCGGAGCCGTCATGGTCATGGCCTTCAACAACGTGGTGGCCCCGGCGTGGATTACATCCACCGCGCTTTATGGGCTGCCGCTGGCGTTCCTGCTGATGCTCGCCCTGGTGGTCGACGCCGTCGCAGCCCGGCGCCGGGCGCCCGGGCACGGCGAAAGGTAACGTTGGACTGATGTCCCTTATCCGCGCGCTCAGCAAGGAACTGCAGGCACGCAGCGACGACTCGTTGCGGGCCCTGTTCGCCGCGCGGCCGGACCTGATGTCCCCCGCGGTGCCGGACTTCGCCGCCCTGGCCGCACGGGCCAGCGGCCGGGTCAGCGTGCAGCGGGCGCTGGAACGGCTGAACCGCCCCGAGATGCAGGTCCTCGAGACCCTGCACCTGTGCACCAACACGGACACCGGGCACAGCGCGTCCGCCGCCACGCTCAAGCGGCTGATCAACGGCTCCACGGCCACCGCGCTGGAACGGCTGCTGCACTCGCTGCAGGAGCTGGCCCTGGTGCACCGGGCCGAGCCGCCGCACGGCGTGACCCCGGCCGCGGGCCGGCAGCGCTACTACCTTCCGGTCGGCAGCCTCAAGGACGTCATAGGCATCTACCCTGCCGGGCTGGGCAGAAGCTACACCGAGCTCGTCCGGCTGCAGCCCGCCTTCGCGCAGCGCGTGGTGCAACTGGTCGGCGAACTGCACCACAGCGGCGCCGACATCGCTCCCGCCACCACCCCGATGGAGGCGGCGCTGTCGCTGCAGCACTGGACCGCGTCGCCGGACGCCCTGCAGGCGCTCCTTGCCACCGCGCCGGAACGCACGACGGCGCTGCTCGCCCGCTTCGGCAACTGGGCGATGGGTGCCGTGCCCCAGGCGCAGCGCCGCGCGTCGGTGCTGAACGAGGGCTCCGACGTCGGGCCGGTCGACTGGCTGCTGGCCCGCGGGCTGCTGGTGCCGCTGGACGCCGCCCATGTGGAACTGCCGCACAGCGTCGGCGTGGCGCTCCGCGGCGGCTTTGTGATCGAGCATTTCGCCCTCAGCCCGCCGGCGCCACGGCTGGGGCTGACCACCGCGGCGCTGCGCCGCAACGCCGCTCTGGGCGCCATCGCCGAAACGCTGCGGCTGGCCGGTGAACTGCTGTACGCGGTGCGTGAGCAGCCCCTTGTCACGCTGCGCAGCGGCGGTGTGGGCGTGCGGGAGATGAAGCGCCTCGCCGACGCGCTGCGGATCGGGCTGCACGAGGCGGGCGTGCTGGCCGAGCTGTGCGCCCTCGCCGGGCTGCTGCGCCTGGACGTGGACAGTTCCGCCTGGGTGCAGGCGCCGCAGCTGGAATGGCTGACGCTGCCCCGCCAGGAGCAGTGGCTCTGGCTGGTCAACGCCTGGCTTGCCAGCGAGCGGGTCCCGTCCCTGGTCGGCCAACCGGTCAGCGGCGTCGCCACCGCGCAGGCCCACCGCGGCCCGGCCGGCAGCACCATCAACGCCCTCTCCGCGGAGGCGCAGCGGCCGGACGCCCCGGTGGTCCGGAAGCGGATCCTGGAAATCCTCAACGAACTCACCGTGGAGGCCGCCGCGGCGGACGGCGAAGCTCCGGTACTGGACGCCGCCGCCGTGCTGGAACGGGCCGACTGGTCGCAGCCGCGGATGGCGCGCCGGTTCAGTTCGCTGATCCAGGGGGTCCTCGCCGAGGCCGAAATGCTGGGCCTGGTCGGCTCCGGCGCCCTGAGCCAGATCGGCGCGGCGATCGCCGTCGAACAGCCCGACCAAGCGCTGGCCATCCTCGGCGAGCACCTGCCCGCGGCACTGAACCACGTGCTGCTCCAGGCGGACCTGACCGCCGTCGCCCCCGGCTACCTGGACCCGGAACTGAGCGAGAAGCTCCTGACCATGGCCGACGCCGAGGGCCAAGGCCCGGCCACCATCTACCGCTTCTCGGTGGCCTCGGTCCGGCGCGCCCTCGACGCCGGGCAAGACGCCGGCGCGCTGCTGGACTTCCTCCGCGAGCACTCGGCCACCGCCGTCCCGCAGCCGCTCCAGTACCTCATTGAAGACACCGCCGCCCGCCACGCCCGGCTCCGGGTGGGTCCCGCCGCGAGCTTCATCCACAGCGAGGACGAAACCGCCCTGCTGGAGCTGCTCAGCACCCCGGCAGCCTCCGGCCTGGGCCTGGTCCGGATCGCGCCGACCGTGCTGGTCTCGCATGCAGCGCCCCGGGAAGCGGCCCAGCTGCTCCGCAGCCTGGGCCTGTCCCCCGCGGTGGAGGAGGCCGACTCCGCCACGGTCCGGCTGCGCCGCAGCACCGCGGCACCGGGCAGCGCCCGGCCGGTCTACACCGCCCCGCGCACCGCCCCCGCGGACGCCGACGTCGACGCCCAGCTCGCGGTGCTGCGCGACGGCGGGTCTGCTCCCGGCGCCGCTGCGCCGGGAGCCCGCGGCGCCGCCGGGGCGTCCGGGGCGTCCGGCGGCGAGGCCGCGACGCAGCTGGGCCTGGAGACGCTGCAGAAGGCCATCCGGCTCAAGCAGCGGGTGGTGATGAACGTCGTCGACAGCCTGGGGAATGCCACCCGCGAAACCGTTGTTCCGGTAGCAGTGAGTGGCGGGCGTGTGCGCGTGTTCGATCCGGCCAAGGAAACCGAACGGGTCCTGTCCATCCACCGGATCATTGATGTTGAAGCCACAGAGGAACTGCTCCAGTGAATGACGGACCGCTGATCGTCCAGAGTGACAAGACCATCCTGCTGGAAGTGGACCACGACCAGGCCACCGAGGCGCGCCACGCGATCGCGGCGTTCGCCGAGCTGGAACGCGCCCCGGAACATGTCCACAGCTACCGCCTCACGCCGCTAGGACTATGGAACGCGCGGGCGGCCGGGCTCGACGCCGAGAAGGTGCTCGACACGCTGCTCAAGTACTCCCGGTTCCCGGTGCCGCATTCGCTGCTGATCGACATTGAAGAGACCATGTCCCGGTACGGCCGGCTGCGCCTCGAGAAGGACCCGCAGCACGGCCTGGTGATGCGCACCTCCGACTACCCGGTCCTCGAGGAAGTCAGCCGCGCCAAGAAGATCGCTCCCCTGCTGGGGCCGCGGATCGACGCCGAGACCGTGGTGGTGCACTCCTCCCAGCGCGGCCAGCTCAAGCAGCTGCTGCTCAAAATCGGCTGGCCCGCGGAGGACCTCGCCGGCTACGTGGACGGCACGCCGCACCCCATCATGCTCAACGAAACCGGCTGGAAACTCCGGCCCTACCAGCAGCTGGCGACGGAGAACTTCTGGGCCGGCGGCAGCGGCGTCGTCGTGCTCCCCTGCGGTGCCGGCAAAACGCTGGTCGGTGCGGCCGCCATGGCCACGAGTTCCACCACCACGCTGATCCTGGTCACCAACACGGTGTCCGCCCGGCAGTGGAAGGACGAGCTGCTCAAGCGGACCTCCCTGACCGAGGAGGAGATCGGCGAGTACTCCGGCTCCGTCAAGGAAGTCCGGCCCGTTACGATCGCCACCTACCAGGTGCTCACCACCAAGCGGGGCGGGCTGTACCCGCACCTGGAGCTGGTGGACGGCAACGACTGGGGCCTGATCATCTACGACGAGGTGCACCTGCTGCCGGCGCCGATCTTCCGGATGACCGCGGACCTGCAGGCCCGCCGCCGGCTGGGCCTGACCGCCACCCTGGTCCGGGAGGACGGCCGCGAGGGCGAGGTCTTCAGCCTGATCGGGCCCAAGCGCTACGACGCCCCGTGGAAGGACATTGAGGCGCAGGGCTACATCGCGCCCGCGGACTGCGTGGAGGTCCGGGTGGATCTGCCCCGCGACGAACGGGTGGCCTATGCCATGGCCGAGGATGCGGACAAGTACCGGCTCTGCGCCACCTCGGAGACCAAGACCGGGATCGTTGAGCGGCTTGTGGCCGAGCACGCCGGCGAGCAGCTGCTCGTGATCGGGCAGTACATCGACCAGCTGGACGAGATCGGCGAGCGCCTGCAGGCGCCGGTGATCAAGGGCGACACCTCGGTGAAGGAGCGCCAACGGCTCTTCGACGCGTTCCGTGCCGGCGAGGTGCAGACCCTGGTGGTGTCCAAGGTCGCCAATTTCTCCATCGACCTGCCGGAGGCCTCGGTGGCGATCCAGGTATCGGGTTCCTTCGGCTCCCGCCAGGAGGAAGCGCAGCGGCTGGGACGGCTGCTCCGGCCCAAGCAGGACGGCCGCGCCGCACGTTTTTACTCCCTGGTGGCCCGGGACACCCTGGACCAGGACTTCGCGGCGAAGCGCCAGCGGTTCCTGGCCGAACAGGGTTACGCCTACCGGATCATGGACGCGAAGGACGTCGGCGCCGGCCACTAGCGGACGCCCACTCAACACACATCCGGCGTTCAGAAAACTCACAGATTCTGGGAGCATCATGGGAACCATGAAAAAGAACGGTCCCGAAGCCAAGCTGCTTGTCGTCGATGACGAACCCAACATCCGCGAGCTGCTCTCCACCTCGCTGCGCTTCGCCGGGTTCGAAGTTGTCTCTGCCGGCACCGGCCGCGATGCCCTCGCCGCCGCGGAGCTCCATTCCCCGGACCTCGCCGTCCTGGACGTCATGCTGCCGGACATGGACGGGTTCACCGTCACCCGCCGGCTGCGCGCCGCAGGCAAGCACTTCCCCGTGCTCTTCCTGACCGCCAAGGACGACACCGAGGACAAGGTCACCGGCCTCACTGTCGGCGGCGACGACTACGTCACCAAACCGTTCAGCCTGGACGAGGTGGTGGCGCGCATCCGCGCCGTGTTGCGCCGCACCCAGCCGCTCCAGGACGACGACGCCGTGATCCGCGTCGACGATTTGGAGCTCGACGACGACGCCCACGAGGTGCGCCGCGGCGGCACCGTGATCGAGCTGTCCCCCACCGAGTTCAAGCTGCTGCGCTACCTCATGCTCAACCCCAACCGGGTGCTCTCCAAGGCCCAGATCCTCGACCACGTCTGGGAGTACGACTTCAACGGGGACGCCTCGATCGTGGAGTCCTACATCTCCTACCTCCGGCGCAAGGTGGACATCGACCCCGCGGCACCGGCCCTGATCCAGACCAAACGCGGCGTCGGCTACGTGCTGCGGACGGCTGAGAAGCGCTGACCTTGCTGCACCGTTGGAGGACGGCGTCGCTGCGGTCCCAGCTGGTCGCCATCATGATGGCCCTGATGCTCGTGGCCCTCACCGCTACCGGCGCCGGCACCCTCGCCCTGCTGCACAGCTACCTGCAGGGCCAGGTCGATGACAAGCTCAAGGCCGCCGTCGAGACGGCCCGCCAGCAGCAGTCCTTCAGCCAGCTGCAGGACCAGAATCCGAATGTCCCCACCGACTATTCGCTGATGCTCTTCAGCCCGGGCCAGCCGTCCTACGTTTTCGGCGGCAGCAAGGGCTCGCGTCCGGCCATCACCAGCATCACACCGCAGGAAGCCCGTGACCGCGGCGAGGTGCCGTTCCAGGTCCGCGGCACCGAGGGCCGCAACTGGCGGGTGGTGGCCGTTACCGTGCTGGACGGCAACCAGCACGCCGCCGTCGTCGTGATCGGGCTGCCGCTCTACCCGGTGGATTCGGTGATGGAGCACGCCGTCCTGGTGGTCGTCGGCGTCGGGCTGCTGACCCTGGTGCTGGCCTTTTTCATTGCCACCTGGACCGTCACCCGGTCCTTCCGCCCGCTGGGGCGGGTGGAGAAGACCGCGGCGGCGATTGCCGCCGGGGACCTGTCCCGGCGTGTGGAGGTCGAGAATCCCGACACCGAGGTCGGCCGGTTGAGCCGGTCCCTCAACGCCATGCTGGCGCACATTGAGTCGGCTTTTGCCGCCCGGATGGCGTCGGAGGCCAGGATGCGCCGCTTCGCCGCCGACGCGTCCCACGAGCTGCGCACGCCGCTGGTCACCATCCGCGGTTTCTCGGAGCTGTACCGGCACGGCGCCCTGGCCACGCCCGAGGACGTGGCCACCGCGATGGGGCGGATCGAGAGCGAGGCCAAGCGGATGGGCGCCATGGTGGAGGACCTGCTGCTGCTGGCCCGGATCGACGAACAGCGCCCGCTGCAGCAGAAGCCCGTGGACCTGCTGCTGCTGGCCCACGACGCCGTGGTGGACACCCAGGCCAGCGACCGGAGCCGGGTGATCGCGCTCCGCGGCCTCGACGGCGGCGCCGGCACTCCCGCCCCGGTGATGGGCGACGAGGCGAAGCTGCGCCAGGTGGTCGGCAACCTTGTCGGCAACGCCCTGCGCTATACCCCGGAGGGCACCCCGATCGAACTCGCCGTGGGCGTGCGGGCCGACGCCGACGGGACGCGCCGCTCGGTAATCGAGGTCCGCGACCACGGCCCCGGCGTCCCGGAGGACGAGGCTGCGCGGATCTTTGAACGCTTTTACCGGGCGGACACCTCCCGGACCCGGGAAACCGGCGGCAGCGGCCTGGGCCTGGCGATCGTGGCCGCCATCGTCGGGTCACACTCGGGCACCGTCCGCGTGGAGCCGACCGAGGGCGGCGGCGCCACCCTGGTGGTCAGCCTCCCGTTCCTGGCGGACGCGGAGCCTCCGGAGGCGGAGCTGGCCGAAGCCGAGCACGGCACCGGCGCCGCTGCCGGGACCGGCCTGCATACCGGCCCCGACGCCGAGGCGGAGTCCGGAGCCGGCTCTGACGTGGCGACCGGAGCCGAACCAGGCGGCCCGGCGCGCAGCTAGCCTTTTCCACATAGGGGTTCTGCGTGCTGGGAACGGTGACGGCAGCTGCCTAGGCTCACAGTGTCCGGAAAGTCCGGGCACCCCAAGTCGTCGAAAGGCCACCGAAGTGAGCATCATTTCCGTCGATACCGAACTGCTCCAGCTCAAGTCCGCCAACGTCCAGGCCACCGTCGAGAGAATCAGCGCCGACGTGCAGGCGATGCGGCACGGGCTGGAGGAGCTGCAGGCAAGCTGGCGCGGCTCGGCTGCCACGAACTTCCAGGCCCTGCTCGCCGAGTGGGTGCTGACCCAGGGCAAGGTCGAGGCCTCCCTGGCCTCGATCAACCTCGCGCTCAACTCGGCAGCGGCCAGCTACGCCCAGGCCGAGCTGAACAACACCCAGCGGTTCAGCTAGCCGGCGGCTTCCCGCGTGGCCAGCGGCGGCGTTGTGCTGCTGCTAGGCCTCCGGGGTGCCCTGGTGGAAGCGCAGGCGCCACTGGGCACCGTCCAGGACCCACAGCGAACTCCGCAGCACCGTCCCGGCGCGGGTGTGGCTGCGGTAGGTCAGGAGCACCGCCGTGTCGCCGAGCCGGTCCGCGGCCAGAAGCTCGAGTTCGGCCGTACTGTCGGAATTCTCCTCCAGTTCCATCATCAGCTCGTCGCGGGTCCAAAGCCGCCCCGAGCTACCGATCTCGGTGAAGTCGGGGTGCAGCAGCACACCCAGGCGTCCCAGGTCCGCACGGGTCTCGGGGAGCAGCAGTTCGCGCTCCAGCGACTCGACGACGGCCTCCGGGCTTTGTTCCGGACCGGCCGCGGCTGCCCGGGACTCCTCTTCCAATTCGCTGAAGAGGTCGGGTTCGGCGAACAGGCCGGATTCACCAAACAGGGTCGGTTCAGCGAACACCTCCCGGGTTCCAGCGCGGGCGGCCAGCGGCTGCCGGGACTCCGTCCGGGCTGCGGGGCGGGCCTCCCCGGCCGTCTGCTGCGCGGCAGGAGCGGCCGTTTCGCCAGCGCGGGCGGGAGCGTTGCCTGCGGGGGCCGGATCAGCTGCGGGAGTGTCGCCGGCGCGGACAAAGCCGGGGCCCTGCCGGGCCGCGACGCCCTGCTGGTACGCGGTGGCGGCGGCGCGGGCGCGATCATCGGCCGCTTCGTTGAGATCGTGGCCGGCGTGACCGCGGACCCATTCGAAGGTGTACTTGCGTCCGGTGAGCGCCTGGTCGATTTCCTTGAGCAGCTCGACGTTGAGTACGGGCTTGCCGTCGGACCTCCGCCAGCCCTTCCGCTTCCAACCCGGCATCCACTTGGTTACCGAGTTGATCACATACTGGCTGTCGCACAGGATGTGCAGGTCCTCGTCCGGGACGTGCGCGGTGGCCCGGAAGAGGTCCAGGACCGCCATCAGCTCGCCCTGGTTGTTGGTGCCGTGTGGCCACCCGCCGGCACGCCAGCAGTCATCGTTCACGTACCAGGCCCATCCGGCCGGGCCGGGATTTCCTAAAGCCGAACCGTCGGCCGCTGCTGTAATCGTCACTGCACCATCCTGCCAGACCTACGCCACCCAACGCTCTCGCACTACCGGCGCCAAATCCCCCAACCCTCCCGCACTACCGGCGCCAAATCCCCCAACCCTCCCGCACTACCGGCGCCAAATCCCCCAACCCTCCCGCACTACCGGCACCAAATCCCCCAACCCTCCCGCACCACCGGCACCAAATCCCCCAACCCTCCCGCACCACCGGCACCACATCCCCCAACCCTCCCGCACCACCGGCGCACCACCTGAGGGAGCGTCCCGCCAACCACCGCACCACCTGAGGGAGCGTCCCGCCAACCACCGCCCCACCTGAGGGAGCGTCCCGCCAACCACCGCACCACCTGAGGGAGCGTCCCGGGCGGAGGGGTTAACGCCGACGGCGGCCCCACCAAAGGTGGGACCGCCGTCGTCGAACGTGCTGCGCTGACGGGAAACCGTCAGGCCGGGCGTTCAGGACTGGAAAGCCGGGTGATTAGAAACCGCCCATGCCGCCCATGCCGCCCATGTCGTCGCCGCCGCCCATGGCCGGAGCGTTCTTCTCCGGCTTGTCGGCCACAACGGCCTCGGTGGTGAGGAACAGGCCGGCGATGGAAGCCGCGTTCTGCAGGGCAGAGCGGGTGACCTTGACCGGGTCGTTGATGCCGGCAGCCAGCAGGTCGACGTACTCGCCGGTGGCAGCGTTCAGGCCGTGGCCTGCGGGCAGGCCGCGGACCTTGTCCACGACAACGCCGGGCTCGAGGCCGGCGTTGAAAGCGATCTGCTTCAGCGGGGCGTCGATGGCTACGCGGACGATGTTCGCACCGGTTGCCTCGTCACCTTCGAGCTGCAGGTTGGCGAACGCCTTGGCGCCGGCCTGGATCAGGGCAACGCCACCGCCGGCGACGATGCCCTCTTCGACAGCAGCCTTGGCGTTGCGGACGGCGTCCTCGATGCGGTGCTTGCGCTCCTTGAGCTCGACCTCGGTTGCCGCTCCGGCCTTGATGACTGCAACGCCACCGGCCAGCTTGGCCAGGCGCTCCTGCAGCTTCTCGCGGTCGTAGTCGGAATCGGAGTTCTCGATCTCGGCACGGATCTGGGAGACACGGCCGGCGATCTGGTCGGCGTCGCCGGCACCTTCGACGATGGTGGTCTCGTCCTTGGTGACAACAACCTTGCGGGCCTTGCCGAGCAGTTCGAGGCCGGCGGTCTCAAGCTTGAGGCCGACTTCCTCGGAGATGACCTGGCCGCCGGTGAGGATGGCGATGTCGGCCAGCTGCGCCTTGCGGCGGTCGCCGAAGCCCGGCGCCTTGACGGCGACGGACTTGAAGGTGCCGCGGATCTTGTTGACGATCAGGGTGGCCAGGGCCTCGCCCTCGATGTCCTCGGCAATGATCAGCAGCGGCTTGTTGGACTGCATGACCTTTTCGAGGACAGCAACCAGTTCCTTGACGTTGGAGATCTTGGAGTTGACGATCAGGATGTACGGGTCCTCGAGGACCGTTTCCTGGCGCTCGGCGTCGGTGACGAAGTAAGCCGAGATGTAGCCCTTGTCGAAGCGCATGCCCTCGGTGAGCTCCAGCTCGAGGCCGAAGGTGTTCGACTCCTCGACGGTGATAACGCCTTCCTTGCCGACCTTGTCCAGGGCTTCGGCAATCAGGGCGCCAATTTCGTTGTCGCCGGCGGAGATGGACGCGGTGGCGGCGATCTCTTCCTTGGTCTCGATTTCCTTGGCGGAAGCCAGGAGCTCGCGGGTGACGGCGTCAACAGCCTTTTCGATGCCGCGCTTCAGGGAGAGCGGGTCGGCACCGGCCGCGACGTTGCGCAGGCCTTCCTTGACGAGGGCCTGGGCCAGCACGGTGGCCGTGGTCGTACCGTCGCCGGCGACGTCGTCGGTCTTCTTGGCAACTTCCTTGACCAGCTCGGCGCCGATCTTCTCGTACGGGTCGTCCAGCTCGATCTCCTTGGCGATGGAAACACCATCGTTGGTGATCGTGGGGGCGCCCCACTTCTTTTCGAGGACGACGTTGCGTCCACGCGGGCCGAGGGTGACCTTGACGGCGTCGGCGAGGATGTTCAGGCCCCGCTCAAGACCGCGGCGTGCCTCTTCATCAAATGCAATGATCTTGGCCATAACGGCAGTAGTCCTTTCGGGACAGTCGTTAAGAATGAACCTGGGCTTTGGTGCCCGCGACGGACGATTCCTGCCCGGCAGCCTCTGTACGCCGCCGGGCCGGGGATCTCACCCCAGCCAGGTATTTCTCTCGCTCCCGGACCGCCTGCTCCCACGGCCGCAGCCGGCCTAAACCGGGCGTCGTGTTAGCAGTCAATACGCGGGAGTGCTAACTCAATAATTAGCACTCCCCCGGGGAGAGTGCAAGCAGTGGCGACGGACGGTGGCCCCACTGCCCGGGGCGCTTCGCTACCAGCGATCAAGAGCCGGTGCTGCGGGCGGTTTCGCTGCCGGTCATCTTGGCGGTGTTGTCCGCGCCGTAGCTATAGACCATGTAGGCGGCCGCGGTGACGTCGCCGTTGCTGTCGAAGTTGATGGGGCCGGAGGCACCGTCGTAGTCGGCGCGTTTGCCGGCCCGGAGGGCGGCCACACAGTCCCGGTAGGACTTGCACGCCGCAGCTTCACCGGAAGGGGCGCCGGCGCCGCTGTTCTCCCCCGTGCCGCCGGATACGGTGAGCAGCTTCGAGGCGATGGAGGTGCCGGCGTCGTCCTCTGCCGCGGCGGCAGCGACGGCGGCGAGGTTGACGGCGTCATAGGTCTCGGCGGCGAAGGCCATGTCCTTGAGGCCTGGATCGACGGCCACGAGTTCGGCCTGGAAGTGCGCGGAGGGGAAAGTCCCGGGCAAGACCCCGCGGGCGCCGTCCAGGGCCTTGGAGCCGAGGCCGTCCCCGTACTGGTTGACCGCACCGTCGCTGAGGATGAGCTTGTTCCCGGCCAGGCCCGCGTTGTTGAGTTCGGCAATGGCGCCCTGGGCGCCGTCGCGGGCCACCAGCACGACGGCGTCCGGGGCCGCTGCCTTGGCGGCTGCTGCCGCCTGTTGCGCCTGGCCGGCTTTGAACTCGGCGTCGACGGCGGTGCCCAGGCCCGCGGCCTTCGCGGCCGCCGCGACGGCGACGGAGACGTCCTTGCCGTAGTCGCCTTCCTCGTGCACGACGGCGATGGTCTTGGCGCCGCCGTCCTTGGCGAGCTTGACGAGGATCGACGCCTGCGCCACGTCGGCGGCGGCGGTGCGGAAGTAGTAGCCGCCGCTCTTGTAGGTGCTCAGCCCGGGTGCGGTGTTCGCCGGGGAGATGATCGCGACCTTGGCCCGCGCAAGCACGTCGATGGCGCCCGCGGCCCGGCTGGAGTCGGTGGGTCCGATGACGACGTCGGCCTTGGCCGCCACCAGGTCCTTGGCCTGGGCGGCGGTATCCGTGCCAACCGCTGACGGCAGCAGTTCCACTGGTTTGCCTTTGTGGCCTCCCGCGGCGTTGATTTCCTTGACGGCCAGCTTTGCCGCGGCCAGCTGCGGCGCGTTGAGGAAGTCCTGCGTTCCGGTGTTGTCCAGGATCAGGCCGATCCGCAGCGTGCCGTCGCCGCTTGCCTCGGCCGGGTCCAGCCGGGCGTTGCCCGTCGGACCGGCGCAGGCTGCCAACGCAAGGGTGGCGGCCATGCCGGTAGCTGCGGCGCGGCGGAATCGCCGGGCGTTCCGCCGGCGCTCGATGTTCCCGGGGTCAGCTTCCGCAGCGAAGGAAGCCACTAGGCGGGCCGGACGCTTTCGGCCTGCGGGCCCTTTTCGCCCTCGCCGACTTCCAGCTCCACCCGCTGGCCCTCGGCCAGGGCGCGGTAGCCTTCACCGGCAATCGCGGACCAGTGCACAAAGACGTCCGCCCCGGAGCTGTCGACGGTGATGAAGCCGTAGCCCTTCTCGGCGTTAAACCACTTGAC
The DNA here is from genome assembly GCF_964021775.1 of uncultured Arthrobacter sp. GTDB lineage: Bacteria > Actinomycetota > Actinomycetes > Actinomycetales > Micrococcaceae > Arthrobacter. Next base: position 41,834 of record NZ_CAXHZI010000025.1, read on the forward strand.
GGTCCCCAGTGCCATGTTCTCCACACTTTCAGCTAGCTTGCTAACGGCCCACCCCGATGTGCGCCGCGGTATGCGAAACGAAGTCCGCAGTCACTGTACCCACAGGCCTCCGCCCGGGTGCCGGCACGGGCACGCATCCGCCCGGAATAGTTATTCAGGCGTAACCGAAGCCGGCGGGCCGGCGGGCCTTACTGGAACCCGGGGCCCAGGACCACGACCAGCGGCATCTGGAATTCGGCCGAATCCACCAGGGTGCCGATTCCGAGGAGCGAGCCCAACTCTTCGGCGTTGGCCTTCTGGGCCGGGCCGTTGTAGAAGACCACGGAGGTCTGCTGGGGTGCGCCGCCCCAGTTGCCGAGCGGGCCGGCGGCCCAGCCGGCGGCGGTGACCGTGGAGCCGACCCGGCCGGCCAGGCCCGCCGTCCCGGTTGCGTTGTAGACGGCCACCGGTTGTGTCTTGTCCACGGTGCCGCCCGTCGTGGCCGAGGGGGTGGCAGAGGGGGTCGCCGACGGGGTCGGTTTGGAGGCTGCCGGCGCAAGGCTGCCGGTCGGCGTGCTGCTGGCGGACGGCGTGCTGCCCGCCGCGGCGGTGGTGGGTGCCTGTGAGGCCTCCGAGTTGCTGACGGCCTGGTCCGCAGTTACGGCGGAACTGGCACCGAAGCCCAGTTTGGGCAGCAGGAGGAACGCGACGAGGCCGATCGCCAAGGCTGCGGCCCCGACGGCCAGGATGGCACCCAAGCGGCGGGCGGCGGGGGCGGAGACTGCCCGGTGGACACCCTGGCGCGTGGAGGTCTCCGGGACCCGATCAAATTCATCCCGAGCGTATTTGGTCATGGTAAAACGACGTCCTTGCTGATTTCTGGCTGGTGGTCCGGCGCCGGAATCCACGCGGATTACCGCGTCTCCGGCCGGACTTTACGCGCGTTTACGCGTCCGAGCCCAAACGGCGTGCCGTCCGGGCACGTTGGCGTGACGTACGTAGTCTACGCAATCTCTTGACCAGCATGGGATCGTGGGCCAGCGCCGCCTCGGTATCGATCAGGGCGTTGAGGATCTGGTAATAGTGCGTCGCGGAGAGGTCAAAAAGCTCCCGGATGGCCTGTTCCTTGGCGCCGGCGTACTTCCACCACTGCCGTTCCAGGGCGAGCATCTGCTGGTCCCGGCTGCTCAGCGGCGAGTCTTCGGTGGCCGGTGCCTGCCCGGCGTCTTCCGCGGGCAGGTACTCGGGTGCTGCTTCGGCCACTGCACACTCCCTGGCTCGGTCGGTTGGGTCTCCCCACATGTTACGGCCGAATAACAGGCTTGTCATTTGGCTGGCCCGAAGCCCCTGCGGGTGTCCTGCGAGAATGGGACCGTGTTTGATTCGTTTGATTCCGAGGCGCTCTTCCAGTTCGAACCCGCGGCCGGCGGCGCGGAGGACTTCGCGGCGCTGGCGCAGCTGCCGCTGGAGTCACTGGTTGCTCCCGACTGGGCCGCGGCGCTGGCCCCCGTCGAGGGGCAGCTGCGTGCGGCCCTGGAATTCGCCGCCGCCGAGGCCGCCGCCGGCCACGACGTGCTGCCGGCCCCCTCGAACCTGCTGCGGGCCTTCCGGCAGCCGCTGGCCGGCGTCCGGGTGCTGATCGTGGGCCAGGACCCGTATCCCACGCCGGGCCACGCCGTCGGGCTGTCTTTTGCGGTGGACGGCGGCACCCGGCCTATCCCGCGCAGCCTCGCCAACATCTACAAGGAGCTCGACGCCGACCTGGGGTTGCCGCCGCGCGTGCACGGCGATCTCAGCCGGTGGTCGGAGCAGGGGGTGCTGCTGCTCAACCGGGTCCTCAGCGTGCGCGCCGGAGCCGCCGGGTCGCACCGCAACAAGGGCTGGGAAGCGGTCACGGCGGCCGCCATCAGCGCCGTTGCGCAGCGGCGGGGCGACCACGGCGGCACGGCGCCGCTCGTGGTGATCCTCTGGGGCAAGGACGCCGAGGGCGTCCGGCCGCTGCTGGGCTCTGCCGCTGTGATCGCCAGCGCCCACCCCAGCCCGTTGTCGGCCGCCCGCGGCTTCTTCGGCTCGCGGCCATTCAGCCGGGCCAACGAGCTGCTCGCCGCCCAGGGTGACGGGACCGTCGACTGGGAACTGCCGCCGCTGCCCTGAACCGGTTCTTGGCTAGGCTTAGCTGCATGACTTCCCTCCCCGCGGCCACCACCGCCAACCGGAACTCCCGGCCGCAGACCAACCTCACGGTCCTGCGCCGCGAGCAACTGTCACCGCACATGGTCCGGATCGTGGCCGGCGGCCCCGGCTTCGCCGCTTATGTCAACAACGACTACGTGGACCGGTACATCAAGATCGCCTTCCCGCAGCCCGGGGTCGATTACCCGCAGCCGTTGGATTTGTGGGCCATCCGGGAGTCGCACCCGCGGGAGCAGTGGCCGCACACCCGGACCTACACCGTGCGCTGGGTCGATCCGGCCGCGGGCGAGCTGGCGATCGACTTCGTCATCCACGGCGATGAAGGCCTGGCTGGGCCGTGGGCCGCCACCGCCCAGCCCGGGGACGCCCTCGTGTTCACCGGGCCAGGCGGCGGCTACAACCCCGACCCCGCGGCCGACTGGCACCTGTTCGCCGGCGACGAGTCCGCCCTGCCGGCGATCAGCGCCGCGATCGAATCCCTCCCCCGCGACGCCCGCGGCCTGGCCTTCTTGGAAGTGGACGGCGACGCCGACGTCGTGGCGATCGACTCCCCCGCCGGGGTTGAGCTGCACTGGCTGCTGCGCCGCGGCACTCCGGCGGGCGACGGCGGGCTGCTGGTGGAGGCGGTGCGCGACGCGCAGTGGCCCGAGGGACGGGTCCACGTCTTTGCGCACGGGGAGCGCGGCTCCATGAAGTCCCTGCGCGAGGTCTTCTTTGCCCAGCGCGGCCTGGAACGCGGCCAGGTATCGCTCTCCGGCTACTGGGCCAGGGGCCGGGTGGAGGATGAGTTCCAGGCCGAGAAGAAACTGCCCGTCGGCAAGATCTAGCCGGCCGTCCCCGGCGCGTGCCGGTCTAGCGGCGCCGGGCCCGGCGTCGTTCGTTGCTGGCCAGGCTCCGGGTCAGCGGCCGGGCGAGCGTATCGCCAAGCACAATCCCGGCCGCGACGCCCAGCACAATCGCCCCGGCGTTGAGCATCCCGCCGGCGCCCATCAGGATCTCGGATTCCTCGATTGTCAATACATACATGGACCGGAATATAGTCAGCCCGGGCAGCAGGATGAGGGCGGCGGGCACGGCCACGACGAGTTGCGGGGCACCCATCCGGAGCGCCACCACCCGGGCCAGGAGGCCGATGACCACGGCGGCGAGGGCCGGGGCGAACCGGGGGCCGATGCCGGCCGCCGTCCCGCCGATCAGCACCAGATGGCCGACGACGCCGACGGCCGCCGTCGGGAGCAGCAGCTTCAGCGAGGTCTGCTCGGTGACCCCGATCGCGACGACGGCGATCGCCACCAGCGGTACCAGAACCCACAAGGGATACTTCGGCGGGAATGTTTCGGTGACGTCGATGGCTTCCATCCCGGTCATCGCGCCGACGACGAAGCCGACCGCGATCCCGGAGACGAGCGCCCCGAACGTCAGCATGGTGGACAGGAAACGCCCCGCGGCGGTGACCGGGAAGCCGTTGATCGCGTCCTGCACCGAGGAGACGAGCCGTCCGGTGGGCAGGAGCAGCAGGATGCCGCCCACCACCACAATGGCGGGGGCGATGTTGATCCCCAGCGGGCTGCCGAAGCGCCACAGCAGCAGCGCGACCAGGGTGACCACAAAGGAGCACGCGGCCGTGATGAAGAAGTCCGGCGTCCGCCAGCGGCCCAGCTGCCGCGCCAGCAGGCTGACGAGCAGGTTGGACAGGAACGCAATCCCCGAGGCGGCCAGCCCGCCACCCAGGACGCCGACGAAGACAGCGGAGAAGACGCCGAACGCCACGGTGACCATCCAGCGCGGGAAGGGCTTCGAGCTGTGCGTGATTTCCTCGAGCCGGCGCACGGCTTCCTCGCGCCCCACCCCGCCGGCCACGATGTCCGTGACAAGCTGATGGACCTGGGCCAGGCCGGCGTAGTTGTTGGTCCAGGACCGCACCACGCGCAGCAGCGTGATGGGCGTCTGGTCCTTCGGGGCGTAGTTGATGGCCACCGACTGGTTGGTGATGTCCACTTCAATGTTCTTCAGCCCAAGCGCAGCCGTGATGGCAATGATGCTGGTCTCCACCTCAAGCGCGCCGGCACCGTACCGGAACATCGATTCGGCGAGCTTGAGGGCAAAGTCGATGGTCTTGCGGGCAGAGGCATCCACGCCGCCGACCTGGATCATCGGGTTGGCGTAGGGGCTGCCGGCCAGCCGGTCGACGATGCTCAGCGGCGCGGTGGGCGGGTTCTCGCCCTGGACCAGCCTGCGGAGCATGCGCTTGGCGGCGGCGTTCTGGCGCACCTGCAGGGGCGACATCGGCTCGGTCCGGGGCAGGCCGTCCGTCTGCGGCCCGCGGCGGCCGTCGGGTGGTTTGGTCATTCCGGCCTCCTCACTTCACCTTGCGGGCGGTCTAGTAGAACTGCTGGCCCGTGCGCCGCGTGTACAACTGGCGGGCGACGCGCTCCCCGGCGGCCATCCAGGCCTTGTACTTCAGCGGGCTCAGGACCTGGTCGTAGCAGCCGACGAAATCCGTGACGGTCTTGCTGAAGCTGGTCTTGAACAGGCCGAGGCCGTGGAAAGGGTTGGAGGTGTCCTTGAGCTGGTCGCTGGGCGGGGTGCCGCAGAAGTCGTATTCGGTGCAGCCAAGTTCCTTGAGCTGGTTGATGGCCGTCCACTGGACCAGGTGCGAGTCCCCGTACTGGTTGCGCTTTTGCAGCGAGCCGCCGTCCTTGTAGGTGCCCTTGCGCCCGTAGTTGATCACAAAGGCGCCGACGGAGGGCACACCGTTTTCATAGACGAAGAGCAGCCGGCCCTGGCCGCGGTCCAGGAAGTTGGTCCAGAACTGGCGGTAGTACTCGTATTCGCGGACCCGGACCTGGGACTTGGCCTCCACGGTGGTGGTCATCAGCGCGTACATGGCCCGGAAGTTTTCTTCGGTCGGCTCCACGTTGTGGACTTCGACCCCCTCGCGGATGGCGCGCCGGACGGCGTTGCGGCCGCGGGAGTGCAGGTTGCGCAGCAGCTGGTTTTCCTGCGGCGAGATGTCCAGCAGCGCGGTGGAGTCGTTGGGCTGCAGGTTGTGGGTCTTGACCAGGCCCGCACCTTCGATGACGCGCCGGGCGTCCTCGGACAGGACAATGTCCGGCTCGATCTTGATGGCAAAGACCCCCAGCCGGGCGCGCTTGACGAAGTCCGCGTTGGCAGCCGCGATGCCGGGGATGTCCTCCACCGAGGCGACGTCCGGTCCCTTGATGAGGTACCAGAGTTTGCCGATGACGGGGAACGACTTTTCCAGGACGAGGTTGTAGCTCGTGTAATCAGCCGTCTCGTAGACCAGGTGCAGGGGCTTCCAGCCAAAGTGCTGTTTGACCTCGGCGAAGGCCTCGGATTGAAGCAGATTCCCGCCGTTGGGGTTCGCGGTGACGTGTGCGTCCCAGTTGGCGACCTCTTCGGCGGAGGCAAAGCGGGCAGTGAATTCTCGCAAGGGTGCGGTATCCAATCTTTGCGGAACGAGCTTCGGCGGCATGGCGAACATGCAGCCTCAAGTCTATCCGGCGGCCGGGCCCCCAGGGTCCCGCGGCCCTGGGCCGGCCGCCGGCGCCGGGACTAGGCTGGAGGTATGCAAGCGCAGCCGGAACCGCCCGTCGCCCGCCCGCAATCCGGCCCGGGCGGTGCCGGGAAGCGCCGGCCCGGCGCCCAGGCGCTGGGCCTGCTGGTGTTGCTCGGCGCCTCGGCAGTGGTGGCGGCGCTCGGCGGGCTGGCCAGCGCCAGCAATGTCGACGGCTGGTACGCCGCCGCGGACAAGGCTCCCTGGTCCCCGCCGAACTGGCTCTTCGGTCCGGTCTGGACCCTCCTCTACACCGCGATGGCCGTGGCGGCGTGGCTGGTCTGGCGCCGCCAGGCGGATGGCAGCAGGGCCGCGCTCACCGTGTACGCCGTCCAGCTGGTGTTGAACCTGTTGTGGACTCCGGTGTTCTTCGGCCTGTACCCGGCCTTCGGAACACCGGCACTTTGGATCGGCTTCGCCATCATCGCCGCGCTGGCCGTTGCCGTGGCGGTCACGGTGCTGCGCTTCGGCCCGATCAGCCGCCCGGCGGGGCTGCTGATGCTCCCCTACCTGTCCTGGGTTGTGTTCGCCTCGTCGCTGAACCTATGGGCGGCACTGCACAACTAAGCCGGCGAATCAGCACTCCACCACGTTGACGGCGAGGCCGCCCATCGCGGTTTCCTTGTATTTGGAGCTCATGTCCCTGCCCGTTTCGCGCATGGTCACGATCACCTCGTCCAGGGAGACCCGGTGTGAGCCGTCGCCCCAGAGGGCCATCTTGGCGGCGTTGATGGCCTTGGCCGCGGCAATGGCGTTGCGCTCGATGCAGGGGATCTGCACGAGCCCGCCGATCGGGTCGCAGGTCAGG
>NZ_CAXHZI010000026.1:0-42553 GCF_964021775.1 uncultured Arthrobacter sp.
GGGAGCGTCGGGTGGGAAGCCGCCAGACGTGAGGGAGCGTCGGGTGGGAAGCCGCAAGACCTGAGGGAGCGTCGGGTGGGAAGCCGCCGGACCTGAGGGAGCGTCGGGTGGGAAGCCGCCGGACCTGAGGGAGCGTCCTCAGAGGAGGCGGCGCTCCGCGGCCCAGCGCGTCAGCTCGTGTCGGCTGGACAGTTGGAGTTTGCGCAGCACCGCCGAGACGTGGGTTTCGACCGTCTTGATCGAGATGAACAGCTCCTTGGCGACTTCCTTGTAGCTGTAGCCGCGGGCGATCAGCCGCATAACCTCCAGTTCGCGGGCGGACAGCCGGTCCAGTTCGTCGTCGGCGATCTCCGCGGGCGCGGTGCCGAAGGCGTCGAGGACAAAGCCCGCCAGCCGGGGTGAGAAGACGGCGTCGCCGCCCGCCACACGGCGCACCGCGTCGCTGATCTCGGCCCCGGAAATGGTCTTTGTGACGTAGCCCCGCGCGCCGGCGCGGATCACGGAGACGACGTCCTCGGCGGCATCCGAAACGCTCAGCGCAAGGAACTTGGTGCTGCCCAGCAGTGCCGCGGAGCCGGCCAGCACGTCGCGTCCGCCGCCGCCCAGTCCGCCGGGGAGGTGGACATCCAGCAGTACGACGTCGGGACGCACCTTGGCGATGACGGCGACCGCTTCCTCCACGGTTCCCGCCTCCCCGACGACGACGATGCCGGGATCCAGGTCGGCCTTCAGGCCGGAACGGAAGATGGCGTGGTCATCGACGATCACCACACGCGTGGCCCCGGGCGGAGTCCCTGCCCCGCCGGTGCCCTCTGGTTGGCTGCTCACTGTGTTTCCTCTCCGTTGATCCCGGTTCCGTTGGTTCCTGCCCCGTTGGTCCCTGCGGCGGCCGCGAATGGCAGCCGGAGCCGCACCTCGGTGCCGTCGGGGCTGCTGGCGATAACGGCGGTGCCGCCGTGGCGCCGCATCCGTCCGATCACGGACTCCCGCACGCCCAGGCGGTCCGCCGGGATGGCCCCCGGGTCGAACCCCGGCCCGCGGTCCTTGACGAACACCTCGGCGGCGGCGTCGGTGGCTTCCAGGTACACCGACACGGCGCCGCCGCCGTGTCGGGCGGCGTTGACCATGGCTTCCCGGGCCGCCTGGACCATGGCCTCGAGGCGTTCGGTCATGGCGCAGTCGCCCACGGTCACGACTTCCACGGCGTGCCCCAGCGAGTCCTCCACCTCCGCGGCAGCCGCCTTGATCGCGTCGGAAAGCTGGCCTGCGTCGCGGCCCGGGTCCCGGTAGAGCCAGCCCCGCAGTTCGCGTTCCTGGGCGCGGGCGAGGCGGACGACGTCGTGCTCATTGCCGGCCCGCCGCTGGATCAGCGCCAGGGTCTGGAGCACGGAGTCGTGCAGGTGGGCGGCGATCTCGGCGCGTTCGGTGGCCCGCACGCGGCCGGCGCGTTCGGCCTCCAGATCGCGCCAGAACTTCAACCCCCAGGGCAGCAGCACCAGCGCGACGCCGCCCAGAACGGCCACTGAGGCCAGGAGGGCGAGCCAGGTCTGTTCCCAGGAGCCGGACCCGGAGACCATCAGCAGCACCCCGGCCACCACCAGCGCGAGTCCGGCCGCGAGCCTGGCCCAGCCGCCGGCCTGGTCGGCTTTGGTTTTGTCTACAATGCCCGCGCGCCGGGTTTCGTCCAGTTGCATCCAGGCAATGGCGGCGCCGCCAAGGATCGCGGCAACAGGGATCAGGGTGCCCAGCGGGACGTCCAGGCCAAAGAGCCGCGCGATCAGGATTCCGGCGGCCAGCAGCAGCCCGGCGCCGAGCAGGATTTCCTTGCCATAGGGCATGCCGGGCAACCGGGTCCGCCAGGACCCGGCCGGAGCGCCGGGCGGGGGCCCGCTGACAGGGCGCCCGCTCACCGCCGGGGCGATCGGCGACGCCGGCTGGCGGGCGTTGCGCTTGGCGCTCTCGTCCGCGGTGGGGACCATGATCCAGAGCCAGGCGTAGAAGGCGACGCCGGCCCCGCCGGCGAGCGCCGCCACCACCATACCGATCCGGATCATCTGCACCGGCCAGCCCAGGTGGTGGGCCAGGCCCGCGCAGACACCGGCGATGACGCGGTCGCTGCTGCGGGCCAGCGGCGGGCGGGAAACGGCTGTCGTCATGGGTCAATCCAAACACGGACCGGGGTTCCCCGGAGCCGTTTTCGGGCTGAACCGGGGGCCGCTCAGGGATCGTTCAGGGTCTTCCCCAGTAGAGCGCGGGACCCTGCTGGCGGGAGGATCGAGGTATGAATCCGCATACTCCGCACCCCGACGAGGACCCGAACGCTCCGGGCCGGCCGGAAGGCACCCCGGGCGACTCTTCCACCGGCCCCGCAGACAGCTCCGGGGCCACTCCCCCGGCACCCGGCGAACCTGCCGGGGAAGCACCGCCCCTCTATCCGCCGGGCGGCCAGTACCCCTCCTGTGCCGGTTCGTATTCCGGGCCCACCCCGCCGCCTTACATCGGCGCGCCGGGCCGAGGCCCGCAGCCGCAGAACTTCTTTGACTGGGTTCGCAGCCACGGCATCTACCGGGGCCGCGAGCGCTGGATCGGCGGCGTCGCCAGCGGCATAGCCCAGCGGCTTGGTGTCGACCCTCTGATCGTGCGCGGCATCCTGATTGTCCTGACGGTGTTTGCCGGCGTGGGCGTCCTGTTCTACGGCCTGGCGTGGGCGTTGCTGCCCGAGCCGGACGGACGGATCCATGTCCAGGAGGCAGCCGCGGGCCGCTGGAGCTCAGGTATGACCGGCGCCCTGATCACCACCATCATCGGCTTCCCCAGCCTGGGCAGCGGTGTCTGGGGCTGGGACCGCTACGGCTTCGGCGCCTTCGTCTGGACGGTGTTCTGGGTGGGCGGTGCCATCTACGTCATTTACTATCTGACCCAGCGCAACAAGGCCCGTGCCGCAGGGACCCCTATGTCCCCGGGCCAGGGGCCAGGCCAAGGGCCGGGCGGCACTGGCTGGAGTGCGGCGGGTGCCAGCGGCAGCGCAGCAGGCACAAGCACCGGAAGTTCCGCCACGCCAGGCGACGACGCCGGCAGCGCCTACGGCAGCGCCGGCACCGCGGCCGCGGCTACCAACCAGCCCCTCTCCAGCCAGCCCCTCTCCAACCAAACCCTCCCGCTGGAAGGACTCCCGGGACGCTACGGCGAGGATCAACCCGCAGCGCCTCCCGGCTGGGCCGCGCCGCCTTCGCTGGCTCCCGCCCCGCCCTACGGCGGCGGATACGGCTACGTGCCGCCCCCGGTGCCGGCTCCGAAGCCCCGCAACCTCGGCCCCGGCGCCCCTGCCGTGGCCGTGACCGCCGGCATCGCCCTCCTGGTGGGCGGCGGCATCAAGGCACTCGATGCCGCGCACGCCATCAACCTCGGCACCGCGGGCAACGCGGTGGTGTGGGCCAGCGGCGCAGCCGTGCTGGGGCTTGGGATCCTGGTGTCCGGGCTCCGGGGCCGCACCGCCGGAATCCTGGGCTTCTTCGCCGTCGTGGCGCTGGTCATTGGCGGGATCTTCAACCTGGTCCCCAATGCCGACCGGGCGCGCTTCCAGAACATCGACTGGGCCCCGGTGAGTATCGAGCAGGCCCGGGACGGCTTCGACATCACCGGCGGCACCGGCACGGTTGACCTGACCAAGCTGAACCTGACCCCGCCCCTGGGATCCGACGTCGTGGTCCGGCTGGATGCCACGGCGAGCAACGTCACGGTGGCCATCCCCACCAATATCCCGGTCCAGGTCCAGGCGGACATGACCATGGGCAACCTCAACGACGGCCGCGGCAACCACAGCGGCGTGACGACCCAGCAGAGCGACTACAACACGGATAGGCCAGGCAGCCGCCTGATCGTGAAGATCTCCGGGACCCTGAGCAACATCACCGTGAAGGAAGGCAACTGACATGAGCAGCTACGACCCGGCGGAAACGCCGGAATCCACCGCGCTGCCGGCGACGGCCGGCGCCCCCCGGGCCCGGGTGGGGACGGTGGTCTGGGGACTGATCGTGCTGGCCCTGGCCGCACTGATCATCATCTCCCGGCTCGGCCTCGTCGCCCTGAACGGCACCTACGTGCTGATCGGCCTGATGATCGGAGCCGGCGCCGCGCTGGTCATCGGCGGCCTGCTGTCCGCCCGCGGACGTGACAAAGAAACTACAACAGGGAAGTCTTGAACCATGGATAAGTTCTTCAGCATCGTCCGGGGCCTCGGCCTGAAACGCGGTCCGCAGCGCTGGCTGGGCGGCGTCTGCGGCGGGATTGCCGCCAAGCTGAACGTCGACGTCGCGTACGTCCGGATCGGGTACCTGCTGTTCGCCTTGATCCCGGGCCCCGCCTTCGTGTTCTACCTGGCGGCCTGGCTGATCCTCCCGGACCAGCGGAACGCGATCATCCTCGAGTCCTTCCTCGAGAAGCGCGCCGGCCGTCCCTGAGCCGCCCCGCAGGTCCCCAACCGCACCACCCCAACTGCACCACCGACGCACAGTGCCCCCGCCTCCGCCGGCGGGGGCACTGTGCGTCGGACACGGTTTGTGTCCTGCCCCACATGCGCCAGTAGACTTCTAGGTGAGCTCAGCGTGGCGCTCTGCCTGTACCCCTTCGAACCAGGATTTGAGCCGAGACATGAAAATTGGAATCCTCACCAGCGGCGGAGACTGCCCCGGACTGAACGCCGTGATCCGCGGCGCCGTCCTGAAGGGCATCGCCGTGCACGGCCACGAATTCGTGGGGTTCCTGGACGGCTGGCGCGGCGTGGTGGAGGGCGACGTCATCGATATCCCGCGTGCCCTGGTCCGCGGCATCGCGAAGCAGGGCGGGACCATCCTGGGCACGTCCCGGACCAACCCGTTCGAGAACAACGGCGGCCCCGAGGTCATCAAGGCCAACATGGACCGGCTCGGCATCGACGCCATCATCGCCATCGGCGGCGAAGGCACCCTCGCCGCCGCGAAGCGCCTGACCGACGCCGGCCTGAAGATCGTCGGCGTGCCCAAGACCGTCGACAACGACCTCGACGCCACCGACTACACCTTCGGGTTCGACACCGCCGTCGAGATCGCCACGGAGGCCATTGACCGCCTGCGCACCACCGGGGAGTCCCACCACCGGACCATGATCGCCGAGGTCATGGGCCGCCACGTCGGCTGGATCGCGCTGCACGCCGGCATGGCCTCCGGCGCCCACGCCATCCTGATCCCCGAGCAAAAGGCCTCGATGGAACAGATCACCGAATGGGTCATCTCGGCCCGCGACCGCGGCCGAGCCCCGCTGGTAGTGGTCGCGGAAGGTTTTGTCCCCGAAGGCCAGGAATCCCCGCACTCCGAGCGCGGACTGGACACCTTCGGCCGCCCGCGCCTGGGCGGCATCGCCGAACTCCTGGCCCCCGAACTGGAGGCCCGGACCGGGATCGAGACCCGCGCCACGGTGCTGGGCCACATCCAGCGCGGCGGCGTCCCCACCGCCTTCGACCGGGTGCTGGCAACCCGCCTGGGCATGGCCGCGATCGATTCGGTGGTGGAGCAGCGCTGGGGAACCATGGTGTCCCTCAACGGAACCGACATCGTCCACGTCGGCTTCGATGCCGCCCTCGGCAACCTCAAGAGTGTGCCGCAGCACCGCTACGAGGAAGCTGCGGTTCTCTTCGGCTGAGGCCTCCTCCGGCCGGGCTTCCCGGCCGGCACTCTCCGACTGGGGGCCGCCGCTGGGTAGGGTTGAGGCATGACTCTCGCCCCCGGTTCCGCTGAAATCATCCAGCTCGCGTGGGCACGCCGGCTGGGGCTCGACGACGGCGCTTTCGCCACCGCCCGGGGCCGCCGCCTCACCCGGGCCGACGACGCTGCCCGCTCCCTGCAGTTTGTCCGGCTGTTCGGCAGTTCCGCGCTGGTCGGGCCGGAATGGGCCCTTGACGCCGCGGCCGGGTACAGCGACGAGGAGCTGGCGCAGCACGTAACGCTGCTGACCATCACCCGCGGGCACGGCGGCCATGGGCTGGGCGCCGCCGCCCTGTTCTTCGCCGACGACCTGCCGCTGCAGCAGCCCGCCGAGGAGCTGACCGTCTCGCACGGGAACCCGGAAGCGATCGAACTCGAGACGCTCTGCCCGCCGGACGACGTGAACGAGGTGGGCCTGGCGGACCTTGAGCACCGTTTTACGATCATGCACGTCGACGACGGCGGCCGGACGCCCGTGGCGTGCGGCGCCTACACCGAGTGGGAAGGCATCCTGGCGCAGCTCGGCGTGCTGGTGGCACCCGAGTGGCGGCGCCGCGGCGTCGGGACGCTGGCCGCTTCGATTGCCGCCCACGAGGCACTGGCCTCGGGCCTGACGCTGCAATGGCGCTCCGATGTCAGCAACAAGGGGTCCCTGGCGCTGGCCCGGAGCCTGGGCTTCACCGCCGGCGGCATCCAGACCAGCGTGCTGCTGGGCTAACCCCGCGTGGCCCCGGCGCCGTCCGCGGCGGCATGCCGGCTGTCCGCGCCCGTCGCCGGGATCGTGCCCGGCGGTCCCCAGCCCTGCTGCGGCTGGGGCTTGGCGAAGAACAGCGCTACGGCTGCGCCCAGCAGGATCACCGCGGCGGGCAGCAGGATGGACTGGCCCATAGCGGTCGAGAATCCTTGGTGCAGCGCCTCGGGGAGCTGGCCGCCGAATGCCATCCGGTTGGACTCCCCCGCGGTTCCCGGCACCGCCGGCAGCTCCGCGGCGAGCCGGGCCTGGATCAGCACCGCGATGGCAGCGCTGCCCAGGACCGCGCCGATCTGGCGGGTGGTGTTGTAGACGCCGGAACCTGCCCCGGCCTGCCGGGGCGGCAGGTTCCGGGTGGCGGTGGAGCTCAGCGGCGCCCAGATGCCGGCGTTCGCGAATCCCAACACCGCACTGGGGAGCAGGAAGAGCCAGATGGGGGTGTCCGGGTGCATCAGCGAGGCGTTCCAGAACAGCGCCACGGACATCAGGGTCAGGCCGGCTGCCGTGATGAATTTCGGGTTGACCCGGTCGATGATCTTGCCCACGACCGGTGCCAGGCCGCCGGAGATGACCGCCATGGGGACCATCATGAGCGCGGACTGCGTCGGGGTCAGGCCGCGGACCACCTGGTAGTAGAAGATCAGCGGGAGGCTGAAGGCGGTGACGGTGAACCCGACCGTGGTGATGCCCACGTTGGCCAGCGAGAAGTTGCGGTCCTTGAACAGTCCCAGCGGCAGCAGCGGCTCACCCTTGTTGACCCGCTGCCAGGCCACGAACGCGACCAGGACAACGATGCCGCCGATGATCAGGCCCCACACGGTGATGGGGCCGGTGATGGTGCCCCAGTTGTAGGTCTCGCCCTCCTGGATGCCGAACACCAGCAGGAACAGGCCGACGGCGCTGAGCAGCACGCCGGGGATGTCGAACTTGTGCGGGTGGGTGCTCAGCGACGGAACGAAGCGCAAAGCCAGGATGAAGCCGGCAATACCCACCGGAATGTTGATGAAGAAGATCCACTCCCAGCCCAGCCCGTCCACCAGGACACCGCCCAGGATCGGTCCCACCAGGGTGGCGACGCCGGCCGTGGCACCCCAGATGCCCATCGCGGCGCCGCGGCGGTCCGGCGGGAAGATCCGGGTAATGACCGCCATCGTCTGGGGCGTCATCATCGCGGCGCCGAGGCCCTGCAGCACCCGGGCTTCGATCAGCGTGTGGACGTCGCCGGAGAGCCCGCACCACAGCGAGGCCAAGGTGAAGACGACCAGTCCGGACAGGTAGAGCTTCTTCGGGCCGAAGCGGTCACCCAGCCGGCCCGTGATGAGCAGCGGGACAGCGTAGGCGAGCAAGTAGGCGCTGGTCACCCAGATCACCGAATTGATGTCGGCGTTCAGGCCTTCCATGATCCGCGGGTTGGCCACCGAGACGATGGTGGTGTCGATCAGGATCATGAAAAATCCGATCACCAGCGACCACAGGGCGGCCCAGGGCCTCGCTACGTTTTCCATGAGGTTCCTTAGGGTGCTGTTGCCGGGCTGATATTTTTGGTGGAACTGGTGTCTATCCGGTGGTGCTGGTTCCGGCTCGGGCCGGCGCGGCGGTGGCCGTTGTCAGCGCAGGAGCGCCAGGATTTCGGTCCGGGCGAACATCTGCGCCGCGGCCCGGGCGGAGGGGTGTCCGGCGTCGGGGTCGGCACCGGCGTCCACGAGGACCCGGACGACGTCGGGGTAGCCCTTGAACACAGCCCCGGCGAGCGGTGTCTGGCCGCGGTCGTTGGCCGTGTTGGCGTCGGCGCCGTGCGCCAGGATCAGCCGGACGGTGTCCGCGTGGCCGTGGTAGGCGGCCAGCATGAGCAGCGAATCCCCTGCCGCGTTGGTCAGCGTGGCCGGCGCGCCCGCCGCGAGATAGCCGCCGAGGAGCGCGGAGTTGCCCTCGCGGGCGGCGTCGAAGAGGGTGTGCGCCAGAGCGAGGGTCTCGTCGTCGGGGGCAGCCGCTTCCGGGCCGCCGCTGGCAGAGTCCGCGTTCACCGGGTCCCCCGGAGGAATCCGGTCTGCCGTCCCACGACCTGGCCTGCGTCCGGCGCCACAATGGGTTCCTGCGCCGCGGTGTAGGGTTCCTCGCCGTCCATCACGGTCAGCACCTCGTCCGGGGCGACGGAGCGCTTGATCACGGCCAGGGCTACCGGCCCCATCTCGAAGTGCTGCGCCACGGACGTCACCGTGCCGACCTTCCGTTCGCCGGCCCGCACTTCGCTGCCGACAGTGGGCAGCGTGTGCTGCGAGCCGTCCAGCTGGAGGAAGACCAGCCGCCGCGGCGGGTGGCCCAGGTTGTGCACCCGGGCGATGGTTTCCTGCCCCTTGTAGCACCCCTTGGCCAGGTGCACGGCGGTGCGCAGCAGGTCCAGTTCGTGCGGGATCGTCTTGTCGTCGGTCTCGGCGCCCCAGCGGGGGCGCCACGCGGCGATCCGGAGCGCTTCGGCTGCCAGGACCCCGGCCAGCGGGCGTTCCCCGACGGTGGCCTCGAGTTCGGCGGCCGGAACGAGGTATTCGAACCAGGGCCGCTCCAGGCCCGGGTGGGCGTCCTCACCGACCACGGCGTAGGAGTACCCGCCGGCGCCCACGTGCGGCCAGGGGTCCTCCCAGACCTGGAGCCCGGCCCAGTCCGGAACCGGCCGGGTGCTGCCGAGCACGGCCCAGTCCGCGGACACGTCGGCGACCTCGACCCGGAGCATGAACTTCATCCTGGTGAGCCATTCGGCCAGCGGCGCGGCCTCCGCCGCTTCCACGATCAGCCAGGTGGTGGCGCCGTCGTCCAGCACCCGCGCGTCGAATTCGATCCGGCCTTGCACGCTGAGCAGCAACAGTTCGGTGGATTGGCCGGGGGCCAGAGCGGTGAGCTGCTGGGAGGACAGGGTATTGAGCCAGCTCAGCCGGTCCGGACCCGTCACCGTAACCACTCCGCGCTGGGACAAATCGACGACGGCGGTGCCGGCGGCCAGCGCGCGCTGCTCACGCAGCGGCTCGCCATAGTGGGCGGCGACGCCGGCGTCCGCACCGGCCGCCTCGACGGCGCCCGGGCGCGACAGCAGTGGGCTCTTGATAGTCATATGAAGTAGAAGTCCTCAGCGCTCAGCGGTATTCCGGATTTTCGAAGTCGAATCGGGTGCCGGCCTCCCAGCCTTCGGGCAGGTTGCCGTACGCGGGGATGCCGCCGGCGTCCTTGAGCATCCGCGCCAGGTGCAGCAGGTTCCAGGTCATAAAGGTCGTGTTGCGGTTGGTGAAATCACTTTCCGGTCCGCCGGAGCCCTCGTCCAGGTAGCTGGGCCCGGGGCCCACGGCGCCGATCCAGCCCGCGTCGGCCTGCGGCGGGATAGTGAAGCCGATGTGCTGGAGGCTGTAGAGCACGTTCATGGCGCAGTGCTTGATGCCGTCTTCGTTGCCCGTGATCAGGCAGCCGCCCACCTTCGGGTAGAACGCCCACTGCCCCTGGGAGTTCAGTTCGCCGGAGTGGGCGTAGAGCCGCTCGATCAGCTTCTTGGTCTGGGATGAGTTGTCACCGAGCCAGATCGGTCCGGCGACCACCACAATGTCCGCTTCCTGCACGGCCGGGTACAGGGCCGGCCATTCGTCGCTGGCCCAGCCGTGCTCGCGCATGTCCGGGTAGACGCCGCTGGCAATGTCGTGGTCCACCGTCCGGATGACGCTGGTGGCAACGCCCTGCTTTTCCATGATCCGGCGGCTGATCTCGATCAGGCCCTGCGTGTTGGAGGTCTCCGGTGACTTCTTCAGCGTTCCGTTGAAGAACACGGCCTTGAGGTCGCTGTAATTGCCGCGTGCCGCGGCGCCGTTTGCCGCGCTGCCTGCGCCGCTTGCTGAGTCGTTCACTGTGGTGCTCCCTGCGTTCGCTGCGGACAACGGAAATTCAGTGAGACCGCGGCTTCCTGCCGGACGCGCGGTTCAGCCGACTTTGCTGAGGATCGCGGAGGCATGCGCCTCCAGGCCGCCGCCCGGCGTCGACCCGTTGCCGGCGGCAACGTCCCAGCGCCAGAGCAGCTTGCCGTCGACCAGGCCGAAGATCCGCGTCGCCGCGGTGTACTCCTTGGAGTGGCTGCCGCGCATCACCATGTCGGTGCTGAGCTGGATCTGCGGGCCCTTGATCTGGCCGTAGTACAACTCGGAAATCCCGCCCGGATGCGAGATGGAGACAGAGATGTCGAAGCCGCCGTCGCTGTTGCGCAGTTCCTCGACCTCGTCGGCGCTCTTGAGCACCGGGACGATGTCGGCCGGGATGAGCCCAGGGCCGCCGTCTTCCTCACGCTGCTTGCGCTCCAGGGCCCAGAAACCGGTCTCCACGGTGAGCGGGCGGAGCTTGGTTCCCTCGTCGTCCGTCAGCCACGACTCGGCCCGGTACTGCAGGTACGGGAGGCCGTTGTGGGTGAAGGAGACGTGTTGGAGGAAGTGTTCCGAGTCCTCTTCCCCGGCGCCCAGCCGGCCCCGGCCCTCCCACTCACCAATGAGCCAGGACAGCGGAACGATTTCGGGCGTCAGATCTGTAGGAATTTCAATCGGCACAGCAGCTACCTCTGGAAACTACGGGTTCTGGACGGGTACAGGGTAGGGCTGTCTACTTCTGGCCCTTGAAGAGCCGGTAGACGACAAAACCGGCAAACCAGGCCATCGAAAGGCTGGCCACGCCGAGCAGGACAAGGAAGAAGATCTCAAATGCAAGTACGGACATGATGCCATCCTAACGCTTTAGTGAAGGAGTAGTTTGTCTATGAAGTAGGCCAGCGAACCGACCGCGGAGACGGGCCCCAGGCCCATGCCCAGCACCGCCGGCAGGTTCAAGGAGGTGCCGCGGATGATCACCAGCCGGCGGAAGCTGACCAGGACGGCGCCGACGGCGATCCCCACCAGGGCGGCCGGCAGCACGGCGATGTCGGAGAACACCAGGCCGGCCAGCGGACCGGCGAGGCCCGCCCCGACGATACCCAGCGGCGCGACGATCCGGTCCGGCCAGCGGATCAGGCCCGCCATCAGGGCGATCGCGGCACTGATGGCCGCGATGAGCAGCATTTCCTTGACCCCGTTGAAGCGCGAGCAGGCGATCCAGCCGGCGCCGAGGCAGGACAACAGGACTCCGGCGCTGGACCCCAGAGTGGATTCCAGCCGCTGGGCCTGACCTGTACCGCGGATCAGCTGCATCACGAAGATGGCCATCACCCCGGCTGCCACAAACGCGGGCGTCCAGTTCAGGAAACCCGGCGCGGGCAGGTAGGTGGCCGCCACCGCCGAACCGATTCCGGGCAGGCCGATCAGGGCGGCCAGGGTTTTCTTGGCCGGGATGCCCAGGAAGTGCGGCCAGCCGATGCCGACGAACGCGGCCGTGACGGCGGCGACGGCCAGCAGGGCCTCCGGCGTGGAGTAAGCCCCGGCAACGATTGCGGCCAGGCCGGCCAGCCCGATGACACCTACACTCCGTGACCTCACTGCATTCCCCCCGGGGCGTACCCCAGCCGGGGACCCCCAACGCGGTCCCCCACGATCAACATAGCCACGATCAACCGGCACCTTCGCTCACTGCGGACCCACTCGGCCTGCTCGACTCCGCCGGAGCGGCAGGCCCTGACGGATCAATCCTGCCCTATGTGAACGTTTTGTGTCGCAAAAGAGGGACGCTGGAGCGGCGGAACAGTGTCTGCCGAGGGGCATTTGGGTATACTCAAAGTTCAGCTACGCTTCCTCCGGCAGCCGCAGGCAGGCACCGTCCGGAAGCCCAGTACCGGCCGGTGGAAGCCCGGTTCAGACGCCCAATGATGCGCGGACACCCCTTGGAGGAACCATGTCGCACATCCTGCTACTGACGAACAGCACCGGCTCATCGGTGGATGTCCTTCCTGCGCTGGAACTGCTCAACCACCGCGTCCACATTCTTCCCGCCGAGCCCACGGCGCTGCTCGAAACCGATCCGTGCGACATCGTGCTGCTGGACGCCCGCAAGGACCTGGTCGGCGCCCGCTCCCTCACCCAGCTGCTCAAAGCGACCGGGCTGAGCGCGCCGCTCATGCTGATCCTCACGGAAGGCGGCATGGCCGCCGTTTCCTCTGCGTGGGCCGTGGACGACATCCTCCTGGAATCCGCCGGTCCCGCCGAGGTGGAGGCTCGTATCCGCCTCGGCGTCGCCCGCGCCCTGCCGGATGCGGACGACACCCCCACGGAGATCCGGGCGGCCGGCGTCGTGATCGATGAGGCGAGCTACACGGCCCGGGTCAACGGGGCAGCACTCAACCTGACCTTCAAGGAATTTGAACTGCTCAAGTACCTGGCCCAGCACCCCGGCCGCGTCTTCACCCGCCAGCAGCTCCTCACCGAGGTCTGGGGCTACGACTACTACGGCGGCACCCGGACCGTGGACGTCCACGTCCGCCGGCTCCGGGCCAAGCTCGGCGCCGACCACGAAAACCTGATCAGCACCGTGCGCAACGTCGGGTACCGCCTCACCCTGGTCCGGCAGCCCGACGAGGAACTCACCGAGGCCTGACCGGCCCCGCCCCGCCCCGGGGACAGTCCCCCGGGTACAGCCCCTCCAGCACTGCACGAAAAAGCCCCGGACTCAGGAGTCCGGGGCTTTCGTGCGCCGCCTGGCGTTGCAGTGGAGGACATACGGGTCGAACGTATCGAGGCCACCCCAGTGGTGGATCCCCCTCACATCCACTCAACGGTTTCGCACCGTTCAGCCGGATGAGATATTGACTATACGTGCCTCGGGCGGATGCATCAAATCCACGGGTTTTCCACGCGCCGGCGGGCAGCGGACGTATAGCCTTGCACCATGAGTCCTGCGCATCCGGAGAACTGGCCCGTACTCACCCTGCAGGGAGCCGTCGATGAACGGCTGCTGCAGGATGTCAAGACCCTGGTGGCCGCCGCCGAGGAATCCGACGGCAACCCGCCGTTGTCCGAACAGACCCTGGTGACCCTGCGCGCCGCGGGAACCGGCCCGCACAGCGTGCTGGCCCTGGCCCTCTACTCCCCCGACTACACCCGCGACGACTCCGGCACCTCCGGCGCCGCTTCCGGCCACGCCCGGGGCAACGACCTGGCGGGGTTCGCCGTCGTCGTCGAGGATGCCGATGGCACCGGGGTGCTGGAGGTGGCCGTTCATCCCAGCTACCGCAACCAAGGCGTGGCGGACCGGCTGGTGGCCGAGCTCCAGAAGGTGCGCGGCTTCGCGGGGCTGAAGGCCTGGTCGCACGGCAACCATGAAGCCGCCGCGGACCTTGCCGCGCGCTACGGGTACGCGCCGGTGCGCGAACTGTGGAAGATGCGGCTCGCGACCGCGGCCTCGGAGCTGCCCGACGCTGCGCTGCCGGAGGGCATCTCGCTGCGCAGCTTCGTGCCGGGGCAGGACGAGGAGGCCTGGCTGGCGGTCAACCGGGCGGCGTTCGCCCATCACCCCGAACAAGGGAACATGAGCCTGGACGACCTGCAGGCCCGGATGGCCGAGCCGTGGTTCGATCCCGCCGGTTTCCTGCTCGCCGTCGACGCCGCCGGCCGGATCCTTGGTTTCCACTGGACCAAGGTCCACCCCCGGCACGGGGAGCATCCGGCGATCGGCGAGGTATACGTCGTCGGCGTCGCACCCGCCGCGCAGGGCACCGGGCTGGGCAAGGCCCTGACCATCGCCGGCATCAAGCACCTGCAGCAGCAGGGCCTGCACGCCGTCATGCTCTACGTCGACGCAGACAACATCCCCGCCGTCGCCCTGTACCGGAGGCTCGGCTTTTCGCGCTGGGACGTGGACGTCATGTACGCGCCGCGGGAAGGCCGGTAACCACGCCGGCGGCCGGGCGCCCGACGGCGGCCGAAACCTGGGCTCGTCCGGATCTGAATCCTTGTAAGGTTGAAGCTAAATCGCGCCAGCATTAGGAGAGACCATGCAACGGGAATCTGCCCGGACCGCCACGTCTGAAGCCGCTACGCCGGACAAGGCCGCGCGTCCCGCGCGGGCACGGTTCGGCTCCTCCGAAGTGCCCGCCTCGCGCGCCACCCAGGACCGGATCGACATCCCCGAGTTCGCCCCCAACCTGGAACCGGAAGGCGACATCAGCCCGGACCGTTTCCTGGACCGGGAGCTGAGCTGGCTGGCGTTCAACTCACGCGTCCTGGAGCTCGCCGAAGATCCCAACCTCTACCTGCTGGAACGCGTCAGCTTCCTGTCCATCTTCGCCTCCAACCTGGATGAGTTCTTTATGGTCCGGGTTGCCGGGCTCAAGCGCCGCATCGCCACCGGCCTCGCCGTGCCTTCCCCCGCCGGGCTGAGCCCCATGCAGGTCCTGGAACAGATCGGCGAGGCCGCCCACCGGCTCCAGCAGCGCCACGCCCGCGTCTACGCCGAACAGATCCGCCCCGCACTGGCCTACGAACACATCCACCTGATGCACTGGGACGAGCTGGACGACCAGGCCAAGGACCAACTCAGCGCCATGTTCGCGGAAAAGGTCTTCCCGATCCTGACCCCGCTGGCCGTGGATCCCGCCCACCCGTTCCCCTACATTTCCGGGCTCTCGCTGAACCTGGCCGTCGTCGTCCGCAACCCGGTCAGCGACAAGGAGCTCTTTGCCCGCGTCAAGGTCCCGGACCAGCTGCCGCGGCTGATCTCGATCGACGGCCCGCGCGCCGGCTCCGTGCCCGGGCGGGTGGCGCGCTTCATCGCGCTTGAAGAAGTCATCGCCGTCCACCTGGACCAGCTCTTCGCCGGGATGGAGGTGCTGGAGCACCATACCTTCCGGGTCACCCGCAACGAGGACGTCGAGGTCGAAGAGGACGATGCCGAGAACCTGCTGCAGGCCCTGGAGAAGGAACTGCTGCGCCGCCGCTTCGGGCCGCCGGTCCGGCTCGAGGTCACGAACGACATCAACCCCAACATCCGTGCGCTGCTGATCCGCGAGCTCGGCGTGGAGGAATCCGAGGTCTACTCCGTCCCGGCCCCGCTGGACCTTCGCGGGCTCTCCGTGATCGCGGGGATCGACCGCGCGGACCTGCACTACCCCAAGCACGTGCCGCACACGTCCCGGTACCTCAACGAGTCGGAAACCTCCAAGGCAGCGAATGTTTTCGCGGCCATGCGCCGCCGGGACATCCTCCTGCACCACCCGTACGATTCCTTCTCCACCTCCGTGCAGGCCTTCCTCGAGCAGGCCGCCGCGGACCCCAAGGTGCAGGCCATCAAGCAGACCCTGTACCGCACCTCCGGCGACTCGCCCATCGTTGACGCCCTGATCGACGCCGCCGAGGCCGGCAAGCAGGTGCTCGCCCTGGTGGAGATCAAGGCCCGCTTCGACGAACAGGCCAACATCTCCTGGGCCCGGAAGCTGGAACAGGCCGGGGTACATGTGGTGTACGGCATCGTGGGCCTCAAGACCCACTGCAAGCTCTCCCTCGTGGTCCGCCAGGAAGTCGACGGGCTGCGCCGCTACTGCCACATCGGCACCGGCAACTACCACCCGCGCACCGCCCGCTACTACGAGGACCTCGGCCTGCTGACCGCCAACGAGCAGGTGGGCGAAGATCTGTCCAAGCTCTTCAACCAGCTGTCCGGCTACGCGCCCAAGTCCACCTTCAAGCGGCTGCTGGTTGCTCCACGGTCGGTGCGCTCCGGGCTGATTGACCGGATTGAAACCGAAATCCGCAACGCCCGGGCGGGAATCGCCGCCCGCGTCCAGATCAAGGTGAACTCGATGGTGGACGAAGCCATCATCGACTCCCTCTACCGGGCCTCCCAGGCCGGGGTGCAGGTGGACGTCATTGTCCGCGGCATCTGCTCGCTGCGCCCCGGCGTCCCCGGACTCAGCGAGAACATCACCGTCCGCTCCGTCCTGGGCCGCTTCCTGGAACACTCCCGCGTCTTCGCCTTCGCCAACGCCGGAGACCCGGTGGTTTACATCGGCTCGGCCGACATGATGCATCGCAATCTGGACCGCCGCGTCGAGGCGCTCGTGCAGCTCAGCAGCGGGGACGATACCAGCTACGTGCTGGACATGCTTCGCCGCTACATGGATCCGGGGACGGCCAGCTGGCATCTGGACAACAGCGGCGAATGGGTGCGCCACCACCTTGCCGAGGACGGCACCCCTCTGCAGGACGTCCAGTCGTGGCTGCTCGCGTCGCGTTCGCGGCAGCGCTCGGCGAGCCTGCGCTAGGGCCGCCGGTTGTGAGCAGCGATTCCCTGGTTGCGGACCAGACCGACCATCCGGGCGAGGCGATAGCCGTCGTCGCGGCCGGCGCCCTGCCGTGGCGCGTCAACAAGGACAAGCTTGAGGTCCTGCTGATCCACCGCCCCCGCTACGACGACTGGTCCTGGCCCAAGGGCAAGCTTGATCCGGGCGAGACCGTTCCGGAGTGCGCCGCCCGCGAGGTGGAAGAGGAAATCGGCCTCAAGGCTCCCCTAGGCATCCCGCTCCCGCCCATCCACTACCACGTGGCGGCGGGCTTGAAGGTGGTGCATTACTGGGCGGTCGACGTCGACGGCGCCCCGCTCCGCCCGGATGGCAAGGAGGTGGACAGCGTCATGTGGTGTTCGCCGGAGAAGGCCGCCGGCCTGCTCAGCAACCCCAGCGACCGTGCCCCGCTGGAGCACCTCGCGGCGGCGCACTCCCGCGGCGAACTGGACACCTGGCCGCTGCTGGTGTTGCGCCACGCCAAAGCCAAGCCGCGCTCCTCCTGGTCCAAGGCCGAGGGCGACCGTCCGCTGGCTGCCACCGGGACGCGCCAAGCCCAGGCCGTGGGCCGGCTCCTCCAGGCCTGGAGCCCGCCGCGGGTGGTGACGAGCCCGTGGTTGCGCTGCGTGGCCACGGTTGCGCCCTACGCCAAGGCCGTCGACGCCAAGGTGAAGCTGCACGAATCGCTGACCGAGCACCTGCACGGCAGGAGCCCGCACAAGACAGCCAACGTCGTGGAGTCCTTGTTCGACAAGGGACGCGCCGTGGCCCTGTGCACGCACCGCCCCGCGCTGCCGACGGTCTTCGCGCAGCTGGGCAAGCACATGAACTCCCGGCTGCGGGCCCTGCTGCCGTCCGCGGACCCCTTCCTCTCACCCGGCGAAATCATCGTCTGTCACGTTACGCACAGCAAGGGCAAGGTCGTGGCCGTGGAGCAGTTCCGCCCCTTCGATGACTAGGGTCCTTGACCCCGGCGCCCGCCGGCCCTAGTTTGTATCAAGTACTTGGCACATAACTGCGGGATCTTTGGGGGATTTCATGCCGGGCGAGTTCTACTTTCCATCGATGCTGCTGCTCGGCCCGATCATTGCCGCCGTGCTGGTCTACGCCGTGCTGCGCTGGGTAATCTGGGCGCCGGATACAGGCACCTCCCCGGCATCGGTGTCGGAACACGCATTGTGGGTGGGGGTCATCGGCTGGCTGGCGAGCTCGCTGCAGGGCGCCATGAATCTGGGCATCATTCCGGCCGACCCTTCCGCCGGCGGCGCCATGACGACCCCCGCGACGATTTTGCCGGCCCTTACCTGGCCGATCCTGGGCTGCCTGGGCGTACACGCGCTCGGCCAAGTCAGCTATCCGGGGCCGCGGCGAATGCGGCGGCAGACCGTCCTGTCGGTCCGGCGGATCCGCGACTTCCTGCCGCACCGGCTGGCCGCGGTCACGGCGGCCGTCTTTGCCGCCGCCGGCGCGCTCATTGTGTGGACCGCCACGCTCCCGGGGTTCGCACCCGTGCCGCCCACAACCGTGGCGGACGGCCCGTACACCCGGCAGACGCTGGGCGTTGACGGCCGTATTCCCGGGGTTGAGCTGGCCGCCTGGCTGGGCGGAGCCCTGGCCGTCCTGGCCGCCGGGACGATGCTGGTGCTGTGGCTGATTGCCAGCCGCCGCCAGTTGGAGGCCCTCGACGCCGGCGACAATGCGGTGCTGCGCACCATCGCAATGAACCGCCTGCTACGGACCGCTTCCATAGTGGCTGCGGGGCTGGGCGTGATCGCAGGCAACTTCGCAGCGCGGCCGGACCCGTCAACCGGCGTCTCGTCTTGGACGAATGCGGCCGGCCTGGCGGGCATGGGAGTCCTCTTGATGATGGGGTTTTGGGGGCCGCCGCGGCTCGCGGCCGCCGGGCTGGGCGCGCGCAACCGGCCGCCTTCAGGACTGCAGGCCGGCGGCCAGCACCCCGCGGCCCGGCTGGTCTCGTCGCTGGGTCCGCTGCTGGGACTCGCGGCGGTGGTGCCCCTGCTGGCGGGGGTCTTCATCGTCCCCGGACTGACCGCCGCCGCGGCGGGCTTCGGAATGGCGGGCTTTGCTACCCTGATGGCGGCCGCGGTGCTGGCGGTCATTGCGGCCGGCGAACTGCTCCTGCAGCGCAACTACGGCGACCCGGGAGCCCCGCGCAACTGGCCGCGGCAGCCGGTTAGCCCGGCAATGCTGACCACCGCCGTCCTGGCCCTGCTGTCGTTCCTGCTGGCCCTGGCAGTCACGGCGGTCGGTCAGGAACGGCTCTATGGAGAGCCGTACTGGGTTCCGCCGGCCCTCCTCGCGGCCGGCGGCGCGCTTGCCTCGGTGCCGGCTTTCCTCGCCGCCAGGCACCGGCAGGGGGTCCCCGGTCTTGCCGGCGGCATGGACGCCGCGCTGCGCGCCGTCACGATCCACCGGACCGTGCGGACCCTCGCGGCCCTGTTCACCGCCCAGGCCGCCGTGTTGCTGCTGACCCAGGGGCCCGCGTGGGCTGCCGTGTTTGCAGCCGAATCCTTCGGGGGACCATTCAATCCCGACGCCAACACGTGGTGGCCGGCGACCCTGGCCGGAGCGGTCCTCGGCACCCTTGCCACCATCATCGCCGTTATCCCCGTCGCCGGCCCCGCGCGCAGCCCGGCCGGACCCGTGCCGCGGCGGGACAAGGAGCCCGCCGCGTGACCGCGGGAATCTCCATCGACCTCCGCTCGGCCACACCGCCGTACGAGCAGATCCGGGCGCAGATCGCCTCGCTGATCGTCATCGGGGCGCTGCCGCCGGGAACCCGGTTGCCGACCGTCCGGCGCCTCGCCGCAGACCTCGGCATTGCGGCCGGAACCGTCGCACGTGCCTACAAGGAACTCGAACAAGCCGGGCTGATCCAGACCGGGCGCCGCAACGGAACCGTCGTCGCCGGCCCGGTCGGCGGGGACGGCCCGGGTGGCGCCCTCGGTGATGCTGTCCCGGCGCGGCCGTCGGCCGGACCGAACGCCGCGGTCATCGCCGCCGTCGACCGCTTCATTGCCGCGGGCCGCGCGGCAGGCCTCGATGACGGCGCGCTGCTCGCCGTGATGCGCGCCCGGCTCGGCCAACGCCACGAATACGGCGAGCAAGAGACTTCTCAGTAGACTGGGAGCGTGAGCATCCCAACGCCCTATGAAGACCTGCTGCGCGATGTCTTCGAGCACGGCACGCACAAATCGGACCGCACCGGCACTGGCACCCGCAGCGTTTTCGGCCGCCAGCTCCGCTTCGACCTGGCCAAGAGCTTCCCGCTGATCACCACCAAACGGGTGCACTTCAAGTCCGTCGCGGTGGAACTGCTGTGGTTCCTGCGCGGGGACAGCAACGTGAAGTGGATGCAGGACCAGGGCGTCACCATCTGGAACGAATGGGCCGACGCCGACGGCGAACTCGGCCCGGTCTACGGCGTACAGTGGCGCTCCTGGCCCACGCCCGACGGCGGCCACATCGACCAGATCGCCGAGCTGGTGGAGAACCTCAAAGCCAACCCCGATTCGCGCCGCCACATCGTCTCGGCCTGGAACGTGGCCGAGCTCAAGAACATGGCCCTGCCGCCGTGCCACGCCTTCTTCCAGTTTTACGTCGCGGACGGCAAGCTCTCCTGCCAGCTCTACCAGCGTTCCGCGGACACCTTCCTGGGTGTTCCCTTCAACATCGCCTCCTACGCCCTGCTGACGTGCATGCTGGCCCAGCAGACCGGGCTGGAACCGGGCGAATTCGTCTGGACCGGCGGCGACGTCCACATCTACGAGAACCATCTGGACCAGGTCCTCACGCAGCTGCGCCGGGAACCTTACGAATATCCGCAGCTGAAGATCACCCGCAAGCCGGAATCCATCTTCGACTACACCCTCGAGGACTTCGAGGTGGTCGGCTACCAGCACCATCCCACGATTAAGGCACCGATCGCCGTATGAGCAACGAGACCAGCAACCCCACCGAACCCGCCGAGTTCACCGAACGTCTCCGCGGCACCGTCACGGGCCTGGGCCTGGTCTGGGCGCAGACCAGCACCGGGGTGATCGGCCAGGCCGGCTCCATGCCCTGGCGCCTGCCCGAGGACATGCTGCACTTCAGCCGGCTCACCACGGGGCACCCCGTCATCATGGGCCGCAAGACCTGGGAATCCTTCCCGGACAAGTACCGGCCCCTGCCCGGCCGCACAAACATCGTCGTCACCCGGCAGGAAGACTGGGGCGGGACGCCGGAAGCGGACGGCGCCCTGGCCGTCAAGTCGCTTGACGACGCCCTGTTGGAGTCCCAGTTCGCACCGGGCCAGCAGATGGTCTGGATCATCGGCGGCGGGGAGATCTTTACCCAGTCCCTGGACCTTGCCGACGTCGCCGTGGTCACCACGATCGACACCGCCACCGAGGGCGACACCTTCGCTCCGGAGCTGGGTTACGACTGGACCGCGGAGGCCAGCCTCCCGGCCGACGGCTGGCTGACGGCAGCGAACGGCACCCGGTACCGGATTACGCTGTGGCGCCGGACGGAGGCCAAATAGTGCTGCGCAAGCCTGAAACCCTTTTTGTCCTTGGCTACATGCTGCTGCCCCTGCTCGCGCTGCTGTCCGCGATCGTGGGACTGACCATGATCCTGGGCGGCAACAAGATCACAGGGGCTATCGTGCTCGTCGTCGTCACCCAGGTCTTCGCCTTCGGTGCGGTGCTGGCCCTGCGCCGGCGCAAGAGCGCCCTGCTGGCCGAGCCCGACGGCGACTAGGGCACCCGCCGCCGGGCCACCGGGGCGGGGTGATGGGGAGATCAACCCATCGCGGGATCCCGGCTCCCCCGCTAGATTGGGGCGGGTCAGATTCTTTGGCCCGGCGGTATTGAGCCGGAATGCACTTGGTCTTGGCAGCGGCCCCTTAGGCTGTTGCCCGTAAAGGGGGGATGCCATCATGGCAGGAAACTTGTGGGGCGCCGACGTCGCCCAGCTGCGCATGCTCGCGCAGAATTTCGGCAAAACGTCCGAGACGCTCCTGCAGCAGTCGACCTCCCTGACGTCGGCCATCAACAACAACACGTCATGGAAGGGCGCCGACGGTGCCCGCTTCAAATCCGAGTGGAACTCGAACCACCGCACCCAGATTCTTCAGACCGCGCACGCCCTGAAAGAGCAGTCCAAGCGGCTGATGACCCAGGCTGACGAGCAGGAGAAAGCAAGCAACGCCGCTCCAGGCGCCGGCGGCGGCCCGGGAGTTCCGGGTGCGCCGGGTTCGCCAGGAAACTGGGCCCTCCTGGGCGGCGCTGCCGGGATCGGCGTCCTTCGGAACTTCATGGGGATCCAGAAGAACGTCAAGGCCCCGCTCACCCTGGCAAAGCATCTTGGCCAGTACGGCTGGGTTTGGAAAAATCAACGCGCCGAATTCGTGAAGAGCATGCTCACGAAGGGCCGGCACCGGCTCGGCGGCCCGGGCTTCGACACGCGGCACTTGTGGCAGAACACCCAGGGCAACAAAACCCTCGAGGGACTGCTCAAGGAGTCCACCAAGAACAGCAGGACCCTGAAGCTGATCGATCAAGCGTCTGATGTCGCTTCTTTGAAGAACCTGCAAGACATCAAGGGACCGCTGGACAAGTTCCTCGGTCCGCTGAACAAGGTCGCCAGTCTTACTGCCGAAAGATCCTTGGTTGGCGCAGGCACGAAGTACGAATGGCTCGGAAAGGCCGGGCTGGCGCGCGGCCTGGGCTGGGCCGGGGTGGGCTTCAGCGCCTACGACTCGGTCCAAAGCTTTGCGAAGGGGGACATCGAAGGGGGCCTCGGCAGCGCCTTCAAGGCCGGCCTTGGCGTCGGCTCCTTCCTGCCGCCTCCGGCCGGCACCGTCTGCCAGGTTGCCAGTGTGGGCATCGCCGTCTACGAGAACTGGGACACGATCAGCAGGGTCGGCAAGGACGTCGGTGAAGGCATCGTCAACGCCGTCAAGGATCCCGGCAAATTTGTCAGCGACACGGCCAGCAACATCAAAGATGCCGGCGAGTCCGTGGCTAAGTTCTTTAGCTTCGGGGATTAGGAGACTCATATGACCGTTCAGGACGAGACGACCCAGGAGCCCCGGCTCGGGGTCGACGTCATCGGCTTCGGGGTGGGCGAATTCGCCTACCTGCTGAATGTTTTCGAAGGTCCGGCCCGCGATCGGTCGGTCAGTGTTTTCCGCGCGGAGGAACTGGTGCAGGACGACACGCTGTCCACAGCCGGGGCGTCATCTTTGATCGCCAGGGACCTGGCGACCGTCGATGACGACGGCGACCTTGGCGTGAAGGGGGTGGCGGCCGCTGTCGCAACCGCCCTCGGACACGCGACGCGCTGGACTGAGATCTCCCTGCTCACCCAGGACAGCATGGACAACGTCGTGCTGGTCGAAGCGCCGGAGGTTGCTTTGATGCTGCAGCCCCGTGTGCTGGGAACCTGGTTCGTGTTCGCCCAAGACGCGGCCATCAGTTCGGCCGAGGCCACCCTCCGCGTGGTCCGCCAGCATGTCGAGCAGAATCCCGGGGGCACGGCTTACCTGGTCTTCAAGACCCTCGACACGGACAAGCACCTGCTGGTCCGCCGCGGAGAGGATGCGTGGGCCACCGGCATCCCCGACTTCGCCACGGACGAAGTGGCCGAAACCGACGGCCTGGACGACGCCGGACTGCTGCGCGCCATCGAGGAGTCGCGTGGCCAGGCGTAGCCGCGACGTGCCCCAGGATCCGGGCTACGTGCCCGGCCCTCCCCCGGAGGAACGCGTACGTCACCGCCTCTCCGAGGACGGCGAACTGATCGCCTACACGGACGAGGAATACGGTGTCCGGAAAGATGACGGCCACGGCATCATCAAACCCGTGAACTCGTCGCGAGGCCTACTGTTCCTGGCAATCCTGATCACCCTCGCCTTCGGCGGAATGCTCTACGGCCTGGCGCAAATCGCCATCACCGGTCAGTGGGACATTCTTGGACGCACCTGGTGGATGTTTCTGGTGATCCAAATACCGCTGATCGCCGGCTGGGCGGGCTACCTCAAGGAACGCAAGGCGGAGAAGCTGCGCAAGGCCCGCAACCTGCCGCGGCCGGTCGAGTAGCGTGCGCGCAATCGAGGAGCGCGATGGCCAAGCGTAACCGGGACGTGCCCCAGGAACCTGGCTACCTGCCGTACCAGCCTCCGGAAGCGCGGGTGATGCACCGCCTAGGAGAGAACGGCGAAATGGTCGCCTACACCGAGGAGGAGTACGGCGTGCGGAAGGACGACGGGCTGGGCATCATCAAGCCGGTCAACTCCTCAGGCGGCCTGCTGGTCCTGTCCCTACTGATGACCGCCCTGTTCGGACTGATGCTTTACGGCGTTGTCCAGATGGCTTTGACCGACCAATGGAACATCATGGGCGAGATCTGGTGGATGTACGTGCTGGTCCTCTTTCCGCTCTTCGCCGGCTGGGCCGGCTACGTCAAGGAACGCAAGGCGGAGAAGCTGCGCAAGGAACGCAACCTGCCGCGGCCGGTCGAGTAGCGTGCGCGCAATCGAGGAGTGCCGTGGCCAAGCGTAACCGGGACGTGCCCCAGGAATCTGGCTACGTGCCTTACCAGCCTCCAGAACAGCGGGTGATGCACCGCCTAGGAGAGAACGGCGAGATAGTCGCCTACACCGAGGACGAGTACGGCGTGCGGAAGGACGACGGGCTGGGCATCATCAAACCGCTCAACAGCGCCAACGGCATTCTCTTCCTTGCCATCCTCCTGACGATCGGCATGGGAGGGCTGGTCTACTTCGTCGTCCAGGTCATCAGGCAAAGCGCCTGGCACATCGCCGGCGAGGTGTGGTGGGTCTTTCCCGCCTGCATCTTCCCTTTCATCGCCGCCTGGTACAACTACGTCAAGGAACGCAAGGCGGCGAAGCTGCGCAAGGCCCGCAACATGCCGCGGCCGGTCGAGTAGCCACTGCCGCCCCCGGCGGGCCCCCGCGTGACGTAACCGACTGCGGCCGGGCCGCCGCAAAGTCTAAACTGGCCCAATGACTACAGCAGCTACCCCGTCCGTCGGACTGGTCGGTTGGCGTGGCATGGTTGGCTCCGTCCTGATGCAGCGCATGCAGGACGAGGGCGACTTCGCCAACATCAACCCGGTCTTCTTCTCCACCTCGAACGCCGGAGGTGCCGCTCCGGCCGTGGCCGGCGCGGCGGCCGGCGCGGCCGGCAAGCTCGAGGACGCGTTCGACGTCGAGACGCTGGCGAAGCTGCCGATCATTGTCACCGCCCAGGGCGGCGACTACACCAAGCGCGTCCACGGCGAGCTGCGCAGCCGCGGCTGGGACGGCCTCTGGATCGACGCCGCCTCCACCCTGCGGATGAACGACGACTCGATCATCGTGCTGGACCCGATCAACCGCGACGTCATCGACGCCGGCCTCTCCGGCGGCGTCAAGGACTACATCGGCGGCAACTGCACGGTCTCCTGCATGCTGATGGGCCTCGGCGGGCTGTTCAAAAACGGCCTGGTCGAGTGGGGCACCTCGATGACCTACCAGGCAGCGTCCGGCGGCGGCGCCCGGCACATGCGCGAGCTGCTGAGCCAGTTCGGCACGCTCAACGCCGAGGTCAGCAGTGAACTGGACGACCCGGCGTCGGCCATCCTGGAGATCGACCGCAAGGTCTTGGCGCACCAGCGCACCGACATCGATGCGACCCAGTTCGGCGTGCCGCTGGCCGGCTCGCTGATCCCCTGGATCGACGCGGACCTCGGCAACGGCCAGTCCAAGGAAGAGTGGAAAGCCGGGGTGGAGACGAACAAGATCCTCGGCACCGCCGGCGAAAACCGCGTCATCATGGATGGCCTGTGCGTCCGGATCGGCGCCATGCGCTCGCACTCCCAGGCTCTCACGCTCAAGCTGCGCGAGGACCTCTCCGTCGCCGAGATCGAGAAGCTCCTCGACGCGGACAACGAATGGGCCACCGTGGTGCCCAACACGAAGGAAGCCTCGATGGCGGACCTCACCCCGGTGGCGGCCTCCGGCACGCTGGACATCCCGGTAGGCCGCATCCGCAAGCTCGAAATGGGCCCGGAGTACATCAGCGCCTTCACCGTCGGCGACCAGCTGCTCTGGGGCGCAGCGGAGCCGCTGCGCCGCATGCTGAAGATCGCCACCGGCACGCTCTAAGCACCGCCGGTGTCCTCCAGCCCGAGGAACCTCCGGTACTTCGCGGCCTGCAGCTCAAAGGATTTCCGAGCGGCAGGCCGCAGTCCGTTAACGTCGTCGAAGGGCTCCGGCACGACGGCGCCGCGCCGCCCCTTCGCGGCCGCGGACCAGGTACCGATCACCTCGCCGCCGGCCACGATGGTTTTCTTGAACACCCCGTTGCCGCCCGGGACGATTTTGTCCGCGTGGTGCGCGGGCAGGGCGATGGACCGGTCGGTGTAGCCCAGGAGGTATTCGTCGAAGGCCGGCAGTGCCAGCACGCTGCGCTGGCCGGGGACGCCGCCGTCGAGCAGGGCCGCCGTCTGCGGCGAGAGCCAGTAGGACGTCCCCTCGAACTCCAGCTCCACCAGCTTCTCCCGCACTGCGGCCAGCGCCGCGCGGGTCTCCGTCACCGGAATGCCGGACCACCACGCAAAGTCCCGCTCGGTGGCAGGGCCGTGGCTGAACAGGTAGCGCAGCAGCCATTCGGCGATCCCTTCCTGACGGCCCAGCCGCCGCGAGGTGGTAATCCAGTCATCAAAGGCGACCACCAGCTGCTGGTTCCCGGCCAGCGGACCCTGCACCAGCAGCCCCTGCTGGCACAGCACGCCGAGCAGATGAATGCCGCGCTGGCCGGCGGTGGACTGGCCGGATTGTTCGAACGCCCGGAACAGCTCCGCCCGGCTGGCCGCCGACCCGCCGGAGACCCGCAGCAGCGCCGCCTCGGTGGCGGCGTCGATGTCCGCAGCGGAGATGCCAAGTTCCCGGTGCCGCCCGGCGAGGCCTTTGATCAGTCGGCCGGAGGTGATATCCAACACCCACCTCAGGTCCTCCGGCGCGAGCAGATGCAGCGTGCCGCGCATCGGCCAGGAGCGGACCACCTCGCCGCGGTCCAGCGCCGCGCGGACATCGGCCACGCGGGAGTCCCTGACGCGCTGTCCCACCGCCCACAGCGAGGCCTGCAGGTCCTGCGCCTGCATGGCCGTCATGCCCCGGACCGCGGCCGGCACGGAGCCGAAACCCGGGCCGGACAGCCCCTGCGCGGCCAGACGGAGCCGGCCCATAACGCTCCGGCTCAGACGCGTGCGCACCACTGCTGCCATGACAACATCCTAGGGCCGGGGCACGACGGTCCGTGGGGCCACGGTAGTGCCCGGTTGCCGCCCGTCACCCTCCCAGCCTGCGCCCAGCCGGATTACTTAAAGTGGATGCATGACTTTGGCTGATGTGTGGCCGCGGCTGCGGCCCGCGTGCAGGAGGCTGGCCCTGCTGGGCTGGGCCTCCAGCGCGGCCGGCATGGCGGCTGGCCTCGCCGTCGCCATCGCCAGCGGCACCCGCCTCTCCCCCATGATGACAACGTTCCAGACCGTCTCCGCCGTGTGCATGGTGATCGCGGTGGCCAGCTTCGTGACCGCGGCGACGCTCCAGCCGCGGACCCCGGCACTGCCGGACGGAGACCGGCGCGAGCTTGAGCTCGATCCCGGTGCGGAATTTCCCGCCACGGTGCAGAGCTTCCTGCTCGGCTCGCTCGCGCTGCTGGCCGGCGCGGTGGCCTTCGCCTGCGCCGGTCTGCTGCTGCGCAGCGGGCCCAGCGCCCAGTCCGTGGCGTTCTGCCAGGTCTTTCTGCTCGGCGCTGCGGCCTCCGGTTTCACTTTTATGCTCTTCAGTAAGGTGACCCCGCGCCGCGGCAGGAACTAGCACCGCCTGCTGCGGCGTCCTAGAGCTCGACGCCGATCAGCAGCGGTTCGGGGTGCAGTTCAATGCCGAAACGTTCGACGACGCCGCGGCGCACCTCCCGGGCGACCGCCAGCAGGTCCGCAGCGCTGGCGCCGCCCCGGTTCGTGATCGCCAGGGTGTGCTTGGTGGACAGGGCGGCGCGCCCGCCGGACACGCTGCCCGGGTCAAGCCCGAATCCCTTCCCGTAGCCGGCCTGGTCGATCAGCCACGCCGCGGAGAGCTTGGTCAGCCCGTCGGCGCCGCCCGGGTAGCGGGGAGCGTCCGCGGGCAGGCCCGCGGCGACCTCGGCCGGGACGATGGGGTTCGTGAAGAAGGAGCCGGTGGAGTAGGTGTCCCGGTCCGCGGGGTCCAGGACCATGCCCTTGGAAGCCCTGAGCCGGAGCACCTCGCGCCGGACGTCGTTGGCGTAGGCCCGCTGGCCGGTGTCGACGCCGAGGGCCCGGGCCAGCTCGGCGTAGCGGACCGGGGCGCTCATCCGGCCCAGCGGCAGCTGGAATTCCACTGTCAGCACCACGTACCGCGGGGACCCGCCGGAGGTGGTCTTCTTCAGAAGGGAGTCGCGGTAGCCGAACTTCAGCTCCGAGTTCGTGAACGTCTGCACGGCACCGCGTTCGCGGTCCCAGGTGCGCACCGCGGCAATGGTTTGCGAGACGTCCGCTCCGTAGGCGCCGACGTTCTGTACCGGGGTCGCGCCGGTGGCGCCGGGGATCCCGGACAGGGCCTCCAGGCCGGACCAGGCATGCCTGACGGCGTGCTCCACCAGGGCGTCCCAGTTATGGCCGGCCTGGACCACGACGGCGACGCCGCCGCACGAGTCCTCGGCGTTGACGCTGAAGCCCTCGGACGCGATTTTCAGCACCGTGCCGGGGAACCCGTCGTCCGCGACCAGCAGGTTGGAGCCGCCGCCGATGATCAGCAACGGCTCGCCGGCGGCGTCGGCCGTGCGGACGGCGTCGATGATCTCCGCCTCGGTGCGGGCTTCGACGTAGGTGGCGGCCGGGCCGCCGACGCCGGCCGTGGTCAGGGCGGAAAGCAGAGTCTGGGTCACCCCACCAGCCTAGCCGGGTTCGGCGTGTCCCCGGAAAGGCGGCAGGGCCGGGCCTAGGCGGCCTTGCGCGCCACCGGGGAGAGCAGGAAACTGACCACGAGCATCACCATGACGGCCAGCAGCGAGTGCAGGATGCCGACGTGCTCGGCCAGCAGTCCTAGCAGGGGCGGCCCGCAGAGGAATGCGCCGTAGCCGATGGTGGAGACCACCGAGACGCGCGCGGCTGCCTTGACGGGGTCGTCCGCGGCGGCGGACATGCCCACCGGGAAGCCCAGCGAGGCGCCCAGCCCCCAGATGGCCAGGGCGACATAGGCCAGCCAGGGAACCGGCGCGAAGACGAACAGGCCCAGTCCGGCCACGGCCAGCGCCGCGCACCAGCGCATCACCGGGACCCGGCCGTAACGGTCCAGCACCAGGGTGCCGGCAAAGCGGCCCACGGTCATGAAAGTGACGAAGAGACCGTACCCGGCGGCTCCGGCGGCGTCGGACTGGCCGTGGCCGTCGGCGAGCGCCAGGGCCACCCAGTCCCCCGCCGCCCCCTCGGCCAGGGCCAGGCCCAGGACCAGGACGCCGAGCAGCAGGGTCCGGCGGTCCCGCCAGGCCTGCGCGATCTGCCGCTTGTTGTCCAGCGGCTCGTCCGGGCCCTGCGTGGCCTGGCTGATAATCGGCAGCGGACCGGTGGAGGGATCCTCGAAGGTGTCCGTCCCGGCCGGGGTGAAGTCTTTCGTGTCCTCCACCGGGGTGATGTCGGCGCGGAACCAGCGCGCGGCCGTGGCCACGGAGCCGGCGACCAGCAGGCCGACGGCGGCCAGGTGCCAGAAGACCGGCACGCCGGTGCCGGCAGCCCAGGCCCCTGCGCCGGCACCGGCGACGGTGCCCAGGCTGAACGCGCCGTGCAGCCGCGGCATGATGTGCCGCCGGACGGCGCGTTCGACGGCGGCGCCCTCCACGTTGGAGGCCGTGTTCCAGCTGGCCGTGCCAAGTCCCACCACAACCAGCCCTGCGGCGACGGCCAGCGGGTTGACCAGGATCGAGGTCCCGAACCCGGCAAGGACCAGGCCCGTGCCCACCATGATGCTGCCGATCCGGATGGTCTGCTTGGAGCCGAAACGCAGCACGATCAGCCCGGACGCGGAGACGGAGACGAAGGAGCCCAGGGTCATGCACAGCAGCAGCAGGCCGACGTTGCCGGGCGTGAGGTCGAGTCCGTCACGGATGGCCGGCAGCCGGGACACCCAGCTGGCGAAGGCTATGCCGCTGAAGGCGTAGGCGGCGACGACGGCGTTGCGCCAGCGGGTCACCTCGGCGGACGGGGCGGCACGCACCCTCACGGCAGCATCATGCGTCAGGCCAGCCTGACGACGGCCTGGGCCTTCATGAGGACCTTCTGCCCGCCCGCGACGACGGTGAGGTCCACGCGGGCGGTGCCCGCGTCGGCGTCGAGCGCCCCAATGGCAGCACTGACCTCGATCACCGCCCCGGCCTCCGGGGTGCCCGTGGTGTCGGCGACCGGGACCGGCTTGCTGAAACGGGTCTGGAAGTCGACGACGGCGGCCGGATCGCCGGCCCAGTCGGTCACGTGCTGGACGGCGGCGCCCATGGTGAACATGCCGTGCGCAATCACGCCGGGCAGGCCGACGCCGGTGGCGAAGGCCTCGTTCCAGTGGATCGGGTTGAAGTCACCGGAGGCGCCCGCGTACTTGACGAGGTCGGTGCGGGTGACCTCGATGCTGCGGCTGCCGAGGTCCTGGCCGACCGTCAGTTCTGAAAATGTGGGTGTCATGGCTACTGTCCCTCTCCGCGGACCAGGATGGACGAGGTGGTGGTGGCGACGGCGTCGCGCTTCCCGACGCCGGGCTCCTCGCCGGCGAGGGCGAAAATTTCGGAGCGGGTGGTGATCATGGCGCCGCCCCCCATCGCGCGGACGCCGTCGACGTGCAGTTCGGCGACCAGCCGGTCGCCGGCGACGATCGGGCGGTGGTGGACGAAGCGCTGGTCGGCGTGCACCACGCGGGAGAAGTCGATGCCGGAATCAGGATCCTCGATCAGCTGCGCGTCTGCCCGCTGCGCGACGATGATCGCGAACGTCGGCGGGGCCACGAGGTCGCCGTGGCCCAGGGCCCGCGCGGCGTCCACGTCGAAGTGGGCGGGGTGGGAGGCCTTTACCGCGCGCGCGAACGCGCGGATGGTCTCGCGGCCGACGTCGTACACCTCTGCGGCAGGGTAACTGCGGCCCTGCAGATCCGGATTGATAGTCATGGTTCCAGCCTAGCGCCCTGCCTCCGGGCGCCTTTTCCGTTACCTCCGACGGCGGGCCTTGCGCAGCAGCGATATGATGGAAACATCAATCCAGCAATCCGCGGCGGAGAGTGATCCGGCTGCGGGCCGAGAAAGCGCAGGACCGCGATGATTCCCGCAGCGCAGACACCCTTGTACGAGATCAAGGCCAACCTGTTCAAGGCCCTCGCGCACCCGGCGCGGATCCGGGTGCTGGAACTGCTGGCGGCGGCACCGGACACCGCGGCGCCGGTCAGCTACCTGCTGGCCGAGACGGGCCTGGAGGCCTCGCATCTGTCACAGCATCTGGCCACCCTCCGCCGGCACCGGGTGGTGACTTCGGTGCGGACCGCCAACGCCGTGACCTACCGGCTGGCCCACCCGAAGATCGCCGAGCTGCTGGCCATTGCCAGGATCTTCCTGCTGGACAGCCTCGCCGAATCGGGCGAACAACTGCGGCTGGCGCAGGAACTCCCGGCCACGCCCCGCCAGGCGGCCGGCTCATGACCGCCGGGACAGCAACCAGGGCGGTCCGCGGCGCCCGGGGCTACCTGACCCGGTTCCTGCCCTCCCGCCGCGACTACGACGGGCTGCGCCGGTCCTGGCGGACGGATCTGCTCTCCGGCGTCACCGTGGGCATCGTGGCCCTCCCGCTGGCCCTTGCGTTCGGGGTGAGCTCCGGGGTGGGCGCCGAGGCCGGGCTGATCACGGCGGTGGTGGCCGGATTGGTGGCCGCCGTGATGGGTGGTTCCCACGTCCAGGTATCCGGGCCCACCGGGGCCATGGTGGTGGTCCTTGCCCCCGTGGTCGCCACACACGGCGCCGGCAGCATTGCCCTGGTCTCCGTGATGGCCGGGCTGCTGGTCATCCTCCTCGGCGTCAGCGGCCTGGGCCGGGCCGTGGCGTTCATCCCGTGGCCCGTGGTGGAGGGGTTCACCCTGGGCATCGCCGCCATCATCTTCCTGCAGCAGGTGCCGATGGCCATCGGCACCGAGGGCGTGCCGGGCCACAACACCCTGCTGGCCGCCGTCGAGAGCGCAGCCACGGCCACCGCGCCCGCCGTGCTGCAGACCCTCGCCGTGGTGGCTGGCGTCGCCGCCGTGATGTTCCTGCTGCCCCGGTTCACCAAGGCCGTCCCGGCCAGCCTGGCCGCCGTGCTGCTGGCCACCGTGGCCGCCGAACTGCTGGACCTGCAGATCCCACGGATCGGCGCGTTGCCGCATTCTCTGGCCGCGCCGTCCCTGCCGTCACTGGACCCGGCGTCCCTGGGCGGGTTGTTCATGCCCGCGGTGTCCATCGCCACACTCGCGGCCATCGAGTCGCTGCTGTCCGCGCGGGTGGCCGCCGGCATGGTCGGTCCCGACGGCCGGCCTACCGGAACCTACAGCCCGGACCGCGAACTTACCGGCCAGGGCCTGGCGTCAGTGGCGGCGGGGTTCTTCGGCGGCATGCCGGCGACGGGGGCGATCGCCCGGACCGCCGTCAACGTCCGTTCCGGGGCGAAAACGCGGCTGGCGGCGATCGTGCACGCTTTGGTGCTGCTGGCCATCATTTACCTGGCGGCAGGGCTGGTGGGCAGGATTCCATTGGCGGTGCTGGCCGGGATCCTGATGGTCACGGCCACGAGGATGGTCTCGCGGCAGACCGTGGTGGCGGTGTTGCGCTCCACCCGGGCCGATGCGTTCGTTTTTGTCCTGACCGCGCTGATCACCGTGGCGTTCGACCTGATCGTGGCGATTGAGATCGGGCTGGTGGCGGCCGCGCTGTTCACGCTGCGCAAGTTCGCCTCGCTCAGCGGGGTGCAGCGCGAGGAGATCCCGGGCCCGCCCGCGCCCGGGGACAGGCACATCGCCATTCTCCGGCTGGACGGGGCCATGTTCTTCGGCGCCGCGGAGCGGGTGCTGCAGGAAATCAGCCAGGTCAAGGACATCCAGGTGGCGATTATCCGGCTCTCGCAGGTGCGGATGCTCGACGCGACCGGCGCCCACACGCTGGTGGACGTCGTCTCGGCGCTGGAGTTGCGCGGCGTCACGGTGCTGCTCAAGGGCATCCAGCCGCAGCACCTGGACCTGGTGACCAATGTGGGCGTGATCCGGTCCCTGCGGCACCACAAACATTTGTTCGCCAGCCTGCCCGAGGCCGTGGAGCACGCCCGCAGCCATGTACTGCGGAACGCCGCCGCTAGCGCCTGAGGTTTTTCCGGATGGTCTGGCCGCGGACCACGATGCCGGCGATGTGCAGGATGAGGCCCACGCCGATGACGGCCAGCGAGCCGAAGGCCAGGCCCTGGTTGCCGGTGGTGTTGCCGACCAGGTTGAGCACGATGCCGACGGCGATCAGTCCCATGGCGCTGAAAACGAGCACCTTGTAGGTGGTTGACGCGGTGGCCCAGAATTCGTTCAGCACCAGGCCAGTCTACGGGGATCAGAACAGGGCTTCCTGGACGGCGGGGATCTCGGAGCGGTGGTCTCCCAGCTCGATGGTCCGCGCCTTCAGCTCGCCGAGGTTGACGATGAAGTCAAGGTCGGAGCCGTCGAGGCGGGCCAGTGCCACGCCGCCGCTCAGCGCCGCGATCCGGAAGCCATGTTCCGCCGAGCCCAGGTCATGCGGATAGGCGTGCCGGGCAGCGGGCGTGCAGGCTGCGTCGGCCAGCCCGGGCCGCAGCCACCGTTCGTCCACGACCTCGAAACCCTCCAGGCCGGCTCCGCGCAGCAGCACCCGCACCCCGGCCGCGAGCCGGCTGTTCAGCTCGTCCAGGGCGGCGGCGGGCCGCGGGGCCGTGAGCCCGGCGGCCTTCGCTGCCGAGCGGACCTGCTGCGGCAGCCCGGCGTCACGCGTGACGAGGTCCTCCAGGATCCTGACCACCCGCCCGTCGTCGGCGCGGGCGACGTAGCGGGCGGCCACGGCTCCCTGCTCCGCGAGCCGGTGCCATTTCCGCAGGTTCGCCGCGGTGCCCACCTTGCTGGCGCCGTTGGCGAACGTGGCGACGTAGAGCCAATGCGGCTGCATCAGGTAACTGCGGAGCCCCGGCGGGACGTAGCCGCCGCGGTGGAAGTCATGGATCAGTCGTGAATCGTCCACGGCGAAGCACGGTCCGCACTGGTTTCCCCGCGCCGCCTGGGCCCGGTCCGGGCAGCTGACGTAGTCGCGGTCCGTGGGGCCGTGCACCTTGTGGTGGCCCAGGCACCGCTTATCCCGGGCGGTGAGCCGGAAGCCAAGCCGCGTCCCGGCGTCGAGCGCCAGCTCGGTAAAGGCGCCCGAACTGTCCTGCAGGCGCAGCGCCGCGCCGCCGGCACCGGGCTGACCAACAACCGGATCAGCCGGCGCCGGACCATGCCAAAAGACCCCGTGGACCAGATAACGGGTATCGGTCACGGGGTCTCCTTGCTGGCCGGGGCCGGCTACAGGGCCGGCTGCACCCCAAAGGCTACCGCGAGCTTCATGATCTTCTCGGCACGGCCCAGGCGGGGCAGGTCGGAGCCGTCGCGGATGACGCGGCCGCTGGCCTCGAAGTCGGCCATGAAGTCGGTGGCCCAGGCAACGTCGGACGGCGTGGGGCTGATGACCTCGTTGATGACGCTGGTCTGGTCGGTCGCGAGGCAGAGCTTGCCGGTCATGCCCATCATCACCGTGATGCCGGTCTGCTCGCGCAGGATCGGGTGGTTGGTGCCCACCGTGGGGCCGTCAATGGGGCCGGGCAGGTTGCCGACGCGGCTGGCGACGACGAGCTTGGCCCGCGGGTAGGCCATCGCTTCCGGGGTGGCCGCCATGCCGGTGTCGCGGCGGAAGTCACCGGAACCGAAGGCCAACCGGAACGCGCCCTGGGCCTTGGCGATGTGGTTGGCTTCCTCGATGCCGACGGCGGACTCGACCAGCGGGATGACCGGGGTCTTGCCATCCATGCGGTGGTAGCTCTCGGTGACCTGGTCCGCGGACTCGGTCTTGGCGAGCATCACGCCCAGCAGCCCCGGGGTGCCGCGCAGGCCTGCCAGGTCATCGGCCCAGAACGGGCTGGTGGCGTCGTTGATCCGGACCCAGGCGTTGCCGCCGGCGGTCAGCCAGTCCACAACGTGCTCGCGGGCTGCGTCCTTCTGCGACGGGTCCACCGCGTCTTCGATGTCCAGGATGATGGCGTCCGCGCGGGACTCCGCGGACGGTCCGAAGAGTTCCGGCTTCATGGCGTTGACCAGCAGCCAGGAGCGGGCGATTTCGGCCGGAACGTTGCGCTGGGGCCGGACAATCCCGGCGGTGGTGGTAGAGGTCATGTCTCTACGCTAACCGCCCGGGGCCGCCCGCCGCCAAGTAAGACCCCTGTTTGGGCCGACCAATACGACCAAAATCATCCCCGGACCCGACTGGCCCGCAGTAGTTGTCTGAAATGACAAGAACTGCGGGCCAGTGAGATGGAGGCGTGCGGGCGCGTCCGGCTTAGGGGATGTTACTGCCCCGGGCGGTGATCCAGAGCCGGTACCACTCGGCCCGGGTCATCGCCGCGGCGACCTCGGCAGCGCCGGCGCAGGCCCGGATCCGTTCCGGCTTTGCGGTTCCGATCACGGGGGCGATGCCGGCCGGGTGCTTCATCAGCCAGCCCAGGACTACGGCCTCGCCCGTGGTGCCCTTCGCCGCCGCCATTTCGGCCACGAGTGCCGCGGTGGCCGTCTCCGCGGCACTCGGGTCCGCCGCCGGCGCGCCCGTGTACAGGCCGCGGGCCAGCGCCCCGTAGGCCTGCAGCGTGATGCCGCGCCGGACGCAGTGCTCCACGGTGCCGTGCGGGAAGCTGTAGTCCGTGCCCTCGGCGTGGTTGACCAGCACGGTGCTCTCCAGCCATGCCCGCGCGGACAGGCTCATTTCCAGCTGGTTGGCCACCACGGGCACCTCGAGCCGGTCCTGCAGCAGTTCGATCTGCGGCGCCGACATGTTGGAGACGCCCACTGCGCGGACCTTGCCTTCGGCCATGAGCTGCCCGACGGCGGAGGCCACCTCGGCCGGGTCCAGCAGCGGGTCCGGGCGGTGCAGCATCAGCACGTCCAGGTAGTCCGTCCGCAGCCGGGCCAGGCTCTCGTTGACCCGGTCCAGGATGCCGTCCCGGCTCAGGTCGTAGAACGCCTCAAGGCCCTGCTCGCCGAGGCGGATGCCGCACTTGGTCTGCAGCCGGATCCGCTCCCGCAGGCCGGGCGTCCGCGCCAGGACCTCGCCGAACACCGCCTCGGCCTTGCCGCTGCGGTAAATGTCGGCGTGGTCGAACAGGGTGATGCCGGCGTCCAGGGCGGCCTGGACGGCAGCGGCCGCCTCGTCCACGTGCGCGGACGAGTACGGCTCCGCCGACCAGCTGCCGCCCAGGCCCATGCAGCCATAAATCAGCTCCTGGGTGGGGATCAGCTCC
This sequence comes from uncultured Arthrobacter sp., assembly GCF_964021775.1. Classification (GTDB taxonomy): domain Bacteria; phylum Actinomycetota; class Actinomycetes; order Actinomycetales; family Micrococcaceae; genus Arthrobacter. The sequence continues at coordinate 36,344 of NZ_CAXHZI010000026.1, forward strand.
TGGGTCGCGTTCGGCTCCTGGGTTGCGTTCGGCTCCTGCCCGGCCGGCTCCGGGTCCCCCGGCAGGCCGGCGGGCCCGGCCGAGAGGGTCCCGGCGGAGGGGGTGGTCACCGCAGCCAGACGGTGGTGTTGCCCGGGAGCATCTGCCCGTCCAGCGGGCCGCTGCTGACCAGCACCTCACCGGCCGGGAGCTCAACGGCGTCGTCCCCGAAGTTGGTCACAGACTGCCAGCCGCCGTGGCGGCGGAAGTGCAGCACATCAGCGTGGCCGGTCTCCAGCCATTCCAGCTCCTCCGAGGTCTGCAGCTCGCGGCGCAGCTTCAGGGCCTGGCGGTAGAACTCCAGGGTGGAGCCCTCCACCCCGTCCTGGGCGGCAACGGCGTAGCGGCTGAACCAGGCCGGCTGCGGCAGGTGTGCGCCGCCGTCGCCGAAGCCGAAGGAGGAACCTTCCGGGGCCCAGGGCAGCGGCACCCGGCAGCCGTCGCGGCCGATCTCGACGCCCTTGTTGCGGAAGAAGGTGGGGTCCTGGCGTTCGGCGTCGGGAATCTCGGCGACCTCCTGCAGGCCCAGTTCCTCGCCCTGGTACAGGTAGGCAGAGCCGGGCAGCGCGAGCATCAGCAGGGTCGCGGCGCGGGCGCGGCGCAGGCCCAGTTCGACGTCGAGCTCCTCGGCAGGGGCGCCGGCCAGCAGCCAGCCCTTGCCGTCCTGGCCCTTGGCGTGCCGACCGCCGCCCTTGGGCAGGCCGTAGCGGGTGGCGTGCCGGACGACGTCGTGGTTGGAGAAGACCCAGGTGGAGGAGGCCCCGGACTCGGTGGCCTCGGCGAGGTTGCGGGTGATGATTTCGCGGAACTCGTCGGCGTCGAAGTCAGCCTGCAGCAGGTCGAAGTTGAACGCCTGGCCCAGCCCCTCCGGGCTGGCGTAACGGGCGCGGCGGGATGCGTGCACCCAGGCCTCGGCGACGGCGGTGCGCGGCGGGTTGTACTCGTTGAAGACCTCGCGCCATTCGACGTAGATCTCGTGCACCTCATCGCGGTCCCAGAACGGGTGCGAGCCGTCGATGTGCCCGTCAGCACCGGTTCCCGCCTCGCTCAGCTCAACCCTGGACAGCAGCGGCTCGGTGAGGTCCTTGGTCAGGGCGTGGGCAACGTCGACGCGGAAACCGTCCACGCCGCGGTCGGACCAGAAGCGCAGGGTCTTGAGGAAGTCGTCGCGGATCTCGCGGTTGGACCAGTTCAGGTCCGGCTGCTCCTTGGCGAAGATGTGCATGTACCACTGGCCGGGGGTGCCGTCCGGCTCGGTGATGCGCTCCCAGGCCGGGCCACCGAAGACGGATTCCCAGTCCGACGGCGGGATCTCGCCGTTGTCCCCCTTGCCGTCGCGGAAGATGTAGCGATCACGGGCAGCCGAACCGCGGGGGGAGGCGAGGGCTTCCTGGAACCACACGTGGCGGTTGGAGGAGTGGTTCGGGACGATGTCCGCGATCAGCTTGATGCCGGCGGCGTGCAGGGCGGCGGACATCTCGTCGAAGTCCTCCAGCGTGCCGAGCTTGGGGTCGACGTCGCGGTAGTCGTCGACGTCGTAGCCGCCGTCGGCGAGGGCGGAGGGGTAGAACGGGGAGAGCCAGACGGCGTCGATGCCGAGTTCCTTCAGGTACGGGACCTTGGCGGTGATGCCCTTGATGTCGCCGAGGCCGTCGCCGTTCGAGTCGGCGAAGCTGCGCGGGTAGATCTGGTACACGGATGCCTGGCGCCACCAGTTGGGGTCGGCGGCGAGGTCGGAACCGGACAGGGTGGCCAGCGTGGCGGTGTTCGACAAGGTGAATCCTTCGGGGCTGGGGTGCGGTGTCTGAGGGACGCGGTGCTTGGAAACCCCGCGTCTGATACTTTAGATACAAGCTAAATCTATTGCCGGTTCAATTATGGGTCCGTCTTCACGGGGAGGTCAAGATTCCGAAGCCGCAAGCCGCCGCCACGCCCCAGCTGCTGCGCCGGGTCAACGCCCAGGCCGTGCTGGCCGCCGTCCGCGGCACCGAGGTGGCCACCGGCACGGACCTGATGGCATGGACCGGCCTCACCCGGGCGTCGGTAATTGCCGTCTGCGAGGACCTGATCCGGCGCGGCTGGATCCGCGAACTGGACGCCCCCCGGAAGGACGCACCCGCCACCGGCAGCCCGCAGAAGGGCCGGCCCGCGCGGCGGTTCGAACTCCGGGCGCGGGCCGGCGTCGTCCTTGGCCTCGACATCGGCGCCGCGACCACCACCGCGGCCGTCGCCGACCTGCGGGGCACGGTCCTGGGCCGCGCCAGCGGCAGCTTCCGCACCGCGGACATCCCCGCCGCGGAGCGGATCAGCGTGGTGGACCGGGCCTGCCGGCAGGCGCTGGAGGCAGCCGGCGAAACCCCGGACAAGGTCCTGGCCGTCGGAGCGGGGATTGCCGCGCCGGTGGACCGCCGCGGCAACGTGCTCTCCGCCCAGCACTTCTGGAGCCTGTTCGACGTCGGGCTCCGCTCGGCACTGCTGGACCTGCACGGCTGGACCGTGCTGCTGGAGAACGACGCCAACCTGGCCGCGCTCGGCGAACGCTGGCGCGGATCCGGCGCCGGCGTGGACGACCTCGTGGTGCTCCTGGCCGGCGAGCGCCTCGGCGCGGGCATGCTGGAGTCCGGCCGGCTACTGCACGGCGGCGGCGGCGCCGGCGAGATGGGCTTCCTGGACATGGTGGAGGGCGTTGGCTCCAGCGACGGCATCGCCAGCCTGGCCCGGCAATGGCAGGCCGCGGCCGGCGGACCGGCGGCCGGCGGCGCAGCCAGCGCCCGGCGTGTGTTCGAGGATGCTGCGGCCGGGGATCCCGCCGCCCTCGACATCCTGGAGCGACTCTCGGAGCGGATGGCCCGTGTGATCGCCGCGATTGCCAGCCTGATCAACCCCGAGCAGGTGGTGATCGGCGGCGCCGTCGCAGATTCGGCCGCGGCGCTGCTGCCCGGCATCAGCGCCGCGCTGCCGCGTTTCACCGCCACTCCCCCGCGGGTGACCGTCTCGCCGCTGGGCGACCGGATTGTGACGGTCGGCGCCATCCGGCACGCCCTGGATTTCGTCGAAGCCAACGCGCTGGAACTGGAACTGGCCGGCTGACCCGTCCGCGGGGCGCCGTTTTACCCACGAGGAGTAGCTCAAGATTCGGCAACGATTGACTACCCAACTCGAAAGTTTCCCGCAGGTTTAGTGATATTGCGCTATCCCATCCGTAGACTGGCGTCACTCTGGTCACTTGCGGCCGCCCAGCTGACCCGTCGGCCGGGCGGCGGTCTCATGAAAGCTAAAACGTGAACTCTTTACGGATGAAGACTGCGTTGCTTGCCGCGCTTGTCCTTGCCTTGGCCTCGGTCCCGGCTGTCGGAACGGCGCCCGCCTTCGCCGAGCTGGCGCCGACGCCGGCCGCGACGGGCACAGCCACCACCGCGCCAGTGGCTCCGGCGGCAACTCCAACGCCGGCCCCCACCACTGCCGCCCCGGCTCCCGCCGCGACGACGGTCCAGCCGACGACGGTCCAGCCGGCCACGGTCCAGCCGAGCCCCAGTCCCTCCGCCACGGCCGGGTCGCCGCTGACGACGATTGAGTCACTCCCGGTGCAGGGCGGCGAGGAGCCGATCATCGCGCACACGTTCGAAAACCCGCCCCCGACCGGCAAGAAGGGTGCACCCGCCGGGGCCGCCCGGCTCAGCACGGAGTCGTACTCGCTGGCCCGCTCCGGCGACATCAAGGTACGCCTGGTCCTGGTCCAGCTGGCGGACCGTAAGGCGACCATCCCGCTGGACGCGGCTAAAGCCGCCATCAGCACCAGCAGCAACTACTGGAAGACCATGTCCAACGGCCGGTTGTCGATGACCGTGACCAAGGTTGAGAACCGCAACAGCAAGGCCACCTCCGGCCAGAGCTACCCGGACATGATGAACACGATCTCCAATGAGCTCGGCTGGACGCCCAACCCCTACACGGCCCTCGTCGTCTTCGTCTCCAGCCCCACGCTCTCGGACGGCGCGTACGGTGCCGGCTGGAGCTACCAGGGCACCAGCGGCCGGGTCATCATGCCGCTCCCGGCGTCACTGACCAACAGCGTCCTGACGCACGAATTCGGCCACGTGCTCGGCCTGATGCACGCCAACGCCCTGCAGTGCGGCAGCGGCGCCCAGGACGTCGCGACGAACGCGGACGGAACGTTCGCTGACGGCAGCTGCTACATCCGTGAATACGGAGACAGCCTGGACCTGATGGGCGTCTCCCAGACATCCCAGCCCACGATCAGCTCCACCCTGTGGGCCTACGGCGGCTTCGGCCGCGGCGATGAAATCATCGACGCCGGGACCGTTACCGACGTGAAGAAGATTTCCCTGACGGCCTGGGCCGGCACCGCCGCAAGGCGGGCCGTGAAGTTCCGGGATGCCGTCAGCGGCGAAGTGTATTACCTCGAACTGCGGCTGCCGGTCAGCTACGACACCGCCAAGGCCGTCTACCTCAACAGCGGCGTCAAGATTGTCCAGCAGCTCGGGGCGGGCTCGCTGATCCTGCTGCCCGACTCCCGGCCCTTCGACGGCTACTACAACTCCCGCCAGGCCTGGCAGGCCGGTCAGACGTTCACCACCCACGCCGGCACGCGCGTGCGGATCGACGGAATCGGCTCTACCTCCGCCTCCGTCACCGTCGAGTCACTGGCCTCGATTGTCGGCAAGGCCATCGCCGCAGCGGCGGCAGCCACGCCTGCCCTCGGGAACCCGACGACCGCCGTCGGCTGCGGCCTCACCGGCGGCGGCTGCTACCGGAACTTCCAGGGCGGCTCCGTGCACTGGAGCCCCCGCACCGGCGCGGTCGCAACCCTCGGTGCCATCAAGGCAGCCTGGGGCGCGCTGGGCTACGAGCGGGGCAAGCTTGGCTACCCGACCGGCGTCCAGCGCTGCGGGCTGGCCGGCAGCGGCTGCACCCAGTCCTTCCAAAACGGCGCCATCTACTGGACCAGCCGCACCGGGGCCTTCGCACTCCTGGGCGGCATCCGCACCGCCTGGGGAGGCACGGGTTACGAAAACGGCAAGCTCGGCTACCCCCTGAGTAACGAAACCTGCGGCCTGATCAATGGCGGCTGCTACCAGAAATTCCAGGGCGGCACCATTCACTGGTCGCAGGCCACCGGAGCCGTCCCCACCTGGGGCGCCATCCGCGCCACCTGGGCGGCACTGGGCTATGAACGGGGCAAACTGGGCTACCCGGCAGGCAAGGAAACCTGCGGACTGGCCGGCGGCGGCTGCTACCAGTCCTTCCAAGGCGGCACCATCCACTGGACGTCGGGCACGGGCGCCGTCGCCACCTTGGGCGCCATCCGCAGCAGCTGGGGAAAGCTTGGCTACGAAAACGGAAAACTCGGCTACCCCACCGCGAACGAAACGTGCGGACTGGTCAATGGCGGCTGCTCGCAAAAGTTCCAGGGCGGCGCGATCCACTACGCCCCCGGGGTCGGGGCCTTCGGCACCTGGGGGCCGATCCGGGCCGCCTGGGGCGCCCGCGGGTACGAAACCGGGAAGCTCCGCTACCCCACCAGCAACGTCGTCTGTGCGCAAACGGACAGTTGTGACCAGAACTTCCAGGGCGGCGCCATCCACTGGACCGCTTCATCGGGGGCTATTGCCACCATGGGGCCAATCGGCACCGCCTGGGCCGGCTTGGGCTCCGCGCGGGGCAAGCTCGGCTACCCCGTAGCCAACGAGGTCTGCGGACTGGCTAGCGGCGGCTGCTCCCAGAGGTTCCAGGGCGGCACCATCCATTGGTCCCCCGGCACCGGCGCCCGCGCCACCTGGGGAGGCATCCGGTCCACCTGGACCTCGCTGGGCGCCGAGCGCGGCAAGCTCGGCTACCCCCGGGGCAATGAAACCTGCGGTCTGCCAAACGGCGGCTGCTACCAGCAGTTCCAGGGTGGCGACATTCACTGGTCTCCGGCTACCGGCGCCTACGCCACCTGGGGCGGCATCCGCTCCACTTGGGGCAGCTTGGGCTACGAACGCGGCAAACTCGGCTACCCGTCCGGCAGGGAAGTCTGCGGACTGCTCAATGGCGGCTGCTACCAGTCATTCCAGGGCGGCACCATCCACTGGTCCCCGGCCACCGGCGCCAAGGCCACCTGGGGCGGCATCCGCTCCACCTGGGGCAGCCTGGGCTACGAACGCGGCA
>NZ_CAXHZI010000027.1:0-39896 GCF_964021775.1 uncultured Arthrobacter sp.
CTCCCTCACATCAGGGCGGCTTTCCCCCAACCCTCCCTCACATCAGGGCGGCTTTCCCCAACCCTCCCTCACGTGTGGCGGGAGCGTTCCGTCAATAGCCGCCGAACCTGCGGGAGCGTCCCGTCAATAGCCGCCGAACCTGCGGGAGCGTCCCGTCAATAGCCGCCAAACCTGCGGGAGGGTCTGTCAGGGGCGCTGGACGCTGCGCATGTAACCGCCCAGGAATCCCCCCACCACCAACAGGATGGCGCCCGCCCGGGCCAGGCCAATGCCCAGCCGGTGGCGGTCCTTACGCCGGGCGCGCCAGGATGCCAAGAAGATCAGCGTCGCGGTGAAATTTGCGACGGCGTGGACGACTCCGACGCGCCGCGTGGCAGGATCGGCCCGCGCCCACTCGGCCCAGCCGCTGAGCCCGGTCGGCGCCGCCGCGAGGACGCCGAGGCCCACCAGCCTGCGCGCGGCGCGGCGGCTGCCCTCGTCCGGAAACAGGTCCAGGAACATCGCCATGAACCAGGCCCCGAAGGGCACGTCGGTGAGGATTGTATGCGGCGGGATGCCGGTGGCGTCGCCGTGGAAGAAGCGCCGGAGCCGCGGGTCGGCAATCAGCCGGGCGGCCAGCGGCTCTGCGGTCCGGACGGCCGGATCGAGCACCTCGGCATCCTCCAACCGTTTCATCAACTGCAGGAACATGACTGCCTCCTGGGGGTGTGCGTCGGGATGGCCCCGATCCTACTCAGCGCCGCCCGGCCCGCAAGGGTCCAGTGTCCTAGGCTGGAGGCATGAGCCCCGTATACGCTTTCGCCGGCAACACCCCGGCCGTCCACGAATCCGCCTTCGTTGCCCCGAGCGCCTCGGTGATCGGCAAGGCCACCCTGGCAGAGAACTCCAGCGCCTTCTACGGCGTCTGCGTCCGCGCCGACACCGCCACGATCACCGTGGGCGCCGGGACCAACCTGCAGGACAACGTCGTGCTGCACGCGGACCCTGATTTCCCCTGCACCATCGGCGCCCGGGTCAGCGTGGGCCACGGCGCGGTGGTGCACGGCTGCACGGTCGAGGACGACTGCCTGATCGGTATGAGTGCCACCATCCTCAACGGCGCGGTGATCGGCGCCGGCTCGCTCGTGGCCGCCGGCGCCGTGGTCCTGGAGGGCACCGTGGTGCCGCCCCGCTCGCTTGTCGCCGGGGTGCCGGCGAAGGTCCGCCGCGAACTGAGCGATGAGGAGTTCGACAGCGTCAAGCACAACGCCGCGCATTACCAGGACCTCGCGCGCGCGCACCGCGAGCTGCACGCCTGACCAGCCCCACCGCTGCACCCGCCCCTCCCCAACCGCCGCACCCAGAGGCCGAACGTACACTTGGGGCCCCAAACCGGGCGGTTTCGTGGGCCCCAAGTGTACGTTCGCGCCGGGGTGCGGGGCCGGCGGGGGCCGCAAGTGTACGTTCGCGCTTCCCGGGCGGGTGGACCGGAGGAGACACGGCTCCGGGCCGTTGCGTTAACTTCTTGACTACAAGGCCCCGATGGGGCACTCTTCATTGCATGCCCTCACCAACGCGCTCAACGAGGAGCCGCACTAAAAACCCCGGGTCGCAATCCGCCCTTCGGCATCTGAACCAGCAGCGGATCATCGAATGCCTGCTGGCCGGGCCCTCCACCCAGGCGGAGCTGGCCCGGCAGACCGGCCTCTCGACGGCCACGGTCTCGAACATCGTCAAGATCATGCAGGACGCCGGGCTGGCGTCCACCGAGCCGATCACCAGCTCCGGCCGCCGTGCCCTGAACGTCCGACTCAACAGCAACGGCGCCGTCGCCGTCGGCATCGACTTCGGCCGCCGCCACCTGCGGGTGGTCCTGGCCTCGCTGAGCTACCACGTCGTCGCCGAGGAATCGGTCCTGCTGCCACTGGGCCACCACGCCGAGGAAGGCATCACGGCCGCCGTGGGGGTGCTGGACCGGCTGCTGGCCAGCAGCGGCGTGGAACGCAGCGCCCTGGTGGGCGCCGGCGTCGGGATCCCGGGCCCCATAGACCGCCGTACCGGCACTGTGGCGCAAGGCGCCATCCTGCCCGAATGGGTGGGCATCAACATCCTCGAACGGCTCGAAGACGCGCTGGATCTCCCGGTTTTCGTCGACAACGACGCCAACCTCGGCGCCCTGTCCGAGGTGACCTGGGGCCCGCACACCGGCATCAGCAACCTGCTCTTTTTGAAGATCGGCTCGGGCATCGGCGCCGGGCTAATCCTGAACGGAATGCCGTACTACGGCAACGTCGGCATCACCGGCGAAATCGGCCACGCCACCATCCACGAGCACGGCCTGGTCTGCCGCTGCGGCAACCGCGGCTGCCTGGAAACGATCGCCTCGACCACCACCATGATCGAGCTCCTGGGCCGCGGCGAGGACAAGCCGCTGACCCCCGAGGACATTGTGCGCAAGGCCCTCGCCCGGGACTCGGCAACGCTCCGCGTTGTGGACGACGCCGGGCTCGCCGTCGGCCGCGCGCTGGGGAACGTCGCCAACCTGATCAACCCCGAGGTGATCGTGGTGGGAGGTCCGCTGGCAGGGCTCGGCGAGGTGCTGCTGGACCCGATCCGGCGCGGCCTGGTGCGGCACGCGGTGCCCGTGATCGGCGAAACCACCACCCTGACGATGTCGTCGCTCGGCGACCGTGCCGAGGCCTTGGGCGCCACGGCCCTGGTCTTCCAACACGCAGGAATCCGGCGAAACTAAAGCAGCCGTTACCAGGCCGTTGCGTTAAAGACTTGACGACAACGGCGTGATCCAGTTTACTTTTCCATCAGACGGCCCTGCGGTTTGCAGGGGCGGACAACGAAGTCATGCATTGGAGGCGTAAGGGCAGATGACGTCCCTCAACACGCACAGCGATCCGATAATTCTCGAGATGCGCTCCATCACCAAAGAGTTCCCCGGCGTTAAAGCATTGGCCGAGGTGAACCTGCGGGTGAAGGCCGGCGAGATCCACGCCATCTGCGGTGAAAACGGCGCAGGAAAATCCACCCTCATGAAGGTCCTCTCGGGCGTTTACCCCTACGGCAGCTACACCGGCGACATCGTCTACCAAAGCGAAGTCCAGCAGTTCAAGGACATCCGGGCGAGCGAGCACGCCGGCATCGTGATCATCCACCAGGAGCTGGCGCTCATCCCCGAGCTGTCCATCATGGAAAACATCTTCCTGGGCAACGAGCCCACCCGGCGCGGCGTGATCGATTGGGCCGAGGCACGGATCCGCTCCACCGAACTGCTCGCCCGGGTCGGCCTCCGCGAGGACCCGGACACCCCGGTCAAGGAAATCGGCGTCGGCAAGCAGCAGCTGGTCGAGATCGCCAAGGCGCTGAACAAGAAGGTCAAGCTCCTCATCCTCGACGAGCCCACCGCGGCGCTGAACGAATCCGACTCCCAGCACCTACTGGATCTGATCCTGGGCCTGAAGGGCCGCGGCATCACCTCGATCATCATTTCGCACAAGCTCAACGAGATCGAGCAGATCGCCGATTCCATCACGATCATCCGCGACGGCAAGTCGATCGAGACCCTCGACGTCAAGGCCGACGGCGTCGACGAGGACCGCATCATCAAGGGCATGGTGGGCCGGACCCTGGAATCCCGCTTCCCGGAGCACGAGCCCAAGATCGGCGAGACGTTCTTCGAGGTCAAGAACTGGAACGTGGGGCACCCGCAGATCCAGGACCGCCTGGTCTGCAAAAACTCCAACTTCTTCGTCCGCCGCGGCGAGATCGTCGGCTTCGCCGGCCTGATGGGCGCCGGGCGCACCGAGCTCGCCCGGTCCCTCTTCGGCCGTTCCTACGGCCGCTTCATCTCCGGCCAGGTCTACAAAGACGGCAAGGAACTGCACCTGAAGACCGTCAAGCAGGCCATCGACGCCGGCCTCGGCTACGTCACCGAGGACCGCAAGTCCCTGGGCCTGAACCTGCTGGACGACATCAAGGCCACCACGGTCTCGGCGGCGCTGAAGAAAATCAGCAAGCACAACGTCGTCGACGCCGACAAGGAATTCACCGTCGCCGAGCAGTACCGCAAGTCGCTGCGCACCAAGACGCCGTCCGTGGAGGAAGGCGTCGCCAAGTTGTCCGGCGGCAACCAGCAGAAGGTGGTGCTGGCCAAGTGGATGTTCACCGACCCGGACCTGCTGATCCTGGACGAGCCGACCCGCGGCATCGACGTCGGCGCCAAGTACGAGATTTACGGGATCATCCAGCAACTGGCCAACCAGGGCAAGGGCGTGATCGTGATCTCCTCGGAGCTCCCCGAACTACTGGGACTCTCCGACCGCATCTACACCATCTTCGAAGGCGCCATCACCGGCGTGCTGAACAAAGACGAAGCCAGCCAGGAAAGCCTCATGAAACTCATGACTTCCGCCCGCAAGACCGCCTGACACTCTGGACCATCCAGAACATTCCGGACAACAAGGACTGACAAAATGAACGCGCTCAAGAAGCTCTTTGGCGGCAATACCCGCCAATTCGGCATGATCTTCGCCCTGGTTGCACTGATCGTCTTCTTCCAGATCGCCACCGGGGGCAACACCCTCACCCCGGGCAACGTGATCAACCTCTTCAACGGCAACTCCTACATCCTGATCCTCGCGATCGGCATGGTGCTGGTGATCATCGCCGGCCACATCGACCTCTCGGTCGGATCGGTCGCGGCGTTCGTCGGCGTCAGCGTCGCCCTGATGATCCAGGACTGGGGCATCCCGTGGTACCTCGGCATCCTGTTCGGCCTGCTGCTCGGCGCCCTGATCGGCGCTTGGCAGGGCTTCTGGACCGCCTACGTCGGTATCCCGGCCTTCATCGTCACGCTGGCCGGCATGCTGCTCTTCCGCGGCTTCAACCAGTTCGTCGGCAAGTCCAACACCATCCCGGTCCCCGCCGACTTCCAGTACATCGGTTCCGGCTACCTGCCTGAATTCGGGCCCGTCACCGGCTACAACAACCTGACCCTGCTGCTGGGGCTGGCCGGTGTGGCGTTCGTCGTCGTCAGCGAGATCCGCTCCCGCCGGAAGGCCAAGGCCCTGGGCGCCGAGGTACCCGAAGCCTGGGTGACCGTCACCAAGCTCGTCCTGATCTGCGGCGCCATCCTCTATGCGACGTACCTGTTCGCGACCGGCCGCCCGGGCACCTCGTTCCCGATCCCGGGCCTGATCCTGGCCGTCCTGGTCCTGGTCTACGGCTTCATCTCCTCCAAGACCATCGTCGGCCGCCACGTCTACGCCGTCGGCGGCAACCGCCACGCGGCCGAGCTGTCCGGCGTGCAGTCCAAGAAGGTCAACTTCCTGGTCATGATGAACATGTCCATCCTGGCCGGCCTGGCCGGCATGATCTTCGTCGGCCGCTCCACGGCCTCGGGCCCGTTCGACGGCGTGGGCTGGGAACTTGACGCCATCGCCGCCGTCTTCATCGGCGGCGCCGCGGTAACCGGCGGCGTCGGCACCGTGATCGGCTCGATCGTCGGTGGCCTCGTGATGGCTGTGCTGAACAACGGCCTGCAGCTGCTCGGCGTCGGCGCCGACCTGACCCAGATCATCAAGGGCCTCGTGCTCCTGATCGCCGTCGCCTTCGACGTCTACAACAAGTCCCAGGGCAAGCGGTCGATCATCGGCATGATGATGAAGAACTTCGGCCGCGGCAACGAGATCAAGCCCGACGAGACCACTTCCACCAAAGAGGTCATTGCCAAGGAAGCCTGATCGGTTTCCCGGCTCCCGAACCCCTGATTCTCCGAACACCATCTATAGAAAGTGAACCAAGCAATGCAAATGATTGGTAAAGCAGGAAAGGCAGCAGCGATCGCTGCTATTGCGGCACTGGCGCTGACAGCCTGCGGCCGTTCCGACAGCGGAACTTCCGGTGGCGCGAGCGGCGGCGGCGAGGCGTTCCCCAAGGACTCCTCGATCGGCGTCGCACTCCCCCAGAAGACCAGCGAAAACTGGGTGCTGGCTGAGAAGCTGTTCAACGACGGCCTCAAGGGTGCCGGGTTCAAGGCTGATGTGCAGTTCGCCAACGGCGGCGTCTCGGAACAGCAGAACCAGATCAGCGCCATGGTCACCAAGGGTGCCAAGGTCATCATCGTGGGTGCCATCGACGGCGCCCAGCTGGGCACCCAGCTCAAGCAGGCCAAGGACGCCGGCGCGACCATCATCGCGTACGACCGTCTGCTCCTGAACACCCCCAACGTGGACTACTACGTGGCGTACGACAACTTCAAGGTCGGCGAGCTGCAGGGCCAGGCCCTGCTGGACGGCATGAAGGCCAAGAAGCCCGAAGGCCCGTACAACATCGAACTCTTCGCCGGTTCCCCCGATGACGCCAACGCGAAGGTCTTCTTCGACGGCGCCATGAAGGTGCTCCAGCCGAAGATCGACGACGGCACCCTCGTGGTGAAGTCCGGCCAGAAGTCCTTCAACCAGGCCGTTACCCAGGGCTGGAAGGCAGAGAACGCGCAGCGTCGTGCCGACACCCTGCTGAACAGCAACTACGCCAGCGCTGCGCTGGACGGCGTGCTGTCCCCGAACGACACGCTGGCCCGCGCGGTCCTGACCTCGGTCAAGGCCGCCGGCAAGCCGCTGCCGATCATCACCGGCCAGGACTCCGAAGTTGAGTCCGTGAAGTCGATCATGGCCGGTGAGCAGTACTCCACCATCAACAAGGACACCCGCAAGCTCGTCGAGCACGCGATCACCATGGTCAAGGACATCCAGGCCGGCAAGAAGCCTGAGATCAACGATGACAAGTCCTACAACAACAAGGTCAAGACCGTCCCGGCCTACCTGCTGGAGCCGGTCATCGTGACCAAGGAAAACGTCAAGACGGCCTACGTCGACGATCCGGTACTCGGACCGATCACCAAGTAGCCTGACGCTCCAACACCTGGGCCCCGGACCTCCCTGCAAGGGAGGGCCGGGGCCCTTTTGTGTCCCACCCCGCATCCCTCCCGCAGCTCACGCCACCAAAACCGCAGCCCTCCCGCAGACGGGTGAGAGGATGGCACCATGACTGCCCCCATCGCCAAGCCCTGGCTCTCCAGCCAACCCGACCAGGATCCGCGGACCGCCACCGGAGCCAGGCTGCGGTGGGGCGTGATCGCCACCGGCGGGATCGCCGCCGCCGTGACCCGGGACCTGGAGCTGCTCTCCGACGCCGAGCTCTACGCGGTGAGCTCGCGCAGCCAGGCCGCGGCCGAGGCGTTCGCGGCCGACTACGGCTTCGCCAGGGCCTACGGCGACCAGGACGGCGTGGCCGGCTACGAACGGCTGCTCGCCAACGACGCCGTCGACGTCGTCTATGTCGCCACTCCGCACGCCCACCATCACGAAATCGCCCTGGCGGCGCTGCAGGCGGGCAAGCATGTCCTGTGCGAGAAAGCCCTCACGGTCAATTCGCGGGAGGCCGCCGAACTCGTCGAGCTGGCACGGGACCAGGGCCTGTTCCTGATGGAAGCCATGTGGAGCCGGTTCCTGCCCAGCATGCAGCGCGCTTTCGAGATTGCCGCTTCGGGCGAAATCGGCGAGGTCAAGTGGGTGGGGGCCGACCTGGGTTTCCCGGCCCCGTACTCCCCCACCTCCCGGCTCTGGGCACCCAGGGACGGCGGCGGCGCCCTGCTGGACATCACCATCTACCCGCTGCTGTGGGCGCTGGGCACGCTGGGGTTCCCGCAGACGGTCAGTGCCACCGGCTGGATCAACGACGACGGCGTGGACGCCCAGAACGCGCTGACCCTGGGCTACCACCACGGTGCCCAGGCTCAGCTGACGTCCTCGCTTCTGGCCCACGGTCCGCGCGCCGCCACCGTTGCCGGCAGCCAAGGCTTCCTGCAGAGCCTGGGGTCCGTCAACAACCCCAAGGAACTGGTGGTGCGGGTCGGCTTCGAGGAGCCGCGCACCGAGCAGTTCAGTGTGGTGGGGCGCGGCTACAGCTACGAACTCCGCGAGGTGACCCGCTGCATCCAGCAGGGGCTCACCGAGAGCCCGGTCATGCCGCTGGAGGACTCCCTGAACACCATGCGGTTGTTCGACGGCGTCCGCGCGCAGCTCGGGGTGAGCTACCCGAACGACGTGCGTTGACCGCTAAAACCCGGGTCCCTCCGCTCCAATTCGCGCCGCGCTATGGACTCGCCCTGGCCCCGGGACTTACGCTGTAGACCAATCGTCGATAGCTTTCGGGGAGGTGTGTTGCGCATGGAATTTGCCGCAAGCCCTCCCCGTCCACACCCTCTCCCGGTTCGCCGCTATCTGCAGCGGGGGCTCCTGGCGGTGGGGGCCGGGCTGACCTGGCTGGCACTGTCTGCGGCCCCGGCCAACGCCGGGGAGCTCACGGTTTCCAGCGCGGTTCCGGTGCCTGGCTCGGCCGTCGCGACCATGATCCAGTTGCCGAAATCCGATGATCCGCTGGCGCCCAGCCCGGTGGCCCAGCCGCCGGACGGCACGTCCCAGCCAGCGGTGAGCCCTGCCCCTGATCCTGTTCCGGCGCCCGCTGCTGATCCTGTTCCTGCCCCTGTTGCTCCTGTTGCTGCCGAGCCTGTTTCTTCCCCGGTGGCGCCCCTTACTCCAGTGACCCCGGACCCGTTGCCGCTGCTGCCGGTCGCGCAGGTGGATCCGGTCCCGCAGGTTGTTGAGCCCCCGGTCCCGGGTTCCCCTGCTTCGGAGCCGGTGGCCGTGCCACCTGCCGCGCAGCAGGAGCCGGTCCCGCAGGTTGTTGAGCCGCCGGCCACCGTTCCTCCCGCACCGGAGCCGGCGTCAGAGCCTGCCCCCGGCCCCGGGCCCGTCCCGATCGGCGACCCTCCGCCGCCAGCCGTTGATCCCGCCGTTCCGGTGACGAGTCCCGATACGGACCTAGACGCCTTGCCCGGCACCGAACCCGGCACCCAGCCTGCTCCCGGGCCAACGCTTCCGGCGGGTGACCCCGTCCCCGGTACGGTGCCGCCGACGCCGTCGCCCGCGGTGGTGCCACCCGTCCCCAGCCCCGTGGCCAGCCCTGGGACCAGTCCCATTGCCGCCCCTAACGCTCCGGCGACTGCTCCGGCACCGCGCGTCCAGCCAGGGAGCAGCGTCGTGGCTGCCTCCCCGGCTCCTCCTGCGAAGGCGCTCAGTGCTGACGCCGGAGGACAGCCGCAGCGCTTTGCCGGCATGAATGTTCAGCCCGCAGCGCTCCCCGGCGCGCTTGCCTTCCTTGCCCTGCCGGAACAGGGGGGCCCGCTGAGTCCGCCCGTTGACCTGGCCACCGGCGGAAACCGCCCTCCGGCCCACCCCCGTTCCTCGGGCGACGGCGCCCCTGCGGCGCCGACCGGCAACGACGACGGGCCCCGCCCGTACGGCGGCGGTCCCGGCCTGCCGGCACCGAACGCCCTTCCTGCGGCACCCGGGTCAGCTTCCGGCAGCGGGTCCGCGTCCGCCGGGCCCTCCGGCGCTGCCGCGCTGACCCCCAGCGCGTTCTTCCTCATTCCGCCGGTGGGCACCGATCCCATCAGCGGCCCGTTACAGCACGTCCATCCGGCTGATTCCGCCGATCCCGGGTCATCTCCTGACTAGTCGGGCCGTTCTCTGCCATTTTCCTGCGCAGAGCACGGTCCTTCGGGTTGCCATGTGCACCCGCCACCAGTCATTCAGGAGCTTTCCCCATGGACACCACCGTCCGCGTCCGGCCAACCGCCACCCCCACCCCCGCTAGGCGCACCGTCTCAGTGCCCCTGGCGGCGGGCCCGGCGGCCGTAAGCCGCGCGTTCCTGCCGCAGCACCCCACCCCCGCGATAGCCCCGGCCGCGGGACGCCCGCCCTAACCGCGGGCGCTCCCGTCCAGGTCCATGACCGCCGGAGCGAAGTCGTTGGGTCCGCTGGGGGATTCAACGGCTCCGCGGGCTCCGGCGGGTACCGATTCCTCCCCGTGAAAGGTGGTACCGCCACCACAGATGACCGTGATGAGAGTTGGGTGCTCCATTGCACCCGGTGCCGGAACCCGATACCCGCACCCGTATTATTCTTTAGGGACGCCACCGGGGCGCCAGGAAAAAGACGGGGAATATCGTGGACGCTTCACCCAGTAAGGTCACGACCGAGATCCTCGGCGGCCGCTACCGTCTGGGCGATGTGATCGGCCGGGGCGGTATGGCGTCCGTTTACTCGGCCCGGGACGAGAACCTGGGCCGGGAGGTCGCGCTCAAGCTGTTCGCGCCGCAGTCCGCGGATGCCGACGAACTTAAACGCCAGCAGGCCGAGATCGAGCTGCTGGCCACGCTCAACCATCCGAGCCTGGTCACGCTCTTTGATGCGGGCACTGACACCCGGGTCCCGGACGAGCCCAGGCCGTTCCTGACCATGGAGTTGGTGGACGGCCAGGACCTGCGGAGCCGGATACGGCACAGCCCGGTCCCGTTCGACGAGCTGGCCGTCATCGGCGCGGGCCTCGCCGACGCCCTGGCGTACGTCCACTCGCTCGGCATCATCCACCGCGACATCAAGCCGGCCAACGTCCTGCTGGTGCAGGTCCGTCCCGGCGAACCGCTGCGGCCAAAACTGACCGACTTCGGCATCGCCCGGATTGTGGACGGGACCAGGCTCACCGCCACTGGCACGATGGTGGGAACCGCGGCGTATCTCAGTCCCGAGCAGGCGCGCGGCGCGGACATGGGTCCGGCGAGCGACATCTACTCGTTGGGCCTGGTGCTGCTCGAATGCATTAAGGGTTCCGTGGAGTACCCCGGCAGCGCCGTCGAGTCGGCAGTGGCCCGGCTGCACCGGGCCCCTGTGGTGCCGGACGGCGTTCCGGCCGAATGGGCGCAGCTGATCCGGGCCATGACGGCGTTGGACCCCTTGGACCGGCCCGCCGCGGCAGACCTGGAAGTTGCCCTGCGCCAGGCTCTGGTGTCGCCTGACTCACTGCCGGGCCTTCTGGCCGAGGAGCGGACCCGGGTGTTGCCTGCCCCGCCCGCCAGGCCGCCGCTCTCGGCGGCCGCCGCGGGGGTGACCGCACCGGTGAATCCCCCGGACGCCCTCTCCCACCCCGCGCAGGACACGGCTCAGGACACGGCTCAGGACACCGCTCAGGAGCCGGCGCAAACCGCGGCTTCAGGAGCCGGCACGCCGGGCCGGCGCGCCGTGACGCCGCGCGCCGCCAGCCGACGGGAGCGCCGCACAGGCGTCCTGTCCCGTACGGCCGCCGGATTCCTGCGGTCCCGCCGCCGCACCAAGGCCGCCGTGATCCTGGTCCTCGTGGCCCTCCTGGCGGCGGTCGGCGCCGCCTTCTTGCTGGCCGCGCCGAAGCCGCCCGCCGTCGTGCCCTACCCAGCCGTCACCGGCAACCTGGGTGAGCACCTGAAGCAACTGCAGAAGAGCGTAGAACCATGAGCAACATTAACCGGCGTCGCACTTTTGCCGTAGCCGGCCCCCTGGTGGCGGCGGCCCTGATCGCTGGCTCGCTGTCCGGATGCGCCGGTCCAGCTCCCGATTTGGAGAGTGCCGCGGCCCAACAGCTCCAGTCCCAGGTGCTGGCCGTCACCGAAGCGGCCGCCACCGAGGACACCGCGGGCGCGCTGAAACTGCTGGATGAACTGGCGGCCAAGCTCGACACGGCCGCCGCGGACGGGCAGGTGTCCTTCAAACGCCACCAAAGCATCACGGCCGCCATCAATGCCGTCCGCGCCGACCTCACCGCCAAGCAAGCGGCGGCTGCCAAGGCCGCGCGGGATGCCGCCGCGGCGAAGCAGGCCGCCGCCGACAAGGCCGCTGCGGCAGCCAAGGCCGCAGCCGACGCCAAGGCGGCCGCCGCAGCCGCGGCCGCCGCGGCTGCGGTGGTGCCCGCACCCGCTCCCGCCCCGGCACCCGTGAACAACGCGCCGGGCGGAAAAGCTAAGGGCAAGGACAAAGGCAAGGGCGGAGGCTAGGCGCCCACGGCCGGGAACCGGTCCCAGGCCCGGTGCGCCGCCAGCAGCTCAGTGAGCTGTGGCACCACATCCGCGGGCGCCTCCCCCAGTGCCAGCCCGGCGGCATCCTGCGGGATGCTCGCCGCGTCCAGGACGCCGCCGGCTTCTCCCCAGCCGCCGATTGCCTTGGAGTGCCGGAACAGTTCGGCGAGGAGCAGCACCAGCCTTGGGTCGACGGCGGCGCCCGGCTCGCCCGCCTTGGCGTCCCGGCCCGCCGCCGCGTCCTTTGCCGGCGCACCCGAGCCCGCCAGCAGTACGGCGTCGAACTCGGTGGAGCGCGCGGTGAAGTAACTGCGCTGGACCGGGATCCCGCCGTCGGGCCCGCCCAGGAACCCGCCGGACGGCGCGATCACCAGCGGCACGATGCCGGCGGCATTCAACGCCTCCCGGGCCGCCTGGACGGAGTCGAGGTCGCTGTCCGCGTCCGCGACGATCCCGACCACCCGGCCTGCCACCGGCCAGCTGCCACCCAGCTGCGAAACGGCCGGGCTCGGCGCCGTGTCCGGGACCTCTTCGCTGGCTGCGGGGGCGTCCATTCCCAGGCCCGCGGCCACCGCCGCGCACAGGCCGGCGTCGATGTTCGCGAGCGCCAGCAGCTGCCGCTCACGGATCGCCTGCTCGCGGCATTTGCCCAGTTCAAAGGTGTACGCCTGGATCACGTGGTCCTGCTCCACCGGTGTCAGGCTGCGGAAGAAGAGGCGGGCTTGGCTGTAGTGGTCGTCGAAGGAGGCCGGCGACTTCCGTTCCTTCACGGCTGCCGCGAGTTCTTCAGGCACATCGATGAAGGCGCCGACGTCGGCCCCGGCCAGGAAGGGGCAGCCGCCGTCCAGGGAGTTCGGGTGGTAAGGGGCGGCCCCGCCGTGGACCGCCGTCTGGTGCATCCCGTCGCGCAGCATGTCGTTGACCGGTGCGTGCGGGCGGTTGATCGGCAGCTGGCTGAAGTTGGGCCCGCCCAGCCGGCTGATCTGCGTGTCGATGTAGGAGAAGAGGCGCACCTGCAGCAGCGGGTCGTTCGTCACGTCGATACCCGGCACGAGGTGGCCGGGGTGGAAGGCGACCTGCTCGGTCTCGGCGAAGTAGTTCACCGGGTTGGCGTTGAGGGTCATCAGGCCGATCGGCTGCACCGGGGCGAGCTCCTCGGGGATGAACTTAGTGGGGTCCAGCAGGTCGATGCCCTCGAAGAACTCCTCCTCGGTGTCCGGGAAGACCTGCACGCCCAGTTCCCACTCCGGGAAGGCCCCCGCCTCAATGGCATCGGCAAGGTCCCGCCGGTGGAAGTCCGGGTCCATGCCGTTGATGAGCTGCGCTTCCTCCCAGACGAGCGAGTGGACGCCCTGCTTGGGCTTCCAGTGGAATTTCACCAGGCTGGTCTTGCCCTCGGCGTTGACGAAACGGAACGTGTGAACGCCGAAGCCCTCCATGGTGCGGAAGGAGCGCGGCAGGGCACGGTCGGACATGTTCCACATGGTGTGCGCCTGCGCCTCGGTGTGCAGCGAGACGAAATCCCAGAAGGTGTCGTGCGCGCTCTGGGCCTGCGGGATTTCCCGGTCCGGATGGGGTTTGCCGGCGTGGATGATGTCCGGGAACTTGATGCCGTCCTGGATGAAGAACACCGGGATGTTGTTCCCGACGAGGTCGAACGTGCCTTCGTCGGTATAGAACTTCGTGGCGAAGCCGCGGGTGTCCCGGACCGTGTCCGCGGAGCCCCGCGAGCCGAGCACCGTGGAGAAACGGACGAAGACCGGGGTCTCGACGTCCTTGGCCAGGAAGCCGGCGCGGCTGATCTTGGCGGCCGTGCCGTAGGAGCGGAAGATGCCGTGGGCGCCGGCCCCGCGGGCGTGGACCACCCGCTCCGGAATGCGTTCGTGGTCGAAGTGGGTGATCTTTTCGCGCAGGTGGTGGTCCTGAAGCAGCACGGGGCCGCGGCGGCCGGCTTTCAGCGAGTGGTCCGTGTCGCCGAGCCGGAGCCCCTGCGCGGTGGTCAGGTAGGGACCGGACTGGGCGCGCGAATGGACCGGGGCGCCGGTGGGGGTGCCCGTCGGGGACACGGCTTCGGGTCCTTGCTGGTCCGGTTTGGGCGGCAACGGTTCGCGGGGCGTGGTGGGTTCCTTCACGGCCGGCGGCTCAGCCGAGGCGGCGCCCGGAATGTTGATGTTGTTCTCGTCGCGCATGGGATTGCTCCTCGGGGTTGGCTGTCTTGGCCCGGCCGTCCGGGGCAAACGGCACCCCCGGGGCAGAAGCTAAGCTTGCTTAGCACCCTAGGTGAGATACTGGCGGCTGACAACCGCTGTCCGGCGACTTTCCCTCTCCGGGAGATCCGGCTAGCTTGGTCAGTCAGGCCGGAAACGGCCTGACGTTTTCGAAAGCAGTCTCCGACCACTCGTACCACCTTGTACCGTCCGTTGACACGAGGCGCAGGCAGCAGACCTGCCAGCCGAAGGAGTGAAAGCAAGCATGGCAACAGTCCAGGAATCCATCGCGGTGAACGTCCCCCTGAGCCAGGCCTACAACCAGTGGACCCAGTTCGAGGATTTTCCGCAGTTCATGAGCGGCGTCGACGCTGTCCGGCAGCTCGATGACACCACCGTCCATTTCGAGACCAGCATCGGCGGGGTCAAACGCGACTACGACGCCCGGATCACCAGCCAGGACCCGGACCGGCAGGTGTCCTGGGAAAGCCTGGACAGTCCCCGCAACGCGGGCACCGTGCGCTTCGCCGAGCTCGGGCCGGCGGAGACCAGGGTCGACGTCGAACTCAGCTGGGAGCCCGACTCCGCCACCGAGAAAATCGGCGCAGCGGTTGGACTGGACTCCCGGCAGGTGGGGGCGGACCTGCAGCGATTCAAGAAGTTCATCGAGGGCCGCGATTTCGAGACCGGCGCGTGGCGCGAGCGGGTGAACAACGGGGAAGCGGTCGTCCAGCCCGGCGGCCTGACGCCGGTCACCGACCCGGACTACGACGTGCTGGGCACCGGCGCGCCGCTGGACGCGGACCCGGATCTGGCCACCGAACCGGCCAGTGAGGCAGGCGGCGACCGCAGGATCTCCGACCGCTAGGCACAGAGCCGGCGGCCAGACAGTTGCCTGGCCGCTAGGCACAGAGCCGGCCGCGGCGGACGACGGCGGCGGCGCGCACCGCCGTCGTCGTCCGGCAGCACTTAAACGCGAACGGCGCACCGGGAACTCCCGGTGCGCCGTTCGCGTGGTGCGGGCTAGCCCAGCAGGGACAGCACTTCGCTGAACTTGGCCGAGGGCCGCATCACGGCGGAGACCTTGGCGTCGTCCGGACGGTAGTAGCCGCCGATGTCCACCGGGGAACCCTGGACGGACAGCAGTTCGCCGACGATGGTCTCCTCGTTGGAGGCCAGGGCGTCGGAGACTGCGGCGAAGGCCGCAGCCAGCTCGGCGTCCTCGCTCTGGCGGGCCAGCTCGTCGGCCCAGAACTTGGCCAGGTAGAAGTGGCTGCCGCGGTTGTCCAGCTCGCCGGCCTTGCGCTTCGGGGACTTGTTCTCCAGCAGGAACGTGCCGGTGGCACGGTCCAGGGTGTCCGCGAGGACCTGCGCGCGGGCGTTGCCGGTGGAGGTCGCCAGGTGCTCGAAGCTCACGGCGAGGGCCAGGAATTCGCCCAGGCTGTCCCAGCGCAGGTGGTTTTCCTTGAGCAGCTGCTGGACGTGCTTCGGGGCGGAGCCGCCGGCGCCGGTCTCGAACAGGCCGCCGCCGTTGATCAGCGGAACGATCGAGAGCATCTTGGCGCTGGTGCCGAGCTCGAGGATCGGGAAGAGGTCCGTGAGGTAGTCGCGGAGCACGTTGCCGGTGACCGAGATGGTGTCCTCGCCCTTGCGCAGGCGGGCCAGGGTGAAGGCCGTGGCCTCGTCCGGCGCCATGATTTCCAGCTGCAGTCCCTCGGTGTCGTGGTCCTTGAGGTATTCCTCGACCTTGGCGATCATCCGGGCGTCGTGCGCGCGGCCCTTGTCCAGCCAGAACACGGCCGGGGTGGCTGAGGCGCGGGCGCGGGTGACGGCGAGCTTGACCCAGTCGCGGATCGGCACGTCCTTGGTCTGGCAGGCGCGCCAGATGTCACCCGGGGCGACCTGGTGTTCGATCAGTACGGTGCCGGCGTCGTCGACCACCTGTACGGTGCCGGCGGACTGGATCTCGAAGGTCTTGTCGTGGCTGCCGTATTCCTCGGCGGCCTGGGCCATCAGGCCGACGTTCGGGACGGTGCCCATGGTGGTCGGGTCGAAGGCGCCGTTGGCACGGCAGTCGTCGATGACGACCTGGTAGATCCCGGCGTAGCTGCTGTCCGGCAGGACGGCGAGGGTGTCGGCTTCCTGGCCGTCGCGGCCCCACATGTGGCCGGAGCTGCGGATCATGGCCGGCATCGAGGCATCGACAATGACGTCGGAGGGCACGTGCAGGTTGGTGATGCCCTTGTCCGAGTCGACCATGGCCAGCTCGGGGCCCTCGTTGAGGCCCTTCTGGATGGCCGCCTCGACGTCGCCGCGGATCTCCTCCGGGAGGTCCTCAAGGCCGTTCAGGATGGAGGCGAGGCCGTTGTTGGGGCTCAGGCCGGCCGCGGCGATCTGCTCGCCGTAAGTGGCGAAGAGCTCGGAGAAGTAGGCCTTGACGACGTGGCCGAAGATGATCGGGTCCGAGACCTTCATCATGGTGGCCTTCAGGTGGGCGGAGAAGAGCACGCCCTCTTTCTTGGCCCGGGCGACCTGGGCCTTCAGGAACTCGTCGAGCGCGGCGGCACGCATGACGGTGCCGTCGATGACTTCGCCGGCAAGCACGGGGAATGCGCGCTTGAGGACCTTGACCGTGCCGTCTTCCTTGACCAGCTGGATCTTGAGGTTGGTGTCCGCCTCGATCACCACGGACTTCTCGTTGGAGCGGAAGTCATCGGCATCCATGTGGGCGACGTTGGTCTTGGACTCCGCGGTCCAGGCGCCCATGGTGTGCGGGTTCTTGCGGGCGTAGTTCTTAACCGAGAGGGGCGCGCGGCGGTCGGAGTTGCCTTCGCGCAACACCGGGTTCACGGCGGAGCCCTTGATCTTGTCATAGCGGGAGCGGATGTCCGTCTCCTCGTCCGAGGCGGGGTTGTCCGGGTAGTCCGGCAGGGCGTAGCCCTGGCCCTGGAGCTCGGCGATGGCGGCCTTCAGCTGCGGCACGGAGGCGCTGATGTTGGGCAGCTTGATGATGTTGGCTTCGGGCTTTTTGGCGAGCTCGCCCAGTTCGGCCAGGGCGTCGCTGACGCGCTGCTCTTCGGTGAGGTAGTCGCCGAAGACGGCGATGATGCGGCCGGCTAGCGAAATGTCGCGGGTCTCCACTTCCACACCGGCCGTCGACGCGAACGCCTCGACAATCGGCAAGAACGAATAGGTGGCCAGCATCGGCGCTTCGTCGGTGTGGGTATAGATAATCTTGGCCATTGCTCGGGCGTCTCCCTGAAAGTCTGCGGATATCCGGAAATCTTGTGTTATCTCAACGGCTCTAACTTACCCGAGGTGGTCGGATTGGTGCCTATCCGGGACGGGCGGGGTCGGCCCCGTGACGCCGGGCTCCGCCCCAAGGGTGCGGAAATCTTTCGTGACAAATGTTGACAAATCGCTTTACTCACTCGTCACGCTGGCGTAGCTTCTATCCCATCACAGCGGTCCGCCCCGGCTGGCCGTCCCGCATTCCTCCCGGTTAGGACACCCATGAGAACACCCAAGACTCTGGCCACCAGCCTCCTCAGCCTCTCCGCCGCGGCCCTACTGGCCGTCAGCGCGGCCGGTGCGGCCACTGCGTCGCCCGCTGCGGCGCAGGACAAGAGGGCCCCGCAGGTGACCAGCCAGTCCGTCGACGGCTCAAAGGCCGCCGACTACTGGACGCCCGACCGCATGAAGTCCGCAATCCCGGGCGACGTGCTGGCGGACAGGGCCCTGGCCCGCGGCAACAAGTCCCCCGCGGCCACCGTGGAGAAGGGCTCGAGCACCCAGATCTCCGGCAAGGCCGCCAGGGGCAAGACCACCCTGCACGCTTCCGAATCACCGGTGTCCAACATCGGCAAGGTGTTCTTCACGATGGGCGGCAGCAACTACGTCTGCTCCGGCAACTCGGTGAGCTCCAGCAATAAGAGCACCGTCTCCACCGCCGGTCACTGCGTCAACGAAGGCCCGGGGGCGTTCGCCACCAACTTCGTCTTCGTACCGGCCTACCTCAACGGCGCCGCGCCCTACGGCAAGTGGGCCGCCAATGCCCTCTACACCCCCACCCAGTGGAGCTCGGCCGGCGACATGCAGTACGACACCGGGTTCGCCGTCGTTGACCCGCTGAACGGGAAGAACCTGTCCGACGTCGTCGGTGCTTCCGGCGTCCAGTTCAACGCCGCCCGCGGCCTCACCTACAAGTCCTACGGCTACCCGGCCGCGTCCCCGTTCGACGGGCAGTCGCTGATCAGCTGCACCGGGCCGGCCTCGGACGATCCGAACAACCCGCAGTTCAACTCCCAGGGCATCCCCTGCGACATGACCGGCGGTTCCTCGGGCGGTCCCTGGTTCATCGGCACCAACTCCTCCGGTTACCAGAACTCCATCAACAGCTACGGCTACGGCACCCGCTCCACCGTGATGTACGGGCCGTACTGGGGCTCGGTGATCCAGCAGGCGTACAGCACCGCCGCAGCTTCCTAAGAACCTCATCCCCCGACGAAACCCCACCCAAGAAAGGAACAGGGCAACGCGGGGTCATTTGCCACCCATCCCCCTCGACAGGGCGGCAAGTGACCCCGCGTCGCTGTGTGCGCAGCCGGGTGCGGTGCCGCCGCGTTGCCTCCCCGGGACATGCCCTCCGTACGTGGCAGTCAGCGGACATAATCCCCATATGCCCACCTGTGGCCGCTAAGAATGAGCAAGTCGCACAAGCCCCTCCGACGCATCCCCCGCACCCAGGATGGACATGCCCTCCGGCAGGTGCCAGCCAGCGGACATAATCCCCATATGCCCACCCCTGGCCGCGAAGAATGAGCATGTCCCTCTGGGCCTGGGACATATGCCCACCCCTGGCCGCGAAGAATGAGCATGTCCCGCGGAACCCCTGCACCGGACCGGTTCCGCAGCCCGAAACGGCCCCACGGCATCACAAAAAATGGACATGCCCTCCCGGAAAAGGAGGGCATGTCCACTCTTGGCGGCAACCGCTGCGCAGATCCCCTAGTGGAAGAAGTGGCGCGCTCCGGTGAAGTACATCGTGATCCCGGCGGCGTTGGCCGCGGCGATGACTTCCTCGTCCCGGACGGAACCGCCGGGCTGGACGACGGCGCGGACGCCGGCGTTGATCAGGATTTGCAGGCCGTCGGCGAACGGGAAGAACGCGTCCGAGGCCGCAACGGCACCGCGGGCACGTTCCGGAGCGCCGGTGGCGTCGGCGTTCGAAGCGCCGCCGGCACCCTCGACGTCGGACTCCACGGACACACCCAGGGTGTTGGCCCGCTCGACGGCGAGCCGGCAGGAGTCGAGCCTGTTGACCTGGCCCATGCCGATGCCGACGGCGGCACCGTCGGCGGCCAGCAGGATCGCGTTGGACTTGGCCGCCCGGCACGCCGTCCAGGCGAAGGCCAGGTCGGCCAGCGTGTCGGCGTCGGCGGCTTCGCCCGCGGCGAGGGTCCAGTTGGCCGGGTTGTCGCCCTCGGCGTCGACCTTGTCCGTGGCCTGGACCAGCATGCCGCCGGAGACCTGGCGGAACTCGGTCGGGTAGCGGCCGTAGCCCTCGGGCAGGGTGAGGAGGCGGATGTTCTTCTTCTTGGCGAGGATCTCCACGGCCTCGTCCTCGAAGCCGGGCGCGATGACAACCTCGGTGAAGATCCCGGCCACGGTGCGGGCCATGCCGGCGGTGACGGTGCGGTTGGCCGCGACCACGCCGCCGAACGCGGAGACCGGATCGCAGGCGTGGGCCTTGGCGTGGGCGTCGGCAATCGGGTCCGCCGCGGTCGCGGAGCCCACGGCCACACCGCAGGGGTTGGCATGCTTGATGATCGCAACGGCGGGCTCGGCGAAGTCGAACGCGGCACGCAGGGCGGCGTCGGCGTCGACGAAGTTGTTGTAGCTCATCGCCTTGCCGTGCAGCTGGTCGGCCTGGGCGATGCCGGCCGGGGCGGCCTTGTCCACGTACAGTGCGGCCTGCTGGTGCGGGTTTTCGCCGTAGCGCAGCACCTCGGAGCGTTCCAGAGCCAGGCCGGCGTAGGCGGGCCAGTCGATCAGGCCGTCGCCGTCCTCGTCGAGGAACTGGCTGGCGGTCCAGGTCGCCACGGCCGTGTCGTAGGACGCGGTGTGCGCGAACGCCTTGGCGGCGAGCCGGCGTCGGGTTTTCAGGTCAAACCCGCCCGAGGAGGCAGCCTCCACCACGGAACCGTAGGACGCCGGGTCCACCACGATCGCGACGGCGGCGTGGTTCTTCGCGGCCGACCGCACCATCGCGGGGCCCCCGATGTCGATCTGCTCGACGACGTCGTCCTGCGCGGCGCCGGACTTCACGGTCTCCACGAAGGGGTAGAGGTTCACGACGACGAGGTCGAACGGCTCGATCGCCATGTCCTCGAGGGTCTTCATGTGGGCCGGGACGCGGCGGTCGGCGAGGATGCCGCCGTGCACGCGCGGGTGCAGGGTCTTGACCCGGCCGTCCAGCATCTCCGGGGAGCCGGTGACTTCCTCGACTTCCTGCACCGGGATCCCGGCGGCGGCGATCTTCTTGGCGGTGGAACCGGTGGAGACGATCTTGACGCCGGCTTCATGCAGGCCCTTGGCGAGCTCCTCCAGACCGGTCTTGTCGTAGACCGAGATGAGGGCCCGGCGGATGGGAACACGGTCGATGGATACACGCTCAAGCTGCGTAAAGCTCACAAAAGTCTCCGTCTTATATCGCGGCGCGGCCGCGGTTGGTGGGGATGCGGCCAGTTTATCGCGTCACGGCTGCGGGGACGCCCGCGCGCCGGAGTGTGAAGCTTCCCCGCTGGCCCGCCCCGGGACGTAGAGTTTTCCCAGGAGGCCGAGATGAATACGTACACCACTGTGCCCAGCGGCGAACAGGTGGTCCAGGAACTGCCGTGGCGGTGGAAGGTCCAGGGCCGGATCTTCCTGATCGGCGGCCTGGGCTTTATGTTCGACGCCTGGGACGTCACGCTCAACGGCATCCTCATTCCGCTGCTGTCCAAGCACTGGTCCCTGAGCCCGGGCGACGCGGCCTGGATCGGCACGTCGAACCTGATCGGCATGGCCCTGGGCGCCTTCGTCTGGGGCACCATCGCGGACACGATCGGCCGCAAGAAGGCCTTCACCGCCACGCTGCTGATCTTCTCGATCTTTACGGTGCTGGGCGCCTTCTCCCCCGACTTCCTCTGGTTCGTCGCGTTCCGGTTCATGGCGGGCTTCGGCCTGGGCGGCTGCATCCCGGTGGATTACGCGCTGGTGGGCGAGTTCACGCCGCGCAGGCAGCGCGGCCGGGTCCTCACCGCGATGGACGGCTGGTGGCCGATCGGCGCGGCGCTGTGCGGCTTCGTTTCGGCCGGGCTCATCGCCGCGTTCGCCGACTGGCGGCTGACTATGCTGATCATGGTGCTGCCCGCGCTGCTGGTGTTCTGGATCCGGCGCAGCGTCCCGGAGTCGCCGCTGTTCCTGATCCGCAAGGGCCGCCGCGAGGAAGCCGCCAAGGTGATCGACGCCCTGGTCGCGGCCACCGGCGCCGAAGCCCGGGTCTACAGCCTGCCCGAACCCCAGGACGCGCCCCGCCTCTCCGCCGGCAGCGCCTGGACCCAGCTCCGCGCGCTCTGGCAGTTCAACTGGAAGATCACGACGGCGGCCTGGGCTTTGTTCTTCAGCATCCTGCTGGTCTATTACCTGTCGCTGACCTGGATGCCGCGGATCCTGATCGGCGCCGGCTTCGAGGAGTACAAGGCGTTCCTCACGACGGCGTCGATGGCCGCCGTCGGGCTGCTGGGCGTGGTGGTCGCCGCGCTGCTGGTGGAGCGGACGGGCCGCAAGTGGATCCTGGCCATCACCGGCCCGCTGTCGGCGCTGACCCTGGTGATCGTCGCCGTCGTGGTGGACATCCCGACGGCGGCCGTGTTCTGGCTGCTGGTGTTCGGCTTTGTGGTGCAGGTGGCCATCCCGGTGCTGTACGCCTACGTGTCCGAGCTGTACCCGACCGAACTTCGCGGCTCGGGTTTCGGCTGGGCCTCGACGTTCTCCCGGCTCGGTGCCGGCTTCGGGCCGCTGGTCTTTGCTGCGTTCCTGTGGCCGGAGCTGGGGCTGGCGACGTCCTTCGCGCTGGCCGGCGGCCTGGTGTTGATCTCGGTGCTCTGGATGGCGTTCTTTGCCCCGGAGACCAAGCAGCGCCGGCTGGAATAGCTCCGCGGCCAGTTCGACTACCGGCCCGGAAACGCCGAAATGCCCTACCACTTGTGGTTGCCCTGAGGGTCTCAGCAGCACAACACGTGATAGGGCATCCGGGGTGCGGCTACTGGATGCAGGTGACGTAGACCGTCATGGCCGTCGTGGTCTTCTGCGTGACGGTCCACCCCGTCGGTGTTCCCGCGGTGTTGATGACCGGCTGGCTGATGACCGCGCCGTTGTTTCCGGTGGTCGAACCCAGCGAGTAACCTCCGGAGACAGCCGTCTTGCCTGTCGGGCACGCGGCCGTCAGGGTCAGGGCGGTCGTGCCGCTGATGGATTCGACACTCACGCTTGTGGAGGCCGCCGCTCCGGTTGCCCCGGTGGCTCCGGTTCCGCCCGTGGCACCGGCGGGTCCAACCGGGCCGGCAGGGCCGGCAGCCCCGGTGTCGCCCTTCTCGCCCTGTGGGCCGGCTGCGCCGGTAGCACCCGTGGCGCCGGTTTCACCGGTGGCACCGGTGTCACCCTTCTCGCCCTGGGCACCGGTGGCTCCCGTTACACCGGTGTCACCCTTTTCGCCCTGGGCACCGGTGGCTCCGGTCTCGCCGGTGTCACCCTTTTCCCCCTGGGCTCCCTGGGCTCCCTGGGCACCGGTCTCGCCGGTGGCACCCGTAGCGCCGGTCTCGCCGGTATCGCCCTTCTCCCCCTGGACGCCCTGGGCTCCGGTCTCGCCGGTGGCGCCTGTCGCCCCGTCGGCACCCGCGGCGCCGGCGTCACCGGTGTCGCCCTTGAGGCCCTGGATGCCCTGCGGCCCCTGGATACCCTGGATGCCCTGGATCCCCTGCATGTTCCAAGAGATCGCGGTTTCCTTCTTCAGATCGCACGATCCCCCGGGCGCCAGGACCCGGAGCTGACCGCCGTTATTGATGTTGTAGCAGCCGCTGATTTCGCTGCCGCCCGACGTCGTCGATACGGCATAGGCGGCAGTAACGGCGCCCGTTCCGATGACGAGCGCCGCGGTGGCAAACAAAACCTTTGGACTTGTTTTGGCAAAGCTGAACTGAGACACGATGGACCCCCGGGACGCATGAGACGAATGAGACTGCGTCAGACTATGGCCCGGATCGGCACCGCAACCGGCCCGCAAGTACTCGATTTCCGCCCGCCGGTACCCGACTTTTTCGCCGAGTACTCGCTTTTGCGGGCCCTGCTACTTGGAGGGTGTCGCGGCGGCGAGGGACTTCAGCGTTGACACCAGCAGCCGGCGCTCCACTGTCTTGATCCGTTCGTGCAGGGTTTCCTCGGTGTCGTCCTCGGCCACGCTCACGGCCTCCTGGGCGATGATCGGTCCGGTGTCCACGCCGGCGTCGGCCCAGTGCACCGTGCACCCGGTGACCTTCACGCCGTAGGCCAGGGCATCGCGGACGCCGTGGGCGCCGGGGAAGGCCGGCAACAGGGCCGGATGGGTGTTCAGGTACTTGCCGCCGAATGCGTCGATGAAGTCCGCGCTGACAATGCGCATGAACCCGGAGGACACGACGACGTCGGGCCGGTATGCGGCGACGGCGTCGGTGAGGGCGGCGTTCCAGGCGGCGCGGTCCGGGTAGGCCTTGAAGTCCACCACGAAGGTCGGGATCCCGGCGGCCGCGGAGCGTTCCACCCCGTAGGTTCCGGGCCGGTCAGCGCCGACGGCGGCCAGCTCCACGTCCAGCTCGCCGGACTTGACGGCGTCGATGACTGCCTGGAGGTTGGAGCCGGTGCCGGAGACGAGGACAACTATGCGCATTGACTTAGCTTATGGGGCCGCTCGCGTACGCTGGAAAATATGAATTCCCCCCACGAGCCCGGCGGACCCCAGCGGAGCCAGAACCCACAGAGCGAGGCGGCCAAAGAGTCGCTGCTGCGCACCCACAACCTGTTCCGCATGTTCATCGTGGTGGTGCTCGGGGCGTTCTTTGTGTACCAGCTGGACATCAACTACCTCTGGCTCACCGCCATCCTCACCGCGGCCGCCCTGGTGCTCGGCGTGGTCCTGATCGTGCGCGCGCGGAGGCTCAAGGAGTCGCGCCTGGTGCTGTTCGGGACGCTCTCCGGCCTGGTGGTCTCCGTGGTGATGGTGCTGATCATTCTGGCCTCGGCGGTGTTCTTCACCCAGGTCCGGGACTACCAGCAGTGCGCCCGCCACGCGCTCACCGAGCAGGCGGCCTCGGCCTGCCGGACGGAGCTGGAGAAGTCGCTGCCCGCCCAGCTGCGCTAAGCGGCACAGACGGCACGGCCCCCACGGACGGCCCGCGCGGAGGCCAGTCGACTGGCCCCGTAAGCGGCTCAGTCCGTTTCGGCGGCGGGTTCCAGTTCCGCTTCGTGCAGCTTCTGCCGGCGCTCCAGCCAGGGGCCCGCGGCGTAGCCGATGACGACGCCGACGCCGGTTTCCACGGCCACGAACAGGGCCATGGCCAGCGGGTCCGGACCGATGTCCGTGAGGCGTCCAATGCCGGCGGAGCCGCGCGCCAGCCAAGCCAGTGCCGCCGCCAGCAGCCCTGCCACGGCGCCGATCATGGCGCCCAGGACCAGGGTGGAGACGGTGGCGGTGAACCAGCGCGCTTTGACCTTGATGGAGAGCCATTCATCGAAGTGGTTCTCCCCCTCGCGCAGGAACCACCAGCCGGCCAGGAGCCCCGCGAGGGCGGGGACCACCAGGGCCACGAACCCGTAGTCGAGCGCGCCGGAGGGCAGCGCCGCGAACACCGGGATGGACGGCAGCGGCCCGACGGCGGTGGCCAGCGGCCCGGCCTGGGATCCGGCGCCGAGCGCGAACCCTGAGCCGGAGGTCCAGGCCAGCGCGAACACCACCAGGTTCGGCAGGTAGCCCAACTGCGCGATGGTGAGCGCCGCGCCGCCCACCGGGCCGGCGTCGAGCGCTTCATAAACGGCAATAACGAGGTTCCAGTGGATGATGAGGTCCACGGCGAGCAGGGCGGCCGCCATCGCCAGGGCGGCCATGGCCGCCACGAAGCCGGCCTTGGCGGCGGAGCCGAGGTAGGAGCCGGCCCAGCGCGAGTGCTGGCTGGTGCGCGAGAGCCAGGCGACGGCGTCGACGCCGATCAGCCGGCTCCAGGAGCCTGCCTCCCGGCGGGCGCCGATCGCCATGCCCAGTGCGAACGGGATCAGCGGGATGAGGGAGGCTGACCAGAGGCTGACGCCGACCTCGGAGGTGCGGCAGACGAAGCCGGTGGCGAATCCGAAGGCGCCGTACATCAGCCAGGAGCCGAGCAGCGCCTGCCAGAGCTGGTCCGTGTAGGACGCCCGGGCCAGCCGCCGTCCGGCGCGCCAGGCGAGCAGGAACGGGATGAGCGTCAGCCCCAGCGGAATCAGCGACAGGGTGCCGGTTTCGACCCGGCCCGCGGTGCCGGCGCCGGCCGTTTCCAGCAGCAGCGGGACACCGTGGATCAGCAGCCAGGCCTGGCCGGACAGCCGGGCGAGGAATTCAAAGCCGCCGTCGCGGAATCCGGCCGTGGCCCACACCGCAAGGATCGGGGCAATCACGGCGAGCGCGGAGATCACGGCGGCCTGCGCGGACTCCAGCGCCCCTTGCAGCCATAACGGCATCGGTAGGCCACGGTTCCCGGTCTGATCAGCGCGCAGTTTCATCGTGTTCCATGGTGCCACGCGAGCGCCCCTGCACCGGGTTCCGACAGGCTCTATCCCCCGGGTTTCCGGCCGCCAGGAACGATGCAGCAGGTCCCGCGGCGGCGCTTTTTCCGCTACCCCGCCGTAAAATTTTAAGTGTCCGCAATCAGTGGTTGGAGGCAGAAAATGACTACCGCATCCCCACATGCGCACGGCGTGCATTTCGGACGGACAGATGTCCAAAACGTCGGCATGGGTGTGGGTATTGTCCTTATCGTCGTGGGCGTCCTGGGGTTCATCCCGGGCATCACCACGCAGTACAGCGAACTGAGGTTCCTCGGGCCTGATTCCCGGGCCCTGTTCCTCGGCCTGTTCCAGGTGTCCATGCTGCTGAACGTCGTTCAGCTGGCCATCGGCGCCACCGGCTGGACCATGTCCCGCAACGGCATGGGAGCCCGGAACTTCCTGATGGGCTTCGGCCTGCTGTACATCGTCTTTAGCGTTTACGGGCTGATCGTCGGCGTGGGGTCGGCGGCCAATTTCCTGTCATTCAACACCATGGACAACTGGACCCACATGGTGCTGGGCGTGGCAATGATTGGCGCCGGCTGGCTGCTGTCACGGCACCTGGCCGACGACGCACAAACCCGGTAAGCAATCACCGGGACAAGGGAGCCGCGAATGAGGACCGATTCTCAGTAATCCAACAAATTCGTACTACCTGCTGGTGCGGGCGCCCGGAGCTTTCCGCGGGTCCGCACCAGCTTCCTTGTGCCCGCCCCGGTTGCCGTGCACTTGCGCACGACGCCGGGTCCCGCGCCGGCCGCGGCGGCGGCCAGCGAAAGCGAATCCGCCAAATGCTGGACTTATTCGGCGGAGACGTCACAGACTGGCCTGACCGACCCACGTGAAAGGGTTTCCATGCCGGACTTGTCAGCCTTTATCCCGTTCCTCGCGGTCCTCGCCGGGGCC
Source organism: uncultured Arthrobacter sp. (assembly GCF_964021775.1). Classification (GTDB taxonomy): domain Bacteria; phylum Actinomycetota; class Actinomycetes; order Actinomycetales; family Micrococcaceae; genus Arthrobacter. Next base: position 26,923 of record NZ_CAXHZI010000027.1, read on the forward strand.
CTCGTCGTCGTCGCCGTCATCTGGGTGGCGGTCAAGCTGATGTGGAAGGTGGCCGAACCGAACGAGGCCCTGATCATCTCCGGCCTGACCCGCGGAACCCTCGAGACGCGGGACGGCATGGACTTCAAGATCGTCACCGGCAAGGGGGCGCTGGTGTTCCCCGGGCTGCAGACCGTGCGGACACTGGCCCTGACCCTGAACGAGACGGAACTCAAGGTCTCCTGCGTGACCTCCCAGGGCATCCAGGTGATTGTCGAGGGCGTGGTCATCTACAAGATCGGGGACGCGCCGCCCTTCATCGCGAACGCCGCGCGCCGGTTCCTGGGCCAGCAGCCCAAGATGCAGAGCCAGGTCTACAACGTCTTCGAAGGACACCTGCGCTCCATCATCGGCAGCATGACCGTGGAGGAGATCATCCGCGAGCGCGACAAGCTCGGCTCGCAGGTCCGCAGCGCCAGCGGGGTGGAAATGGAAAAGCTGGGCCTGGTGGTGGACTCGCTCCAGATCAAGGACCTCCAGGATCCCACCGGCTACATTGAGAACATCGCCAAGCCGCACATCGCCCAGGTGAAGATGGAGGCCCGGATCGCCGAGGCCACCCGGAACCGTGAGGCGGCCGAGCGGGAGGCGGAGGCCGCCGCGCAAATCGCCGACGCCCAGAGCCTGTCCGCAATCAAACAGTCGGAGGCACAGGCCAACGCCGAACGGGCCCGGGCCAACGCCGCCCAGGCCGGGCCGCTCGCGGAAGCCACCGCACGGCAGCAGGTGGTGGTGCAGGAAACCGAGGTAGCCAAGCTCGAGGCCGACCGCGAGGAACAAAAACTCCAGACCACCATCCGCAAGCCCGCGGACGCCAAGGCTTATGCGAAGCGCACCGAGGCCGAGGGACAGAAATCCGCGGACATCAGCGCGGCCGAGGCACTGGCCCGCCGCACCGAACTCGAGGCACAGGTCAACGCCCGGCGCACCGAACTCCAGGCGCAGGCCAACGCGACGGCGGCCGCGGCGGCCGCGGGCGCCACCCGTGTCACCGGTGAAGCGGAGGCTGCCGCCACGAAAGCCCGCGGTGACGCCACGGCATCGTCGATCAAGGCCAAAGCGCTGGCCGAGGCCGACGGCATCAAGGCACGCGGCGAGGCCCTCGGCACCAACCAGGACGCGGTCATCTCGCAGCAGCTGGCCGAAAACATGCCCGCCATCATCGCGGCGGCCGCCGAGCCGTTTGCCCACGTCGGGCAGCTCACCGTCCTCAACGGCGGGGAGGGCATCAACCGGATGATCGGCGGCATCCTGGCACAGGTCGGCGATTACCTTCCTGCGCTGCGGACGGCGTTGAAGGACGGGCAGGCAGCCAAGCAGCCGCCGAAAGCCCCGGATGCCTAGGAACGTCGACCGTAGCCTCACCGGACGGATCGGCCGGGTCACCGGAAGGGTGGCACCGGGCACCATCGGGGAGGTCATGCTGCCGTTCCGCGGCGGGATAAGCGCGTTCCACGCCCACCCCTTCGACAAGGAGAGCGTCTTCGCCGTCGGGGACGAGGTCCTGGTGATCTACTACGACCCGCCGCAGACGGTCTACGTGGACGAACTCCCGGACGTGCTGCGGCACGAACCGCGCCGCTGACGCCGGCCGCGACGCTGACGCTGGCCGCGCGGGCGACGGCGCCGGGCACCGGGCCCTGGCATTGCGACCCCGCATCAATTTGCCGGATGTGGCCGCTTCGAGGCCCGCCCTAACGGCCATCCTTGGCAAACGGGCGCCACTACGTTGGAGGGCCTCGGAACGCCGTGTGGGCGGGCATCATTCCGGCCGACCATGCCCACCTGTCGCAGCAGCGGGCGCGCATATTGGGACTATGTCCAGCCGCGAGCTCGGCCGAAGGGCATGTCCAGTGTGAGGGCGGCTCGGCTGCAGCTGCCGGGCACCAAGCACCGGACCCCGCACACGCCTGTTAACCCACTCTTCCCCCGCACGCCACACCCGTGACCCCGCGCCGTCAGCCGCCGCGGCCACGGTGGAGGCGTGAGGATCGCACTAGTCGCCGAATCATTCCTGCCCCAGATGAACGGGGTCACGCACTCCATCCTGAGGGTCCTGGAGCACCTGCAGACCCGGGGCGACGAGGTCCTGGTGATCGCACCGTCCACGCAGGACACCGATGTCCCCGGCGAGGTCCACGGCGCGCAGGTCCACCGGCTCCCTTCGGTGCCGCTGGCCGGCTACACGAACGTACGCGTGGCGTTGGGCGGTGTGGCCCGGGTCAAGCGAATCCTTGCCGACTACGCCCCCGACGTCGTCCACCTCGCTTCACCGTTCGTGCTCGGCTGGCGGGCAGCCCAGGCCGCGCACCAGCTGGGCATCCCCAGCGTCGCCATCTACCAGACCGAGGTCCCCGGCTACGCGGCGCGCTACGGCGTCCCGTTCCTGGAGAACTGGGCCTGGAATCGCGTGGAACAGATCCACCTGCTCGCCACGCGCACCCTGGTCCCCTCCACGTTCGCGCGGCACCAGTTCCTCGGTCGCGGCATTCCGCGGGTCCACATGTGGCGCCGCGGCGTGGACACCGCCCGCTTCAGCCCGGAAAAGCGCGAAGACGCGTGGCGGGCCTCCGTGGCCCCCGGCGGGGAACGCATCATCGGCTACGTGGGCCGGCTCGCGGTCGAAAAGCAGGTGGAGGACCTGGCGGTGCTCGCCGATGTGCCCGGCACCCGGCTGGTGATCGTCGGCGGCGGGCCGCAGCGGGAAGCGCTCGAAGCTGCGCTCCCGGACGCGGTGTTCACCGGGTTCCTCGGCGGCGAGGAGCTGGCCCGGGCCGTCGCGTCCTTGGACCTGTTCGTCCACCCCGGCGAGTTCGAGACCTTCTGCCAGACCATCCAGGAGGCCATGGCGTCCGGGGTCCCGGTGGTCGCCACCGGCCGCGGCGGCCCGCTGGACCTGGTGGAGAACTCCCGCACCGGCTGGCTCTACGAACCGGGCGACCTCGCGGAGCTGCGGTCCCGGGTGCAGGACCTGACCGGCGACGACGCCAAGCGCCGCGCCTTCGCCGCCGCGGCGCACGCCTCGGTCCAGGGCCGGACCTGGCAGGCGCTGGGCGAGGAGCTGGTGCGGCACTACGAAGCGGCCCTGGCCGGTACCACCAGCGGCTCAAGCAGTGCCGGTACACCCAACCGTGGCGCCACCAGCCCCGGCGCCACCAACCCCGGCGCCACCAACAGAGGAGCGACCCTGTGAAAATTTCCGTGATCGGCTGCGGCTACCTCGGCGCCGTGCATGCCGCCACCCTGGCCTCGATGGGTCACACGGTCGTGGGGATCGACGTCGATGCCGCGAAGGTGGCCCAGCTGGACCGCGGCGCTGCGCCGTTCCACGAGCCCGGCCTGGACGAACTCCTGCGCGACGGCCGCGCCACCGGCAGGCTCGCCTTCTCCACCAACTTCGCCGACGCCGCCGGCGCGGAACTGCACTTCCTCTGCGTCGGGACGCCGCAGTCCAAGACGTCCGACGGCGCCGACCTCAGCTACCTGGTCTCCGCGACCGAGTCCCTGCTCCCGTTCCTGGCGCCGCGCACCGCCGTCGTGGGCAAGTCCACCGTCCCGGTGGGAACGGTGGACATGCTCCGCGGCGTCCTGGCCGACCGACCGGATGTGCTCCTGGGCTGGAACCCGGAGTTCCTGCGCCAGGGCACCGCAGTCAAGGATTCCCTGGTGCCGGACCGGCTGGTCTACGGCGTTCCCGGCGGCGCAGACCCCGCCCGGCAATCGGACGGTGCCGGGAACCCGAAGAACGCCGGGGCGGCCGTCACAGCTGCCCTGGACGCGGTGTACGGTCCCCTGCTCTGCGCCGGGATCCCCCGGATCATCTGCAACTTCGCGACGGCGGAGCTGATCAAGTCGGCGTCGAACGCGTACCTCGCCACCAAGCTGAGCTTCATCAACGCGATGGCGGAACTCTGCGAGGCCTCCGGCGCGGACGTGACCGAGCTGGGCGAGGCGATGGGCCTGGACCCGCGGATCGGCGGCCGTTACCTGCACGCCGGGCTCGGCTTCGGCGGCGGCTGCCTGCCCAAGGACATCCGCTCGCTCCGGGTGCAGGCCGCCGCGCTGGGCGTCGACTCCGTGGACGCCTGGATGGCCACGGTGGACGGGATCAACCGGGATCAGCGCAGCCGCACGGTGGAGGCCGCCCGGGAACTCTGCGGCGGCCGGCTGGGCGGCCGCCGCGTCACCGTGCTGGGCGCGGCCTTCAAACCGGACACTGACGATATCCGCGACTCCCCCGCCCTGGACGTCGCGCGGCAACTGGCCGACGCCGGCGCGCACGTCACCGTCACGGACCCGGCCGCGATCAACAACGCCTGGCTCCGCTACCCGCAACTGCGCTTCGAAAGCTCCGTCGAAGAAGCGCTCGACGGCGCCGAGCTGGTGCTCCTGCTGACCGAATGGGAGGCCTACCGCACGCTCTCGCCGGCCTTGGCCGGGAGGCTGGTCCGGCGCCGGACGGTGCTGGATGCCCGGAACGTGCTCGACGCCGCCGCCTGGACCGCGGCGGGCTGGACGGTCCGCGGGTTGGGGCGCGGTCTGGGGCACGCCGGCTCCGGGACCCGCTCGGCCGCTGCCGCCACCTGAGCGGCCGGCCCCGCCCCAACGGGAGCGCCGCAACCCGCCCGGCCCCGCACCGTGGCATCCGGGCCGCGCCGCGCCCCCTATGATTTCTGAGGGGAGGATTCACCATGCACCATCGTTGGTCTCAGATTTGTCCGGTTACGGCCGCGTGAGCACTTCCGCGCGCACCGAGGAGGACGCCCGGCTCCGCGAAGCGATGTCCCTGCTCTCCGCCACGCTGGAGTCCACGGCGGACGGCATCCTGGTGGTCAGCGCCGGGGGCCGGATCTCCTCCGTCAACAACCAGTTCCTCACCATGTGGGGCGTCGACCGCGAGCTCGTGGACACCGGCGACGACGAGTCCGTGATGCGCTCCGTGCTGGGCCAGCTGACGGACCCCGAGCAGTTCCTGGCCAAGGTGACCGCCCTCTACGCCGATCCGGCGGCCGAGAGCAACGACGTGCTGCAGTTCCGCGACGGACGCACTTTCGAGCGGTATTCGCGCCCGCAAAAGGTCGGCGAGCAGGTGGTGGGCCGCGTCTGGAGCTTCCGCGACGTCACCGCGGCCCGGCGCGCCCAGGACCAGATCAGCCAGGCGATGGCGGACCTCGCGCAGCAGGCCAGCCAGCTTAAGGCCCTCGCATTCCAGGATCCCCTGACCGGGCTCTCCAACCGCCAGCTCTTCAACGACAGCCTGGCGCACGCCCTCGCCGGACCGTGCGGGACCGCCGTCGACGTCCTGCTGCTGGACCTGGACGACTTCAAGGAAGTCAACGACGTCCACGGCCACCACGCCGGGGACCAGATGCTGATCGAGGTGGGCCGCCGGCTGCGCGCCTGCGTCCGGCCCAGCGACGTTGTAGCACGGCTGGGCGGCGACGAATTCGTGGTCCTGCTGGTCGGCTCGCTCGACGCCGACGCGGCCGCCGAACGGATCGTCGAATCCCTCAAGCTGCCGGTCTTGATTGACGGCACCATGCTGCGGCCCAGCCTGAGCCTGGGTCTGGCGTCCATCAGCGAGGACGCCGTGGACGCCTCCGAGCTGCTCCGCCGCGCCGACATCGCCATGTATGCGGCGAAAACTGCCGGCAAGAACCGCTACCTGCGTTTCCGCCCGGAAATGATGACCGCCCTGCTCGAGCGCACGGACCTCGAAGCCGGGCTGCGCTCCGCCGTCGACAGCGGGCAGATCGCGGTGCACTACCAGCCGATCGTCTCCACGAAGCTGGGCACCGTGGTCAAGGTCGAGGCGCTGGCCCGCTGGGAGCGCGACGGCGTCCTGGTCCCGCCGCAGCAGTTCATCCCCGCCGCGGAACGCAGCGGCCTGATCGTGGAGATCGGCACCGAGATCCTGCTGCGCGGCTGCACCGAGCTGGAACCCTGGCTCTCCGCGGACCCCACCCGCTCCCTCGCCGTCAACGTCTCCGGCGTGCAGCTGCAGCAGGGCAACTTCCCGGAACTGCTGTTCGCCACCGCCGGCTCCTGCGGGGTGGATCCGCACCAGCTGGTCGTCGAGGTCACCGAGAGTGTCTTCTTCGACGACGACTGCCAGGTCCAGCGCCAGCTCGTGCAGCTCCGCAGCGCCGGCGTCCGGGTGGCCCTGGACGACTTCGGGACCGGCTACTCCTCACTGGGCCGGCTCCAGGATCTGCCGGTGGACACGCTCAAGATCGACCAGTCCTTCGTCGCGCTGATCCGCGGAGGTACCGAACGGCTCCCCATCCTGGACTGCATGATCGACATGGCCCACGGCCTGGGCCTGACCGTCACCGCCGAGGGCGTCGAGACCCGCGAACAGGCCGCATACCTGATCGGCCGCGGCTGCGATTCCCTGCAGGGGTTCCTGTTTTCGAGGCCCCAGCCGGCCGGCCGGCTGCCCGCCGCGCTGTCGGCGTCGGCCGCCACCATCACCGGCCTGCGCCGCGACACCACCGCCCAAACACAGCCGGTGCTGTGATTTGTGTCTCATGGCCCTATGATGCTTGAAGTTTAATGACCACCGCCCTGCCGGTGGCTTCGAGTACCGAACGCCCGGGGGCTGGCATCGACGTGGAACAAGGATTGGCGGAAACCCTGCTGACGCAGGGCCCTGACGCGTTGCTGCAGCTCACCACCGAGGGGGTCATCTCCTACCTCAATCCCGCGGCGGAGCGCCTGTTCGGCTACTCCCGGGAGGAGCTGATCGGCGTCGCGCACCACCGGCTGCTGGTGGAGGACGACCGCGGCGGTTTCCTGCGGGTGCTGAGCCGGCTCGGCCGTGCCGGCACGTTGGGGACGAAACCCTTCACCGGCCTCGGGCTGCACCGCGACGGCCGCGAACTCCCGCTGGAAATCACCTGCTCGCTGGTCACGACGCCGGCCGGAACGTCGATGGCGGTGGCGGTCCGCGACACCACACACCGCCAGGACGACGACGCCGGCCGCCGGAGTGCCGTTTCGCTGCTCGACGCTACCTTGGAAACGACGGCAGACGCCATCGTGGTGGTGTCCAACAGCGGCCAGATCACCGGCGTCAACGAACAATACCTGCAGTTGTGGGGCATGCCGCGCGAAATTCTGGCCGAGGACGACGCCTATGCACTGGTCAGATTCATCGCCAAGCAACTGGTCGCCCCGGACTGCTTCAAGGCCAAGGTCGCCGAGCTCTACGCCAACCACGAACTGCACAGCCACGACCTCCTCGAGTTCCGGGACGGCCGCACGGTGGAACTGAACTCACGGCCGCAGAAGGTCGCCGACGAAGTCGTGGGCCGGATCTGGAACTTCCGCGACGTCACGTCCCGGACCGTGGCGCAGGACCAGGCCCGCCGCGCCCTCGACGAACTGGCCCAGCAGGCGGACCAGCTCAAGGCCCTCGCGTTCCAGGATCCGCTGACCGGGCTGGCCAACCGCATGCTCTTCAACGAGCGCGCCACGGCTGCGCTGGAGTCTCCCGGCCCGGTGGCGGTGCTGCTGCTGGACCTGGATGACTTCAAGGAAGTCAACGACATCCTGGGCCACCACGCCGGGGACCAGATGCTCGTGGAGATTTCCCGCCGGCTGCAGAACTGTGTGGGCCCGCACGGCACCGTGGCCCGCCTGGGCGGAGACGAGTTTGTGGTGCTGCTGGTCGGCTGCAACGACTCGGACGCGGTGGCCCAGCGGATCGTGGCCGCGCTGAACGCCCCGGTTTCGATCGAGGGCACCCTGATGCGGCCGGGGCTGAGCCTGGGCGTGGCAACGCGCGGAACGGAGGGCATGTCCTCCTCCGAGCTGCTGCGGCAGGCGGACGTGGCGATGTACGCCGCTAAGGAGGCCGGCAAGAACTGCTACGTGCACTTCCAGCCGGAGATGCTGACCACCCTGCTGGAGCGCACCCAGCTCACCGCGGGGCTGCGCCGCGCCGTCGAACTGGGCCAGATCAAGGTGTTCTACCAGCCCGTGATCTCTACGAACCGGCGCGAGGTGGTGCAGTTCGAGGCCCTGGCGCGCTGGGAACGCGACGGGGTGCTGATGGCACCGGACACCTTCATCCAGACGGCGGAGCGCAGCGGCCTGATCCGCGACATCGGCGCCGAGGTGCTCCGGCAGAGCTGCACCGAGCTGCAGTCCTGGCTGGCCGAGGATCCGGGACGGACCCTGGCGGTCAACGTTTCCGGCGTGCAGCTGCAGCACAAGGACTTCGCCGAACGGGTGCTGGACATCGCCGCCTGGAGCCGGGTGGACCCGCACCAGTTGGTCCTGGAGGTCACCGAGAGCGTGTTCTTCGACGCCGCCTCCCACGTGATCCAGCAGCTGATCAGCCTGCGCGCCGCGGGCATCCGGGTGGCGCTGGACGACTTCGGCACCGGCTATTCCTCGCTGGGCCGGCTGCAGGAGCTCCCCGTGGACGCGGTGAAGATCGACAAGTCCTTTGTGTCCATGCTGCATACCGGCGAGGAACGGCTGCCTATCCTGACCTCGATGATCCACATGGCCCACAGCCTGGGCCTGCGCGTGACCGCCGAGGGCATCGAGACGCCCACTCAGGCCCGGTACCTGATGGATCACGAGTGCGACGCCCTGCAGGGCTATCTGTTCTCCCGGCCGGTGCCGGCTGAGCTCCGGACAGCAGCCGTGGAGCAGTCCGGGGAGGCGTTGGAGGCGTTGCCGGAACCCGCCGCGATCCTCTGACATCAGCGGGTGTCCGGGTACCCGGACGACACATTCGCGTGGTTTCGTTAATACCGTCCGGGCGGCACGGGACTGTGCTACCGAGCACATATGATTTCAGCAGGCGCGGCCCGCAGCGAACCTAAGACCGGTTCGCGGCGGTAGCCGACGCCCTTCACAGATCCGTCGCTTTTGGGGGCAGCACACATCATGGACGCAGCGTTCGCACAGACGGTGCTGGAGCACAGCCCCGACGCCTTCTTATTGCTTGCCCCGGACCGGTCCATCACCTTCGCGAACACTGCCGCGGAGCAGCTCTTTGGCTACTCACGGGCGCAGCTGCTGGGCGCCGACTACAGCCTGCTGCTGGCCGAGCCCTCCCGGGAGGGCTTCCACCAGGTCCTGGCCGGGCTGGAAGGCGGCACCGGGCGGACGCCCTTCACCGGGGCGGGCCGCCGTGGCGACGCCTCCGAGTTCCCGGTCCAAATCACCTGCGCCGCGCTTCCGCCCGCGCCCGGCACGGCCGGGACCGTCGCCGTGTCCGTGCGCCCGGGCGTCCCGGCCCGCTCCGGCGCCGTTCAGTCCTCTGCCCCGCTCGACGGCGGCACGCCGGCGGGTGGTGCCGCAGCGGCAGCCGGGCCCCGCCGTCGGACGTTCAGCTCACTGGAGACCGAACTGGTGCCCGGCACCACCGGTGTGCTCCCGCGGCTCACGCCCGCCGAACACGACGACCAGCTCAAGGCGGCCGTACTGAGGGACACGCTGACCGGGCTGCCCAACGGGACGCTGTTCAACGAACGCCTCGCCGCGGCGCTGCGCCGGCCGGACCCGGTGGATGTGCTGCTGCTGAACGTGGACGATTTCAAGAGCTACAACGACATGCTGGGCCGGTCCGCCGCGGACGAGCTGCTGGTGGAGGTGGCCAGCCGGCTGCGCAACTGCGTCCGGCCGCACGACACCGTGGCACGGCTGGGCGGCGACGAATTTGTGGTGCTGCTGACCGAGTGCCTCAACGCCGGCGCCGTGGCCAAGCGGATCTCCGAGTCCCTGTACGTCCCGGCGCGGATCGGCGGCTCGCTGGTGCGGCCCGGGGTGAGCATGGGCCTGGCGTCCAAGACGCCGCAGACGGTCGACGGCGCGGAGCTGCTGCGGCAGGCCGACTCGGCCATGGCGGCGGCCAAGGCGGCGGGGAAGAACACCTGGCTGCAGTTCCGGCCGGAGATGCTGAACACGGCCGCCCATAACGCCCAGGGCGAGACCGGGCTCCGTCAGGCGGTGGAGCTGGGCCAGATCTCGGTCCACTACCAGCCGGTGGTGTCCCCCGGGCTCGGCGCCGTGGTGCAGTTCGAGGCGTTCGCGCGCTGGGAGCGGCACGGCAAGCTGGTGCCGCCCAACCAGTTCCTGCCCGTGGCCGAGCAGAGCGGGCTGATCCGCGAGATCGGCGACGAGGTCATGCGCCGCGCCTGCGCCGAAATCCGGCCCTGGCTGGCCGGCGACGCGGCCTACAGCGTGGCCGTGAACGTCTCCGGCCTGCAGTTCCAACAGCGCGACTTTGCTACCGACGTGCTGGGCATTGTCGCCTCCACCGGGGTGAACCCGCGCCAGCTCATGCTCGAGCTGACCGAGAGTGTGTTCTTCGACGCCGACTCTGATGTGCTCCGCCAGCTTGCGCAGCTGCGCGAGGCCGGCGTCCGGATCGCAATGGACGACTTCGGCACCGGTTACTCGACGCTGGGCCGGCTGAAGGAACTGCCGCTGGACAAGGTCAAGATCGACCGGTCCTTTGTGGCGATGATCAAGACCGGCAAGGAGCACCTGCCGTTCTTCCGCACCATGATCAATACCGCGCAAAACCTGGGCCTGAAGGTGACGGCCGAGGGCATCGAGACGCCGGCGCAGGCCAAGTACCTGATGGACCTGGGCTGCGACTCGCTCCAGGGTTACCTGTTCGCCAAGCCCGCCCCGGCCAGCGACCTCGCCGGCACCATGGAGAGCGCCCTGACGGCCATCGACAAGGTCGAAGCCGCGGGCTAGCCTCCGGCCGACGCTCCCTCAGCTCCGGCGCCCCCGGGCGCGACGCTCCCTCAGCTCCAGTCGACTCGGGCGAGACGCTCCCTCAGCACCGGTCGACTCAGGCGAGACGCTCCCTCAGCACCGGTCGACTCGGGCGAGACGCTCCCTCAGCACCGGTCGACTCGGGCGAGACGCTCCCTCAGCACCGGTCGACTCGGACGAGACGCTCCCTCAGCTCCGGTCGACTCGGACGAGACGCTCCCTCAGAACCGGGGCTGAGGCTCCCGCCCAGTTGTACCTTGCCACAGCGCTCCGGCAGCCCGGTGTACCCCGGATTGGCGCGGAGTGCACCCTGTGGCCGCGCCTAGAACTGGGCTGGAACGCCGCCGCCGGCCGACAGTCCGGGCAGTTGGAAGGCCGGCGCGCCCCTGACTTGCCCGTCGCCGACGTCGACCACGGCTCCGCGGCCGACGTTCCCGCCCAGTTGTACCCCGCCGCAGCCACCCTGCCGGCCGCCGGGCCGCGGTTTGGCGCGGAGTGCCCTCTGTGCCCGCGCCAAGAACCGGGCAGGAACGTCAGCATCGGGCCCGCAAACCGCCTGGCCGGGGCCGGGCGCGCTCGGGTTAGCGCTTTTCGCAGGCGATGCCGTCGTTGTCACGATCGAGGTCGTACTCGCCGCGGTGCCGGGGCAAGCCGCCGTCGTTGTAGCTGTACAGGGTGTTGTCCACGCGGAAGGTGGTGACCCGCTGACCGCTGGTTTTGTCCCGCGCACCCTTGCGGCCGACGCCGTGCGGGTACACCTTGATGAGCTCGGTGCAGTTCTTGTACGACTTCGGCGACGGCGCGGCAGACGCCGGTACGGCAGTGCCGCTCAGGACGACGGCGCTGGCCGCCAGCGAGGCAATCATCAGTTTCTTCAGGCGCACCTTCGAGCACTCCCCCAATATGAAGCCCTCGGCCGCGTGTCGGCGAGGGGCAGGGAAAGACTATCCCACGCTTCCGTTGATTGGGGTGAGGCTCAGCTCCGGGGGTCGAGCCTGTCGGAGTCCTGGGCCAGCATGGCGGCGCTGCGCTCCCACAGTTCCCGGGCCAGTTCCGCATCGTAGGCCTGCTTGTTGGCCTTAGCCAGCGCCCGCTTGGCATAGTAAGCGCCCGGGACCCAGTCCTGCCCCGGGACGGCCGTGGCAAGCCAGACGAGCGTGTCGGCGCCCTGTTCCGGGGACAGCATGAACCGGTTGAGGAAGCTGCGGTACATGAAGCGGAACGGGCTGGTGGTATCCGCGGCGAAGTTGGTGGCCACGACGCCGGGGTGGAATGCCGCCGTGGAGATGCCGGCCGCGTGGTAGCGGTTGTGCAATTCGGCCGTAAAGAGGATGTTCTCCAGCTTGGCGTTGCCGTAGGCCAGGTTGGCGGAGTATTTGTTCGCGAGCTCCAGGTCGTTGATGTCCAGCCGCCCATAGAGGGAGTTGGCGGCGCTAGAGGTGTTGATAACGGTGGCCTTGCTGGCGGTGAGGGTATCCAGCAGTTCGGTGGTCAGCAGGAACGGAGCCAGGTGGTTGATCTGGAAGGTCTTCTCGTGCCCGTCCACGGTGAGCTGCCGGGTGCCCATGATGCCGCCGGCGTTGTTCGCCAGGACGTCGATCCGCGGGTACTTCTCCTTCAGCTGCGCGGCGAGCCGGCGCACCTGTGCCAGATCGGCGAAGTCGCTGACGAAGTAGTCCGTCCCGGCCTCCTTCGCGACGCGCTCGGTCTTCTCCGCGGAACGCCCGACGACGACGACGTGCTCGCCCTGTGCGGCGAGGGTCCGGGCCGCGGACGCGCCGATCCCGTCGCTGGCGCCGGTGATGACAATGGTCCGTGCAGTCATGGGGTCTCCCGAGTTGGTTGGTAGAAGCTACTCAAGGGTAATCAACGCCGAAGCACCGTCCGGTGTTCCTCCCCCACCCGACGCTCCCGCAGATGATGGCACGTTCCACCCAACGCTCCCGCAGACGTGGCGAGTATTTCACCGACGCCCCCCGCAGTCGCGGCTAGTATTCCACCGACGCTCCCGCACTTTTGGCCGGCTTAGGCGCGATGCTCCCGCAATTGATGAGTGCCGGAGGAGCCGCCGGCATTGACGCATGAGTCGGCCGACGGCGGCGATGCGTCATTGAACGTGCAAGGGGATTTTGGGTTATAGGACAAAACGTGTGTATGGATTGGGCCTGCTTCCCAGTGACGGCACG
>NZ_CAXHZI010000028.1:0-37734 GCF_964021775.1 uncultured Arthrobacter sp.
CGAGCTGCATCATCATCGCGGCGTCGGCCGGGGTGGCGATGCCGCCGGCGGTGAACAGCACCACCGGGAGCTTGCCGGTGGAGGCAACTTCCTTGACCAGTTCGTACGGGGCCTGGAGTTCCTTGGCGGCGACGTAGAGCTCGTCCTCGGGCAGGGAGGCCAGTTTCAGGATTTCGGCCCGGATCTGGCGCATGTGGGTGGTGGCGTTCGAGACGTCGCCGGTGCCGGCCTCACCCTTGGAGCGGATCATGGCCGCGCCCTCGTTGATGCGGCGCAGCGCTTCGCCGAGGTTGGTGGCACCGCAGACGAACGGAACCGTGAAGTTCCACTTGTCGATGTGGTTGGTGTAGTCGGCCGGGGTCAGGACCTCGGACTCGTCGATGTAGTCTACGCCGAGGGACTGCAGGACCTGCGCCTCGACGAAGTGGCCGATCCGGGCCTTCGCCATGACCGGCACGGAGACGGCGTCGATGATCTTGTCGATCATGTCCGGGTCGCTCATCCGGGACACGCCGCCCTGGGCGCGGATGTCGGCGGGAACGCGTTCCAGCGCCATCACGGCCACGGCACCGGCATCCTCGGCGATGCGGGCCTGCTCGACGTTGACGACGTCCATGATGACGCCGCCCTTGAGCATCTCCGCCATGCCGCGCTTGACGCGGCTGCTGCCCGTTACGTTCTTGGCGGACGCGCCGGCTTCGCTGCTTACATCAGGTGTAGACACAAAAACCCCTATGGGTAGATAGATGACCTCACCGGGGCGCGGACGGCACGCAGCTGACAATCTCGCATGCAGCGGCCCGCACACACCGGATTACCGGGAACCATTGGCCGGTAAAGCTAATACTAGTCCCCCGCTGCGGCCCGGTTGAATTCCGGTTACACCGCTCAGGCAGCCGGCTCGGCGGGACTGCCCGCGGTCTCTTCCAGGGACTGGCGGTGCACTGAGGCGATGCGCTGCACGACCGTCACGAAGCTGGCCAGCGCGAGCAGGCAGAGGGTCGCGAACAGCACCACGGTCGGCAGTCCGAGCCCGGTGAAGCCGGTGACCACCAGGACGGACACCAGCCGTTCGGCACGCTCGGCGATGCCTACGTTCGCGTGGTAACCGAGCGCCTCGGCCTTGGCCCGCGCGTAGGACACCACCATGCCCAGGACCAGGCAGACGACGGCGGCGATTGCAATGGGGGTATCGGCGCCGCCGGTGAAGAACCAGATGGCGACGCCGGCGAACAGGGCGCCGTCGGCGACCCGGTCCAGGGTGGAGTCCAGGAAGTTGCCCCAGCGCCCGCCGCGTTCCTGCATCCGGGCCATGATGCCGTCGATGACGTCGGAGAAGATGAACGCGGTGATGAACAGCGTTCCCCACCAGAGCTGGCCCAGGGGGTAGAACACGAGGGCGCCGACCACCACGCCGGCGGTACCGATGATGGTGACGGCGTCGGGCGAGACACCCACCCGCAGCAGCCAGCGGGCCAGCGGCGAAAACAAGGCGGTGAAGAAACCGCGGGCGTGCTTATTCAGCATCCGCTGCCCCGGACGCCATGGTCCCCGTGGTGTCGGCCGCGCCGCCGCCCTGGCCGTTGCCCTGGCCTTCGCCCTGGGGCCACGCCTCGGCGACCTGCTGGCGGACCTCGCCGAGGGTCTGGGTGATCGCCTTGGTCTGCGCGATGATCGGGAAGAAGTTCCCGTCCCCGCCCCAGCGCGGCACCACATGCTGGTGCAGGTGGCCCGCGATGCCGGCCCCGCCGGTGACGCCCTGGTTCATGCCCAAGTTGAAGCCGGTGGGGTTGGCGACCTTGCGCAGCACCCGCATGGCCGTCTGGGTCAGCTCGGCGAACTCCGCGGTCTCCTCGACGGTCAGGTCCGTGTAGTCCGGGATGTGCCGGTAGGGGCAGACCAGGAGGTGGCCCGGGTTGTAAGGGAAGAGGTTGAGCACGACGTAGCAGAACCGCCCGCGGTAGACGATCAGCGAATCGTCGTCCTCCCGTTCGGGCGCGACGCAGAACGGGCAGTCATCCGGGTTCTTGAACTGGTGCTGGCCGCCCTTGATGTACGCCATGCGGTGCGGAGTCCACAGGCGCTGGAAGGCGTCCGGCACCCCGGCCAGGCCAAAGTCGTCGGTTACGCCGTCATCGCCCGGGTATCCCGGGACAGCGCCTGTGGTCTCCTGCACGTGCTGCTCCCCTAGCTGGCCCGGTTGCGGACGGCGTCGACGATCCGCCGGACAGCCTCGGCAACGGGCACGCCGTTGTCCTGGCTGCCGTCACGGAAGCGGAAGGACACGGCGCCGGCCTCGGCGTCGTCCCCGCCGGCGATCAGCACGAACGGGATCTTGTCCTTGCTGGCGGTGCGGATCTTCTTCGGGAAGCGGTCCGAGGAGATATCCACCTCCGCGCGGATCCCGGCGGCCTTGAGCTGGTCGACGACGTCGAACATGTAGTCGTTGAACGCCTCGGCCACGGGGATGCCGACCACCTGGACCGGGGCGAGCCAGGCCGGGAAGGCCCCGGCGTAGTGCTCGGTCAGGACGCCCATGAAGCGTTCGATCGAGCCGAAGAGCGCACGGTGGATCATGACCGGGCGCTGGCGGGTGCCGTCCGCGGCCTGGAACTCAAGCTCGAAGCGTTCCGGCAGGTTGAAGTCCAGCTGGATCGTGGACATCTGCCAGGTCCGGCCGATGGCGTCGCGGGCCTGGACCGAGATCTTGGGGCCGTAGAACGCGGCTCCACCCGGGTCCGGGACCAGCTCCAGGCCGGATTCCTGGGCAACCTCGGCGAGGGTCTGGGTGGCTTCCTCCCAGACCTCGTCCGAACCCACAAACTTCTCCGGGTCCTTGGTGGACAGTTCCAGGTAGAAGTCCTCCAGCCCGTAGTCCTTGAGGAGTCCGAGGACGAAGTTGAGGGTCTTGGTCAGCTCGTCCTTCATCTGCTCGCGGGTGCAGTAGATGTGGGCGTCGTCCTGGGTCATGCCCCGGACGCGGGTGAGGCCGTGCACCACGCCGGACTTCTCGTAGCGGTACACCGAGCCGAATTCGAAGAGACGCAGCGGCAGTTCCCGGTAGGAGCGCCCGCGGGAGCGGAAGATCAGGTTGTGCATCGGGCAGTTCATCGGCTTCAGGTAGTAGTCCTGGCCGGGCTTGCGCACGGTGCCGTCCTCGTTCAACTCCGCGTCGATGTGCATCGGCGGGAACATGCCGTCGCGGTACCAGTCCAGGTGGCCGGAGACCTCGTAGAGGTGGCCCTTGGTGATGTGGGGGGTGTAGACGAATTCGTAGCCCGCGTCAACGTGGCGCTGGCGGGAGTAGTCCTCCATGGCCTTGCGGATGATGCCGCCCTTGGGGTGGAACACCGGCAGGCCGGAGCCCAGCTCGTCCGGGAAGGAGAAGAGGTCCAGCTCGGCCCCGAGCTTGCGGTGGTCCCGGCGCTCGGCCTCGGCGATCCGCTCCTGGTAGGCCTTGAGGGCTTCCTTGGTGGGCCAGGCGGTGCCGTAGATGCGCTGCAACTGCTTGTTCTTCTCGCTGCCGCGCCAGTAGGCCGCGGAGGAGCGGGTCAGGGCGAAGGCGTTGGAGATCAGCTTGGTGTTGGGCAGGTGCGGACCGCGGCACAGGTCGCACCAGAGGACGGTGCCTTCCTTGCGCTCCACGTTGTCGTAGATGCTCAGCTCGCCGCCGCCCACCTCAACGCTGGAGCCGTCCGCGTCGGAACCGGCGCCCTTGAGCCCGATCAGTTCCAGCTTGTACGGCTCGTCCTTCATGGCCTGGCGCGCCTCGTCCTCGGAGACCACCCGGCGGACGAACTTCTGGTTCTGGTTGATGATCTTTTGCATCATCTTTTCCAGCTGGCGCAGGTCTTCCGGGGTGAACGGCTCCTCGACGTCGAAGTCGAAGTAGAAACCGTCGGTGATGTACGGGCCGATGCCGAGCTTGGCGTCGGGGCGCAGCTGCTGCACGGCCTGGGCCATCACGTGGGCGGTGGAGTGGCGCAGCACGTTCAGGCCGTCCGGGGAGTCGATGGTGACGCCTTCAATCGTGGCGCCCTCGGGCAGCGGCTGGTCCAAGTCTTTCAGCTCGCCGTTGACGCGGGCCACCACGACGTCGCGGCGCTCAAAAAAGAGTTCCGCGCCGGTGGTCCCGGTAGTCACCTTGGTCTCTTCGCCGTCGACGAGAAGGGTGATCTGCTGGGCATCTGACACGGGTGTCTCCTATTCAAAGTTAAGGCTTCGTAGCTTGTGGCGTACGGGGACCACAGCCAGCCTCATCCATGCTATCGGGTTCCGGAGAGGCCAACCAACGCACCCCGCCGCCGTGCAGCCGCCCCATTGCTGCCGTTTAGCCACCGTTTTGTCGCCGTTTTGCCGGCGTTCAGCCGGAGAATCCGGTGATGGCCAGGGTCCGGCGGATCCCGTCCAGCGGACCCGGGACCGGAAGCTCCGGCCCGGCCGGGGCGGGGGCTGCAGCTTCGCCGGCGGCCGCCCCGGCAGCAGCCGCCGTACCGGCGGTGGGGGCGGGGAAGGGCAGCGTCCCGGTGCGGCTGAGGTCCCAGGCCATCGAGGCGCTGATGCTGATGCCCCGCGGCCCGGTCCGCCGGGTGGTCCCGCGGATCAGCAGCAGCCGGGTACCGAACAGCAGCGGCCCGGATTGTTCCTGGGCCTCATGGAAGAAGACCGAGTCCACGCAGCCGGTGCCGTCATCGATGCTGATGAACACCACCCGGCGGCCGCCGCGCATCGGCGGTGTCTGGGTAGCCACCCGCACCCCGGCGACCAGCACTTCGGTGCCGTTGCGCAGTCCTAGCAGCTTGTCCGCCGTCGTGACGCCCAGCCGCTCCAGCAGGGGCCGGTGGCTGGCCATCAGGTGCCCGCTGACATCCAGGGCCATCAGGTCCAGTTCAGCGCGGACGGTTTCCACCAGGGTGGGGGCCGGCAGCCCGCCCTTGAGGTTTTTGAGCTCGACGTCGCCTAGCGGCAAGGCCAGCTGTCCCTCGATGACCTCGGCACCCTTGCGCTGCGGCCTGGCCTGCAACTGCTGCAGGTGCTGGACCAGGTCGGCCCGGTTGGCGGTCCCTCCGGAGGCACGATGCAGCGAATCGAAAGCGCCCAACTGGGCCAGCCGCTGGATGCTCGGCTTGCTGAGCCGGGCGCGGGCCCGCAGGTCCGCGAGCGAGTCGTAGGGCTGGCCGGCGACGATCCGCTTCAGCTCGGCGCCGGAGAGCCCGAAGATCCCGTTGATGCTCAGCCGGATGCCCAGCTTGCCCCGGTCCGGGCCGGTCTCCACGCGTTCCACCCGGTACTCGGCCTGGCTGCGGTTGATGTCCAGCGGCAGGATGGGGATCCCCAGCCGCCGGGCCTCGGCCACCAGCAGCCGCTTGGGGTACATGCCGGGGTCGTGCTCCCAGAGGCCGGCCAGGAACGCTTCGGGGTGGTGGGTCTTGAGCCAGGCCGACTGGTACGTGGGCACAGCGAAGGCGGCGCCGTGGGCCTTGCAGAAGCCGAAGCTGCCGAAGGCCTTCAGGGTTCCCCAGACCTTGTCCACCACCCCGGGCGTGTAGTTCCGGGCCTTGGCCTCGCGGCGGAAGAATTCCTCCACCTTGCCTTCCAGTACCTCGTTGCCGAGGGCACGCCGGAATTCGTCGGCCCGGGCCAGCCCGCAACCGGTCATCACGTCGAAGGTCTTGAGGATCTGCTCGTGGAAGACGGTGACGCCGTGGGTCTCCTGGAGTACCGGTTTGAGGTCCGGGTGCGGGTAGACCTCCGGCGCGAAGCCGTGCCGGTGTTCCAGGAAGGGCCGGACCATGTCCGACTTCATCGGCCCGGGCCGGAACAGCGAGATGTCGATGATGAGGTCGTTGAATTCCCGGGGCGCCAGCTTGCCGATCAGTTCCCGCTGGCCCGGGGACTCGATCTGGAAGCAGCCCAGGGTGTGGGTGCTGCGGATCAGCTCATAGGTGGGTTCGTCGTCGAGCGGGACGGCATTAAGGTCGATCGACCCGTCCGCGGCGATGTAGTCCGGTCCGGAGCCGTCCGGACCTCCAGGATGCCGGCCGGCCGCCACCACCTCGGCCTTGGACGGATGCAGCCGGATCACCTCGCGGACGGCGAAGGCCATGGCGCTTTGCATGCGCACGCCCAGGACGTCGAGTTTGAGCATGCCCATCGGATCCATGTCGTGCTTGTCGAACTGGCTCATCGGCAGGCCCAGGCCGCTGGGCTGCACGGGGGTGCGGTCCAGCAGGGTCGCGTCGCCCAGGATGACCCCGCAGGGGTGCATCGAGATGTGGCGCGGCAGCCGGTCCAGCCGTTCGGTCAGGTCCACCAGCAGGTCCAGCTGCTGGTTTTCGGTGAAGTCCCGCTGCTCCACCCGGCCGGCGAACTCCTTCAACTCGGGTTTCTCCACCAGGGCCTCGCGGAAGTTCCGGGCTGAAAATCGCCACAGCTGCTTGGCGATCTCGTCGATGTCGCCGCCGTCCATGCCCAGGGCCAGGCCGGCGTCGCGGACCGCGCCGCGGGCCCGGTAGCCGTTCTGCATGCTCATCAGGGTGACGCGTTCGGAGCCGAAGCGCTCAAAGATCTTCCGGTAGACGTTGTGCCGTTCGGCGCTTTCGACGTCAATGTCGATGTCCGGCAGGGTGGCCCGGTCCCGGGAGAGGAAGCGTTCGAAGATCAGGTCGTGCTGCAAGGGGTTGACCTGGCTGACATCAATCAGGTAATTGACCAGGCTGGAGGCGCCCGAGCCGCGGGCGGCCGCCCGGACCCCCATGTCCAGGATCATCCGGGACACCTCGGCGACGGTGAGGAAATAGGAGGCGAAACCCAGGCTGTCGATGATCCGCAGTTCGTGCTCCAGCCGGGCGCGCAGTTCTTCGGCGGGCTTCCCGCTGATCCCGGGGAAGCGCCGGTTGATGCCGGCCTCGCAGCGCTGCGTGAGCTCCACCAGCGGGTCCCCCGCGATCCCGATCACCGCGGCTTCCGGCACCACCGGCTGCTTCCAGCCCATGTCCGCGGCCGGGTCCATCCGGCAGCGGTCCGCGAGCGCCTCGGTGTGTGCCAGCAGGCTTTTGAGGTCCGCGGCGCCGTAGCCGGCGGCGTGCATGATTTCCTGGCCTAGCCGCTGCATCTGCGCGGCGGATTTCAGCCAGCCCTGCCCGTTGGGTTGCAGCAGCGGTGCGGCGGAGAGCTCCGGCAGGGATTTCAGCGTCCGGGCAGAGTCCAGCACATCCGCCGTCGCGGCCCCGTCCTCGGCGCAATACCGCACGGCGTTGCTCAGCACTGCGGGGACTGCGTGTTCGGCGGCAAGTTTGAGCATCCGCACCGCGTGGGCCGTGCTCAGCGGTTCGCCGGGCGGGCTGAGCTGGGAGACGACCTCGGCGGCCAGGGTCCCGGCCGGCATGGCGTCCAGCCAGCGTTTGAAGAGCGTGCGGGGGCGGAGGTAACGCCGGCCGCCCATGGACCGGCCGACGTCGGAGTCCGGGCCGATCAGCACGGTCAGGACCGGTTCCAGGGTCTGGGGATCGAGGGCGCGGGAGGCCAGTTCCGCCCTGGTCACGGCAACTGGCACCGTTCCGCCAGCCTTGCCCGTGGTGCGGGCGTGGGCGTCGGAGACCAGCCGGCAGAGCGCCCGGTAGCCGGCGCCGCGGTTCTGCCCGTGAGCCAGCACCACGACGCGCCCGCCGAGCTGGGTGCGGTGGTCGCCGTCGTCGTCAAAGACCGCCAGGTCCACCCCCACGACCGGGTCCAGCCCGGCCGCCATGCAGGCCAACAGGTGCTTGACCGTGCCGTAAAGCCCGTCGCGGTCCGTGCAGGCGAGCGCCGTGGCCCCGTCCGCGGCGGCGGCAGCGGCCAGTTCCTCCGGCCAGGACACCCCGTAGTGGGCGCTGAACGCGGTGGATACGTGCAGATGGGTAAAGCTCATGCCGATTCAGGCTTCCGGAGGGGGTGCAGGGCGTCATGGATCCGCAACAGCCGCCAGCGGCCGCTGACCAGATGCCGGCTCAGGTCAAGGGTGAGTGTCCGCTCAGGGTTGCGTTCGTCCCGGACCTGGACCCGCCAGATCTCGTGGTCCACCAGCCCGGCGCCGCCGCCCAGCGGCGCCCGCTGTTCCTCGGCCCACCACTGGCGCCGTTCAAACCAGCGGAGCGGTTCTGCGCAGACGTCATAGTGCCGCCCGGCCCAGTCCAGGGACTGCGGCTGGCCTTCCGGGGCGCAGGCGACGTCCACCGACTCGCTGAACATCCCCATGCTGCCTCCCGTACGCGCTGATCCGAACCAAGGACCTTGTGCTTCTTGAAGGAAGGTTCCTGGCGGATATTCGAATATATCTTCGAACAATTCAAGTCTACGCCGGGCCCGGGA
This sequence comes from uncultured Arthrobacter sp., assembly GCF_964021775.1. Lineage (GTDB taxonomy): Bacteria > Actinomycetota > Actinomycetes > Actinomycetales > Micrococcaceae > Arthrobacter. Next base: position 8,350 of record NZ_CAXHZI010000028.1, read on the forward strand.
CAAAACCTAGATGGGGGTGGACGGACGCAGGCACAGGTAGCAGGATTGAGCTATGAGCTCCCACAGCGCACTCCTGAAGCACGTAAGCATCGCCGCCAAGGATTCAACCTTGGTGGCGAAGTTCGATATAGACGGGAATATTCCGAGTTCCGGTGCCTACGTGGTGGGCCTCGTGGCGGCCACTCCGGACCACTCGCACCAGCGCCGGATGGAAATCGAGTTCATGAACGGCGAGGCCGTGTCCTTTTTCTGCTTCAGCCATGACGGCACGGAGGAGAACTTTGACCTCAAGGGTGTGGAGCACTCCGGCAACACCATCACCGGGAACTTTCCACTCAGCACTGTAATGGGGTTGACCAAGGGCCATCTGATGACGGCATACAGCGACTGCGAGGGCCGGGACTACCAGGCCAATGTGCCGGTCGAAGAGTCGCTCTAGCGGATTAGCTGTGAAGCCCAGCCCTAGCTGGTGGCCTTGTACACATCCAACTCGAGCCTGATGAACGCGTCGATCATGGCCTTGTAGGTCTGTTCGACGATGTCGGTGTCGATGTCCTTCTGCTCCGCCGTCGCCTTGACGTGCTCCAGGACCCGCTCCACACGGCCGGGAGCGCGGACCTCGGCGCTGTCCGCCTTGAGCGTTCCGGCGATGCGGATCAGCCGTTCACGGCGGCCGATCAGCGCGACAATCTGCTCATCCACCTCGTCGACGGCCACCCGCACGGCGGCGAGCTGTTCCTTGTCGGCCTGGGCGTCTTTGGCGTCACGGTGATGTGTGGACATGTCCATGACAGTATCGAAAGATGCAACCACGAGTCGACTTCATCTCCTTGGGTGTCCGCAGTGTTGACGCCTCGCGCCGCTTCTACGTTCAGGGCCTCGGCTGGCCGGTCCACCGCGAGGTTCCCGGCGAGGTCATCTTCCTGCAGGCCAACCACGGCCTCATCCTCTCGCTCTGGGACGCCGGGCAGATGCAGGCCGAGGCGGCCAGTGACGCCCCCGCCGGCGTTCCCTGCATTACGCTCAGCCACAACGTGGGCAGCGCCGACGCGGTGGACGCGATCATGGGGCAGGCGGAGGCCGCCGGGGCCGCCGTCGTGGCCGCGCCCAAGACCCAACCCTGGGGCGGGTACACCGGCTACTTCGCCGATCCGGACGGTTTCCGCTGGGAGGTCGCCTTCAACCCCACCTGGACGGTCGACGCCGGCGGCAAGGTCACGGTCTAAGCAGACGCTTTCCCTCGGGTCACGCTCCGCGCGCTTCCCCTAGAAGAGGCTGCCGACCGGTTCGATCAGCTCCGGGGAATCGTTCCTGACATTCCCGACGGCGGTACCGACGGCGTCGATCCGCCAGCCCTCGGCGACGTCGTGCGCGCCTGCCCGGACCAGCCCCACGAGGGCGGCAGCGTCGTCGGCCTGCGGGTCCAGCCAGGTCTCCATGGTCCTGCGGTCCATCGGGAGCGGGACGCGGTCGTGCAGGGCCGTCAGTTCCGCCAGCATGCCGTCCGCGTAGCCCTCCGGCGGCGAGTCGGTGGTGAGGATCGACGTCGAGAGCAGCCAGCGCTCCGGGTCCCCCTCGGCCTTGGACGGGTCCTTCCACCATTCGTAGAGCCCCGCAAAGACCACCGGGCTGCCGTCCTTCGGGTGCACGTAGTACGGCTGCTTGCCGCGGCCCTCGCCCTTCCATTCGTAGTAGCCGTCCGCCGGCACGGCGCAGCGCCGGGCGCGGGTAGCCTTGCGGAAGGCCGGCTTCTCCAGCACGCTCTCGCTGCGCGCGTTGATCATTTTCGAGCCGATGCCGGGGTCCTTGGCCCAGGATGGCACCAGTCCCCAGCGGGCAATGTGAAGCTGCCGCACGGGCTCGCCATCCACCAGCCGCTCCAGCAGGATCGGCACGTCGGCGGTCGGCGCGACGTTCCAAGAGGGCGGAATCACGATCTCTTCTTCCAGTTCGGCATCGAACTCGGCCAGCAGGTCCCCGACGGCCCGGGCCATCACGTAGCGTCCACACATGGCACCAGCATGCCACCGGAGGCCGTCCAACCGGAATAGCGCCAGGAGGCAGCGGCAGGGAATAGCGCCGATGAGCAGGGCCATTAAACAGCCCCGCGCCCCGGGACCCTGCGGGAATAGCGGGCTTCGGGTTACGGTTATTGAGAGTGACGTACGACTTATATCGGCAACCGGCGCTGCCACCCCTCACCGTCAACCAGCGCCGTCAACCAGCTTTGAGGAGACCTTCGTGGATTTCACCCCCGATTCCGGCACCATCACCATGTTCTCGACCACCTGGTGCGGCTACTGCAACCGGCTGAAGAAGCAGCTGGACGCCCAGGGCATCGGCTACACCGAGATCAACATCGAGGAAGTCGAAGGCACCGCCGAACTCGTGGAGCAGCTCAACGGAGGCAACCGCACGGTCCCCACCGTGCTCTTCCCGGACGGCACCGCCGCCACCAATCCTTCCGCGGCCGAGGTCAAGAGCCGCCTCGCGGCCTAAGCCACCTTTTCAGGACACCCCCACACCACTTGCGGCGCGGACTCCCGGCTAACCCCAGGAGCCCGCGCCGTGCCGCTTCCGCCAGGCAGCGGTGATGAAAGGAGCCGCCCCCATGGTCCACGAAGTCAAAGGCGCAGTAGTCCGTTCCAAGGACGCACCCGTCACCCTGGAAACCATCCTGGTCCCGGACCCCGGACCCGGCGAGGCCCTGGTGGATATCCTCACCTGCGGCGTCTGCCACACCGACCTGCACTACAAGCAGGGCGCCATCAACGACGACTTCCCGTTCCTGCTGGGCCACGAGGCCACCGGCGTGGTCAGCGCCGTCGGCCCCGACGTCACCGAGGTGGCCCCCGGGGACCGGGTGGTGCTGAACTGGCGCGCCGTCTGCGGCGAGTGCCGGGCCTGCCGCCGCGGCGAGCCGCAGTACTGCTTCAACACGCACAACGCCACGCAGAAGATGACGCTGGCGGACGGCACCGAACTCACCGCCGCGCTCGGCATCGGCGCGTTCGCCGAAAAGACCCTCGTCGCCGCCGGCCAGTGCACCAAAGTCGACCCCGACGCCGACCCTGCCGCAATCGGCCTGCTCGGCTGCGGCGTTATGGCGGGACTTGGCGCCGCGATCAATACCGGTGACGTCCAGCGTGGCGATTCCGTCGCCGTGATCGGCTGCGGCGGCGTGGGTGTTGCGGCCGTGGCTGGTGCGGCGCTCGCCGGCGCCACCACCGTGATCGCGGTGGACATCGACGCGAAGAAGCTCGAACGCGCCAAGGAACTCGGCGCCACGCACACGGTGGACTCCTCCGCCGTCGACCCGGTGGAAGCGATCCGCGAGCTGACCGGCGGCTTCGGCGCCGACGTCGTGATCGACGCCGTGGGCCGGCCGGAGACGTACAAGCAGGCGTTCTACGCCCGTGACCTTGCCGGCACCGTGGTCCTGGTGGGCGTCCCCAGCCCGGAGATGACCCTGGAACTGCCGCTGCTGGACGTGTTTGGCCGCGGCGGCTCGCTGAAGTCCTCCTGGTACGGCGATTGCCTGCCGTCCCGCGACTTCCCCATGCTGATCGACCTCTACCGGCAGGGCCGGCTGGACTTGGACGCCTTCGTCACGGAACGGATCACGATCGACCAGATCGAGGAAGCGTTCGGGAAGATGCACTCCGGCGCCGTGCTCCGCTCGGTGGTCGAGCTGTGAGCGGCGGTTCCGGCACCGGCCTGCGGGTCGAGCAGCTGGTCACCTCGGGCACGTTCTCGCTCGACGGCGGCACTTGGGACGTGGACAACAACGTCTGGATCGTCGGCAATGACTCCGAATGCGTGGTGATCGATCCGGCCCACGACGCCGCCGCCATCGCGGCCGCCGTCGCCGGCCGGAAAGTCACCGCCATCCTGCTCACCCACGGCCATGACGACCACATTGCCGCGGTGGGCGAATTCCGCGGCCTGGTCAACGCCCCGGTCTACCTGAACCGGGAGGACTGGATGCTGTGGGAGCGCGTCTTCCCGGGCACCGAGCCGGACCACGACATCGCCGACGGCGATACGTTCGACGTCGCCGGCGGGCGGCTGGTGGCCCTCCACACGCCGGGCCACTCCCCCGGCTCCGTCAGCTTCCAGCTGGAGAGTGAAGGCACCGTCTTCACCGGCGACACGCTGTTCCAGGGCGGCCCGGGCGCCACCGGCCGGTCCTTCAGCGACTTCCCGACCATCATCGAATCCATCAAGTCCCGGCTGCTGACGCTGCCCGCAGACACGGTGGTGCGCACCGGCCACGGTGATTCGACGACGATCGGCGCCGAGGCGCCGCAGCTGCAGGAATGGATCACTCGGGGACACTAACCCCCGGGGCCGCCCGGCCATCCCTGCCCCTTGTTGCTGGCCCCGTCCGGAGTTGCGGACGGGGCCAGCCGTCGGCGGGGCCGGCCTGCCCGGCGCGAAACGGCAGGCTTCCGGCTCCCCCGTATTAGGCTGTGGGCCCATGAGCGCTTTCCCCAGCATGAATCCCGGCATCTTCGCGGCAGACCTGAAGGCGCAGTTCGAGGCCTTCCTCGACGAGCACCGGGCCGCCCTGCACGGCTGCCTTGACGGGCTGAGCGAGCAGGAGGCCCGGGCCTCGCTGGTCCCCTCGCGCACGACGCTGCTGGGACTGGTCAAACACGCCACGTTCGTGGAAAAAGTCTGGTTCGACGAAGCCGTCACGCGCCGGAGCCGGCAGGAGATCGGCATACCGGCGACCCCGGACGAGTCCTTCGTCCTGGACTACGGGGACACCATCGCAAGCGTCCAGGCCGCGTACCGGCAGGCCTGCGCGGAGTCACGCGGCCGGACCGCGTTGCTGGGAGTGGACGACCTGGTCACCGGCAACCGCCGCGGACCGCTGCCACTGAGATGGGTCTACCTGCACATGCTGCGGGAACTCGCCCAGCACTGCGGGCACGCCGACATCCTGCGCGAGCAGATCTTCGCTGCGCGTGCCGCCGGCTGACTCCCCGGCTAGGCCTGCAGGGCTGCGAAGTCGCCCTCGCTGAGAGAGGCGTACCGGCCGTAGGCGCCCAGCACGGCCGCTTCGACAGCCGCTACATCCATGCCCGGCACCAGGTCATCGGCGGCCCCCGCCGTCGCCGGGTCCCACTCCAGGCCCAGGGCCGCGTAGCTGGCCTTGAGCACGGCCCTGATCGGCGCGGAGTTCTCCACGATGATCACCGAACTGAACAGCCAGCCGCCAGAGACCACGCGCTGGGCGGTGCCGATGAGTTTGATCCGATGCTGCGGTACCCGCGGATCCTGCCCGTGAACGCTGAACTCCCCCGGGCAGTACTCGCCGGGGATCTCCCCGACGGCCGCGTCCACGCCGGCGTCGCGCAGTGCCTGCGCCAGCAGCTCGCCGAAGAAGGAGAACCGTCCCTTCGCGCCCGCGATGGCGTCCGCGTGCGGCTCCAGATGGTCGATCACCAGGGTCCCCTCGTGGTACGCCGCGGCCCGGCCGCCGGCCTTCCGGACCAGCGGCTCGAAACCCAGCTCCCGGCAGGCCTGCGCCGCGGCGTCGAAACCGGGCAGGTGCGTGTCGCGCTGGCCGAACGCCACGGTCGGCGCGGGCCGGTAGAGCCGCAGCATGGGCCCCAACGCTCCGGTCTTCACCCGCTGCAGCAGCGCCAGGGCGAGGTCCAGGTCCGCCGCGGCGCCGAGCGAGTGCTCCTGCCGGAACACCGTCAAGGTCCGGGGTCCGGCCGCGGCCTGCTGCATGTTGTTATGCTCCCTTATGCTCATTCTGCAATTCCTGGTGGTAGCCGCTGCTTTCGCCGCCATCGACGCCGTCTGGCTCAAGTCGATGAACAAGTTCTACCGCCGGCACCTGGGCCACCTGATGGCGGACAAGCCCCATCTAGGGTACGCCGTGGTGTTCTACGTGCTGTACATCGCCGGGATTGTCTTTTTCGCGCTCCGCCCTGCGCTCGACGGCGGCAGCTGGCTCACCGCGCTGGGCTACGGCGCCGCACTCGGCGGGTTCGCGTACGCCACTTACGACCTCACCAACGCCGCCACGCTGAAGAACTGGCCGCTGGCGATCGTCGTGGCGGACATCGCGTGGGGCGCGTTCCTGACCGGCCTGGCCACGACCGTCGGCTGGCTCGTCTTCCACTGACCCGCCGGACCGTCCGGCCTCTGCGCCGACCGGCTATTAGCTCTTGCGCAGCGTCAGGATCTGCTCGGCCCGCCCAAAGGGACCCTGCAGGTCGTGCAGCACCGTGGAGGTCAGGCCGATGCCGTCCGTGCCGAACGAGACCTCGTTGTCCAGGCCCAGCCATTCCCCCTCCGGCCGCCGGTACATGTGGATCTGCAGGTCCAGGTTGGGGAAGGCGTAGCTGTCCTTGCCCGGCGGAACCCGCGCGGCAATCCCATTGGCCGTATCCACCAGGCCGATCAGCCGGGCCAGGTCGCCGCTGTCCGCCCGGTCCGTGAGCGGGTGGTCGGTGTGCAGCCAGACGGTGCCGGAGCCGGCGCGGTGGCCCTCGGCGATCCGCATGGTGAGCGACGCGATGTACCCGCCCGGCCAGACGGTGGCGGCGTCGTACGGCTCGCAGTCCTCCGGCGCGGGGATGCGGGGGTCTTCGAAGGCGGCCACGGCGGAGGTGTCGGAGGTGATCATCCGCCAGGCCGTCGCCCGGATCGCCACGCGGCCGCCGGCGACGAGTTCGGCCTGCAGCAGTTCGATGGTCCGTCCGGGGCGCAGCGTGGTGGTGATGACTTCGAACTCGCCGCCGGGGATAAGACCGAGGATCTCGTAGCTGATCCGCGCCATCCGCATGTCCTCCCGCGGCTCGTGCCGGGCCAGGCAGTCAGCCATGATGCCCGACGCCGGCGCCATATGCTGCTCGTGCGCGTTCCAGGCGCCCTGGGCGTGGATGGTGGAGCGGAACCGTCCCTCCCCCAGCACCTGGTAGTAGAAATCGCCTTCGGCCAGCACCGGTAGTTCAGCAGTCAACGTCGACCCTTTCGCCGCATCGTTCAGAGAATCCCACTTACCCTATCGCCTGCGGCCGCCGCCGCTTCAGCCTGCGGTTGCGGCGGGGCCGCCGGCCGCGGCGCGGGCACTTCCCGGCCCGCATTGTTCCCGTCCGATCCGCCGGACTGGGTAGACTCGGGAGCAGCTTTACCCCGACTATTGCGCGAAGAGGTGCTCCCCCTGATCCGAGTTATCAGCTACAACCTCCGCAAACACAAGGCCAGCGGCGAACTGGAGGCTTTGGCCAGCGGCTACGGGATTGATGCGCTCTGCCTCCAGGAGTGCGATACGGAAGACCTGCCCGACAGCATCGGCGACCTTCACCTCGCCGACGCCACGCGGGGCAACCGGCTCGGCCTGGCAATTTACTACCGCAAGGACCGTTTCACCGCGTACGAGACCAAGACCTTTGCGCTGAAGAAGTCCCTGCACGACCGGGTGCTCGCACCGGCCCATGAGCGCCTCATCGGCACCCGCGTGGTCGACAACGAGACGGACCACGACCTGGTCATCGCGTCTTTCCACGCGGCGCCCCTGACGGCGTCGAACTCTCTACGCCGGAACCAGATCCACGCCGCGCACGCCGAACTGCTGAGCATGGGCGGCGGGCTGATGACGCTGATGGTGGGCGACTTCAACTACCCGTTCTTCACCAAGTACCTCACCGAGCAGATGAAGGACGCCGGCTACGAGCTCTCGCTCAGCGACCGGCGGACCTACACCCGGTACAAGGTCTTCAAGGGCCACTTCGACTTCGCCACGTCCCAGGGCCTGATGATCGAAAAGGTCGAGACGCTGCCGCGCGGCGCCTCCGACCACCTCCCCATCCTCATCACCGCGGAGTACGGCCAGGACGCCCCGGGGATGCCGGGCGAGGCAGCGCCGGCCTGACCGCCGCCTGGCTGGGTATGTTGCCTGGCTGCTCTCCGCCGCCCGTCGAACGGGCCGGTTCTTAAGCGTTTCTTAACGGGCCCCGGGAAGAGTGGGTGAGGACGCGTTTCCGCGTCACCACCCGACGCCGAAGGATTCCATTGGCTGGACCCGCCCCTGACCACCGCAGTGTAGCATCCCGCCGTGGCGGGGCGCGCCCTGCCGCCCCGCCACGCTTCCGGCCCCTCCCCCAGCCGAGACACTGGCTGCTAGCCGGGGTCCTGCTCTGCGCCGCCGTCATCGTGCTGGGCCTGACGGTGCAGCTGGTACCCGGCGATACCGCGGCCGAGCTGGGCGTGGACCAGAGCCTGAGCCGGCAGCACGCCGCGGCGCTGACGGCCGTGGCGATGGGCATTAACGTGCTCTTTGGCCCGGTGGCCGGGTTGGTGCTGGTCGGTGCCGTCGCCCTCTACCTCTGGCTGGTCCGCAGCGACCTGGTCACGGCCGTGGCTTTCGGTTTGGCGGCCTGCTCCGGCTGGGTGGCCAGTGAAGCCTTCAAGCTCCTGATCGGCCGGCAACGGCCGGACCCGAAACTGCTCTTCGATCCGCTCGCCCCGGAGACCGGCTCCAACAGTTTCCCCTCGGGCCACGTCTCCTTCGCCGTGGCCCTCGCCTTCGCGCTGTATTTCCTGGCCCGGGGAACCCGCTGGTCCAAGGCAGCCGCCGTCGCCGGGGCGGCCATGGCGCTGGTCGTGGCCTGGTCGAGGCTCTATGTCGGCGTCCACTACCCCACCGACGTCGCGGCCAGCTTCCTGGCCGCGGGTGCCGCGGTGGTCCTGCTCGCCGGAGCGTGGAACCGTTTCGCGCCCCGGCTGGTGGAACGCCTGCCTGCCGGCGCACTCCTACGTTCGAGCCAACCCTAAGGAAATGACCGTGCACAGCATCCTGTCTTCGGGACTGGTCCCGGCCCTGGCGGCCGCGGCCGGAACCCCCTCCCTGCTGGATCCGGCCAGCCTGCTCGCGGGCCTCGGTCCGGCCGCGCTGGGCGTCATCGCCGCCATGGTGTTCGTCGAATCCGGGGTCCTGTTCCCGTTCCTGCCGGGCGATTCGTTGCTCTTTACGGCCGGGCTCCTGCACCAGCAGCTGCAGCTGACGCTGCCGGTACTGATCGGCGTCGTCACCGCGGCCGCTATCGCCGGGGACCAGGTTGGCTACATGCTGGGACGCACGTTCGGCCGGCGCTGGTTCAAAGACGATGCCAGGGTGCTCAAGACGGCCCACCTGGCCACCACAGAGGACTTCTTCCGCCGCCACGGCGGCGCCGCGGTTGTGCTGGCCCGCTTCGTGCCGATGGTCAGGACGTTCGCGCCGCTGACCGCCGGCATCGGCCGCTACGGCTACCGGTCGTTCACCCTCTGGAACATCGTCGGCGCCCTGGCCTGGGCGACCTCCGTCGTGCTGCTGGGCACCTGGCTGGGACACTACGAGATCATCGCCAGAAACATCGACGTCATCGCCGTGGTGATGGTCCTCGTCTCCGTCGTGCCCGGCGTGATCCAATTCCTCAGGCGCCGGCGCAGCAACCGGGCCGGGGCCGGGGCCGACGCCGACGGAACCGGCCACGACACGGCCCGCCGCATACCGGCCGGGGAACCAGCCGCGGAAGAATAGGCGGCATGACACCCGCTGACCGGCCGTCCCTGCTGCTCGTCGAAGACGACCCCGTCCTGGGCCCGCTCATCGCCGACCTGCTGGAGCCGGACTACCGGGTCCGGCTGGTCGCGAACGGGCAGGACGGGCTCCACCTGGGGCTGACCGGGGCCTGGGACGTGATGGTGATCGACCGCGGGCTGCCCGTGCTGGACGGGATTGCCCTGATCGCCGCCCTGCGGTCCAGGGGCATCTCCACCCCAATCCTGGTCCTGACGGCGCTGGGCGCCCCGGACGAGAAAGTACGCGGACTGGACGCGGGCGCCAATGACTATGTGACCAAGCCGTTCGACGCCGGCGAACTGGCCGCGCGGTTGCGCGCCCTGACCCGCACCTACCCCGCGCCCGCCGCGACCGTGAGCCTCGGCGACTGGGAGCTGGACCCGGCGTCGCGTTCGGTCCGCTCCGTTTACGGCGCCCTGGTGTCCCTGACGGCGAAAGAGGCCGACCTGCTTGCTGCCCTCGCCGCGGACCCCGGCCGGGTCTTCACCCGCGACGAACTGCTCGCCGGCTTCTTCCAGCCCACGGACCAGCCCGGCGTGATCGATACTTACGTCCACCACCTGCGCCGGAAAATTTCCAGGTCGGTGATCCGCACCGTCCACGGCGTCGGCTACCAGATCGGTGACGCGCGTGACTAAGGGAGCCCATGACTAAGGAATCGCTGCCGGGCGGCACGCCGGATCAGTCCACCCTCCGGTCGGCCTCGCTGAAAGTGGCGGTGCGCGTCACCGCCGCGTGCGCGGTGATGGTGCTCTGCCTGCTCGCCGTCGCCGCCGGCTACCTGATGAACAAACTAGCCCAGCCGGAGTTGCCGCCCCCCGCAGCCGCCGGGACCTACGCCTACCTGGATTCCAAGGATCTGCTGGAGGCAATGATTATTGCCGGAGCGGCAGGCATCGCATTGGCCGGCCTCGTCGGCTGGCTCAGCGCCCGCAGCGCCATCCGCCCGCTGGGAGAGGCGCTGGCCCGGCAGCGCCGGTTTGTCCAGGATGCCAGCCATGAGCTGCGCACGCCGCTGGCCATCCTGGACACCCGGATTCAGCTTGCGCAGCGCGACGTCGTCCCGGACTCCGCGTCGGGCCGCAACCTGGCCAGGATCCGCGAGGATGCGGCCACGCTGACCGGAATCGTGAACGAACTGTTGCTGGCCGCGACCGCGGCCGGCCCGGATGCCGGGGCCGAGCCAGTGGAGCTGGCCGACATCGCAGCGTCCGTCGCCGAGAGCCTGCAGCAACTGGCGTCCGCTAACGACGTCGTGCTGGACTTTGCCGCCACGGCCCGGCCGCGGGCCAGGATTGAGCCGAACGCCCTGCGCCGGGCGGTGCTGGCGCTGGCGGACAACGCGCTGGCCCACACGCCGCCCGGCGGCCGCGTCACGATTTCCACGGCTGCGCAGGAGCACCAGGCCGTCATCAGCGTCGCGGATACCGGTCCCGGGATCACCGGCGTGGACCAGGACCGGATCTTCGACCGGTTCGTCAGGACCGCCGGCCCGGACGGGGCCAAGGGTGAGCGGAGCTTCGGCATCGGGCTGTCCCTGGTGCGCGAAATCGCCATGGCCGCGGGCGGCACGGTGGAAGTGGCCCGGACCGGCGCCGAAGGAACGCTCATGCGGATCATCCTGCCCGCGGCCGGGACCGGCGCGCGGTGAGCTTCCTGTCCCTGGCACTGATCGCCGTCGTCGCCCTGACCGGCCCCCTGCTCGCCCTGCCGGTGCGCTGGCGCCTGCCGGTGGTCCTGGGCGAATTGCTGGCGGGCGTGGTGATCGGGCGGACGGGGTTCGCGTGGGTCGATCCGGATGACCACACCTTCACCCTGCTGGCGAACATCGGCTTCGCGCTGGTGATGTTTGTCGCCGGGACGCATGTGCCCGTGAGGGACTCCTTGATCCGCACCGCGCTGGGGAAGGGCCTGACCCGGGCAGCGCTGGCGGCCGGCGCGGCCGTGGTGGTTGGAACCGGCATGGGCCTGGCCTTCGGCACCGGCCATGCCCCGCTCTACGTGGTGCTGCTGGCTTCCTCCTCCGCAGCGCTGGTCCTTCCGATTGTCGACTCGCTGCGCCTGGGCGGACCCCAGGTGATCGCCATGACAGCCCAGGTGGCCATCGCCGACATCGCCTGCATCGTCGCGTTGCCACTGGCCGTGGACCCGCCGAATGCCGGCCGCGCCGCCGTCGGGGCGCTCGCGGTAGGGACAGTCGCCGTCGCGCTCTTCTTCGCGCTGCGCTCGCTGGAACGCAGCGGCACCCGCCAGCGCATGCACCGCCTGTCCGAGCAACGGAAATTCGCCCTCGAGCTGCGGATCCAGCTGGCCCTGCTCTTCGCGCTGGCGGCACTGGCCAACTTTGGCCACGTTTCTGTCATGTTGGCCGGCTTCTCGTTCGGCCTGGTGGTGGCTGCCGTCGGCGAACCGAGACGCCTGGCCCGCCAACTCTTCGCCGTCAGCGACGGCTTCCTCGGTCCGGTCTTCTTTGTCTGGCTGGGCGCGTCCCTGAACCTGCGCGACCTCGCCGGCCACCCGGACATGGTGGTGCTGGGGCTGTCGCTGGGGATCGGTGCAGTCCTGCTCCACGCCGGCCTGCGGGCAGTGGGCCTCCCCCTGCCCCTGGGGGTCCTCTCGGCAGCGCAGCTCGGCGTGCCGGTGGCAGCTGCCAGCATCGGCACGCAACTCCACGTGCTGCTGCCGGGAGAAGACGCCGCCCTGCTCTTGGGGGCGCTGGTCACCATGGCCGCCAGCGCGGTCGCCGGATCGCGGGCCGCCAAGTCGTTCGCCCGACCGCCGGACTCCGGCAACGCCAAACGCTGAACCCGCCTACCGGGCGCTCCGGAAACGCGAATCCGTGCAACTTTGCCCCACGGGTTACCGGGAAGTAGCCCCGCGCGCCCAGAAACCCCTGCACAAACGTGCAGAACTATCCGCCCACAGGGAAAACTTCCCTAGCGTGAAATGAAGAACGTGAGCCGGATCACAGTGGGGAACGGATCCCTTACCCACGTTTGTCCACACCGACCCCTCAGTGGCGAGGGGCCCGACCGAAGAGGTATTTCCGTGTCCCAGCACAACACATCAGCCCGCACCAAGCGCGCCGCCTCCGCGGCGGTGGGCGCGATTGCCCTCCTTTGCGGCTCCCTGGCGGCTTCGCCCACGGCCAACGCCGACACCGTCGATGTGTCCCCTCCCGGAGCCAACGACTGGTCATGCAAGCCCACGACGGCGCACCCTTTCCCGGTGATTCTGGTCCCGGGGACCTTCGAGAGTATGGCCAAAAACTGGGCGAGCCTGGCGCCAGTCCTCAAGAGTGAGGGCTACTGCGTCTACGCCCTGAACTACGGTTCCACGAACGGCATCGACGCTACCGGCCCGATCGCCGATTCCGCTGCGGAACTCGCCCCTTTCGTCGACGCCGTGCTGGCCGCGACCGGCGCGCCCAAAGCAGACCTGGTGGGACACAGCCAGGGCGGCATGATGCCGCGGTACTACCTGGGCTTCCTGAACGGCGCGGACAAAGTCAACCATCTGGTCGGCATCGCCCCGTCCAACCACGGCACGGCCGGGCTGATTACCCCGGCGCCGGACTCCGTGCCGCCGGCCACCTCACTGGGCGGCTCCAACTGCCAGGCCTGTGCGGACCAGCAGGCGGGCTCAGCGTTCCTGGCCACGCTCAACTCCATCGGCGACACCGTGGCGGGCCCGGCCTACACGGTCATCTCAACCACGCATGACGAGGTGGTGACGCCGTACCAGAGCCAGTTCCTGGCAGGGCCTGCGCAGCAGGTCACCAACATCACCGTCCAGGACAAGTGCCCCGCCGACCTGATCGAGCACGACCAGGCGCCCAACGACCCGGTGGTTCAGCGCCTCGTCTCCAATGCGCTGGGGCGACCTGCCGGCCAGCCGGCGGACCCTGCCTACCAGCCCGCTTGCCTCTAGGCGGGAGCCCACCCGGCCGGCGGACGTAGAATCGAGCATGGAACCCGCCAGCCCGCCGGCAGCCCGGAACTGAGCCGCGCCCCGTGCGCCGCCGCTGGAGCGGAAGCATCCCACCCGGGCTCAGGATTGTCCTTGGCTACCGGCGTTCCTGGCTGAAGTCCGACCTGGCCGCGGGGGCTGCCCTGAGCGCCGCCCTGATCCCGGCCGGTATGGCCTACGCCGAAGCATCCGGCCTGCCGGCCGTCACCGGCCTTTACGCCTCGGTGATCCCCCTGCTGGTGTACGCCGTCTTCGGCCCGTCACGGGTGTTGATCGTGGGCCCGGACTCGTCCCTGGCGCCGATGATCGCGGCGGCGATCGTGCCCCTGGCTGCCGGAAACCCCGGTCACGCCGTCGCCCTGGCCGGGGTGCTGTCCCTGCTCATCGGGGCGATGCTGATCGTTGGCCGGTTCCTCAAACTCGGTTTTGTCACCGGCCTGCTGTCTAAGCCCATCCGGGTCGGCTATCTGAACGGCATCGCCCTGGTGGTGATCGCCAGCCAGTTGCCCAAGCTGCTTGGCATTCCGGCCGACGCCGGTTCACTCGCCGGCAGCCTCGCCGGAGCAGCGCGGTCACTGCTCCAGGGCACCGCGAATCCGGTGGCACTGCTGTTCGGCGCCGGCACCGTCGCGGTCATCCTCGCCTGCCGGGCCCTGCCGTGGAAGGTGCCCGGCGTGCTGCTGGCCGTGCTCGCGTCCATGGCCGCCACCGCGGCGGCCGGGCTGAGCGCGGCCGTTCCGGTGGTGGGCGCGCTCCCGGCCGGACCCCCGGCAGCCGCCCTGGGCAGCGTCCGGCCGGAGGAAATCCTGGCCTTGCTGGGCCCGGCGGCCGGCATCGCGTTGATCGCCTTCGCGGACACCTCGGTGCTCTCGACCAGCCTCGCGCGACGGCGCGGCGCCCACGTCGCAGGAGACCAGGAAATGGGTGCGCTCGGCTTCGCCAACGCGGCCTGCGGACTGTTCGGCGGTTTTCCGGTCTCCGGCAGCACTTCCCGCACCCCCATCGCGCTCGAAGCCGGGGCGCGGAGCCCCCTCAGCGGCGTGATCGCGGCTGCCCTGGTGGTGCTGTTCATGCTCGCCGCGCCCGGGGTCACGGCGTTCCTGCCCTCCAGCACCCTGGCCGCCGTGGTTATTGTTGCCGCGGTCTCGATCGTTGACGTCCGGACGCTCCTCCGGCTCATCCGGATGAGCCGGACCGAAGCCGGGCTGCTCCTCGCAACCTTCCTCGGCGTCGCCTTCGTCGGCGTCCTGGAGGGTGTGGTGGTCGCGATCGCCCTGTCCCTGATCGCCTTCGTCCTGCGGGCCTGGGACCCGTACCGCACGGAACTGGCCAGCGTCGACGACATGCCCGGGTACCACGACCTCAACCGTCACCCGGAAGGCCACCGGGTGCCGGGCCTCGTCATTGCCCGTTTCGACGCCCCGCTGTTTTTCGCCAACGGAGCCGTGTTTGCCGAGCACATCCGCACGCTCGTGGCGCGGGCCCCCGCTCCGGTGCGGTGGGTGGTAGTGGCCTCGGAGGCCATTACGGATCTCGACACCACTGCCCTCGATGACCTCGTGGAACTCGATGACGAACTCGCCCGGAAAGGCATCAGCCTGGTCTTCGCCGAGATGAAGGGGCCCATCAAGGACCGGCTGATCCGCTTCGGCGTCAGCAGCCGGTTCGGCCCGGACCACTTCTTTCCCACCGTGCACAGCGCCGTCCGCTCCTACCGCCGGGAATTCGGCCTGCCCTGACCGAAGTGTGTGCCCAGATGACAGTTGACGCCGATGTTTGCTGGAAACACCGGCGGGAGCTGTCATCTCGCGTGCTTGGCGGTATCCTGCCCAGGAGGAGACCACTCAGCCGCGGAGTGGAATGACCTCCACGCTGTCGTCCGGGCCGGTGATGACGAGGACGCGTTTGCCGGCCACACCGGACAGGGCATCGGCCAAGCGGGCCGCAGCATCCAGCCCGGCCGCGGGCACGGCCCCGGCAGCGGCAGCGACCGCCGCGGGCACGGTACCGGCGGCAGGCACACTACCCGCCGGCACGGGGAGGCCGACGTCGGTCCGGCTCCAGACGGTGACCCCGGCGCCGGTCAGTTCCTCGATTCTCCGGCGCAGCGGTTCCGGGTCGGAGCCGGCCACCAGGATCACGTGCCCGATCGTGCGTTTCCGGCCAATGACGGGAGGTTGCCGGGACCGGTCCTGCCGCCAGACGGCGAAGTGGTACCCGGCGGCCAGGCCCGTGGCCACCAGCAGGCCGAGCGGCGCGCGGATCCGGTCCACCAGGCTGCCGCCCGTCACGTCGCCCAGGAAGAACTCGAACAACCGGTAACCGATCACCAGCAATGCCACCAGGGCCACCACAGCGCTGAGGCCAAAAACCGCGATGAGGTAAACGCGCCGCCCCGTCGGGACTGCGGCCTCCTGCCGGTGCTGCCGTGCCGGCCGCCACGCCAGCCACCAGACGCAGCCGCCCACGGCGAGGGAACTGATGCCGCCGAGCAGCAGGGTCCGGGCGTTCCCGCCGGCCAGCGGCGACACCGCAATGGACAGCGCCGCATTCACGATCACGCCGACGCCGCTGGCGGCCGCTGCCAGCGCCACGCCCGATGTCACCAGCACGCCCGCCTGCCGGGTCCGTTCGGAACGACCCACCGCGGCCGTACGGTAATAACGCCAGACCAGCGAGCCGATGGCGGCTGCGGCCATGGCGGCACCCAGCGGGGCGAGCAGTTCGGTCAGCGGGTCCTGCCGGTCAAAAGCCAGCCTGAGCAGCACGAACAGGACCGTGCCGGCCCCGCCCAGGGCCAACAAACCGGCCGCCAGCACCCCGACGACGATCAACCCTACGTCCGCGAACCCGCCCCGCAGCCTGCGTGCACCCCCGTGGAACCAGTGCCACCACCAGACCAGGGCTCCCCCGGCCGCCCACATCAGGTCCCGCACCGTGGACTGCCACCACGGATCGAGGACCGAGGTGAACTCCTGGGAACCGCGGATCGCGATGTCGAGCAGGCCCCCCAGCGCCGTGACCGCGGCGCCCACGCCAAGGCCCAGCCCGAAGTAGGTGCCGATCACGGCCGGCACGTTCGCGAGCTCGAGCGGGCCCCGCACCGGGTGGCGCCACATCCAGCGGTGCCAGATCCAGACCAGCGCCCAGACCAGCCCGACGGCCAGCGGCGAACGCCATTCCGGATCTCCCCGGCCGACGAACGACGCCACGACCGCCAGCAGGGCAGTGACGGACATAATGAGGGAATACGTATAGACCGCCGCGACGTAAAGACCCCACGACGGGGCCGCGCGTTCAGCCGGCTCGTCCAGCCGGCGCCAGACAAGCCACCAGAGCAGCGCCGCGAGCGGACCGCCGATCAGGGTGAACGCCAGCGACAGTGCCAGTCCCGCGATGCCCTCACCGGCGAGCACCTGGCCGGCGCGCAAAAGCCGCTCTACCAGCCCGCTGAGGCCGTTGGCGGCGATCATCACCAGGGCGAAAAGCAGGACGAAGACAATCAGGCGGCGGACCTTCGCCTGAGCGGACCCGGTCACCGGGCCGGCGTGCACTGCGGTATTGCTCACTTCTTCAGCACCCCGCCGGTGCACGTATGCAGGTTGTACGGCAGCTCGTTGATCAGCCATTGGCCGTTGACCTTTACGAGTCCGATGACGGCCTCCTCACTGTATTCGGTGGGTCCGAAAGGCCCGTCCGGCGCAGCGTGCACTATGGAGATCCGGACCGTGGCGGTATCGTCCCGCTCGGTCGTGGAGACCAGGACCACCCGGCTGGCCTCGGGGTTGCCATAGTAATTGGCGCACCGGGAGCGGGCGTTTTCGGTGAGGTAGGCTTCCGCAGCGGCGGTGTCCGAGTCGATGAACGCCCTGCTGTAGCGCTGCACCACTCCGGCCGGGGAAGACTCATCCAGGGGTTGCGGTTCGCCGCGGAGGAACACCACGCTAAGCGCCACGACCACCAACACCGCGATCGCCGCCACGATGCCCAGCAGGACCCGGTCCGGCCGCCGCCGTCCGGGGCCCGGCTCTGCCGCCGGAACCGGCTCTGGCCCCTGCCCAGCCGGGGCACCGTCGTGGGCCGCTCCCGGTCCGGGGTTGTTCGGCGGTTGGGTCATGCCGTCAGTATGGCCGGGCCGCACCGGGCCGTCATGGTGTCTTTAGGCCCTTTCAGCAGTTCCGTGGGTCTTGCACGCTGGCAGCAGACGTTACTCTCAGACGATGGGCACCATGCACACAAATATCGGCCCCAAACTGGCGGGCACCCTGCTGCTGTTGCTCGGCCTGGCGGGCCTCCTGCTGGCCGGCGCGCCGGCGGCGCTCGCTGTCCCGCCGGCCGCCGTCGTCGTGGAGGACCGGGCCGGGGTCCTGGACCGCAACACCCTGCTCCCCGCCGTCGAAAACATCGATTTCTACCAGCCCACCAGGGTGGCCGTCTATACGTACAACGGCAGCGCGGCCGACAACCTCAATGAAGAGGTACTGCGCTTCGCCCGCGCGGAGCACCCGGACTGGATCAGCCCGGACGGGCAGAAGTGGGCGGACGGCCTGTTCATCTTTGCGCTGGACCCGGTGGGCCGGCACGTCGGAACGTACATGGGCGAGGACCGGAAGGTGTCCCTCGAACAGCGCGCCGACATCCAGGACGCCGCAAAGGAACTGTTGCGCGATGCCCAGTGGACGGACGGGACGATTGCCGGCATCCGCCGCGGCGCCGAGCTGATCAACCAGCCCTGGTACCGCTCCACCGCGTTCCTCGTCACTGCCTGGAGCGCCGCAGGGGCCGCTGTGGCCGGTGTGGGCGGCTGGCTGCTCGTGCGCTGGCGGACCCGGGTCGGCGCCCGCCGGGAGATCGCCCGCGGGGACGCAAACTACGCCAACGTGAGCATGGACCTGCAGGTCACCGAACTCAATGCCGGCACCATCCCGGAGTCCTCGCGCTACGGCAGCACGGTGCTGGAAAAGCACCGGACTTTCCTGAGCCGCTACAACGCAGCGACGGAGCTCTCCAACCAGGTGCATGCCTTGACACGGCGCCAGCTGGGCCGCCGGTCCAGCCTGGCGCTGGCCCGCAAGTACGCCGACGCCGCCGCCGAGCTCGACGCCCTCGACGATGTCATCTCGGACACGAATGCGCTGCTGAACCGCGGGTCCATCTGGGCGACGGCGTGGGACCGGCAGCTCGCGCCCTTCCGCAACGACCTGGCCGGCATCGAAGGCATGCTCGGAAAGAGCCACGGCGAAGGCGGTTCCGCGACAGCGTCGTCGCTGCGGGCTTTCCGGGACCGCAGCCAGCGGGACATCGAACGCTGGACCGCTGAACTGTCCGAGGGCAGCATCAGCCCGGAGACCGCCCTGGACCGGCTGCGCGACGCCCGGACCGAACTCTCCGAGCTGCTCAAGAGCCACGCGGACACGGTGATCGCCGGCTACGCCCGCAACGAGCGCGAAGCCAAGCTCATGCGCAAAGGGATGGAGGACGCCCAGTCCGGGGCCGGAAAGAAGCAGCGGCGCAGCTACGAGCCCAGCATCCTGGGCACGGTGTATCCCTCCTACTACTTTTTCTCCGTCCCCACGTTCAACACCGGTTTCACCAGCGGCGTCGGCAGCGTCAGCACCGCCCGGGGCGGCAGCACAACGGGATACGGCGGCAGCGGCGGCAGCTTTTCCGGCTCGGGCAGCTCGTCCAGCTTCTAGGAAATGTGTATCGACAACCGCGCACCATGCGAGGAGGCTTAGCCGCGTAAGCAGTTAAATTCCCTGATCGAAAAGAGGGAGTGCAATGGCCACCAACCTTGTTACCCAGCTGCAGGTGAAGTCCCACAACACGCCGGATGAGAAGCGCCGTCCGGACAAGAGCGAGATCGACATCGTGTCTGTCGGCGACTACACCATCGGCCGGTTCAGCTTCGAGCCGGGCTGGCGCTGGTCCGACTGCATCAAACCCGTGGTGCAGACGGATTCCTGCCAGAACAACCACGTCGGATTCTGCGTGTCCGGCAAGCTGACGGTGGAAACCACCGACGGCGGCCGCATCGATATTGCCGCCGGCGATTCCTACACCATCCCGCCGGGACACGACGCCTGGGTAGAGGGCGGAGAGCCTTTCGTCGGAGTCGAATTCCTTAGTGCGGCTTCCTTCGCCAAGGCCCCGGAATAGCAGGCCGCCTTGGCTGGATCCGAGGAGACAGCGACGCTCAGGCGCCCAGTTCCTGGCGCCTGAACCGCAGTTCCCGTTGTGCCCCGCGCAGCGGGGAGCCGGAGAACGGCAGCTTTTCGAGCTCGATCGCACCGGCTGCCGCCAATGCGGTCCGGTTGGCTGCTGCCGCGGCCCGCTGCGGCAGCCCGAGGCTGTCCGCGAACTCCGCCCAGTGCCTGGCCTTGAGGTTCCTGGTCTTGCCGGCGACGGGCAGGGCCAGGGTCTCGTCGCCGTAGAGCAAGGTGCACGGGACGTCATAGACCGGGGCCATCACGAATCCGTCGGCACCGCCCAGGATAGCCAGGTTCTTGGCGTGCAGGTCGCCGTTTCCGGTCAGCCACGCGAACACGAACTGAAGATACAGGTTGCGGCTGGCAACCACCGGGGCCTTGCACATCCCGGCCAGGGCAGTAGCCACCTCCTCGGAGCCCACCCCGTACTTGGAGGCCGGCGGAAGGCCCAGCACCTGGGTGCCGTCTTCGAGCGGCAGCCGGCGCCAGGCGCCGTCGGCCGTTTTGACCCGGTCGAAGCGTTCGACCAGGAGCCCGGGCAGGCCGTTCCGGTCGGCGATGACGGAGCTTTTCGCGACGGGGATCTTCAGCGCCTTCGCACCTTTCAGGTGGGCCGCCTCGTTTTCGACCAGGTGCGGATGTTCCGGCGGATCAAGCTTGAGCAGGTAGCGGTGCCCGCGCAGGGCCAGCGGCGTGGTCAGCATCGAAGCGCTGGTCTTTCGCTGGACCCCCGGGATGCCGTGCAGGTCGACGGTGTTGGCCAGGAGCGAGAAATCCAGTTCCTCGGGCCGTGAGGTGTCGGCCAGGGCCGCGGGCTCGGCCGGGGGCTCGCCGGCCGGAACAACCTGGACGTCCCCGGGTACATCGGCCCCGACCGCCAGGAGCAGGGTCAGTTCGTCGTTGAAACTGGTCTTCGTGGCGGTCTTCAGCACGGTGAGCCGGTGCCCCTCGGGGAGGAGGCCGGCGAAGAAGGCGGGCAGCGCCCCGGCGGGCGCTTCCACCGCCGACTCGGACGGCGGCAGGGAAATGGCGACGGCGGGGCGCCCGCCGGCGAGATAGTCGGGCCGATAACTGAACCGCACTCCCCCGGTGCCGGTGCGTGCCAGGTGGCCGGCCAGGTGACCGTCCTTGTAGACGTCCGCCGCCCGGACGAACCTCAGGTCCTGGAGTTCGGCGCGCATTAGCCGACCGCGAGTTTCAGGCCCAGCACGTTCGCTATCGCCACGACGGACTGCAGCGAGGGGTTGCCGGTTCCCGTTTCAATGGCGCGGACTGTGCGCTCGGACGTGCCGGCCAGTTGCGCCAGCTGCTCCTGGGTCAGTCCGGCGTCCTTCCGGGCCCGGCGGATTCCCTCGGCAATTGCCGCCACGTCGCCCATCCGGCGTCCTTTCTCTTCGCTATGCTCCAGCAATACCGGCATCATCTTGCCGGTTGGCCTGCGGAACTCTCCCCATCATGCAGCAGTGGACTCAATTCGGCAAGATCCTGCCGAAATGCTTCGGTCGTTCCCCCGCCGCCAGCGTAACCGCCCCAAACGGCAGGATGCTGCCGGTGACCGCCTGCCCCAACCCCCTCGGACCACGGAGAGCCCTACCCCGCGGTGGACCGCCCGGCGTACGCTCTGGCCATGCGGAAGATCATCCTGACCCTGCAGGTGTCCCTCGACGGCTTCTTCGAGGGCCCGAACGGCGAGATTGACTGGCACCTGGTGGACGAAGAACTGCACAGCCATTTCAACGAGCAGCTCGCCTCCAGGGGGGCTTTCCTGGACGGCCGGGTCACCTACGACCTGATGGCCGGCTTCTGGCCGACAGCCGACCAGGATCCGTCCAGCACGCCGGCCATGGTGGAATTTGCCAAAATCTGGCGGGACATGCCGAAAATCGTTTATTCCAGGACACTGGAGCGGGCCGACTGGAACACCACGGTGGTACGCGACGTCGTCGCGGAAGACGTTCTGGCGCTGAAGGCGCAGCCCGGCGGCGACCTGGCACTGGGCGGGGCCGAGCTGGCCGATACCTTCCGCCGGCTTGGGCTCATCGACGAATACTGGATCTACATCCACCCCGTCCTGATCGGTCACGGCAAGCCGCTGTTCAAGCCGTCGGAGGACAGGACCCGGCTCACGCTCGCGGAAACCCGGGCGTTCGGCAACGGCGTGGTCCTGCTGCGCTACACCGGCTAGGGCGCAGCAGCAGGCGTTAAGACGGCCGGGCCCGTCGCAGACATGCAAAAGCCGGCGGCCGGCTGCCATGGTGGCAGCCGGTCGCCGGCTTTCGGAAGAGGTGCTGAGGCGGGTGTTACGCGCCGGCGCGGACGAAGGTCACGCCGCCGGTGGCCGTCAGCCAGGACAGCGGGTGCTTGATCGTCTGGTTGCTGCCGTTCATGCCACCGCTGATGACCTGGCCACCGCCGGCGTAGATGGCGACGTGGCCGGACTGGACGACCATGTCGCCGGGCTGCGGGGTGCCCACAACCTTGCCGTAGTTCATGAACTGCTGGGGACCGAGGTCGCCCACGCGGATGCCGGCTGCGCCGAGGGCCTTCTCAACCATGGCGGTGCAGTCCTGCGTGATGCCGATCTGGCTGTAGGCGGCCGAGAGCATCGTGGCGTTGACTCCGCCGGCTGCCGGGGCAGGTGCCGCGGCAGACTTCGCCTGAACGGTGATGGTGGGAGCTGCCGGTGCCGGCGCAACGGCAGGCTGCGCAACGGCGGGCTGCGCTGCGGCGGGCGCCGCGGCGACGGCCGGCGCGGCAACTGCCGGTGCGGCGACGGGCTTGGGCTGCTCGATCACGGGCGCCGGGGTGGTCGCGACTGCCGGGCGGTCAAAGCTGATCTGAACGGCGGAATCAGCGGTGACGGGCGTCGATACCTTGCTCCCAACGTCAACCGAGGAGGCCGGTGCGGAGTCGCGCTCGACCGGCGCAACGGCGGCGTTGGCTGCCATGCCGCTCGTGAGGACAAGGCCGGAGGCGGCAAAAAGAACGGCGGCCTGGCGGCCGATGGTGCCCGACTTGACCGAAAATGCTGAGCTCCGTCCGGCGGTTGCGTCGGACCGATGGCGCGCAGAAGTAATGCTTGAAGTCATGGATGTAGCCTCTCCCAATGCCTGCGAGGTGAGCTGTCGGATTCGGATGGGAGGCACCCGGCCGCGGGCCCGTCAAAGCGGGCGCTGCGCGGCTTCACCCCAAGACCTGCGGAAAGTGCAGGTCAAATGTGGTTTCCCCGTCTCTGCCAGATGGTTGCATTCGGATCCCGGGCCGCGGCAGAGTTAGGCAAATCGGCTCGGGAGCGCCCGTATCGGATACAAACAGGCACCTATCCACCGTAACGGCAGCGGGCAGGAATGTCACATTCAGATAACGGGGGGCTGCTGCCGGCGGCAAAAAACCGGTAGGGTCCTTCTGGCTGCCACGCATAGGATGAAGGCATCCAGCGATCCCAACGGAGGCCCCACCATGAACAGCCACTGTGTCGCCATCTGCCAGCTAAGTGATCAGCCGCAGGAGGATTTCGATGTCAATACGGAGCTGCTGGTCCTCGAGGGGAAGGAAATCCATGTGGCGACGTGGGATGCCGAACCGCGCGACGGAGGTTTCGACATCCACGTCCTGAACGACCGCGTGGACGCGCTTGGTTTTATGGTGGTGACCGACTGGCAGTTCCTCGACGGCAAGGCGTATGCCGTCGTGGAACGCAGGCCGGAGCCTTAGGGCAGTTTGCCCAGCACCTGGTTGACGACGTCGGCGCCTTCCCGGGCGGCGGCGTTGAAGTCGAGCGAGTCCGCGGCGTTGCCGTTGACGGTCTGGCGGTAGATGACGTCCACCCCCGCTTTGGTGCCGCCGACGCAGATCATGCCAATCCGCGCCCCGTCGGAGGTGAGCTGCGACACCGCGAACCCCCGGTCCGCGTTGACCTTCGCGGGAAGCCGGACAATGGCCATCTGCAGCTTGCCGGGCAGCAAGGAGATTTCCCTCACAGTGTTGCAGGAGCTGTAGGCCTCGAGCCGCTGCCGGAACTCTGACCGGTCGGTTTGGGATGCGGGATGGATGACGTCGAGGTAGCGGAAGGCGCCAGTCGTCATCATGGCCTCTTGGTCTGCCCGGCTGACCGGAATCAGCATTCCGCCAGCCAGCGTGCCAGTGGCCGCATTGAGCATGCGGTAGCTGTCGAAGAGTTCGCACTCGCGCGGGGTAATTCGGCGTTTAGGGTCCGACGCGTCCTGGTAGTCACCCTTTGCCCCGGACACCAAGGCGCGAGGATCCTCGACCTGCAGCTGCGCGCCGCTGGGGTGCTTCACACCTTTGAGCAGCGACTGCAGCTGTGCGTCCGAGTAGTTCCGGCTCTCGGCCGCCGTCGGGGACCCGGCCCCGCTCGGGGACGAGCGCGGGGCTGAAGAAGCCGGGGGGCCGTCCGGCCCTGCGCCCTGCCCTCCCGCGCAGCCGGCGAGCATAAGCCCTGCGGCGATAACGAAACGCAGATGCGAGGCCCTGGCGGCTCCGAGGAAGCTGTTCACCGCCCCAGCTTGGCGTGCGCCGAGGCTGCCGGTGAGAGGCCTACGACCCGTTTAGCTAAAACCACCGCTCGGGACCTGCCTGCTTCGGCGAGCGCGCTTCGGCGAGCACGCGGGACAATGCCTCCCCGACCAGTCCGCTGGCGCCGTCCGGGCTGCTGCCGGAGCTGCCCTTCGTGCCTCCCGAACGGTCGGCCAGGGAGGTCCCGGCGTGCCGGAGAAAGCGGTCCCAGTCGCCGTCCCCGGACCGCAGTCCGCGCAACGGGGCCAGCACGGCGGCCCGCCGCAGCCATTCATCCGGGTCCCTCAGCCAGCGACCCATCACGGCCTCTGCGCGGTCGCGGTATTGACGGTCCAGCCGCGCTACCAGCGGCCCGACGACGTCGATCGCCAGCGGATCGGCCAGCTCGCGCAGGCGCGCCGTCCGCAGGAAACCCTCGATCCGGGTCAAATCCGAGTTGTCCAGCAGTGCCAGGGACGACTGCAGCAGTACGACGGCGGCGAGCCGGCGCTCGAAGACGGGCACCGCCCACAATTCCGAGCTAAGCGCGGTGACGTCGTCATGACCCAGGTGCCGGTAGCGGCGGAGCGCATCCCGGACGGTGCCGCGGACAGCACCGACGGAGGCTCCGTAGCTCCCCAGCTCCGGACCGTAACGGGCCTGGGCCTCCTCGGCCCGCTGCCAGGAACTTTCACGCTGCAGCGCCGCATCAATGAAGTCACCGGCCTCGCTCATGGCTCCATTCTGACCTGCGCCGGCCACTCCCGCCTAAGCCGCCGGTCCGGCGCCGCCGTGCCCGCCGTGCCCGCCGGCGGCAGCTTCGGTGTTAGCCGATCACCGCGCCGGTGGCTGAATACCAGGTCAGCTTCCCGCGCTGGAAGTTCGAGGCCCGGCCCACGCTCACCCAGTACTCGTCCGAGATCGGGTAGCCCAGCCGTCCCCGCTCCCAGCCCAGCGACGCCCACCGGGACCGGATCGCTCCCATCACCGAGTGCGCCCCCGTGGCGGGCGACCAGTAGATCGAACTGCCGCTTCCGCCGCCGCCGGAGAAGTGGTTGTACCGCCCCACCTTGTCAGGGGTGACCAGCTCGTCCGTGACCGGGTAGCCCAGCTTCCCTCTCTCCCAGCCCTGGGCGGCCCACTTGGCACGGATCCCGCCCATCACGGCGTGCGCCCCGGTCTTCGGCGACCAGTAGATTGAACTGCCGCTTCCGCCGCCGCCGGAGAAGTGGTTGTACCGCCCTATCCTGTCAGGGGTGACCATCTCGTCCGTGACCGGGTAGCCCAGCTTCCCCTTCTCCCAGCCCAGGGCTGCCCACCGGGACCGGATGCCGCCCATGACCGCGTGCGCCCCGGTCTTCGGCGACCAGTAGATCGAGCTGCCGCCTCCGCCGCCGCCGGAGAAGTGGTTGTACCGCCCCACGGTGTCGGGGGTGACCTTTTCGTCGGTCGTCGGGAAGCGTAGGACTCCGGCGGCGCCGCCCAGGGCCTTGTAGCGGTCGTAGATTCCGCCCGTGACCACGTGGGCTCCGGTTGCCGGCGACCAGCAGATCACTCCGCGGACGTAGTCCTGGCACTTACCTCCGGCTACCGGGTACTCAAGGGTGAGTGACCTGCCCAGGACCGACCGCGGGTCTCCGGCGTTGAGCTGGTAGGCCTTGAGCCCAATCGGGTCGTCCACTCCCCTGCCGGTGAGCATCACCTTCTGTTCGCCCTGGCCGTCGTTCGCCGTGAGCAGGTAGTAGGTGTCCACGGTTCCGGCCTGTCCGGCCGCGGTCGGCTTGAACGTGACGCTCTGGTATGCGGATTCGCCCGGCGGGATGACCAGGCCCTCGGAGATCGGCGTGGTGGTGGAGAAGACCCCCTGCGGAGCCTTGGCCTTGGTGATGGTCATCGGGATATTGCCGGAGTTGACGATCGTGAAGTCCCAGGTGGCTGACGCGCCCACCGCGACGTCGCCAAAGTCCAGCGATGGCGGCAGTTGCAGGTGCGCCGCGCCCGAAACTGCTGTCGCCGTGACCGGCACGGCGAGGGACCCGCGGTCACTGGAAACGAGCAGCTTATCGGTGACCGGGCTCGCCGTCGTCGGGCTGAAGGTAATGGACACCGGCACCGAGGTGAGGGGCTGGATCTTCTGTCCCACGGCCGGCACCGTCGTCGGGTCGACCTTGAGCGCGGCGTTGGCCGGCAGCGTGACGCCGGTGACCGTGACGACGGTTGTGCCGGTGTTGACGACGTTGACCGTCTGGCGGCTGCTGGTCTGGGTGGGGACGTCGGTGAAGGCGATCGCGGCCGGCGTCGCTCCCAGGCCGTCCTTGGTGCCGACGCCGTGGATACCGAGGAGGTCCGTCTCGCCGTCGGATGTTTTCACGGTCAGCGCGCCGTCAACCTGGCCCGGCGCCGTGGGCGAAAAGGTCACGGGGACGGTCATGCTGGCACCTTTGGCCAGCGCCCGCGGCAGGGTGAGGGTTCCGATTCCGAACGGTGCGGCGCTGGTGATGGTGCTGATGGTCACGGCCCTGGTCGCGGTGATCGTCACGGTGCCCTTGCCCGTGGCCCCGACCGCGGCTGTGCCCAGGTCGGTGTTGGTCGCCCCGACGGCGGAGGTGGTCGGCGCGCCGAAGCCAAGCACGTGCCCGTCCCGCGTTCCCACGTAGACCCGGCCGTTGTCAGTGGCCACCGAAGAGAACTTGGACGCGGTACCCAACGGCGCGGTGAACACCTGCTGGAGCTTCCCGTTGCTGTCCGGGAGGGCCCGGTAGGCGCGGAGCTCAGCGCCGACGCCGGTGGGGCCGGTGGAATACACCACCCAGACGAGCGCCGAGGACGCATTTGTGCCGTTGGAGGTCACTGAAGGAGCACCGGAGGTGTACCCGAAGGTGCCGACGGAGGTGCCTACGGAAGCGAGCTGCATGCCTCCGGTGCTGGTGGGCAGCAGCTTGTGTGCGCGGAGGTAGCCCTTGTTCTCGACGGTGTAGATGTACCCGCCGTTGGTGGTACCCAGGAACGCGGGCCTCCCCCAGACGCCGCTGTATGGGCCTGCTTCGTCCAGGACGGCGTCCCCGCCGCCGGGTCCCTGCCCCATGCCGCCCAGGTTGTCCCGGTCCATCAGGTACACGCGCCCGTCCTTGCCCGCGTGGACCAGCAGGCGCGGGTGCGCCGTCGTCCCGTAGCCATTGGGGATGGCGATGGGGGCGCCGGACCCCAGGTCGGCATCGTCCTGGTCCAGCTTTGCGT
Organism: uncultured Arthrobacter sp.; assembly: GCF_964021775.1. Lineage (GTDB taxonomy): Bacteria > Actinomycetota > Actinomycetes > Actinomycetales > Micrococcaceae > Arthrobacter. The sequence goes on from NZ_CAXHZI010000028.1 coordinate 35,869, forward strand.
TGTTGGCGGGGCTGAAGAAGTCGGTGGGCTTGAGGTTTCCGTCGGTTCCGACCGTCAGCCTGACCACCGACTCGGCGAGGGTGGCAGGCGGCGTCTTGCCCGGTCCGGGTTTGGGCGAAATGCCGTTGCCGGTCGCGAACAGGATCTGCCCGGCCCCGTCCGAGACCAGGCCTCCGCCGGACTGCCAGATCCCGCCCTCGGCGTTGCTGTTACCGGATTCAGTGGCCCACATGGTGGTCTGCCGGCCGGCCGTGGACACACCGACGACGTAGCCGACGAAGGGCGCGTAGTCGCAGTGGCTGGCGAAGCCTGCGTACACCACGCCGTTCATCAGCAGCAGCCCCGGGCGCTGCATGGCGGTCATGGCGTTGAAGGGGCGGGTCGGGTCGTTCGTCGGCGCTCCGCTGATCAGGACGGGGAATCCGGGCCGTTCGGCGCCCGTGACCCGGTCCAGTGAGTGCATGTACCAATGCGGCAGCCGGGCACTCGTTCCGTCGTTCTTCTTCGCGAGCAGGAAGACGCTGTTGGTTGCCGGGTCGAAGACCGGAGTGGAGGTGATGCCGATGTTGGGCGTAAGGTCACCGCAGCTGAGCGTCGACGCCGGCCAGGCCGGTCCGAGATTGCGCTGCCAATTCACCGCGCCGGTAGAGCCGTTCAACCCGTATACGTTGTTGTTCTCCGTCGCGGCGATCACAGTGCCGCCCACCACGAGCGGCTGGGCGTAGACCTGCCCGTCGACGGCGGTGGAGAAGAGTTTTCCAAAGTTCGACGACGCGACCGAGGACGGCGTAAGAGCCGTCTCATTGTTGTCCCATCCGGTCCGGAACACATCGTGGGCGATCGTCCCGACGTCGGCTGCGGCGGCACCGCCCAGGGACAGGCCGGCAAAGGTGAGCGCCGTCGAGAGCAGGGCAGCGCCCGCGCGTTGAACCCACGGGCCCCGCCGGGAGTCAGCGTCGCCGCTTCCTGCCGCACCTTGTGGCCGGCGGTACGGCAACCCTGCTGTTAGTCCATGGCGACGCCGCGGAAAATGGCCGGACAAAACCCGAGATTCTGCTTTTTCGCGCATGGTTGAGACCCATTTCTGACCTTTAAGCTGACGTTCCCGTCCCAGTACTGAGGAGCCTAGAAGCGCTTCAGGACGAGCGCGCGAGTGGGGCCTACCCGACTTCTGGAGGGGGGTGCCCGCTTTCTCCGCGGTTCTACTTGGGTGCTACTTGGGCCGGTCTGGATGACTACTTGCATTGCCGTGCGGCCTGGCCGCCGTAGCGTGCCACCCGCGGGCTACCCGCGGGCCATTGCCCGGCAGATCGGGTCGTTCGATAATTGACTCCGGGACGGATGGAGGGCTCACCGTGGATGATGTCAACGCGTTCCTGGCGGCCGTGCTGCCGGGTTTGAAGGCGGCCGAAACGGCCCTGCACAACGGCGACGCCGCACCCCGCAAAGCCCTCTGGTCGCAGCATGAGCCGGTGACCCTCTTCGGCGCGGTGGCGACCAGGATCGGCCCGGACGCCGCGGCGGCGGCCTTCGACGCCCTGGCCTCGCGTTTTTCGAACTGCGCCTTCTGGGAGTACGAGATTCTGTCCGCCGGAACCAGCGGCGATCTGGCGTACCTGGTGGGAATCGAGCACACCACCGCCTCGGTCGGCGGAGCCGCTCCGCTGCCCTACGAACTCCGGGTCACCACGATCTTCCGGCGCGAGGACGGGGACTGGAAGATCATCCACCGGCACGGCGACCCGCTGCCGGGCAATGATTCGACCCCGCTCCAGCTTGGCCGCCTGGGCGGGCTGCGCGAGGCGGCAGACGACGGCGGGCTGCGCGAGGCGGCAGAGGACGGCGGGCTGCGCGAGGCGGCAGAGG
>NZ_CAXHZI010000029.1:0-31837 GCF_964021775.1 uncultured Arthrobacter sp.
CCTCTACGAGGTCGGCTTCAACCACTTCTTCCGCGGCAAGGACCACCCCGGCGGCGGCGACCAGGTCTTCTTCCAGGGCCACGCCTCCCCCGGCATGTACGCCCGCGCCTTCATGGAAGGCCGGCTGACCGAGGAGGACCTGGACGGCTTCCGCCAGGAGAAGTCCAAGGAGGGCCACGCCCTCTCCAGCTACCCGCACCCGCGGCTGATGCCGGAGTTCTGGGAGTTCCCCACGGTGTCGATGGGCATCGGCCCGATGAACGCCATCTACCAGGCGCAGTCGAACCGCTACCTGCACAACCGCGGCATCAAGGACACCTCCGACCAGCAGGTCTGGGCGTTCCTGGGCGACGGCGAAATGGACGAGCCGGAATCCCGCGGCCTGCTCCAGCTCGCCGCGAACGACAAGCTGGACAACCTCAACTTCGTCATCAACTGCAACCTGCAGCGCCTCGACGGCCCGGTCCGCGGCAACGGCAAGATCATGCAGGAGCTCGAAGCGTTCTTCCGCGGCGCCGGCTGGAACGTCATCAAGGTGGTCTGGGGCCGCGAGTGGGACAACCTGCTCGCCAAGGACGAAGACGGCTCGCTCGTGAAGATCATGAACGAGACCGTCGACGGCGACTACCAGACCTACAAGGCCGAATCCGGCGGATTCGTCCGCGAGCACTTCTTCGGCAAGACCCCCCAGACCAAGGACATGGTCGCGGACATGACGGACCAGGAGATCTGGAACCTCAAGCGCGGCGGCCACGACTACAACAAGGTCTACGCCGCATACAAGGCCGCCACCGAGTTCAAGGGCAAGCCGACGGTCATCCTGGCCCACACGGTCAAGGGCTACGGCCTGGGCACCCACTTCGAGGGCCGCAACGCGACCCACCAGATGAAGAAGCTCACGCTGGCGGACCTGAAGGCCTTCCGCGACCACCTGCGCATCCCGATCACGGACGAGCAGCTTGAAGCGGACCCGTACCAGCCGCCGTATTACCACCCCGGCGCCGACGCCCCGGAGATCCAGTACCTGATGGAGCGCCGCCGCGCCCTGGGCGGGTTCGTCCCCGAACGCCGCTCCAAGCACACCGACGTCACCCTCCCGGGCGACAAGGCGTACGAGGTCGCCAACCGCGGCTCCGGCAAGCAGCAGGCCGCCACCACCATGGCGTTCGTCCGGCTGCTCAAGGACCTGATGCGGGACAAGGAGTTCGGCTCCCGGATCGTGCCGATCATCCCCGATGAGGCACGCACCTTCGGTATGGACGCGTTCTTCCCGACGGCGAAGATCTACAACCCGAACGGCCAGAACTACCTGTCCGTGGACCGCGACCTCGTCCTGGCCTACAAGGAATCCATTGCCGGCCAGATCGTGCACGCGGGCATCAACGAGGCCGGTTCGGTCGCGGCCTTCACCGCGGCGGGCACCTCCTACGCCACGCACGGCGAACCGCTGATCCCGATCTACGTCTTCTACTCGATGTTCGGTTTCCAGCGCACCGGCGACTCCTTCTGGGCCGCCGCGGACCAGATGACCCGCGGGTTCATCATCGGCGCCACCGCCGGACGGACCACACTGACCGGCGAGGGCCTGCAGCACGCTGACGGCCACTCCCCGATCCTCGCCTCGACCAACCCGGCCGTCGTCACCTACGACCCGGCCTACGGGTACGAGATCGGCGTCATCATGCGCGACGGCCTGAACCGGATGTACGGTCCCGGCCCCGCGGACAACGACCCGGCCCGGAACCTGATGTACTACATCACGGTTTACAACGAGCCGATCGTCCAGCCCCCGGCACCGGCCGAGCTCGACACCGAGGGCATCATCAAGGGCATCTACCTGCTGGCACCGGCCAAGATCGACGGCCCGCGCACGCAGATCCTGGCCTCCGGCGTGTCCGTCCCCTGGGCCCTTGAGGCCCAGCGGATCCTCGCCGAGGACTGGGGCGTTTCCGCCGATGTCTGGTCCGTGACCTCCTGGACCGAGCTGCGCCGCGACGCCATGGCCGCCGAGGAAGACGCCTTCCTCAACCCGGGCCAGCCCGCCCGCGTCCCGTTCGTCACCGAACAGCTCGCCGGCGCCACCGGACCGATCGTGGCGGTCTCGGACTACATGAAGGCCGTTCCGGACCAGATCCGGCAGTTCGTCCCGAACGAGTTCGCCTCGCTCGGTGCTGACGGTTTCGGCTTCTCGGACACCCGCGCCGCCGCGCGCCGCTTCTTCAAGAACGACATCCACTCGATCGTGGTCCGTTCGCTGCAGATGCTGGCCCGCCGCGGCGAGGTCGACGCCCAGGCCCCGGCCCAGGCGATCGAGAAGTACCGCCTGCTCAACGTCAACGCCGGCACCACCGGCAACGCGGGCGGCGAGTCCTGACCGAGCGCCGGTAGCAGCAGCGCACGACGGCGCCCGACGGCGGTTCCCACCTGGGTGGGGGCCGCCGTCGGGCGTTTAACCAGGCAGCCCGGCTCCGCGCGGGGGCCCGGCGCGCCCGCCGCGGCTGTGATGCAGCCCAAAGCGACTTGTAGCCTTTGCACAAATGGAGCTTGGACGGCCCGCACCGTATGCTCGATGCATGGCAGAGCCCACCACCACTCCCGCAAAACGCAAACCGTCCGTGCGGGCGCTCACCCCGGAGAAGGCCGAGACGCTGAAAAAGCTCCGCGCCAGCGTGGGCCAGCTGTCCACCACCACGCTGCGCCAGCTGGAAAAATCGCTGCCCTGGTACAGCCGGCTGAACTCCGACGAGCGCTCCGCCCTGGGCATGGTGGCGCAGAACGGCATCGCCGCCTTCGTCACCTGGTTCGAGCGGCCCAGCTCGCCCTCCTGGATCCTCTCCGATGTCTTCGGCACCGCCCCGACCGAACTCACCCGCTCGATCAGCCTGCAAAAAGCGCTGCAGCTGATCCGGATCGTCGTTGAAGTGGTCGAAGACCAGGTGCCGATCATCGCGCCCGAAGCGGACCAGGCCGCCCTGCGCGAGGCCGTGCTGCGCTACTCCCGCGAGGTGGCCTTCGCCGCGGCCGACGTCTACGCCCGTGCCGCGGAGACCCGCGGGTCCTGGGACACCCGGCTGGAGGCGCTGATTGTCGACGCGATCCTGCGCGGCGAAAACACCGACGCGCTGCGATCCCGGATCGCCGCGCTGGGCTGGAAAGCCCAGGAACGCTTCACCGTGATGGTGGGAAATTCCCCGTCCGAACCCAGTGCCAGCTACGTCAGCGAACTGCGCCGCACCGCCGGGCGGTTCGCCGAAGACGCGCTCGTGGGCATCCAGGGCGACCGGCTGATCCTGATCCTGGGCGGCGTGCAGGACCGCGAAACAGCCTGCCAGAAGCTCAGTGAACTTTTCGCCCCCGGCCCGGTGGTCTACGGCGCCGAGGCCGGCTCGCTGCTGGAGGCCAGCAGCTCCGCCCAATCCGCGTTCGCCGGCCTGACCGCCGCCCGGGCCTGGCCCTCCGCGCCGCGTCCCGTGGCGGCCGACGACCTGCTCCCCGAACGGGTGATCTCCGGTGACGACGCGGCCCGCCGCTCGCTGGTGAAGAACATCTACCGGCCCCTGGTCGCGGCGTCCAACGGCCTGGTCGAGACGCTCGGGACCTACCTTGAACTTGGCCATTCGCTCGAGGCGACGGCCCGCGAACTCTTCGTCCACGCCAACACCGTCCGGTACCGGCTCAAGCGCGTCTGCGACGTCACAGGTTGGGATCCGCTGATCCCCCGCGAGGCGTTTGTGCTTCAGGCAGCGCTTGTGGTGGGCCGGCTTTCAGCCCCGCCCAGGCCCGCTCCGGAACGCCAGCCGTCCCGTAACAACTCCTGACCCGTTGTAGACTTCCTACAATCTGACCCAGTGAGCTTGGTGCATGAAAGTACCGATGAATCACGCGGCAATTTGGAAAGCTGGATACGTGCTTGCAATCGTTTGCCCTGGACAGGGCTCCCAGACCCCTGGTTTTCTGGCCCCCTGGCTGGAACTGCCACCCGTCGCAGGCCACCTGGCCTCCCTTAGCGAAATAGCAGGTATCGACCTCACCGCCCACGGAACCACCTCCGATGAGGAGACCATCAAGGACACCGCCGTCGCGCAGCCCTTGATTGTCGCCGCCGGACTGGTGGCCGCGAAGTCCCTGTTCGACGTCGAACTGGGCACCCTCCCGGTCATCCTCGCCGGACACTCGGTCGGCGAAATCACCGCCTCGGCCCTGGCCGGCGTCCTGACCGAGACCGAAGCCATGACCTTCGTGCGCGAACGCGCCAACGGCATGGCCGCCGCCGCCGCGGCCACCCCCACCGGCATGAGCGCCGTCGTCGGCGGGGATCCCGCCGAGGTCCTAGCCGCGATCGAGGCCTGCGGGCTCACCCCGGCCAACGTCAACGGCGCCGGCCAGACCGTGGCCGCGGGCACCCTGGAACAGCTCAAGGCCCTCGCCGACAATCCGCCGGCCAAGGCCCGCGTGATCCCGCTGAAGGTCGCCGGCGCGTTCCACACCTCGCACATGTCCCCCGCCGTCGCCGCGCTGCAGGCCCTGAAGCCCTCGCTGCACCCGCGCAACCCGCAGGTTCCGCTGCTGTCCAACTTCGACGGCGCCGAGGTCACCGACGGCGCGGCCGCCGTCGACAGCCTGATCGCCCAGGTGTCCCGCCCGGTCCGCTGGGATCTCTGCATGGAGACCATGGTGAAGCGCGGCGTGACCGGCGTGATCGAACTGGCCCCGGCCGGGACGCTAGCCGGCCTGGCCAAGCGCGGCATGCCCGGCGTGAAGACCGTCACCGTCAAGACCCCGGATGACCTTTCCGCCGCCTTGGCCCTATTCGCAGAACTGGAGGGAGGGGAATGAGCGCTCCTACTCTGAAGCAGGCTCCCCTGCAGGAAAACACCCGCGTGATGGGCGTCGGCGCCTACCGGCCCAGCGTCATCGTCACCAATGAGGATGTCTGCCAGTGGATCGATTCCTCGGACGAGTGGATCCGGCAGCGCACCGGCATCATCACCCGGCACCGGGCCCCGGCCGACGTCAGCGTCATCGACATGGCCGAGGGTGCGTCCCGCGAGGCCCTGCAGAAGGCCGGCATTGACGCGTCCGAGCTCGGCGCCGTGATCGTGTCCACCGTGACCCACCCCTACGCGACGCCCTCCGCCGCGGCAAGCCTGGCCGACCGCCTCGGCGCCACCCCGGCGCCGGCGTTCGACATCTCCGCCGCCTGCGCCGGCTACTGCTACGGCATCGCCCAGGCCGACGCCTTGGTCCGCTCCGGCGCGGCCAAGTACGTGCTCGTGGTCGGCGCGGAGAAGCTCTCCGACGTCATCGACAACACCGAGCGCACCATCTCCTTCCTGCTCGGCGACGGTGCGGGCGCCGTCGTCGTCGGACCTTCCGACACTCCGGGCATCGGCCCGTCGGTGTGGGGATCGGACGGCAGCAAGTGGGACGCCATCGGCATGACCCACTCGATGCTGGACGTCCGCGACTTCGAAGCCGCCGGCAAGCACGGCACCGCCCTCAGCGAGGGCGAGGCCGCGGTGACGGAAGCGGCCTTGTGGCCCACGCTGCGCCAGGACGGCCAGACGGTCTTCCGCTGGGCGGTCTGGGAAATGGCCAAGGTGGCCCAGCAGGCCCTCGATGCCGCGGGTATCCGCGCCGAGGACCTTGCGGCGTTCATCCCGCACCAGGCCAACATGCGGATCATCGACGAGATGGCCAAGAAGCTCAAGCTTCCGGAGACCGTCAAGGTCGCCCGGGATATCGCCGAAGCAGGCAACACCTCGGCAGCCTCCATCCCCCTCGCCACCCACCGCTTGCTGCAGGAAAATCCTGAACTGAGCGGCGGACTGGCCCTGCAGATCGGGTTCGGGGCCGGACTTGTCTTCGGCGCCCAGGTGATTGTGCTTCCGTAGGCGGCCACCGCACTTCCTGAGCCGTCGGTACCCCCGACGGCACTGAATCCCACACCAAGCCGAACCCTCGGTTTGAATCATTTCGCCAGAGGAGCCCGGAACAACCCCCGGACGCCGACGTCAACAACAAGAAAAGGAGCCATCAATGGCTAGCAACGAAGAGATCCTGGCCGGCCTGGCTGAAATCGTCAACGAAGAGACCGGCCTGGCCCCCGAGGCTGTCGAGCTGGACAAGTCCTTCACCGAGGACCTGGACATCGACTCCATCTCCATGATGACCATCGTGGTCAACGCCGAGGAAAAGTTCGGCGTGCGCATCCCGGACGAAGAGGTCAAGAACCTCAAGACCGTCGGCGACGCCGTCAGCTTCATCGCCAACGCGCAGGCCTAATCTTCCGCCTGCACCTGGCCCGGCCGGCAACGGCCGTTCCGGTGTCCGGTCCGGGAGGCTTCATCGGCGTCCCGGACCGGAACACCACTGCTTGACCCCCCCCCAAGTTTTCATGACCACCGAGTTTTCCCTACGCAGGCCCCGGCCGCCTTCACCAGGTTCCGGATACGGCAGGCGCACCGACAGAGAGTGATCCCATGGCACGCAAAGTAGTCATTACCGGTCTGGGTGCCACCACACCCATCGGCGGCGATGTCCCCACGATGTGGAAGAACGCGCTGAAGGGCGTCTCCGGCGCGCACACGCTCGAGGACGACTGGGTGGCCAAGTACGAGCTGCCGGTGCACTTCGCGGCCCGCGCCTCCGCCCCCGCCACCGAGGTCCTGAGCCGGGTCGAGGCCAAGCGCATGGACCCCTCCACGCAGTTCGCCGTGGTCGCCTCCCGTGAGGCCTGGGCCGACGCCGGCATCACCGAGATCGACCACGACCGCCTCGCCGTGGCCTTCGCCACCGGCATCGGCGGCGTCTGGACCCTCCTGGACGCCTGGGACACCCTGCGCGAAAAGGGCCCCCGCCGCGTCCTGCCCATGACCGTGCCGATGCTGATGCCCAACGGCCCGGCCGCGGCGGTCAGCCTGGACCTCGGCGCCCGCGCCGGCGCCCACACCCCGGTCTCCGCCTGCGCGTCCGGCACCGAAGCCGTGCACATGGGCCTGGACCTGATCCGCTCCGGCAAGGCCGACGTCGTCGTCTGCGGCGGCGCGGAAGCCGCCATCCACCCGATGCCGATCGCCGCGTTCGCGTCGATGCAGGCGCTGTCCCGCCGCAACGACGATCCCGAGCACGCCTCGCGTCCGTACGACCGCGACCGTGACGGCTTCGTCATGGGTGAAGGCGCCGGCGCCCTGGTCCTTGAGGCCGAGGAGCACGCCCTCGCCCGCGGCGCCCGGATCTACGCCGAACTCGCCGGCACCTCGGTGACCGCCGACGCCTACCACATCACCGCCCCGGACCCGGAGGGCCTCGGCGCCACCCGTGCGCTGAAGGCGGCCATGTTCGACGGCCGGATCCAGGCCGAGGACGTGGTGCACGTCAACGCGCATGCCACCTCCACCCCGGTGGGCGACAAGCCCGAGTACGCCGCCCTCAAGGCCGCCCTCGGCAAGCACGTGGACGACGTCGCCGTCTCCGCCACCAAGTCGCAGATGGGCCACCTGCTGGGCGCCTCAGGTGCGGTGGAAGCCGTACTCACCGTGCTGGCGGTGCACGACCGCAAGGCTCCGGTGACGATCAACCTCGAGAACCAGGATCCGGAGATCCCGCTCGACGTCGTCACCTCCGAGCGTGCACTGCCCGGCGGCAGCATCGTGGCACTGAGCAACTCGTTCGGCTTCGGCGGCCACAACGCCGTCATCGCGATCCGCAGCGTCTAGTTCCTGGGGGCCTTCCCGGGCCCTGCACGCCGAAATGACAGATGGCGGCAATGTTCACGAAGAACATTGCCGCCATCTGTCATTTGGCGTTGCTATGGAGTGTGTTGCGGTGGGCCCTGGGTCTTCGAGGGCTCGGCGGGGCTTAGCCGACCTGGTGCAGCCAGCGCACGGGGGCGCCTTCGGCGGCGTGGCGGAAGGGTTCGAGTTCCTCGTCCCAGGCCTCGCCGAGGGCCAGGGAGAGTTCGTGGTAGACCGCGGAGGGGTCGCCGGCGCCGGATTCGTAGGCGTAGCGGATCCGGTCCTCGGAGACCATGATGTTGCCGTGCACGTCCGTGACGGCGTGGAAGATCCCTAGCTCGGGGGTGTGCGACCAGCGGCCGCCGTCGACGCCCTGGCTGGGCTCCTCGGTGACCTCGTAGCGCAGGTGCGCCCAGCCGCGGAGCGCAGACGCCAATTGAGCCCCCGTGCCCGGCGTTCCGGTCCACGACAGCTCGGCCCGGAACATTCCGGGCGCAGCAGGCTGGGCAGTCCACTCAAGGTCCGTGCGCTTGTCCACGACAGAGCCAATGGCCCACTCAACGTGGGGGCACAGGGCTGTCGGGGCCGAGTGTACGAACAGGACACCGCGGGTTAGTGCAACAGACATTCCATCCTCCATAGCTATAGGTACGTCTTCCCCAACGACCTCTGCCTGGATGCCTGTCTGCTGCGTCAATCCGCGTGCGGGGCGGTTGCCCCTGCCAGACTATTCAGTTTCTTCAAAACAACATTATGCAAAAAATAGGTCCGGACCTCAGTTGGTAAATCGATGCTTTATCGGTTCAAGCACCACTTGAAAGTTGCCGGGCGTGAGTCTCATTGTGCCGTACCCCGCCTAATTACGCCAGTGCAATTCGGCGCGTCGCTGCCGGCGAGTCGCGGCGGCTTCCGGGCCGGCGGGATCCCCGCGTTGCGGCGCCGGAAGGAGGCCTATGCCAGGCCTCTTTGGCACCGTGCCGGGCGGATAACGGTCAGGCGCGCGGGTGCGCCTGCTGGTAGCTTTTCCGCAGCCGATCGACCGAGACGTGGGTGTAGATCTGGGTGGTGGCCAGGCTGCTATGGCCGAGGATCTCCTGCACGGCCCGCAGGTCCGCCCCGCCGTCCAACAAATGGGTCGCCGCCGAATGCCGCAGGGCGTGCGGGCCGGTCGCCGAGGTGTCCCCCAGTCCGTCCAGCAAATCCTTGACGACGCTGCGGACCTGGCGCTGGTCCACCCGTTTGCCGCGCACGCCGAGGAAAAGGGCCGGACCCGAGCCGTCCGCCGCCAGGGCCGGGCGGCCGCGGCGCAGCCAGTCGTCGACGGCGATAGCTGCTGGGAGGCCGTAGGGCACTGTCCGTTCTTTGTTGCCTTTGCCGAGTACCCGCAGGGTCCTTCGGTCCGGATCGAGGTCATCGATGTCGAGGCCGGACAGCTCGCCGACGCGGACGCCGGTGGCGTAAAGCAGCTCAAGCATGGCGCGGTTGCGCAGGGCCAGCGGTTCTCCGTCAGCGGCGTCCGACTCGGCTCCGGCCACCAGCCGCTGCACCTGTCCCTGTTGCAGCACGCCGGGCAGGGACTTTTCCCGTTTGGGTGCCTTCAGCCTCAGGGCGGGGTCGACGGCAATGAGCTCCTCGCGGACTGCCCAGGCGGTGAAGGCCCGCGCGGTGGCGGCGCGCCGGGCCAGCGTCGCGCGGGACATCCCCGCTTCGCTCTGGGCTCCGAGCCAGCGGCGCAGGGTGCCCAGTTCCAGGTCGGCCAGCTCCATGGCGCCTTCGGTGGCAGCATGCTCCAGCAGGCTCCCGACATCGGAGAGGTAGGCGCGCACGGTGTGGGCGGAGCGGCCCCGTTCGGCCTCCAGGTAACGGCCGAAGCGGTGGGCGGCTTCGGCGAGCGCTCCGGGCAGTTGCTGTGTTGACACTGTCCCAGTGTCCCAGCAAGGGGACCGTCAGCGGCGCAGCCCGACGGTGCGCCGTCACCGCCCGGGTTCGCGCCGCCATTCCGGACACCGGGGTGCGGCGGGCGGCGTGCCGGCAGAGGCCGGTGGCCAGAGTGCGGGGTGCGGCGGGCGGCGTGCCGGCAGAGGCCGGTGGCCGGACACCAGAGTGCGGGGTGCGGTGTGGCGACGTGCCACAGCTCGGCGGGTCCGCGCGACCGTGCCGGTGCAACGCTCAGCCCGCCGTGGCGGAGCGTTTCCAGCCGCCGTGGCGGGACTCCGCCAGGCCCATCAGTCCGAGCCGTCCGAGGCCTGCCCTGACTGATTCCGGACTCAGCCCGGCGACCGCGGCCAATTTCTCGACCGAGCTCGTGACGCGCAGCGGAAGGGCATCCAGCAGGATCAGGTCTTCCAGGGTCAGCCCGTCGTGGGCCTCCACCCGGCCGGACTTCGCCTCGGGCAGCGAGTCGCCGCTCGGCGAGGCCAGTTCAGCGATCTCGCCGGCGTCCGTGACGCACACCGCGCCGCCCTCGCGGAGCAGCCGGTGGCAGCCGGCCGAGTTGGCACTGTGCACCGACCCGGGGACGGCGCCGACGGCGCGGCCGATAGTTTCGGCGTGGTGGGCGGTATTGAGCGCCCCGGACCTCCACCGCGCCTCGACCACCACCGTCACGGAGGCCAGCGCCGCGATCAGCCTGTTCCGTTGACAGAATCTACGATTAGATGCATGACCCGTTTACACACCACAGCGGCGATATACGCCCGCCAGTCCGAGGACGTGGCGGAAGGCATCGCCAATCAAAAGAAGCGCTGCACTGCCCTGATCGAGGCCCGAGGCTGGACCCTCGGGAAGGTCTACGAGGACAACGACACAAGCGCCGCCAAAGAGCGAGGCCCCGGCACGGCATGGCACCAGATGCTAACGGACCTCAAACCCGGCGACGTCGTCGTGTCTGTCGATATAGACCGGCTCCTCCGCAGCACCCGCGACCTTCTGGCCATCACCGATACCGGCGCCCGCGTGCTGACTGTCAACGGTGAGATAGACCTTACGACGGCCGACGGTAAATTCAGGGCGGATATGCTCGCCGCAATCGCCGAGTTCGAAGTACGGCGCAAGGGCGAGCGCCAGAAGCGAGCCAACGAATCCCGCGCCGCCAGCGGTCGCCCCGTTCCTGGTCGTCGGCGCTACGGCTATGAAACAGACGGCACCACGCCCCGCGAGTCCGAGGCCGTCGTCGTCCGGCGCCTATTTACGCACGTCGCGGAGGGCGGCTCACTCCGCTCCGCCGTCGGCTGGCTGAAGGCCGAGGGCGTCGACCCCGCGCCCGGCCGCGCCTGGACCTCCCGCCGGGTCGCCGATCTGCTGAAGAACCCGCATTACGCCGGGAAGATCCGCCACCTCGGCGCCGTAATCGACTCCGACGCTGTAACGCCGGTCGTGGAGCCGGAGCTGGCCGCCGAGGTCGTCGCCATTCTGAGCGATCCCTCGCGCAAGACCTCCCCCGGCCCGAAACCCCGCCACCTGCTTAGCGGCCTGATCCACTGCGGCGAGTGCGGCACGCCACTTACTTACATGCGCTCCTACATCTGCAAGGCCGATCTCTCCCACGTCTCCATCCTGAAGAAGATCATCGAGCCCCGCGTCCGCGACGAGATCGCCAAGGCGTTTATCGCCGGAGGCCCGGACCTTTTCCCGGCGTCGCCGAACGGTTCGAATATCGCCGCGCTGATCGCCGCTCACGAAAAGAACGCCGCTCACGTCGCCGCCACGATCGCCGACCGCGACGAGGGGCTCGTGCCGCCGACCATTGCCCGCGCCCGGCTGATCGAGCTTCGCGACGCCCGCCTCGCTATCGAGGCCGAGCTCGAACGGGCACGCTCCGAAAAGGGCGCCGCCTCGGCGTTGCTCGACATTGCCCACGGCCTCCTCGTGAAGTCCGAGGCAAGCATGGCAGAGTTCGCCGAGATGAAGGACTCTGTGTTGGCAAGCTTCGACGCCCTGGATCTCGACAAGCAGCGCGAGATCGTCCGGGCGCTCCTCTACGTCGAGGTCCGCTCCGGCCGCGACATTTCCCGCGTATGGATCGAGCACAAGCTCGCCACTCACCTAAACCCAGACGCGCAAGAGGAGGACTATGACGCAGAATGAGCCTAATCACGCCCGCGATCGCATATGGGGCGGCGGCCAGCCTTACACCCTCGGCGCCCCGGCGCCTGGCCCCGACGACTGGCGCCGCTGGCTCCTCGCCGAGGCGGCCCGGATCGTGGCCGCCGAGGAGGCGCGTGTAAACGACCCTCCGCCAGAGCCCTAACGAAGAAGCCCCAGCCGCCCGGCCGGGGCTTTTTTCGTGCCCGGCGTGAGTCGCCGACTATATCGTTACCCAATCGTTACAAAATCAAAAACCGCTAGATTCCGGGGTTTTTGCCTAAAATCTGCCACACCCCGGCCGACTCCTTATATGTCACATGAGCAGACGCACACCTTGGGGCAACCTTCTCCTGGTTACGCACCTTGCGTCCCCCAGCCGGGGCAACCTTCTCTACTGAGGGGAGATCCGCGCCGTTCCGCGTCTTGGGTAATCGGGGCAACCTTCTCCACTAGAGCAAAGATCCGCGCCGTTCCGCCGCTGTCGTAACCGGGGCAACCTTCTCTATTGGGAGGGTTAGCGGCGCGTCCCGCGACCGGGGCAACCTTCTCTAGTAGAGCGAGATCCGCGCCGGTTCCGCGTGATGGGTAACCGGGGCAACCTTCTCTGCTGGAGCAAGATCCGCCCGTACAGCAACCGGGGCAACCTTCTCCTATGTAGGGCAAAGATCGCCTACACCATTCTTGGACCGCCGAGAGCGGCCGGATGCCGAACCTATCGGCGGCACCGGCCCCCGGCGGCCTCACACGCTCCACGCTCGTTCTCCGGCGTGGAGGTCCGGGCGCGCGCCTGGCTCCGCCGGTGGTGGTCTTTCCGGCGTAGAAGACTCGCCGCGCCCGGCTCTAACTTCCTCTCCTGGCCGTCCTCGTGACGGCCTCTTTTATTGGCCCTTTATGGGTTAGCCAACCGCCTCAACGAAAGGAGGCCCTCATGGATCGCATATGCCGCCATTGTGGCCGCGCGTTCACCGCCAAGCGGGTCGACGCCGAATACTGCGGGACCGCGTGCCGCGTCACCGTCCACCGCCAGCGGAGGGACGCCCAACGCCGCGCCGCCCTGGACTTGCTCGCGCGCCAGTCCGAGGCCCTGGCCTCCGGCGCCGACGAGGCCGTCCTGGCCGAACTGGCCCGCGAGGCCCGCCGCCTCCTCGGCGACTAGACCAACACCCGCGCCAGCCGGGAACCGCTGGCCCAACCCCACGAAAGAAAGAAGCAATATCTCATGTATGAGGTACCCGTAAAGCACATCACGCTCTTTGACGGCGGCCGAGTGACCACGATCATTCACCCCGTCACCGGCAAGAAGAAGACGCACGGCCTCGGCGCCGTGGGAGATCCGATCCTCCCCTTCCTGGACCACCGCTCCGAGGGCTACATGCTCGTAATCCTGCCCGGCGCCGAGTCCCCCGCCGTCCACGACGTCGACACGAAGGGAACCCCGCTGGCAAGCGGCAAGCTCCCCTCCAAGCGCGTCCCCTGGGCCGCCGTCGGCGCCCCTGACTGTGACCCGCTGGCCTCCAAGGAGGCCGCTAAATGAGCGACGCCGAGAAGAAGCCCCAGACTCCCGCCGAGGACCGCTTCGGCGCCGCCGACGTCGTCCGCTTCGCCCTGGAGAAATACACCCTGGGCCGCTCGACCGACGGCTCGGTCTTCGTCACCTCGACCAACCCGAAAGATCCCAGGATCGCCCGCGAGGTCCGAGGGCTCCGCTCCGAGATCTCCCGCGCCCTCTGGCGTGAGCGTGGCCTCACGGTAGGCCGCGACACGGTAGGGACCGCTATGGAGACGCTCTACGGCCTCGCCGAGGATGCACCTGTCTCCAAGGTCTACCTCCGCTCGGCGAAGCTCGGCCCGTCCATCCACGTCGACCTCGGCGACACGTCCGGCCGCTTCGTGGAAGTCTCGCCCTACGGCTGGACCGTCCGCGACCCCCGCGAGGAGGACGACGTAACCGCCTCCCGCCCGATCTTTCGGCGCACGGCGGCGGGTAACGCCCTCCCGGCGCCCGAGGAGGGCGGCACTCGCGACGACCTCCGGGAGCTTCTCGGCCTCGCCGAGGACGACCCCCGCTGGAAACTCGCATGGGGCTGGCTCGTGGCGTCCCTCTTCGAGGACGTGCCCCGGCCGATCCTCTGGACCCTCGGCCCGCAGGGCTCCGGCAAGTCCACCCGCGCCAGGATGATTCTGAACGTAGTAGACCCCGTCGACGCCCTCGGCAGGGAGCCGGGGCGGAATGAGCGCGACGACACCACCGCCGCGAGCGGGCGCTTCCTGCCCTCCTGGGACAACATCGGGAACGTGTCCGCCGCGACCTCGGACTGGTTGTGCCGGATCGTTACCGGCGTAGAGATCGGCCGCCGGGCGCTCTACACCGACGACGACCTCCGCGTCTCGACTCTCCGCCGCTCCGGCGTGGCGACGTCCATCGTCCTCCCGTTCGGCCTCGGCCCGGACGCCCTGGAGCGTCTGGTCCTCCTGGAACTGGAGCGGGTATCCGAGGAGGACCGCCGCGCCGAGTCCGAGCTCTGGGCCAGGTTTGAGCGTCTCCACGGCCGCATCCTCGGCGCTCTCCTGGACGACGTCGCCGGAGTCCTGGCACACCTCCACGAAGCCCGCCACGCCGGACACAAGCTCCCGCGCATGGCCGACTACGCGCTGATCCTCCACGCGCTGGACATACACGCCGACGAGGACGACCTCGACGGCTACGCCGCCGTTTACACGCGCTCCGTCCGTGGCGTCCTCGCCGACCGCGCAACCTCCGACCCGCTCACGGCGGCCCTGCTAAAGCAGGTCAAGAGCCACGGCGGCGAGTGGACCGTCGGCGCCGAGATCCTCCTCCGCGCTATCGAGGTAGACCGGCCGGACGATCCGCGCGCCGCGTGGCCGACGTCGGCGTCCAGCCTCTCGGCGGCTCTTATGAAGTCCCACGAAACGCTCCGGGCCGCTGGCCTGGAAGTGGAGCGGAAGCGGACCAAGAAGGGTAGCTCCATCACCCTCCGCGCCGTGGAGACCGAGGACAACGACCTCGACGACGCCGAGGACGAGGTCGCCGGAGAGACGCCGGAGAACGTCGTCACCTTCGCCCCGCGCCCGTTGAAGATCGACGCGGCGCCGGACGTCGACGAGATCCTCGGCGGATAGCACCTCCGAAGGGTGACGGCGTTTTGATCGCCGTCACCCTTTTAGGGGTCGCCGTCACCCCGCCGTCACCCTCGCCGTCACCCGTTTTGCCCTTTATCGGCGCGGAAGTCGCCAAAAGGTGACGGGGGTGACGGCGATCCGGGTACCAAAGTGTTTCTTGTGTCCAAACGAAATTAGGTAAAAGAGGGCCGCCGACCCCCACCTCGGCGCCTTCCGGCCGCCAAACAACTTTGTACCCGGAACGCCGTCACCGCCGTCACCCCGTCACCCCTACCCCCCAAACCAACCGCCCCGGCACCACCGCCGGGCGGCCCCTTCGCCGCGCCCTCGACCGAGGCCGGCTCACTCACTAAGGAGTACCTAAGTCATGACCACCCCCAACCACCTCCCCGCCCGCAAGCTCGAAACCACCGGACGCGGTGGCGCCCGCTACGTCTTCTCCAACCACGAGGCGCCGGAGTGGCTCGTCCGGTCTATCCCCGGTGCCGTCGAGGCCCGCGAGGCGTGGCTCCAGGAGAACGCCAAGGGCGACGCCCTCGCCCGCGAGTACAGCGCCAGCGGCAAGGCCCTGGTCGCCCTCCGCGCCAGCGACCCCCGCGCCTCCGAACTGGAGGACGCCGAGCGCGCCCACAAGGATCTCGGCCGCGAGGTCGACGCCCAGGCCAAGAAGGCCCTGGCCGCCTTGCGCCGGTTTGATAGCCTCGCCTACTCCGGCCTCGGCACCCCCGAGGAGTACCGCGCCGCCGCCGCCGAGCACGCCCTCGCCAAGCACGCCGAGGCCGTCGCCGCGTGGGATGCCCTCCGCGCCGCCTTGGTCGAGCGCGAGGAGGCCCACAAGGCCGCCGGATCTCCCGGCCTCGACTGGCGCCGCTCCGCCCGCGTGGACTTCCGCTCTCTGGCGAGCATTGCCGGAGTCGTCGCCCCCATCCTGGGAGGCTTCGACGTCAAGGCCTTGGAACGCACCGTCGACGGCGAGCACGTCCCCTCTCCCGCCGAACGCGCCGCCGCCACCCTGGCCGCTATCAAGGAGACCGAGGCCAAGACCGTCGCCGCCGTCCGCGCTCGCGGCGCTAAGGAGGGCGCCAACTAATGCCCGCGCTCCTCGCTGAAGTCGAAACCCTGGCCGCCGAGCTCGCCGTCCTCGGCGACCGCGTGAGCACCCTCGAAGGCACCTACCCGAAGGAGCCCGCCAAGTGAGCAACCACCTCCTGATCCTGGCCGCCGTCGCCACGGTCGCCGCGTCCTCGGCGATCTCCTACTCCATCGGCTACACCACCGCCCTCCTCGCCCGCCGCGAAGAACCCACCCCCACCCCCGAAAGGACCGCCAACAATGGCTAGCTACAACATCACCGACCTCGTGAAGACCGCCCAGAAGGACGCCCCGCTCCCGGCGACGTTCGCCGAGCTCGACGAGCAGACCCAGCGCCGCCTCCGCCGCGAGGCAGAAGCCAAGGGCATCACCCCCGAGGCCCTCTACGCCGCGATCCGCGCACAGGCCGAACAGGACGCCGCCACCGACGTCGACCCCGAGGCGATCGCCAAGGCCGCCCGGCGCTGACCCTGGCCCGCATAACCGAATACCCCCACGCCCGAGAGGCCGCCGCTACCCACGCTAACGGCGGCCTCCGGCGTACCCACCCCAGCACTACCAAAGGAGAACCATTGCCAACCTTCAAGTCCCGCACGGTCTACAAGACCGAGGCCCGTCGCCGCGTCGCAACCATCCTCCCCGCCGTGGAGAAGTTCGCCACCACCTCGCCGGAGAAGTGCCCCCCTAAGTGGCGGCCAGGCATCCCCCTCCGCGTCTGGATCGACACCCCCGCCGAGGAGCGCGGCTCCATCCTCCGGCGCGCCGTCCGCGAGTCAGTCCTTACAGCCCTCGGCCCCATGCCCGAGCCCGCCCAGGGCGACAACCCGCCGCGTCCCAGCCTCGGCGCCCAGCCCGAGCCAGCGCCCGAGCCAGCGCCCGCCGCGCCCGCGTCTCGCTACTTCTCCTTCTGCTCCTCGTGTGGCGATCACGTCAGCGTTGAGTCGCGCCGCGCCCGCGTTGTCTTCTGCTCGGCGAAGGCATGTGCCGAGGCACGTAAGCGCCGCGTGTAAACACCGAGGCCACGCCCTCACCGCCCGGAGGCGCCGCCCCATCCTCGCCAAGGGTGTGGGGGGTGCCTCCTAAGAGGTCGCGCCCGTCCTCGAACCGGCATAGCGTTCAAATCTGCCAACCGGCTCGGCCCCATTTTTAGAAAACCGGGTCAAAATCCCCCATTTTCAAGCCCAAGGAGTTTTCATGCCCGCACACTTCGACGACTACGACGACCTCGACGAGATCCGGACCGCCAAGCGCCCTACTCCGGCGTTCGCCCCGGCCGTCGACCAGATCCGCAAGCGCGACGGCGACCTCGCCGCCGCCGAGGTAGAGGCCGCCGCGAAGGCCGACGACCGAGGCGCCCCGCAAGGCAACCAGAACGCCGCTGGCAAGCGTCCCGCTCCCGTCCGGGGCTTCTGGGCCGACGAGAAGGAGCGCTACGCCCTCCTGAGCAAGCCCGGCAACGCCTACGCCAAGCGCGGCTGGCGCCTCTCCAACGGCTTCGTCGCCTCCTACAACGGCGCTCTCGTGGCCCATACGACCACCGGCATCGGCGCCCTCCCGGCGCACGCCGTCGTCCTGCCCAACGGCCGCCGATTCACTTTCCGATCCGCCAAGGCCGCCTTCGACTTCGTCGAGCGGCACGCCTAACCCAAGGAACCTCATGGAAGAAAAAACCCCCGATCTCGACTACCCCGAGCACTGGACCGAGTCCGCCCGCGACGCCTTCGAGAGCGTCATGGCCCAGCGCCCCGGCCTGGAGGGCGCCGAGTTCGCCTCGCTCGTCCAGGTCGCCGAGCTCCTCACCTCGGCGGACCTCCTGGAGGCCGAAGCGCGGAAGACCGGCCTCCTCGTCCCAGGCTCGACCGGCCAGCTAACCACCAACCCCGGCGTCGTCGAGGGCCGCCTCGCCCGGACGGCCGCCGCGACCATCCTGGCCCGCCTCGTGCCGCCGTCCAAGGGCGGCGCCATGACCAACTCCGAGCGGGGCCGCATGGCCGCCCGCGCTAGGTACGGCTCCAAGTGAGGCCGCCGTCCCGCCCCGTTGTCCGGCGTAGCGCCGACGGCATACACCCGATCGCCGCGCTCCCGCCGCTGAAGCTCAACGCCGCCGACGTCGAGCGCGTCGGCGTCCCCCGCGCCGCCCTCAACGCCGTCCGCGACGACGCCCGCGTAGACGAGATCAAAGCCGCCGCACGGAGCGAGAGCCAGGAAGCCTACGAGGCCGCGATCGCCGCCTCGGCGAACCTGGCCCGACGCACCGCCACCGCCTACGCCCGCTCCGTCGCGGCGTTCGTCAAGCCCGGCGACGACAAACCACCTTTTTAGGAGACACATGGAACCCCTCGACGACCGCACCGCCGACCTCTACCCCGAGGTCGCCTCTCCCGGCGAGCGCCTGGCCCTGTTCGAGTTCGACCAGCGCATCCTCCGGCCGCTCCGCCTCCTGATCGAGCGCTACGACTCCGGCGACCGCGCCCCTCTGATCGACGCGCTAAACCTCCTGTGCAACGCCGCCGAGATCCTGGCCCTCCCTGGCCTCGATATCGTCCACCCGGCCGACCGTGCCGCGCTCGACAAGATCCTCCGCCTCGGCGCACACCCGGACGTCGAGCGCCCCGTAGTGGGCCGCGAGGACGTGTAAACAACCCAAGGACGCGCCCTGGACGGCCCTCTCCGGACCTTTCAAGGCGGCCCCCACCAGTTACCACCCCCAAAACGGCACAGAGCCGTCTAGCCTCTAAGGAGCCCTCACTTGACCGAGAACACCTACGCCACCTCCACCGGCGACGCCGTGCGCCAGCGCTTCCAGTACGGCACCCTGACGCACCAGACGTGCATCCATTGCGGCGAGTGGAAGGAGCCCCGCCAGTTCCCCCGGCGCGGCGCCTCGCCGACCGGGCGCGCCCTCCGTTGCTACTCGTGCAAGCGCCGCCAGCGTGCCGCCGCAAAGAAGGCCGCATACGCCGCCGCTCACCCCGAGGCCGCCGCGTGAGCGCCGCACCGCTCGTTAGGCGTAAGCCTAAGTGACGACGAAACGCCCCGTCCTGGATCTCCCCGAGGACGGGGCCTTTCGTGCGGCTTCTTATTAAGTATCGGCAGGGGCCAGCAGCGCCTCGCGCTCGGCGTCGAGGACGGCCTGACAGTGAGCAAATGCGCTTCGGAAGCGGTCCAGCGCAGTATCCATAACTATGTCTATGTGCCAGACCATAGGTTCCCGCAAGCCAGCCGCACACTTGCGAAGCTCGTCGTCAGCGCCTTTACATGCCATAAGCAATTCCAGCGCCGACGAAACCTCGCCGCTGAGCTTTCCGTCCCGCTTCGCCGTCCCTACGGCGACCATTGCGGCCGCGAAGGCGTCTCGCAATTCGTCCCGGTGCTGGTCACAAATGCGTATGCGGTGATTAAGGGCGTTCATCGACTCGGCGCTGTTTCTGGCTCGGGTCGCCTGCCGAAACGCGAAGTAAGCACCGCCGAGGCTGACAACAACGCCCGGAATAGTCGCCACTAGCCCAGCAATCACTGATCCATCCATTGCGTCAGCCTAACGTCGCGGGTTGCGACCCACGAGGTTCACCGTCTGAGACGCGCCGCTTCCGCTCTTTTGACCCGTTAGGGTGAGCCAATGAGCATTCCAAAGGGCAAGCTGTATAGGGGCATTGCTAGCCAGGCGCGTGTGACGTTCCAAGACTCCAGCGACGACGTTAGGAGCTTCAACACGCTCCGGCAGATGCTCAAAGGGAATCGGTCGGCGACACCGCACATCCATAAGGTTGCTAAGGGCGTTTACGTCCTCATTGCGGCACTTTGGGAAGCCTACTGTGAAGACTTGGCGTTGGAGGCGGCGACCACTATCACGGAAAACGCTGCTAGCTGGGAGCAACTTCCGCTGGCATTGAAGAAGCGGATAGCGAAGGATATCCGCGACGACAAAAACGATCTTGGTCCTTGGAAATTGGCTGGCGACGCTTGGCGCATTCACTGCCTAGAACGCCTACCCGGCATAGCCCGCGCCACGTTGTTCAATTCACCAAAGCCAACGCAGATCGACGAACTATTCCTCCAAGCGATCGGGCTTCCCAATTTGTCGGCATCCTGGACGGCTGGACCAGACGGCGTCGACCCTCGCGAGCGGCTACTGGAGTGCATGGGAGTGCGCGGGGCGATCGCTCACGGAGACACACCGGCGACCCTGATAACGCCCAAGATGATCTCGGACTTCTATCAGACCGTTATGCGCCTCGTGGAAGAAACAGACGAGGCAGTGAGAGGCTTCATCGCCACGACTATCGGCTCGTCACCCTGGGACGCCCCGCCGCCCGTAGTAGAGGCGGTACCAACCTACGTGCCCGGAAGGCGATCCCGGCGCAAACCCCCTCCGACAGATACTTTGGAGGGATCGCTCGCGATTGGGCCTTCTACGGCGGAGACTGAAACTGTGTAAACGGCCCTACACATACAATTGACCCTTTCGTTGCAGGAAACGGTAGCGTGTGGGCGCCGAACCCGGCGGGACCTCGGCCAGCACGGCCCCCTGGTTGGCGACCGCGCGGAGCAGGTCCTCGTTGCCGGCGGGGTAGAACCGGTCAACTCCCCCGGCCATGACGGCGATGGTGGGCAGACCCCCGGCGGCGCCGGCCAGGGCAGCCCGATGGGCATGGGCATCGATGCCGTAGGCTCCGCCGGAGATGATCATGAAACCCCGCTGGGCCAAGGCATAGGCGAGGTCGCCCGTCACCGCCGAGCCATAGGAGGTACTGTCCCGGGAGCCCACCAGGGCGATTGCCTTATTGACCGGCGGCAGTTCCTGTTCCACACCCCGCCACCAGAGGCACAGCGGCTCCTGCAGTCCCAGGTCCGCGAGTTGGCGGGGCCATAACTCATCCGTGGGGATGAGCATGCGGCCGCCCAGGCGTTGCATGGTCGCCAGGTCACGTTCCGGGGCCAGGTCGGGCACCCGCGGCGCCCAGCGCTTGAGGGCCATGCCCAAGCCGCTCCAGCCGCCTCCCGCGCCGTGTTCCTCCAGCAGCTGTGAGAGCTCCTGTTCCAGCCCGGCGCCCGCCGCCAGTTGCCCGGTCGCAATCCGCAACGCGTCCTCGCCGCCAACGGCCCGGACAAGGGCCAGGCCGGCGGCGTCCTGCGGCTCCAGGAGCCTGGACAGCGCGGCGCGGGCGGTCCTGTCGTTCTCTGTCATGGTCCTGCTGCTCTCCTCATGCTGTAGGTCTCTTCACGGAAGGAATCCTCGGCACCATCAGGCGGCTGCCGCGGTGGTCTGCCGAAGGCCGAGCGCCTGGCCAATGTCATCCGCACCGGGGGCTTCACGCCCATCGAGATCCGCCAGCGTCCAGGCCAGGCGCAGCACACGGTCGTAGCCACGGGCGGTCAGGGCGCCGCGTTCCAGCGCGTGGTCAAGGATGCGGGTGGCAGGTCCGGGCAGCCGCAGCGGTCCGCGGAGCACCCGCCCGGGTACCTGCGCGTTGGTTTCCAGTCCGAGCGGCCGGAGCCTAACGCGTTGGCGCTCCCGGGCGGCACACACCCGCGCCGCGATCTCCGCTGTACCTTCCTCGGCGCGGGGTTGGCCGAAGTCGGCCAGCGCCACGCGTTCGACCTCCAGCTGGATATCGACCCGGTCCAGCAGCGGGCCGGACAAGCGGGCCAGATAGCGGCGCCGCATCATCGGCGTGCAGGTGCACTCCACACCTTTGCCGGACGCCTTGCCGCAGGGGCAGGGGTTGGCGGCGAGGACCAGCTGGAACCGGGCCGGGTACGCTGCTGTTCCTGCCGAGCGGTGGATGACCAGTTCGCCGCTCTCCAGCGGCTGCCGGAGGGCGTCGAGGACGCGCCGTTCGTATTCCGGAGCCTCGTCCAGGAACAGCACTCCGCGGTGCGCCCGGGAAGCCGCACCGGGCCGCGGCAGCCCGGATCCGCCGCCGATGATGGCGGCGGCGGTGGCGGTGTGGTGCGGGTTCTCGTAGGGTGGCCGGCGCAGCAGGGTGACGGACGCGGACGTGAGCGAGCTGAGCGAATGGATGGCCGTCACTTCCATGGCTTCCCTGTCGCCGAGGTCCGGGAGCAGGCCCGGCAGGCGCTCGGCCAGCATGGTCTTGCCGGCCCCGGGCGGACCGGTCAGCAGCACATGGTGCGCTCCGGCGGCAGCCACTTCCAGGGCGCGGCGGCCCTCGGCCTGGCCGGACACGTCGCACATGTCCGGGGCCAGTCCGGGCGCGGCGCCTCCACCGGGGTCATCCGGTTCCTCTTCGACGGGCTCGAAATCGAGAGCCAGGTCCTGCGGGTCGGCGCCGAAATCGAACGCCAGCCGGGCCAGGGTCCGGTAACCGCGGACCCTGGCCCCGGGCACCAGTTCGGCCTCGGCGGCGTTGGCCTGCGCAACGACGACGTCCGGGTACCCGGCCTGGACGGCGGCCATCACGGCCGGGAGGATGCCGCGCATGGGGCGCAGCCGCCCGTCCAGGCCAAGCTCCGCGATAAAGACGTTCCGCCCGGTGGGGCGCACGTCGTTCGCGGCGATCAGCACCGCCATGGCGATGGAGAGATCGAATCCGGAGCCGCGCTTGGGCAGGGACGCCGGGATAAGGTTCGCGGTGATCTTCCGTCGGCTGAGCGGGATGCCGGAGTTCTGTGCGGCGGAGCGGATCCGTTCCTTCGCCTCGTTGAGTGAGGCGTCCGGCAGGCCGAGGATCACAAAGGCGGGCAGTGTTTGGCCGATGTCAGCCTCGACCTCGACGATGTAGCCGTTCAGCCCCACCAGCGCGATGGAATAGGTCCGGCCGAGCGCCATCTACCCCACCCCTTTGAGGTGTTCGATGGCCGGGGCGCCGGTGCCGTCGTCGAGCACGGCAACGACGTCCACACGGCGCAGCGGCATCCGCAGCTCATGGTCGCGGCACCACGCTGAGGCCAGCCGGTGCAGCCGGGCGAGCTTGTCCACGCCGACGGCTTCGAAGGGGTGCCCGTAGGCGAGTGATTTGCGGGTTTTGACCTCGGCGATCACCAGGGCGTCGCCGTCGAGCGCCACAATATCGATCTCGCCCTCGGGGCAGCGCCAGTTGCGGTCCACAACCCGCATTCCCTGGGCTTCGAGGAAGCCGGCGGCGAGTTCTTCACCGCGCCGGCCCAGCACGTCCTTAGCTCTCATACCTCCAGACTGGGACCCTGCGGCCCCGCAGCCCAGACCACACGGCTCTCATGTGGAAAAGTCCGGACAACCGACCTGGCAAAGTTGCCGATTGGGATGCCGTTCCTTGCCACCTCCTACGCATGACGGCCCGCCCAGCAGGTTTGGAAGGATCCAAGAATTTGTCGCCCGACTCCCCTGTCCCTAGGCTTGCAGCAGACAAGCAACCTTTTGACGATCGCCAGGGCGGCAAGGCCATGAACCACTGGCCCCAGAGCGGGACACCGTCAAAACGTGCAACGTGAATGATGCCCCAGGGACTCCCCCGGCCGACAGAAAGCAGCAACCGTGCTGACAGTGGATTTGACACATGTACCTCTCTCTCCGGACAGCCGGTACATACTGCGGCTCAGGGACCGGGTTTCCCACGCCGGTCAGGCCCTGGGGGTGGTGGCCGGGAAGCGGCTCGAAGTATCCAGTGATGCCCTGCCGGGCCCCCTTAACCAGACGGTGGCTTGGGTTGATGAGGTCACTAGTGACGGAGAAACCAGCCCCTTGACACCACGCGTAAGAGCCGACGGTTTGAAGCACGTGGCGCATCTGGAAGTGTGGCTTCGCCAGCCGGCAAAGGCGACGACGCACCAAGAAGCAGAGAAGATGCTGCAGACGCTCTTGGCGTGGAAGTACTTCGGAGATTCTGAGTGGGAGAGCCGGGTCATGCGCATCGCAAAGGACGTGCTGCGAAAACTCCGACGGATACGCCGTCTTCCGGCGAATAGCCGCCTGGCGGTTCTTTGCGAACTTCACTCCGCAAGTGCCGACTTTTCCGATTCGGTGACCGGCAATGTGATGGCGAGCCTCGCCGGCATGACGGCATTGCACGGGCTACTGGAACGACATGTCGCCCCCCTTCGGAGAGACATTTTCCACGTCGCGTCGCCAGCAGGCAGCGCCGCCTCTGAATCGTTAAAATCCGACTTGCGTCATCTGCTGGCCACCTCGTCCGCCTTCAACGGTTCGAGTACAACCTCCAGCCTGCTCCGCGGTCAGGTTCTCAGCGTCCTTGAAGGCAGGAACGCAGCCCGGCGAGAGTTCCAGTCTGCTCTTTCGTCCAACCGCCACCTCGTCAAATCCCTGTATCTCGACATGGGAAGCTTTACCTACGGGTCGCCGGAGAGTCGCGTCGCTCAAGCTGCGACGATCACTTGGCACGGAGCCGAGTACTCCTCAAAGGCCGGGGCTACCATTCTCTATTCGGCCAATACAGACTTTCTTCGTCGGTTCTTGGCCAGAATCCTTTTCTATGCCATTGCGGAGCCCGAACTCCATCTTCATTTCCACCTCGTAGCGTCGGAAAACGAAGCACTGGCGTTCATAGGCGAAGCGGAAGAACTCTTGAACACGATTCACGCGTTTAGCGGCCGAGCGTCCACGCCGCCAAAACTGTCGTGGTCATCCTCGGAAGTGCCAGCAGGCGTGGGCAACCCGATTACCTATTTCGCATGTGCGCGGTATTTGGTCGCAGAGGCTGTCATGGACAAGTTTGGAACCGACGTATGGGTCCAAGACGTCGATCTCTACCCCACTGCGCCGATTTCCCAGGCCCACATTAGTATGAACGGGTTCGACGCCGTCGTGGCGGCCTCCTCCGGTATTGATTTGCTCGCGCCGTGGCGACGCTACATTGCCAACAGCGTCTACATTTCGCGCTCCGAAAAGGGCAGGACCTTCGCCTCGAACGCGGCAACATACATTTCGAGTTTCCTCCACGAACCCGATTCGTGGATGCTCGACCAAAACGCCCTAGACTGGGCTGTTGAGATGGCCCCGGCGGGCACCTCGACCGGAAACATGCGCGCCTTGGACGTCCAACTTACCCAATCGGCCATGAACGGCCCCATCGAATCCTGATCTGTCGGGAACCACGCCTCGGGCTTCCGGTCCGTAGCCGTTCGTCGATGGGTGGCGAACGACTTACGTCCGCGTTCAAAGGCACGGAAGTGTCCGCTGAGGGTTACCAGGGCCCGTGCCGCCTGGCGCCCGGACTCAGTTCCCCAGGCCCTCCACCTTGGGCAGGGCAAGCTCCTCGCTGCGCGGCAGCTCCTCGACGTTGACGTCTTTGAAGGTGATGACGCGGACGCTCTTGACGAACCGGGCGGAGCGGTAGACGTCCCACACCCAGGCGTCCTGCAGCGTCAGGTCGAAGTAGACCTCGCCGTCGGCGCTTCGGGCCTGCAGGTCGACGTGGTTGGCCAG
This sequence comes from uncultured Arthrobacter sp., assembly GCF_964021775.1. Lineage (GTDB taxonomy): Bacteria > Actinomycetota > Actinomycetes > Actinomycetales > Micrococcaceae > Arthrobacter. The sequence goes on from NZ_CAXHZI010000029.1 coordinate 25,441, forward strand.
GTAGAATCGCCGCTCGGTCTCGACCACGTAGCTGAACAGCCCGACGACGTCGCGGTATTCGCGGTAGAGCTGCAGCTCCATGTCGGTTTCATAGTTTTCAAGGTCCTCGGCACTCATGCTTCCATCTTGCACCATCGGGAGACGGGCGCGCGCCACGTGCCCGCCGGCCGGGAGACGGGCGCGCGCCACGGCTCAGTCGCCGAGCAGCTGCCAGCTGACGCGGTGGTATGGGGTGGGACCCTTGGCGCGGAGCGCATCCTTGTGCGCGGCCGTGCCGTAGCCCTTGTTCTCGTTCCAGCCGAAGTCCGGGTATTCAGTGTGCAGGGCTGCCATCTGGCGGTCGCGTTCGACCTTGGCCAGCACGGACGCCGCCGCGACGCTGAGGCACTGCATGTCGGCCTTGACCAGGGTGTGGACCGGCGCGTCGCAGCCGGGCTCCTCCGGCACTTCGTCGAACAGCGAGGCCTGCGCCGCCGGTGAGAGCCAGTTGTGGCTGCCGTCCAGCAGCACCACGTCCGGCGTCACCCCGGCGGCCAGCACCGAGAACCAGGCCCGGTTGCCGGCGAGCCGCAGCGCGGCGATGATGCCGAGCGCGTCGATCTCCGCCGCGGACGCGTGCCCCACGGCGGACGCGACACTCCAGCTGCGGACCAGCGGCTCCAGCCGTTCCCGCTCCGTCACCTTGAGCAGCTTGCTGTCCCGCACGTCGGCGAGCAGCCGTTGCTTGTGCAGGTCCACGACGGCGATGCCGACGCTGACGGGGCCGGCCAGGGCGCCGCGGCCCACTTCGTCGATCCCGGCGAGGAGCCGGGCGCCGGAGCCACGGAAGCGGCGCTCGTAGTCGAGGGTGGGTGCTTCGGACACGGCTGCTGTCCTACTTCCCTGCCGGGGCGGGGACGGCGCGGAAGACGTCCGGGTAGTTGTCCAGGGAAGTGATCCGGTTCAGCGGCCACGCGATCACGGCCGCTTTGCCTTCGATGTCGGCCAGGTCGATGAAGCCGCCGTTGCTTTCCCGGTGGGCGCGGGAGTCGGCGGAGTGGTTCCGGTTGTCGCCCATGACCCAGACCTTGCCGGCGGGCACCACGACGTCGAAGTCGCGCACCTGCGGGACCTCGGCGCTGTTGACGTACTTCTCGTCCAGCGGCGCGCCGTTGACGGTGAGCCGGCCGCTGCCGTCGCAGCAGATGACGTGGTCCCCCGGCAGGCCGATGACGCGCTTGACGAGGTGCTGTTCGGAGTTGTCCGGGAGCAGGCCGACGAACGTCAGCACGTCCTGGACGCCGGTGAGCGGTCCGGCCGGCTTCTCCGGGGTGGGCACCAGCCAGCCCTTAGTGTCCCGGAAGACGACGACGTCGCCGCGCTCCAGGGCGATCGGTTCCGGCACCAGCAGGTTGACGAAGATGCGGTCGTTGACGTCCAGGGTGTTCATCATGGATTCGGACGGGATGTAGAAGGCCCGGAACAGGAAGGTTTTGATCAGGAAGGACAGCACGACGGCGATTGCCACCACCGTCGCGATCTCCTTGAGCCAGGAGAGCACGGGGCTGCGGCCCTCGCGGGCCTTCGCCTTGCGGGCGCGCGCGGACGACGGTCCGGCGTGCGAGGGACCGTCGTGCGGGGTGCCCTCGGCGCGCTCGGGCTGCGTGGCCGGCCCCGCGTGCGCCGCTTCTGCCTGCACCGGCACGGCCGCCGGAGCGTGCGCCGGTTCCGGCGCGTGTGTGGGCCGGGGCGCGGCCGGCAACTGCGTGGTCGGGTGGTCGGTGCCCGGGATGGGCGAGGAGGTCACTCGGGGCTCGTCGTGCCCCCGCGGATCAGGAGTCCGGGGTCCGGTCTCGGGCATCTACTGTCCGTTCTTTATCGTCGTGGCGGCCTCGACGGGCCGCGGTATTGCTGCAAATCTATCAAGCGGCCAGATGATCTGGACCGGCCGGCCGATCACGCGTTCCAGCGGCACCATCCCGCCGCCCGGCGCACCCAGCAGGCTGCGGGAATCGGCTGACTTGGAGCGGTGGTCACCCATCAGCCAGAGCCGTCCGTCCGGGACAATTACGCTGAACTTCAGCTCGCTGGGGGCGTCGCCCGCATACAAATAGGGTTCCTCAAGTTTCTGGCCGTTGACTGTGAGCCGGCCGTCGGCACCACAGCAGGCCACGTGGTCGCCGGGCATCCCGATGACACGCTTCACGTAGGTGGTGTCGCTGCCGGTGAGGCCAAGCCAGTGGCCCACGCCGGCGAGGAAGTCGGCCGCCGGACCCCGGCCGCTGCCCAGCGGGGCGAAGGAGCCGCGGCCGTCAAAGACCACGATGTCGCCGCGGCGGACCGGGTCGAAGGCGAAGTCCGTCCGGGACACCACAATCCTGTCGCCGTCGCGGAGCAGCGGCTCCATCGACGCGGACGGGATGAAGTAGACGTCCAGCCACAGCGACCGGATCAGGCCGCTGATGGCCACGGCCAGGACCAGGCCCAGAAGCACAAAACGCCAGCCCAGTTTCCTGGGCCGGCGTTTTGCTTGTTCCATGATCCGTGTCCTCTTACGCTTTTCTCAGTTGAACGGCGCAGTGGCGGACGGGCCCGGGAGTTGACCGGACCGTCCTGGATCCGCTGTGAAGTCCGGAGGACTTACTTGGCGGTCTGGAAGTCGCGCTTTTCCTTGATCTTCGCAGCCTTACCGCGCAGTGCACGCATGTAGTAAAGCTTGGCGCGGCGCACGTCACCCTTGGAGACGAGCTCGATCTTGTCGATGATCGGGGAGTGTACCGGGAAGGTACGCTCCACGCCGACGCCGAAGGAGACCTTGCGGACGGTGAAGGTTTCACGGACGCCGTCGCCCTGGCGGCCCAGGACGAAGCCCTGGAAGACCTGGACACGGGAGTTCTTGCCTTCGATGATGTTCACGTGCACCTTGATGGTGTCACCAGCGCGGAACTCGGGAACATCGGTGCGCAGCGAGGCTGCGTCTACGGAATCGAGGATATGCATTGATCCACTCCTGGTGAACGCCACAGGTCATTCACGTTGGGTCACGGCGGCCAAGCCCGGGTGCTTGCGCACTGGAAATTCCCGCCGAAAGTTTTGTCGTTCCGGCTCCGTCAGGAATTGACGGGGCCGGGGTGCCGCGCTGTTGGTGACGCTCCCCCTGTGGCAGGTTCGCACCCAGCAGGCACAAGGACTAATTTTGCCACATTCCGCCGTGTTTTGGTGAATTGGCCGGGCAGGATCCGCCGGGTCTAGGCGTCGGGGCGGCGCTGCAGCCGGCCCTCGACGACGTCGTAGCCGAGTTCCCCGAAAGCCGTCCGGTCCGCGCGGGGCAGTTTGCCGGCGTCGAAGGCGTCCAACAGGTCCGGGCGGCGCTCGGCGGTGCGCCGGTACTGTTCGTGGCGCCGCCACTGCGCGATCTTGCCGTGGTTGCCGCTCAGCAGCACGGCCGGAACCTCTCGTTCCCGCCAACTGGAGGGCTTGGTGTACACCGGGTATTCGAGCAGACCGTCGGAGTGGGACTCCTCCACGAGTGATTCGGGGTTCCCGACGACGCCGGGCAGCAGCCTCCCGACGGCCTCGACCATGGCCAGCACGGCCACCTCGCCGCCGTTGAGCACGTAGTCACCGAGGCTCATGGGCCGGACGGTGAAGTGCTCCGCAGCCCACTCCAGCACGCGTTCGTCGATGCCCTCGTAGCGTCCGCAGGCAAAGACCAGCTGGTCCTCCTCCGCGAGTTCGTGCGCAATCGCCTGGCTGAAGCGCTCCCCCGCCGGTGACGGGACGATCAGCACGGGCTTCCGGACGCCCTCCGCGGCGGACGCACCGGATTCCGGCACCGCGCGGGCCACGGCGGTCAGCGCCTGGGCCCAGGGTTCGGGCTTCATCACCATGCCAGCACCGCCGCCGTATGGGGTGTCATCCACCGTGCGGTGCCGGTCCGTGGTGAAGTCGCGGAGGTCGTGGACGTTCAGCTCCAGCAGGCCGTCCTGCCGCGCCTTCCCGATCAGGGACAGTTCCAGCGGTGCGAGGTACTCGGGAAAGATGCTGACGACGTCGATCCGCATCTTAGGCGTTGTCCCCTGCGGCGCGTTCGGACTTCCCGTCGGCGTCGGCGTCGGCGTCGCCGTCGTCGGGGGTAGCGCCGGCGTCGGTGTCAGTGTCGGCGTCGCCGTCGTCGGGGGTAGCGCCGGCGTCGGTGTCAGTGTCGGCGTCGCCGTCGTCGGGGGTAGCGCCGGCCTCGGTGTTGACCTCAAAAAGGCCGGCCGGCGGGGTAACGAGGACGTACTTTTCGCCGACGTTGACCTCGGGCACGATCTGCTCCACGAACGGGATCAGGATTTCCTTGCCCTCCTGGTCGGTCACCACCAGCAGATCCTGGACCGGCATGGTGTGCAGCCCGGACACCTTGCCGACCACCGTGTCGCCGACGCGGACGTCCAGGCCGACGAGCTCGTGCTCGTACCAGCCCTCGTCGTCGTCCTCGTCCAGTTCCTCGGTTTCGATGTAGAGCTTCGCGCCGCGGAGGGCTTCCGCATCGTTGCGGGTCTCCACCTCTTCGAAGGCCAGCAGCAGGATGTCCTTGTTCCAGCGGGCGCTCTCCACGGTCAGCGGCCCGGCCGACGCCGGTTCCACCACGAACCGCGTGCCGGGAACAAAGCGGTCACCGGGGGCGTCCGTTAGCACCTGGACGGTCACTTCGCCGCGGATGCCGTGGGGCTTGCCGATTCGTGCCACCTGAAGCTGCATCTGTTCCTCTGTTCGGGTTCTTTGTAAGTCTGGAATTTGGGGGTGCTTACTGCGCAAAACAGTCCGGCCCCTCCACCATAAGCTGGTGGAGGGGCCGGACTAAAGAAAACTACTGCTGGTCGCGCTACCGGCGGCGGTCGGTGTCGACGACGTCGACCCTGACCGGCTCGCCGTCGGCCAGCGCCGCCACCACAGTGCGCAGTGCGCGTGCGGTGCGGCCCTGGCGTCCGATCACCCGTCCGAGGTCGTCCTGATGAACGCGCACTTCGAGGGTGTCCCCGCGGCGGTTGTTCTTCGCACTGACCTTGACGTCCTCGGGACTGTCAACAATCCCGCGGACCAGGTGTTCGAGCGCTTCTGCCAGCAATTTACTCAGCCTCGGTGGTCTCTGCTTCGGCGTCGGCGGGAGCCTCGGCTGCGTCGTCCTTCTTGGCCTTCTTGGTGATGGCTTCCGGGATGATCACGGAACCCTTTTCCGGGGTGACGAAGGCTTCCTTGGGAGCCTTGGTCTTCAAGGTGCCCTCCTGGCCCGGGAGACCCTTGAACTTCTGCCAGTCACCGGTGATCTTCAGGATCGCGGAAACCTGCTCGGACGGCTGTGCGCCGACGCCGAGCCAGTACTGGGCACGGTCCGAGTCGACCTCGATGTACGAGGGCTCTTCGGTCGGGTGGTACTTGCCGATCTCTTCGATGGCACGGCCGTCACGCTTGGAGCGTGCGTCCATGACGACGATGCGGTAGTACGGTGCGCGCATCTTGCCGAAGCGCTTAAGGCGAATCTTTACGGCCACTTTTGTGGTCACTCCTGTTTCTGAAACGGGGTCGAGCCCGGCGTTCTGCACCCGTGGGGCGGGCCGTACTAGGGGGTTCTAAAGGACAGGATCCGGACGCGGAGAGAGGGGCCACGCAGATCGAGTACCTGTTTATTGTGCCAGATCACCGCGCGGATTTCGACTTGACACCCGCAGCGGGTCACTTACGGCCGGTTTCTGGTCCGGGCGGGCGTCGCGTCAGGAGGTCCAGACGTAGAGTCCGGCCTTCGTGGCGGGGTCGACGCCGGCCGCCAGCTCGGCGAGCTGCCGGACGTAACGGGCGGCCTGCTCGGCACCGAAGGGCATGTCCTCCTCGGCCGCCCAGCTCTCCGCGACCTCGGCCAGGACGTCACCCTCGCCCTCGGTCTCGTAGCTGAGCAACTCCGCGAGGGCCCGGACCATCGCTGCCGGAACGCCCAGCAGCGAGTCGCTGGCAACGTCCACCATCGCCAGCTCGTAATCGGCGCCCGCGGCGTGCACGGCGGTGCCGGCCAGGTCGCCCAGACGCTCGACCTCGAAGTCGCTGATGTCGGGAATCCGGACGGCGCCCGGGGCAGCCGGGGCGCCGTCGTCGAGGGCCGACGCGCGCTTCAGGGCAGCGTCATGGGTGGCGACGAAGATTTCAGTAAATCCCAAGGAAGTGCTCCTCAACAGGGGTAGGTGTGGCGTGGTCCCGGCGGCCGCACTGCAGGCAGGAAGCTGCGGCGGCCATCCGGTTTCAGCCTAGCCCAGACGGGGCGGCGGCCCGACCGGACATACCCTCCCCCGGCAGGGAGCAATGAGCAGAATGCCGCTATGCCCACTCCCTGCCGCGAAGAATGGACATGCCCCTCGCTCCACGTCCGCGAAGGATGGGCATG
>NZ_CAXHZI010000030.1:0-29634 GCF_964021775.1 uncultured Arthrobacter sp.
GCCACCTGGGGCGGCATCCGCTCCACCTGGGGCAGCCTGGGCTACGAACGCGGCAAACTCGGCTACCCGTCCGGCAGGGAAGCCTGCGGCCTGATCAACGGCGGCTGCTACCAGATGTTCCAGGGCGGTTCCGTCCACTGGGCACCGGGCGTCGGCGCGTTCGCCACCACCGGCGCCATCCGCGCCATCTGGGCCAGCCTCGGGTACGAACGGGGTCGACTCGGATACCCGGCTGCCCCCGAGGTCTGCGGCGCCGACGGCGCCTGCAGCCAGCGGTTCCAAAAGGGGACCATCACGTGGTCTGCGGCGCGAGGCAGCGTCGTCACCCCTTAGCCCGGTTACCGCGGCGGTTGGCCCCACCGGGAGCCAACCGCCAGGCCGGCGTCACTCCGGCATGATCATGGTGCGCAGATCCAGCTGGCGCAGCACCCGGTCGGCGACTTCGGGGTCCATGTCGGGTTCGTTCCGGGCCGCCACTACCTCCTGCCGCGCCGCGTCCAGGGCGATGGTCTGCACGGCAATGGCCAGTTCCCGCCCCCGCCTGCGCTTCTCATTCACGCTCTCGTTCCGCAGGCTGCCGTCCAGCAGCTCGGCATGCAGCCGGGTCATCTTCTCCTTGACCAGGGCCACCTTTTCCTTGGGCAGTTCCTTCATCAGTTCGTTGTCTTTCAGCGCCGCGATGGCCGCCTGCTGTGCCCGGGAAGCCAGCAGCCGGGCCGCGTCGCGCTCCACGGAGCCGTCCTCCGAGGCCTTCAGGGTCCGCATCAGCCACGGCAGCGTCAGGCCCGGCAGCACCAGCGTGGCAAGCAGCACGGCGCAGGCGATCACCAGCAGCTCGCTGCGGGCCGGGAACGGAGTGCCGTCGGCCAGGCTGACCGGCAGCGCCAGGGCCAGCGCTAGCGTGGCCAGGCCGCGCATCCCGCACCAGGAGAGGATCAGGACCTCCTTGGCCGAGGTGGGACGCAGGGTGTTCTTGTTGCTCCGTGCCAGGCCGGACATCATCGCCAGCCAGCCGAAGCGGACGGCGAACACCAGCACGCAGACGACGGCGGCGGTCCCGGCCATGCCGAAGACGGCGGTGCCTTCCTCGCGGATGACCTGCCGGATCTCCAGTCCCACCAGCCCGAAGGCCAGCCCGGTGGCGAGCAGTTCCACCACGTCCCAGAAGGCCGTCCGGGTGACCCGTTCGGCGGCGTCCTGCGGCCGTGAATGCCGCTTGATTTCCAGCGCGGTGACGACGACGGCGATCACGCCGGAAGCGTGCAGCTCCTCGGCGAGGATGTAGGCGGCAAACGGGACCACCAGGGTGACGGCGCTGCGGGCCACCAGCGACTGCACCAGCCGGGTGATCAGGCTGGTGAACCAGCCCATGCCGATACCGATCCCGACGGCGACCGCCGCTCCCAGGACGAACTGGAGGACGACGTCGGGCCCTAATTTGGTGCCGGAAACGGAGGCCGCGACGGCCGCCTGGAAGATGACGATGGCGGCGGCGTCGTTGAACAGGCCCTCGCTTTGCAGGACCGTGATGAGGCGCCGGGGCATGTGGACCCGCCCGGCGATGGAGTCCACCGCCACCGGATCCGGCGGCGCCACCATGGCGCCGAGGGCGATCGCCGCTGGAATCCCGATGCCCGGGATCAACAACCAGGCGGCCCCGGCGACGACGACGGTGGAGACCACCACGAGCGCGACGGCGAGCATCAGCAGCGTGCGCCAGCGGACCCGGAAGACGGCCCAGGAGCTGCGCTGCGCGGTCGCAAAGAGCAGCGGCGGCAGGAAGATGGGCAGGATCAGCTCCGGCGGGACCGCAATCTCCGGAAAACCCGGGATGAAGGTCAGGGAAGCGGCCAGGATCAGCATCAGGACCGGGTACGGCAGGCGGAGCCGGTCCCCAACGCCCACCGCCACCACGGTGGCGAGAAGAAGTCCGACGATGAGGGCCAACTGGTCCATGAGCTCACTTTCCCCGCAGGTTACGGCGGCCCAACGCCGGTCCTTGAGGCGCCGGCCGCCCCTCCACCCTATCGGGGCGCTGCTCCGTCGGTGCTAGTTCACCGTTTCCAGGGCTGCGGCAAGCGGCAGCGTCCCGTCCCGGAACTCGATGGTCCGGCCGGCGGTCTTGGGCATGCCCAGCACCGCGGCGGCGACTAGGGCCACGTTGGACCGCGAGGTGCCAGTGCCGTCCGAGGTGTCCGCGGGGTCCACGTCGAGCAGCCCGTTGCCGGGTCCGTCCGTCAGGGATCCGGGGCCCAGGATGGTCCAGTCCAGGCCGCTGCCGCGCAGGTAGGCGTCCGCGGCGGCCTTGGCCTCGGCGTAGGCGTGGAAGCTGTTGTCCGCCGGGACTCCGTGGTCCGGCCCGGCGCCCAGGTAGGAGACCATGACGTAGCGCCGGACGCCGGCCTGGGCTGCCGCGTCCATGGAACGGATGGCAGCGTCCCGGTCCACGGCGTAGGTGCGTTCGGGGCTGCCGCCGCCCGCACCGGCGGACCACACCACGGCGTCGTGGCCCTGCAGCGCCGCGGCGAGTTCCGCCGTCGTCGACTTCTCCACGTCCAGGACCAGCGGGGTGGCGCCGGTGGCCGCTACGTCGTCGCGGTGGTCAGGGTTGCGGATGATGGACGTGACGTCCGCTCCGTCCTTCGAGAGGATGCCGGACAGTTCCAAAGCCACTTTGCCGTGGCCGCCGATGATTGCGATTCGCGTCATCGTTCCATTCTGTCCCAAGTGCGCCGGCGCCGCACCCGGGTTTGGGTTGAGACAAAAAAGACCCCGCAGGCCGGGCCTGCGGGGTCTTGTCTGGTAGCGGTGGGGAGGCTCGATCTCCCGACCTCACGATTATGAGTCGTGCGCTCTAACCAACTGAGCTACACCGCCACGAATGAGAAAAACCTGCGTCAAGCCGGTCAAAAACCGCCTTGACACAGGCTCTCATCCAGAGCCCCCCACCGGAATCGATCCGGTGACCTCGTTCTTACCAAGAACGCGCTCTACCACTGAGCTAGGGGGGCAACGAGTAAATACTCTACCGGAAGATTCGGCTCCCAACAAATCGGCGGGCCGGCCCCGGTGCCGGCGCGGAAATCCGCGCGGTTCCGGGGATCCCAGGGGCTTCAGCACGTCCCGGCGGGCACATACCGGCCGGCCCGCGCCCCGGATGTGACGAAGCCGACTCACGGGTCCGAATTGTTCCAGGAACAGAGCACGGTCCGGGCTTTAACGCCGAACGGGCCGGCTCAGGTGAGCCGGCCCGTTCTGGGTACTGCCTAGGAACTAGTGGTTACCACTTGTTGCGGGGCTTGAAGCCGCCCTCGTGGCGGGGCTTGCGGGTGTCGGTGCCGACACTGCGTTCGTTCCGGTCGCTGAAGGAGCGGCCGCCGCGGTCAGCGGAGGAACGCTCGCCGTCGTTCTTGCGGAACTCGCGCTTGAAGCCGCCGTTGCCCTTGAAGTTGCCGCTGCCGCCGGAGTAACCGCCGCGTTCGCCCCGGTCGCCGCCACGGCTGCCCTGGTAGGCGCCACGGTCACCGGAGGGCTTGCGGCCGTTGTCCAGCTCGAGGTGGATCAGCTCGCCGCCGATCCGGGTGCGGGACAGGGCCTTCAGCTGATCGGGGCTCAGGTCCGCCGGGAGCTCCACCAGGGAGTGGTCCGAACGGATGTCGATGCCGCCGATCTGGGCCGAGGAAATGCCGCCCTCGTTGGCAATGGCGCCCACAATGGAGCCCGGCATAACGCGCTGGCGGCGTCCGACGGCGATCCGGTAGGTGGCGTTGCCCTCGGTCAGGGTGCGGGTCGGGCCGCGGGAGCCGAAGCCGTCCTTGGAGCGCTCACGCTTCTGGAATTCCGGAGCGGCCGGCAGTTCCTTGACCAGGAGCGGCTGGCCGCCCTGCGCCATGACGGCCAGTGCGGCAGCGATCTCGGCGGCCGGAACGTTGTGCTCCTCCTCATAGGAGGCGATCAGGTCACGGAACGCCGCGACGTCCTCGGATTCGAGGGTCTCGGTGATCTTCTCCGCGAACTTGCCCAGGCGCAGGGTGTTGACCGTCTCCGCGGTGGGCAGGTGCATCTGCTCCACCGGCTGGCGGGTGGCCTTCTCGATGGAACGCAGCAGGTACTTTTCCCGCGGCGTCATGAACAGCACGGCGTCGCCGGAGCGGCCCGCGCGGCCGGTGCGGCCGATGCGGTGCACGTAGGACTCGGTGTCGTGCGGGATGTCGTAGTTGATCACGTGGCTGATGCGCTCGACGTCCAGGCCGCGGGCGGCGACGTCGGTGGCGACGAGGATATCGATCCGGCCCTCCTTCAGGGCCTCGACCGTGCGCTCACGCTGCTGCTGCGGGATGTCGCCGTTGATGGCGGCGGCTTGGAAACCGCGGGCGCGCAGCTTGTCGGCCAGGTCCTCGGTGGCCATTTTGGTGCGGACGAACGCGATGACGCCGTCGAACTCTTCGACCTCGAGGATGCGGGTCAGCGCATCGAGCTTGTGCGGGCCCATGACCTGCAGGTATCGCTGACGGGTGTTGGCGCCGGTGGTGGTCTTGGACTTGACCTGGATTTCGGCCGGGTTGTTCAGGTACTGCTTGGACAGGCGGCGGATCTGGCTCGGCATGGTGGCGGAGAACAGTGCAACCTGGCGGCCCTCGGGGGTCTGCTGGAAGATCTGCTCCACGTCGTCGGCGAAGCCCATCCGCAACATCTCATCGGCCTCGTCCAGCACGAGGTACTGGAGTTCGGACAGGTCAAGGGAACCCTTGGCGATGTGGTCGATGACACGGCCGGGGGTACCGACAACAACCTGGGCACCGCGGCGCAGGCCGGCCAACTGCGGGCCGTAGGCGGAACCGCCGTAGACCGGCAGGACGGTGAAGTCGTCAATGTGCTTGGCGTAGGAGGTGAAAGCCTCGGCGACCTGGAGCGCAAGCTCACGGGTCGGAGCCAGCACCAGGGCCTGCGTCTTGCGGGACGGGCCGTTCAGGTCGTGGAGTTCGGCCAGGCGGGTCAGCGCCGGTACTGCGAAGGCTGCAGTCTTACCGGTGCCGGTCTGGGCCAGGCCCACGACGTCGCGGCCCTCGAGCAGCACCGGGATGGTGGCTGCCTGGATCGGGGAAGGCTTCTCGTAGCCGACCTCCTGCAGGGCGGCGAGGACGCGGCCGTCGATGCCGAGGTCGACGAAGCGGAGGCCGGTTTCGTCGTCGCCGGCTGCGTCGGCGGGCTTCTCAGCGGCGGCGCCGGCTGCCGTTTCGTCGGCTGCGGGGGCAGCCGTTTCGGTGATCTCGACGTCGGACTGGGTGTTTTCGGTGTCGACGGAGTTGTCTTGATTTTCGGGCATAGGGGAATCTTCCTCATCCATAGGGGCCAAGCGGCACAACCCGAGGTGAGCGGAGCCGCAGTACACGTGACACAAGGTGCCGGGCATACATTGACCGGCCGGTCACATAGAAGTCCGGCGCTTTCGCAATCCCGTGGCAGGACTTCCCGCTGCAACTCTTGGCTGCTATCCCAGCAGTCTGTACAGCGTTTTCTTTAGCCGGCTCTCCCTATGAAAATGCCCGCATCACAGTAGCGGGCCCCAACACTTGCCAGTCCTGCCTCAAAAATTGGGCAGGAATAAGGGATTTCCGGAGTGGGGGATATTTCAAGTGTAGGGCATGCGGCGGCGCAGGTGGTAATGCAGAGGCCGACGGCGGCGGTGACCTTGCGCACACGCCGGCGGACCCTGCGGGCTACTCCCCCTGCCGGGACTGCAGCTTCGCGAACTCCTGGTGGTACTCCGGCTGCAGCCGGATCAGGCCGTCGGCGTCGGCGTCCCGCAGCGCCTCCATGTCCTCGACCGTGGGATCGGAGAACCATTTCCCGATTGTCACGCCGTGCGCCGGAACGTAGAGCCGGTGGATGTGGTCCCCCGCCTGGATGCTGCCGAGCCGGACCACCCGGAGGTACGCGCCCACCCGGCCGGCCTCGGTGAACCGTTTCACCCAGTGCGGTTCGTTCATCCGGCGCTGGAATGTGCCGCACGGCCGCCGGGGCGAGGTGACTTCCACCTCGACGTCGAGCCCGATCTTCCAGCGTTCGCCGATTACCGCGTTCGTGGCATCGAGGCCGGCGACCCGCAGGTTCTCGCCGAAGTACCCCGGCGGAATATCACGCCCGAGTTCAGCGGCCCAGTAGTCCGCGTCGGCCTGGGAATAGGCATACAGCGCCTGGTCCTCGCCGCCGTGGTCCATCCGGTCGGCTTGGACGTCGCCACGGAGGCCCAGCCGGTGGACCTTCACCGGCCCGTCCACCGGGCGCTTGTCAATGGCGGTCACGCCCAGCCGTCCCTCGTCGCCGAGTAGCTGGTGGACCCGGCAGACGGCAAGCACGGATGCGGTGTTCATGGCACCAGTGTAGGCCTGCGGCCCCGTCGCGGCGGGGGGCGGCGGGGGTGGCGGCGGCCCGGCGACGCTCCCGCCCAGTTGTTACTCCGCCCGGGCCCCGTAAGCCCGGCGACACCGGCGGGTCGGCCCGGATCCGGGCGGGTCCAGGAGAACAACCGGGCGGGAACGCCGGGCCCGCGGCCGGGGCGGAACGTAGGATGCTCCCATGAGCAGCCTTGGAGCAACCGACGTATCCGATGTCCTGGCGATCGATTCCCTGCTGAGCGCCGATGAGCTGGCAATCCGGGAAAAGGTCCGCGATTTCACCAGCCAGCGGATCCGGCCCGGCATCGCAGCGTGGTACGACGACGGCGTCTTCCCGCTTGAGCTGGCCGCGGAGCTGGGCGAGCTCGGGGTGCTCGGCATGCAGCTGGAAGGCTACGGTTGCCCGGGCCGCTCCGCCGTCGAATACGGACTGGCCGCGATGGAACTCGAAGCGGGCGATTCCGGCATCCGCACCTTCGTCTCGGTGCAGGGATCCCTCGCCATGACCGCCATCCATCTGTGGGGCTCGGAGAAGCAGAAACTCCACTGGCTCCCCCGGATGGCCGCGGGCGAAGTGATCGGCTGCTTCGCCCTGACCGAGCCGACAGCCGGCTCGGACCCGGCCGCGATGCAGACCTTTGCCCGGCGGGACGGGACCGGCGAGGACGCCGGCTGGATCCTGGACGGCGCCAAGCGCTGGATCGGACTCGCCTCCGTGGCCGACGTACTGGTGGTGTGGGCCATGACCGACGACGGCGTACGCGGCTTCCTGGTCCCCGCCGGCACCCCCGGGGTCACGGCCACCCCGATCGGGCAGAAACTCTCAATGCGCGCCTCGATCCAGTGCGACGTCAGCTTCGACGGCGTCCGGCTGGGCCCGGAGGCGCAGCTTCCGGCCGCCCGCGGGCTGCGCGGACCGTTCAGTTGCCTGAACGAGGCACGGTACGGAATCGCGTGGGGCGCGATGGGCGCCGCCCGGGACTCCTACGAGGCGGCGCTGCGGTACTCGCAGCAGCGGCTGCAGTTCGGCAAGCCGCTGGCCGGGTACCAGCTCACCCAGGAGAAGCTGGTGAACATGCTGCTGGAGATCCAGAAAGGCACCCTGCTGGCGCTGCAGCTGGGCCGGCTCAAGGACGCCGGGAAGCTGCGGCCGGAACAGATTTCGCTGGGCAAGCTGAACAATGTTCGCGAGGCGATCGCGATTGCCCGCGAGGCCCGCACCATCCTGGGCGGGAACGGGATCACGTTGGACTATTCCCCGCTGCGGCACGCCGCCAACCTTGAGTCGGTTCGCACCTACGAGGGCACCGACGAGGTGCACACCCTGGTCCTGGGCCAGCACATCACCGGGCTGGCCGCCTTCCGCTAAGCCGCCCGGGTGGGCCCACGCCGGCCGGGCCCGGGCTGTGCCTGCGCGGCGCGGCGCGGGCGCGAGATGACACTCCACGGCAGTGTTTCCGGCAAACATTGCCGCGACCTGCCAACTCGGTGGGTGTCGCGCGGGCCTCTGCGTCGGGCAGGTCCGAAGACGCGCCACCCGGGGCTCAGGCGGAGAAGCCGCCGTCGGCCTTGACCAGCTGGCCGGACACCCAGCGGCCCTCGGGCGAGAGCAGGAACGCCGCTGTCCCGGCCACGTCCGCGGGCGTGCCGAGCCGGCCGCCGGGCTGCTGGCGCGACAGGTCCTCGCGGAGCTGCGCGTCCATCCAGCCGGTGTCCACCGGGCCCGGGTTGAGCACGTTGGCGCTGATCCCCAGCGGGCCGAGCTCCCGGGCAGCCGCAATCACGATCCGGTCCAGGGCCCCCTTGGACGCGCCGTAGGGCAGGTTGAACGCGGTATGGTCGCTGGTCAGCGCCACGATTGCGCCGCCCTCCGCCGGCACCTGCCGGGCAAACGCGGCAACCAGCTGCCAGCTGGCGCGGGAGTTGACGGCGAAATGCCGCTCAAAGCTCTCCAGGGTGGTGTCCAGGATGCCGGAGTCAACGGATTCGGCGTGGCTGAGCACGAGTCCTTGCAGGGTGCCGGCGTCGTCCGCCACTGCGGCCATCAGCCGGTCCACGGCCTGCGGATCCTCGAAGTCGGCAGGGACGGCCACCACGGCCGCGCCGATTGCCTGCAGCTCTGCGGTGAGCCGCTCGACGTCGTCGGGCTGGACGCCCCAGGGCATCCGGGTGTCGTAATCCTGCCAGTAGGTGAGCACCAGGTCCCAGCCGTCGGCAGCAAGCCTCCGCGCAATGCCGGCGCCAATGCCGGCGAGCCGCCCGACGCCGGTGACCAGGGCCGTCTTGCGCTGCACCGGCGGGGCCGCGGCAGCCGGTGAGTCCGGGGAATCTGGCACGGGCGCAGTGACAACCATGGGGCCCAGCCTAGCTGCCGGCCTAGGCCGGAACCGGGACCGGGGCCTTGTTTCCGGTGTCCTTGCGGATCGTCGCGCTGATCACGGCGGCGATCGTGCACATGGCCGCAGCGGCAAACCAGGCGTAGGTGTACTGTCCGGTGGCGTCGCGGACGGCGCCGGCGGCCAGGGCTGCCGCGGCGGCGCCCAGTTGGTGCGCGGCGAAGACCCAGCCGAAAACCACGCTGCCGTCGGCGCCGAACACCTGGCGGCAGATCGCGGCGGTGGGCGGGACGGTGGCCACCCAGTCCAGGCCGTAAATGACCACGAACACGATCATGCTGGGCTGGACTTCCGCGCTCAGCAGCAGCGGCAGCACCAGCAGTCCGATCCCCCGGAACTGGTAGTAGACGGCGAGCAGGATCCGCGGGTTGAACCGGTCCGTCAGCCAGCCGGAGGCGATGGTCCCGAGGATGTCGAAGATGCCGACGACGGCGAGCAGGCCGGCCGCGGTGGTCTCGGCCATGCCGTGGTCGTGCGCGGAGGGGATGAAGTGGGTGCCGATCAGCCCGTTGGTCGTGGCCCCGCAAATGGCGAAGCCCGCCACAAGGGCCCAGAAGGTCCGGACCCTGCTGGCCCGCTTGAGCACCTGCAGCGCCCGGACGGCGGCATTGCGGCGTGGTGCGGCCGGCGCGGCCGGGGAGCCCGGGGCAGCGGCCTGCACTGCTGTCGTGGCGGGGCCGTCCGCCTCCGTCGCGTCCGCCCGTCCGTCCGCCTGCCCGGCGGCGGCGTCGTCGGCGGCGTCGTCGGCGGCGTCGGCACCATAGGGCAGCGTGCCGGCGTCGGCGGGTGAGTTCTTCAGGAACTTGAGCACCAGTGGCACCACGGCCAGCGCGCCGGCGGCGATCAGCAGCGAGGCCTGCCGCCAGCCGGGGCTCTGCGCGAGGGCGGCGATGAACGGCAGGAATACCAGTTGCCCGGCCGCGCTGCCTGCGGTGAGGATGCCGATCACCAGTCCGCGGCTCTTCACGAACCAGGTGTTGGCGACCGTGGCGGCGAAGACCAGCGCCATGGATCCGGTGCCGAGGCCGATCAGCAGGCCCCAGGTCAGCAGGATCTGCCAGGACTGGTTCACCAGTACGGTCAGGGCGCTGCCGGCCCCGATCAGCACCAGCGCGACGGATGTCACGGCACGGATTCCGAAGCGCTCCATCAGTGCCGCGGCGAAAGGGGCGGTGAGGCCGAACAGCACCAGGTTGATGCTGACGGCGGCCGAGAGGACTGTGGTGGACCAGCCGAACTCGTTCTGCAGCGGCACCATCAGCACGCCCGGGGCGGCCCGGAAACCGGCGGCGCCGACCAGTGCCAGGAACGCGACGACGGCGACGGTCCAGGCCGGATGGATCCGGCGCCTCGTTGAGGGGCGCCGGGCGGGGGTGGTCCGGGGCGCTCTCATGCCGCAGTTCCGTTCTGCCGGGTGGCCGGAGCGGTGGCAAGGGGAACCGGGTCGGAAGTCCGGGTGAGGCTGTGCCAGCTGGTGTTTGCGGCCGTGAGCCGTTCGCCGCAGGCCGTGCAGCTGTCCGCCGAGGTGGTGCGTTGCCCGCAGCCGCTGTGGACCACAAACATGTGCGCCTGTTCGGACGGCGCGGCCAGGTGCTTTTCGGACCAGATCACGACGGCGTTGAGCACCGGCAGGGCGTCTTCGCCTTTGGCGGTGAGCACGTACTCCTGGCGACGGCGGCCGCCGTCGTCGTCGTAGGGCCGGCGGGTGAGGAGGCCGGCCTCGACGAGCGCTGCGAGCCGTTTGGCGAGGACCGAGTCCGCCGCGCCGAGCCGGGCCTTCATGGCCTCGAAGCGCCCGTTGCCGAAAAAGACTTCGCGGAGGACCAGCATGCCCCAGGGGTCGCCAAGGATGTCCAGGCCGCGGGCCATGCTGCAGTTGCGCCGGGACCAGTCGGAGCGAAGTGCCATATCGGCAGGCTAGTTGACTCTCTTCAAGAAAGCTAGACCGAACGTACACTTGGGGCCCCTCGACGCGCGGGCCCAGGGCCGCAAGTGTCCGTTCGCGCGCAAACCCAGGGCCGCAAGTGTCCGTTCGCGCACAAACCCAGGGCCGCAAGTGTCCGTTCGCGCACAAACACAGGGCCGCAAGTGTCCGTTCGCGCATGAACCCAGGGCCGCAAGTGTCCGTTCGCGCATGGCGGGGGCCGGGGCTAGAGGTGCTGGCGGAGGCCGGCACGGGAGGGCCGGTAGGCCAGGGCCCAGTACACCAGCATCGCGATCCCGCAGACCACGCCCAGGCTCGCGACGGTGAGCTGCCACTGCGTGTTCGGGTCCTTGCCCCACTCGTGCGCCCCGGCCATCACCGCGAGGTACTTGGGGCTCAGGTAGAAGGCCACGGCGGACGCGGCGACGATGATCCAGCCCGCCAGCCGCATCCTGCCGTTGCGCGAGGGCACGCGGTGGATGGCGAAGCCCATGCAGGGCAGCGCCACGGCCATCCAGACCCAGTGGTGGGACCAGGACACCGGGCTGATCAGCAGCATCAGCAGGGCGGTGGCGGACACGGCCACGAAGTTCTCTTCCGCGTCGACGGCCCACTTGATCACGAGCGCGGCCACGGCGGCCAAACCGAGCGAGAGCACCAGCCACACCACCGACGTCAGGGACGAATCCGGCAGTCCAAGGTGCAGCAGCAGGCCCTTGACCGAGAGGTTGTCCACATAGCCCGGGCCGCCGATCCGTCCGGTGTCCGGCAGGATCTTGGTCCAGAACGTGAGCGAGGCCGTGGGCAGCATGGCCCAGGCCAGCGCAATCGACCCGAAGAAGCCCGCGGCCATCCAGCCGAGGGCCTTGAAGTCGCGGCGGACCAGGAAGTACAGGCCGAAGGCGAGCGGGGTCAGCTTGATCCCGGCCGCCAGTCCGATCAGCAGGCCCGCCGGCCAGCGGAACTCCCCCGCCCGGGATTTTCCGTAGAGTGCAAAGTCGGCCAGGATCAGGCCCATCAGGATGATGTTGATCTGGCCGAAGTCGAAGGTGTCCCGCCACGGGCCCATCAGCAGGATCGCCGCGGTGCCGGCCAGCGCCACGGCCCGGAACCGCCAGTCCGCGGCCGCGTCGCGCCAGCGGCCCAGCCCGAAGTAGTGCCGGGTCAGCCAGGCGGACACAACGGCAGCGCCGAGCAGCGCCGAGGCAATAAAAACGACGCCGCCGGCGCTCTGGCCCAGCGTCGCCATAGCGGCGAAGATCAGCGCAGCGAAGGGCGGGTAGGTGAACGGGAGCCCGTCGCGCGGGGCGTAGAGCTCGTTGACCCCGGCCTCGCCGGTCTGCAGCACGCGGTTCCCGCCGTAGAAGTAGACCTCGAAGTCGTTCAGCAGCGGGATGTAGGCCGAGTACAGCACCACCAGGGCGGCGACGACGGCGGCCGCGCCGGCCGCCGTCGCGACCCAGCCGCGGGTGGTGGAGCCGGTTGCCCGGGATGTGACGGTCACCGGAGGCTAGCTGCCCGTCTCAATGCGCGCGAACGCCTGCTCGAGGTCCGCGATCAGGTCCTCGACGTCCTCGATGCCGCAGGAGAGCCGGATCAGGTTCTCGGGGACCGCCAGTTCGGTGCCCTTGACCGAGGCGTGCGTCATCTCGGAGGGGTAGTTCATCAGCGATTCGATGCCGCCCAGGGATTCGGCCAGGGTGAACACCGAGGTGGACTCGGCGACCTTGCGCGCCGCAGCCTCGCCGCCCTTGAACTGCACGGAAATCATCCCGCCGAACTTCTTCATCTGCTTTTTCGCCAGCTCGTGGCCCGGGTGCGAGGGCAGGCCCGGGTACAGCACGGCCTCCACCTCGGGGCGCTGCAGCAGCCATTCGGCCACGGCCTGGGCGTTGTCGCTGTGCCGGTCCATCCGCACGCCGAGGGTTTTGAGTCCGCGGGTGGTGAGGAAAGCGTCCATCGGCCCGGACACGGCGCCGACGGCGAACTGCACGAAGCCGATCTTCTCGGCCAGCTCCGGGTCGTTGACGATGATCGCGCCGCCGACGACGTCGGAGTGCCCGCCGATGTACTTGGTGGTGGAGTGCACCACGACGTCGGCGCCCAGGGCCAGCGGGTTCTGCAGGTAGGGCGAGGCGAAGGTGTTGTCCACCACGAGGAGGGCGCCGGCGTCGTGCGCCACCTGGGCGAGGGCCGCGATGTCGGTGATTTTCATCATCGGGTTCGACGGCGTCTCCACCCAGACCAGCTGGGTCTTGCCGCCGGCCTCGCCGCCGTTCGAGCCGCCGGCCGCGACGGCCTTGGCGACGGCGTCAAGGTTGGACATGTCCACCGGGGTGTTGCCGATCCCCCACTCGCCCAGGACGCGGCTGATCAGCCGGTACGTCCCGCCGTAGGCGTCGTTGCCGAGCACAATGTGGTCCCCGGGCCGGGTGAGGGCGCGGATCATCGAGTCCTCGGCGGCCAGGCCGGAGCTGAAGGAGAACGCGTGCGAGCCGCCCTCCAGCGCGGCGAGCTGTTCCTGCAGGGCGTCGCGGGTGGGGTTGGTGCCGCGGCCGTATTCATAGCCGGCGCGGAGTCCGCCGATCCCGTCCTGCGCGTAGGTGGAGGAGAAATGGACCGGGGGCACCACGGCGCCGGTGCGCGGCTCGAAGGCCTGGCCGGCGTGCACGGCGCGGGTGTTGAAGCCGGCCTGGGCCGCGGAAGAGCTTTCTGGCTGGGACATGGGACTCCTTGAACTGGTCAGTTGCTGAGGTAGGCGAGGAGGTCGTGGCGGGTCAGGATCCCCACCGGAGCGCCGACGAACGTCACCATCAGGGTGTCGGTGTCGGAGAGGAGTTCGCGGGCCGTCGAGATCGATTCGAGCGAACCGATCACCGGCAGCCGTGCCTCCATGTGTTCGGAGATCTTGTCGGTGAGGTTCGCCTCGCCGCGGAAGAGCTTGGCGGTCAGGGTGCGTTCGTCGACGGCCCCGAGCACCTCGCCCATCACCACCGGCGGTTCCTGGGACAGCACCGGGATGTGCGAGACGCCGTACTCGTTCATGATGTTGATGACGTCACGGACGGACTCATTCGGGTGGATGTGCACCAGGTCCGGCAGTTCGCCGGTCTTGGACTTGAGCACCTCACCCACGGAGGCCTCGTCTCCGCCGGACAGGAAGCCGTACGAGCGCATCCACTGGTCGTTGAAGATCTTGGCCAGGTAGCCGCGGCCGGAGTCGGGCAGGATCACGACGACGACGGCGTCGGCGGGCAAATCCTTGGCGGCCTGCAGCGCGGCGACGACGGCCATGCCGGAGGAACCGCCCACCAGCAGGCCTTCTTCCCGGGCCAGCCGGCGGGTCATGGCGAAGGAGTCGGCGTCGCTGACGGCGATCACGTCGTCGGGCACGGCCTTGTCGTAGTTCGCCGGCCACATGTCCTCGCCGACGCCTTCAACGAAATACGGCCGGCCGGTGCCGCCGGAATAGACCGAGCCGGCAGGGTCGGCGCCGATGATCTTGACCACGCCGCCGTCGGCCTCGGCCCGGTCCGCGGAAACTTCCTTGAGGTAGCGGCCGGTGCCGGTGATGGTGCCGCCGGTGCCGGCGCCGATCACGCAGTGCGTGATCCTGCCGTCCGTGTCGCGCCAGATTTCCGGGCCGGTGGACTCGTAGTGGCTGGCCGGGGCGGCCGGGTTGGAGAACTGGTCCGGCTTGTAGGCGCCGGGGATTTCGGTGACCAGGCGGTCCGAGACACCGTAGTAGCTTTGCGGGCTGTCCGGGGCGACGGCGGTGGGCGTCACCACCACTTCGGCGCCGTAGGCCTGCAGCACGGCGCGTTTGTCCTCGCCGACCTTGTCCGGGACCACGAAGATGCAGCGGTAGCCCTTCTGCTGCGCCACGAGGGCCAGGCCCACCCCGGTGTTGCCGGAGGTGGGCTCCACGATGGTCCCGCCGGGCTGGAGCTTGCCGCTGCGCTCCGCCTCCTCGATCATCTTGGCGGCGATGCGGTCCTTGATGGACCCGCCGGGGTTCAGGTATTCCAGCTTCACCAGGACCGTGGCGGCGATGCCGTCGGTCACGTGGTTGAGCTTGACGAGCGGCGTGTTGCCGATGAGGTTCAGGACGGACTGGGCGTACTTCATAGGTACAAAGTTACCGTCTGCGGGGCCGCGGGCACGTCGCGTCGCCGCTGCCGCCGCGCGGGTGCGACGATTAGGCGGTGAAACGACGGACCTGGTGGAAGACGCTCAGGAGCTACCTGGTCCCCGGCGGCATGCTGCTGGCCGGGGGCGCGGCGCTGGGCACCGGGCTGCTGCCGTGGCCCGCCTTCGAGGAACTCACCGGGCGTACGGTGCCCGTGCTGGGCTTTGTGGTGGCGGTGTCCCTGGTGACCGAGCTGGTGGACGACGCCGGACTGTTCCGGGCGGTCACGGACCGCCTGGCCGCGCTGGGCCGGGGCAGCGTGCTGCTGCTCTGGCTGCTGGTGATCGCCCTGGCCACCGTCTCCACCCTATTCCTGTCGCTGGATACGACGGCGGTGCTGGTCACTCCCGTGGTGGTGCTGCTGGCGGTCCACGCCCGGATCCCGCCGCTGCCCTTCGCCCTGACCACCATCTGGCTCGCGAACACGGCGTCGCTGCTGCTGCCCGTGTCCAACCTGACCAACCTGCTGGCCCAGTCCCGGCTGGGCCTCAGCCCCGCCGCCTTCGCCTCGCTGGTCTGGGCGCCCGCGCTGGTGGGGGTCCTGGTCCCGCTGGCGCTGCTGTGGCTGGCCTTCCGGAAGGATCTGCGGGGCCGCTACGGCCCGCAGCCGGTCCACCGGGTGCGGGACCGGGTGCTGCTCTATGCCTCGGCCGGCGTGATGCTGCTCCTGCTGCCGGCACTGGTCTCCGGGATCCCGGTGTATCTTCCGGCTGCGGCCGCCGCCGTGGTCCTCCTGGTTCTCTTCCTGTGGCGCCGCCGCTCCGCCTTGCGCTGGTCCATGATTCCGTGGCGGCCGCTGATGCTCACGGTCGGCCTGTTCATGGTCGTGGAGGCTCTGCACGCCAACGGCCTGGCGGGCGTCCTGGGCCGGGTGGCCGGGTCCGGGGAGAGCCTGCCGGCGCTGCTGCAGCTGGCCGCGCTGGGCACGGGCGCGGCGAACGCTGTCAACAACCTGCCGGCCTACCTCGCGCTGGAACCGGTGGGCGGCTCGCCGGTGCGGCTTGCGGCCCTGCTGATCGGCGTGAATCTCGGCCCGCTGGTGACGCCCTGGGCTTCGCTGGCGACCCTGCTCTGGCACGAACGCCTGCGCGCCCTCAACGTCGAGATCCGCTGGGGCGGCTTCGCGTTGGCGGGCGTCGCCGCCGTCGCCCTGACGGTCCCCCTGGCGGTCGTGGCTCTCTGGCTGACCAGCGGCATGCACTGATCCGGCGTCAGGCCCCCAGGTCGTTCCCGGCAGTTGTAACGGCGCCACCGGCCGCCTCACCGGTGGTCCCGCCGGCTGCGGCCGGGCCCGCCGGGGCGGCGTTTTGCCACAGCCCCACGATGTTGCCCTCGGTATCCGTGAAATACACATTCCAACCGGACCCTGGCACTTCCATCTTGCCGCGGTGGACCGAACCGCCCCGGGCCGCGATCTGCGCCAGCGCCTCGTCGATGTCGTCGACGTCGACCGTCACCACCGGGGCCGTGAGGTCGCCGCGGCGGAACAGGCCGCCGTTGATGGACCCGGACACCGCGGGCCGGCCCCGCTCGTCCAGCGGGGTGGTCAGCGCCAGGCTGTATTCCATCTCCGGCATGACCTGGAAACCCCAGCCGAACACCGCACTGTAGAACTCCCGGGCGCGGTCCTCGTCGTCCGCGGGAAGCTCGAAATGCACCACGCCACCAGCCATCACATTCTCCTGACCTTCAAGGGATCCGCTCCCGGGGACGGCACGGCAACCCGGGCCACAGCCGGAGTCTAGTCCCGCGCGGGGCTCCGGATAAGGGCCATCGGGTCCAGCGGGCCCCGCCACCGAGGGCGGTCCGGAATATGCCCGGATGTGCCCGCCGTCGGCCCCGCGTGGGAACATGTTCGGGTGACAACCGCAGAGCTCCCCGCCGGCACCGCCGCCGCGGCGGACGCCTCGCTCCGGTGGCACCCGGGCGGCCCCTACGACCTGATGCAGACCCTCGGCCCGCTCCGCCGGGGCCACGGCGATCCCTCCATCCGGGTCACCCCCGACGGCTTCTGGCTGGCGTTCACGACGCCGGCCGGTCCTGCCTCACTGCGCCTGTCCCCCGCCGGTCCGGTCTGCGCGCCGTGGATCGAGGCCCGCGCCTGGGGGCCCGGGGCAGCCGAGGCGATCGGTGCCGTGCCGCGCCTGCTGGGCCGCGACGACGACTGGTCGGCCTTCGACGAACCCGCCTTCCACGCCACGCTCCCGCGGATGGTGGTGGACGCCCGGCGCCGGAACCCCGCCGTCCGGCTGCCAGCCACCGGCCGGATGATCGACGCGCTGGTGCCCACGGTCCTCGAGCAGAAGGTCACGGTGATCGAGGCGCGCCGCGGCTACCGCTACCTGGTGTACCGGTTCGGGACCGCGGCCCCCGGCGCCGGCACCGTCGCCCCCGCCAACCTCCTGGTCCAGCCCACCCCCGAGCAGTGGCTGCGGATCCCGTCCTGGGAATGGCACAAGGCCGGGGTCGGCCCGCAGCGCTCGGACACCGTCATGCGGGCGCTGCGCTCCGCCGTCGCACTGGAACGCCTGGCAGCGCTGCCGGCGGCCGAAGCCGCCGCGAAGCTGCAGACCCTTCCCGGGATCGGTATCTGGACGGCGGCCGAGGTGGTGCAGCGCACGCACGGCTGTCCGGACTCGATCGCGGTGGGCGACTACCACCTGGCGGCTTACGTCGGCGCTGCCCTCACCGGGCGGCGGACGGACGACGCCGGGATGCTGCGGCTGCTGGCGCCCTGGGCCGGCCACCGGCAGCGGGTGGTGCGGATGATCGGCCTCAGCGGATTCCGGAAGCCGGTCTTCGGCCCGCGGATGACCATCCAGGACCACCGCGGTCACTGACCCCGCGTCAGCGCTGCACGGAAACCGGGCCGGGCCGCAGTCCGGGGGCACTTTGGCGCGGACACGCCGCCAACCGGAGCGCCGACGTCGCGTATTGCCCCCAAAGTCCCCCCGGACGGTACCACCCGGCCGCGAAACACCGCTCCCGGTGGGGCCGCCTCCGGCCGCGGTCTACAGTCCCAGCCGGGCCACGGCCTCCTGGCGCATGTCCACCTTGCGGATCTTGCCGGACACCGTCATGGGGAAGCTTTCCCGGACGTCCACGTAGCGCGGGATCTTATAGTGCGCCAGCTTGCCCCGGCAGAAGTCGGCCAGGCCGGCGGCGTCCAGCATGCCGGCGCCGGGCTTGAGGATCACGCAGGCCATCAGTTCCTCGCCGTAGGCGGCGTCAGGGACACCGATCACCTGAACGTCCTGAATGTCCGGGTGGGTGTAGAGGAACTCCTCGATCTCGCGCGGGTAGACGTTCTCGCCGCCGCGGATCACCATGTCCTTGATCCGCCCCTCGATCACGAGATAGCCGTCCGTATCCATGCGCGCCAGGTCGCCGGTGTGCATCCAGCCGTCGGCGTCGATCGCCTCCGCTGTCTTGTCCGGCTGGTTCCAGTAGCCCTGCATCACCGAGTACCCGCGGGTGCACAGCTCGCCGATCTCGCCGCGCTGCAGGACCCCTCCGGTCACCGGGTCCACCACCTGGCTTTCCAGGTGCGGCATGGTCCGGCCTACGGTCTGCGTGCGCTGGGCCATCGTGTCCACGCTGCGGGTCATGGTGGAAACCGGCGAGGTCTCCGTCATGCCGTAGCAAATGGCAACATCGCGCATGTTCATCTCCGCGATCACCCGGTTCATGACCTCGATGGGGCACAGCGAGCCGGCCATAACGCCGGTGCGCAGTGTGGACAGGTCGTAGGAGGCGAAGTCCGGCAGGGCGAGTTCGGCAATGAACATGGTCGGCACGCCGTACAGCGATGTCCCGCCGAAGTCCTGCACAGCCTCCAGCGCGGCGGCCGGTGAGAACCCGCGGCCCGGAATGATGGTGGCGGCACCGTGGCTGAAGGCGGCCAGATTGCCGATCACCATGCCGAAGCAGTGGTAGAACGGCACCGGCAGCACCACCCTGTCGTGCTCGGTGTAGTCCAGCAGCTCGCCGATGGAGTAGCCGTTGTTGAGCAGGTTGCGGTGCGTCAGGGTGGCGCCCTTGGGGAAACCGGTGGTGCCGGAGGTGTACTGCAGGTTGATCGCGTCGTGCGGGTCCAGTTCGGCCATCCGCGCCTTCAGCCCTGAATGCGCGACGTCGTCGGCCCGCCTGAGGAGTTCCGCATAGGTCTGTTCCGCCTCGCTTTCCGGAACGCCGGCGGCGAGGCCGGGCAGGCCTCCATCGGGCAGGAACACGAGTTCGCGCAGCTCGGGACATTCCGCAAGCGCCTGCCGGGCCATCCCGGTGTAATCGCTGTTCTTGTCCGACGGTGCCGCCACCAGCATCCGCATGCCGTTCTGCCTGACGACGAATTCCAGTTCATGGCCGCGGTACGCCGGGTTGACGTTGACCAGGATCGCCCCGATCTTCGCCGTGGCGTACTGCAGGATGGTCCATTCTGCGCAGTTCGGGCTCCAGATGCCGATCCGGTCGCCGGTGGCGACGCCGAGCGCGAGCAGCGCGCGGGCCAGCCGGTCGACGTCGTCGTTCATCTTGGTGTAGCTCCACCGCCGGGCCTCCCCTCCCGGAACCGCCGCGGCCTCAATCAGTGCATCGTGGAACGGGAACCGGGCAACGATCCGCTCAAAGTGGTCGCCGATGGTTTCTTCGATCAGCGGGACGTCAGTGTCCCCGGCTGTGTACGCAAGCATGGTGTGACGCTACCAACAGCCCGGCGGCAAGAGAAGGGTAAAGCGTGGAAGTCCTAGGAAATCTTCCGGCCATCTCCGGGCGCCGGCGCGGCCGCCCGGTAGGGTAAAGGCCATGAGCGAACCCATTGACCTGCAAGCCACTTTCATCCCCAACGAGGGCGAGTTCTTCCGCGTGAAGCTTGCCCTCGAGATCGCGATCGACGAGGTAGTCAACGAGCCCGGCTGCATCCGCTATGAACTGACCGAGGCGAGCGAGGACAAGCTGGTGCTGACCGAGCGGTGGGCGTCCCAGGAGGACCTGGACAAGCACTCGAAGGGCACGGCGGTCCAGGACCTGAACGAGTCCCTGAGCGCACTGCTGGCCGAGCCGGTCAAGCTGGAAAAGCTCTAGTCCGGCCGCTCGCACCCACCCAACAGCGACGCGGGGTCATTCCGCGCCCATAACCCTGTCAGGGATGGGCGCGGGATGACCCCGCGTTGATTTAAATCGTTGCTCTAAGTTGTTGCTCTAAGTTGTTGCTCTAAGTTGTTGCTCTAAGTTGTTGGGAGTCGGCTCAGACGTCCGGAATCTGGCTGCCGTCCTGCTGGGTTGCGGCTTCGGCCTGGGAGCGGGCCACGTGCGCGTGGACTTCCTCCATGTCGAGGGCCTTGACGGCGTCGACCACCTGTTCCAGCTGCTGGGCGTTCAGCGCGCCCGGCTGGGAGAACACCAGCACCTTTTCGCGGAAGGCCATCAGGGTGGGGATCGAGGTGATGCCGGCCTCGGCCGCGAGCTGCTGCTCCGCCTCGGTGTCCACCTTGGAGAAAACGACGTCCGGGTGCTTCTCCGAAACGGCCGAGTAGGTCGGGCCAAACTGCTTGCACGGGCCGCACCATTCGGCCCAGAAATCTACGAGGACAATGTCGTTGTCCTCGACGGTCGATGCGAACTGTTCACCTGTAATGTCTACGGTAGCCATGGGTCAACGGTACGCGAGCCGCCCGTGAAAGTCCCCTGCGTTTCGCTGTTGGCACATCCGCCGCCGGGTTAGGCCCAGGCGTGCGGGGCGGGCCGGCGGGCCCCCGGCAGCGCGTTTGTTTCGCGCCAGTTGTGGATCCACTCGGGCAGCTCCAGGTCAGCCGGCGGCGCCCCGAATTCGCGGATGATCTCCTCCTGGCTGACCGGGCCGCCCTTGGCGACCAGCCGGGTGGCGATGTGGGCCCGGGCGTAGATTTCGCCGTCGGCCACCATGCGCTGTTCGAAGTAGATGGCCTTCTCATCCAGCCCGATGACCTTGGTCTCGATGCTGTAGCGCTGCCACAGCTGCAGGGAGCGGCGGAAGGCAATGGTCTCCCCCGCCACCACGGGCGTCCAGCCGCGCCGGCGCATGGCCTGCCAGGTCCCGCTGCGTGCCATCAGGTCGAACCGGCCCAGGTCCATCAGAGAGAAGTACATGCCGTTATTGACATGCATGGCGATGTCAATGTCCGTCGGCAGGACCCGCAGCGGCAGTGAGGACGCGTCCCAGATGTCCAGCGGCGAGCGCCGGGCCGACTTAATGAGCAGGAGGATGGTGCGGAGCAGCAGATGCATGGGCACTACGTTACCCGCGAGTAACAAAGGTGCCAAGGACGGGTGCCCGGCTCAGCTGGCGGAGAGGACGGCGACCGTGGCCTTACGGCCCGCGCCGCGGACGGACCAGCAGTTCCCGGCGCCGATCACCTCGAGGTCCTCGAGGTCCGCGTGGCGCAGCACCAGCGCGGTGTTCTCGTCCACCGCCACCGCCCGGTCCACAAGGCCCTCCGCGACCGCCGCAACCGCGCGGCTCAGGGTCCCG
The DNA here is from genome assembly GCF_964021775.1 of uncultured Arthrobacter sp. Lineage (GTDB taxonomy): Bacteria > Actinomycetota > Actinomycetes > Actinomycetales > Micrococcaceae > Arthrobacter. Next base: position 21,413 of record NZ_CAXHZI010000030.1, read on the forward strand.
GCCTGGGCGGCATGGACGTCGACGGCGAACGGCACCAGGCCCAGGCCGTCGCGGACCTCAAGCTCGTCAAGGCCTTCCGAGCACTCCTCCGAGCACACCTCGACGCCCAGGATCCGGTAGCCGCCCACCAGGGCCCGCTGCGGCGCGATCATGGCCCCGGCGGAGAATCCCAGGTAGGGGGCGCCGGCCGCGACCGCCGCCCGGATCGCCGCCGCCGAGCCCCGGAGGCCTTCAAGGTAGTCCGGGGTGGGGCCGCCGCCGACGACGATCGCATCGACGTCGTCGAACGCCGCCGGATCGGCCGGCTCGTTGGCGCGCAGCAGGACCGGCGTCAGTTGGCAGGGCGTACGGCTGTGCAGTGGCTCCAGATAGGCGGGGAGGAAGTACTCGGAACTGCCTTCGCGGTCAAAGAGCACGACGGCGATCCGGGCAGGCCGGCTTCCGCCGGTGCGGTTCCGGATCTCCTTGACGAACCGGTCAAACACAACCGGGGTGGTCACAGTATCGGGCCCACCGCCCACCAGGATGATGCTCATGGGTATCACGGTACCGTCCCGGCTGCGGGTCAGTCCGCGGCGGTCGGGTCAGTCCGCGGCGACCAGCTCGACTTCGAAGCCGTCCGCGTTGACCAGGTAGGCGGCGTAGTGGCCGGGGCCGCCCGCATGCGGATACTCCTCCGGGAACAGCCCGGTCCAGCCGTGGGCGGGGGCGTCCGCCGCCAGCGCGTCCACGTGCACCGGCGTCCCGGCCCGGAACGCCAGGTGGTTCAGCCCCGGTGCCGTGCGGTGGTGGTTCCGGCCACTCAGGTCCGGGGACTCCTCGACGACGATGTACGTGGGCCCGCGCCGCCAGCTGCGCCCGCCGGGCCAGTCCTGGTACTGCTCGTAGCCGAGCCGGGCCAGCAGCCAGCCCCAGTGGTCCGTGGCCCGGCCGAGGTCCGGTACCCACAGCTCGATGTGGTGCAGGGCGCCGAAAGATTCGTCAGTCACTGTGTGAGTCTCCCACGCGTCAGTGCAGGATGCGCTGGAACAGGACATGGTCCTGCCAGCTGCCGGCGATATGCAGGTACTCCGGGGCCAGCCCGATCTGCTGGAAACCGGCGCGCCGCAGCACAGTCTGCGAGGCGGCGTTCTGCGGCAGGGTGGCCGCCTGGATGCGGTGCAGCTCCAGCGCGGTGCCGGCGGCAGCGGCAACGTGGGCGACGGCGGCCGTGCCGACGCCCCGGCCGGTACATTCCTGGTCCACCCAGTAGCCGAGGTTGGCGCTGCGGAACGGGCCCCGCACGATGCCGCTCAATGTCATCGTGCCCACCGCCCGGTCGCCCTGCAGCAGGATCCAGGGAACGGCGGCCCCGGCGGAGAACATGGCGAGCTTGCCGGCGATGTTCGCCCGCTGGCCCTCCGCCGCGAAGAATTCCGCGCTCCGGACCGGTTCCCAGGGCGCGAGGTGCTCCCGGTTCCGCCGGTAGGCGGCACCCAGCCGCTCGGCGTCGGAGCCGCGCAGCAGCCTGATCCGGACACCGCCGGGCAGCTCGCCTGCCAGCGCGCTGGGACTCTCAGTCATCACCCTCCCCATCCTTCCGGATCCTCCTTGCTGCAGCGGCCAGCGCCGCGCCGCTGACGGGCCGGGGTAGCGCCGCCCCGCTGACGGGCCCGGGTCTCCGGCCTTGCCGCCGCGGCCCCGTCCCCGGCCCGCCCCGCGGGCCAGGTGTGGTCCCCGGGGCGGCGTTAGACTCGGGGCATGTCGGCTCTGTCGGGGGCGCGGATCCTGCGCGCGAAGGTATTGCTGCTGGTTCTGCTCCTGCCCCTGGCTGGGTGCGAATACAGCCCCGAGGAGGCGCCCGAGCCCGCGCCGACTGCCACGCGCTCCGTGGACCCCGCCGCATTCCTGGCCGAAGTGACCCGGCAACTCGCGGGCCCGCCTGCCGGTTCCGGCGTTCCGTATGCAACTGGCAAGACCGCCGAGTGGACCACCGACCTCGCTGCCGGGGACTACCTGCTGACGGCGGCATGCTCCGGCGCCACCCGGCTGGAAGTAAAGCTGGTCCGGGGACAGGGACTTCCGGAGGCCTGGGACTACCCCTGCGGCGAGGCCCGCGCCACGTTCATCCGGCACACGGGCGGCATACTTACGGCCCGTGCCACCGCCCTGTACGGCCTCGATGCCGGCGTCGCCGGGGTGAAGATCGAGCCCAACACGGACGAATCGCTGCGCGAGAATTTCGGTGCCAGCGCCTGGGCCCGGGACGTCCTGGATCCCTCGGTCCCCGGCGAATACCGGGGCTCCGCCACGTCCGACGCGCCGACCAGCTTTGGGCTCTCCGCCCCGCCCGGCCTCTACGACCTGAATTTCGCCTGCCGCGGGACTGCGGCGACGCGGCTGTCCATCCGCAGCTGGAACGGCGCCGAAGTCCTGTCCGAACGGACCGTCCCGTGCGGGGAAGTCATCAGCGTCCTGTTGCAACTGCCCTGGGAGGGCGCTGAGCTGAGCATGGCGCCCGCTGGCAGCACGGGGCAATACTCGTTCCGGCTCGTGCCACTCGGGAGCGGACCGGGCTAGTCTGCAGTCAGGTCCGCGGCCTCGTCGCCGCTTCCGGTGAGCGCAAGGATCATGCGCTCCATCCGGGCGACGCCGGCAAAGCGTCCTGCGTTGTCGGTCACCAAAAGCGTGTCGAACCTTTGGGCGTTCGGCCTCGTCATGGAACGGGCCAGCGCCTGGCTGAGCGGAGTATCGAGGTTCACGCGCATCCCCGGGCTCACCACGGCAAGCGCAGCCGCCCCCGCGTCCAGCACGGCGACCGGCCGCAGGTGCTCGCCGAGCAGCACGACTGCTTCCAGCGCCGGGTTGGCTGCAAAAGCCTCGGCGGCCCGCGCGACGCTGTCCACCGTTGCCGCCGGTTCGACGACGTCGCGGATGACCGTCTTGTGCGCCACCGGCCGTGTGCTGGCGAGGCGGTGTGCCAGGTCAAGGTCGATGCCGGCCCACGGCGGAGCCGGCCGGGCAAGGTAGTAGCCCTGCACGAGCGGTACACCCAGCGAGACAAGCGCTTCGAGCTCCTCGGCCCGCTCCACCCCCTCGGCCAGGATCCAGGCATCCACGCGGCTCGCAAAGGCGCCAAGCATCCCGATCAGGGCTCGCTTCGCCTCATCGCGGTCGACGTCCTGGATCAGGGCCCGGTCGATCTTGATCATCGAGGGACGCAGGGCCAGCAGGTGGCGCAGGCCCGCGTAGCCGGCTCCGGCGTCGTCGACGGCGATCAGGGCACCGGCGGCGCGCAACTGGTTCAGGTCCGGTTCCAGCTCCACGTACGAATCGATCGGCGTCTGCTCCGTCAGTTCGACGATCAGGCCGCCCAGCTTGCCCTCGTCGCGCCACACGCTGCGGATGCACTCGGACGTCAGCAGTTCGGGTGAAACGTTGAGGGTCAGGAAGCAGTTGGCCGGCAGCGCGGCGCGGGCCTTCAGTGCCGTGCGCAGCGCGGCAGATTCAAGCTCGGCGGCTTTACCGTGGGCGCGGGCGGCGGCAAACCACACTTCGGGGTTCTTCTCGGCATAACCGGGAAACCGTGCCAGGGCTTCGTAGCCCACCACCGCTCCCCGCGCCGTATCGATAATGGGCTGATAGGCCGTCGCCAGCCCTTCACCGCGGCAGGCGGACGCGAGCAGGCGCTCCCAGTCCGGAGGGGCTGGAGTGCCGGCGCCGGCGTCGGGATGCGGCCCGCCCGCCGCGGGAATCAACTAGCCGGGACGATAGCTTTGCGCACCGAGCCGACGAGCTCGGGGGAAAGATCGGTCAGGCCGTGCACGGATGCGGCATGGGCGCCGACCTGGACCAAAATCTCGTCGTCCGTGCTGCAGACCCAGCGGGCTTCACAACCGGGAACAACGTCACCACATGCAAACGACTTCATTTGAGCTCCTCAGGCACTTTTTGATCAACGCGCCTTACCCTACTCTGCAGTAATGACGAATCGGCTGATCCTCCGGCCGGGGTGTCGCCCGCCCGCCCTTCGGCCGTCCGGCCAGCCTGGCAGTCTGTCCGACCGCAGGACGGATCAGCCTGCGACGGCTTGCGTCCCGTCGCCGGCGGCCAGTCCGGCCAGCCATTGCCGGGCGTCGGTCTTCGAGGTGAAGTAGCGCTGGGGACAGTCGTTCCCGCGGCGCATCCAGGCGGCCACCACCCGGTCCACGTTGGACTCACCAACCAGCGCCACCGAGGAAACGAACCGGCTGTCCAGGTAGTGGTTACGGGCTCCGGCAGTCAGCTTGACGTCACTGATGTCGATCAGCAACGGCAGCATGCGCCCGGCACTGATTTTTGAAATGGCCAGGACGGACTCCACGGCGTCCGCCGTATCCAGCGCAGAGCCGGACGCCCAGGCCAGCTGCAGAATTCCGCCCTCATCCAGGCTGAGCGTTCCCTTGCCGGCTGCCAGGACTATCTCCATGTGATTCCCCCTCCTGCAACAGGGTAGCGCCTCCCGGGGGCGAGATGTGACGCCGGGCACGTTTTCACTCGAAAATGACGGCCTCCCCGCCCATCGACTGCCCCGTAGCCGCCGTTTCCACCCCGCTAAAGGGCACTTACGGAGCAGCCGCCGGCGTGATCCGGACTTCAGGGCGCGGCCGGGCAAAGAAAAACCTCCGGAACCGTGTGGTTCCGGAGGTTTTTCAAGGGTGGCAGATGAGGGATTCGAACCCCCGTAGGCGTTGCCAGCTGATTTACAGTCAGCCCCCTTTGGCCGCTCGGGTAATCTGCCGAACTTCAAAAGAAGATCACTCGCGGCTTCTGTGGTGGAAAGGCCTGTTTCCAGTCCGTTCCGCTTCCAGCAACCGCGGGCAAGACAACTTTACAGAACTTCCGGCGAAGAATCGAATCGGCGCCGGCCGGCCGGGTATGGCCCGGAAAATCAGGCTTCTCCGAGGATGCGGCCAGCGAGTTTGGCCTCGAATTTTGCCGCCTGCTCGGCGGTGACCTGGTTCAGCTGCACCGCCCGGGCCAGGTCCGCCTGCACGCCGTCCAGCCGGGCCGAAGCGTCCGCGGCCGGGCTGAGGATGATGGAGGCCGCCAGCGCCGCGGCGGCCACCGACGTCACCGCCGTGGTGATCGAACCGGCCGCGGCGGCGGCGGAGCTGGAGACGGAACGGATGGCCTTGCGGTTCATGTACTTTGCCTTTCAAGCGGCTCTTCCAAGGACTACAACTGTGCCCGGGCAAGCTTCGTTCCCCCCGTGGTTCAGCTTTGAGCCGACTGTGAGGACCGCCAGCCCCCGCGCAGCTTCACATCCGGAGCATCCGTACTAGGCTGGAATGCAGAAAACACCGCCCTTCAGCAGGGCGTCCGGACAACCATCAGGAGGACAGTCATGGCAGGCGAATCCACATTCGACGTCGTCAGCAAGGTCGACAAGCAGGAAGTCGCCAACGCGCTGAACCAGGCACAGAAGGAACTGGCGCAGCGTTACGACTTCAAGGGCGTCGGTGCCGAGGTCGACTTCAGCGGCGAGAAGATCCTGATGAAGGCCAACTCCGAGGAGCGGGTGCTGGCGGTCCTGGACGTGCTGCAGTCCAAGCTGATCCGCCGCGGCATCTCGCTGAAGTCCCTGGACACCGGCGAGCCCTACCCCTCCGGCAAGGAGTTCCGCCTCGAGGCCACCATCAAGGAGGGCATTGCCCAGGACCTTGCGAAGAAGATCAACAAGCTGATCCGCGACGAGGGGCCCAAGTCGGTCAAGTCCCAGATCCAGGGCGACGAGCTGCGCGTGACGTCCAAGTCCCGCGACGACCTCCAGGAAACCATGAACCTGCTCAAGGGCTTCGACGAGGCCGACCTGCAGTTCGTGAACTTCCGCAGCTAGGAGCGCCAAACCGGCCGGGTTCCAGCGTCATCACGACGCCGGGGCCCGGCCTTTTCGTGCCTAGCCCAGCTGCCGCCCGGCCATCCGTTCCAGCCGGCCGATCCGTTCGCTCATCGGCGGGTGCGTGGAAAACATCCGAGCCATGCCTCCGCCGCGGAACGGGTTGGCGATCATCAGGTGCGAGGCGTTCACCAGCCGCTGGTCCTGCGGCAACGGCGCGAGCTGCACGCCCTGTTCGATCTTGCGCAGCGCCGAGGCCAGCGCCAGCGGGTCGCCGGTGAGCGCGGACCCATCCTCGTCGGCGTCGTACTCCCGGGTCCGGGAGATGGCCATCTGGATTAGCGAGGCGGCAAACGGTGCCAGCAGCGCCATCGCGAGCAGGGCCAGCGGGTTCGCGTTGCGGCGGTCGCCCCCGCCGCCGAAGAACAGCAGCATCTGGCCCACCGAGGTGATCACACCGGCGACGGCGGCTGCCACCGACGAGGTCAGGATGTCCCGGTTGTAGACGTGCATCAGCTCGTGGCCGAGCACGCCGCGCAGTTCGCGGGCGTCGAGCAGCTGCAGGATGCCCTGCGTGCAGCAGACCGCGGCGTTCTGCGGGTTCCGGCCCGTGGCGAAGGCGTTGGGCGCCATGGTCGGCGAAATATAGATCCGGGGCATCGGCTGGTTGGCGCGGGCCGAGAGCTCCCGGACCATCTGGTGCAGCTGCGGCGCCTCGGCCTCCGTCACCGGATACGCCTGCATGGCGCGGATCGCGATCTTGTCGCTGTTCCAGTAGCCGTAAGCGGTGGTGCCGACGCCGATCAGCGCCATGATCCAGATGGGCGCCGAGCTGCGCATACTGGATCCAATCAGCGCGCCCAAGCCCAGCAGCACCGCCCAGAGCACGCCGAACAGGGCCGCCGTTTTCAGTCCGTTGTGGTGGTTGTGCACTGATCCTCCCAAGCCATGCCGCCGTCGTCGAGGTGTCCCACGGACCACCCCTATGGGAAACGAACCGCTACGGGACCGGGTTCCGCGCGTCGTACTGCAGGAACCCGGACTGCCAGCGGGCCACGAGCCAGGCCACCACCGCGCAGAGCACCCCGCCCGCGAGCAGCACCCAGCCTTCACTGAGCAGCTTAGTCGCGCCGCCGGCGAGCATGTCCCCCACCCGGGGTCCGCCGGCGACAACCACCACAAAGACGCCCTGCAGCCGCCCGCGCAGATGGTCCGGGGTGGCCGACTGCAGGATGGTGGTGCGGAACACGGCGCTGACCGAGTCGGCGATCCCGGCGAGCGCGCAGCAGACCGCGGCGGGCACCAGCCACAACGTCACGCCTCCGGCGCCGGACCGGCCGGCGAGCACGACGACGAGGCCCAGCCCCGCGATCGAGGCGCCCCAGCCCATGACCGACCAGACCACCGCCGTGCCCTGCGCCCGCACTGCACCGAGCGGGCCGGAGAAGAGCCCGGCGAGGAAGGCCCCGACGGCGGTCGAGGCCAGCAGCACGCCCACCGTGGCTTCGCCGCCGCCGATCATGAGCGCGGCGATGGCCGGCAGCAGCGCCCGCGGCTGGGCCAGGATCATCGCCACCAGGTCGATCACGAAGGTCATGCGCAGGTTGGGACGGGTGCCGAGGAAGCGGAAGCCCTCCACCACGGAACGCAGGCCGGCCCGGTGCGACTCCTGCCCCGGGGGCATCGGCGGCAGTTTCAGCAGGGCCCAGACGACGAACGCGAAGCTGGCCACGTCGATCGTGTAGGTCCAGGCGAAGCCGACCGTGGCGACCAGCACGCCGGCCAGCAGCGGTCCGACGGTCATGGTCAGCCCGAAGATCATCATGCTCAGGGCGTTGGCCGCGGGCAGCAGCTCCTTGCGGACCAGGACCGGGATGATGGCGCTGCGCGCCGGTTGGTTGATCGCCTGCGCACCGCTTTGCACCGCCACCAAGACGTACAGCAGCCAGACGTTGCCCAGCTGCAGCCAGGCCTGCAGCGCCAGCCCCGCGGTGGTCAGCCAGAGCGCGGCGGAGGCGGCCAGCGCGACCTTGCGGCGGTCGTGGGCATCGGCAATGGATCCACCCAGCAGGCCGCCGAACACCAGCGGAACGAGGGCGAAGATGCTCAGCAGGCCCACATATAGGCTGTCCTGGGTGATCCGGTAGACCTCGAGGCTCACGGCCACCAGGGTGAGCTGGCTGCCCAGCGCCGAGGCGGCGGATCCGAGCCAAAGGCGGCGGAAGGCCGGACTTTCGCGTAACGGCGTAATGTCCGCCAAGAATTTCCCCACCGGGCAACTCTAATGGGATCTCCAAACCCCGACGCTCCCTCACAACCGGCGCTCCAAACCCGAACGCTCCCTCACAACCGGCGCTCCAAACCC
>NZ_CAXHZI010000031.1:0-29265 GCF_964021775.1 uncultured Arthrobacter sp.
ATTTACTACTAACCACCTAACCAACAGGTGTTGCAACGACCCCTAGAAAGCGCCCGCGGGGAACCGGCCTTCTCCATGCGCACCTGGCGGTCTGCCGCGCGGAACCTAGTCGCGGGTCAGGCGGCGATGCGTCACGCGGTGCGGCTTGGCCGCGTCGGGGCCGAGGCGCTCGATCTTGTTCTCCTCGTAGGATTCGAAGTTGCCCTCGAACCAGTACCACTTCGAGGGGTTCTCCTCGTCGCCTTCGTAGGCCAGGATGTGGGTGGCCACCCGGTCCAGGAACCAGCGGTCGTGCGAGACGACGACGGCGCAGCCCGGGAATTCGAGCAGGGCGTTTTCGAGGCTGCTGAGTGTCTCAACGTCCAAGTCGTTGGTCGGTTCGTCAAGGAGCAGCAAGTTGCCGCCCTGCTTGAGGGTCAGCGCCAGGTTAAGGCGGTTGCGCTCACCACCGGAGAGCACCCCGGCCTTCTTCTGCTGGTCCGGGCCTTTGAAGCCGAAGGCGGCGACATAGGCGCGGGACGGCATCTCGACCTGGCCGACCTGGATGAAATCGAGGCCGTCGGAAACGACCTCCCACAGGGTCTTGTTCGGGTCGATGCCGCCGCGGCTCTGGTCCGCGTAGGAGATCTTGACGGAATCGCCGATCTTCAGCTCGCCGCCGTCGAGGGGCTCCAGCCCCACGATGGTCTTGAACAGGGTGGTCTTGCCGACACCGTTCGGTCCGATGACGCCGACGATGCCGTTGCGCGGCAGCGTGAAGGACAGTCCGTCGATGAGGGTGCGGTCTTCGAAGCCCTTCTGCAGGTTTTTGGCCTCCAGGACCAGGCCGCCCAGGCGCGGTCCCGGCGGGATCTGGATCTCTTCGAAGTCAAGCTTGCGGGTGCGGTCCGCCTCGGCGGCCATTTCCTCGTAGCGTGCCAGACGGGCTTTGGACTTGGTTTGGCGGCCCTTGGCGTTAGAGCGGACCCACTCGAGTTCCTCGGAGAGGCGCTTGGCCTGCTTTGCGTCCTTCTTGCCCTGGACCTCCAGGCGGGCACGCTTCTTCTCGAGGTACGTGGAGTAGTTGCCCTCGTACGGGTACAGGTGGCCGCGGTCCACCTCGGCGATCCATTCGGCCACGTGGTCCAGGAAGTACCGGTCGTGGGTGACGGCGAGGACGGCGCCCGGGTAGGAGGAGAGGTGCTGTTCGAGCCACAGCACGCTCTCGGCGTCGAGGTGGTTGGTGGGCTCGTCGAGCAGCAGCAGGTCCGGCTTCTGCAGCAGGAGCTTGCAGAGGGCCACGCGGCGGCGCTCACCACCGGAGAGCAGTGTCACGTCGGCATCGGCGGGCGGGCAGCGCAGGGCGTCCATGGCCTGCTCGAGCTGGGAATCGAGATCCCAGGCGTCGGCGGCGTCGATGGCTTCCTGCAGCTGGCCCATCTCCTCGAGGAGGGCGTCGTAATCGGCGTCGGGGTTGGCCATTTCTTCGGAGATCTCGTTGAAGCGCTGGATCTTGCCGTAGATCTCGCCGACGCCTTCCTGGACGTTGCCCAGTACGGTCTTGTCCTCGTTCAACGGCGGTTCCTGCAGCAGGATGCCGACGGTGTAGCCGGGGCTCAGCCGGGCTTCGCCGTTGGAGGGAGTGTCCAGGCCGGCCATGATCTTGAGAATGGTGGACTTACCGGCACCATTCGGGCCAACAACACCAATCTTGGCCCCCGGGAAGAAGGACATGCTCACGTCGTCGAGGATAAGTTTTTCGCCAACGGCCTTACGGGCCTTGGTCATTGTGTAGATAAATTCCGCCATGCCTACAAATCTAGTGGCTTGGCGCGGATAACTCACATTCAGGGCCTGGCCAGCCGGCGGTCCAGGCGGCGGAATCCAGGGAGATGGCCGCTAGGCGGGCGAGCCCGCCAAACAGCGCCCGTCCGCCAGGACCGGCAGCACGACCACCGCCACGGAGCCACCCCGCACCTGGCCAACGACGCAGTCCCGGCCCTGCCGGACCGCGGCTTCCACGGCGTCGGCCTCCAGCCCCGTGGGTGTCCGGCTCGCCGTGACTTCGACGGCTCCCGGCGGGAAACCTGCTTCGGCGAGGGCCTGCCGAATGTTGCCGGTGCCCGGTTTGGCCTCCCGGGCGGCCGCTTGCGCCAGGGCCGCCTGCAGGCGCTCCGCGGTCCTGGACGTGCCAACGCCGGGCGTCCCGGCCGGGGCGGGAGCAGTGTGATCCGTAGCCGTTCCCGCGCTGCCGCCGGCGGGCGAACACGCCGACGTTACTGCCAGCAGCAGCGCCAGCCCGCCAAGGACGCGCAGGGGCGCCCGATGTTCCGTGCCAGTCCGCCTCACCCGGCAATTGTTCCACGCGGACGTCCGTCCCCGGTCTCAGGCGGCCGCCTCCTTCAGTTCGCCGGTCTCTTCGTCGAAGTCCAGCCCGTCGTCGGCGCCCGCGTCGCCCGCGTCGTCCGTGTCGTCCGTGTCCGGGTGATGGCCGCCGTCGTCGGGACCGTCGTGGCCGCCGTCCCTTCGTTCAGGAGCGGTGTCGTGGCCGGGCACCGGGCCGCCCCCGGACGTGCGCGTGAAATTCGCGGAGCCCCACATCAAGTCGTGGCCGACGGATTCCGCATCGATCTCCGCAGAGTGATAGATACGGCCGTCCTTTTCCCAGCTGCGCATCTTGAGCCGGCCGACCACGATGACCCGCTGGCCTTTCTTGATGCTGCAGCCCATGTTTCCGGCCAGCTGGCGGTAGCCCTGCACCGTGAACCAGTTGGTGTTTCCATCCACCCAGGCGTTCGCGGAGCGGTCAAAGCGCCGCTGGTTGGAGCCCATCCGGAAGGACGCGGTGGCGACGCCGCCCGGCGTCGTCGAGCTCCTGATCTCCGTGGCGACGAAGCCGCGGACCGTGATGCTGTCGTTCATTAGTCTGTCCTGTCTCGATTGGTCGTGCCCTAGCAGGCAGTTCCAGCTTCCGGCCAGCCCGGCCCGGCCGGCAGTGCGGGAATCCGCTATGTGGAAAACCAGGGCAACCAGCCGGGCGGGACCGAGAAAGCCGCGCCCTGCCGGGCTGCTCCTGAGCGGCAAGGTGCGCCGGGCACTGTAAACTTCTTGAGGCGTCGCCGGCAGCAGCCGGGCACGCCGAACGTGCCCCAGTAGCTCAGGGGATAGAGCAGCGGCCTTCTAATCCGCCGGTCGGGGGTTCGATTCCCTCCTGGGGCACAATTGGCGGCCCTGGTCGCGGGTCACCCGCCGCCAGGGCCGCACCCGCTGCCCCGTGCCTTCAAATCCACTTGTTGTGCCTGAAAGTCAGATAGAGGACCACTGCCATCAGCAGCATCAGCCCCAGGGCCATGGGATAGCCGAAGATCCAGTCCAGTTCCGGTATCAGGCGGAAGTTCATCCCGTAGATCGACGCGATCAGGGTCGGCGCGAAGAGGATGGCGGCCCAGGACGAAATCCGTTTGGTCTGTTCGTTCTGGGCGATACTTGATTCCGTCAGGAGCCGCATCTCATCGTTCTGCCGCTGGGCCACGAGGGCGGCGTTGACCGCGAGCGCGTTCTGCAGCAGTGCACGGAAGGCGGCGATCCGTTCACTCAGGCGCAGCACATGGTCCAGCACGTCGCGGAAATGATCCTGCAGTTCGGGACCGGGCACATGGTTGGGCCGGCCGGCCCGGAGCGCCTGGAGGATGCCCGTAAGCGGCGCCGTCGCCCGCTGGAACATGATCACCTGGCGGGAGAGCTCGTAGATCCGGCGGGAAACGCCCGGGTCGGCAGCGAAAAGCTCATCCTCGATCTCGTCCACGTCGTTCTCCAGACCGGCGGCCACGGGCTCGTACTCGTCTACCACCTGGTCCAGGATGGCGTACAGCACGGCGTCCGGCCCAAGGGCGAGGAACCCGGGCTGGGACTCCATCCGCCGCCGCACCCGCGCCAGGTCAGGGGATTCGGCATGCCGGACGGTGACCACGAAGTCGGGGCCTGTGAAGATGTGGATCTCGCCGAACTGGACCTTCTCCACTTCGTCCAGGTAACGGGCCGGACGCAGCACCAAAAAATGGGTGTCGCCGTAGTGTTCGAGCTTGGCGCGCTGATGGCCTGCGAGGGCGTCCTCCACCGCCAGATGGTTCAGGTCGAACTCCTCGGCCACCGAGCGCAGTTCCGCCGCGTCCGGACGGTAGAGCCCGATCCACGCCATGCCCTGTCGCTGCCGCAGCACGAAGTACGTCTCGTCCAGGTCCTCAGGGTCCGCAGTCCGGTACCCGTCCACATACACTGCGTTGTCGACGATCGTCACGGCTGTGCCTCCTCGGCTGAACCGCCCACTCCAGGCGCCCTTTGACTGTGACGCTATACCGTCCCCCGCCCGCTGCCAACGGGCCGCCAGGTGCGGTGTCCGGAACTGAGGATTAGGCCACAACCCGCCATCACCAGGTGCCTCCGTCCGCCATAAGCACCCTTACTATTAAGGTGACAGACGGGCCGCCAGGGAAAGCCTGCACGGCCCGCCCGCAACCGAAAGGCACGGCAGCCATGACCCAGACACCACGCGGATTCGATCCCCAGGATCCCAACGACGCCCTGCCCGCGCAGTACCCCTCGGCGGGCGTCCCTTCCGGGCCCGTCGAGGAGGGCTACCCCGACGCCGGCCCGGCGAGCGGCACCGGCCTGGCTACCGGGGCTCCGGCGGACGCCGTCGCAGCCCCGGTCAGGGAAACCTCCGGCACCGCAGCCCCCACACCCGCGCCCGCCGCGGAACCCCGCCAGGTGACCCGCGCGGGTATGGTGTGGGCGGCCGTCGCCAGCGCCCTGGTGGTGCTGGTCCTGCTCATTGTCTTTATCCTGCAGAACCAGGTCTACGTTCAGGTGAAGTACTTCGGCCTCGAAGGGGCGGTCCCGCTCGGCGTCGCGCTTTTCATCGCCGCGGTCGGCGGCGGCATCCTGGTGGCCATCGCCGGAGCGGCGCGCATCATCCAGTTGCGTCTCGCCGCACACCGCCAGCGCGCCCGGCTCGCCGGCCAGGCGCCACGCACCCGCTGATCCGAACGACGCCGAACGACGCCGGGCCGCCAGGTTGCCAGGGCGGCCCGGCGACGCCCGGCGGCCCTAGGGCAGTGTCAGGATGACCGGCCCGTCCGCGGTGATCGCCACGGTGTGCTCGCTGTGCGCCGCCCGGCGTCCGTTGGCCGAGCGGAGGGTCCACTCGTCAGCGTCGTGGTAGTAGTCGTCCTTGCCGCCGAGGATCAGCATGGGCTCGATCGCGATGACGAGCCCTTCGGTCAGTTTGATGCCGCGGCCCGGCCTGCCGTCGTTCGGGACGTGCGGCTCTGCGTGCATGGTTTTGCCGATGCCGTGGCCGCCGTGGTCGGCGAGCAGCCCGTAGCCTGCCCGGCGGGCGGGCCCGCCGATCGCGTACGCGACGTCGCCCATCTTGTTGCCGATCCGTGCCGCCTCGATGCCGCGGGCCAGGGCGTCGTCGGTGGCATCGATCAGCGCCTGGTCCACCGGGTCCGCGGTCCCCACGATGAAGCTGACCGCGGCGTCGCCGCACCAGCCCGCCAGGAAGGCGCCGCAGTCCACGCTCAGCAGGTCGCCGTCGGCCAGGCGGTAGTCGTTCGGGATGCCGTGCACCACCGCGTCGTTGACGGACGTGCAGATCACGCCGGGGAAGGGCACCGAGGCCCACCGGGGATGGTAGTCCAGGAACGCGGGGGTGGCGCCCGCTTCGGCAATCACCGTAGCTGCCTCGGCGTCGAGTTCCTTGAGGGAGACGCCGACGGCGGCAACCTCGCGCACCCGCGCCAGCGCGTTCGCGACCACGCGCCCGGCCTCGCGCATCAGGGCGATCTCTTCGGGAGTCTTGATCATGGACACGGGGCTTCCTTCCGACGCGGGGGCAGGTGGCTGCCGACGCTTAGATGACGGGCCGGGTGGTGACCGGTTCCGACGGTTTGCTGAACAACTGCTTGGTCTTCGGATCGAGGAAGATCAGGTACAGGGCGAACAGCAACGCGATGATGGCGGCGGCGTTGCGGGCCAGCGCGAGGGCGAGGCCAAGGTCCTCGGTCTGCAGGTAGGGGAAGACCTCGAGCTGGTCCGAAATGGCGTAGACCATAAAGAAGGACACCATGAAGTACACGGCCTTGACCTGCCAGTCGTCCCGGATGCCGGTGACCGCAAACAGCGGGATCAGCCAGACGACGTACCAGGACTGGATCATGGGCGCCAGGAAGACGACGGCGGCGAACGCCAGCGTGAGCCGGCGCATCAGGCGGTCGTAGTCCCCGCGGAAGATTTGCCAGCCGACGATCCCGAGCGCCAGCAGTTTCCCGGCGTCGTACACCCATTTGGCCAACCCCCAGCCGTCCAGGCCGAAGGCGTTGAAGATCGAGGCGACAATCAGCCCCAGCAGGCCTACCGGCGCGTACCAGATCCAGATGCTGCCCGGGGCGGAGAGCCCGTTGATCCAGCCGAAACCGAATCCGTTGACCAGGCTCATGGCGTAGAGCAAGGCCAGGCTGATGCCGGCGGTGAGCGCCCAGAAGACGAATTTGCGTGGCCAGCCGGCGTTCTTGCCCGCCCACAGCAGGCCGATGAACGGCAGGAACACGATCGTGATGGGTTTGACCGAAATGGACAGTGTGACCAGCACCAGGCCAAGCAGCACCCGCCTGGTGGCGCAGTAGTAGAGTCCTGCGAGGGCCAGGCCGAGCATCAGCGCGTCGTTGTGCACGCTGGCGATGAAGTTGGTCAGGAACAACGGGTTCGCCGCGGTGAGCCAGAGGGCCCGGTGCGGGTTGACGCCGTGGAGCTCGGCCAGTTTGGGCACGTAGATTACGCAGAGCACAATGCCGACCAGGGCGGCGAGCCGGAAGAGCATGATGCTGGCTTCCGGGTGCACGTTCGTTGACCAGACAACGAACTGCTCGATCCAGAGGAACAGCTGCCCGTACGGCACCGGGGCCTCGGTCCACATCTTGTCCGCGCCCAGCTGGAAGTAATTAGACAGCGCCGAGATGCCGTTCTCGTACGGGTTGAAACCCTCCACCATCAGGCGGCCCTGGCCGATATAGGCGTAGACGTCGCGGCTGAACAGGGGCACGGAGAACATCATCGGCAGCCCCCACGCCGCCACCGCCAGCAGGGTGGCCCTGCGGGCGCCGGCGCCCCATGTGCGCACCCGCTGCCCCAGCCGGAGCCAGGCGCGGACCAGCAGCATACCGCCGACGGCCAGGAGCACAATACTCAGCCCCACACCTACGGCTTCCGTCCGCATCCAGATGAACAGGGGCAGGCGCCGCAGTTCGGAGACCGGGGCCAGCCAGCCGACGCCGAGCGAACCGACCGCCATGAACATGGACCCGACGAACCCGGCAAGGATCGGCGACTTCGCGTTGTCCACATCCGCAACCACCGCTTTGGGGGCCTGGCGGGACGTACCGGCAGCCGTTTCCCCCGCCGCAGGTACAGGCGCCGTCATCTCAGGATTGTCCAATCTGTTGTGGGGCTGGTTCGGCCCGCAACAGGCCGGGCAGCCGGCCATGAGGGCACGCCGCGATGACGAAAATCTTCGACGGCCGCGTACCAAAATCCTAGCACCGGACCGCTCAGCGGCGGCGGAACGGTAGGCTGGGCGGGTGCCTATATCTAATGAACGCATCGTGTGGATCGACTGCGAAATGACCGGCCTGGACTCCAAGAACGACGCCCTCATCGAAGTGGCGGCCCTGGTGACGGACTCGGAACTGAACATCCTCGGCGACGGCGTCGACGTCGTCATCAAACCGGACGACGCCGCGCTGGCCCAAATGAACGACTTCGTCCGCGACATGCACACCCGGTCCGGGCTGCTGGCCGAGCTCCCCCACGGCAAGACCATGGCCGAAGCCCAGGACGTCGTGCTTGAGTACATCAAGAAGTGGGTGCCGGATCCGAAGAAGGCGCCGCTGGGCGGCAACTCGGTCGGCACCGACCGCGTGTTCTTGGTCCGCGACATGCCGGAGCTGGTGGAACACCTGCACTACCGCGTGATCGATGTCAGCACCATCAAGGAACTCTCTCGGCGCTGGTACGCCCGGGCGTACTTCCAGTCGCCCGCCAAGCTCGGCGGCCACCGAGCCCTGGGCGACATCAAGGATTCGATCGACGAGCTCCGCTACTACCGGGAGGCGGTCTTTGTGCCCGCACCGGGTCCGGACAGCGCCACGGCGCAGCGGATCGCGAAGTCGATCATGGCCCCCGCCGACGCTCCGGCAGCAGCACCCGCGGAGTAATCTCCACCACGTTTGGGGAAAATTTCGTCGAATTCGACGAAAGTGGCAAAACCACCCCCGAACAGCAGGTAAGCTATTTGTCGTTGCCTTTTCAGCCAGCCGGTTCGCCGGAAGGCATGGCGGGGCACATGGTGGGCGTAGCTCAGTTGGCAGAGCGCCTGGTTGTGGTCCAGGAGGTCGCGGGTTCAACCCCCGTCGCTCACCCTCACAAAGGACGGCAGAATTGTCCGACCTTTTCCAAAGGCCGCACCGGATATCCGGTGCGGCCTTTGTTGTCTGTCCAGTTCTGCCTGTCCAGTTGTTGTCCGTGCGTGGAAGGAACCGCGATGAAGCGCCAGCTCTTTGAAGAAGACCACGAGATGTTCCGTGAGATGGCTGCGGAGTTCAACGCGCGGGCGGTGGCCCCGCACTACGGCCAGTGGGACCAGGACCACATGATGCCCCGTTCGCTCTGGACCGCGGCTGGCGAGCAGGGCCTGCTGGGGCTCGCGGTTCCCGAAGAGTTCGGCGGCATGGGCATGGCCGACTACCGCTTCCGGGCCGTGCTGGACGAGGAATTCGCCAAAAGCAACCACCTGGCCGTGGGCCTGGCCTTCCACCTGCACGATGACATGGTCCTCCCCCACCTGCTGGCCTACGGCTCGGACGACCTCAAAGCGCGCTGGCTTCCCGGCATGGTCTCCGGCGAGACGGTCACCTCGGTCGCCTGGACCGAACCGGGCGCCGGTTCGGACCTGCGCGGCATCCGCACCAAGGCCGTCCGCGACGGCGATGACTGGCTGATCACCGGCCAGAAGACCTTTATCGGCAACGGCATCTCCGGCGACGCATCCCTGGTCCTGGCCCGCACCGACGGCAGCGCCGGCCGCGGCGGCCGCGACTCCTTCTCCCTCTTTATGGTGCGCAAGTCCGAGGGTTACAACACCGGCAACCAGCTGGACAAGATGGGGCTGAAAGCCTCGGACACCGCCGAGCTGTTCTTCGACAATGTCCGGGTGCCGCACGCTGACCTTGTCGGCGAGGAAGGCAAGGGCCTGCAGTACGCCGCCGAGCAGCTCCCCCAGGGCCGGCTCGCGATCGCCGTGGCGAGCTCCGCCGTCGTGCGCGCCGTTTATGAGGCGACCGTGGCGTACACAAAGGACCGCAACGCGTTCGGCGAGCGGATCATCGATTTCCAGCACAGCCGCTTCGAACTGGCCGACATCCTCACCGAGGTCGAGGTCACCGAAACCTACGTAGACCGGGCCATCCAGGCGTTCAACGCGGGCGAGCTGGACGCCGCCGCGGCGGCCCGGGCCAAGCTGTGGGCCTCGGAGCGCGCCAAGTCCGTTACCGACCGGTGCCTGCAGCTGCACGGCGGGTACGGCTACATCCTGGAGTACCCGGTGGCGCAGGCGTACCTCGCCGCCCGGCTGCTGACCATCTTCGGCGGCACGAACGAAATCATGCGCGACGTCGTCGGCCGCACCATCGCCGGCTGAGCCTCGCCGCAGCAACCCCCAGTACCAAAGGAACCCGCCGACATGACAGTCCTGCCCATCACGATCTGGGGCGAACCCGTGCTGCACCGCCGGGCCGCCGAGGTCGAAGTCTTCGACGACGAACTCCGCACCCTGATCGCGGACATGTTCGAGACCAACGACGCCGCCAACGGCGTCGGACTCGCCGCGCCCCAGGTCGGTGTGGGCAAGCGGCTCTTTGTCTACAAATACGTTAACGACGACGGCGCCCCGCCGGCCGGCGTCGTCGTCAACCCGGTGTTGACCCTCTCGAAGGTCTCCGGGGCGCTGCCGGACCCGGACGAGGAAGAGGAAGGCTGCCTGTCCTTCCCGGGCGGCCAGTATCCGCTCAAGCGCGCCGAGTGGGCCCGCGTGCAGGGCTTCGACGGGGACGGCAAGCCGGTTGAATTCGAGGCGACGGGCTGGTTCGCCCGGGTGATCCAGCACGAATACGATCACCTGGACGGCAAGCTATACGTCAACCGGCTGATCGACCGCTACGCCCGCAAGGCGATGAAGCAGGCCAAGAAGAACGGCTGGGGCGTCCCCGGACTGACGTGGATGCCGGGCGTGGACCCGGATCCGTTCGGCCACTGAGGACCCGCCGCGGAGTTAGACCCGGTCGACGGCTGCCAGGATGGCGGCACCCAGCTCGGCCGGTTTGGTGAACTGGGGCCAGTGGCCGGTGGGCAGGTCCACGTAGTCCACGTCCCGGATCCGTGCCAGCTCCGCCACGTACGGGTGGCCCCCGGCGATCATTTCCCGCAGCATCGAGGACGGGAATTCGCAAGCGATCACAGTGGCCGGGACCTCGAAACGGCGTTCGTCCTTGAGGTGCTGCGGGTCCTGGGCCACGCCGCGGGGCTGCGGGATGGCGCGGGAGCGGAACATGGCGCGCAGCTCGTCGGTCATGTCGGTGAGGTCCGCGTCTTCGAAGAGTTCCCATGGCGGCAAGGGCACGTCGTCGCCGTCCGCCGGGAGCTCATCGTTGATGACACCACCGTCGGCGAGAGGTCCGCTGTCCACGTAGATGGCCCGGGCCACCCGGTCCGGCCGGGCATCGACGGCGCCGTGGATGATGGCTCCGCCGCCGGAGTGGCCCACCAGTACCACCGGCGCGTCGAAGGAATCGATCTTTGCGACGACGGCGTCGATGTGGGTGCGCAGGCCGATGCCGGCGCGCGGCGCCACTGCCGATTCGAGGCCCGGCAGCGTCAACGGGTGCACCCTATGTCCGGCCGCGGTGAGCGGCGGGGTGACGCCCTCCCATGACGAGGCGTCCAACCAGAACCCGGGTACCAGGATGATGTCCATGCCGGTACCCTACAGTTCGAGTACCGGCTCCACCACCTGCCCTAATCCTCCGCCGGCTTCTGCAGCAGCGCGGCGTGGTCCGGCACGTAGCGGAACAGGTCCCGCGGCGGCCGCGTGTAGTTGACGGCGCGCGGCCGTTCCGGCAGGGTCACCGGCTCCGTCCTGACTTCGGTGTAGTCGATGCTGGAGAGCAGGTGGGCAATCATGTTGATCCGGGCCCGGCGCTTGTCTTCCGCCTCGACGACAAACCAGGGCGACTCGGCGGTATCGGTCTGCATGAACATGTCGTCTTTGGCCCGCGAGTAGTCCTCCCAGCGCAGGATCGCCTCCCGGTCCATCGGTGAGAGTTTCCACTGCCGGAGCGGGTCCTCCAGCCGCGACTTGAAACGCCGTTCTTGTTCCGCGTGGCTGATCGAGAACCAGTACTTGAACAGCAGGATGCCATCTTGGATCAGCAGTCGCTCAAAGACCGGGCACTGGGCCATAAAGCGCTTGTGTTCCGCGGGCGTGCAGAACCCCATGACCCGTTCGACGCCGGCACGGTTGTACCAGGACCGGTCCATCAGGACGATCTCCCCCGCCGCCGGGAGGTGTTCCACGTAGCGCTGGAAATACCATTCGCCGCGTTCCCGTTCGGTCGGGGCCGGCAACGCGACGATGCGGGCGACGCGCGGGTTCAGGTACTCGGTGACGCGTTTGATGGCGCTGCCCTTGCCGGCGGCGTCGCGTCCCTCGAAGATCACCAGCACGCGCGCACCGGTGCTGCGGACCCATTCCTGCAACGCGACCAGCTCCGCCTGCAGCCGGGCGAGTTCGGCTTCATAGACGCCGAGCGGCAACCGCCCCGCTGCCTGCTCCCCTGACGCCTTCCGGCGCGCCAGGGCCTTTCCAGAGCCAGTCTTGCCGGCGCCAGTCTTGCCGGTGCCGCCCTTGCCGGCCCCGCTCTTGCCATGTGCCATGGTCCCCGCTCCAGTCGTCGCGGCGGATGGGCCGACGCCGGCCGACGCCGTATCCTGCCGCCCGTGCGGGCGCCCTGTCCTGCCGCGCCCATTCTTGCCGAGCGCTTGAGGGCCCACAAGGGGACGTCGGCCCGGGGACACCGGCATCCCGGCGCTCCTATGCTTGGGCTCATGGAAGCCACCCCGCCGGCGCCGGCGCAGCCCATCCTCACCGTCACCGTGAACCCCGCCCTGGATGTCAGCACCACAACCGAGCTGGTGACCAGCGGCCACAAACTGCGCTGCGGCCCCAGCCGGCTGGATCCGGGCGGCGGCGGCGTGAACGTGGCACGGGTCATCCAGCGGCTCGGCGGGCGCCCGCTGGCCGTCTACACCGCGGGCGGCCCCACGGGCGAGGCTTACCGACGGCTGATCGAGGCCGAGCGGCTTCCCACCCTGGTAGTCCCCATCCAGGGCAGCACGCGGCAGGACTTTACGGTCGATGAGACGTCCACCGGGAAGCAGTTCCGCTTTGTGCTGCAGGGTCCGGAATTGAGTGAGCCCGAATGGCGGCTGTGCCTGGCCCTCGTGGCTGACTCTATCCAGCCGGGCGGCTACGTGGTGGCCAGCGGCAGCCTACCGCCGGGGGTACCGGACAACTTTTACGCGGAGGTGGCCCGGCTGGCCCGGGAGCAGAATGCGCGCTGCGTGGTGGATGCCTCCGGGCCAGCCCTGGCCGCTGCCCTGTCCGAGGGCGTGTTCCTGGTCAAACCCAGCCGGAGGGAACTCGGGCTGCACTTCGGCACCACGCTGGACAGCGAACAAAGCGAGCTCGACGCCGCCATGGCGCTGGTATCCGACGGATCCGCCGAACATGTGGCCCTGACCCTGGGCGGGCAGGGAGCTGTCCTCGCCTCGAAGGACGGCACGCTCCGGCTGGCCGTGCCGCAGGTGCAGGTGCAAAGCACCGTGGGTGCCGGTGACAGTTTCCTGGCAGCCTTCGTGCTCCGGCTGGCGCAGGGGCGCACGCTGGCCGACGCGTTCCGCTCGGCCGTCGCTGCCGGAAGCGCCACGGTCACGACGCACGCCACCGAACTGTGCCACCGGGTCGACGTCGAGCGGCTGGAAGCTGAACTCGCCCAACAGGCGCTCGGGGCTTAGCCAGGAAACCTGCGCACCGCTGGCATGATGTCCGCATGGGGGAAACCAGAACACGCTCAAATCCGAAGCCGCGCAGTTTCAAGGAGCCATCCGGCAGGGTGGTGTCGCTGCTGGTCTGGGCCGGCAGCGCCACCGCCGTCGGCTGGCTGTTGCTCGCGGGCAGGGGCGGTGCCGCCACAGCGGCCGCGCCCTGGCTGGCTGCAGCGTCGCTGCTGGTCTACCTGACGCAGTGGCAGCCGCGGCTGATCATCGGAGCCGACAGGTTTGACGTGGTGAACGGCCTCCGCCGGCACCGGATCCCATTCACCGCGGTAGACGACGTCGAGGTCCGGCACACCGTGACGGTGAACGCCGCCGGGAAGCGGTACGTCAGCTGGGGCGCCCCGACGCCGCCGAGCGCCTTTGGGGCCGGGTTCCAGCACGCCCGCGACTGGAAGCAACGCCCCTTCGGGATGCTTCCGGCCAATGAGCGCATGGCGCGGTCGTCGACGCCGGGCGGACGGGATGCGATTGTCAGGGCCTGGCAGGATGCCCGGCCGGCCAAGGGGGACGCGGGCCAAAGTTCGGCCGACCGCGTGGTCGTCTCCGAGTGGAACATCCCGCTACTGCTTCTCGTGGTGCTCCTCGCCGGCTGGTGCCTGGTCTCGGTGCTCTTCTGCCGGATCCGGCCCGCGTCAGCGTGCCCCCGGCTCCGCGGACCCCGTCAGCGGCACGATCGTCCGCTGCCCCGGACAGCCACCGAGGACCCGCTTCATCGCATCCTTTTCGGCCGGCGTCACCCAGAGCCCGTAGGCGGCTTTGACCGAAATTTGCCGGGCCACGTAGTGGCAGCGGAACGCCTTGTTCGGCGGCAGCCAGGTGGCGGCGTCGGAGGCACTCTTGTCCTGGTTGGCCTGGCCGTCGACGGCGATCAGGTTCAGCGGATCGTTGGCGAGGTGCTGGCGCTGCACGGCGGTCAGCTGCTGCGCCCCCTTCTGCCAGGCGTCGCCCAGCGCCACCACGTGGTCGATCTGCACCGCTTTGCTGGACCCAGCGCCACGCTGGAAGGCGATGGTCTGCCCGGTGTAGGGCTCCTGGAAGGTTCCGGCGCCGATCCGGCAGCGGGAACCTTCGGTGAACCGGGCGTTGGCGAGGTCGCGGCGGAGGATGTCGTTGCGGGTGTCGCAGCCGTTGCGGTCGACGTCGAGCCAGGCCTGGCCAAAGGCGGTGCGGTTGTAGTTGCTGCCGGCTGCCCGGCCTTTGACCGGCAGCGACTCCAAGGCGTCCGCGGCGCTTCCCGGCGGCACGGCGCGCACCGGGTTGACGGGTCTCATCCAGCCCGCCGCGAACACGGGAGCCTCGCGGGGTCCGTTGGTCTGCGGTGCGGCCAAGGCGAACTGGCCCACGGTGAAAAACCAGCCCAGACCGCCCGCGACGGCAAGCAACGCAGTGGCCAGCAGGGCCCACGCCTGCCGGGACCGTCGTCGGGTTCGCCGAAAGTCGTTCCAGGTGACGCTCACGGAAGCGCCAGGGATCGGTGGGGTTGCTGCACCCCGCCAGCCTAGGCGGCCGCGCCGACGTCGGGTCGGTTGTCCACAGTGTGCAGGACAAGTCCCGCACCCTGGTGCGTGGCTGCCGGCGGTTCAGGGCCGTGCGTTCAGCTGGGGCCAGGTGCAGTCCGCGCCGTGCCGCTACTGCTCCTTGGTGACCCGGCGGAGGTCCTCCTCGGCGAGATTCAGCAGCGCTTCAAGCTGGCTGACGCGCGCGTCGTCGATCTCGCCGGCCTCGCGTTTGGCGCGGGCGTCGTCGAGGAGGCGCTTGGCTTCCTTGGCGTTCCGCCGGGCGACGTCGAGGGCATGTTCCAGGGTGGTTTCGTGCTCCACAGCCGAGTTCTGTTCCATGGCTCCATTGTGGTGCCCTTTCCCGGCCGATTCCAGAGACCCGGCCGGGAAAGGTCGCCAGTCCGGAGCTATCCCACCTCGACCGGCAGGCCGGCAGCCTCGAGGGTGGCGGCAGCGTCCTTGGCCGGGAACGACGGCGGGTTCACGCCGGCCATTTCCTCCATCACTCGGACCACCTGGCAGCTGTAACCGAATTCATTGTCGTACCAGACGTAGAGGACCAGGTTCTTGTCGTTGCTGATGGTGGCCAGTCCGTCGACGATGCCGGCGCGGCGCGAACCCACGAAGTCGGTGGAGACAACCTCGGGCGAATCGATGTAGTCCACCTGCTTGCGGAGTTCCGAGTGCAGCGACATCTCGCGCAGGTAATCGTTGACCTCGTCCTTGGTGGTGCCGTTTTCCAGGCTCAGGTTCAGGATGGCCAGGGACACGTCCGGGGTGGGGACGCGGATGGAGCTGCCGGTCAGTTTGCCGAGGAGCTCGGGCAGCGCCTTGGCGACTGCCTTGGCGGCACCGGTTTCGGTGATGACCATGTTCAGCGCGGCGGAGCGGCCGCGGCGGTCACCCTTGTGGAAGTTGTCGATCAGGTTCTGGTCGTTGGTGAAGGAGTGCACCGTCTCGACGTGGCCGTGCACGACGCCGTAGCGGTCGTTGATGGCCTTCAGGACCGGCGTGATGGCGTTGGTGGTGCAGGACGCCGCGGAGACGATCTTGTCCGAGTCCGTGATGCTGGCGTGGTTGATGCCGTGCACGATGTTCTTCAGCTCGCCCTTGCCCGGGGCGGTCAGGAGAACGCGGGAGACGCCCTTGCTCTGCAGGTGCTGGGAGAGGCCTTCGGCGTCGCGCCAGCGGCCGGTGTTGTCCACGACCAGGGCGTCGTGGATGCCGTAGGCGGTGTAGTCCACGGTGGCCGGGTTGTCCGAGTAGATGACCTGGATCTGGACGCCGTTGGCGGTGATGGTGTCGTTGTCGAGGTCCACCTTGATGGTGCCTTCGAAGGAGCCGTGCACCGAGTCGCGGCGCAGCAGGCTGGCGCGCTTGGTGAGGTCGTTGTCCGAGCCGCGGCGCACCACAATCGCGCGCAGGCGCAGGCCGTGGCCGCCGCCGGCCTTCTCGATCAGGAGGCGGGCCAGGAGCCGGCCGATGCGGCCAAAGCCGTAGAGGACGACGTCGGTGCTGGTGCGGTCGTCGCCGCCGCGCTTGCCGACAACTTCGGCCAGCTCCTCGCGCAGGAAGTCGTCCAGGCTGACGCCGTCGCCTTCTGCACGGTACTTCTCCGTCAGGCGGGCAATGTCGATGGCTGCCGCCCCGAGGTCCAGCTTAGTGAGGGCGTCCAGCAGGGGCGCGGTCTCTTCGAGGCGCAGCTCTTCCTTGCTCATCCGGCGGGCGAAGCGGTGCGCCTTCAGGATGTTCATGGTGGACTTGTTGATCAGGCTCCGGCCGTGGATTGACGTCACCACGTTGTTTTCGCGGTACAGCCGGCCGATCACCGGGATCATGGCCTCGGCGAGCGCCTCCCGGCCCATCCACGTATCAAGACAAGAATCTGACGTCTGGCTCACAGAACTACCTTCCTAAAATCCACCACATACGTCCTCGTATGCGGAAGTCGGTTCCCGGCGGGTTTCCGGAACCTGGACGCGGCGGGGATTCGGTCCACCCCGTGCGCCTGCTTGGAGCGCAAAGAAAAAGCCACCGGCTGCGAACGCAGACCCGGTGGCAGAACATCTACGTTCGCTATCCAGTCTAAAGCGGCGGCCCGGTCGCCGGGGGCCGGGGACGGCGTGAAATCACTCACACGCGGCCAGAGCACCCCGTGTCGTAGGATGTCCGGATGGGACTCATCGTTGCACTACTTGTCATCTGGCTCATTCTCTCGATCCTCGGCTTCGTCGTGAAGGGCCTGCTGTGGCTGGCCGTCATCGGCCTCGCCCTGTTTGTCGCCACGGCGGCATGGGGCTGGGTGAAGCGGAAGGCCAAGGCCTGATCCGAAACCTACGAAGTAAACGAGGGGGCTGGCACCATACGGTGCCGGCCCCTTTTGTGTGAGTGGATGGGTTGACCGATACGCCGGGTTCTGTGTTCCCGCGCTGTTACCGGCGCGGGAGTAGCGGCCATCCATCTACGGACGCCGTTGCCGACGCCCTCCAGCGGCCTACCCGGACACTCGGGCGGGCAGCCCTCAAACGTGTCCTGTCTGGCCTTGCTCCGGGTGGGGTTTACCTAGCCTTCCCGGTCACCCGGGAAGCTGGTGGTCTCTTACACCGCCGTTTCACCCTTACCTGCTCCCCGAGCCGTGCGGACACGGCCCTGGGCCAGGCGGTCTATTCTCTGTGGCACTGGCCTGCGGGTTACCCCGAGTGGGCGTTACCCACCACCCTGCCCTGCGGAGCCCGGACGTTCCTCGAGCCACTTGCGTGACGCGCGGCCGCCTGGTCAACCCATCCGCTGTTCATTCTACGGTCTCCCCCGGCAGCCGGGGCACCGGCGCCTTTTTACCGCGTCGGTGGGAGAATGAAAACAGTAACCCCGCCATGCAAGGAAGCGATTCGGATGGATTTTACCGCCGTCGTTATTTGGCTGATCGTCGCGGCCGCGCTCCTGATCGTGGCCCGCATGTCGATCCGGATTGTCCGCCAGTACGAGCAGGGTGTGTTGTTCCGCCTGGGACGGGTGATCGGCGTCCGGATGCCCGGCCTGCGCTTCATCATCCCGGTGATCGACAGACTGCAGCTGGTCAGCCTGCGGATCGTGACCATGCCGATCCAGTCGCAGGGCATCATCACCCAGGACAACGTCAGTGTGGACATCTCCGCCGTGGCCTACTATCGGGTGATCGACGCCGTGAAGTCGGTCGTGGCGATCGAGAACGTGGCCGCCGCGATCAACCAGATCGCGCAGACCACGCTCCGGAAAGTTGTCGGCCGGCACAGCCTGGACCAGACGCTATCCGAGACGGAACACATCAACAGCGATATCCGCGAAATCCTCGACGCCCTCACACTGGAGTGGGGCGTCGAGGTCACCCTCGTGGAGCTCAAAGACATCCAGTTGCCGGAGAGCATGAAGCGGGCCATGGCCCGGCAGGCCGAGGCGGAGCGGGAAAAGCGGGCCAAGATCATCGCCGCCGAGGGTGAGGCGATCGCCGCCGCGGCGCTCGGCGAGGCGTCGGACACGATGATGGCCCACCCGCTGGCCCTGCAGCTGCGGAACCTCCAGTCCCTAGTGGAGATTGCGGTGGACAAGAACTCGACCGTCGTCTTCCCGGCGCCGCTGATGAGTACCATCGGCGAGCTGTCCGCCTTCCTGGCCCGTGAAACCAAGGCCGCTGCGGTCGAGTCCGCGCGTCCGGCGGCAAACCCGGCCCCGGTGGCACCACCGGCACCCATCCAGGCCGCCTAGACCGGCACCACGGCTCTCCGGCCAGCCGGAACGCCCGCGGCCCGCCGGTAGGATCGTACGGTGCTGATTCTGCTGCCGCCCTCCGAAGGCAAAACCCCCGCGACCCGCGGCGACGCCGTCGACCCGGCGTCGCTGAGCTTTCCCGGCCTCAACGCCTACCGCGCGAAGGTCCTCGAGGCGCTCGGCACCGTCAGCGCCCACGAGGATGCCCTGGCGCTGCTCGGCGTCGGAGCCTCACTGAAGGCCGACGTCGAGCGCAACACGCGCCTGCACGCCGAGCCCGCCGCGCCCGCCCATCAGGTGTATTCCGGCGTGCTGTACGACGCCCTGGACTACCGTTCACTGACTCCGGCGCAGCGGAAGAAAGCCGACGCGTCCGTGCTGGTGATCTCCGCGCTCTGGGGTGCAATCCGGTTCGCGGACCGGGTGCCGGCGTACCGGTTGTCGATGGGTACGGCCCTGCCCGACGTCGGACGGCTGGCTTCCTTCTGGAAACCGCAGCTGACCGAGGCACTCGCTGACGCGACGGCCGGGGAGCTGCGGGTTGATTGCCGCTCCAGCACCTACGCCGCGGCGTGGGCTCCCCCGCCGGAACAGACCGTGGCCGTGAACGTCTTCACCGAGGTCAACGGGGTCCGCAAGGTGGTGAGCCACTTCGCCAAGCACACCCGCGGCGAGCTGGCCCGGCACCTGCTGACCCGGCGCGGCAAGGCCCCGCAGACCCCGGCGCAACTACGGCAGGCCGCCGCCGAAAAGTGGGCCGCGGAGCTGGTCGAGGGCACGGCGCGGAAGCCGCACACCCTCAACCTCCTCCTGCCCAGCTAGCTGGCAGTCCGGCT
The DNA here is from genome assembly GCF_964021775.1 of uncultured Arthrobacter sp. Classification (GTDB taxonomy): domain Bacteria; phylum Actinomycetota; class Actinomycetes; order Actinomycetales; family Micrococcaceae; genus Arthrobacter. The sequence goes on from NZ_CAXHZI010000031.1 coordinate 19,286, forward strand.
GGCTAGGCCCACTCGGCGGAGCGGACCAGGATGCAGCCGGAGTCGGGGCAAAAGACGATGTCGTCCTCGGCGGCGGCCTTGATCTCGGCGAGGTCGCCGGGGCTCAGCTGCATGCCGGAACCCTCGGAGGTGCCGTGGAAGAGCCGGGCCGCGCCGACGCCGCGCTTGGCAAGCGTCTTCTCGTAAACGGCGAGCATGCCCGCGTCCAGTCCCTCGGCGAACTCGGCACGCTGGCCGCGCACCACGGTCATCTCCGCGGCCACTTCGGCCAGCTGCTCGTCCAGTTCGGCGCGGATGGTGCCGAAGGAGCCCTGGATGTCGTCAACGATCTGCTGCTGCGTGGCCTGGCGCAGGCGCAGCGAGTCCAGCCGTTCCAGGACCTCAAGCTCCACGTCCTCCAGGTCCGAGCGGCGCTTGTTCAGGGACGCGATGTCACGCTGCAGGGCCACGAGGTCCTTGGACAGACCGGTGCCGCTGTTGAGCTTGGCCTCGTCGCGTTCGATCCGGGAGGCGACCTGCTCGACGTCGGCCTCGGCGCGTTTGAGTTCGAGCTCGGCGTCGTGCACCGCCACCTTCGCGCCACCGAGTTCGCCGTTGGCGACGCTGAGGGCAGCCTCCAGGTCGGTGATCCGGGAATCGCTTTCAAGGCCGCGGCGGCGGTTGGACAGGGACTTGAGCCTGGCATCGAGTCCCTGCAATTCGAGCAACTTCAACTGTTCCGCCGGTGCTGCCTTGGCCACTATTTCCTCCGCTTGTTCACTTACCGGCCTAGGCCGGGCGCCCTACCGGCGCTCCCTAGACTCTAGCGCCTAGCGTGCTCCCCGGCCTCGCTACGCTCACCCGGGGCCCCTCGCACGCGAGGCTTAGCCCGGAGTCAGAATGAAGTCCCAGGGGTCGCTGTTGGTGCTGCTGACCCGGATCTCGATGTCGTGCCCCTGGTCCGTCAGCACATTCCCCAGGGCCTCGGCGGCCGCCGGCAGCCACAACCACTCGCTGGCGAAGTGCGAGACGTCGATCAGGTAGGGCCGGTCATTGACGGCGGCCTCGCGCGCCTCCGACGCCGGATGGTGGCGCAGGTCCGCGGTGAGGTAGACATCGGCGTTGCTCGCGCGGACCTCGTTGAAGAGTGAATCGCCGGCGCCGCCGCACAGCGCCACCCGGCGCACCAGGCCGTCCCGGTCGCCGGAGACCCGGACACCGCCGGCGACGGAGGGCAGGATGCCGAACACGCGCGCGGCGAAGTCACCCAGCGTCTGGACGTCGGCGAGGTCGCCGACCCGGCCGATGCCCTCCTCCGGAAGGCCGTTCGCGGCCGGCGTCAGCGGCACCACATCCTGCAGGCCCAGCGCGTCGGCCAGCACATCTGAGACGCCGCCGACGGCGGAATCACCGTTGGTGTGGACCGTCAGCAGGGCGGTCCCGGACTCGATCAGCCGGTGCACGGCCTTGCCCTTGGGGGTGTTGGCCGCGACGGAGGTGACGCCCTTCAGCAGCAGGGGGTGGTGCGTGATGAGCAGTTCGGCGCCCCAGGCGACAGCCTCCTCGATGACTTCAAGGGTGGGGTCGACGGCGAAGAGGATCCTGTTCACCTCGGCGGACGGGTGCCCCGCCACGAGGCCCACCTCGTCCCACCCCTCCGCCAGCGATTCGGGCCAGAGTTCCTCGACGGCCAGCAGGATCATGCCCAGCGTGGCAGCCTTGCCGGGGCCTGCGGCTTCGGCGGGCTGTTCTGAAACGTCGGTGTTCTCAGCTTCCATACCCTTATTTTTACCCTATCCGCGGGCCCGGCCACCGTGCCGGGAGTCCCGGATGCGCCTTGAATCCCGGGTTCGGGAATGATCCGGGGCGTTCGTCCATTGAACAGGACATGAGAACTTTCGTCCTCGGCGGGGGCTGCTTTTGGTGCCTCGACGCCGTCTACCAGAAGACCAAAGGTGTCAGCTCGGTCGTTTCGGGCTACACCGGCGGCCATGACCGCACCCCCGACTACTACTCCGTGTGCTCCGGGACCACCGGGCACGCCGAGGTGGTGGCGGTGACGTTCGACGAGGAGGTAATCCCGGCCGAAGTCATCCTGGACATGTTCTTCGCCCTGCACGATCCCACCACGCTGAACCGCCAGGGCTACGACGTCGGCACCCAGTACCGCTCCTCGATGTTCTACGAGACCACCGAAGAAAAGATCCTCTTCGAGGAAGCGATCGACCGGAACCAGGAATTGTGGGCGCAGCCGATCGTCACCGAGGTGAGCCGGCTGCCGGTCTTCCACGTGGCCGAGGATTTCCACCAGGACTACTACGCAAAATACCCCGAGCAGGGCTACTGCCAGGTGATCATCAACCCGAAGCTGGCGAAGGCCAGGAAATATTACTCTGCATGGCTTAATGCTTAGCTAGGCCCTGAGCGCCATCGTTAGGCTGACCTTAGAATTCCCTCTTCACAGATAGGCACATATACCCATGGCACGGATCTATGACGATGTTACCCAGCTGGTCGGCGGCACGCCGCTGGTCCGCCTCAACCGGCTGAGCGAAGGCCTGGACGCCACGGTGGCGGTCAAGCTGGAGTTCTACAACCCGGCCAACAGCGTCAAGGACCGGATCGGCGTGGCCATCATCGATGCCGCGGAGAAGTCCGGTGCCCTCAAGCCCGGCGGCACCATCGTCGAGGGAACCTCGGGCAACACCGGCATCGCCCTGGCCATGGTCGGCGCCGCCCGCGGTTACAAGGTCATCCTCACCATGCCGGAGACCATGTCCACGGAGCGCCGCGTGATGCTCCGCGCCTACGGTGCCGAAATTGTGCTGACCCCCGGCTCCGAAGGCATGCGCGGCGCCGTGGAGAAGGCCCAGGAGATCGTCGCCAACACGGAGAACTCCATCTGGGCCCAGCAGTTCGCCAACGAGGCCAACCCCGAGGTGCACCGCCGGACCACGGCCGAGGAAATCTGGACCGACACCGACGGGAAGGTGGACATCTTCGTCGCCGGCGTCGGCACCGGCGGAACCGTCACCGGCGTCGGCCAGGTACTTAAGGAGCGCAAGCCCGACGTGCAGATCGTCGCCGTCGAGCCCAAGGACTCCCCCATCCTCAACGGCGGCAACGCCGGCCCGCACAAGATCCAGGGCCTCGGCGCCAACTTCGTGCCGGAAATCCTGGACACCAACATCTACGACGAGGTCCTCGACGCCACCCTGGAGGACTCGGTCCGCGTGGCACGCGATCTCGGCGTGAAGGAAGGCATCCTCGGCGGCATCTCCTCCGGCGCGATCGTCTGGGCTGCCCTGGAGCTCGCCAAGCGGCCGGAGAACGCCGGTAAGCTGATTGTTGCCATCGTCTGCGACTTCGGGGAGCGCTACATCTCCACCGTGCTGTACGACGACATCCGCGGCTGATTCCAGCCCGCCACAATTTCGTAGAAAGGTCTTTGTGAGCTTCTTCGCAAGGCTGAAGGAAGACCTCGACGCCGCCCGGTCCCACGACCCGGCGGCGCGGGGTTCTTTCGAAAACTTCTTTGCCTACTCCGGCCTGCACGCGATCTGGGCGCACCGCCTGACGCACCGGCTGTGGCAGAACCCCTCGCTGCGCTTTCCGGCGCGGCTGATCTCCCAGCTGGCCCGTTTCCTGACCGGCATCGAGATCCACCCCGGCGCTACAATCGGCCGCCGCTTCTTCATTGACCACGGCATGGGCGTGGTCATCGGCGAGACCGCCGAGATCGGCGAGGACGTCATGATCTACCACGGCGTCACGCTGGGCGGCCGTTCGCTCGCCAAGATCAAGCGGCACCCCACCATCGAGGACCGTGTGGTCATCGGCGCCGGCGCCAAGGTCCTGGGCCCCATCACGATCGGCCGGGACAGCGCCATCGGCGCCAACGCCGTCGTGGTCAAGGACGCCCCGGCCGAGTCGATCCTGACCGGCGTGCCGGCCACCTGGCGGCACCGCGACGCCCAGCGTGAGACCAAGCCCGCCGTCGACCCGGCCGAGTACCTGATCGAATACCGGATCTAAGGCACGCAGTTATAAGACAGCGGCCGGCCCCCCCAAAGCGGGAGCGCCGGCCGCTGTCGCTTAACCGGGCCGGACTAGTGCGTGTCCACCGCGGCGATTTCGGACTTGTCCTCGCCCCAGAGGGTGTGGAAGGTGCCCTCGGTGTCGATGCGGCCGTACGTGTGCGCACCGAAGAGGTCACGCTGGCCCTGAATCACGGCGGCCGGCAGGCGCTTGCGGCGCAGTCCGTCGTAGTAGGCCAGCGAGGAGGAGAACACGGGCACCGGGATGCCGAGCTGCACGGCGGTGGCCACCACGCGGCGCCAGGCCGGCAGGACTTCGGCGATCGCCTTGGTGAAGGCCGGGGCGAACAGCAGGTTGGCCGGCTTCTCCTCCGCGGCGTAGGCCTTGGTGATTTCCTTGAGCAGTTCGGCGCGGATGATGCAGCCGCCACGCCACAGTGAAGCGATCTCGTCCAGCTTGAGGTCCCAGCCGTATTCCTTGGCGGCGGAGGTGAGCATGTCCAGGCCCTGCGCGTAGGAGACCAGCTTGGACGCGTACAGCGCCTGCCGGACGTCCTCGACGAAGGTTTCGGGGACCTCGACGGCGCCCTCGCCGCCGGCGAGCAGCTCCTGGGCCAGCTTGCGCTGCTCCGCCTGGGAGGACAGCGCACGCGCGAACACGGATTCGGCGATGCCCGAGGTCGGGGAACCCAGTTCCAGGGCGGAGATGACCGTCCAGCGGCCGGTGCCCTTCTGGCCGGCGGCATCCACGACGACGTCGACAAACGGCTTGCCGGTTTTAGCGTCAACGTGGCCGAGGACCTCGGCGGAGATCTCGATCAGGAAGGAGGCCAGCTCGCCCTTGTTCCATTCGGCGAAGATCTTGGACTGCTCGGCCGGCTCGATGCCGGCGCCGGAGCGCAGCAGGTCGAAGGCCTCGCCGATGACCTGCATGTCGGCGTATTCGATGCCGTTGTGCACCATCTTGACGAAGTGGCCGGCGCCGTCGGTGCCGATCCAGGCGCAGCAGGGCTGGCCGTCGACGTGCGCCGCGATCTTTTCCAGCAGCGGGCCGAGTGCCTTGTAGGACTCCTTGGAACCGCCGGGCATGATCGAGGGGCCGTTGAGGGCCCCTTCCTCGCCGCCGGAGACGCCGATGCCGACGAAGTGCAGGTCCTTTTTGGCGAGGGCGGCTTCGCGGCGGCGGGTGTCCTCATAGTGCGAGTTGCCGGCGTCGATGATGATGTCGCCGGGCTCCAGCAGCGGTTCGAGCTGCTCAATCACGGAGTCCACCGGCTTACCGGCCTTGACCATGATCAGCACGCGGCGCGGCTTCTCCAGCGAGTCAACGAGTTCCTGCAGCGTCTCGGTGCGGACGAAGTCGCCGTCCTGGCCGTGCTTTTCGAGGAGCGCGTCGGTTTTCTCCACGGACCGGTTGTGCAGGGCAACGGTGAAGCCGTTACGGGCCAGGTTCCGGGCCAGGTTGGCCCCCATCACCGCAAGGCCGGTGACACCGATGTGTGCTGACATCAAAACTCCAATTCATTCTGTGCATCGAGTGCAATTCGTCCCGCACTTGCTGCGGTACACGCTTCTTGGGCTCAGTGGCTGTCAATAAACCATATGTATTTCCGCGGCGTGCCGGAAAGCAGCGACCACGTGGCGGAAAACGGCGCGTCACAAACAGTCTATGATTTTCGGCGGCCACTGTGCCCCCAGCCGCGGGGATCCCGGTTGGCGCCACTATGCTTACGACTATGTCGACCAGCCTCCATCACCGCGCCATCGAGCATCTGGGAGCCCGCATCGTCGCCGGCGACCTCCCCGCCGGCCACGTCATGCTGGCCGAGCACCTCGAGGACGAGCTGAAAGTCTCCCGCTCAGTGGTCCGCGAGGCGGTCCGCGTCCTGCAGTCCCTGGGGCTGGTGGAGACCATCAAACGCGTCGGCATCCGGGTGCTGCCCGCCAGCCGGTGGAACCCCTTCGACCCGCTCGTGATCCGCTGGCGCCTGGCCGGCGAAGGCCGCGGCGCCCAGCTGCGCTCCCTGGCCGAGCTGCGCACCGCGGTGGAACCGGTGGCGGCCGAACTGGCCGCCGGCAACGCCCCGGAAGACCTCCGCGGCGAACTCGTGGAAATCTCGCACGCCATGCGGGAGGCCGGCGTGGCCGGCGACGTGCCGCGGTTCCTGGACCTGGACATCCGCTTCCATTCCCTGCTGCTGGCCGGCTCGGGCAACGAGATGTTCGCCAACATGGTCGGCCAAGTGGCCGAGACCCTGACCGGCCGCACGGTGCACGGCCTGATGCCGGACCATCCGCGCGCCTCCGCGCTGCAGTGGCACGTGGACGTGGCGGAGGCGATTGCGGCCGGCAACGGCGCGGCCGCCCGCGAGGCCTCCAGCAAGATCATGCGCGAGACGATCGCCGACATGGAACCCAGCTGGAAAGACCAGCCCCGCGTCTTCGTCCCGGTCCAGCGCCGCTAGGGCTGCCGCGCCGGCGGACCCCCGGATTAGTCCCGACGATGGCCAAATTCAACCGCTAGGCGTTTCACATTTGGACGCATTCACGGTATATTTCTTACAAGCCTTCCACCGCGGCATCCCCCAATAGTCGCGGTGGAAGGCTTTTCCATTGCCAGCAGGCTTTTCCATGTGGTCTTCACGCGGCGTCCGCCACGGCTTCCCGGAGCCGCCAGCCCCCGCCCAGGCCGTCCCGGATGATTTCCATCGTGGTCAGGGCCGATCCGGGGTTTTTGCCCAGCCGGACCTGGACCTGCCACACCTCGACGTCGACCCGGCTCAGGCCCCTGGGCATCCGGCGTTCGGCCTCCCACCAGCTCACCCGCTCAAACCAGCGCACCGGCTCCGCGCCGACCACCCATTCGCGGCCGCCGCGGACCACCGCCAGCGGGTACCCGTCCGGGCCGGTCTTCACCATCACATGTTCCATGCCAGCGACAGTACGGGCGGGCACCGACATCCTGGGCGGCCGTGAGGGCCGCAGAAAAGGCGCAGCAAAAACCCCGCCGTGGCTGGCGCTAGGCCTGCCGCGACGGGGTTCTGATGGGTGGGTCCTACCGGGATCGAACCGATGACATCCACGGTGTAAACGTGGCGCTCTACCAGCTGAGCTAAAGACCCAAGGTGTTGTTTCCGCACCTCAGTGCGTCAACCAACGAACAATGACTCTACCGGAAACGGCGGCGGAAACGCCAATCGGCGGCAGCCCCGCCTGCGGGCGTCAGAGGCCCGGGAGTTCCGCGGCGAGCCAGGTCAGCGATTCACTGACGCCGGCCTCCAGCTTGATCGTGGCCAGGTCGTCGCCGCGGGTCTGTCCCCGGTTGATGATGACCACGGGCTTGCCCTGCTTGGCCGCGTGCCGGACAAAGCGCAGTCCGCTCATCACGGTCAGGGAGGACCCCGCCACCAGCAGGGCCGCCGCGGCGTCCACCATGGCGTAGGAGCGCTCCACCCGGTCTTTGGGGACGTTTTCGCCGAAATAGACGAAGTCCGGTTTCAGGGTGCCGCCGCAGGCCGGACAGTTCGCGACGACGAAGCCTGCGATCAGGTCCGAGTCCTCCACGGTCGCGTCGGCGTCGGGCGCCATTTCCACCACGCCGGCCGCGAGTGCTTCGGCCAGGAAGCCGGGGTTGAGCTCCTCCAGCACACCGGCCAGCAGCGAACGGCTGTAGCGGCGCTGGCAGGCCAGGCAGACCACCTGGTCGAACCGGCCGTGCAGGTCCACCACGTTCACGCTTCCGGCGTCCTCGTGCAGGCGGTCGACGTTCTGCGTGATCAGGCCGGTGAGGAGCCCGCGGTGCTCCAGCCGGGCGGCTGCCGCGTGGCCGTCATTGGGGTCGGCCCGGCGCAGATGCGACCAGCCGATGTGGTTCCGGGCCCAGTAGCGCCGGCGGTTTTCGGGTTCGCCGATGAATTCCTGGTAGGTCATCGGCGCCCTCGGGGCCGCCCCGGGGCCGCGGTAGTCCGGGATGCCCGAGTCCGTGCTGAGCCCCGCGCCGGTCAGCAGCGCAAACGGCTCCCCCGCGAGGACGCCGTGGATTTCCCGCAGGACCTCGAGTTCGCTGCGCGCCGGTTCGGCGGCAGGGACCGGCGGCAGGCTGGCAAAACCAGTCATGCCTACCCCGGGCCGCCGCTGCCTCACGCCGTCTCCCCCGTCAGTTCCCTGCGAGACCCGCCAGCGCGGCGCGGTACTCGGTGAAATCCCGGGCCTGGCCGCGGGGGTTCACCACGACGTAGCGGACCGTTCCGTGCGCATCGATGATAAAGGTGCCGCGTTTGGCCATGCCGCTGTCCGGATCGAAAACGCCGTACCGCTGGGCCACCGCGCCGTGCGGCCAAAAGTCCGCCAGGAGGTCGAAGGAGTAGCCTTCCTTCTCCGCGTAGGCGCGCTGCGCGAACTTGCTGTCCACCGAGATGCCCAGCACGGCGGCGTCGGCGTCCTCGAAGAGCGCAAGGTTGTCGCGGATTTCGCAGAGCTCACCGGTGCAAATACCGGAGAACGCAAACGGGAAGAACACGAGCACCACATTGCGTCCGCGCAGTTCAGAAAACCGGACCGGCTCGCCAAACTGGTTGGCGAGCTCAAAGTCGGGGGCGGCCTGGCCGACGGCGGGCACGGCGGCCGGCAACGACAGCGTTTCCACGCCCGCTTGGGTCACTTGTTCTTCCGCGTGACCAGCCGGGTGGCGCTCCAGTCGCGGGACACACCCGCGGACGTCGTGCAGTGCAGCCCTGCGGTGGGGGCGGCGTCCTGGATATCCGACGGAGACACGTAGCCGTCCCGGCCGTTCTTCGGGGTCAGCACCCAGACCACCCCGCCCTCAGTCAGGGAGGTGAGCGAATCGACGAGGGTGTCCACGAGATCGCCGTCGCCGTCGCGCCACCAGAGAATGGCGGCGTCTACAACCTCGTGGTCGTCCTCATCGAAGAGTTCCGAGCCGGTGAGGTCCTCGATGTCGTCACGCAAGTCGAAGTCGACGTCGTCGTCGTAACCGAATTCCTGAATCAGATCTCCATTTTTGAAACCCAATTTTTCCGCCACATTTACCGAAGTGGCGGCGTCGGCCTCGCTCACGTGTTACTCCTATGCTGTTCATGCGTCTGCTGTTTGCAACCGCCGGTGTACTGCCTGGTGGTGCTAGTGATTTCCATTACTACAAGCCAACACCCTTTGAGCCTCTGCTTCAAGCTGCTGACCCCGCGATCCGCCATATTCTGCGTCACACCGGCCGTTCCGGGGACCCCGGAGGGGCTCCACGTCACAGAACCAGTATGCCCGTGAAATACGGCGGCGGCCCCATGCGGCGGCTACGCATCCGCGGACTCACACGGCTAGAGTGGCTGATGACGACTATGCCTGCGCGGACATCCGCCCGCTGATACAGGCGGGCATGGTTGTGATTGGACCTAGCCCGGCGTACAGGACCGGGCTGCTGTTACCGATATGTCGCACACGTCGCGTTCACGCCAGGCAGTTACCCTGCCGGAGCTGAGGGTGCCGATGAATGCGCTCAAAGAGAGGTTGGACGTGGCTGCAGGAGAAGATACCTCCCATATCCTCAGCGGGTTGACTAACCAGCTGCCTGATCGTGATCCGGAAGAGACCGCCGAATGGCTGGAGTCCCTGGACACACTGATTCAGGAACAGGGCACCGAGCGTGCCCAGTACATCATGCGCAGCCTGCTCCAGCGGGCCGGTGCACAGAGCGTGGGCGTACCGATGGTGACCACCACGGACTACGTCAACACCATCCCGGTGGACCAGGAAGCGCCGTTCCCCGGCGATGAGGAGATCGAACGCAAGTACCGCGCATGGCTGCGCTGGAACGCCGCCGTAATGGTGCACCGCTCCCAGCGGCCCGAAATCGGCGTCGGCGGACACATCTCCACCTACGCCGGCGCGGCGACCCTCTACGAGGTCGGCTTCAACCACTTCTTCCGCGGCAAGGACCACCCCGGCGGC
>NZ_CAXHZI010000032.1:0-20832 GCF_964021775.1 uncultured Arthrobacter sp.
CTGCTCCCCGAAAGTCAGAACTGAATTCTCAGTCCAACTTTCGGGGAGCAGTTCATGGTGGCCTTGGACCGCTCTTTTTTGTGCAGTGTCGCCGGAGCCGCACCTTGGCACCGTCAGCCGGCAGGACTGCAGGGGGCGATGGGGGAGGCATCGCCGGAGGTGGCATTAAGGGCCCGAATCTTGGCGATGAGGGCCCGGGTGCCGGCATCCTTTTCCAGCTGCGCGTAGATCGGGGCTGCCGCGGCTTCGAAAGCTGCGATCTGCGCCGCAGTTGCTTCCACAATCGTGCCGCCTTGTTGGCAGTAGGCGGCCGCGTCGTCGGCGGTGTGGCGCGTGGCTCCCGTCGCCGCGTCCCGGGTCTTGGCGGCGGCCTCCAACAGGATCCGCCGGTCGTCCGCGGCCAGGTGCGAGTTGGTATTGGTGTTGATCACCAGCGAGTTGACCTTCACATACAGGGGCAGGTTCCCGGTGGTGGTACTGGGCTGCGGGAAGGTCCCGGCCCGGGTGAATGATGACTCAGCGGCTTTGACTGTGCCTTTGTCCAGGGCGTCGGTAAAGAGATCGCCCGCCAGGGACTGAGGGCTGGCGCCCAGCGCCTTCAAGGTTGCATAGCCCGTGCTGGAGCGCGGGGCGCGGACCACCTTGCCGGCGAGCTGTTCCGGTGCTGTCACGGGTCCATCAAAGGAAAAGAGCATCCGGGGACCGTCCGGCAGCAGGGCCAGCCCGGTGAGCCCGACCGCTTTCAGGCCCGCCAGCATGCCGCCCGCGAGCTCCGGCGCGACGAGCTTGGTGACCACCTGATCGGAGGGCCGGAGGAACGGGGCCGAGAGGGCCGCAAAGGACAGGACGCCTTCCGACTCCCAGGTCCGAGTGGGGATCAGTGCCATGTCGAAGTCGCCGCCCTCGGTGGATTGGGCGACTGCCTGGTCCCACGCGCCGGCCTCGTCGGCCGCCGCCTTCAGCACGAGTTCGATCCGCAAGCTGCCACGGGAGATTTCCTGCACCTGCCGGGTGAATTCCTTGATCTGCGCCGCTGAACGGCCGTCCGGTCCGCCGGCAGTGGCCAGGGTCAGGACCGTTGCGTCGTCAGCGTAGTGCTGGTCCGCCGGCGGGGGCCCGGCGGGCTTCCCGCATCCGTTGGTCGCCAGGACGATGGCGACCGCCGCCAGGATCGCTCCGCCCCGCAACTGCGATTTCATGCTGGCCTCCACGTCCGGATTCCGAGGCAAATTCCTCCACAGCAGCCACCGGCAGGGAAGGAGCCTCCACCTCGAAAGTTACTCGCTCCGGCCCTCGCCCAACAGCCCGCGGGCACGCCCGCAGGAAACGGCGGACCGCGCGGGGTGCCTGGCCGGTCAGGCGTCTGGCTGGCCCGGGCGTCTTCCGGCCTTAGGCGGCGGCCCGGGCCCGGCGTGGGCGTACGGAGTCGACGATCGCCCAGCCGTCCTCGTCGAGGAGGCGACGGCTGGCAAAACGCTCGGCGGCCGTGGCGTCGTCGAAGGCTTCGGTGCGGACGCGCCCGCAGTCGGTGTCCAGGTAGGTGACTTCCCAGTGCAGCTCTTCTGTCTGCTGGGCTGCTGCAAAATCCTGTTGCTTTTCCATGAATTAAGTCTGCAACCGGCCTCTGACAGTCAGCGGTCATCCTCCCGGCGTGTTGCCCAGCCGCAGCACGCGTTCCCGGGCCAGGTCCTCCCGGCGGCGGGCCTTGTCCGCGGCGCGGGCGGCCTGCTGCGCGGCAGCGGCGGCCGACTCCGCCCGCCTGCGGGCCTGCCGCAGCCCGGCCTCGGCCTGCTCCAGCTGTTCTTTGAGCCTGCGTGCCTCCCCGGCCAGCGCCGCCACGTCCTCGTTCGCATCCTGCAGCTCCGCGCCCGTGCGATCGGCTTCCGCGGCGCTGGAACGGGCATCGTCGGCGGCCTCCTGTAGTGCGGCCTGGGCGCGCTGTCTCGCCGACGGTGTGGGCGCCGCCCGCTCCTGCCGGACCGCCCGGAGCCGCGGCTGGTCAGCAGCCGGCGGGGCGCTGGCCCGCCGGGAGAGCCCCGGGGGGGAAGCGGCCGCCGGCATTGCCCCACCGGCCTCCGGAACGGCGACGGCGCCGTCGAGGTCAACGACGTCGACGCCGTCGGCGGAGAGCGCCCGGAGCAGCCGCCCGCTCCGGACAGCCGCGGCGGCGCCCTCGTCGGCCGTCGCCGCGCGCAGGGTCTGTTCCACTTCGGCCGCGATGGAGCCGCTGATCTTCCGCCCCTGCTGCTCCGCTACGGCACGGGCCGCGTCAACGGCGCCGGCCAACAGGGTCCGCCGCTCCCGGGAGAGGCTGCGGAGCGCCGCCGCGTCGAGGTCCGCCTGCGCCCGGCGCATGGCGAATCCCAGCTCGGCCAGGTCGCGGAGTATTTCCGGCCGCTGCCAGGCGAGCATGTTGACTGCCCAGGCGCCCACCGAGGGCTTGGGCAGGGAGCGTACCTCGGCCGCGCGGGAGCGCAGCTCCGGCGTCGCCGGCGTGGCCGAGAGCATGTCCTTGGCCGCGGCATTACGGCCCGCGACAAAGGCGTCGAACGGCATCGCGTAGAGCTGCGCCGCAATGTCCGCGAGCTCAGGTTTTGCCATGCAAGAATCATAGAAGCTCAGGCCCCCATGCCGGGGCGCGCGGCCCACGTCCCCCGTAGGAGATCCCACGTGATTGAAATTGCCGGACTCCCGGCCCACATCCTCCTGGTCCACGCCGTCGTGGTGCTGGGTCCCATCGCCGGCCTCGCGGCCATCGCCTATGCGGCGGCACCGCGCTGGCGCCGGTACCTGGCCTGGCCGCTGGGGGTCCTCTCGCTGGGTCTGGTCCCGGTTGCACTCGTCACCGCGCAGGCGGGGGAGCAGCTCCAGAAGGCCCGTCCGTCGACGGAGCTGGTCCGGGAGCACGCCGAGCAGGGTGATGTGCTGAAAGTGGTCTCGGTGATCTTCTTCGTGATTATCGCGGCGATGATTGTGGCGAGCTATGAACCAATCGGCCGGCGCCTCGCCTTCCTCGGCAGCCTGCGCGAAAACCGGGTCCTGCGGACCGTCCTGCTGGTTGCAGGGGCACTGGCCGGTGCTTTCTTCGTCTACCAGAGCGTCATCACCGGGCACTCCGGCGCCGCCTCGGTCTGGGCACGCTGAGCGGACTGCCCGCGTAAGGCGGCGCCCCGCGCACGGCGGCGCCGTTCGTCAGGCCCGCCGCGCCTTTCGCACCGTCATGAGCAGCAGCACCAAGGCCACGGCCTGCAGCGCGGCGACCGCCGCGATCAGCGCGGGGGCGGCCCCGTAGAGGGCGCCATAAAGCGCGCCGCCGGCCAGCGCACCGGCTCCCTCGAAGGCTGCAAAGACCCCGTATGCCGATCCCTGCCGCGGCTCCGGGACAAGGTCGGCCACCAGCGCCTTGACCGTGGAGTCCTGGATGCCGGTGGCGGCGCCCCAGATGGCCACGCCGGCCAGCACCAGAGCGACGCCGGTGGAGAACGCCAGCACCGGAATGGCCGCGATCAGCACGGGCAGGGCCAGCAGCACGCCCGGGCCCAGCCTGTCGTAGAGGAAGCCGCTCCCCAGCGCGCCAAGGGCCGCTGCGCCCATGGCCGCGGCGTAAAGCAGCGGAACCACCGGCGCCGGAACCGTCACCGCGGTGGTCAGGTGGTAGGAGATCACCCCGAAAGCCACCAGTCCCGCGCTCCAGAAAAAGGCGCACACCGCAAAGAGCAGGAAGACCCCGGAGAACAACGACGGCGGCCTGCCGGCCGTGCTGGGGACCGTCTCCGGCGCGGGGCCTGGGCCCGCGACGGCTGCCCGGCGGCGCAGGCCGAGCAGCAGCGCCAGCGCCATCGCGGCCGGAATGGCGAGGACCGCAAACGCCGTCGAGATCACGCCGGTGGCGGCCAGTACAGCCGCCACAATAAGGGGTCCCAGAAGCGCCCCGGCGAGGTCCAGCGACTTATGCACGGCAAAGCCCCGGCCGCGGCCCACCTGCTTGGCCGCGGAGGCGAGCAGCACAGTCTTGGCCGGACTCCGCACCGCCTTGCCCACGCGGTCGCCGATGATCAGCGCCGAAGCCAGGACCAGCCCCGCCGCGCCCGCGGCCGGGGCGAAAGCCAGCAGCGGCACGCAGAACGCCGTCAGCGCATACCCCGCCACCGTGAATGTCCAGTACTTGCGCGTCCGGTCCGCCCACGGCCCGAAGACAAGGCGCAGGCCCTGCGCCGCGGCCTCCGCCCCGCCGGTGACGAGCCCAACCAATAACGCAGAAGCGCCAAGCTGGGCCAGCAGCGGTCCGGCGAGCGGGCGGGCGCCGTCGGACACGACGTCGGTGGCCAGGCTGACCAAACCGAAGCCGACCACCGTGCCCCATGGCCCGCGTGCCCGTCCCCGCCGGGAGGCTGACGATGCAGCGGCGGTGTCCGGCCCTGCCCGCCGCGCCGACGCGCCGGGCCCCGGGGAATTCGGCACTTTGCGCTCGGGCCGGTCCATGTCCCAAGAGTCGCGGACGCAGCCGGCATTGACAAGGCCGGCCGGCGGGCGCCGCGCGCCTCACCGCAGCCGTCCCGGGCTGCTTTGGATCCGGCGTCGGCCCCTGCACCGTCAGCGCCCGGCGTGTTCGTGTCGAAGTACCCCCGGACCGCACCCGTGGACGCGCCGGCCCAGGTCGGCGGGCAGCGAAGAACCCCCGGAAAACATTCATTCCGGGGGTTCTTTGGTGTCGCCTTTTCTCGAGCTTCCTATCAGAATCGAACTGATGACCTTCTCATTACGAGTGAGACGCTCTACCGACTGAGCTAAGGAAGCAACCGCGTGAAACCCCGTCGAACCGGGCGGATCATGCAAGAGACAACTGTAATGGAGCTTCCGCGCCCGGGTCAAAATGAGCGGCGCGGAGGCTGTCCAAAGATCAGCAGACCGTGTTGTCGGCCGGTGCCTTGCCGTCCACGAGGTACCCGTCCACAGCGTTTTCGATGCAGCTGTTGGAGCGGCCGTAGGCGGTGTGGCCCTCGCCCTTCCAGGTCAGCAGCGAAGCGGTTCCCAGCTGCTTGCGCAGGGAGCTGGCCCACTCGACCGGCGTCGCGGGGTCGCCCGTGGTGCCGACCACCAGGATGTCGGTCGACCCCTTGTACTCGGCCGGGGCGGGGGTGCGGACGCTCTTGTACGGCCAGTCCTTGCAGCTGGTGCCGCCGTAGGCGAAGTAGTACCCGAGGGTGGGGGAGAGCTGGCGGAGCTGCTTTTCCTCGGCGCGCATCGCGGCGGTGTCGGCGGACATCGGGTAGTCGAGGCAGTTGATGGCGTTGAAGGCGAACGTCGAGTTGGCGGAGTACGTGCCGTTGGGCTCGCGGTCCGCGCCGAAGTCGGAGAGCCGCAGCATCGGGGACAGGTCGCCCTGCATCGCACTGTCCAGCGCCTGGGTCAGCACGGGCCAGTTGTCATCGTTGTAGAACGGCAGGATGAAGCCGCTGACGAACATGGACGCGTTGACCACCCGGCCGTCCTTTGCGGCCTTGGGGTTCGCTTCCACAGCCGCGATGAGGTCCTGGATCTGCCTTACGGCGTTGTCCGGGCCGCCGCTCAGCGGGCAGCCGCTGTCCTGGAGGCAGTTCGTCACATAGGCGCGGATGGCCTTTTCGAAAGCCTTCGCCTGGCCTGCGGTCAACTCCTCATAGCTCAGCGACGGGTCCATGGCGCCGTCCAGGACCATCCGGCCCACGTTGTCCGGGAAGAGCGAGGCGTAGGTGGAGCCAAGGAAGGTGCCGTAGGAGTAGCCCAGGTAGTTCAGTTTGGTGTCGTTCAGCACGCCGCGGAGGATGTCGAGGTCCTTGGCGGCGCTGACGGTGTCCACGTGGCCCAGGACGGGGCCGGTCTTCTCGGCGCACTTGGCGGCGATCGCCTTGTTGTCCGCGAAGGCCTCGGCCAGCCCGGCGTCGGTATCCAGCCGGTAGATCTTGGCCCGGTTGGCGTCGCGTTCCCGGTCCGTGAGGCAGGTGACCGGCGCGGAGCGCTTCACACCTCGCGGATCGAAGCCCACGACGTCGTAGTTGGAGCGCACTTTTTCGGAAATGTTCGTGGAGCCGGCGTCCCGGACGAAGTCGTAGCCGGAGCCGCCGGGGCCGCCAGGGTTCACCAGCAGGCTGCCCTTCTTGCTGCCGGCCTTCGTGGCCAGCTTGATCGCGGCGAGTTCGATCGAGTCGCCGTCGGGCTTGTTGTAGTCCAGCGGGACCTTGACCTTGGCGCACTGGAAATCCCCCTCGCAGCGCGTCCAGTTCAGCTGCTGGGAGTAGAAGCTGCGCAGCTCGGCCGGGGCAGCGGCGGCGATGGAGGGGTCGGCCTTGCCCGGCGCGCTCTTCGAGCCGCCGTCACCGGAACCAAAGAGCGTGCAGGATGACAGCACGAGGGCCAGCACCAGGCCCAGCGACAAGGCACCGGCCGCCCGTACCCCGGGCACCCCGCTTCGGTTGCCTGCCGGGGATGGTGGTGCTGACGTCATGCGGTTCTCCTTGGGATGTGGAACTGGCGAATCGAGGGGGTCGAGCGTTGCTGCCGGGTCAGATCAGGCTGCTGGTCATGGACTCGATGGCCAGCAGCGGGGCCACGTTGGTGGTGGTGATCCGCTTGCGGGCCTTGTTGATGGCATCCATCCGGGCAAGTGTCAGCTCTGCCGTTGAGCGTCCGGCAAACTCCTGAAGTTCGCTCCTCAGCTCAACGTTGACCAGTTCAACGGCGTTCCCCATCTGGATGATCAGCACATCCCGGTAAAAGGACAGCAGGTCGGTCAGCGTGCGGTCAAGGGAGTCGGTGACGGAGCGTTTGGCGCGGCGCTTCTGGTCGTCTTCCAACTGTTTGACCTGCCCCCGCATGGCCGGCGGCAGGGGGCCGCTTTCGGGTGCTCCGAGCGTTGCGAGCAGCGCGGCCTTTTCGGCGGCGTCGCGCTCATCATTGGAGCTGTTGGCTTCCTCGGTAGCGATCTTGACGAGTTTGTCCGCCATCATGACAGCCGCGGTGATGCCGCGCAGGTGCAGCGGGAAGCTGACCGTTTCCAGCCGGCGCTGCCGCGCCTCAGGGTCCCGGGCCAGCCGGCGTGCGATCCCCACGTGGCTTTGTGCGGCTCGGGCCGCGCGCTCGGCAACCTCCGGTTCGACGCCGTCGCGCTTGACCAGCAGCGCCGCGACGTCGGCCGCCGGCGGAAGCCGCAGGGCCACCGGGCGGCAGCGGGAGCGGATGGTCACGAGCACATCGGCAGGGGACGGCGCGCAGAGCATCCAGATGGTGCGCGGGGTGGGCTCCTCGATGGCCTTGAGCAGCACATTGGTGGTCCGCTCCGCCATCCGGTCCGCGTCTTCGACGACGATAATGCGCCAGCGGGCGGAGGAGGGGCGGTTGCCGGCGGTCGAGACCAGTTCGCGGGCCTCGTCGATGGTGATGGTGACCTTCTCGGTCCGTACGAACGTCACGTCGGAGTGCGTCTCGCCGACGATCGTCTGGCACGCCGCGCATTCGCCGCAACCCCGCCGGGCCACGTCCTCCTGGTCGCAGTTCAACGCCGCAGCGAAAGCCTTCGCGGCGTTGGAGCGCCCCGAACCCGGCGGCCCGGTGAACAGCCAGGCATGCGTCAGCCCCTCACCCTCCGCGGCCTGGCGCAGTTGGGCGACGACGGCCGGCTGGCCCTGAAGGTCGTCCCAGACACTCATGCCGAGCCGCCTAGGCGGAGTGAGAGCAACGCCTGGACCCGTTCCAGGATCCGGGCGGCCAGTTCCTGCACCGGCAGGTGTGCCGCGAGGACGAGGTACTTTTCCGGCCGGGCCGCTGCCAGCGCCAGGAAGGCGGCGCGGATCCGGGCATGGAATTCGTCGGCCTCGGATTCCAGCCGGTCCTCAGCGGCGTCGCCGGCGGTCCGGCGTCGGCGGCCGTCGGCAGGGTCGACGTCGAGCAGCACCGTGAGGTCCGGCTGCAGGCCGGAAGTGGCCCAATCGTTGAGCTGGCGCACCGCCTCGGTGCCGAGGTCCCGGCCGGCGCCCTGATAGGCGACCGAGGAGTCGATATACCGGTCGGTGAGGACCACCTCGCCCCGCTCCAGCGCGGGACGGATGACCTGGTCGGCGTGCGCGGCGCGGGAGGCCGCGAAGATCAGCGCCTCGGTACGGGCGTCGATGTGGCCGTGGCCGTGGTCCAGCACCAGGGAGCGCAGTTTCTCGCCGATCGGCGTGCCTCCCGGCTCCCGGGTCCGCAGCACCGTCAGCCCCCTGGACTCCAGCGCCGCTGCGAGTTCCGCCGCCTGGGTGGACTTGCCCGCGCCGTCGCCGCCCTCAAAGGCAATGAACAGGCCGGGGAACGGTCCGGGGGTCTGGGTAGTCACTGCTCTAGCCTACCGACAATCACCGACACCATGGTGGCCTGCGCGTAACGCCTTACAGGCTTGGCGCAGCCCCCAAGTACCCTGTGACCATGAGTCTCTCCGAAGAACAGGCAGCCTCGCTTTCCGCCGAAACGGTGGTGGTGGCCGCCGGCCGTCCGCCGCGCGAACGCGACGCCCCGGTCAACCCGCCGATTGTGCTGTCCTCGACCTATTTCGGCACCGGCCCGCTGGGCCCCGGCGACCGCGGCTACGGCCGCTACTCCAACCCCACCTGGGACCCGTTCGAGCAGGCCCTGGCGCAACTGGAAGGCGCCGAGTTGCCCGGCCTGTTGTACGCCTCAGGACTGGCCGCGGTGAGTTCGGCGCTGTCCCTGGTTCCGGCGCAGGGGGTGCTGGTGATGCCGTCCCACAGCTATGCCGGGTCGCTCGTGATGGCAACCGAACTGGCGCAGAACGGTGCGCTGGAACTGCGCACCGTGGACATCGCAGACACCGACGCCGTGCTCGCGCAGCTGGCTCCCGCCGGCGGCAAGCCGGCCAACATGCTGTGGCTGGAGAGCCCCACCAACCCCATGCTCGGCGTCGCGGACATCCGGGCGCTCACCGCCGCGGCGCACGCGGCCGGCGCGCTGGTGGTCACCGACAACACCTTTTCCACCCCGCTCGTGCAGCAGCCCCTCAGCCTGGGCTCCGACGTCGTCCTGCATTCGGTCACCAAGTACCTTGCCGGCCACTCCGACGTCGTGCTGGGCGCCCTCGTGACGTCCGACGCCGAGCTCCACGCCAGGCTGCTGCACCACCGCACCATCCACGGCGGCATCGCCGGCCCGTTCGAAGCCTGGCTGGCGCTGCGGGGACTGCGCACCCTGGCGCTCCGGGTTGAGCGCTCGCAGGCTTCCGCGGCGGCGCTCGCGGAACGGCTGAGCGGCCACCCGCGGGTCGGCAGCATCCGCTACCCGGGACTGCCCACGGACCCCGGACACGAGCGGGCCAAGGCGCAGATGAAGGGTTTCGGCTCCGTGCTGTGTATCGAAATGGCGCCGGTGGACGGGCCCGGCGGCGGCTTGAGCGGCGCGGACGCCGCCGATCGAATGATCCGGGAACTGAAGCTGTGGCTGCCGGCCACGTCGCTGGGCGGCGTGGAGTCCCTGATCGAGCGCCGGCGCCGGCACACGGCGGAACCGGAGAGCGTGCCGGACAACCTGGTCCGTCTAAGCGTCGGAATCGAAAACGTCGAGGACCTGTGGGCCGATTTGCGGCAGGCTTTGGCGACACTGGACGGTTAGGCTGGGGGCATGGACGGAAGAACGCTGATTGAATTTGCCGACCGAGGAATCTACTTTCTCCTTGCGGTCGTGGCCCTGGGCCTTGAGGTGTGGGCGTTCTTCGACTGCCTGCGGCACAAGTCCAACGCCTTCGAAGCGGTGTCCAAGCGGACCAAAACCTTCTGGCTCGCCCTGACCGGCGGTGCCTTGGCCATCGGGCTGCTGTCCATTGTTGGCGGCGGCGGCGGGTTCTTCGGCCCGCTGGGGCTTTTCGGACTCGCGGCCGTGACCGCGGCATCCGTCTACCTCGCCGACGTCCGCCCCGCGGTCAAGGACGCCGGGCGCGGCGGCAGCCGCAACATGGGCCCTTACGGCCCCTGGTGATCCCCGCCCATTAGACCGTCCGGCGCCACGGCTTCCCAGCCCACGGTGAGTTCGCCCAGGCGCCACCGGGACGGACCGTCCTGCACCGGCCAGCCGCCGTCGCGCAGTGCCCGGCACATGGCGGTCCAGCGCTGCCGGTTGCCGAACGAGGCCAGCGGCGCGGCCTCCAGCCAGGCCTTGTCCAGCGCCTGCAGGTAGGCATGGATATTCTCGCCCGGGACATTCCGGTGGATGAGCGCCTTGGGCAGCCGCTCGGCGATCTCCGAGGGCAGCTCGAAGCCGCCAAAGCGCATGGACAGCCCCAGGCTCAGCGGCCGCACGTCGTCGAGCGCCACCCAGGTGACCCGGCGTCCGATCTCGTCGCAGGTGCCGTCGATGAACAACCCGCCGGGCGCCAGCCGGTCCTGCACCAGCCGCCAGATCGCCGGCACGTCCGCCTCCTCGTACTGCCGGAGCACGTTGAAAGCCCGCACCAGTACCGGCCGCCCCGGCACCGGGAGTTCGAAGCCGCCCAGCTGGAAGCTGAGCCCGGGACGCTCCAGCGCCTTGGCCAGCCGGACCCGCTCCGGCTCGATCTCAATGCCGACCACCCGCACGTCGGCCCGGACAGCGGAGAGGCGCTCAAAAAGTTCGACGGCGGTGGCCGGGGATGCGCCGTAGCCGAGGTCGACGACGAGCGGGTCCGCGGCGTTCCGCAGGCGCCAGGCCTGCGGCCCGGCGAGCCAGCGGTCGACCCGCCGCATCCGGTTCGGGTTGGTGGTGCCGCGGGTCACGTTGCCCACCGGCCTGGCGGCCCGGGATCCGCCGCCCGCCGCGCCCTGCGCCCTGCCCTGCGTCCCGCCCCGGGTCCGGGGGGACACCACCCGCTCAGCCTTCTGCACCACACGCCAACCCTATCCTTGCTGCGCGCGCGGTACGTGTAACGCACGGCGCTGGCCGGGACCGCTCGGCTAGGATGAAAAGCATGACTTACAAGCTGATTCTGCTGCGCCACGGCCACAGCGAATGGAACGCCAAGAACCTGTTCACCGGCTGGGTGGACGTTGACCTGAACGACCAGGGCCGTGCCGAGGCGGTACGCGGCGGCGAGCTGCTGGTGGAGAACAACGTCCTCCCGGACATCCTCTACACCTCGCGCCTGAAGCGGGCCATCAACACCGCGAACCTCGCGCTGGAGAAGGCCGACCGGGGCTGGATCGACGTCAAGCGCGACTGGCGCCTCAACGAACGCCACTACGGCGCGCTGCAGGGCAAGGACAAGGCCCAGACTCTGGCCGAGTACGGCGAGGAACAGTTCATGACCTGGCGCCGCTCCTACGACACCCCGCCGCCGCCCCTCGCGGACGACTCCGAGTTCTCCCAGGTGGGGGATCCGCGGTACAAGGACCTCGGCGACGCCATGCCGCGCACCGAGTGCCTCAAGGACGTCCTGGTCCGGCTGCTGCCGTACTGGGAATCGGACATCAAGGAAGACCTCAAGGCCGGCAAGACGGTCCTGGTCACCGCCCACGGCAACTCGCTGCGTGCGCTGGTCAAGCACCTTGACGGCATCAGCGACGAGGACATCGCCGGCCTGAACATCCCCACCGGCATCCCGCTCGTCTACGACCTGGACGAGAACTTCAAGCCGCTGAACCCGGGCGGCACGTACCTGGACCCCGAGGCGGCCGCCGAGTCCATCAAGGCCGTGGCGAACCAGGGCAAGAAGTAACGCCTTTCGCACTGCGGATACGACGACGGCGGCCGGCCACCCCCAAGGTGACCGGCCGCCGTCGTACCCGCTGCTGTTGGGACGGCAGGGCCGTCAGCTGTGCTCGATGCTGTTCGGGTGCCACGCGCCGGTGACCAGGTAGGTCACCTTCTGCGCGACCGAAACGCCGTGGTCCGCGAAACGCTCGAAGTAGCGGCTGGCGAGGGCGACGTCCACGGTGGTGGCCGCGGATTCGGCCCAGTCACTGCGCGCAATCGCCTTGAAGACACTCAGGTGCAGGTCGTTGACGGCGCTGTTGGCCTTGAGGATGTCGCGGGCCACCTCGAGGTCGCGGGTCTCCAGCAGCACGGTGAGCTTCTCCGCGATCTCCAAGTCGTACTTGGCGAAGCTGTTGAAGGTCTCCTGCAGCTGCTGCGGGATCACGTTGGCCGGGTAGCGGAGACGGGCCAGCTGGGCGATGTGCCGGGCAAGGTCGCCCATCCGCTCTAGCGAGGCGCTCATCCGCAGCGAGCCCACGATCATCCGCAGGTCGCTGGCAACCGGGCCCTGCAGGGCGAGGATGTCAATGGCACGCTCGTCGAGGCTGTTCTGCAGGAAATCGATCCGGGCGTCGGCCGCGATGACGTCCTCGGCGAGGTCCACGTCGGCACCCTCGAAGGCTGTGGTGGCCTTTTCGAAGGCCTCGCTGACGAGCTTCGAAATTTCGACGAGCTGCTCACCGACCTGGGCGAGCTCTTCCTGAAAAACCTTGCGCACGGGTGCGTCCTTTCCTCGGAAACCTTGCCGGGCATCACAATGTCCGGCCGTTTCGTTTCACCGTAGCGGCGTTCAACCTGCCACCCTTCCAGCGTCCGGTGAACTGTTACGCCTCAATAGGTGAACGTTAGCTGAACCAGCGGTGCAATCGCACAAGTTTTCGATTTCCGGCGGGCCGCACCGCATAAGCTGGAGCCGTGGATCCAATGCTCATCGGTGTGATCGCGGGCCTGGTCGGCCTGTCGCTTGGCATATTCGGCGTGCTCGCCTTCCGGATCAGTGAGCAGCAGCGAAAAATCAGCGACGTCGAAACCGGCGACCCCTCGCTTCCCGACGGCGCCGCCGAGGTGCTCGCGGTCGTCGGGCGCGCGTTCGTCGTCGTGGACGCGGTCGACGGCGTGGTGCGGGCCAGCCCGGCCGCGTACGCCTACGGCCTGGTCCGGGGGCACACCGTGGTGCACCAGCAGCTGCTGGAAATGACCGCCAAGGTCCGGCGCGACGGGGTGATCCTTGAAAAGCAGCTCGAGCTGCCCCGCGGCCCGCTGGGCCAGGGGACCATCGTGGTGCAGGTCCGGGCCGCCATGCTCGGCGAGGAATATATCCTGCTGCTCGCCGACGACCGCACCGAGATCACCCGCACCGAAGAGATCCGCAACGACTTCGTCGCCAACGTCTCGCACGAGCTCAAGACCCCGGTCGGCGCGATCTCGCTGCTGGCCGAAGCCCTTGAAGCCTCTCCCGACGACGAGGAAGCCGTCCGCCGGTTCGCCAAGCGCATGCACAAGGAATCCACCCGGCTGGCGGCGCTGGTGCAGGACATCATTGAACTCTCCCGGCTGCAGGGCGCCAACGTGGCCCAGCAGGCCCACCCCGTGGACATCAACACGGTGGTCGCCGAAGCAGTGGACCGGTCCCAGCTCCCGGCCGAAAGCAAGAACATCGAGATTGTGGTGGGCGGCCGGACCGACGCGATGGTCTACGGCGACCAGGACCTGCTGGTCACAGCGCTGCGCAACCTGATCGACAACGCCATCCGCTACTCGCCGGAGAACACCCGGGTGGGCGTCGGCGTACGCGCCCGCGACGGA
The DNA here is from genome assembly GCF_964021775.1 of uncultured Arthrobacter sp. Lineage (GTDB taxonomy): Bacteria > Actinomycetota > Actinomycetes > Actinomycetales > Micrococcaceae > Arthrobacter. Next base: position 13,555 of record NZ_CAXHZI010000032.1, read on the forward strand.
CTGGTTGCCGTCTCGGTAACGGACCAGGGCGAGGGCCTCAGCCCCGAAGACCAGGAACGCGTCTTTGAACGCTTCTACCGCGTGGACTCCGCCCGCTCCCGCCACACCGGCGGCACCGGCCTGGGCCTGAGCATCGTCAAACACGTGATGGCCAACCACGGCGGCGAAGTGACGCTCTGGTCCCAGCCGGGGCAGGGCTCCACCTTCACCATCCGCCTCCCCGAGATGGAGGGCCAGGACGAGACCGCCGCGGAGCCCCGCCGGTCCCCGCAGAACGCACGACACGAACGACGTGACGCCGCCGGCGTCCATGAGCAAGGAGCTAGCGCTTGAGCCGGATTCTTATTGTCGAGGACGAGGAGTCGTTCAGCGACCCGCTGTCCTACCTGCTGGGCAAGGAAGGATTCGAGGTGGAGGTCGTGGACAACGGCCTGGACGCCATCACCGAATTCGACCGCAACGGCGCCGACCTTGTCCTCCTGGACCTGCAGCTGCCCGGACAGTCGGGGACCGAGGTGTGCCGCCAGCTGCGCCAGCGCTCCTCCGTCCCCGTCATCATGCTGACCGCCAAGGACGCCGAAATCGACAAGGTCGTGGGGCTTGAGCTCGGCGCCGACGATTACGTCACGAAGCCCTACTCCTCGCGGGAGCTGGTGGCCCGGGTCCGAGCCGTGCTTCGCCGCCACGGCGAACCGGAGGAGCTCGTCTCCAGCACCGTCCAGGCCGGCCCGGTCCGGATGGACATTGAGCGGCACGTGGTCAGCGTCAAGGGCGAGCAGGTCTCGCTGCCGCTGAAGGAATTCGAGCTGCTCGAGATGCTGCTGCGCAACTCCGGCCGGGTCCTCACCCGCGGCCAGCTGATCGACCGGGTCTGGGGCTCCGACTACGTGGGCGACACCAAGACTCTGGACGTGCACGTGAAGCGGCTACGCAGCAAGATCGAGCCTGACCCCTCGGCACCGCGGTACCTAATCACCGTCCGCGGGCTGGGCTACAAGTTCGAGCCGTAAGCGGCGGACGGCGCGGCCCTGGCCGCGGAGCTGGGCCACTTAAGCCAAAAAGGAGCGGCACCCGTGCGGGTGCCGCTCCTTTGGTACGTGAGTGCTACGGCGTCGGGGTGGCCGACGGAGTCTCCGACGGAGTCGACGTGGCCGTACCGGTGGCGGTGCCGGAGCTGGTGGGCTCGGCGCTGGGCAGGTACTGCTTGTAGTCCGTGATCGTGGCGTCCAGGACCGGCATCTTGAACTTGGCGTCCAGGTTGGTGCCGTCTTCGCGGATCGTGACCTCCACCAGGGAACCGGGCTTGCCGCCGGAGGTGCTGAGGATGGCCGGGTCCGCCGATTCGTTCAGCAGGACGTAGGAGTTCTTCTTCACCGGAACCTGGGTCTGGGATCCACCGGCACCGTTGATGGTGAGCTTCACATCGTTGGCAGAGGTGTTGTACACGGCGCCGATCACGCGGCCCGGCTTGTCCTCGCCGTCGGAGATGATCATCATGTTGCGGAGCTGGAGCGGTCCGAGGTCGGTCCGGGTCCCGTCCGACGCCGAGTACTGCTCAGTGGTCTGCTGGGCATTGATATAGCCGCAGCCGGTCACCGACAGCAGGCCAATGCCAAGTGCAGCCGTTGCCATTGCCAGCTTGCCGCGCCGGCCCCGGGTCATCGCAGTGAAACGCACGTCACGCACTCCTTGAGAGTCTTGAAACATTATTCAGCCATAGCCTATCCGCATTGGGCCTCAAACGCGGATTCGGGGGAGTACACATAGTCGCCCGTCCGATGTGCCGGGCCGGTGCGGGGCCGCCCGCCGGGGCACCCTCGCGGTACACATTTCCGGTCCCCCCGGGCGCGGCGGCCGGTCGCCCAAAGGCGCGTTCGCCGTCGAACCTCCAGGCCCTTGGCAGCGGGTGGCCAATGCACTATTATCCGCATTCGTCAAGGGTTTTAAGAGGCCGATTCAGGCCATTTTCCGCGGATTTCCGGGGTTTCGGGGCATGATCCATGGCAGTTGTATGCCTTAATCGTGATAAACTGGTCTGCGGGAAAGGGGAATGTCCACATGGTTTTTGAGGTCGGCGAGACAGTAGTTTACCCTCACCACGGTGCAGCCAAAATTGAAGAAATCAAGATGCGCACTGTCAAGGGCGAAGAGAAGATGTATCTCAAGCTCAAGGTGGCTCAGGGTGATCTGACCATTGAAGTTCCAGCAGAAAACGTTGACCTTGTTGGGGTCCGGGACGTAGTGGGCAAGGAAGGCTTGGAGCACGTATTCGACGTGCTGCGGGCCGAGTTCACTGAAGAGCCCACCAACTGGTCGCGTCGTTACAAGGCAAACCTGGAAAAGCTTGCTTCCGGTGACGTCATCAAGGTGGCAGAGGTCGTCCGCGACCTGTGGCGCCGCGATCACGACCGGGGTCTCTCCGCAGGGGAGAAGCGCATGCTGGCCAAGGCCCGCCAGATTCTGATTTCAGAACTGGCACTGGCTGAGAAGACTGATGAAGAGAAGGCCGCAAGCGTTCTCGACGAGGTCCTGGCTTCCTAACCACGAATCGAACCCCGGTGGCGTAACGGCCGCCGGGGCTTCTTTTTGCCCAAAACCGGCGGGGCCCCGCGCCGGGACGTAGTCTTGTCCGCATGAACACTGCATCGACAGCTCCCGTCACCGCGGTCATCCTCGTCGCCGCCGGATCCGGCCAGCGCCTGGGCTACGGCATGCCGAAGGCCAAGGTGCCGCTGGGCGGCGACAGCATCCTCACGCACGCCCTGCGGGGCGTTGCCGCGGCCGGGATTGCGCACCAGATCTGTGTAGCCCTCCCGCCCGGGGACACGGAACTCCGGGCCCAGTGCGAGGCCTTCGCCGCCGAGCTCCACGCCGAACACCGCCGCACCGCCGCATCCGGGTCTGCCGTGCAGCTGCCGGATGTCACCGTCGTCGACGGCGGTGACAGCCGGGCCGAATCCGTCCGTGCCGCGCTTTCCGCGCTCGCGCCGGGCACCCAGTCCGTCCTGGTCCACGACGCCGCCCGGGCGCTCACCCCCGAATCCGTCTTCCACCGCGTGGCCGCCGCCCTCGAAGCCGGCGCCCTAGCCGTGATCCCGGTGATGCCCGTGGTGGACACCGTCAAGACGGTGGATGCCACCCACGGCGCCGACGCCGGCATCGCTCCGGAAGTTGTCACCGGCACCGCCGCCCGGGAGGTGCTGCGGGCGGTCCAGACCCCGCAGGGCTTCGAGCTCACCACCCTGCGGCGGGCCCATCAGGAAGCCGCGGGATTCGACGGCGCACGCGCAGCCGCCGTCACGGACGACGCCATGCTGGTGGAACTGCTCGGCGTTCCGGTCTACGCCGTGCGCGGCGCCAGCCAGTCGCTGAAGATCACCACGCCGCTGGACCTGATCCTCGCGGAGGGCCTCCTCGAGGGTCCGCTGGGCGCACGCTGGGTGGAGGGCTGAACATGCCCGCGGACCAGCCGCAGCCCGGCATGCTGATCCCGCGGACAGGGATCGGCATCGATGTCCACGCCTACGCCCCCGACGACGCGCCGCAGCCGCTGTGGCTCGGCGGCCTGCACTGGGAAGGCGAGCGGGGCCTTGCCGGCCACTCCGACGGCGACCCGGTGGCCCACGCCGCCGCAGATGCGCTGTTCTCAGCGTGCGGGATCGGGGACCTGGGCACACACTTCGGTACCGACCGCCCCGAATACGCCGGAGCCTCGGGCGTCACCCTGCTGGCCGAGGCCGCCCGGATTGTCCGCGCCGGCGGCTTCGAGATCGGCAATATCGCCGTGCAGTTTGTGGCGAACCGGCCCAAGTTCGGCCCGCGCCGGGAGGAATCCCAGCGGGTCCTCAGTGCGGCCGCCGGCGCACCGGTAAGTGTCTCAGCTACCACGAGTGACGGCCTCGGCTTTACCGGCCGCGGCGAAGGCATCGCCGCCACGGCCACGGCGCTGGTTTATCCGGCCGGCTGAGCGCGGCGGTTCCCGGCGGGGCAAACGGGCCTAATCTTAAGGGACAACCCTCCGCAACTGTCAGGAGACCTCCCGTGAAAAAGCTGCTTCCCGTTCTTGTCGTTGTCGCAGGAACGCTGCTGTCCGGGTGCGCCGGCTCCGCGACGCCGCCGGCCACCACCACACCCCGGATGAGCGTCGAGGAAAGCTGCAAGTTCCTCAACACCGACACCTTTGTGCCCAAGGGGAGCGACAAGGAAAAGGCCAGCCAGATCGGCCAGCACTACCAGGAGGTGGCGGACAAGGTGGCCCCGGAGATCGCCGAGCCGATCCAGCAGATGGCTGACGTCATGAAACAGGTGGGGGACAGCCCCACCGGCAGGCAGACCTCCGAGCAGCTGACACAGCTTAGGCAGCAGATGGACAAGATTGGCCAGCACTGCAAGTAGTCCCCGGACCGGCCTCCCGGGCATCGGCTAATCTGGAGCGGTGACCCTGCGCTTTTACGACACTGCATCCGCCGAAGTCCGCGACTTCGTCCCCCTGGTTCCGGGCAAAGTGAGCCTCTACTACTGCGGCGCCACGGTGCAGGGCATGCCGCACGTCGGGCACATCCGTTCCGCGATCGCCTTCGACCAGCTCACCCGCTGGCTGCAGTACCGCGGCTTCCGCGTCACCGCGGTCCGCAACGTCACCGACATCGACGACAAGATCCTCGCCAAGTCCGCTGAATCGTTCGATCCCGGCTTCGAGGGCGAGCCGGGCACTGTCCGCGAGGAGGAATGGTGGGCCCTGGCCTACCGCTACGAGCAGGAATTCCTCAAGGCCTACGATACCCTGGGCGTCACCCGCCCCACCTATGAGCCGCGCGCCACGGGCCACATCCCGGAGATGCACGCGCTGATCCAGCAGCTGATCGACCGCGGCCACGCCTACCCGGCCCTGGATGATTCCGGCGACGTCTACTTCGATGTGCGCTCCTGGGCCAAGTACGGCTCACTGACCCGGCAAAAGCTCGATGACATGCAGGGAGCTCCCGACGCCGACCCCCGGGGAAAGAAGGATCCGCGCGACTTCGCGCTCTGGAAGGGCCACAAGGAGGGGGAGCCGACGACGGCGAGCTGGACTTCGCCGTGGGGCGCCGGCCGGCCGGGCTGGCACCTGGAATGCTCCGCGATGGTCACCAAGTACCTCGGCACCGAGTTCGACATCCACGGCGGCGGGCTGGACTTGAGGTTCCCGCACCACGAAAACGAGATGGCGCAGTCCCAGGCCGCGGGCCACGGCTTCGCCAACTTCTGGATGCACAACGGCATGGTCACCTACGCCGGCGAAAAGATGTCCAAGTCCATCGGCAACACCGTCAGCCCCGCCGAAATGCTGGAACTCGCCCCGCCGCGGGTGGTCCGGTACTACCTCGGGCAGGCGCAGTACCGCTCGGTGCTCGACTACCAGCCCACCTCGCTGAGCGAAGCCGCGGCCGCGGTGGAGCGGATCGACGGCTTCATCAGCCGCGCCGTCCGGACCCTTGGCGGCGCTCCCGGACACGAAGCCGGCACCGTCCCGGACGCGTTCGCCGCCGCGATGGACGACGACCTCAACGTCCCGCAGGCCCTCGCCGTCCTGCATGACACCGTCCGCGCCGGCAACACGGCGCTCACCGCCGGCGAGCTGGACGACGCCCGGCAGGCACTGGCCGGCGTCACGGCTATGCTGCGTGTCCTTGGTCTCAGCGACACGGCGACGCCGGCAGCCGACGAACAGGCCAACGCCGCCCTCGGCGTCCTGGTCGAGGCCCAGCTCGCCGCCCGCGCGCAGGCCCGCGCCGGCAAGGACTGGGCCGCCTCGGACGCCATCCGCGACACCCTCGCGGCGGCCGGCGTCGTTGTCGAGGACGGCGCGGACGGCGCCAGCTGGAGCCTCAAGCGCGGCTGACCCTGTCGCACTCCCGCCGGCTACGGCGGGCCGCCGGGGGACCGTGCGGTCGAGGATTTAACGCGAGTCAGTAGACTGGAGTTCAGACTTATCAACGAATCGCGTAGTTAAAAGGGTGAAACTCATGGCCAATAACGGTCGCCGCTCGGTCAAAATGAAGAAGGGCCCCACCGTCGGGACCGGCGGTCACGGCCGTAAAGCCCTCGAGGGTAAGGGCCCCACGCCCAAAGCGGAGGACCGCCCGTACCACAAGGCCCACAAGAACAAGCAGCTTGCGGAGCGCTCTGCCGCCAAGCGCGGGACGGGTGCCCGCAGCGCCGGTGCCGGCGCCCGGTCCGGACCCAAGGGCCGTGCCACCGAGGAAGTCGTCACCGGGCGCAACTCCGTCGTCGAGGCCCTCCGCGCGGGCATCCCCGCCAAGGCCCTGCACGTCGCGATCCGGATCGAGATGGACGACCGGGTCAAGGAATCACTCAAGCTCGCGGCCGAACGCGGCATCCCGCTGCTCGAAACGGGCAAGCCCGAACTGGACCGGATGACGGACGATGCCATCCACCAGGGCCTCGTGCTGCAGATCCCGCCGTATGAGTACCAGGACGCCTACGAGCTGGCCGAGGAAACCATCGAGAGCTGGAAGAAGGGCCACGTCGCCAACGCGCCGCTCTTCGTCGCGCTCGACGGCATCACCGACCCGCGCAACCTCGGCGCGATCATCCGCTCGGTCTCGGCGTTCAGCGGTCACGGCGTGATTGTTCCGGAACGCCGCTCCGTCGGCGTCACCGCCTCGGCCTGGAAGACCAGCGCCGGCGCCGCCGTCCGCGTCCCCGTGGCCCGCGCCGCCAACCTGAACAGCACCCTTAAGGCCTTCAAGAACATGGGCATCTACGTGCTGGGCCTGGACGGCGACGGCGACGTCTCGCTGCCGGACCTCGCCCTGGCCACCGAGCCGGTCTGCATCGTCGTCGGATCCGAAGGCAAGGGCCTGAGCCGCCTGGTCCGCGAAAACTGCGACCAGATCGTCTCCATCCCGATCGATTCCGCCATGGAATCGCTCAACGCCTCCATGGCCGTCGGCATCTCCCTCTACGAGATCTCCCGCCAACGCGCCGCCAAGTAACCGACGCTCCCGCACTTCTGGCGGCTTCCGGCAGGACGCTCCCGCAGTTGTGGTGGCTTCTGGCGGGACGCTCCCGCAGTTGTGGTGGTTTCCGGGAGGACGCTCCCGCAGTTGTGGTGGTTTCCGGGAGGACGCTCCGGCAGTTGTGGTGGTTTCCGGCGGGACGCTCCGGCAGTTGTGGTGGTTTCCGGCGGGACGCTCCCGCAGTTGTGGTGGCTTCTGGCGGGACGCTCCCGCAGTTGTGGTGGTTTCCGGGAGGACGCTCCCGCAGTTGTGGTGG
>NZ_CAXHZI010000033.1:0-20664 GCF_964021775.1 uncultured Arthrobacter sp.
CAAAGGCGCCTCACCCGCCAGCCGCGTCACTAACGTCCCGGGTTAGTACATCTAGACCTCGAGCTTGAGGTCGCGCAGCAGCTTGGCGACGTGGCCGGTGGCGCGCACGTTGTACTGCGCCAGGGCGACTTTGCCGTCGGGGCCGACCACCACGGTGGAACGAATGAGCCCGTCGTAGGTGCGGCCGTAGTTTTTCTTTTCACCCCACGCCGCGTAGGCCTCGGCCACCGCATGGTCCGGATCGGAGAGCAGCGGGAAGGTGAGCCGTTCAGCCGCCGCGAAGCCGGCGAGCTTTTCGACCGGGTCGGGGGAGATGCCGACGACGTCGTAGCCTGCCCGTTGCAGGGCTGCCAGCGAGTCGCGGAAGTCGCAGGCCTCCTTGGTGCATCCAGGAGTGGCCGCCGCGGGGTAGAAGTAGACCACGGTGTTCCGGCCGTGGAAGTCCCGCAGGCTGACCTCGCGTCCTGTTGAGTCCAACAGCTGGAAGTCAGGTGCGTCGTCTCCGGGAACGAGTCGTTCGGGCATTATTCCTCCTTGACAAATGTGCGAAATTCCAGCCTAGTGAGCGCAGGAGCGGTCGACGAATCCGACAATCGTTATACTCTTGGGTATGCCTGATATGGATCGCTGGCCCACGGGCCGCCTATTGTCAACGGCAGCACGCCTTGTGGAACACTCCTGGAACGAGAAGCTGGGGGCCATTGGCCTTACCCATGCCGGGGTCATCGCCATGGAAGTGCTCTCCGCCAACGGACCCATGACGCAAGCGCAATTGGCGCAGCTGGTCCGCGTCCAAGCCCAGACCATGGGCAAGACGCTGAGCCGGCTCGAGGCGCATGGCCACATCTCCCGGGAGCGCAGCGCCTCTGACCGCCGGAGCCACGTCGTGACCCTGACCGATCGCGGCCGTGATGCCGTCGTCGCAGCCGCGGATATGGAGCGCTCGGTCCTGGCTGCTGCCTCGATCGACCCCGACTCGCTGCGGCACGAGCTGCAGTCCGTGGTCCGCGAGCTGGCCAACCGGATGTCCACCACGGAGGCGAAAGCCATTGTCACCGCCGTGGAACCGGGCGTGTCCGCCGACGCCAACTAGGCTGATGGCGCCTGTTCGCCTCAATTAGCTTGCGCTACCTGGGCCTGTACCGGACCCGGCGGTTGCCGCTACGTACCGGGACCCGCCTGTTCGGGCCCGGGAAACGAGTACACGCTACTGGGGTCAAGCCTGCCCCGCTGGGCGAGCATGGGGCCATGACTAGGTACGTCCTCGAACCCAGGTCCTTGGAGCATCATTGCCAATGCTGCGGCGGATCTGCCGTAGCTGTCTTCTGTGAAGACTGCGACCCCCACACGGAATCACCGGCGGAACGCTAGGGGCATTTACCCGGGCTGTGCCCGGAACCCTGCCAGCCCCCTATCCCGGGCGTCTGGCACCGCTTCTCCGTGACGCGGCGCGGCCCGTGTCCATCACCGGGCCGGGCGCAGGCCGGACATAGGATCAAAAGCATGGAAGCGCACCTGACCGCGGAGCTCGAAGGGCAGACCTCGATCAACGAGCTGCTCGACGAGCCGGTCGGCGCATCCCCGATCCAGCTCGCGCTGCCGATCCACTTCCACTTCGCGTCGGCCGAGCGCAGGTAGTGCCGGCTTAACCCCACTAGCCTGCTGCGGGACACTTGCAGCCCGCGCCCGAGGTTCCCGCCCAGTTGTTCGCCATCGCAGCCCCGCGGGCAGCCCAGCGGCCCGCGGATTGCTGCAAAGTTGCGTGGGACCCCTGCGGATGAACTGGGCAGGAGCGCCGGCGGACCGGGGCGCGCGAAGCTGAAACGCGCTACCCAGGCAGTCCGCGGCACGGTGAACGGCTTGGGGCAAAAAGAAAACCCCGTCCGGCAAGCTTTTCAGCCTGCCGGACGGGGTTTCTTCGGTGGTGCACCCCCCGGGACTCGAACCCGGAACCCATTGATTAAGAGTCAATTGCTCTGCCAGTTGAGCTAGAGGTGCAGCTGTTGTTTTCGTTCCCCGCGGGCTTTTTATTTCCCGCGGTGTTCTCCGCAACGACATGAAACTCTACACGAGTTTTGGTGCAGTGTGAAATCGGGCTGCAGGCGGTGCCTGCCGGCTAGCGGGGGACCTCCAAAACCAGCACGAAAGCAGGGTTTTGGCCGTTGCTCAGGGCCCAGAGCCGCCCGTCCGGAGCCAGTGCAACGTCGCGGATCCGGCCGTATTCGCGTGTGAAATAGGCCACAGGGTCGGCCGCGAACTCCCCACGCAGCGGAACCTTCCAGATCCGTTCGCCGCGGAGCGCTCCCAGGTAGGCCGTGTCGCCGATGATTTCAAGCCCGCTGGGCGAGGAGTCCGCCGTCGAAGGCCACACCACCTTGGCGTCGCGGAACCCCGTGCGGTGCGGGGCGCCGGTCACCTCCGGCCAGCCGTAGTTGCCGCCGGGGACAATCAGGTTCAGTTCATCGTTGACGTCCGGGCCGAATTCGCTGGCCCACAGCCGTCCGGCGCTGTCCCAGTCGAGCCCCTGGACGTTGCGGTGCCCCAGGCTGAACACGGGGTTATCGTCGAATGGATTGCCGGGTGCAGGCTTCCCCTCGGGGGTCAGGCGGAGGATCTTGCCGCCCAGGGCGTTGCGGTCCTGGGGATCGCCGCTGCGCCTGGCATCGCCGGTTCCGACGTACAGATAGCCGTCCGGTCCGAACCGGATGCGGCCCCCGTTGTGCGTTCCCGCCTTGGGGATCCCGGAAAAGACCAACTCGGGAGCGCCGAGGTCCGGGCGGCCGTCGGCGCCGAGCCGGAAGCGGGCGATCCGGTTGTCCGACTCGGCGGTGAAGTAGGCGTAGAGATACCGGACCGTCCCGGCGTCGGGGGACAGGGCCAGCCCCAGCAGGCCGCCTTCGCCGCCGGGGACGACGCCGGGCACCTTGCCCACCGTGGCGGCGGGGCCGTTTCCGCCCGGCGGCAATGACTTCAGCAGTGCGCTGTCCCGCTCCGAAATGAGTGCAGTGCCATCCGGCAGGAACACCGTTGACCAGGGCAGCGTCAGCCCCGCATTGATCCGGGCGGCGACCCGCGGCGCCACCGGGCCGGCCGGGCTGCTGCCGGCTGTGCCGCCGGGAGGGCTGCTCGTGGCCCCGCCGGTCGCCCCCGGAGCGGACTGGCTGCCGGCGGTGCCGCCGGGCGGGCTGATGGCCGATGGGGGAGCGGCCGGGGTGCCGGAGCAGCCTGCCGCCGCCAGCGACACCGCCGCCGCCGCCGCCGCCAGGACGGAGCGCCGTGACGACCGCGGGGACATGGCTACAGCCGTGACCGGCGCGGCGGCCGGAAACCCGCCGCCTCGGCGTGGGCCGCGGAAAGGAACCAGACTTCGGCACGGGTTTCCTCGTACGAGGGGCTGGTCTCATCGTGGTAGATCATCGACGAGGCGTTCCCCTTGACGGTGAACCCCTCCGGGCCGCTGCCGTCCGGGGCCGGCGCCGCCGACCCTTCGCCGTACGGCTGCTCCACGGCCAGGTGCCCGGCGGGTGCCGCAGCGTGTTCGGCGGGTGCCGCGGCGTGGCTGGCCGCGCCCTCGGTGAGGGCTGCCGAGGAGGCCGCCTGCGCCGTTTCGATGTCGGCGGCCTCGGCGGCCGCGGATTCCGCGCCGGGAAGAGTGGGGGCGTGCGGCTCGGTGTATTCGGCGTGGTGTACGCGGGGAGTCCCGGCCGGCTGCTGCCCTGGTACGGCTGCGGCTGCGGCTGTTGTGGCACCCGCTCCGCCCGCACCGGCGGCGGGGCTTTCCGCGGTCCCGGACGCCTCGCCGTGGGCATGGTGGTCGTGGGCTACGTGCGCCCCGTGGGCGCCATGGGAAAGGTCGTGGTGCGGGACGTGTTCCTCGGCAGGCGGTGTCTCCGACCACTGGGTCTCCCACTCGGCACCGCCGTCGGCTGCCCCCGCGGGGGCGGAACCGGCAGCGGCGCCCTCGACCTCGGTACCCCCTGCAGGCGCGCCCCCGACGTCGGCGCCGCCGACGTCGGTGCGATCGGCGTCGGCGGCCTCTGCAGCTCTGCCCTTTGCATCGGCGGCGCGGGCCGGCGCGCTGGCGGCCGCGGCGTCGTCGTCGGCGGTGGTGGGCGGCACCGGCTCGGCGTTGCCGAATCCGGCGGCGGACGGCATCCCCGTGGTGGCGGCAGCGGCGGCCGATGCGGCGGCGGTCCCGCCGGACAGGGCGCCGTCGTGGCTTTCCCGGTTGTCCGGAGTGTGGCGGGAGGCGTCGGTTCCCGCCCCCGTGGATGGCGAGGTCCCAGCGCCACTGCGGGCATTGTTGCGGTTCAGCAGCCACCAAACGACGCCGACAATCACCACGATGACGATGAGCCAGATAATCCAATCCATAGCCGAATCCTTCTGTCCAGGCGGCAGGGTTGCCGTTGCTTGACGTTACGTCCGGCCCGACGCGGCTGTCCAGCGTTCCCGCCGCCGCCCCGTGTAGCCTCGCTGGATGGATTTCAAGCGACTGCGGATTCTCCGCGAGCTGGCCGACCGCGGCACCGTGGGCGCTACGGCGGAGGCGATGCGGGTGACACCGTCGGCCGTCTCGCAGCAGCTCAAGACCCTGCAGGACGAGCTCGGTGTGGTCCTGGTCGAGAAGTCGGGCAGGGGAGTGCGGCTGACTGAAGCGGGGCTGGCCATGGCCGGTGCGGCGGCGGAGGTGTCCACCGCGATGGCCCGCGCCGAGGCCACCATCGACACCTACCGCTCGGCTGGCAGACCCGGATCAAGGCGGCCTTCTTTCCGAGTGCCGCGGAAATGTTCCTGCCGGGACTGCTGCACCGGGTGAAGGAGATCGACGGCCTCCGGTTCGAGGCGCACTTCGAGGATCCCGGGGTCGCCGGGTTTGCCGCCCTGGCCGCGGACTATGACATTGTGCTGGCCCACAGCGTCGACGGGCCCGAAGTCTTCGCCCGCCAGGGACTTCAGGTGATTCCGCTCCTGGACGAACCGCTGGACGTGGCCGTGCCGGCCCACCATGCGCTGGCCGGCAAGGCGACGCTCAGCGCCCAGGACGTCGTCGGATTCCCCTGGATGGGGGTGCCCGACGGTTTCCCCTTCGACACCGTGCTGCGCCAGATTGAGATGCAGGCTGATTCCCCGGCACTGCGGGCGCAGCTCTTCCCGGACCTGCGAGTGCTGGAAGCCCTGGTCAGCGCCGGCCACGGGCTCAGCCTGCTGCCGCGCTACACCGCCCTGAAAAACCAAGGGAAAGGGTTCGTGCTGCGCCCGCTCACCGGCGTCAAAGCCAGCCGCAGCATCGTGGCGCTCGCCCGGCCCGAGGCCGCGGCCCGGACCACCATCCAGCGGGTGCTCTCGATGCTCAAAACGGAGGCCCAGGCGGTGGCCGAGGCGCCGGAACTGCGTGATGCGGCTCACGGAAATGAAGCTCAAGCCGGCCGCATGTCCGAAGAATGAGACGAATGTCCACTATTTGGGCGAAATATTCCCGGTTTTAGGCTTAATGAGCCTATCCGGCTCGTTGCTGCCGACGGCGGAGCCCTAGACTTTGAGCCATGAGTGACGACACCCAAACAGCGACAGAAACCACGCCGGACATCAAACCCCGCAGCCGGGTCGTTACCGACGGAATCCACGCGGCGCCCGCGCGCGGCATGTTCCGGGCGGTCGGCATGGGCGACGACGACTTCGCCAAGCCCCAGGTGGGCGTGGCGAGTTCCTGGAATGAAATCACTCCCTGCAACCTTTCGCTGAACCGGCTGGCCCAGGGCGCCAAGGAAGGCGTGTTCGCCGGCGGCGGGTTCCCGATGCAGTTCGGCACCATCTCCGTTTCCGACGGCATCTCCATGGGCCACGAGGGCATGCACTTCTCCCTGGTCTCCCGCGAAGTCATTGCGGACTCGGTGGAGACCGTGATGCAGGCCGAACGGATCGACGGCTCCGTGCTGCTGGCCGGCTGTGACAAGTCCCTGCCCGGCATGCTGATGGCAGCCGCCCGCCTGGACCTCTCCAGCGTCTTCCTCTACGCCGGCTCCATCATGCCCGGTTGGGTCAAGCTTGAGGACGGCTCGGAGAAGGAAGTCACGCTGATCGACGCCTTCGAGGCCGTGGGCGCCTGCGCCGCCGGCAAGATGAGCCGCGAGGACCTGGACCGCATCGAAAAAGCCATCTGCCCGGGCGAAGGCGCCTGCGGCGGCATGTACACCGCCAACACCATGGCCTGCATCGGCGAGGCCCTGGGCATGTCCCTCCCGGGCTCCGCTGCTCCGCCCTCGGCCGACCGGCGCCGTGATGTGTTCGCGCACAAGTCCGGCGAGGCCGTCGTCAACCTGCTGCGCCTGGGCATCACCGCCCGGGACATCATGACCAAGAAGGCCTTCGAGAACGCGATCGCCGTGACCATGGCCTTCGGCGGCTCCACCAACGCGGTGCTGCACCTGCTCGCCATCGCCCGCGAGGCCGAGGTGGAGCTCACCCTGGACGACTTCAACCGGATCGGCGACCGGATCCCGCACCTCGGCGACCTCAAGCCGTTCGGCCGCTACGTGATGACCGACGTCGACAAGATCGGCGGTGTTCCGGTCATCATGAAGGCACTGCTCGACGCCGGACTGCTGCACGGCGACTGCCTCACCGTCACCGGCAAGACCGTGGCCGAGAATCTGGCCTCGATCAACCCGCCGGATCCGGACGGCAAGGTACTCCGCGCCATGGACAACCCGATCCACAAGACCGGCGGCATCACAATCCTGCACGGCTCGATGGCTCCGGAAGGCGCCGTCGTCAAGAGTGCCGGCTTCGACGCCGACGTCTTCGAGGGCACCGCCCGCGTCTTCGAGCGCGAACAGGGCGCGCTGGACGCGCTGGATAAGGGCCAGATCAAGGCCGGCGACGTCGTCGTCATCCGTTACGAAGGCCCCAAGGGCGGTCCGGGCATGCGCGAAATGCTCGCGATCACCGGCGCCATCAAGGGTGCAGGCCTGGGCAAGGATGTGCTGCTGCTCACGGACGGCCGCTTCTCCGGCGGGACCACCGGCCTGTGCATCGGCCACGTCGCCCCGGAAGCGGTCGACGGCGGCCCCATCGCCTTCGTCAAGGACGGCGACCGGATCCGCGTCGACATCGCAGCCCGCACCTTCGACCTGCTGGTCGACGAGGCCGAGCTCGAAGCGCGCAAGGTGGGCTGGGAGCCGCTGCCGGCCAAGTTCACCAAGGGTGTGCTGGCCAAGTACGCCAAGCTCGTGCACAGCGCCTCCACGGGCGCCTACTGCGGGTAATACCGGAACCGGGAGGCGGCCTGGGCCGCCTCCCGGTTCCCAACTAGTGGACAGTGCTGTCCATATACTGAGACATGGCGCAGGCTCGTTGACACCTGTCTCAGTAAGAGGGAAAACTGAACGCATGATCGAGATCGTTACCGCCGGCGGCGTCGTCGTACTTACCAAGCGCGTGGCTCCATAGCCTCCACTGGTAACGAACCGTCACGCGCAAACCCCTCGAAGAGCCGCCAGGCTGAGGGGTTTTTTTATTTCCGTACCACCAGCACCACCAGCAATATGTATGTCCCGCAGTACCCAGATCGCCGAAGATCCACCCGCAGATCCACCAAAGGAAGAGTCCGATGAGCAAAGGATCGCCGATCAGCCCCTCGCTGATGGCCACAAAGTCCGCTGGAGCCCACAAGGCTCCGGAACGCCTCGAACGCCCGGCCGACGCCGGCGTCGAGCATGCTGCTGCCTCTCCCGTCCTTGGGCCGAACAACGTCGTACCCCCGACGGTGATGACCGGCTCGCAAGCAATTGTCCGCGCGCTCGAAGAACTCGGCGTCCAGGACATTTTTGGTCTTCCCGGTGGCGCAATCCTGCCCACCTATGACCCCTTGATGGCCTCCAAACTGAACCACATTCTGGTCCGCCACGAACAGGGAGCCGGCCACGCCGCGCAAGGCTATGCCATGGTCACCGGACGGGTTGGCGTCTGCATCGCCACCTCGGGCCCCGGTGCCACCAACCTCGTCACCGCCATCATGGACGCCCACATGGACTCCGTGCCGATGGTGGCCATCACCGGCCAGGTCTCCAGCGGAGTCATTGGCACCGACGCGTTCCAGGAAGCGGACATCGTCGGCATCACCATGCCGATCACCAAGCATTCCTTCCTGGTCACCGACCCCAACGACATCCCGCACGTGATGGCCGAGGCGTTCCACCTTGCCTCGACCGGGCGCCCCGGCCCCGTCCTGGTGGACGTCGCCAAGGATGCCCAGCAGGGCCAGATGACGTTCTCCTGGCCGCCCAAGATCGACCTGCCCGGCTACCGGCCGGTGGTCCGCGGCCACAGCAAGCAGGTCCGTGAGGCCGCCCGGCTGATCGCGGCCGCCAGCAAGCCGGTGCTGTACGTCGGCGGCGGCGTGGTCAAGGCCCACGCATCCGCGGAACTGCGGGAACTGGCCGAACTCTCCGGCGCACCCGTGGTCACCACGCTGATGGCCCGGGGCGTTTTCCCGGACTCGCACCCGCAGCACGTCGGCATGCCGGGCATGCACGGGGCGGTGTCGGCCGTGACCGCGCTGCAGCAGTCCGACCTGCTGATCACCCTCGGTGCACGCTTCGACGACCGGGTCACCGGCATCCTGAAGTCCTTCGCCCCGAACGCCAAGGTCATCCACGCGGACATCGACCCGGCGGAAATCTCCAAGAACCGCACCGCCGACGTTCCGATCGTGGGCTCGGTCAAGGAGATCATCCCGGAACTGACCGACGCGCTGCGCCTGCAGTTCGAAGCCTCCGGAACCCCGGACCTCACCAACTGGTGGGCCTTCCTGAACAACCTCAAGGAGACCTACCCGCTGGGCTGGACCGAACCTGAGGACGGCCTCAGCGCGCCGCAGCGCGTGATCGAACGGATCGGTGCACTCACCGGACCCGAGGGCGTCTACGTCGCCGGCGTCGGCCAGCACCAGATGTGGGCCTCGCAGTTCATCAAGTACGAACGCCCGCACGCCTGGCTCAACTCCGGCGGGGCCGGCACCATGGGCTACGCCGTTCCCGCCGCCATGGGCGCCAAGGTGGGGGAGCCGGACCGGGTGGTCTGGGCGATCGACGGCGATGGCTGCTTCCAGATGACGAACCAGGAACTGGCCACCTGCGCGATCAACAAGATCCCGATCAAGGTCGCCGTGATCAACAATTCCTCCCTCGGCATGGTGCGGCAGTGGCAGACCCTCTTCTACGAGGGCCGCTACTCCAACACCGACCTCAACACCGGCCATGACACCGTCCGGATCCCGGACTTCGTCAAGCTGGCGGACGCCTACGGCTGCGCGTCCTTCCGCTGTGAACGCGACGAGGACATTGACGCCACCATCCAGCAGGCCCTGGCAATCAACGACCGCCCCGTCGTGATCGACTTCGTTGTCAGCCCCAACTCCATGGTGTGGCCGATGGTTCCCGCCGGAGTCAGCAACGACCAGATCCAGGTTGCCCGCAACATGACCCCGGACTGGGAAGAAGAGGACTGAACATGACCCGCCACACACTCTCCGTTCTGGTCGAAGACAAGCCCGGTGTGCTGACCCGCGTCGCCAGCCTCTTCGCCCGCCGCGCCTTCAACATCAACTCCCTGGCCGTCGGCCCGACCGAGGTTCCGGGCATCTCCCGGATGACGGTCGTCGTCGACGCCGACGGCGAGCTGATCGAACAGGTCACCAAGCAGCTGAACAAGCTGATCAACGTGATCAAGATTGTCGAGCTCACCCCCGAATCTTCCGTACAGCGCGACCACATCCTGGTCAAGGTACGTGCGGATGCCGCAACCCGGCTGCAGGTCACCCAGGCGGCCGACCTGTTCCGCGCCTCAGTGGTCGACGTCTCCACCGAGTCGGTCGTCATTGAGGCCACGGGCCACCCCGACAAGCTCACGGCACTGCTTTCCGTGCTGGAGCCCTTCGGCGTCCGCGAAATCGTGCAGTCCGGCACCCTGGCCGTCGGCCGCGGGTCCCGCTCCATGAGCGACCGGGCCCTGCGCTCCGCCTAAAAGGCGCGCCGGGCCCGCAGCACCACCAACATCATTTTCGATTTTCACCAGACAACACCAAAGAATCCATCAAAGGAGACACCCCAGTGACTGAAATGTTCTACGACGACGACGCCGACCTGTCGATCATCCAGGGCCGCACCGTCGCCGTCATCGGTTACGGCTCCCAGGGCCACGCCCACGCCCTCAGCCTGCGCGATTCCGGTGTTGACGTCCGCGTCGGCCTGAAGGAAGACTCCAAGTCCCGCGCCAAGGCCGAGGCCGAGGGCCTGCGTGTCCTCAACGTCGCCGACGCCACCGCCGAAGCGGACCTGATCATGATCCTCACCCCGGACCAGGTCCAGCGCCACGTCTACGCCGAGGACATCGCCCCGAACCTGCAGGCCGGCGACGCCCTGTTCTTCGGCCACGGGTTCAACATCCGTTACGGCTACATCCAGCCGCCGGCCGATGTCGACGTCGCCCTGGTCGCCCCGAAGGGCCCGGGCCACATTGTGCGCCGCGAGTTCGAAGCCGGCCGCGGCGTGCCGGACCTGATCGCCGTCGAGCAGAACGCGTCCGGCAAGGCCAAGGAACTGGCCCTGTCCTACGCCAAGGCGATCGGCGGCACCCGTGCCGGTGTCATTGAGACCACCTTCACCGAAGAGACCGAAACCGACCTCTTCGGCGAGCAGGCAGTCCTCTGCGGCGGCGCCTCGCAGCTGATCATGTACGGCTTCGAGACCCTGACCGAAGCCGGCTACAAGCCCGAGGTGGCCTACTTCGAGGTGCTGCACGAGCTCAAGCTGATCGTGGACCTGATGGTCGAGGGCGGCATCGCCAAGCAGCGCTGGAGCGTCTCCGACACCGCGGAATACGGCGACTACGTCTCCGGCCCGCGGGTCATCACCCCCGAGGTGAAGGAAAACATGAAGGCAGTCCTGAAGGACATCCAGGACGGCACCTTCGCCAAGCGCTTTATCGACGACCAGGACGCCGGCGCCCCCGAGTTCAAGGCCCTGCGCAAGAAGGGCGAGGACCACCCGATCGAGGCCACCGGCCGCGAACTGCGCAAGCTCTTCTCCTGGATCAAGAACGAAGACGACTACACCGAAGGATCAGTAGCCCGCTAGATCCCGGTGGTGGTGGGCGGCGGTGTCCTTGAAGGCTGCGTTGTTGCGTGAGGAACGAGCGCAGCAGCCGAAAGGACATCACCGTTCACCACCCAACGTTCCAAAATCCCCACCTGATATACAAGAGAGCTAAAGAGGTCACCGGTGACAAGCACCAAACCTGTCGTACTCCTCGCTGAGGAACTTTCGCCCGCCACGATCGAGGCCCTCGGCCCGGACTTCGAAATCCGCCAGACCGACGGCGCCGACCGTTCCCAGCTGCTCTCCGCGATCGCCGACGTCGACGCGATCCTGATCCGCTCCGCCACCCAGGTGGACGCCGAGGCCATCGCCGCGGCCAAGAACCTCAAGGTGATCGCCCGCGCCGGGGTCGGCCTGGACAACGTTGACATCAAATCCGCCACGCAGGCCGGCGTGATGGTGGTCAACGCCCCGACGTCGAACATCGTCTCCGCCGCCGAACTCACCGTCGGCCACATCCTCAGCCTCGCCCGCCACATCCCGCAGGCCTCGGCCGCGCTCAAGGACGGCGAGTGGAAGCGCTCCAAGTACACCGGTACCGAGCTGTTCGAGAAGAAGATCGGCATCATCGGCCTCGGCCGGATCGGCGCCCTCGTCGCTGCCCGCCTGAAGGGCTTCGACACCAAGATCCTCGCGTACGACCCCTACATCACCTCCGCCCGCGCCGCCCAGCTCGGTGTGCAGCTGGTGACCCTGGACGAACTGCTGGCCCAGTCGGACTTCATCACCATCCACATGCCCAAGACGCCCGAGACCGTCGGCATGCTCGGCGCCGAGGCGTTCAAGAAAATGAAGAGCACCGCCTACGTCGTCAACGTCGCCCGCGGCGGCCTGGTGGACGAGGAAGCCCTGTACACCGCGCTGCAGTCCGGCGAGATCGCCGGCGCCGGCGTCGACGTGTTCGTCAAGGAGCCCAGCACCGACCTGCCGTTCTTCAAGCTGGACAACGTCGTGGTGACCCCGCACCTGGGCGCCTCCACCGACGAGGCGCAGGAAAAGGCCGGCGTCTCCGTCGCCAGGTCCGTCCGCCAGGCTCTGGCCGGCGAACTCGTGCCCGACGCCGTGAACGTCGCCGGCGGCGTCATCGCCCCGGACGTGCGCCCCGGCATCGCGCTGATCGAGAAGCTGGGCCGGATCTTCACCGCGATGACCCACGCCTCGCTGACGCAGTTCGACGTGGAGGTGGCCGGCGAGATCTCCTCGCTGGACGTCAAGGTGCTCGAACTCGCCGCCCTCAAGGGCATCTTCGCCGACGTCGTGACCGAGCAGGTCTCCTACGTCAACGCCCCGGTGATCGCCGAGCAGCGCGGCATCAACGTCCGGCTCATCACCACCCCCGACACGGAGTCCTACCGCAACGTCCTGACCCTGCGCGGGGCCCTGAGCGACGGCTCCCAGATCTCGGTGGCCGGAACCCTGACCGGGCCCAAGCAGATCCAGAAGCTGGTCGGGATCAACGGCTTCGAGGTCGAAATCCCGATCAGCGAGCACCTCGTGGTGGTGGCCTACTCGGACCGACCCGGCGTGATCGGCACCATCGGCCACATCCTGGGCATGAACAACATCAACATCGCCGGCATGCAGGTGGCCCGCCAGGCCGAGGGCGGTCAGGTGCTCGCGCTGCTGACCATCGACAGCTCCGTGCCCCAGCAGGTCCTCGAAGCGATCAAGGCCGGAATCGGCGCCGAAATGGTCCGCGAAGTGGACCTCGAAGACTAAGTCCCCGGCGTGGCAGCCTGTGGCGGCAACACCGCCGCAGGCGGCCATGAATGGGCGGCCGGTCTGCGTACAATGGCTAGGTCCGAAATTTCGGATTTGGCCGGCAGACCGGCCTTTACTTTTGCACGCCCGGCCGGGACGCCTTCATTTCCGCGCGGAATGAACTGCGGCGTGCGCACGCAATCCAGCTTTCAGGAGCCCAATGAACGCCGTCCAGAGGTTCATCAGAAGCAGAGTGCTTTTGCTGACCGCGTCCATTTTGATCGTGGCCATGTGCCTGTCCGTCCTGGTCCAGGGCCAGTCGCAGGCCGCGCTGAACCGCACCGTCGACCAGAACTCCCGCGGGCTCTATGACATCCTCGTCCAGGCCAAGGCGGAGGACAACGGCGGCTTGATGCAGCCCGAGATCGCTACCGGCCAGGGCGGCATCAGCTTCGACCAGCTGGATTCCATCCGCAAGCTTTCCGGCACCTCGGTCGCGGCCCCGATCAGCCTGGTCTCCCGCGTCTCGCAGAACCTCGAGTCGCCGCGCCTGGACGCCACCGACTACCTCGGCTACAACGCCGGCCTCGCCGGCACCGCCGGTGACCCCAGCGCCACCGACCCCGCCAAATGGCCCGCCGCCGAGTCCGTGCTGAGCGACACGGCCAAGAAGTACCGCCTCACCGCCAGCGCAGTGAGCTCGGACGGCAAATCCGAACAGACCCTCTTCAAAACCAGCGCCGAAGGCTCCGTCGGCAAAGCCAAGCTCGTCGAAGAGGAAGTCGCCGGCGGCAAGAACGTCCGGATCGCGGGCCCGGACGGGGAAACCGGGATCAAGTTCCCCGCCCCCGCCGGCGGCTCCGAGCACAACCTCTTCAACCTCTCCGTGTCGCTGCCGCTGGCCCCGCAGGTGACCGAGTCCGTCGTCGCCGTCGACCCGGTCTCCGAACGTGCGCTCCTGGGCGGCGCCGGCGACTTCCTCGCACCGCTGGAGAAGGCGCCGCCGGCCGACGCCCGCAACGCCGGCGCGATCGGCCGCCACTTCGAGAGCCTCTTCACCAACGGCATCAGCATGGAACAGCTCAAGGAAGGCCCCGACTTCTTGGGCGTCAAGCTCAAGTACTGGGCTCCGCTGATGACCCAGTACCAGCAGGCCAAGCGCGCCGGGCAGCTGACCGCGGATTCGCAGGCGATCCCGCTGATCGTCCGCTCCGGCACGTCCCTGGACCTCAAGTACTCCGTCAAGATCGAGGAAATCGACGACGCCGGCAACGTCACCAAGGATGTCGGCACCGTCACCCGCTCGCTGGACAAGGACTACCTGCCCTTCGTCTCCAAATCCCCGTTCGCCCTGGCCTGGCCCGGGTCCAAGGACCTATCCAAGCTGCTGGGGGACACCGGCACCTTCGGCCAGGGCCTCTACAACCCCGCAACCTGGAGCACCGACTTCGCCGCCGCCCCCAAGTACAAGGACGGCAAAACCGCAGGCAACGGCGCCGTCGACAAGTCCGCGGTCCCGGGTGACTGGGTCACCGTGAACCGGCTGCCGGAAAAGGGCGCCAACGACGCCCCGGTGGACCAGACCCAGCGCACCCCGGTGGACGAGCGGTCCTACCGGGACAACCTCGCCACCGGCAAGAAGCCTGCCACGCCGCTCGCCATGGTCTACGGCACGTTCGACCCCGCCAAGGTCCAGGAAGCCGCCGGTGACGTCAACCGCCTGCCGCTCGGCGGCTACGACCCGACGCCGATGACCCTCACCAAGGATGCAGACGGCAAGGACGTCGAGCCCGCAATGCTCAAGCCCTCGCTCAGCGGCACCGGCCTGGTCAGCCAGTCGGCCGGCGCCATTACCGATTACTACGGCCTGGCCGCCGCCCGCGGCTACGAGAAGAACGCCTCCGTGATTGACGCTGTGCGCGTCCGCGCCAACGTCGAGGGCAGCTGGAAGCAGGCCCAGCCCGAGGTCGAGAAGCTCGCCAACGAGATCCGCGACATGGGCCTGCAGGCCACCGTGGTGGCGGGCTCCGCCCGCGAGGACGCCAGCATCTTTGTGCCCGGCTACTCCAAGGACGACGCCGGCAAGGAGTCGCCGCTGGGCACCGTGCAGCAGTCGTGGGTCCGCCAGGACGCCGCCGACGCGGTCTCCGGCTCCCTGACCGGCACCAACCTGACCCTGCTCTTCCTGACCCTGTGCGGGGCGGCCCTGCTCACCGGCGCCTCCACGGTCAGCTACGTCCGCAAGCGCCGCCGCGAAGCCGGAACGCTGCGGGCGATGGGCTGGACGCAGCGCAAGATCCGGTCCTGGGTGCTCGCCGAGTTCGGCGTCGGCGCCGCCTTGCTGGCCGTCGCCGGCATCGCCCTGAGCCTGATCAGCTGGAACCCGGCCACCGCGGTGGTCTCCGCCTCGGTGCTGGTCCTGTACTGCGGCGCAGCGTTCTTCGCGGCCCAGCAGCTGCGGCACCGCGAGGTCATCGACCAGGAACCGCAGCACGATGAGCGGCTCATCCCCGTCGACTCGCCGCTGACCTTCGCCAGCCGGCAGCTGAGCACGAACAAGTTCAACACCGGCTCCCTGGCCGTGGCCGTCGGCGTCTTCGGCGCCGCGGTGGGCGGTCTCGCCGCCCTGCTGATCGACATCCCCCGCGCCGCCGGCGCCAGCGCCCTCAGCGGCGTCGCAGCGGCCAGCATCGCGCTGCCGAGCATCATCCTGGGCGTCTCCGGGGTGGCCGTGGGCCTGCTGCTGACCATGGTCACCGGCCGCTTCGAGCTGGGCGCCAAACGCCAGTACCTCGGCATCCTGCAGGCCATGGGCTGGAACCCGGACATGCTGGGCCAGGTCCGCTTCTTCGAAAACGCCATGGTGGGAGCCATCGCACTGCCGCTGGGTGTCATTGGTGCCCTGGGCATCGGTCTGCTCCTCGCCCCCTATGCCGCACTCTGGGCCGGAATCGCCGGACTGGTGGCTGTACTTTGCTGGATTCCGATTGCAACGAAAGTGGTCCAATGACTAACGAGCTGAACCTGACCAGGGCGGCCCGGAACCGGATGCCGGAGAGCACCGGGAACGGCGGCCACCAGACCCGCGCCAACACGATCGTGAAGGCCACGGACCACGCCACGCCGCTGGAACTGAGCAACATCACCATCCATTACGGCGGCGGCAAGGGCGGCGCCGAGGCGGTCAACGTCGTCGACGACTTCAACATGACGCTGCACGCCGGCGAAATGCACTGCGTCGCCGGCCGCTCCGGCTCGGGCAAGACCAGCATCCTGACCGTCGGCGCGGGCCTGACCCTGCCGACGTCGGGCCGGGTGTTCTGGGAAGGCGACTCGCTCGAAACCATGGGCGACGACGAAATCGCGGACCGCCGCCGGGCGCTGATCGGCTACGTCGACCAGGGCGGTGCCCTGATCGACGGAATGAGCGCACTTGAGAACGTGCTGCTCCCGGCCGTGCCCGACGGCGAGGTCGAACAGCGCCGCGACATGGCCAAGGACCTGCTGGACCTCGTGGGCCTGGGCCGGCGCATGCGGCACCGTCCCGCCCAGCTCTCCGGCGGCGAACGCCAGCGCGTCGCGATCGCCCGGGCCCTGATCCTCGGCACCCGCGTGCTGGTGGTCGACGAGCCCACCGCGAGCCTGGACCGCACCTCGGCCAACCGCATCATCAGCATCCTCAAGGACACGACGTCGGACGGCATCGCCGTCCTGGTCGCTTCACACGACCACGAACTCGTGCGCCAGAGCGATACCCTGACCGAACTGATCTAGGTTAATAACGTGACGCTTTCCGAAAAAACCCCGTTCTACATCACCACGGCTATCAGCTACCCCAACGGCGTGCCGCACATCGGGCACGCCTATGAGGTCATCGCCACCGACGCCATGGCGCGGTTCAAGCGGCTGGACGGCTACGACGTCTTCTTTATGACCGGCACGGACGAGCACGGCCTGAAGATGCAGCAGACGGCGGAAAAGGAAGGCATCCCGGTCAAGGAGCTTGCCGACCGCAACTCGGCCGCGTTCCGGCAGATGAGCGATGACCTGGGCATCTCGCTCAGCCGCTTCATCCGCACCACGGACCCGGACCACTACGAGGCCGCCAAGGCGCTCTGGCAGCGGATGGAAGCCAACGGGGACATCTACCTGTCCAAGTACGCCGGCTGGTACTCGGTCCGCGACGAGCGCTACTTCGTCGAGGACGAGACCGAGGTCCGCGAGGACGGGATCCGCTACGCCTCCGAAACCGGCACCGAGGTGACCTGGACGGAGGAGGAGAGCTACTTCTTCAAGCTCTCGGCCTACCAGGACCGGCTGCTGGCACTGTATGCGGACCAGCCCGACTTCGGCGCCCCGCACAGCCGCTTCAACGAGGTCATCAGCTTCGTCAAGGGCGGCCTCGAGGACCTCTCGATCAGCCGCACCTCCTTCAACTGGGGAGTGCCGGTCCCGGGCAACCCGGACCACGTGATGTACGTCTGGGTGGACGCGCTGACTAACTACCTGACCGGCGTGGGCTTCCCGGACACGGACTCGGAGAGCTTCCGGAAGTACTGGCCCGCGGACGTCCACGTGATCGGCAAGGACATCTCCCGGTTCCACGCCGTGTACTGGCCGGCGTTCCTGATGTCCGCCGGGTTGGAACTGCCCAAGCGCGTGATGATCCACGGCCACCTGCACAACCAGGGCATCAAGATGTCCAAGTCGCTGGGCAACGTGGTGGCGCCGGCCGACTGGGTGGCGCAGTACGGCCTGGACCAGGTCCGGTTCTTCCTGCTCCGCGAGGTCCCCTTCGGCGCCGACGGCAACTATAGCCACGACGCGATTGTCGGCCGGATGAACTCGGACCTGGCGAACAACTTCGGCAACCTCGCGCAGCGCTCGCTCTCCATGGTCGCCAAGAA
Organism: uncultured Arthrobacter sp.; assembly: GCF_964021775.1. Taxonomy (GTDB): domain Bacteria; phylum Actinomycetota; class Actinomycetes; order Actinomycetales; family Micrococcaceae; genus Arthrobacter. Next base: position 17,768 of record NZ_CAXHZI010000033.1, read on the forward strand.
CTGCGAGGGCCGCGTGCCCGTTCCGGCCGGCTTCAGCGCCGAGGACGCCGCGCTGCTAGGCCAGGCCAAAGGCCTGCTGGACATCGCCCGGGCCGCGTTCGAGAAGCAGGAGTTCAGCCGCGCGCTGGAAGCGATCTGGAACGTCCTCGGCGACACCAACGCCTACTTCGCCGAGCAGGCGCCGTGGGTACTGCGGAAGACCGACGTCGAGCGGATGAACACCGTCCTGTACGTCACCCTCGAGGTGCTGCGGATCGTCGCCATCCTCGCCCAGCCGGTGATGCCGGCGGCGACGGCGGCCATCCTCGACACCCTGGGCCAGGCCGACGGCGACGCCCGCGACTTCGCGGCCCTGGACACGCCCATCGAGGCCGGCACGCCGCTGCCCGCCCCGGCCCCGGTGTTCCCCAAGTACGAGGAGCCCGCCGAGGCGTAGGGCCTTTTATTCCACCGCCGAGGTGGCATTTCGTGCCAATGTTCCCGCCGGACATTGCCGCGAAATGCCACATCGCGGTTGTTAAGGGGAGCGGGCGTTCGAATAATGAGACAAGTTGACCAGCATGTGGATTCCTTGGCTACGCTGAATCCATGAGCGCATCCACCATTGATCTGGCAGTTATCCCCGGCGACGGCATTGGCCCGGAAGTCACCGCCGAGGCGCTAAAGGTCCTGGAGAAGGCCGCCGCCGCCGAAGGCATCGACCTGCAGCAGACGCACTACCAGCTCGGCGCCCAGCACTGGCTGGAAACGGGGGAGACCCTGCCGGAGGAAACCCTGGCGGACCTGCGCACGCGCGACGCCATTCTCTTCGGTGCGGTGGGCGCGGCCCCCGGCGACACCCGGATCCCCTCCGGCATCATCGAACGCGAGCTCCTGCTCAAACTGCGCTTCAGCCTGGACCACTATGTGAACCTGCGCCCCTCCCGGCTCTACCCCGGCGTCGGCAGCCCGCTCGCGAACCCCGGGAACGTTGACTTCATCGTGGTCCGCGAAGGCACCGAGGGCCCCTACGTCGGCAACGGCGGCACACTCCGGGCCGGCACCCCGCACGAGGTGGCCACCGAGGTCTCGCTGAACACCGCCCACGGCGTGGAGCGAGTGGTCCGCGATGCCTTCCGCCGCGCCAACGAACGGCCGCGCAAAAAGCTCACCTTGGTGCACAAGCACAACGTCCTGGTCTTCGCCGGGCACCTCTGGAAGCGGACCGTGGAGGCCGTGGCGCAGGAGTTCCCGGAGGTCAGCCACGACTACCTGCACGTGGACGCCGCCACCATCTTTATGGTCACCGACCCTGCGCGCTTCGACGTGATCGTCACGGACAACCTCTTCGGCGACATCCTCACCGACCTCGCCGCCGCCATCACCGGCGGAATCGGCCTGGCAGCCTCGGGCAACATCAACATGGACCGCACCGCGCCGTCCATGTTCGAACCGGTCCACGGCTCGGCCCCGGACATTGCCGGCCAGCAGAAGGCCGACCCGAGCGCCGCCATCCTTTCCGCCGCACTGCTGCTGGACCACCTGGGCTACGCCGCAGCGGCCCGCAAGATCGAGGCGGCCGTCGCCGCCGACGTCGAAGGCCGGGACGGCAGCTTCCGGAGCACTGCCGCGATAGGCGACGCGATCGCCGCCGCCCTTTAGCCACAGCCGCGGGCGGCCGTGGTATCGGGCGTAAGCTTGTTTCGAATCACCAACATGCTGCCGTGGTCCGAGGTTGAACCACGTTCACACACCAGGCAGCCGACCGTGGAGGAACCATGACCCAGACTGCCCATGGCGTCGAATTCAGCCAGCGGCTCTCGGCGACCCCGAAGTCCGCGCAAGAGCGTGCAGCCATCCTGGCCAACCCGGGATTCGGCGACTATTTCACCGACCACACCGCGATCGTCGACTACAGCGTCGACGCCGAGGGCAAGGGCGGCTGGCACGATCCACGAATCGAACCCTACGGTCCCATCACGCTGGATCCTTCCGCCGCGGTGCTGCACTACGGCCAGGAAATCTTTGAGGGGCTCAAGGCCTACCGCCACGCCGACGGTTCCATCTGGACGTTCCGCCCCGAGGCCAACGCCGCCCGGCTGAACAAGTCCGCGCGCCGGCTCGCCCTCCCGGAGCTCCCGGAAGAATACTTCCTGACGGCCATCCGCGAACTCGTCTCCGTGGACCGCGAATGGGTCCCCTCCGGCGACGGCGAAGCCCTCTACCTGCGCCCCTTCATGATCGCCACGGAGGCGTTCCTGGGCGTCCGCGCCGCCCGCGAAGTGTCCTTCCGGGTCATCGCATCGCCGGCCGGCAACTACTTCGGCGGCGAGCTCAAGCCCGTGTCGATCTGGATCTCCCGCGAATACGCCCGCGCCGGCCGCGGCGGCACCGGCGCGGCGAAGTGCGGCGGCAACTACGCCGCGTCGCTGATTGCCCAGCAGGAGGCCGAGGCCCACGGCTGCAAGCAGGTCCTGTTCCTGGATCAGTTCAATGACAACGCCGTCGAGGAACTGGGCGGCATGAACGTCTTCTTCGTGATGAAAGACGGCTCGCTGGTCACCCCGGCGCTGTCCGGCACCATCCTCGAGGGCGTGACCCGCTCCTCCGTGATCCAGGTGGCCCGGGACATGGGCCGCGAGGTCACCGAGCGCAAGATCACCCTGGATGAGTGGCGCGACGGCGTTGCCTCCGGCGAGATCACCGAGGTGTTCGCCTGCGGCACCGCGGCCGTGATCACCCCGATCGGCGTGCTAAAGGACGAGACCGAGTTCATCGGCTCCGAGGACGCCAAGGCAGGTGAGACCACCATGGCCATCCGCGAACAGCTGCTCGGCATCCAGACCGGTACCGTCGAGGACACCCACGGCTGGCTGACCCGCCTGGCATAGCCCGCGGCGATACGTACGACGGCGGCC
>NZ_CAXHZI010000034.1:0-18925 GCF_964021775.1 uncultured Arthrobacter sp.
GACGGCGGGCTGCGCGAGGCGGCAGAGGACGGCGGGCTGCGCGAGGCGGCAGAGGACGGCGGAGCCAGCAGCTCCGGATGAGGAACTGAGGGCCGGGCAAGCCAAATTTTCGCACCGTATTTGTTCCTGGCCGGGAGTCCCCCTGTCCCGTTTGCAAGATACCCCCGGGGGTATTATTGTTGAGTGCAGAGGAGGAAGGAATCCCTTCCCCGTCCACCGCAAGAAGGAGTTCCCCGAATGCTTATTGAGCGCATTTACGACGAAGACCTTGCCCAGGCGAGCTATTTCATTGGTTGCCAGGCCAAGGGTGAGGCGCTGGTGGTTGATCCCCGGCGTGATATTGCCGTGTACCGGGATCTTGCTGCCGCGAACGGGATGAAGATCGTCGCGGTGACCGAGACGCATATCCACGCGGACTTCCTGTCCGGGACCCGGGAACTGGCTGCCGCGACGGGCGCTGCCGCGTATGTTTCGGGCGAGGGCGGAGCGGACTGGCAGTACGGGTTCGACGCCGGGCGGCTGAACGACAACGATGAGATCAAGCTGGGCAACATCACGGTCAAGGCCCTCCACACTCCCGGGCACACCCCGGAGCACCTGTCCTTTTTGATCACCGACGGCGCGTTCGCCGACGCCCCGGGCTACCTGCTCTCGGGTGACTTCGTCTTCTCCGGCGACCTGGGCCGCCCGGACCTGCTGGACGAGGCCGCCGGCGGGGTTGATACCCGGTTCGCCGGCGCGAAGCAGCTCTTCGCGAGCCTGCGCGATAAGTTCCTGACCCTGCCGGACCACGTCCAGGTCCACCCCGGCCACGGCGCCGGCAGCGCCTGCGGCAAGGCCCTGGGCGCGATCCCGTCCTCCACGGTCGGCTACGAACGCCTCTACGCCTGGTGGGGCCCGTACCTGGCCGCGAACGACGAGCAGGGCTTCATCGACGAACTCCTCGACGGCCAGCCCGACGCGCACGCCTACTTCGCCCGGATGAAGCGTGAAAACCGGGAAGGCCCGGCCGTGATGGGCGAACGCGCACCCCTGGCCGAACTCGCCACCGCCGACGTCGCCGCCGACCTCGCCGCGGACAAGGTCATCTTCGTGGACACCCGCCCGAACAACGAGGTCCACGAAGGTACCGTCACCGGCTCCGTGAACGTCCCGGCCGGCAAATCCACCGCCAGCTTCGGCGCCTGGGTCGTGAACCCGGAAACCGACACCAACCCGCTGGTGCTCCTGGCCCCGGACCAGGCCGCCGCGCAGGAAATGTGGGACCACCTGGTCCGCGTCGGCATCGACAAGGTCGCCGGCTACGTCACCGGCCTCGAAGGCCTGCCGGTCTCCGTGCCGAAGCTGATCCAGCCCGAGGAACTCGACGGCTTCGACGCCGCGATGGTCCTGGACGTCCGCAACCGCACCGAGCACTCCGCCGGGCACATCCCCGGCTCCTACCAGCTCAGCGGCGGCCGCGTCATGTGGCACCTGGACGAACTCCCCGCCGAGGGCACCATCGTGTCCTACTGCCAAAGCGGCGTCCGGAACTCCGTCGCGGCCAGCGCCCTGCGCCGCGCCGGCTACGACGTCGTCGAACTCGACGGCAGCTACGCTGCGTGGAACGCACAACAGCAGTCGGCCCAGCAGGCCAAGGAAACCGTCCCGGCCAGCTAACACCACGAGCCGCGGACACAACGCAACAACCGCACTAACGCAGTAACCGCAGCAGCAACACGTGGCGGCGGGCAGGGGAAACACCCCCGCCCGCCGCCACAGTTGTGCCCCCGGAAGCCTGCGATGGCTGCGCTCAGCCGGCCCCTCCGGTGTGCAGCCGCAACCTCCGGAAGGCCGGCACCTTGAGACGGTCGGCGATGAGTCCGCCGGTGAGCGTCGCCGCAGCGATGAGCAACAGCAGGGCGCCTGGAACCGGCGCCATCAGGACACCCCACAGCGCCAGCGCAGAGGCGCCGGCGACGTCCAGCACCGACGCCGCCAGCAGCAGCCCGGAGGGCCGGTCCTTCCACGCCGGGAGCGCCGTGCGCACAACGTAGCTGGTCACCTGGCTGCTGAAGACCAGGGTCAGGAAGATGACGGTCCGGACCTGGTCGATGCCGCCCCCGGGCCAAAGCTGCCCGGACGCCCAGAGCAAGGCCAGCGACGCGCCGAGCATCGGCACGGCGACCACGAGGGCGCCGGCGATGGTCCGTGCCACGTGCCACGTGTCAGGGCGCTGCGAGAAGCGGGCGTTGTCCGTGGTGAGCATCATGCTCACCACGTCGTTGGCGAGCAGCAGCAGCGCCATCAGCAACGGCGTGAACACGAGCTGGCCGAAGGAGAGCACCCCGGCGGTCAGCAACAACGGCACCTCCAGTTTCTTCACGCTGACGTTCAGGGCGTAGGTCAGCGAGCGCTGGTGGATCCTCCTGCTTTCCTCGACCAAACCCACAATGTCGTTCAATCCCCCGCGGACCAGGACCACCCCGGCCGCGGACTTTGCCACGTCCGTCGCGGCTTCCATGGCGATCCCCACCTCGGCCTGGCGCAGCGCCGGGGCATCATTGACACCGTCCCCGGTCATTCCCACCACGTGGCCCGCCTGCTGAAGCAGCTGCACGATCCGGTGCTTGTCCTGGGGCAGGACCTGGGCAATAACGGCGGGTCCTCCATCTTCGTGGCCCAGCGCCGCGAGGTCCTCCGCCCGGACCACGTCGCCGTTGAGCCCCACGTCCGCGGCGACGGCGGCGGCTGTGGCAGCGCTGTCGCCGGTGACCATGATGACCCGGATTCCGAGTCCGGCGAGCCGGGCCAGGAGACCGGCGGCTTCAGGCCGCACCCGGTCGGCGAGGGCAATGAGCCCGAGCAGGCGCCAGCTCCCGTCGTCGAGAGCGACGGCGAGGACCCGGGCGCCGCCGGAGGCCAGGGCCTCCAGTTCCGCCGGCGGCCGGGTCCCGGCCATGGCCGCGATGACGTGCGGGGCACCCTTGGTGACCCGGACGGTCCTGCCGTCCCTGGCCACCGTTGCCTGGGAACGCTTGGTCGCGGGGTCGAACGGGGTGAAGCTCAGCCTGTCCCCGGCCCCCGCGGGTTCACCGGCCCGCACGGATTCACCGGCCGCCGCGAGGATCGCCAGGTCCAGGGGATCCTGTGTGGCGGCGTCGGAGGCCGCGGCAGCCCACTGCAGGAGCTCGTCCCGGCCGAGCGCCCCGCTGGGGGCGACGGCGGCGACCGCGAGCTTGTTTTCGGTCAGCGTGCCCGTCTTGTCTATGCACAGGACGCTCATCGACGCGGCGTCCTGCAGGGCCGTGAGCCGCGTCGTCAGGATCCCCAGCGACGCAAGGTGCTTCGCGCCGAGGGCGCCGGCCAGGGCGAAGGCGGCCGGCATGGCCACCGGCACCGACGCCAGCAGCAGTATTATCGCGTAGGAGATCACGTCTGTGCTGGTGGAGCCGGCGGCGGCCAGCCCGGCGGTGCCCGCCACGGCCAGGACCAGGTCCACGGCAATGAATACCCGCACAATCCGCAACACCACGTGTTCCAGGTGGGCGGCGGGCGCGGAGCTGCCCACCAGCTCCGCGGTTTTGCCGAAGTAGGTGGCGGCGCCGGTCGCGGCCACGGTGCCGCTGGCTTCTCCGCGGACCACCGTGGCGCCGGCGTAGACGGTGCTGCCCGGGTCCCGGGTAACGGGAACGGACTCGCCGGTGAGGGTGGACTGGTCCACCGTCATGGTGCCGTCCTGGACCACGACGTCGGCGGGCACGAAATCGCCGACCCGGAGGTGGACAGCGTCGCCGGGGACCAGGCGGGATGCCGGGATCACAGTCCAGGCCCCGTCCCGCAGCACCCGCGCATTGATCTCCAGCCGGCTGCGGAGCAGCTCGACGGCAGCCACCGCGCGGCGCTCCTGGACGATGCCCAGCGCCGTGTTCAGGCTCAGGACCATCAGGATGATCAGCGCGTCCAGCCATTTGCCCAGCACGAACTCCAGGACAATGGTTGCCTCCAGCATCCACGGGACGGGCGCCCAAAGTTTCCGCAGCAGCCGCAGCGCCAGCCCCGTCCGCTGCAGCGGGACGGTGTTAGGGCCGGCAGTCTCAAGCAACCGGGCTGCCTGTGCGGTGGACAGCCCCTGCGGCGCGGCCACGTTTTTTCAGCCTTGCGCCGGACCCGCATCCGTGCGGACCACCAGCACCGGGCACGGGGCGTGGTGGACGGCATGGTTTGATACCGAGCCAAGCAGCATTCCGGTGAAGCCGCCATGGCCGCGCGATCCAACCACCAGGAGGTCGGCGCCGGCGGCGGCCCGGAGCAGCACGTCCGCAGGATGGCCTTCAGTCACCTCGCCGGTGACGTCGACGCCGGCACCGGCCGCGTGCCGCAGCGCGTCTGTGTGGGCCTGCCGCGCGTGCTCGCCGAAGGCGTCCCGGTCCGGCCCCCGGCCGGCTGCGTCCCCGATGACGGGATAATGCCAGGCGCTCACCAGGTGGACCTGGCCGGACCGCAGGCGCGCCTCCTCAAGCGCCCAGTCAAGGGCTGCGAGCGAGGAGTCCGAGCCGTCCACTCCGACTACGATTCGAAACGTTGCTGCGGCTGCCATCGCGCCTCCGTACCTGCGTCTTCCGGGCACGGCGTTGTGCCACACGCCCCACGATCCTCCCGGCGGCCGGGTCAATCAAGGGTCCTTGTACCGTGGCCGGCTGCATCCGGCGCGTCCGGCGCAGGGGGCAGCCAGGCTACGCGTGGCGCAGGCCCGGTTCCTCCCCCGCGGCCAACTCCGGAACCTGGAAGGCCTCCAGCCATGCCAGGGCCTCTGTGCGTGAGGTGAAATACGCGTGCGGGCAAAAGTCGTGGCGGCGCAGTGCCGCCGCCACGACGGTGTCCACCACGCTGGAGCCCAGCAGGGCCACCGCGGACACGGCCTCGGCTCGTTCGTACGCACCCCTCGCCGCAGCACTCATGGTCACACCGGCGATCTCAACCAGCAGCGGTAGCTCCCTGCCGCCGCTGAGGCCCCGCATCGCTTCAATGGACTCGGCAGCGTCTCCGGCGTCCACCTGCGCCCCCGGTGTCCAGGCCAAGTGAAAGTAGGACCCGCACAATGCGAGCCTCGCTTTTCCGTCTGCGATCAGGATCTCTTCCATGCGCTCCCCCTAGGTCCCCAAGATACCCTTCCCGGCCGGGGTGACCGGGACCCGGGCCACGGAAAAGCGCCGGAGGACATGTCCTCCGGCGCTTTTTGTCCGTGCTTTTCCATTCCGGCCGTCCCCTGCTTAGGAGAGGAGTGCCTGCACCGTCACATAGGCGGCGACCAGCAGGACCAGGACGCCGAAACCGCGTTTGAGCACCTTGTCCGGGATCCTGGTGCCGAGCCGGCCCGCGACCAGGGAGGCAACCATGGCTGCCCCCGCGAACGCTGCCGTGACGGCCCAGTCGATCTGCAGATCACCGAGGTGCGCGGCGAAGCCGGCAATCGAGTTGATCACGATGATGACCAGCGAGGTACCGACGGTCACCGCCATCGGCAGGCCCAGGACCAGGGTCAGAGCCGGGACGATCAGGAAGCCGCCGCCGACGCCGAGGAGCCCGGTCAGGAAGCCCACGACGGCGCCGGTCGCAATGGCCTTGGGCAGGCAGCTGCGCCAGTTGACGCCGCCGCCGGGCAGGGCGCAGGACCCGCCGGATGCCTTGGACGGAAGCATCATCCGGATGCCGGCGAAGACCATGATGGCGGCAAACGCCAGCAGCAGCACTTTCGGGTCGAGCAGCCGGTTCACGTACGCGCCCAAGTAGGCGGTTGCCGTGCCGGCGGCGCCAATGATGAGGGCAAGCCGCCAGTTCACTCCGCCCCGCAGGCGGGGCAGCACCGCGACGGCGGACGAGGCACCGACAACGACCAGCGACGTCGGGATCGCCGCAGCCAGCGGGAGCCCCACCCCATAGACGAGGGCGGGGACGGCGAGAATGGACCCGCCGCCTCCAACCAGGCCCAGCAGGCCGCCGACGATCAGCCCGAACGCCGCCGCGGTGAGGATCATGCCTTGGAGCCCAGGTTCTGCAGCGCCTGGTGGGCGGTGGGCTCGTTGGCGGAACGGTTCCACGGCATCTTGGAGAGCATCTGGCCCATGGCGCAGCTGTTCGTCGCAGCCGAGAAGGTCAGGCCGGCTCCGATGCCGCCGGCAAGCAGACCCAGTTTCGGCGAGAGCAGCTTGCTTCCGACGACGCCGGCCAGGACCAAGGATCCGGCCGTCATGCGGACCTGGCGTTCCAGGGCCCAGGTGTTGCGGCCCTTCACCACGTTGCCGCCGGCGGCGGCGTAGGCGGGAACGCCTCCGGCCAGCACGCTCGCGCTGCCCAGGCCGACTGCGTCCAGGTGCTTCCGGGCCTGCTCGGCCCGGTTTCCGGACTGGCACACCAGAACAACGCGGGTGCCCATCTTGGCGGCAAATTCCTCGGTGTGTTCGCTCAGCATAGAGAGCGGGACATGGTACGAGCCCTTGATGTGCATCGAATCAAACTCGGCACCGCTGCGTACGTCAATCACCATCAGGTCATCGTGGTTGTCCTCCCAGGCTTTCAGGGTGGAGGCGTCAATGGACTGGGGTGCGGACTCGACCGTAGTGGTCTTGTTTGAGGTAGTCATAGTCTCTTTCGGTATAGCTTGGGCAGTTCTGGCGGCAGCGCGCGGGTGCGGGAAGCCGCCGACCACCTGCCTGGAGCCCTTAAGGGCGCAATCAGGACAGGTGGAGGCCCGGGCGGCACAGTGGGGGGAGGCGCCGCCCGGGCAGTTTATGGGAGTGTCAGCCGGCGGGAAGCCCGGCGGCGGACCAGTCGAGCATTCCGCCGGTCATCGTGTAGGAGGTGAAGCCGGCCGAAGCGAGCTGGTCGGCGGCGGCCGCGCTGCGGCGGCCGCTGCGGCAGACGGCGACGACGGGACGGGCCTTGTCCAGTTCGCCCAACCGTGCGGGCAGTTCGCCCAGTGGGATGTGCTGCGCGCCCGCGATCATGCCGTCGGCGACTTCGGCGGATTCGCGAACGTCCACGATCTGGGCGTTGCTGCCGTTCTTGAGCTGTTCGTTGAGCTCCTGGGCGGTAATGTCCATGGGTGTGCACCTTTCGGGAGGCGTTCGGTGGGGGCATGTGGCCGATCCAGCCACTACCAATATACCCCCAGGGGTATTAAGGTTCAAATTGGCGGTGATGCGCCGGGGCGCCCCTGAGCCTTGAGCGGCCCGGTCGCCGCGCAGGCCACGGGGCGTCAGGTCAGGCGCAGGAAGAGGCCCCGGATTTCTTCCAGGGTGAGCTTCTGGCCGGCCGCGTCATCGGCAGCCGCACCCTCCATGCCCTCCGGCACGTCGGCGATGCACTCGCGCATGGCGGAGGAGATCAGTTCGAAACCGGCCTTATCCAGGGCGCCGCGGACAGCCGAAAGCTGTGTGACGACACTCCGGCAGTCGGATCCGGATTCGACGGCGGCGATCAGCGCGCCGAGTTGACCCTGGGCTCGCTTGAGCCGGTTGATGGTGCGGCGCATCGCGGCGTCGGGGCCCGGCTTTACCCCGGGCAGGCTGATGGCGGACGACATGCTCAGTTGCCCCCGCCGCTGTAGGTGACCGGATGGCCGTTGCGGTACCACTCCGTGATGCCTCCCATGACATTGACTGCGTCGTAGCCCTGCTCCGCCAGGAAGGCGGTGGCCCGGACGCTGCGTCCGCCGGAGGCGCACATGACGTAGACGGTGCGGCCGATCGGAACGTCGCCAAGGGTCTGCGGCAGCGCCGACAGCGGGAGGTTCTTCGTGCCGGGAACGCTGGCCTCGGCATACTCCTCGGCTTCCCGCACGTCGATGATGGGAACACCGGGCACGAGTGCCGCCAGGTCATCAACAGAAATGCTTTTCATACTGCTTTCCTTTCAGGCTGCCGGGAGCTCCGGGCGGAAACTTGACCCTTCCATCATGATACCCCCCGGGGTATTTTTGCAAGCCCAGCCCCTTGCCGGCCCGGCCCGGCAGTCACGCTTGCACGCAATACCCCCGGGGGTATATATTCGATGCATGGCAACCATCGACATTTCTGAAAAGACCTTCAACGACACCATTTCCGGCAACGACATCGTGCTGGTGGACTTCTGGGCAGCCTGGTGCGGTCCCTGCCGCATGTTTGCCCCCACGTTCAGCAAGGCGTCCGAGGCCCACCCCGACGTCGTCTTCGCGAAGGTGGACACGGAGGCCGAGCCCGGGCTCTCCGCAGCGGCACGCATCACCTCGATCCCTACCCTGATGGCTTTCCGCGAGGGTATCCTCGTCTTCTCCCAGCCCGGCGCCATGAACGCCAGCGGACTCGATGAACTCATCACCGCAGTCAAGGGCCTGGACATGGAAGACGTGCGGGCGAAGATGGCCGCCGCCCCCGCGTCCTGACCGTCACAGACCACCCCGGCAGTACCAGCACTACCCGACCAGCAATACCCACCAAAGGAGAAAACAATGTGCAGTTCCGTTCGTTGCAATAGCTGTGGAAAGATCACCTGGGCCGGCTGCGGCGAGCACGTCGAGTCCGTCATGGCCAACGTGCCCGCCGAACAGCGCTGCACCTGCAAGTGATCCCCCCTCGACCGGCCGGGGTGCCGCAGTGCCTGCGCCCCGCCGGGCGATGATGCCACTCAGGCCCGCGCCCGTACGGGAGCACCTTCCTGGCCGCGCTTCGCAGCGGAAGGTGCTCTCCGTGCTGGTCGGCGGCCAGATACTGGGCGGCATCGGCATGGGCGCAACCCTGTCCCTTGGCTCGCTGCTGGCGGCCCAGCTGTCCGGCTCGCCGGCCTGGGCCGGCACGGCCGCAACCATGAGCACCCTCGGCGCGGCCCTCGCCGCGATACCGCTGGCCCGGCTGGCGCTCGCCCGGGGACGCCGGGTGTCGCTATCCACCGGTGCCCTCATCGCCGGTGCCGGCGCGGTCATCGCGATCAGCTCCGCGGCGCTCGCGGTCTTCCCGCTGCTCCTGCTGGGGTTGATGCTGCTGGGCTCGGGTTCCGCCGTCAACCTGCAGGCCCGCTTTGCCGCCACTGACCTTGCCCGGCCCGGTTCCCGGGCCCGCGACCTCTCCGTGGTCGTCTGGTCCACCACCATCGGGGCCGTGCTGGGCCCCAATCTCTTCAGCCCCGGGGAAACCGTCGGCGCCGCCCTCGGCCTGCCGCCCATGACCGGGGCTTTTGCTTTTTCGGTGGCCGCCCAGCTGGCCGCAGCCGCTGTGTACCTGGCCGGACTGCGGCCGGACCCGTTGCTGGAGGCGCTGAAAACCGGAGACCGGCCCGGGGAAACCGCCGCTCCGCAGTCCGGACTGACGATCCTTCGCCGCAACGCCCGGGCCCGGTACGCCGTCGTCGTGGTGGCACTCAGCCACGCCACGATGGTGGCGCTGATGTCCATGACCCCGATCCATCTGCGCGAGCACGGCGCAAGCCTGACGATCGTGGGCTTCACCATCAGCCTGCACATCGCCGGAATGTACGCCCTCTCCCCCGTCTTCGGCTGGCTTGCCGACAAGGCCGGACGGCTGCCCGTGGTGCTGCTGGGCCAGGCGATGCTGCTGGCCTCCCTCCTGATCGCCGGTTTCGCCGCGGATTCGCGCACAGCCGTGACGGTCAGCCTCATCCTGCTGGGCCTGGGCTGGTCCGCCTCGGTTGTCGCGGGCTCCGCCATGGTGGCCGAGTCCGTCTCCGGTCATGACCGGCCGGCCATCCAGGGCATGTCCGACCTGGGCATGAACGCCGCCGGGGCCTTCGGCGGCGCCCTTGCGGGTCCGGTCCTTACCGCGGCTGGCTATTCCGGGCTCGGCTTCCTGGCCATCGTGCTGGTTGCCGTCGTCATCGGCTGGACAGCCGTCCGGACGTGGGGAAAGGCGGACCAACATGCCGCGGCACACCAGGGCTGAGGACCAGCCGGCCGGCGCGGGCCGGCTGGGACGCCCGGCCAAGCTGGCGTGGCTGCGCCGGGACTGGCGTTCGCTGCGCGGCTGGCAGCGCCCACGGATGGTGGCTGCCGGGATCACCGCCGTTGCCGCCGCGGCTGCCCTCGTCGCCGCGAACGGCGCGGCCGGGGCAGGCGCGGCCTGGGCCGGTACGCCTTGGGCCGCCTGGTGGTCCGTCCCGGCCATCGCCGCGGGGTCGCTGCTGGCCGGCCTCCTCGTCGGCAGCTATGTCCGGGCCCCGATCGGCGCAGAGGCCACGCTGTGTGATACCCGGTGGCCGGTACTCGGACTCGCCGGGCTGGCCCTGGGCACCTCCCCCGGCCCGGACAGCCTCCTCGCCTACCTGTTCAGCTGGGCGGCCCCTGCGGTGCTGGGCACCCTGATCCAGCCGGCCGTCTCACTCGCCTCCCTCGCATTGCTGGGCTGGGCGCTGCGATTGCGTCTGGATCTTGAACGGGCAGCCCTGGCTCCCGACGACGGCGCGCCGTTCGGCGCCGTTTCCTGCCCCACCTGCCGGCCGCTTTTCCCGCCGGCCCGCGGAGCCGGTTACTCCGGTGGAGACGCTCTGCACCAAACCGGCGCCCATACGGTACGGTCGACAACACGCCGGCAGTAACCTGCGACGTCCCTGGGACAAGCGCCGCTGCCGTCGGCTCACACCATCTGCGCTTGGCCGAAGGGAACCCACGATGTCAGACACCCCCACCACCGCCTCCCCCGATCGCCCCGAGGGCCCGGGAAGCGGCATCCGCTGGGGAATCCTCGGCACCGGCTTTATTGCCGGACTGCAGACGTCGGACCTGCTGGAGCACGGCTTTACCGTCCAGGCGGTGGGCTCCCGGGACCTCGCAACGGCCCGCCAATTCGCCGGCAAATTCCAACTGCCCGCGGCGCACGGAAGCTACGAAGCGCTGGTGGCCGACCCCGACGTCGACGTGGTCTACGTCTCCTCGCCGCACCCCTTCCATTATGAGAACGCGCTGCTGGCCCTGAACGCCGGCAAACACGTGCTGGTGGAAAAGCCGTTCGCCATGAACGCGTGGCAGGCGCAGGAGATCGTGGACCTCGCCGCGTCCAAGGGCCTGGTGGCCCTTGAGGCGATGTGGACGCGCTACCTGCCGCACATGGTCCGGATCCGGGAACTGATCGCTGCGGGCGCCCTGGGCGAGGTCCGGACCGTGATCGCGGACCACAACCAGAACCTGCCCAAAGACCCGGAACACCGGCTTAACGACCCCGCGCTGGGCGGCGGCGCCCTCCTGGACCTGGGGATCTACCCCGTGTCTTTCGCCTTCGACGTGTTCGGGGCGCCGGTGCGGATCCAGGCCGCTGCCAGCATGACGGCCACCGGCGTCGACCGCCAGACCGCCATGATCTTCGAATACGGGGACGGCGAGCAGGCAGTGCTGCACTGCGCCCTGGACACCGCCGGGCCCAACCGCGCCGCGGTGATCGGGACCGCAGGCAGCATCGAAATCGACCCGGTCTGGTACACGCCCACCGGTTTCACCCGCTACGACGACGGCGGCAACGTCCTCGAGCGGTTTGACGAGCCGGTCACCGGCCGCGGCATGCAGTACCAGGCGTGGGAAACCGAGCGGCTCATTGCCGCCGGTGCCGTCGCCAACGACATCCTCTCCCCGCGCGAGAGTGTCCAGGTCATGACGGCGCTGGACGCAGTCCGAAGCCAGATCGGGCTCAGCTACCCCAGCGACGCCCGCTAGCGGGATCGGCGCCGGACTGCCCGCTGCCGCAGACTGCCGCCTGCTGGCCCGGCCTACTGCCCCGGCCTACTGTCCCGTGGCCGGGCACCGCCCCGGGCGGGCGCGTTCGACGTCGTCCGCACTGGCTTGTTGCCCGCTCGCCGCGAGTCCGGCCACGACGCCGTCGATGTCCCGGTCCGGGCGGTTTTGACTGAGTTTGGTTTTCGCTTCGATCCTGCTGATCCGCAGTTCGACGCCGACGATGGCGCGCAGCTGGCCTGCGATATAGGGCTCCGGCGCGTCATCCACGGACCAGGGCTGCTCCGAACGGCGTTCGTTAAGGTCCGTCAGCCGCCTGACATGGTCGGCGAGCCAGGCCGGGTCGTCGTGGATCACCAGCGTGCCGTAGACATGCGCCGTGGAGTAGTTCCAGGTGGGGACGACGCGTCCGTGTTCGGCCTTGGAGGCGTACCAGGACGGGGAAATATACGCATCGGCGCCCTGCACGATGGCCAGCGCCTCGCCGATCGCGGGTTCGGACCACTGCGTGTTGTTCCGCGCCAGGTGGCCCTGCAGTGTGCCGTAGCCGCCGCCGGAAGGGTCGTAGAGCAGCGGCAGCAGGGTCGCGAGCATGCCGTTCGCGGTCATCGTGACCAGGTTCGCGGCCGCCGGGGCGGCCAGGAGGTCCTGGACGGCGCCGGGCCCGGCCGCGAAGTGCGCTGGGATGTACATGGGTTGTTCCTTTTTTCGTGGATGGGCGGTGCGGTGAGGTGCGGGAAGTAGAGGGAGCTGGAAGCGTCAAGGCTGTGCCGGCGGCGGCCTCAGCCGGGTGCGGACCGCGAGGCCGGCGCAGGCGATGACCGCGGCGCCGCCCAGCAGGGTGGTCTGCGTCAGCGGCTCGCCAAGGAGCAGCGCCGCCCAGGCGATGCTCAGCACGGGCTGGATGAGCTGGATCTGGCTGACCCGGGTCATGGGGCCGATGGCGAGCCCACGGTACCAGGCGAAGAATCCGAGAAACATGCTGATGACGCCGAGATAGGCGAAAGCGGCCCACTGCGCCGGCGTGCCCGACGGCGGCTGCTGGGCCACCGCTACACCGGCCAGGACGAACATCAGCGGCGCCGCGATAACCAGGGCCCAGGACACGGTCTGCCAGGCGCCCAGCTCGCGGGCGAGCAGGCCGCCCTCGGCGTAGCCGATGGCTGCGGCGGCGACGGCGCCGAGGAGCAGCAGATCCGCCCACTGCGGCTGCCCGAAACCTCCCGGCCGCGCAAAGGCGAACCCGACGGCTGCGGCTGCGCCGGCAGCCGAGGCGAGCCAGAAAGCCCTGGGCGGACGCTCATGGCCGCGCAGAACGGCGGCGGTTGCGGTAGCCGCCGGGAGCAGGGCAATTACAACGGCCCCGTGGCTGGCGGGAGCGCTGGTGAGGGCGAAGGAGGTGAGCAGCGGAAAGCCAACGACGATGCCGCCGGCGACCACGGCGAGCCGCGCCCATTGCGGCCCCACCGGGAAGCGCTGCCGGGTGAGCGTGAGGGCGAGGGCCGCGAGGACTGCGGCCACGACCGCCCGGCCGGAGCCGATGAACAGCGGCGACAGCCCGGCTACGGCGACCCGGGTGAAGGGAACGGTGAAGGAGAAGGCCGCGACGCCGGCCAGGCCCCACCAGAGGCCGCCGGCCGGCCGGCCGGAAAGGCCACCGGGCCTGCCACCGGGTCGGTCGCCGGGTACGTCCGCGGCGAGGCGGGGCGGTATCACCGGGGGGAAAATCACAGTAGCGCTACTATTGTCTCTCATGAACAACGATAGCAGTTCGCGGATCTTCGAGCAGTTGCGGGACTGGATTGCACGGGCCGCCCCCGGATCGCAGCTGCCGTCCACGCGGTCACTGGTGGCCGAGCACCAAGCCAGTCCCGTTACGGTACAAAAGGCCCTGCAGGCTCTCACCACGCAGGGGCTCATCGAGAGCCGGCCCGGCGTCGGGACCTTCGTGAGGGCCGTTCCGACGGCGCGGCCCTCGGACTACGGCTGGCAGACAGCGGCCCTTCGGACGCCGCACGCACCGCTGCGTTCGGCGTCGACCGCCATGCGCAGCGCCTCGAACGACGTGATCGCCCTGCACTCCGGCTACCCTGCCCGCGAGCTGTTGCCCGAGCGGCTGGTCCGGGCCGCCCTGACCAGGGCGGCGAGAGGCGAGGCGGCACTGTCCCGCGCTCCGGGAGCAGGGCTCCCGGAGCTGCAATCCTGGTTCGCGCACGAGTTGGGCACCTCGACGGCCGCCGGCGTCACCCCGCCGGCAGCGAGCGACGTCGTCGTACTGCCGGGAAGCCAAAGCGGGCTCAGCTCGATCTTCCGGGCGCTGGTGGGCAGCGGTCAGCCGCTGCTGATGGAGTCCCCCAGCTATTGGGGCGCCATTCTCGCCGCCGCCCAGGCGGGCGTGCGCGTGGTCCCCGTTCCGAGCGGCCCGGACGGCCCGGACCCGGACGAGTTGGACCGCGCCTTCGAGGAAACCGGGGCGCGGCTGTTCTACGCGCAGGCCAACTACGCCAACCCCACCGGGGCGCAGTGGACGCCCCGGCGCGGCGCAGAGGTCCTGGAGATTGTGCGCCGGCACGGTGCGTTCCTCGTGGAGGATGACTGGGCCCATGACTTCGGCATCACCTCGGACCCCTCCCCCGTCGCCGCCCGGGACGATTCCGGCCATGTGGTGTACCTGCGGACCCTGACGAAGAGCGTGTCGCCGGCCATCCGGGTTGCCGCGGTGATCGCGCGCGGTCCGGCGAGGGAACGCATCCTCGCGGACCGCGGGGCGGAGTCAATGTACGTCAGCGGCCTGCTGCAGGCCGCGGCACTGGATGTCGTCACCCAGCCCGCCTGGCAGACGCACCTGCGCAGCGTCCGGCACCAGCTCCAGTCCCGCCGCGACCTGCTGATCACGAGCCTGCGCGAGCACGCCCCGCAGGCCCACCTGACGCTGGTGCCCAAAGGCGGCCTGAACCTCTGGGCCCGCCTGCCCGACGGGACCGACGTCGAGCAGCTCAGCGCCGACTGCGAGCGCGCAGGGCTGCTGATTGCCGCCGGTACGGAATGGTTTCCCGCCGAACCCGCCGGGCCCTTCATCCGGCTCAATTACACCGGGCCCAACCCGGGGTCCTTCCCGGCGGGGGCACGCATCCTGGGCCAGGCGATCGACCGCAACGGCCGGTAGCCGGGGGCGGGTTTCCGGCAGGCTGGTAGGGTCTGCGCATGGATAAAAATTTGGGGAAGTTCATCGATGATTTCGCGCAGCTGGTGCAGCTGGCCCAGGCAGGGCAGCACCGGGTGCCATCCGGGACACAGCTGCTGACGACGCTGAGTGACCACCTGGGCTTGCCGGCCGGGACGGTGGCCGTAGTGGTGGAGCAGATCCCGCCGCACCGGTTCGTGGATGCCGACATCCAGATGGCGGGACTCGCGGGCGTGGACCCTGAGCACCGGCTGGTGGGTATCGGCGGCGGCGACCAGCGCCACCATCATTCCCTGAGTGACATGCTGCAGCAGGCGCAGGTCTTTCCACAGTTCCCGCTTGCCCAGCCCGACTACGCCAACCTGGCCGTAGGCCCGGATGAGCTGCGGCAGGCCGTGGCGCTGGGGCTGTGGCTGTTCCACCACGGCGGCCGTCCGATCGCGGTGCTGCAGCGCGACGCCAACCCCCGCTACGGCCGGCAAACAGCGTCCCTGGAAGTCCTGGCCGGTGACACGGAGGCTGCTGCCAACTTCCTCGCCGAGTTCCGGCGCCGGATGCAGCACCACAGCATCTTGAAGGGGCAGGTGATCTCCCTGGTCATGGGCGAGTACGGCCCCAGTGCGGCGGGCGTGACCTTCCACGCCCGGCCGGCGCTGGCCGCGTCCGAGGTCATCCTGCCGGAAGGCCTGCTGCAGAAGGTGTCGGACCACGCCCTTGGCATTGCGGAGCACCGGGACACCCTCAACCGGTACGGGCAGCACCTCAAGCGCGGGATCCTGCTGTACGGGCGGCCCGGCACCGGAAAAACCCACACCGTGCGTTATCTGTTGAGCCGCAGCGGCGGTGCCACCGCCATCCTGTTGTCCGGCGGGTCGCTGGCCCGGATCTCCGAGGCGGCCACCATGGCGAGGGCGCTGCAGCCGTCCATCGTCGTGCTGGAGGACTGTGATCTCATCGCCGAGGACCGGAGCTTCGGCCACGGACCGCAGCCGCTGCTCTTCGAGGTGCTCGACGCGATGGACGGCTTGGCCAGTGACGCGGACGTGGCGTTCGTCCTCACCACCAACCGGGTGGACATGCTGGAGCGCGCCCTCGCGCAGCGCCCCGGGCGGGTTGACCTGGCGGTGGAGATTCCGCTGCCCGCACAGCCGGAGCGGGTGGCGCTGCTCGAGCTGTATTCGCGCGGGATTCCCTTCGGAACGGCTGCACTTGAGGAGGCCGCGGGCCGTACCGAGGGCACCACCGCATCGTTCGCCCGCGAACTGATCCGGCGCGCCGTCGTCGCCGCCGCCCTGGAGGGCGTGCCCGTCGCGGACGGCCACCTCTTGGCTGCCGTGGCGGACCTGATGGCCGACGGCGAGGCGCTCACCCGGAGTTTGCTTGGCAGCGGCGGAGGCGGCGCTGGTTTCGGCTCCGGCGGTGGGGGCGTTGGGGGCGGATTCGGGGGCGGATTCGGAGGAGCCGGGCCGGCCGGCGGAGGCAGCTCCGGGGGCGGAGAAGCCGTTGGCGGAGGCGGCTCAGTCGCTTTCTCATAAGGCGAGGCGTTTCAGATTTGAGAATTGGCGGGTCTGCATGACCCAGTGCGAGGGCTCCAGCAGGAGCACACTTAGCAGCGGCTGAAGCCATTTCGGCCGGAACGACCAGTACCCGCTGACGACCACCCGGCTGCGCCCGTCAGCGGTGTCTTTGAGCTCAAAGCCCCAGAGCGAGTCGGTGAAGTGCCGCGGCCTTGTTCCGGCCGGGTCGAACGGACGCCCGCGCAGATCCAGTGACATGCGTAGACCCAGAAACCGCTCGTGATCCAGCGCCGCGATTTCCCACCACTGGCTTCCGTCCGGTTTGGCCGCAAGCCGGTCCCCGACGGCGATTTCCTGCCATTCCGGATGAATTGTCCTTGCGCTGCGGCGCCCGAAGTTATCCAGACGATCCCAGCTGTACCAGCCGGCCCGGTCGGTTCCCATCTGTACCAGCCAAGGCCACACCCGTGAGCGGGGTGCATCAATCGTCACAGCCATGGTCGCGCTACGGATACCGTCCGGAATGACTCCGGAACCCGAGTATGGTCCCTGAACTTCGTCGTCCGTGGCGCCGGCACGCAGCAAGCGCGGCCGCGCAAACGCCAGGTAGGCGGTGATACCGGCGGCAGCTCCCCCGGCCATGGCAAGTCGCCTGGCTTCGATCTTCTTCATCGTTGGTTCTCCCCGTCAGGGCTGAGGTGCTTCCGAAAGAACGCAAGGATCCGCCGGCGGGCGTCCTGGGCCGAGGGCTCGTGATAGCTGGCCGCCGCCAGTTTCGCGAGCAGCCTGTCTCCGAATGTCAGATCCGATTCAGCGTGCTGATTCAGGAATCCGTGTCCGGCGCCGGGGTAGACCCTGATGTCATGGTCTATGCCGGCGGCAGTCAGCAGCGGTTCCAGCCGTGCCGGCACTTTCCGCACTCCCGGCCAGCGGTCCTCGGCGCCATAGCTCGCAACGATCGGACACGCACGCGGCATCGCTCTCGCAGTTGCGTCGTCGAGTCCGCCATAGTTCACGCTGGCCGCAGCGAAGTCATGATCCGGGGCGAGCATAAGGGCAAGGCCTCCGCCCATGCAGAAGCCGATCACTCCGACCCGGCCCGTGCAGTCGCCACGTGCCGCCAGCCATGCCCGGGCGAGATCAAGGTCGCCCAGCGGCCGCCAGCCCCGGATGAGGGACCACAGACAGGCCGACCTGCTGCCCCAGTAGAACAAATCCGGTGCCACCGCGAGGAACCCTTCGCCGGCCAGCCAATCGGCCTGTTCCCGAGTGTCCCGGCTCAAGCCAAGCGCGTCATGGATGACGACGACGCCCGGCCAGGGCCCGGCGCCGGCCGGGATGGCGAGGTAAACAGGCATGTTCCCGCGTTCGGTGCCAATGCACGTCTCGGCCATGAGGGGGCTCCCGGAAGGTTCGAACCAATCACGATGTGAATTACGGCTTACCAGTTGTGCCCCCGAGCACGGAAGATCCGTTGGACGCAGCCGTGAGTATAGGAATGGGCCGACTGGTTTCGCGGCCGCGGAAATTGATGGAACCGGCCGCACTTGCCAGCGGAAAACCCACGGCCCCGGACAGGTTTGCCTGCTGGGTTTCAGCACCGCAATAAATGTCGGTGGCCACTTCTAGTCTTGGGGTATGAAAAGCGGAGCAGCTCTGAGTGCGGGGATGGGTGCGGGGACAGGTGTGGACATCCGCGCAGCGGCGGTGGCGGCCGACGGCGCTGCCGTGTCCGGCGCTGCCGTGTCCGGCGTCGCCGTGGCCGGCGTCGCCGTGGCCGGCGCTGCCGTGGTCGGCGCTCCACAGGCTCTCCTTGCCCGCGCCCGCGCTGTTCCTGCTTGTTCGTTGCGCAGCGTTAGCGGTGTTTACGGTGCTTGTGGGTGCGCCCGGCACCGCCGGGGTTGGTTCGCTTTTCTGTCGGTGGCCTCATTTAGGCTTTGGGTATGAAAAGCGGGGCGGCTTTGAGTGCGGAGATCGGTGCGGCGGCGGCGACCGTCGCGGCGTCTTCTGCCGCGTTGGCTGCCCTGTTGGAGGGCATCGGTACCGGTGATTCGGCCGATCCGTTGCGTGAGGTGTCGGAGGCGTGCCTGGACGGTTTGGCGGAGGTGGCCCGCACTGAATCCCGGCTCGCGGCGTTGAAGGG
The DNA here is from genome assembly GCF_964021775.1 of uncultured Arthrobacter sp. Classification (GTDB taxonomy): domain Bacteria; phylum Actinomycetota; class Actinomycetes; order Actinomycetales; family Micrococcaceae; genus Arthrobacter. Next base: position 18,534 of record NZ_CAXHZI010000034.1, read on the forward strand.
TTTGCTGACCGCCGGGTACGTGCGCTCCTCCGAGGCCCTGGCGGGGCCGGCGGCGAACCTGCAGGACGTTACGGTCCAGGAGATGTCAACGGTCGCGGAGATCGCGTGTGTGTTGACGGTCAGTGAACGCAGCGCCGGGGCGCTGATCTGTGATTCCCTGGCCCTGACGGAGGTGCTGCCGCTGACCCTGGCGGCGCTGCAGGGCGGTGAGCTGTCGTGGCAGCATGCCCGGGTCATGGTCGATGAGGCCGCGAACCTGGATGCGGCCGGGGCCGCGGCGCTGGAAGCGCATTTCCTGGACCCGGACGCGCCGAACCCGGCCCGGGGCTGCCCGGCCGGGGAACTGGTGCCGGGCCGGTTCCGGGCGAAAGCGCGCGCCTGGCGCGAACGCC
>NZ_CAXHZI010000035.1:0-17528 GCF_964021775.1 uncultured Arthrobacter sp.
TGCTCCCCGAAAGTCAGAACTGAATTCTCAGTCCAACTTTCGGGGAGCAGTTCAAACCAGCCTTGGACCGCTCACCCTTGCCCTCTTGACAAGCACCAACTACATATCAGCTGCGGCGGCGGTTCCCGGTGGTGCGGTACACGTCGAAGACACCGTCGATCCGCCGGACGGCGCTGAGCACGTGACTCAGGTACTTCGGATCGCCCATCTCGAAGGCGAACTTGGAGATGGCCACCCGGTCGGTGGAGGTGTGCACGCTGGCGGCCAGGATGTTGACGTGGTTCTCGGACAGGACACGGGTGACGTCGGAGAGCAACGACTTCCGGTCCAGCGCCTCGACCTGGATTTCGACCAGGAACACGCTGGACTGGGTCGGCGCCCACTCGACATCGACGATCCGGTCCGGCTGGTCCATCAGGCCGGACACGTTGGTGCAGTCGGTCCGGTGTACCGAGACGCCGGAGCCGCGTGTGACGAAGCCCAGGATGGGATCCGGCGGCACCGGGGTGCAGCAGCGAGCCAGTTTCACCCAGACGTCGTCGACGCCGCGGACCACAACTCCCGAGTCGGAGTACCGGGCTTTGCTGACCTGGGCCGGGATGGAAACCTCGGTGAGGTCATCCTCGGGGGTGTCGTTGCCGCCGAGGCTTTCGACCAGCCGCTCCATCACGGACTGGGCCGACGTGTGGCCGTCGCCCACGCCCGCATAGAGCCCGGAAATGTCCGTGTACTTGAAGTCCTCGGCGATCGCGGCGAGGGCGTCGTGTGTCATCAGGCGCTGCAGCGGAAGGTTCTGCTTGCGCATCGCTTTGGTCAGCAACTCCTTGCCGCGGTCGATCGCTTCTTCGCGGCGTTCCTTGCTGAACCACTGCCGGATCTTGTTGCGCGCCCGGGCGCTCTTGACGAAGTGCTGCCAGTCCTGGCTGGGGCCGGCGCCTTCGGCCTTGGAGGTGAAGATCTCAACCCAGTCGCCGTGGTTCAGTTCACTGTTGAGCGGGACCAGTTTGCCGTTGACGCGCGCACCGATGGTCCGGTGACCCACCTCGGTGTGCACCGCGTAGGCGAAGTCCACCGGCGTCGAACCAGCCGGCAGGGCCATGACCTCGCCCTTGGGCGTGAACACGAACACCTCGCGGGCATTGATCTCGAAGCGCAGCGAGTCGAGGAACTCACCAGGATCGGAGGTCTCCTGCTGCCAGTCCACGAGGGAGCGGAGCCAGCCCATGTCGCCGTCCCGCGGGCTGCCCGGCCCTGCCGCGGTGCGGTTGGGCTGGTCCTTGTACTTCCAGTGCGCCGCGACGCCGTATTCGGCGCGCCGGTGCATCTCGTGGGTCCTGATCTGGATCTCCACCGGCTTGCCGCCCGGGCCGATCACCGTGGTGTGCAGCGACTGGTACATGTTGAACTTGGGCATCGCGATGTAGTCCTTGAACCGGCCCGGAAGCGGGTTCCAGCGCGAGTGCATGGCACCGAGGGCGGCGTAACAGTCCCGCACCGAGTCGACGAGGACCCGGACACCCATCAGGTCGTTGATGTCGTCGAAGTCCTTATCCCGGACGATCATCTTCTGGTAGATGGAGTAGTAGTGCTTGGGCCGGCCGGTGATGGTGGCCTTGATCTTGGCCGCGCGCAGATCCTCGGTGATCTGGTTGCGGATCACGGCGAGGTTCTTCTCCCGCTCGGGGGTCCGGTCCCCCACCATCCGGACGATTTCCTCGTAGACCTTGGGATACAGCGCTGCGAAGGAGAGGTCCTCGAGTTCCCATTTGATCGTGTTCATGCCGAGCCGGTGGGCCAGCGGCGCGAAGATTTCCAGGGTTTCCCGGGCCTTGCGGGCCGAGGACTCGGCCGAGACGAAACGCCAGGTGCGGGCGTTGTGCAGCCGGTCGGCGAGCTTGATCATCAGGACGCGGATGTCTTTGGCCATGGCGACGACCATTTTGCGCACGGTCTCGGACTGGGCGGCTTCGCCGAAGCTGACCTTGTCCAGCTTGGTCACGCCGTCGACCAGCATGGCGACTTCGGGCCCGAATTCGCCCTTGAGATCCTCCAGCGTATACGAGGTGTCCTCGACGGTATCGTGCAGCAGCGCGGCCGCCAGGGTCGTCCCGCTCAGTCCCAGCTCGGCGAGGATGGTGGCCACGGCCACGGGGTGCGTGATGTAGGGGTCGCCGCTCTTGCGCTTTTGTCCGCGGTGGCAGCGTTCGGCGACGACGAACGCCCGCTGGATCAGTTCGAAGTCATCCTTGGGGTTGTTGGCGCGCACGGTGCGCAGCAGCGGCTCCAGGATGGGCGAATAGGCCGGCGTTCCGCGGCCCGTCAGCCGCGCCAGCCGGGAGCGGGTGCGTTCGCGGCGTCCCGGAAAGGTGGGCCGGGTTCCGGAGTTATCGACGGGCACTGCGGCGTCCGGGCGTCCGGCAGCCACCACACCAGTCTGTGACCCCTGGGCGGTAGCTTTATCCGCCGGGGCTGCAGGCACCGGCGTCGAACGTTCTTCCAATGAAGCACCTCTCAAACCCGTTAATTATTCAAGTCTATTCCCGGAGCCGGATACTTCGATAACCGGCGGCCAACGTCCGACGGGCCGGCGAACGTCGCAGGGACGTTCGCCGGCCCGTCGGGCGGCTGCGGCGGGGCCTCTTCGGCTAGGCCGTGGCGGGTGCCGCCTTGGCGGTATTCTCCGAGCGGCGCTGCTGCACACGCTTGGCCTGCTTGATCAAATCCGGCTCACCCTGGCGCAACCAGGCATAGAGCGGGGCCGCCACGAAGATGGTCGCGGCGGTACCGATCAGGATGCCCACGAACAACGCCAGCGAGAGGTCGCGCAGCGTTCCCGCGCCGAGCAGGCCGGCCCCGATGAAGAGGATGGCCCCGACCGGCAGGATGGCCACCATCATGGTGTTGATGGAACGCACCAGGGTCTGGTTGACGGCGAGGTTGACCTCCTCGGCGAAGGTGCGCCGGGTGGACGCCTGCAGGTCCGCGGTGTTTTCCCGGATCTTGTCGAAGACCACCACGGTGTCGTACAGCGAGTAGCTGAGCACCGTGAGGAAGCCGATGATGGCCGAGGGGGTCACCTCGAAGTCGCTCAGCGAGTACACCCCGGCGGTGATGAACATTGTCACCACCATGCCGGCCAGGGCGGACAGCGACATCTTCCAGGTCCGGAAGTACAGCGCCATCAGCACCGCGGCGAGGCCGACGAAGATCGCCAGGCCGAGCAGCGCCTGTTTGGTTACGTCCGCGCCCCAGGTCGGGCCCACGAAGGTGGACGTCACCTCGTTATCGGTCACGCCGTAGGCCTTGGTGAGGCCTTCCTTGATCCGGAGCGTCTCATCGTCGCTGAGCTTGTCCGTCTGGATGCGCATGGTATTGCCGGCGACGTTGGCGACGCGCGGCAGGCTGCCGGGGACGACGTTATCGACGGCCTTTTCACCGAGGGCGGCGTCGCGGTCCTTGACGTTGGACACCGTGAACTCGGACCCGCCGCGGAACTCGATGCCCAGGTTGAAGCCGCCCTTGGCGACCGGCAGCAGGATGGACAGCGCAACAGCGACAGCGGCGATCAGGAACCAGATTTTCTTGGATCCGACGAAGTCGTATGAGCGCTTGCCCGTGTAAAGCTCGTTACCGAACGTAGCGAAGCTGGCCATTTACTTGCCCTCCTTGGACGTGCTCTTGGAGGAACCGGCAAGCTGTTCCTGCCTTTCCGCGAGGCGTCGTTCTGCAATGGTCATACGGCGTTCGGCCTCGGCCGCGGCGCCGGTGTTCTTGGCGCGGGGGGCCACCACCGGCTTGTCCTCCGGGGTGCGGATCCGTCCGGCACCCCGGTACAGGGGCACGGCGCCGAGCCGCTTCGGGTCCAGGCCCGAGAACTTGTGGCCTTCACCGAAGAACTTGGTGCGGGCCAGCAGCTGCAGGGTCGGATGGGTGAACATAAACACGACGATCAAGTCGGCGATCGCGGTCAGGCCCAGGGTGAACGCGAAGCCGCGGACGTTGCCCACCGCTACGAAGTAGAGCACCAGGGCGGCCAGCAGGTTGACGGCCTTGGAGGCCAGGACGGTCCGCTTGGCGCGCTTCCAGCCGTTCTCCACGGCCGAGACCAGGCCGCGGCCCTCCCGGAGTTCGTCACGGATGCGTTCGAAGTAGACGATGAACGAGTCCGCCGTCTGGCCGATGGCCACGATGATGCCGGCCACGCCGGCCAGCGAGAGACGGTAGTTTTCCGTCCAGCCCAGGATCGCGATGGCCAGGTAGGTCAGCGCACCGGCGACGACAAGCGAGGCGACGGTGACGAAGCCGAGGGCGCGGTACTGGAACAGCGAGTAGACCACCACCAGCAGCAGGCCGATCAGGCCGGCCAGCATGCCCATCCGGAGCTGCTCGCCGCCGAGGGTCGCCGAGATCTGCTGTTCGCTCTGGATGTCGAAGCTGATCGGCAGCGCACCGAAGCGCAGCTGGTCGGAGAGCGCCTTCGCGGACTGCTCGGTGAAACCGCCGGTGATCTGCGGACGGCCGTCGGTGATGACAGCCTGGGACCGCGGCGCGGAGATGACCTGGTCATCGAGCACAATGGCGAACTGCGCCTTGGGGTCCGATCCGGTCTCGCCCCCGGCGTCGACGTAGAACTTGTTGAGCCGTTCGGTGATCGTCTTGAACTTGGCGGTTCCCTCCTCGTCGAACTGGATGTCAACGGCCCACTCATTGGTCACCGCGCCCTGCGCGCCGCGCTGCAGCTGGAAGGAGGAGGACTTGATGTTGGAACCCTTGACCTCCACCGGCCCGAGGATGTACTTGATCGCGGGACGGCCATCGGCGGCGGGCTCGCAGGTCACCAGCGGCTTGGCCGGATCGGAGCGTTCCTGCTTGTCCTGGGACGGGTTGTCGCAGTCCAGCGCCTCGAACTTCTTGTAGACGTCCGCGGTAACCCAGTTCTCGTCGCTGCTGTTCTTCGGCGCGGCGGTCGGCTTGGGCAGCTTCGCCTCAGGGGTCCGGGACGCGACCGGGACAGCCGCGCCGGCGCCGGCCTGGATGACCGGGCGGAAGTTCATGTCGGCGGACGCCTGGATCAGCTTGCGCGTCTCCTTGGACGGAGTTCCCGGGAGGCTGACGACGACGTTGCGGCCGGACTGCGTGCTGATCTCGGCTTCCGCGACGCCGGAGCCGTCCACGCGCTGGCGGATGATCGCCACGGCCTGGTTGAGCTGTTCTTCGTTAATGTCCGAACCGCCCGCCACCTTGGGCGCCAGGATCATCTGGGTGCCGCCTTCAAGGTCCAGGGCAAGCTTCGGAGCCCAGCTCGCCTGCCCGGCCATCGTGCCGCCCGCGAGGACGGCCGTCAGGACGGCGAGAATAACGCCAAGCCAGACCAGCACCCTGAGGGCTGAGTTTTTGGGGCCAGTTCGTGCCATTGTCGATCTTTCTATTGTTGACGGAGGAACCGCCGGTGCGGCCTGTCAGGCCTGCACCGGCGGATGCCCGCGCACCGTAGCTTTGCGGGATAGCTCAGGAGGCAGACTAGCTGTCTTTCTTGCCCTCGTCGTTCAGGCGGCGCAGGGTTTCGTCCGGCGTTTCGGTGCGCTGCACGTCACCGGCGGTGGCGGTGCGGTCGACGCCGTCGACGGTGGCATCGCTCTTGCCGAGGGTCAGCGAGGAGGCGTCGTCGGGAACCACCGTGGGCTCTTCGGCGGCGACAACCGGCTCGACGATCTTGGTGACGGCCTGGCGGTGCACGGTGGCGGTGTTGCCCGGGGAGAGTTCCAGGACAACCTTGTTCTCGGCCTCGTCGATCTCAACGATGCGGCCGAAGAGGCCAAAGCTGGTCATAACGTCAACGCCGGTGCCGAACTTCGACTGGAGCTCCGCCTGCTGCTGCTGCGTCTTCTTGTTGCGGCGGAACATCATGAAGACGAACACGCCGAGCATGACGAACAGGAGAATAGTCATTGGATCCAAGGGGAAAGTTCCGTTCTGTACTTGCAAGCTGGTTTCACAGCAACGTCCGTTCCGTTCCGGGGCCGCCTGGTGTGGACCCCGGCAGTAAACCTGGCAGAAAATCATGCCCGGCCAGCAGCGGCTAGCGGTAGCCGCACACGGAAACAAAGGCCCGAACGTGCCGAGCGTCATACCAGTCTAAAGGGAAAAGGTCACTAGCGAGTGCTATTGACTATTACGGATCCATTCCGGATCGACTTCGCCCTCAGCCTCCGCACCGAAGCCGGCCGGTCCGCCGTCGCCAGCGCCGGCCTGGAACAGGTCCAGCGGATCCTGGCCGAATACCCCGGCTGGCACCGCGAAGCCCAGATGCGTCCAGGCGGGGGCGAGGGCGATCCGGCCGCGGGGTGTCCGGCCCAGCAGGCCCTCCCGGACCAGGTAGGGTTCGGCGACGGTTTCCACCGTTTCGGTTTCCTCGCCGACGGCGATCGCCAGGGTGGACAGGCCCACCGGTCCGCCGCCGAACTTGGTAATCAACGCTTCAAGAACGGCGCGGTCCAGGCGGTCCAGGCCGCGCTTGTCCACCTCGTACATGTCGAGCGCCGCCGAGGCCGCCCGCGCGTCGATCTGTTCGACGCCGTGCACCAGCGCCCAGTCCCGGACACGGCGCAACAGGCGGTTCGCGATGCGGGGCGTGCCCCGGGAGCGGCCGGCAATCTCACTGAACCCGGCCGAGTTGACCTTCAGGTCCAGCAGCCCCGCCGAGCGGCGCAGCACCAGCTCGAGCTCCTCGACGGAGTAGAACTCGAGGTGCCCGGTGAAGCCGAACCTGTCCCGCAGCGGCCCGGGCAGCAGCCCGGCGCGGGTGGTGGCGCCGACCAGGGTGAACGGCGGCAGCTCCAGCGGGATCGCGGTGGCCCCGGCGCCCTTGCCGACGACGATGTCGACGCGGAAGTCCTCCATCGCCATGTAAAGCATTTCCTCAGCCGGCCGCGACATCCGGTGGATCTCGTCGAGGAACAGGACCTCGCCCTCGGACAACGAGGACAGGATGGCGGCCAGGTCCCCGGCGTGCTGGATCGCCGGGCCGCTGCTGATTCGCAGCGGGGCGTTCATTTCGGCGGCAATAATCATGGACAGCGTGGTCTTGCCCAGGCCGGGCGGGCCGGACAGCAGCACGTGGTCCGCGCTGCGGCCGCGCATCCGGGACGCCTCCAGCACCAGCGAGAGCTGCTTGCGGACCCGGTGCTGGCCCACGAAATCGTGCAGGTTCTTCGGCCGGAGGGCGGCCTCGATCACCCGCTCCTCGGGCTCCTCTCCCCCGGCCACCAGGGACGGCTCAGCCACGGGCGCCTACCCGGTTTCCGGCGCGGGCGCCGTCCTGGCCCAGCCAGCGGAGTGTGGCGCGCAGGATTTCCGCGACGTTGCCCTGCTCGGCCAGTTCGGGCGAATCGGCCAGCGACTTGTCGATGCTGGCGGTGGCGTCCTTCTCGGACCAGCCCAGGCTGGTCATGGCGGCAACCACCTGCGGCTTCCACACGGCTTCGGCGGACACGGCCGGCGCGGAACCTGCGGGGGTGCCGTGCGGGACCAGCTTTCCGGCCAGTTCCAGGACGATCCGGCCGGCCACCTTGGGTCCGATGCCGGGCACCTTGGTGAAGGCCTTGCCGTCGCCCGAGTGCGCGGCGACGCGGATCGCTTCGGGTTCGTGGACGGCCAGGACCGCCAGCGCCAGGCGCGGACCGACGCCGCTGACGCTGAGCAGCACGTCAAAGACCTCGCGTTCGTCGTCGCTGGAGAAGCCGAAGAGGGTCAGCGAGTCTTCGCGCACGATCAGGGAAGTGAAGAGCTTGCCCTCATCCCCGACGCGGAGTTTGCTGAGGGTCTGCGGCGTCGCGTTGACGCTCATGCCGGCGCCGTGGAGGTCGATCACTGCCGAGGACAGGCCAACATGCGCTACGGTTCCGCGGAGAAAACTGATCAAGGCCTGGCTCCTGGGTTTACGACTGAGTTTGCAGCCGGCTATCCGAACATATCTACGAATACCCTAGCAAGCGCCCCGGACATTCACCGCGCGCGGCGCGCTTTGGCCTCCGCGTCGGCCCAGGCGCGCTGGGCCGGGGTGAGGGATTGGCTGCCCGGCCCTGTGGTGGCCACCGCGGCACCACTGCCGGCCCGCCACGCGTGCGTGATGGCCAGGGCCAGCGCATCGGCGGCGTCGGCGGGCCGCGGCGGTGCGTCCAGGCGCAGGATCTTGGTGACGAGCTTCGTGACGGCGTCCTTGTTGGACGTGCCGCTGCCGGTCACGGCAGCCTTGACCTCCGACGGCGTGTGCAACGCCACCGGGATGCCGCGCCGCGCGGCGGCGGCGATCACCACGCCGGAGGCCTGGGCGACGCCCATGACCGTGCTGACGTTGAGCTGGGAGAAGACGCGTTCGACGGCGAGGACCTGCGGGCTGTACTGGTCCAGCCAGTCATCGATCGAGGTGGCAATGACGAGCAGCCGCTGGTCCAGGCTCTCCTCCGGAGAGGTACCGACGACGCCGAAGGCCACCATGGTGGCGCGCCGGTTCTTCTCGACGTCCACGACGCCGATCCCGCAGCGGGTGAGGCCCGGATCGACGCCGAGGACGCGAAGGGTCACTCGGCTTCCAGTGCGGCCTGCACTTCGTCGCTGAGGTCGGCGTTGCTGTAGACGTTCTGCACGTCGTCGAGCTCTTCGAGGGCATCCACGAGCTTCATGAACTTCTTGGCGGCGTCGAGGTCCAGCGGCACCTGCATGGAGGGCACGAACTCGGCCTCGTCGGTGTCGTAGTCGATGCCGGCTTCCTTGAGCGCATCCCGGATGGCCTGCAGATCGGTCGGTTCGGAGTGGATCTCGAAGCTCTCGCCGTTGTCCTTGACTTCCTCGGCGCCGGCGTCGAGGACCGCCATCAGCACATCGTCCTCGGTCAGGCCGTTCTTCGGCAGCGACACGACGCCCTTGCGGGAGAAGAGGTAGCTGACCGAACCGGGATCGGCGATGGTGCCGCCGTTGCGGGAGATAGCGAGCCGGACCTCGGAGGCGGCGCGGTTCTTGTTGTCCGTGAGGCACTCGATCAGGAGGGCCGAGCCCTGCGGGCCGCGGCACTCGTACATGATCTCGGTGTAGTCCACGACTTCGCCGGTGAGGCCGGCGCCGCGCTTGATGGCGCGGTCGATGTTGTCGGCGGGGACCGAGGTCTTTTTGGCCTTGGTGACGGCGAGTTCGAGGCTCGGGTTACCGGCGAGGTCGGGGCCGCCCATGCGCGCGGCAACTTCGATGTTCTTGATCAGCTTGGCGAACGACTTGGCCCGGCGGCTGTCCAGGATGGCCTTTTTATGCTTGGTCGTCGCCCATTTGGAGTGGCCTGACATGCTTTACGCTTCTCCTCTGATCATTCGAATAAACAGTTCATGCACGCGCTTCTCCCCCGTCACTTCCGGGTGGAAGGAGGTGGCCAGCAGCTTGCCGGAACGCACAGCAACAATTCTAGCCGTCCCGTCGAGGGATTCCGGGTGGCCGGCCCTGGATGGTTCCACCTTTGCCAGGACTTCGACGCCCGCGCCGACGCGTTCCACCCACGGTCCGCGGATGAACACAGCGTGGACCGGGTCGACGCCGGACTCGCCCGCGCTGAACTCCAGGCCCTTGAATTCAAGGTCGGTTTCGAAGGATTCGCGCTGCCGGCCGAAGGCGTTGCGGCGGACCGTGATGTCGAGGCCGCCGAAGGTCTGCTGCGGGTTCCCGGCCAGGTCGGTGGCGGGGTCGGCGATCTCGTTGGCCAGCAGGATCATGCCGGCGCAGGAACCGTAGACGGGCAGCCCGGCGCGGATGCTCTCGCGCAGCGGGTCGCGGAGCTCGAAGATCCTGGCGAGCTTGTCGATCGTCGTCGACTCCCCGCCCGGGATGATGAGCCCGTCCAGGCCGTCCAGCTCGGCGGGGCGGCGGACGCCGATGCCGGCGGCGCCGGCGGCCTCCACTACGTGCAGGTGTTCACGGAAGTCGCCCTGGAGTGCCAGGACGCCGATCCGGAGGCCGGATCCCACGCGGGAGCCAGGCAAAGAAAGGGGGGTGGTCATCCAGCCAGCATAATGCGCCGGGCTGCCGGGGGCCGCACCGGGGAGTGCCGCCGGGCCGGGTTCCATGCCGCCGCTGGGATATATTACAAAGCATGCTCTACTTCAGCGTTCCGCTCGGCAAGTTCGTCCGCCGGGTCTCCCGGCTCCGGGGCGGGGGCTCTGCGCTCCCCGGCCTGGTGGTCGAAAAAATAGACCCCGGCTTTATGCAACGGACGCTGTCCACGCTGCCGCTGGGCGTCGCCGTCGTCAGCGGCACGAACGGCAAGACGACCACCACCAAGATGGTCGTGGAGCTGCTGGAAAGCCAGGGCCTGAAGGTCTTCACCAACCGCACCGGCAGCAACTTCACCCGGGGCGTGGCCGCAGCGCTGCTCGGCGAGGTGGACTGGCGGGGCCGGCTCGATGCCGACGTCGCCGTCCTGGAACTGGACGAGGCGCACGCGGTGCACTTCGTCAACAAGGTCCCGCCGCGCTACTGCCTGCTGCTGAACGTGCTGCGCGACCAGCTGGACCGCTTCGGCGAAATCGACAAGACCGCCGAACTGCTGCAGCACATCGCCGCCAAGACCACCGGGACCGTCGTCCTGAACCGCGAGGACCCGCGCGTCGCCCGCATCGCGGACACGCTCGAAACAGCCACGGCCGGCGGACCCGAGGTCCGCTACTTCGGCCTCGACGATTCGCTGCTCAGCACCTTCCCCAACGACGACGAGATGCGCGCCGCGCCGGGCAGCCCGGTGCCTCCGGCCCCCGCCAAACCGGCGGCCGACGTCGTCCTGCGCCGGGTGGGCGCGGACGACGCCGACTTTGAGTACGACGGCGCCACGGTTGGCACCGGGATGAAACTCCGCGGCGTCTACAACATCTTCAACGCGGCGGCGGCGCTGACCCTGGCCCGCGCCATCACCGCCGCCCGCGGCACGGGCACCGACCACGCCGGCCTGCTCAAGGCCTTGGCCAATGTGGCGCCAGCGTTCGGCCGCGGCGAGAGCCTTGTAGTCGACGGACTTCCGCTGGAACTGGTCCTGGTAAAAAACCCCAGCGGCTTCCGGCTGGGCCTGAAGTCCTTCCCGGCCGCCGGCTACGCCACGATGATCGCCATCAACGACAACTACGCCGACGGCCGGGACATGTCCTGGCTCTGGGACGTCGAATTCGACACCCTCCGTGACGGCGGCGTGGACCAGCTCTCCGGTTCGCGCGCCTACGACATGGCACTGCGGCTGCAGTACGACGACGTCGCAATCGGCGCTGTCGACACGGACATCGCCCCGGCCCTGGCCGCCTTTATCCGCGGGGCCAAGGACAAGCCGAAGCGGATCTTCTGCACCTACACGGCCATGCTGGCCATCCGCCGCGAGCTGTCCAAAATCACCACAGTGGAGGTGGTCTCATGACCCCGGCATCCCCCGAAACCCCGCATGGGCTCTCCTTCGGGCACGAACTGCCCCCCGACGGGTCCGCCGACCCCGGCAAGGGCACCATCCGCGTGGTCCAGCTTTACCCGCGGGACATGAACATCTACGGCGACTGGGGCAACGCCCTGGTCCTGGCCCAGCGCCTGCGCTGGCACGGCTACACCCCGGAACTGCTTGAATACAACGTCGGCGACGAGTTCCCCGCCCACGTTGACCTGATCGTGGGCGGCGGCGGCCAGGACAGCGGCCAGTTGGTGATCCAGGATGACCTGCTCTCCCGCGAAACTGTCCTCAAGGAGCTCGCCGAGGACGGCACGCCGATGCTGGTGATCTGCGGGCTGTACCAGCTGTTCGGCAAATTCTTCAAGACCAGGACCGGCTCCGTCATCCCGGGCATCGGCATCCTGGACGTGGAGACACACGGCACGGACGAACGGCTGATCGGCAACGTCTCGGTGTCCTCCCCCGAGTTCGGCACGGTGCTCGGTTACGAAAACCACAGCGGCCAGACCACCCTGGGCCCCGGCGTCGCACCGCTGGGTACGACGGCGAAGGGCACCGGCAACAACAGCACCGATGGCCAGGAGGGCGCCCGCTACCGCAACATCGTGGCCAGCTACCTGCACGGCTCGCTGCTGCCGAAAAACCCGGCGCTGGCGGACTTCCTGATCAAGACCGCCGTAGAGCGCAAGTACGGCAGCTTCTCACCCGGCACCCCGGATGACTCCTATGCCGTCCTGGCCCGCGAGCACGCGGCCCGCCGTCCCCGCTGACCCGCTGCTACATGCTCTCGGATGATTCCATGATCGTCATTGCCCGCGACAACCCCGCCCGCCCGGACGTCCGGCGCCTGCTGGACGAACACCTCGCGGACATGTTCGCGACCTCACCGGCCGAAAGCGTGCACGCCCTGGACCCGGACGCGCTGGCCGGACCGGAGATCACTTTCTGGACCGCCCGCGACAGCGCTGCGCCGGGCGCTGCTGGGCTCGACACTGGGGTGCTGCTGGGCTGCGGGGCGTTGAAGGACCTCGGCGATGGCGAGGGCGAAATCAAGTCGATGCGCACCGCGCAGCACGCCCGCGGCCGGGGCGTCGCCGCGCTCCTGCTGGCCGGGATCCTGGACGAGGCCCGGCACCGCGCCTACGGACGCGTGTGCCTGGAAACCGGATCGCAGGAGTTTTTCGCCCCGGCGCGGCGCCTCTACGCCCGGCACGGATTCGTCCCGTGCCCGCCTTTTGCCGGCTACAAGCCGGATCCCAACAGCGTGTTTATGGCCCGCAGCCTTTCGGACGGCCTGCCGGACTGAGAACCGGTGGACGGTGGGCGCCGCCGTCGTCATGCGCCGGCCTCGCTCTTCCGGAGCAGCTCGGCGAACTCCGCCGGGCGCGTCGCCGGCCACCAGTGGCCGCCGTCCACTCGCACCACGCTCAGGTCATCCACCCACGCCTCGAGCCCGTCCACCAGGTGCGGGGACAGGAAGGGGTCCCGCACCGGGACCACTACCTGCACGGGCATGGTGACCCGCGCCCGTGCGGTCCGCGGTGCGGGCCGGTCCCGTCGGCCGCGGAAGTTGCTGCGGTAGAGGGCCAGCCCGCGGATGGGGTCGTTGCCGACGCTGCGCTTTGCGCCCCGTTCGTAACGCCGGGTCAGGAACAGCCGCCAGGCAGCCTCGGGCAGCACCGGGACCAGGAACGCCGCGATGTACCAGCTGCGCAGCAGCTGCCCGCCCAGTTGCCGCCAGGACCGGGGGTTGCGGAGCCGGGAGCGCACCCAGCGCGAGAAATGCCCCAGGTCCGGCCCGGAGACGCTCGTGTAGCGGCGGATCATTCCCGCGGCGCGCGGGTCCTGCACGGCGGCCCAGCCCTGGATGGACCCCCAGTCGTGGCCCACCAGATGCACCCCGGCGGCTCCGGCCGCCGCCAGCACCGCCAAGAGGTCGTCCACCAGCGTGGCCAGGGTGAAGTCGCCGGGACTTCCGACGACGGCGGACGCGCCCGCGTTGCGCGTGTCATAGGCGACCATGTGATGCGTCGCCGCCAGCTCCCGGATGACGGGCAGGAACACCCGGTGGTCGTCGGGATAACCGTGCACCAGCAGCAGCGTCGGCACGTCCGGGCCGGGCTGCGGGCCGTATTCAAAGACGGCCAGTTCGGCACCGCGCGCGGCGAGGATCCGCCGTCGTTCGCTCAGCGTGTCCAGGGCTACCGCTCCTTCGTGATCAGCAGTTCGTGGGCGCCCGCCGCGGCGGCGCCCATCGATTCCACCACGGTCCGCGTCCGCAGCCGGGTGGCGGCGTCCGCGGCGGCACCGGCGCAGGGTCCCTGCGGCGCGTCAGAGGCGACCGAGCACCACCGGTAGGGGTCGCGCACAATGACGGACGGCGCCCAGGCCAGGTCCGAGGCGGACCACTTGCCCGCAGCGTCCTGGCTGAACTGCGCCCGGACCAGCAGCCCCTCGTTGTTCACCACGTACCAGGGCGAGAGTTCGGTGACGCCGTTGCCCAGCCCGTACACGATCCAGGTCCCCTTGTAGCGTTCGATCGGGAGCACCGAGTGGGTGTGGTGGCCATAGATCATGGTGAACTGGCCGCTGTCCACCAGCGCATGCGCCACGCTGCGCTGCTGCTCGTTCGGCGCGCTGGCGTACTCGTCGCCGGCATGCATCACGCCCAGCACGATGTCCGCGCCGAGCGCCCTCGCCTTGCGGGCCTTGGCAATCATCGCGGCAGGATCGAGCATGTCCACCTGCCAGGCGTGTTCCGGGGCCTGCCCGTTCAAACCGTAGGCGCCCTCGATCACGGCGACCTTCGCGGCGGCGGTATTCAGGATCATCACCCCGCGGGAGTCGGCTTCGCTGCGATAGGAGCCGGTGTGCTGCAGTCCGGCCGCATCGAGTGCGTCCAGGGTGCGGACCAGCCCCGCGGTGCCTTGGTCAATGGTGTGGTTACTGGCGGTGGTGCACGCCTGGTAGCCGACCTGCTGGGCAGCGGTGATGATCTGCGGCGGCACGTTGAACGACGGGTAGGCGGAGAACGGGCCGGTCGGTCCGGATACCGGTGTTTCCTGGTGGCAGACCGCGAGGTCGCTCTTTTCGATATATTTGCGCTGGCCCGCCAGCAGCGGCTCGAAGTCCAGCCCCTTGGCGCCGGTGGCGTGGGCGTCGGCGCGGGCCTGCTCCCAGAGCTGGGCGTGGACCAGCATGTCCCCGGTGACCAGCACCGAGGTGCAGCGGACTTCCTTGCAGGCGGGGCCCTTCCCCGGCGTCGGCGTCGGGGTGGGGGTGGCGGAGGGCGACGTGTCCGGAGTGGCCCCCGGGTTCCCCGCCGTGGACCCGGCGCTGCCGCCGGCGGTGGACCCGGCAGAAGTGCCCGCCGACGCCGAGGAAGCCCCGGCGTTGCTGTCCGGGCCGGCGCCGACGCCGCAGGAGACCACGGAAGCGGCGAGGAAAACCGCGGCTGACCCGGCGAGCAGCCGTCCGCGCAGCGTGGGATGAATGGTTCGCATCCCGTAATCGTACGGTGGCGGGGATCACAACACGCTTAGCAGTTCATTGAGAACCGGCCTATTGCATGAAAGAGTTGTTTCATGACCAATCCCCTTTTGAGCCCCAGTACTCTGCCGTACGGACTGCCGCCTTTCGCGGACATCGAAGTCCAGCACTATTCCGAAGCCGTCGAGGCCGGCCTCGCCGAGCACCTGGCCGAGATCCAGGCGATTGTGGCGGACGCGGAGCCGGCGACCTTCGAAAACACGGCGCTGGCGATGGAACGCTCCGGTCAGCTGCTGCAGCGGGCCGCGGCGTCGTTCTTTACGCTGGTCTCCGCGGACGCCTCGGACGCCATCCGTGAGCTGGAGACCCGGCTCTCCCCCGCTTTCTCGGCCCACCAGGATGCCGTGTACCTGAACCGGGGGTTGTTCGAGCGCTTCGCCGCCATCAACACCGACCGGCTCGACGCGGAATCCGCCCGGCTGGTGGAGGAATACCTCAAGGAGTTCCGCCAGGCCGGCATCCAGCTCGTCGAGGCCGGCCAGGAGCGGCTCAAGGCCATCAACGCCGAACTCTCCACGCTGGGTACCGAGTTCGGCCAGCGGGTCAAGGAGGGCATGAAGTCCGCGTCACTGCTGCTGGATGACGCCGGCGAGCTCGCGGGCCTGCCCGCGGACGACGTCGCCAGCGCCGCCGAAGCCGCGCGCACCGCCGGGCACGACGGCAAGTACCTGCTCACCCTGATCCAGCCCAGCAACCAGCCCGCCATGGCCGCCCTGGAGAACCGGGAAGTGCGGCGGCGGCTCTACGAGGCCTCGATCGGCCGCGGCAGCGGCGGCGGCAGCCTCGACGTGCTGGACCTGGTCAAGGACATGGTCCGGCTCCGCGCCGAGAAGGCCGGCCTGCTGGGCTTCGCCAACTTCGCCGAGCTCAGCGTGGACCAGCAGACCGCCCCCGACTTCGAGGCCGTGCAGGCCATGATGAACCGGCTCGCGCCGGCCGCCGTCCGGAATGCCGACGCCGAGGCCGAGGCGCTGGCGGAGGTGGCCGGCCACCCGCTGGAAGCCTGGGACTGGGCCTACTACTCGGCCCAGGTGAAGCGTGAGCGGTATTCCGTAGACGAGCAGGCACTGCGGCCCTACTTCGAGCTGGACCGGGTCCTGAACGACGGCGTCTTCTTTGCCGCCACCGCCCTGTACGGGATCACGTTCCATGAGCGCACCGACCTGGCCGGCTACCACCCGGACGTCCGGGTCTGGGAGGTAAAGAACTCCGACGGCACGGACCTGGGCCTGTTCCTGGGCGACTACTACACCAGGGACTCAAAGCGCGGCGGTGCCTGGATGAACTCCCTCGTGGAGCAGTCCGGACTGCTGGACACCCGGCCTGTAGTGATCAACAACCTCAACATCTCCAAGCCGCCCGCCGGTGAGCCCACACTGCTGACCCTGGACGAACTGCGGACCACGTTCCACGAATTCGGCCACGCCCTGCACGGCCTCTTCTCCTCGGTCACCTACCCGCGGTTCGCCGGCACCTCCGTGCCCCGCGACTTCGTCGAGTACCCCTCGCAGGTCAACGAGATGTGGATCATGTGGCCGGAAGTGCTGGCGAACTACGCCAAGCACCACGCCACCGGAGAACCGCTGCCGCAGGAAGCCGTGGACAAGCTCAACGACGCAGCGCTCTGGGGCGAGGGTTTCGGCACCACCGAGTACCTTGGCGCGGCACTGCTGGACCTCGCCTGGCATGTCCTCGACGGCTCGGAAATCCCCGAGGACGTGCTGGAGTTCGAGGCCAAGGCCCTGGCCGCGGCGGGGGTGGCGCACAGCCTGATCCCGCCGCGCTACCGCACCGGCTACTTCCAGCACATCTTCGCCGGAGGCTGGTATGCCGCGGGCTACTATTCCTACATCTGGAGCGAGGTGCTCGACGCCGAAACGGTGGAATGGTTCAAGGAAAACGGCGGCCTGACCCGGGCCAACGGCGACTTCTTCCGCGCCGAGCTGCTCTCCCGGGGCAACAGCCGCGACCCGCTCGCGTCTTTCCGCGCCTTCCGAGGCCGGGACGCCGAACTCGAACCACTGCTCAAGCGCCGCGGCCTCGAGTAACCCCTCAACGGACTAATGCACGACGGCGGCGAGTCACCCAGGAAGGGTGACTCGCCGCCGTCGTTCAATGAGAAGCGCAAGGCGCGGGGCGGTGTGATCCGGCAGCGTGCGTAAAAGGGGCCCGCGCCCCGACCAGCAGCTCGGCTGCCAACAGGGCGCGGGGAAGAGCACGCAGAGGATCAGTGCCGTCCTGTGCCCCCAGGGCGCGAAGGTTACCAGCCGCGCTCGGCGAGGCGGTGCGGCTGCGGGATCTCATCCACGTTGATGCCGACCATGGCTTCGCCCAGGCCGCGGGA
This sequence comes from uncultured Arthrobacter sp., assembly GCF_964021775.1. Lineage (GTDB taxonomy): Bacteria > Actinomycetota > Actinomycetes > Actinomycetales > Micrococcaceae > Arthrobacter. The sequence goes on from NZ_CAXHZI010000035.1 coordinate 17,355, forward strand.
GGCCTTGGCGATGACGTCCGGGTCGTCGAAGAAGGTGGTGGCCTTCACGACGGCGGCGGCGCGCTGCGCCGGGTTGCCGGACTTGAAGATGCCGGAGCCGACGAAGACGCCGTCGGCGCCGAGCTGCATCATCATCGCGGCGTCGGCCGGGGTGGCGATGCCGCCGGCGGTGAA
>NZ_CAXHZI010000036.1:0-16494 GCF_964021775.1 uncultured Arthrobacter sp.
GGGCAGGACGCCCCTGACACGCCCGGCATTTACACACGTTTTGTCCTATAACCCGCCTTTTGGGCTGCAGCTTTTTTGGGCAAAGGGGAAGCCCCATCAGCTTTTTGCGGTTGGTGGGGCTTCGACTTTTCGATTACCACGTGACGTCTTAGGTAATCTGGCGGGATCCTTGGAATTTCAGGTCTTCCTACCTCGTCACTGGTAGCCATCATCTGACTTTGCCGAAGGCTGCGTCGGATGAGTGTCACTGAATCTTTGGTTCCTGCGTCCCGCTTCTTTCGAAGTGGGTAAGAACCATTGTTCTCCCGCTGTCCCGGATGCACAAGGGCCCCGGATGAACTACACGGCAGTAGTTCATCCGGGGCCCTTGGCGGGTCCGGCCGGGACCGGGGCCTAGTTGAAAACGGGGCTCTCGGTGCGGCTGCGCTTGAGTTCGAAGAAGTACGGGAAAGAGGCGAGGGCGACGCTGGCATCCCACAGCTTCCCGGCGTCTTCGCCGCGGGGAATGCGGGTAAGGACGGGGCCGAAGAACGCGGTGCCGTTGAAGGCCACCACCGGGGTTCCGACGTCCTGGCCGACCAGCGAGATGCCGGCGTCGTGGCTGGAGCGCAGCTGGGCGTCGAACTCATCGCCCTGGCCGGCGGCCGCGAGCTCTGCCGGCAGGCCCACCTCGGCCAGCGACTTGGCAATGACCTCGTCGATGTCCTTGTTGTCTTCATTGTGGATCTTGGTGCCCATGGCATCGTAGAGCGGCTTGATGTACTCGGCACCGTGCTTCTCGGCGGCGGCCACGATCACCCGGACGGGCGCCCAGGCCTTGACCAGGAAATCCTTGTAGTCGGCCGGGAGCTCGTCGCGTCCCTCGTTCAGGACCGCCAGGCTCATCACGTGCCATTCGGTCTTGATGTCCCGGACGTTTTCCACCTCGGAGATCCAGCGCGAGGTCACCCAGGCGAAGGGGCACATGGGGTCGAACCAGAAGTCTGCTTTATTCGTCGTCGTTTCGGGCACAGGGTTCTCCTTTAGGCGTATTCGGGGAGTTGCCACGCGGCTTTCCGGCGGCTATGGCCACGGCAGGCACGGGGCATCATTTACGCACAGCGACGTGCCCGGCGGATTTATTCCGGCTGTTCCGCGCGTGGGCTCTGCCCGGATCAGGCGGACTTACGCCGTTTCACGTCGTGGGCGATCATGGTGGGCGCCGCCTTCTTGGCGACGACGTCCTCGGTGATGACCACGCTGGCAACGTCGTCGCGGCTCGGCAGGTCGAACATCACCGGCAGCAGGACTTCCTCCATGATGGCGCGGAGGCCGCGGGCGCCGGTGCCGCGTTCGAGGGCCTGGTCAGCGATCAGGTCCAGGGCTTCGTCCTCGAAGACCAGCTCAACGCCGTCGAGCTGGAACATCTTCTGGTACTGCTTGACCAGCGCGTTCTTGGGCGTGGACAGGATCTGGATCAGCGCCGGCCGGTCCAGGTTGGACACGGTGGTGATGACCGGGAGCCGGCCGATGAATTCGGGGATGAGGCCGAACTTCAGCAGGTCTTCGGGCATGACCTCGCCGTAGGAATCAGCGTTGTTCTTGACCTCGTTCAGCGGGGCGCCGAAGCCGATGCCCTTGCGGCCGGAGCGTGAACCGATGATCTCCTCCAGGCCGGCGAAGGCGCCGGCGACAATGAAGAGGACATTGGTGGTGTCGATCTGGATGAATTCCTGGTGCGGGTGCTTGCGTCCGCCCTGCGGCGGGACCGAGGCGACCGTGCCTTCGAGGATCTTCAGCAGTGCCTGCTGCACGCCTTCGCCCGAAACATCCCGGGTGATGGAGGGGTTTTCGCTCTTGCGGGAAATCTTGTCGATCTCGTCGATGTAGATGATTCCCTGTTCGGCCTTCTTGACGTCGTAGTCCGCGGCCTGGATCAGCTTGAGCAGGATGTTCTCGACGTCCTCGCCAACATAGCCGGCTTCGGTCAGGGCGGTGGCGTCCGCGACGGCGAACGGGACGTTGAGGCGCCGGGCGAGGGTCTGCGCCAGGTAGGTCTTGCCGCAGCCGGTGGGGCCGATCAGCAGGATGTTGGACTTGGCGATCTCGACGTCGTCGTGATGGCCGCCCTCGGCCAGCGTGCCGCTCTTGGGGGCGTGACCGGCCTGGATCCGCTTGTAGTGGTTGTAGACGGCGACGGCGAGGGACCGCTTGGCGGGCTCCTGGCCGATCACGTATTCCTGCAGGAAGTCGAAGATTTCGCGGGGCTTGGGTAGCTCGAAGCTACCCAGGTCAGCTACTTCGGCGAGTTCTTCTTCAATGATCTCGTTGCAGAGTTCAATGCACTCGTCGCAGATGTAGACGCCGGGCCCGGCAATGAGCTTGCGGACCTGCTTCTGGCTCTTTCCGCAGAAAGAACACTTCAGCAGATCGGTGCTCTCGCCAATCCGAGCCATATGTGAACCCCTTATTATCTTGCTGCCGGCTGGGTCGTGCTCCTGTGCAGCGCTGCACCCGTTACTGGAATCATGGACGTCCCTCGCGGGAGGTAAGCCGTGACAACTTCCACTCTAGGTCACTTTAGGCCTGATGGGTGGAAAGAAGACGCCGGTGCGGCCCATTTCCGCTGAGCCGCACCGACGTCGTGTTCTAACCGTGGATCACACTGCCCGGTCGTTACTTCGTGATCGCCTGCGGCTTGATCTTGCGGGAGTCAAGCACCTGGTCGATCAGGCCGTAGCTCATGGCCTCGGCGGCCGTGAGGATCTTGTCGCGTTCGATGTCGTTGTTGACCTGCTCCGAGGTGCGGCCGGAGTGCTTGGCCAGCGTGTCCTCAAGCCAGGAGCGCATCCGCATGACCTCGGCGGCCTGGATCTCCAGGTCGGAGGCCTGCCCACCCTGGCCGCCGGAAAGGGCGGGCTGGTGGATCAGGACGCGTGCGTTCGGCAGGGCCAGGCGCTTGCCCGGGGTACCGGCGGCGAGCAGTACGGCGGCCGCGCTGGCGGCCTGGCCGAGGCAGACCGTCTGGATCTCCGGGCGGATGTACTGCATCGTGTCGTAGATCGCCGTCATGGCAGTGAAGGAACCGCCCGGGGAGTTGATGTAGAGCGTGATGTCCCGGTCCGGGTCGGTGGACTCGAGCACCAGCAGCTGGGCCATCACGTCGTCGGCGGAGGCGTCGTCGACCTGGACGCCCAGGAAGATGATGCGGTCCTCGAACAGCTTGGTGTAAGGGTCCTGGCGCTTGAAGCCGTAGGGGGTGCGCTCTTCAAACTGCGGCAGCACGTAGCGGCTGCTCGGCAGGTTACCGGCAGTCGATCCGAAGTTGTAGTTCATGTTCTTTGCTCCTGAAGTCGGTTCTGTCTGCGTGCCGGTTAGTTTTCGGTGCCGGCGTCGGCGTTGGTCCCGCCGCCGCCTGCCACGGACCCGGCGTGCGCCGCGATCTTGTCGAAGAAGCCGTATTCCAGGGCTTCGGGCGCCGTGAACCACTTGTCGCGGTCGTTGTCCTTGAGGATGGTCTCCACGGTCTGTCCGGTCTGTTCGGCCGTCAGTTCGGCCATGACCTTCTTCATGTGCAGGATCAGCTCGGCCTGGATCTTGATGTCCGAGGCGGTGCCGCCGATGCCGCCGGAGGGCTGGTGCATCAGGATGCGGGCGTTCGGGGTGGCGTAGCGCTTGCCCTTGGTGCCGGATGAGAGCAGGAACTGGCCCATCGAGGCGGCCAGCCCGGTGGCCACGGTGACGACGTCGTTCGGGATGAACTGCATCGTGTCGTAGATGGCCATGCCGGCGGTGACGGAGCCGCCGGGCGAGTTGATGTAGAGGTAGATGTCCTTCTCGGGGTTCTCGGCCGAGAGCAGCAGCAGCTGCGAGCAGATCGCGTTGGCGTTCTCGTCACGGACCTCGGAGCCGAGCCAGATGATGCGCTCTTTCAGCAGGCGGTTGTAAATGTAGTTATCCTGGGCTGCCGGATCGACGGTAGCCATCCGGGGTGCCCCTGCTTGCTGTGACATATGTACTTACCTCTCGCTGGCGACGGTGACGCCACTGGACGGCATCACTGAACTTTCCTACATGGACACTAACGGTTTTCCCGGCTCCTTTGTGCTCAGGCACAGGGCTGTTCGCTGACGGCGCACGTTTGCCTCGGGGCGTTCATCGCAGGCTTAAAAAGCCGCACCCCCGGATCGGTGATCCGGGGGTGCGGGCAGGAACTGCGGGGACCGCGGGTGCTAGAACTTCACGGCCGCGGGGTCGTCGTTCTTCGGCGCTTCGGTGGCTGCCGCGTCGTCGGACAGCTCGGCTGCTTCCTCGGAAGCCTCGGCGGACTCGGCTTCGAAGGAAGCCTCTTCACCGCCGGGGCGGACGAAGTCGCTGAGGTCAATCTTGTTGCCCTCAGTGTCGGTGACCTCGGCCTGGCCAAGGACCACGGCGAGTGCCTTGCGGCGGCGGACCTCGGAAACCATCATGGGGACCTGGCCGCTCTGATCGATGATCTGCGCGAACTGGTTCGGGTCCATGCCGTACTGGCTGGCGGTGGTCACGATGTAGTCGATCAGCTCGTTCTGAGTGACGTTGACTTCTTCCTTTTCGGCGATGGCGTCAAGGATGATCTCGTTCTGGAAGGCCCGTTCGGTGTTGGCCTTGACCTCGGCGCGGTGCTCCTCGGTGTCGTGCTCGCCTTCACCGTGGGAGTTCTCGGCGCTGAAGTGCTGCTCAAGCTGCTCTTCGACGACGGATTCCGGAACCGGAACCTCAACGAGCTCGACGAGCTTGTCCAGCACCTTGTCGCGGGCCTCGACGCCCTGCTCGACGGTCTTGGAGTCGGCGGCCTGCTTGGCGAGGTCCTCGCGGAGCTCGGCCAGGGTGTCGAACTCGGAGGCCAGCTGGGCGAAGTCGTCGTTGGCCTCGGGGAGCTCGCGCTCCTTGACGGCCTTGACAACAACCTTGACCTGCGCGGATTCGCCGGCGTGGTCGCCGCCCACGAGGGTGGTGTCGAAGATGGCGTCCTCGTCGGCGCTGAGGCCGGTGACGGCTTCGTCCAGGCCTTCGAGCATGGTGCCGGCGCCTACCTGGTAGGACAGGCCGGACGCGGAGTCAACCTCGGCGCCGTCGATCGTGGCGGTGATGTCGATGGTGAGGAAGTCACCGTCGGCGGCGGGGCGGTCCACGGACTTGAGCGTGCCGAAGCGGCCGCGGAGCTCGTCGAGGGCCTTGTCGACGTCGGCGTCGGAGGACTCGGCAGCGGCAACCTCAACCTTGATGCCGGAGTAGTCCGGGAGCTCGATCTCGGGGCGGATGTCGACCTCGGCGTGGAACTTCAGTTCGCCGTTGGTGGCGGACGGGTCCGGGACCTCGGTGATTTCAACCTCGGGACGGCTCAGCGGGCGGATGCCGGTTTCCTGCACGGCGGCCTGGTACCAGCCGTTGAGGCCTTCGTTAATGGCCGTTTCCAGGACGTAGCCGCGGCCGACGCGCTGGTCAATGAGCTTGGAGGGGACTTTGCCCTTGCGGAACCCGGGAACCTGGATCTGCGAAGCAACAGTCTTGTATGCCTCTGCGATGCTGGGCTTCAATTCCTCAAAGGGGACCTCAACATTGAGCTTTACCCGCGTGGGGGTGAGGTTCTCGACAGCGCTCTTCACAGTCTAAGTACTCCTGGTTTTGGGGGATGGGGTTCTGCAACGCCACTTATCTGGCAGTTGCTGCAGAGTCGGGGTGACAGGATTTGAACCTGCGACTTCCTGCTCCCAAAGCAGGCGCTCTAGCCAAGCTGAGCTACACCCCGTAAGTGCACAGAACAGTCTACGGTCATACTGTGCTGATTTGCACATTTGACACTGGGGGCCTGAATTGGGTTTAGTTGTATCCGGCTTCAACAGCCGCCCGGAAGTTTTGCTGAAGTTCCAGCAAATTCCCGGGGACGTAGCTTAATGGTAAAGCCTCAGTCTTCCAAACTGATTACGCGGGTTCGATTCCCGTCGTCCCCTCCAGAATATGACGAAGCCAGGGCCCCTCTCCGGAGGGGCTTTTTTCGTGCCCATCCATCAGGAGCCTTGGCAGGCCGGGCACCAGTAAAGCTTGCGGGCGGCGTGTTCCGTCAGTGCCACGGCCGTGCCGCAGTCGCGGCAGTCCAGGCCCTGGCGCCGGTAGACGAAGTGCGCCTCCTCCGGGGCCGGCAGCTTGCCGCCGTGCCCCTCCCCGTCACCGTGCCCATCCCCGCCGTCGGGCCCGGTCCAGTAGCGCGGGGGCGTGGTGATGATCCGGCCGTCGCGGACGCCGTCGGACATCATCGCAACGGTGTCGTCCCAGAGCTGGCCGGCGGCCTCCACCGGCAGTGACGTTCCCGGCAGCCAGGGGTCCAGCCGCTGCCGGAACAGCAGTTCGGCCCGGTAGACGTTCCCGACGCCGGCAATCACCTTCTGGTCCATCAGCAGCGTGGCCAGCGGGGTGCGCTTTTTCGCCAGCGCGGCAATGAAGGTGTCCCGGTCACCGGGGAGGTTGCGCAACGGGTCCGGCCCCAACCGGGCCATCACCGCGTCGACCTCGACTCCGGTCAGTGTCTCGCAAGTGGTCGCGCCGCGCAGGTCGGCCCAGCCGTGGCCACTGGCCAGCCGCACCCGAACGGCACCGACCGGGGCGGGCGGACCCGCGTACACGGGGTCCGGGCCGTCGCTGTGGACTTCCCGCTCCCCGATCTTGCGGGGCGCGCCGATGCTGGAGGCCCCGCGGAAATCCGCGTCCCCGCCGAAGTCCCACGCACCGTACAGCCCCAGGTGCACATGCAGGACCAGTCCATGCTCGAAGCCGAGGAACAGGTGCTTCCCGTGCGCCACGGAGCCGGTGAGGACGTGGCCGTCCAGCAGCGCCGCGCCCGGTGCGAAACGTCCCTGCGGGCTGGACACGGCGAGCCGCTCCCCCGCGAAGACGTCGGCGAACTGGCGGGCCAGCCGGTGGACCGAATGCCCTTCCGGCACTACTCGACGACCTCGCCGGTGGCCTCGTAGGTGGCGATCTTGCCGATCCGGCGGATGTGCCGCTCGTCGTTGCTGAAGGGCTCGGTGAGGAAGGCCTCAATGATCGCGGTGGCCTCATCGACGCTGTGCTGGCGCCCGCCGACCGCCACCACGTTGGCGTCGTTGTGCTCCCGGGCCAGTTTGGCGGTGGACAGGTTCCAGGCCAGGGCTGCGCGCACCCCCTTGACCTTGTTGGCCGCGATCTGCTCGCCGTTGCCGGAGCCGCCCAGGACGATGCCGAGCGCGGGGGTGCCGGCCTTCTGGTCCGCCACCACGGCGCGGGCCGCGTTGATGCAGAAGGAGGGGTAGTCATCCAGCGCGTCGTAGACCTTGGGGCCATGGTCCACCACGTCGTAGCCCTTCGCGCTGAGGTGGCCCACCAGGTGGGCGCTGAGTTCCATGCCGGCGTGGTCGGTGGCGATGTGAACGCGCGGGAAATCCGGGGCAGTGGTCACGGCGTATCCGTTCTTTGGGGCGCCGGCGGACTCTCGGCGCTGCTGATCAGGGCTCTCCCCAGCCTACTAGGGCTAGGCCGCCGGCGCCCCGCCGTTGCGGCGCGCCCGGGCCGCCACGCGGGACAGCACCTGCGCCACATTGTCCGCCGTCGTGGCGCTGCCGCCGCTTACCGCCAGCCGGCGGCCGTCGGAACGGTCGACGACGACGGCCGGGCCGCTGCTGACCAGCATCGCCGTTGTGCTGCCGTGGCTGCGGTAGCCCCAACCACCGTAGTCGGCGGCCTTGACCTCTTTCGGCGTCGCCGAGTCAATCGCGGCGGCCGGGACATCCATGACCCGGACGAACCCGGCGGCAAATACCCGCAGGCCGCTGCGGTCCACCCGGATGCGGGCGAACAGAAACACGGCGGCCAGCAGCGCGACCGCCACCAGGAGCGCGGCCAGCCACGGCACGGCGACGGTGAGCAGGGCCGCGGGAAACAGCGTTGCAATCCCCAACATGACAAAGACCGAGCTGCGGGCGTGGACCCAGAGGCTGACCGAATCGCCGGCCAGATCGGGGTCCAGTTCCCGTTCGAGCGCCGCCTGCACGGCCCGTTCGTCGTCGGAGGACCACCGCTCGTCCGCCTTGAACACGAATCCCATCACTACCCCGAGCCCCAGCGCCGCTCCGCTGCCCATGGCCAGGACGGCCACGTCCACGCGGGATTCCCGGGCGTCGGCCAGGCCGAGCTGGCCCACCAGCACAGCGGCGAGGACGGTGGTGACGAATAGGCTCACGGCCAGCCCGGCGCCCATCATGAACCGGCGCATCATGGCCGGCCGCGAGAGCGGCGCCGCCTGGAGCAGGACCGCCCAGCCGACCAGCACAATCAGGACCGCGCCAACCCCCACCACAGCCCCGAAGGGCGCAAAGTCAGCGGCGCCGGCGTCGGTCCAGCGCACGGCCAGCGGATCGGGCAGGTCCGCGCGGATCAGCAGCGCGCAGGCCACGAAGGCGGCGGCCAGCATCAGCGGGAAGCCTACGGCGAAGCGCAGGGCCCTGACGTCAACGGAATCCCGGATCTTTCCCATAACCCCAACGCTACCCCTGCCGGAGGCGCCTGGAGCGGGCCCGCTGTGACGTGCACAACTTGCCAAGCCACCGCAACGTGAAAGAATAATTTCACAGTATCGTTTCCACCGTTCCCACCACTCCTGGAGGCACCTCTTGCCCGGTATGAACCTCACGCGCGCCGAAGCCCGCGAGCGCGCCGAACTGATCGCCGTCGACTCCTACGAAGTCAGCCTCGACCTGACCCGGGGCGAGAAGGTCTTCGGCTCCACCACCGCTGTGAAGTTCACGGCCAAGCCGGGGTCCTCGACCTTCATCGACGCCGTGACCCACACGGTGCACAGCGTCACGCTCAACGGCCGCGAGCTGGACCCGGCGGAGGTCTCCGACGGCATCCGGATCCAGCTGCCGGACCTGGCCGCGGACAACGAGCTGCTGGTGGTCGCGGACGCGCCCTACATGAACACCGGCGAGGGCCTGCACCGCTTCGTGGACCCGGTGGACAACGAGGTCTACCTGTACACCCAGTTCGAGGTTCCCGATTCCCGGCGCATGTTCGCCGTCTTCGAGCAGCCCGACCTCAAGGCCAGCTTCAGCTTCACCGTGACCGCGCCCTCGCACTGGGATGTCGTCTCCAACTCCCCCACCCCGGTGCCGGTGGAAAGCATTCCCGGCGAGGACGGCGGCGCCCGCTCGGTCTGGGAGTTCGCCCCCACCCCGCGGCTCTCCTCCTACGTCACCGCCCTGATCGCCGGTCCGTACCAGTCGGTCCGCAGCGAGGTGAAGTCCGCGGACGGTAAAGTCACTCCGCTGGGCGTTTTTGCCCGCAAGTCGCTGATGCAGTACCTCGACGCGGACAACATCTTCGACCTCACCCGCCAGGGCTTCGAGTTCTTCGAGGCGCAGTTCGGCTGCCCCTACCCGTTCGAGAAGTACGACCAGCTCTTCGTGCCGGAGTTCAACGCCGGGGCCATGGAGAACGCCGGCGCGGTGACCATCCTGGAGGGCTACGTCTTCCGCAGCAAGGTCACCGATGCCCAGGTGGAACGCCGCGCCATCACCGTGCTGCACGAGCTGGCCCACATGTGGTTCGGCGACCTCGTGACCATGCGCTGGTGGAACGACCTCTGGCTCAACGAGTCCTTCGCCGAGTACATGTCCCACCTCGCCGCCGTCGAGAACACGAAATTCGACCATGCCTGGACCACCTTCGCCTCGGTGGAGAAGTCCTGGGCCTACCGGCAGGACCAGCTGCCCACGACGCACCCGATCTTCGCCGAGATCAACGACCTGCAGGATGTCGAGGTGAACTTCGACGGCATCACCTACGCCAAAGGCGCCTCGGTGCTGCGGCAGCTGGTGGCCTGGGTGGGCCCGGAGGAGTTCATGGCCGGCGTCCGCGAGTACTTCCGCAAGCACTCCTGGCAGAACACCGAGCTCAGCGACCTGATGGTCGAGCTGGAAAAGGCCAGCGGCCGCGACCTGGACCATTGGGGCCGGCTCTGGCTGGAGACCGCCGGCGTGAACACGCTCAAGCCGGAGCTGTCCGTCGGCGATGACGGGAACATTTCCTCGTTCGCCATCCTGCAGTCCGCCACCGAGGCGCAGCCGACCATCCGCCCGCACCGGCTCGCCGTCGGCTTCTACAACCTGGACGGCGCCGGGAAGCTGGAGCGTGTGCACCGCGAGGAGCTCGACGTCGACGGCGAGCGCACCGAGGTTCCCGCCCTGGCGGGCCTGGCGCAGCCGGACCTGATCCTGCTCAACGACGACGACCTCGCCTACGCCAAGGTCCGGCTTGACCCGAAGTCCCTTGCCACCGCCACGGCGCACCTGAAGGACTTCGGCCAGAGCCTGCCCCGCACCCTGGTCTGGGGCTCGGCCTGGGACGCGGCGCGCGACGGCGAAACCCCGGCCCGCGGCTACGTGGAACTGATCCTCGCCAACATCGCCGAGGAATCCGATTCCTCCGTGATCCTGGTCCAGCTCCGCCAGCTCGCCACCACGCTGAACTTCTACGTGGCCGCGGAGCACAAGGACGCCACCGCGACCGCCGCGGCCGACCGGCTCTGGGAGCTCGCCGCCCGCGTCCCGGCCGGCTCCGACGCACAGCTGCAGTTCGTGAAGTCCTACGCGCTGCTGGCCCGCAGCGCCGGGCAGCTGGACACCGTCGCCGCCCTGCTGGACGGCTCCCTGGAGCTGCCCGGCCTCACCGTGGACCAGGACCTGCGCTGGGAGCTGATCGCGTCCCTCGTAGTCGGCGGCCGGGCCGGGCAGGAGCAGATCGACGCCGAGCTGGAGCACGACAACACCGCCACCGGCCAGAACGCGGCGGCCCTGGCCAAGGCAGCCGTCCCCACCGCCGAGGCCAAGGGCGCGGCCTGGGAGTCGATCGTGGTCAAGGGCGAACTGTCCAACGCCCTGCAGGGATCGGCGGTTGCCGGCTTCACCCGGGTGCTGGACACGTCCTTGCTGGAGCCCTACGCCGAAAAGTACTTCGCGGCCGTCCCGGGCATCGTCAAGGACCGCACGCACGCGCTGGCCCAGCAGATCGTCGTCGGGCTCTACCCCGCGCAGCTGACCACGCAGGCCACGGTGGACCGCACGGACGCGTTCCTGGCGGCGCTGCCGGAGGACAGCGCGGCGCTGCGCCGGATGATGCTGGAAAACCGCGACGGCGTCGCCCGCGCCCTGCGCGCCCGCGCCGCGGACGTTTAGGCCGGGCAGAGGTCAGCCCCGCAGTTCAGGACCCCGGCACCGCTTGGCGGCGCCGGGGTCCTGGCGTTTCCGCGCCGCTAGACTGGCGGCATGAGCCTCGACGAGCACCACTACGCGCTGACCGTCCGCTGGACCGGGAACCTGGGCGAGGGGACCTCCTCCTACCGCGGCTACTCCCGCGACCACGACGTCGAGATCCCCGGGCTGCCGGTCCTGAAGGGCTCCGCTGACCCCACGTTCCACGGCGACCGGGAACGGTACAACCCGGAGCAGCTGCTGCTGGCCGCGCTCTCGCAGTGCCACATGCTGTCCTTTTTGCACGTCGCCGTGAAGCACGGCGTGGTGGTGACCGGGTATGAGGACCGCGCCGAGGGTGTGATGCGGACCAACCGGGACGGCAGCGGCCAGTTCGAATCGGTCACGCTCAGGCCCCGGGTCACGACGGCGGCGCCGGCGGCCGAAGAGTTGTTGGAGGAGCTGCACCGCGGGGCCAACGCGGTTTGCTTCATTGCCCGGAGCGTCAACTTTCCGGTGCGGCACGAGCCCTCGGCGGCCGTGGACCCCGCTGCCGGCATTCCAGACGCGGACACTCAGGCGGGCTGAACGCCGGCCCGGAACTCACGCAGCAGCCGGCGTTCGGTGTCCGGGCTGAGGCCCGCCTTCCGGTCCCGGCCGAGTCCGCGGCGGTGTTCGTCGGCCAGGGTGTCTTGCATCGTCTCGGTCCACGGCCGCAGCGTCATCCCGGCGGCCAGCGCCGCCGCGTTGCTGCGGGCCGCGAAGCCGTCATGGCCGGGCGGCAGCCAGAGCGGCAGCGAGTCCGGGCCTGCCCAGTAGTTCACCCCGCGGGCGGCGAGCCAGTCGGCCGGGGCCGCCACCACCTCGGCGCTTCCCCGGGCGATCTGCCGCGCGGCGTCGAGGTACACGGCGAACGGCACCGGGTCGCCCACGGCGTTCAGCGCCCCGGTGACCCCGGCTTCCGCCGCCCGCAGCACCCACGCTGCAAGGTCCCGCACATCGATGACCTGGGTGCTGTCCGCCGGGATGTCCGGGGCCAGTGCCGGACCCGGGTCCCGGGCGAAGCGGGCCGGCCAGTAGCCGTAACGGTCCGATTCGTCGCCCGGCCCGCCGATCAGCCCGGCGCGGCACAGGTGCGCCTTGTCCCCGGCGAGTTCCGCCGTCGAGCGTTCAATGGCCGACTTCGCCTCGCCGTAGCGTTCCGGGGTCGGCTCCAGGTCCACCGCCAGCGGGGCCAGCACCGCGGCGTCCTCGGCCGCGCCGGGGACAGAATGGTCCGCGTAGACCGAACAGCTTGAGACGAAGGTCCAGTGCCGGGCAGTTCCGGCCAGCGCTTCCAGCGCCTCCCGCGCCTGCCCCGGGCGCCGGGCGACGTCGACGACGGCGTCCCACTCCCCCGCGCTGGCCGCGGCGGCGTAGGCAACGCGGCCTTGCGCCCGGTCCGCCTGCAGCCAGGTGGCACCCTCGGGCGGGGCCGAACGGGTCCCGCGGGCCAGGCACGTGACCTCGTGCCCGGCGGCGAGCGCCTGCCGGGTGATTTCTGCTGACAGGAAGGCGGTGCCTCCAAGGACCAGGATGCGCATGGCGCAACGCTACGGCGCTAATGTTGAAACTGAACAGAGTGTTATGCGCCCGGCGAACGCGGGCGCCCCGAAGGAGCAAACCCCGCCGATGTACCGCCTTATCACCGCTGAGCCCATCACGCCGCCGGACATCTCGGCCGTCAACCTGCCGGGGGTCCTGATCAGCATCGGCGTTGGCGTCGCCACGTGGCTGGTGGCGTCGTTTGTGATCGCAGGTATCACCAAGCGCGTCGCCGCCGGCACCACGTTCTTCAAGAAGCCGCATTTCCGCTGGGTGGCCCCGGCGCTGCGGGCGCTGGACCACCAGCGGCGCGAGCAGCGGGCCAACACGATCGGGTCCCTGCTCAACAGTGTGGTGAGCGTGCTGGTCGTGGTGATCACGGTGATGTACGTCCTGCAGAACCTCAACGTCAACATCGCCCCGCTGCTGACCAGCGTCGGCATCCTCGGCGTCGCCATCGGTTTCGGCGCCCAGCAGCTGATCCGCGACTTCCTGGCCGGCATCTTCATCACCATCGAGGACCAGTACGGGATCGGCGACGTCATCGAAACGTCGGAAGTTGTGGGCACGGTCGAGTCCATGGGCCTGCGTATCACCCGGGTCCGGGCCGAGGACGGCACCGTCTGGTACCTGCGCAACGGCGAGATCCTGCGGGTGGGCAACCGCTCGCAGGGCAGCTATGTGGCGCCGGACGGTTCGACGGCGGACGAGACCCCCGCAACCCAGCAACAGGCCGGAGAATAAGATGACCCTCCCCAGCGCCGGCGAGCCCCGCCAGCCCAAGCTGCTGATGCAGAACGATCCCTTCAGCCGGCCCGGCTATACGGACAACTTCTATGACGCCGTAGGCGGCCACGAAACGTTCGTGAAGCTGATCGATGTGTTTTACGACGGCGTCGCGACGGACCCGCTGCTGCGCCCGATGTACCCGGAGGAAGACCTCGGTCCGGCCAAGCGGCGCTTCCTGATGTTCCTGGAGCAGTACTGGGGCGGGCCCACCACTTACGGCGAGGAGCGCGGCCACCCTCGGCTGAGGATGCGGCACCAGCCGTTCCGTGTCACCCCGGAGGCGAAGGACGCCTGGCTGCACCACATGCGCACCGCCGTCGACGCCCTCGAGCTGCCGCCGCTCTACGAGGGAACCCTCTGGGACTACATGGAACGGGCCGCCCTCTCGATGGTCAACAGCCCCTCCGGGGCCTAAAACGATATGGAAAGACCCCGGAGGCACTTGGGGGAATGCCTCCGGGGTCTTTCTGCCTCAATAATACCTAGCCGGGTATCCGGGCGACAAGTGTTTTAAGACGAGACCGTCGTCACGGTCGGTAGGGTGAGCCCATGCTGATAATCCGTGACGAAATCACTGAGGACCGGTCTGCCGTGGCAGCGCTGAGGGCGGCGTGGGCCGCGGAACAGGAGCCTGGGGCCGGCGTCGACCCGGACTTCGAAGCCGTCTACAGCAACTGGCGGGACGCCAACCCTCGAAAATTCATTGTCGCCGAGCGGGACGGCGAACTGGTCGGGATGCTCAACCTCCTGGTCTTTGAGCGGATGCCCAAACCCGGCAAGGAACCCTCCCACTGGGTCTATCTGGGCAACGTCTATGTGCTGCCGGAGTTCCGCAATGCCGGCATCGGAGCGCAGTTGGTGCAGGAGGCGATCGCGTTCTCGCGGGGCATCAAGGCGGCGCGGTTGGTGCTATCGCCCTCCCCCGCGTCGCGTAGCTTCTATGCCCGGCTGGGTTTTGAGCCCGCCGTCGAACTAAACGTTCTCCGGTTCTGAACCCGGCGCAGGATGCGGCCCGGCCGGCCGGGCCGTGAATGGCGTCCGGATAAGCAAGTCCGCGCGCGGGACGGTGCCGGAGCCTAGAGTCCCGAGCCGGCCCGGACCAGGACGTGGCCACGGGGGCCACTGAGCCGGAACCACCGGCCCGCACGGAAGAGGCTTTGTTCGCCGTCGGCCAGGAAGCCCAGCGTCAGCGCGGCGAAGGCCGCCCCCGCGGGCAGCCCGCCGGCGTCGGGCAGCGGACGGCCCCAGACCGTGGCCCGGGCATTGTTGACGATCAGCGCGCCGGGCTTGTCCGGAATGATGGCGGCGATCTCCGTGATGCCGGCCTCGGCGCCCTGTCGCAGGACCTCGTCCGGCAGGGCGCCGAGCAGCTGCCAGCCGCTGCGGGGGGCGCCGACGCCGGCCCACGACTCGGTGACGGTCATAGGCGGTACCGGAAGCTCGACGTCGTCTGCGCCGGCGCGCGCCAGCCGGTCCAGCACCGCAGACAGCGGGACGGTCACGTCGAGTTCCGCGGGCGCGGCCAGCTCCATGGTCCGGAGGCCGAGGATCGTCGGGGTCGATTCCCCGAGCAGCCGGGGACGGAGTACGCAGACGTAGGCGGCCAGGACCGGCCCGGCGGCGCTCAGCCGGATGGCACCGTCGTCTATGGTCCGGGCCCGGGTGGCGAAGGTGCGCAGGTCGGCGAGGTCGCGGGGATCGGTGAACTGCAGGGGCTGGGTTAGGACGTCTGACACAATCCTGACTCTACCGGCTGTGCCTCTTTTGAGCCGTGCCGGGGTGACGTCTAGAGTCAAACCATGACTGAAGCCGAAGCCGGATTGCAGGCGATGCCCACCGAGGATCCCACCTCCTCGCTCATCCAACTCCTGAACCTTGGCGAGCTGGAGGGGGCCCGGACGGATGAGGACATCTTTATGGGTCCTTCGCAGAAACAGCCGCGGCAGCGCGTCTTTGGCGGTCAGGTGCTGGCGCAATCGTTGGTGGCCGGCAGCCGCACCGTCCCGGAGGGCCGCGGCGTCCACTCCATGCATGGTTATTTCCTCCGCCCGGGTGACGCCAACAAGCCCATCACCTTCGGCGTGCAGCGGCTCCGCGACGGCCGGTCCTTCTCAGCGCGCAGGGTCCACGCGTATCAGGAGGGCATGCCCATCCTGTCGATGATCGCGTCCTTCCAGGATGAGGACGAAGGAATCGAGCATCAGACCGAAATGCCGGCGGGCATACCGGACCCGGAGTCGCTGCCGAGCACGGCCGACCTGCTGGGCAAGTACGACCACCCGGTGGCCCGGCACTGGGCCTACGAGCGGCCGTTCGACATCCGCCACGTGGATCCGGCCCTGTATGTCTCCGCCAAGGGCCCGAAGGAGGCCCGGAACGCCGTCTGGATGCGCACGTTCGGGCCAATGCCGGACGACCCGCAGATGCACCGCGCGGCGCTGGCCTACGCGAGCGACTACACGCTGCTGGAGTCTGTCCTGCGCCGGCACGGGATGAGCTGGATCACCCCGGGAATGTCCGTCGCGAGCCTGGACCACGCCATGTGGTGGCACCGGCCCGTCCGGGTGGATGAGTGGCTGCTTTACGTCCAGGAATCCCCCAGCGCTCAGGGCGCCCGGGGCCTGGCGACCGGCAAGATCTTCAGCCGGGACGGCCGGCATGTGGCCACGGTGGCCCAGGAGGGCATGACCCGGGTGCCGACCGACCTGAAAAACAAGGTCAAGGGCGCCGTCCAGACCAAGGTCCTGCAACACCAGATGCGCAAGGCGGACCGCGGCTGACCAAGCCGGAGCGACGCTGACCATGATATGGAGAAGGCCGGTTCCCCCGCCTTGGCTTCTAGCGGTCGTTGCAACACCCAGAACTTTTGGGAGTTGCAACGACC
>NZ_CAXHZI010000037.1:0-15763 GCF_964021775.1 uncultured Arthrobacter sp.
GCCTTACCACCCAGCGGCTGCTGCGTGATCATGGAGTACGGGCCGGTGGAGCGCGCGTGGATCTTGTCGTCCACCAGGTGGTGGAGCTTCAGGATGTACATGTAGCCGACCGAGATCGGATCCGGGAACGGCTCGCCGGAGCGGCCGTCAAACAGGCGGGTCTTGCCCGAGGAGTTGATCAGGCGGTCCCCGTCGCGGGTGACGTTGGTGGAGTCGAGCAGGCCCGTGATTTCCTCTTCACGCGCACCGTCGAAGACCGGCGTGGCAACAGTGGTCTGGCCACTCTCGCGCGGCAGGTTCGGCAGCTGCTTGACCCACTCGGGCTCGCCTTCGATCTTCCAACCGGTCTTGGCAACCCAGCCGAGGTGCGTCTCAAGCACCTGGCCGACGTTCATACGGCCCGGAACACCCAGCGGGTTGAGGACAATATCAACGGGGGTACCGTCGGCAAGGAAGGGCATGTCCTCGATCGGAAGGATCTTGGAGATAACACCCTTGTTGCCGTGACGGCCGGCGAGCTTGTCGCCGTCGGTGATCTTGCGCTTGGCGGCCACGTAAACGCGGACCAGCTGGTTGACGCCCGGGGGCAGCTCGTCGTCGTTGTCGCGGTCGAAGACGCGGACACCGATCACGGTGCCGGACTCGCCGTGGGGCACCTTCAGGGAGGTGTCACGCACTTCGCGGGACTTCTCACCGAAGATGGCGCGCAGCAGGCGCTCTTCCGGGGTCAGCTCGGTCTCGCCCTTGGGGGTGACCTTGCCGACCAGGATGTCGCCGGCTTCAACCTCGGCACCGATGTGGATGATGCCGCGCTCGTCCAGGCCTGCCAGGACTTCCTCGGACACGTTCGGGATGTCACGGGTGATTTCCTCGGCACCAAGCTTGGTGTCGCGGGCGTCGATCTCGTGCTCCTCGATGTGGATCGAGGACAGGACGTCCTCTGCCACGATCCGCTGGGACAGGATGATGGCATCCTCGAAGTTGTGGCCTTCCCATGACATGAACGCCACGAGCAGGTTCTTACCGAGGGCGAGCTCGCCCTGGTCCGTTGCCGGGCCGTCGGCGATGATGCCGCCGACCTCCAGGCGCTGGCCTTCGTTCACCAGGACACGGTGGTTGTAGCAGTTGCCCTGGTTGGAGCGGGCGAACTTGTTGATCCGGTAGTTGGTTTCGGTGCCGTCGTCGTTGAGCATGATGACGAGCTCGGCGGAAACCTCGGTGACCACACCGGCCTTCTTCGCGATGACAACGTCACCGGCGTCGACGGCGGCGGCGCGCTCCATGCCGGTGCCGACGAACGGCGCCTCGGAACGGACCAGCGGCACGGCCTGGCGCTGCATGTTGGCACCCATGAGTGCGCGGTTTGCATCGTCATGCTCGAGGAACGGGATCAGGGCGGTTGCCACGGACACCATCTGGCGCGGGGAAACGTCCATGAACTCGACGTCGGCGGCGGGAACCAGCACGGGCTCGCCTCCACCACCACGGGCACGGACCAGCACGGTCTCTTCGGCGAAACGCTTGTTCTCGTCGAGCGGGGCGTTGGCCTGTGCGATCAGGACCTCGGCCTCGTCGTCGGCGGTGAGGTACTGGACCTCATCGGAAACGACACCCTCGGAGACGAGGCGGTACGGGGTCTCAATGAAGCCGAACGGGTTGATGCGTCCGTAGGAAGCCAGCGAACCGATCAGGCCGATGTTCGGGCCTTCAGGGGTTTCGATCGGGCACATACGTCCGTAGTGGGACGGGTGCACGTCACGAACTTCCATGCCGGCGCGGTCACGGGACAGACCACCCGGGCCGAGCGCGGACAGGCGGCGCTTGTGGGTCAGGCCCGAGAGCGGGTTGTTCTGGTCCATGAACTGCGACAGCTGGGAGGTTCCGAAGAACTCCTTGATGGCTGCCACGACGGGGCGGATGTTGATCAGGGTCTGCGGCGTGATGGCCTCGACGTCCTGGGTCGTCATACGCTCGCGGACAACGCGCTCCATACGGGACAGGCCGGTGCGGACCTGGTTCTCGATGAGCTCGCCGACGGCGCGGATGCGGCGGTTGCCGAAGTGGTCGATGTCGTCGATCTCGACGCGCAGTTCGTGGTCCTGGCCATCGCGCTTGCCCATGAGGGTCTTCTCACCGGCGTGCAGGGCTACCAGGAACTTGATCATGGCAACGATGTCTTCAACGTGCAGCACGGATGCTTCCTTGTCGCCAAGGGAGCGGTCAATGCCAAGCTTGCGGTTGATCTTGTAACGGCCGACCTTGGCCAGATCGTAGCGCTTGGAGTTGAAGTACAGGTTGTCCAGCAGGGACTGGGCAGCCTCGACGGTGGGCGGCTCGCCCGGTCGCAGCTTCCGGTAGATGTCCAGCAAGGCGTCTTCGCGGGTTTCGGTGGCGTCCTTCTCCAGCGTCGCGCGCATGGAGTCGTACTGGCCGAACTCTTCGAGGATCTGGCCTTCGGTCCAGCCGAGGGCCTTCAGCAGCACGGTGACGGACTGCTTGCGCTTGCGGTCGAGACGGACGCCGACCTGGTCGCGCTTGTCGATTTCGAGTTCGAACCAGGCGCCGCGGGACGGGATGATCTTCGCGGTGAAGATGTCCTTGTCGCTGGTCTTGTCCGCGGTGCGCTCAAAGTAGGCGCCCGGGGAACGGACCAGCTGGGAGACGACGACACGCTCGGTGCCGTTGACGACGAAGGTGCCCTTCTCGGTCATCAGCGGGAAGTCACCCATGAACACGGTCTGCTGCTTGATTTCGCCCGTGTTGTTGTTCATGAATTCGGCCTTGACGTACAGCGGAGCCGAGTACGTAGCGTCCCGGTCCTTGCATTCGGCCATGGTGTATTTCGGATCAGCGAACTCCGGCTCGGAGAAGCTCAGGGACATGGTGCCCTGGAAATCCTCGATCGGGGAGATCTCTTCGAAAATGTCAGACAGGCCCGACGTGGTGGCGACACTGAGGTCGCCTTCTTCGACGGCCTTCGCGACGCGTGCCTGCCAGCGTTCGTTGCCGACCAGCCAGTCAAAGCTGTCGGTTTGCAGGGCAAGCAGATTCGGAACGTCAAGCGGTTCGTGAATCTTTGCGAAAGAGAGCCGGCGGGTTGCACCGTCGGTGCTGTCGGCATTAATAGCGGTAGCGTTGTTTACATTAGAGGTGCTCGAGGCGACCAAGAGGGATCCTTCCACAGACCTTCAGGCGTTTTCAGATCTCCCCCGTTATGCACCCTGCGAAGTGACTTCGCAGTGCTACCAGTCCGGTTCCGCTATATGACCCGGGACCCGCACTGCCCATGCTGGTGCACGTTGTAGACGGCACATTGATGGAGCAGCTGTCGGGCTAAGCCCACCGCTATATGAAGGCTGAAGGTAAACAGGGAAGACGCAAATATCTACGATACGGCAAAGCAACCTACTTGTCTACCCCACTTGCGGCGCGAATGCAAGCACGGCCCCCGGCTGCCCCGGCTCCCGCCCCGGCGCCCCCGCCGGCGGATCCCCCGCAGCACCTGCTGCCCCGACAGCCGTTCCGCCGAATGGCTCCGTGACAGGGCTCACGATAACCTTGGGATACATCGTTAGAGATCGGAAGAGATAACCATGAGCAACTCCGCGGACAACAATGATGTTGTCATCCTCGCCGCCGCCCGCACCCCGCAGGGCCGGCTGAACGGGCAGCTGGCCAGCTTCACCGCCGTCGAACTGGGCACCCACGCGATCCGGGCGGCGCTGGCCGCCAGCGGAGTGACGGCGGACCAGGTCGACTCGGTCATCATGGGCCAGGTCCTGCAGGCCGGCGCGGGCCAGAACCCGGCCCGGCAGAGTGCCATCGGCGCCGGCATCGGCTGGAACGTCCCCACCGTGACCATCAACAAGGTCTGCCTCTCCGGCCTCACCGCCGTGATCGACGCGGCCCGGATGATCCGCAGCGGCGACGCCACCGTCGTCGTCGCCGGCGGCCAGGAGTCGATGAGCCGGGCACCGCACCTGCTGCCCGGCTCGCGGCAGGGCTGGACCTACGGTTCGGTCCAGGCACTCGATGCCGCCGCCCATGACGGCCTCACCGACGCCTTCGACGGCCAGTCCATGGGCCTGTCCACGGAGAGCAAGAACGTCACGCTGGGCATCGACCGCACCTCCCAGGACGAGGTGGCCGCGGCCTCGCACCAGCGCGCCGCCACAGCAGCGAAGGACGGGGTCTTCGACGGCGAGATCGCCCCGATCAGCGTCAAGCAGCGCAAGGGCGACCCGGTGGTGGTCGGCACCGACGAGGGGGTCCGCCCGGACACGTCCGTTTCGTCCCTGGCCGGCCTGCGCGCGGCCTTCGCCACCGACGGCACCATCACGGCCGGCAACTCGTCCCCGCTCTCCGACGGCGCTGCCGCCCTGGTCCTCACCTCACGGAGCTTCGCGGAGGAACACGGCCTGGATTACCTCGCCGTGGTCGGCAAGCCCGGGCAGGTCGCCGGCCCGGACAATTCGCTGCACTCCCAGCCCTCCAACGCGATCAAGAGCGCGCTGGACAAGGCCGGCTGGTCCACCGCAGACCTGGACTTCATCGAGATCAACGAGGCCTTCGGTTCCGTGGCCGTGCAGTCCCTCAAGGACCTCGACTACCCCCTGGAGCAGTGCAACATCCACGGCGGCGCCATCGCCCTGGGGCACCCGATCGGCGCTTCCGGAGCCCGGCTGGCCCTGCACGCGGCCCACGAGCTGAAGCGGCGCGGCAGCGGCAAAGCCGCCGTCTCGCTCTGCGGCGGCGGCGGCCAAGGCGAGGCCCTGCTGCTGTACCGCGACTGATGTCCGAACTCATCTCCGGCGAAGGCCGCGGCGGCGGTGCCGGCAGGAAGCGATTCCTGGCCGACGCCGCCGCGCGCGGCCTTGAGGTGGAGCTGGTGGAGCGGCTGGCCGCCAGCAGCCTGGAGGAGGCCGCCGGCATCCTCGGCATCACCCCCGGGGACATCGTGAAGTCCCTGGTGGTCAAGCACAAGGACGGCAGCTTCCTGTTCGCCCTCGTCCCCGGGGACCGCCAGATCTCCTGGCCCAAGCTGCGCCAGCTGGTCGGCGTCAACAAACTCTCGCTGCCCAGCGCCGACGTCGCCCTCGCCGCGACCGGCTACGAGCGCGGCACCATCACCCCGCTGGGCAGCACGTCCCCGTGGCCGGTCTACGCCGACAGCACCATCACGGGCCGGCGGATTTCGATGGGCGCCGGGGAACACGGCTACAGCGCCTTCGTCGACGCCGACGCGCTCACCGCAGCCCTGGACGCCGTCGTCGCGGACATCACCGAGCCGGTGCAGCCAAGCTGACACACGCGGGTTAAAAGCAACGGTGATCAGGCGGTGACGGTCAGCGGTTCGCCGTTGACCGTCAGCCGCCAGTTGCTCTGGCTGAACACGGCCGCGTCCAGGGTGCCGCGGGCCACCACGTAGTCAATGATGCGCTGCCGGATCTCCTGCTGGCTGTTCGAGAGCACTGGTGCCGTCTTCACTGCCGGGAAGCCACCGCCGCCGCTCTGCCGGTAGTTGTTGATCGCCATTGCAAACTCCTGTTCCGCCCCCACCGGCGAGCCTCCGTACGTCAGGTTCCTGATCCGGTCCCCCGCGGGACGGGCCAGGTCGATCTCGTAGTCCAGCGGGGCGTCCAGTCCGTAGACGACGTCGTAGTTGTAGTCCGGGGTGCCGTTGGGCGCCAGCGCCGTGACGGCGTTCGTGACGTCCTGCGCGCGGGCGGTGGTGCCGCTCACCGGCTTGAAGTACTGCGCGGACCACTCGAGGTAGGCCTTGACCTGGGCGCCGGTGACCTTGATGGAGAGCAGTGTGTTGTCGAAGATATACAGCCCGGCCACGTCCCGGATGGTCAGCGGGCCTGCCTTGACGTCCACCGAGCGCGAGAACGCCGCCGCGATGGACAGGACCGGCAGCCCGGCCGCCGGACCGTTGGCCAGCTCCGCCTTGATGGTGCTGGCCTGAACGTAGTTGATCGCGTCGATCGCCGCCGAGTCCCCCCAGCAGGCGGTCGCCGTGCTCAACGGCGCGGTGGACGTCCCGATCACCTGGTTGACGTACTTGACGGTCGCCTCGTGCCCGGCCTGCACCGCGCTGACGACGGCGGGATCCGCCTCGACGGTTTTGGCGTCCAACAGGTGCGAGTGCGCCGAGGTGACGCTCCACTGGCCGCGGTCCTTGGCGAGCTGCAGGTCGATCACGGCGATGCGCATGCCCCACTTCAGGGGTTCGGTGAGAAGGACCTGCCGGCCGGTGGCCTTGTTGGTGACGAACCGTTCCGGGATCTCCAGGTGCGCGTGCCCGACGAGGATCGCGTCGATGCCCGGGACTTCCTCGGCGAGCTGCGTGGAGGCGTTTTCGGCGAACGGCAGCGCGTCCCCGTAGGAGGAACCCGGCGTCGCGCCCGAGTGGCTGGAGACGATGACGACGTCAGCTCCGGCGGCCTTCATCTGCGGGATGACGGTCCTGGCCTCCTCGACGATTCCGTTGAAGTCCAGCTTGCCCTGGACGTTGTCGCGGTCCCAGAGCGCGCAGCCGGGGGTCACGAAGCCGACCAGGCCCACCGTCAGCCAGCCGTTCTCGGTCTTGACGCGCTTGAGAACGTACGGGGTGAAGGCACGCTGGCCGGTGACGGCGTCATGCACGTTGGCGCCCAGCAGCGGGAAGTCCAGCTGCTTCTCCCAGGTCCGCAGCATCGGGATGCCGTAGTTGAACTCGTGGTTGCCGAGCGCGACGGCGTCGTAGCCCACCGCGTTCATGGCCAGCGCCATGGGGTGCTTGACGGTCTCCGAGATGGGATTCACTTTGGCGAAGTAGTAGGCAAGGGGCGTGCCCTGGATAGTGTCGCCGGAGTCGATGGTGAGCGTGTTGCCGGCGCCCCGTTCGGCACGGACGGCCTTGATCAGGGTGGCCGCCTGGGCGATGCCGATCTTGTTTCCCGCGGCGTCGGAGTAGGGCACGTCCTTGAAGTAGTCCCAGTTGAAGACGTTGTTGTGCAGGTCGGTGGTCCCGAGCACGGTCAGGTTGAACTGTTTCTTGCCGTTGTTGGCCGGCGCTGCCTGTGCCGCCGGGGCACCGGACAGAGCGGCCGCGGCGGCGCTGCCGCCGACGAAGGCCGCGGTGAGCATGGCGCGGCGGGAGAACGAGGGGTTGGGATCGGTCATTGTGTGGGCTCCTCAGGGTTTGGCGGCCGGTCGGCACAAGGCCAAAGTCTAGGGGCCGCGCCGCATCCTGAAAAGGAGAGCAGGCAATCATTTACTAAAGGTTTACCCCGCTCCCGCCCTGCGCCGGACGCAGGAAACCCCGCCCACCGGAGTGGACGGGGTTTCCCGTAAAAAACTGGGCCGTTCGAGCTGGTCGAACGCCCCGGGCAGGGCGAGTTACTTGAGGGTAACCGTTGCGCCGGCCTCTTCGAGCTGAGCCTTGGCCTTCTCGGCGGCTTCCTTGGTGGCGCCTTCGAGAACAGCCTTCGGTGCACCGTCAACCAGGTCCTTGGCTTCCTTGAGGCCGAGGGAGGTGATAGCGCGAACTTCCTTGATCACTGCGATCTTCTTGTCGCCAGCAGCCTCGAGGATGACATCGAAGTCAGTCTTCTCTTCAACCTCTTCAGCAGCGCCACCGGCGGGGCCGGCAACTGCAACAGCGGCAGCGGTAACTTCGAAGGTCTCTTCGAAGAGCTTGACGAACTCGGAGAGCTCGATGATGGTCAGTTCCTTGAAAGCTTCAATGAGCTCTTCGTTGCTGAGCTTCGCCATGGTGTGGCGTCCTTCCTATAGGTGGTGCCTGGGCGGCCTGGGCCGCGCCTTAGCACCGGAGTCTGGGTTGAAAGAGAGTTAGTTCTCTTCAGTGGCTGCGGCGTCGGCCGGAGCTTCGGTCTCTGCTGCTTCTGCGGCGGGGGCTTCTTCGGCGGCGGGTGCTTCGGCAGCTGCCGGTGCACCGTTCTCTTCTTCAAGCTTGAGGCGCAGGGCGTCAATGATGCGTGCAGCAGCGGCAGCAGGAGCCTTGAGGATGCCTGCAACCTTGGCGAGCTGCAGCTCGCGGGACTCGAGTGCTGCCAGGGCAGCAACTTCGCTGGCGTTCAGTGCCTTGCCTTCGAAGTAACCGGTCTTGATAACCAGCTGCTTGTTGGCCTTGGCAAAATCCGTCAGGCTCTTGGCAGCTGCAACTGCGTCACCCTTGATGAACGCAATTGCAGTGGGGCCGGCAAGCTGGCCGTCGAATGCTTCGACGCCGGCTTCCTTGGCTGCAATGGCGGTCAGGGTGTTCTTGACGACCGCGAACTTGGTGTCCTGGCCGAGAGAAACACGCAGCTGCTTGAGCTGTGCAACGGTGAGCCCACGGTATTCGGTCAGGACAGCGGCGTTCGATTCCTTGAAATCGTTAGTGATCTCAGCTACTGCTGAAACCTTAGTAGGCGTTGCCATAACCCTCCTTCCGGGGATAGTGCCGGTTTGTCCGGGTCCCCTCAGGATCGCTAAAACTAAAAACGCCCCGCGCAGATGCACGGGGCTTGTCTCGACGCGGGCTAGCCGCGGAGCTTTGCTTCGTTCACCTGCGCCGGCCGCCCTGCGTTGAGGGGCCTTCGTCCGGAAACCAACTTGAATCCCCCGCACACAACTGCAGAAGTGAGCGATGCTCAGGAGAGTGGATTTCCAACAACCGACGGTCTTTGGTCCTCCAAGCTTACGGGACGCGCCCCGTGTGCTCCAAATCGGCTCAGCTGACGCTGGGCCCGAAGTCCGGCAGCTCCTTTTGCCAGATGCCTGTCACGCCCGCGGTGGTGAAGCCGAGCTGCTGGTTGACGGTCAGCAGGTAGCGGTTTTCGGGGGCATTCCAGGTGTACAGCACGCGCGCGTCCGGGAACTGTTCGGTAAGCCGCTCCATGTTGGCCAGCTTGATCAGCAGCCCCAACTTGTTGCCCCGGTGCTCGCGCAGCACCACCGTGTCGTCCTGGAAGACGACGTCGGGGCGCAACGCGAGGACGGTGATGGTGGTCAGGCCTACCAGCGCGCCGCTGGCGAGATGCTCGACGGCGGTGACCACCGTCCGGCGGCCCTGTGCGATGGCGACGTCCTCCGCCTCGCGGAGGACGTCGCCGTCGAACACCAGGTCCCCGTCGTCGGCGCCGGGGATCCCGTCCTCCCCGGCCTGGTTCTCCAGCGCGGCGACGGCTTCGAGCCATTGCTCCGGGCAGCGGTCGGTCCAGTGGTGCAGCCGGTACCGTGCGGCGTTGGCCGCGTCGGCCTCGGCCTGCAGCTCGGCGACCAGCTTGCTGTCCAGCGGGAGGGCGCAGGAGCTGAACTGTTCGATGTGCTGCAGGGTGTAGCCGGTGTGCCGGGCGAACTCGACATCCCGGCTGTTCAGCGGCACGAAGCCCATGCCGGTCCCGGGAATGAGCTGCCCGGCTTTGCTATCCGCCAGGGTCGCGCCCGGATGGTTGGTGTCGATCAGGATGGTGTGCCGGCCCTCCTCCCGGGCGAGGTGTTCGGCGGCTTCCAGGAGCTGCCGGCCGACGCCGCGGCCTTGGAACCCGGGCAGGATGTCGAGGGTGAACTCGGCCAGGTCGAGGTTGTCCGCGAGCGGCAGGGCAATGTCCACGGTTCCGACGATCTCGCCGTCGACCTTGGCCACGAGGATGACCTGGCGCTCATAGGGGTCCGCCATTTCCAGCAGCTTTTCCAGCGGGGCGTAGGCGAGGTCGTCGCTCCCCCAGGTCTCCATCCGGACCTTCCGCCCCACCTCGACGGCGGCAAGGAAGTCCGCTGCATCCGGTCCGTCCAGCGAATCCGGGATCCAGAGCTGCTCGACCCGTACCTCGTGTGCCTTAGCGGGCATGTTCCCAGCCGTCCTGCCGCCCAATGCTCTGCCGCCTCATGCGTTGCCCGGCCCGCGCCGGGCTTTCAAGCGTCAGCATATGCCCGTTTGGGTCCGCATTCCATGGCCTGCACCGGGGACTTTCCGGCGGCGTCCGACGCCGGCGCACCTCACCCGGAGCCCGGGGCGATTCCCGCGGCTTCCGCCACGCTTCCCACGGCTTCCGGGGCGACGGACCGCTGCCATTCCCCGTCCCAGCCCGCAGGGCGGAAACCGAGGGCGACGTTGATGGCGAGCATGTGGTCGTTTTCGGCAGCGTTGAAGGTGGTGACGCGCCGGACGTCCGGGTAGCCGGCCAGCCGGCGGAGGTTGGCAATTTTCACCAGCATGCCCAGGCGGTGCCCGCGGTGGTTGGCGGCCACCAGGGTGTCGTCCTGCTCGGCAAGCCACGGTTTGCCGGGCGCCAGTTCGAGCACCGAGTACGCCGCCAGCTCCCCGCTCTGCCGGTGGCGGGCCGCTGCCACGAGCGAGACGTTGCCGGCCTGCTTCCAGGTGTCCTCGACGTGGCGCACGCGTGCTACATCCCAGGTCTCCTCGTCGTAGCTGAGCCCTCCGGTCGGCGCGTCCGTGCTCATCCGTGACATCAGCGCTGCCAGCTGCGCCACGTATTCCTCCGGGCAGCGGTCAGTCCAGCACAGCAGCTCATAACCGGCGGCCTTGGTCCGGGCGTCCCGTTCCAGCCGGTCCAGGCCCGGCGCTGCGGCAGCAACATCCAGGCTGCTGAACCGCTCGACCTGTTCCAGCCGGTAGCCGGCCGCCGCGGCGAAGCGGACGCCGCGTGCCGCCGTCGGGAGGGCGCCGGTGCCGGTCAACGGCGTCATCACGCCCGGACCGTCGGCGTCGAAGTCCGCCGGGTGTTCGGTGAAGCTCATCAGGACGGTGCGGCCGTCAGCGGCGGCCAGCGACTGGGCGTGTTCCAGCAGCGCGCGGCCGAGCCCGCGGCCGGTGTAAGCCTTCAGTACAGCCACGTGCAGGAGCGCCCGGCCGAGGTTCTCCTGCTGCTCGAAGCGGATCCATGACTTCCCAACCATCTTGCCGTCGACGCGGACAAAGAAGATCCGCATCCGGCTGTAAGCGTTGTCCCGCCAGTAGCGCAGCCGGGCTCCGGTGGTAGTGGCCCGGTCCAGGCTGCCCCAGGTTTCCAGGGTCAGTGCATCGCAGAGCCGGCCGAATTCGAGAAATTCCGCGGCATCCGGCGCGTCGATGGTCGACGGAAGCTGCAGGGGTTCGATGAGGTACGGGGCGGCAGTCACCGGGTCAGCCTAACCGCCGTCCAGGATGCAGAAAAGACCGCCCCGCGGCTGCGGGACGGTCTTTTCGCTGCTTGTTACGGCACGCCGGGTGAGGATTAGACCTCGGTCAGGACCTTGGTGACGTTGGGGTCAACCGAGATGCCCGGGCCAAACGTGGTGGCAACGGTGGCCTTCTGGATGTAGCGGCCCTTGGAAGCGGACGGCTTGAGGCGCAGGACCTCTTCCAGAGCGGCGGCGTAGTTCTCGGCCAGCTTGATGGCGTCGAAGGAAACCTTGCCGATGATGAAGTGCAGGTTCGAGTGCTTGTCGACGCGGAAGTCGATCTTGCCGCCCTTGATATCGTTGACAGCCTTGGTGACGTCGGCGGTCACGGTGCCGGTCTTCGGGTTCGGCATCAGGTTACGCGGGCCCAGGACCTTACCAAGACGGCCGACCTTGCCCATGAGGTCAGGGGTGGCGACGGCGGCGTCGAAGTCGGTCCAGCCGCCGGCGATCTTCTCGATCAGGTCGTCGGAACCGACGAAGTCGGCGCCGGCTGCGATTGCGGCCTCGGCCTTGTCGCCGGTGGCGAAGACGAGGACGCGGGCGACCTTGCCGGTGCCGTGCGGCAGGTTGACGGTGCCGCGGACCATCTGGTCGGCCTTGCGGGGGTCGACGCCGAGGCGGAACGCGACCTCAACGGTGGCGTCGAACTTGGACGGGTTGGTGTCCTTGGCGAGGGTCACTGCCTCGAACGGCGCGTAGAACTTCTCCGCGTCGATCTTGGCGGCGGCTGCCTCATATGCTTTGCTGCGCTTTGCCATGCTGCTTATTCTCCTTGTGCAGTTGTGGTCTGCGGACCGCGCTGGGCCCTGCCACAGTCGGGATTCCGGACGGTTTATCCGTTGCGGGTCCCGATATTTCAATGTTTAGGTGGTGCCGGTCGCCCGGCGGTGCTGCCCGGCGTCGTTCCCGGTTTCCCGGACCTGGCGCCGCATCAGCGGTGGGGGAATTAACCCTCGACGGTGATACCCATGGAGCGGGCGGTGCCGGCGATGATCTTCGCGGCGCCTTCCAGGCTGGTGGCGTTGAGGTCTTCCATCTTGGTGGAGGCGATCTCGTTGACCTGGGCCTGGGTCAGCTTGGCAACCTTGACGGTGTGCGGGGTAGCCGAACCCTTGGCGACGCCTGCAGCCTTCTTGATGAGCTCTGCAGCCGGCGGGGTCTTGGTGATGAACGTGAACGAACGGTCTTCGTAGACGGTGATTTCAACCGGAATAACGTTGCCGCGCTGGGCTTCCGTCGCAGCGTTGTACGCCTTGCAGAATTCCATGATGTTGACACCGTGCTGGCCAAGCGCAGGACCGATCGGCGGGGCCGGGTTGGCGGCACCTGCCTGGATCTGCAGCTTGATGAGGCCGGTGACCTTCTTCTTGGGAGCCAATGTAGGGTCCTTCTCTCAATTACGTCCTGGGACACAGGAGCGTGCCTCAGGTTGTTGGCCGCCATGGCGAGGCGACCGGCCGCTCCGAGGCTGCTAAGCGGGCAGCCCGGGGCGAATTCTGTGGGTGTTGCTAGATCTTGCTGACCTGGTTGAACGCCAGGGTGACCGGGGTCTCGCGCTCGAAGATGGAGACGAGCACCACCAGGGTCTGCGAATCGACCTTGATCTCGGAGATCGTGGCGGGAAGGGTCTCGAACGGGCCCTCCTTGACGATAACCGATTCGCCGACCTCGAAGTCGACGTCGACCGCGGCGGCAGCGTGCTTGACCGGCTTGCCCTTCTCGGCCTGCTCTTCTTCGAAGACCGGGGCGAGCATGGAGAAGACCTCGTCGAGGCGCAGCGGCACGGGGTTGTGGGCGTTGCCCACGAAGCCGGTGACGCCGGGGGTGTGGCGGACGGCGCCCCAGGAGGCGTCGGTCAGGTCCATGCGGACCAGGACGTAGCCGGGGATCCGGACGCGGTTGATGACCTTGCGCTGAGCGTTCTTGATCTCAACGACTTCCTCCATCGGGACCTGGATTTCGAAGATGTAATCTTCCATGTCCAGGGTCTGGATGCGGGTCTCAAGGTTGGCCTTGACGCGGTTTTCATAGCCGGCGTAGGAGTGGATGACGTACCAGTCACCCTCCTGGCGGCGCAGCTTGGCGCGGAATTCATCGGCGGGGTCGACTTCGGCCGCCGCGGCGGCGGCTGCCAGGGCATCGCCCTCCTCGCCGGCTGCGGTGTCCTCGGCGGCTACGGCCTCGTCAGCAGACTCGTCGGCGGCGTCGGATTCGGGCGCAGCAGACTCGGCCTCGGACCCTTCCGCGGCTTCCACCGCGGCGTCCTGGCTCTTATCCAGCTCAGTCTCAGTTACCTCGAGCTCCTGCTCAGACACTTGGTCTCCTGCTTCCTCATTGCCTAACATGCCTATTTAAATGGCTCAATTCCGCACACCCCGCGGAAGCTCCGAATTTCTCGGAGATCCACGCAGTCTGCGGACCGGTCGCCTTAGCGGTCCGTGGCGCCTGTTCCGCCGAAGACCCAGCTCACTCCGGTCCCGAAGGCCAGGTCCAGCAGGGTGACGATCACCATCATGATGACCACGAACACCAGCACCACGAGCGTGTAGTTGATCAGTTCCTTGCGGGTGGGAGCAACGACTTTCTTCAGTTCGCCGATGACCTGGCGGACGAAGAGTGCAATCCGAGCGAAGAAGCCTGCCTTGGGGGCATTCTTGGCGGGGCGGCCTTTGGAGCTGCTGGCAGCTGTTTCGGTCACCTGGTCCTCACTCATCCTCGCGATGTCGGATACCCGGCTCTGGACTGAACCATGGTTGCTGCGCTGGTTCCGGTAAACCCCCGGAACAGCTTGCGCAGGGCAGACAGGACTCGAACCTGCAACCTGCGGTTTTGGAGACCGCTGCGCTACCAATTGCGCCACTACCCTATGGATCGAAAACCGGTCTGAATGCGTCTTCCTGCAGGCTTCCCTGAGGCGCACGTCATCATCGTGTTTTCAACACCGGAGAACCAGTCTACGCAACAACTGCGCCCACGTCGAACCGGCCCTGTCCGGACCCCTGGTTGCCTGCGGAAATCGGCTGACTCGTCAGTCCCATTCCCGCTGCGGGTCACATTCCCACCCGGCACCCCGGAGGATCCGCTGAACAGCATAGAGTAGATTTCGTCGAATCCCACATCCAGCCACGAGCTGCACGCGAAGAACGGACCCGCAATGCCTGCCGCCCGCATTTCCCAGCGCATTTCCGCCATAGCCGAATCCGCCACACTGGCTGTCGATGCCAAGGCGAAGGCGTTGAAGGCGGCCGGCCGGCCGGTGATCGGCTTCGGCGCCGGAGAACCTGACTTCCCGACCCCCGACTACATCGTCCAGGCCGCCATCGAGGCCTCCAGCCAGCCGAAGTACCACCGCTACTCCCCCGCCGGCGGGCTGCCCGAACTGAAGCAGGCCATCGCGGACAAGACTTTCCGCGACTCCGGCTACAAGGCCGAGGCGTCGCAGGTGCTGGTGACCAATGGCGGCAAGCAGGCCGTCTACAACACCTTCGCCACACTGCTGGACCCGGGCGACGAAGTGATTGTCCCGGCGCCTTTCTGGACCACCTACCCGGAGGCGATCCGGCTTGCCGGCGGCGTGCCGGTAGAGGTCTTCGCCGGCCCGGAGCAGGGCTACCTCGTTACCGTGGAGCAGCTCGAAGCGGCCATCACGGAGCGCACCAAGATCCTACTCTTCGTCTCCCCGTCCAATCCGACCGGGGCCGTCTACGCGCCGGAGCAGGTCAAGGAGATCGGCCAATGGGCCGCCGCCAAGGGCCTGTGGGTGGTCACGGATGAGATTTACGAGCACCTGACGTACGACGGCGTGCCCTTCACCTCGATCGCCACGGCCGTCCCCGAACTCGGCGACAAGGTGGTCATCCTCAACGGCGTGGCCAAGACCTACGCCATGACCGGCTGGCGGGTGGGCTGGATGATCGGCCCGGCCGACGTCATCAAGGCCGCCACGAACCTGCAGTCGCACGCCACCTCCAACGTTTCCAACATCCCGCAGATCGCCGCCCTCGCGGCCGTGTCGGGCCCGCTGACCGCCGTGGACGAGATGAAGGTGGCCTTTGACCGGCGCCGGAAGGCCATTGTGGCCGGGCTCAACGCGATCGACGGCGTGGACTGCCCCACGCCCAAGGGTGCCTTCTACGTCTACGCCGACGTCCGGGCGCTGCTGGGCAAGGAGTTCCCCACCGCGAACGGCCCGGTCCGGCCCTCGACGTCGGCCGAACTCGCCGCGCTCATCCTCGACGAAGTGGAGGTCGCTGTGGTGCCGGGCGAGGCTTTTGGTCCCTCAGGCTACCTGCGCCTGTCCTACGCGCTGGGCGACGAGGACCTCGCGACCGGGGTCGGCCGCCTCCAGGACTTCCTCGGCAAGGCCAAGTAGCAACCCTCCCTCAGATCCTGCAGCAATAAACCCGATGCTCCCTCACCTGCGCAGCACACGGGTGAAGGAGCGGTGGCGTCTGGCCGCCAGACCTGAGGGAGCGTCGGGTGGCAACCCGCCAGACCTGCGGGAGCGTCGGGTGGCAACCCGCCGGACGTGAGGGAGCGTCCGGTGGGAAGCCGCCAGACCTGAGGGAGCGTCGGGTGGGAAGCCGCC
>NZ_CAXHZI010000038.1:0-15105 GCF_964021775.1 uncultured Arthrobacter sp.
GGACGCTCCCGCAGTTGTGGTGGTTTCCGGGAGGACGCTCCCGCAGTTGTGGTGGCTTCTGGCGGGACGCTCCCTCACCTCGAGTGAGGGAGCGTTTGGGTTTAAACCGCCGGAGGTGAGGGAGCGTTTGGGTTTAAGCCGCCGGAGGTGAGGGAGCGTTTGGGTTTAAGCCGCCGGAGGTGAGGGAGCGTTTGGGTTTAAGCCGCCGGAGGTGCGGGAGCGTTTGGGTTTAAACCGCCGGAGGTGCGGGAGCGTTTGGGTTTGAACCGCCGGATCTGCGGGAGGGTCGTCTAGAACTTGTGGCGGTTGGCGAGGACCGGGAGTTTGGCGCGGGCGTCGTCGACGACGGCGGGGTCCAGGTCGGCGAAGAGCATGCCGGGGGCGCCGTCGAGCTCCTGGAGGACGTCGCCGAAGGGGGAGACGACGGCGGAGTGCCCGACGCCGGTGGGCGCGGAGCCCTTCGTTTCGAGGCCAACGCTGGCGGGATTGCCTTGGCCGCACGCCAGCACGAAGGTGGTGGAGTCCGCGGCGCGGGCCCGGGACAGCAGTTGCCACTGCTCGACCTTGCCCGGCCCGGCACCCCAGGAAGCGCAAACGATGTTGACCGCGGCGCCGCGCTCCGCGTTTTCCGTGAAGAGGTCAGGGAACCGGACGTCGTAGCAGGTGGCCAGGCCGAAGGTGACGCCGCCGACGTCGAACGTGACCGGTTCGGTGCCGGCGTCCACGGTGTCAGACTCGGCGAAGCCGAAGGCGTCGTAGAGGTGGATCTTGTCGTAGCTGGTGTCCACTCCCGGACCGGCGACCAGGAGCGTGTTGCGGACCTTGCGGTCGTTGCGGTCGCCCGCGGCGGTCGTACCGGGGGTGAACATGCCGGCCACGATCACGATGCCCAGCTCGGCCGCGATGCCGCGGACCTGTGCGGCCCAAGGGCCGTCGAGGGGCTCGGCGATGTCCAGCAGCGAGTTGCCGAACGCGCGCATGGTCGCTTCGGGGAAGACCACGAGGTCAGCCCCGCCGGCCTTGGCCTGGCCGGCGTACTCGCGCACAAGGTCCAGATTCCGGTCCGGCTCGCGGCCGGTGATGATTTGAGCCAGTGCAACCCGCACAATTACCTCCAGTTCAGCGTGTACTCCCAGTATGCGGTGCGCCCGGCGGCGGCCCACGCCGCGGAGCGGAAACCGGGCCCATTTGTCATCCCCGGCTAAGCTTTAAGCGATGGTCAAATCCTTTGTAGATTCAGCTACCACCGTAGACGCCTCGCGGCCGTTTCCGCTCGGTGTCAGCGTCCCGCGCACGGGTTCCCCGGCAACGGACGATCCTCGTGGTGCCTTCGCAAATGTTGCCGTCTACGCCCCGGGCGTGACCACCCTGGACATCGCCTTCCAGGCGCCCGGCGGCAGCTGGCGGCTCGAGACGCTGCCCAACGTCACCGACGGCGTCCACCACGGCATCGTCGAAGGACTGCCGGTCGGTTCGCGCTACGGCCTGCGCGCCTCGCCGGAGGCCGAAACGCTCCCGCTCTCCGTGCCGGCGCCGGACTTCGACGCCGACGGCGGGCAGCCGCTGCTGCTGGATCCGTACGGCCGCGGCGTGGACGAACGCGGGGACTTCATCACCAGCGTGCGGATGTCCGGCGACTTCGACTGGGGCGTGGACCACTTACCGCGCACCCCCTGGCGCAACACCATCATCTACGAGGCCCACGTACGCGGCCAGACAATGCTGCATCCGGACATCCCGGAACACCTTCAGGGCACCTATGCGGGAATGGCGCACCCGGCCATGGTCGAGCACCTGGTCTCGCTGGGCGTCACCGCCGTGCAGCTGCTGCCCGTCCACTTCCACATCGACGAGCCGCACCTGCAGAATCTCGGACTGCCCAACTATTGGGGCTACAACACGGCCGCGTTCTTCGCCCCGCACCCCGGCTACGCCAGCCAGGCGGCCCAGGACGCGGGGCCGAAAGCCGTGCAGGACGAGTTCAAGGGCATGGTCAAACTGCTGCACGACGCCGGGCTGGAGGTGATCCTCGACGTCGTCTACAACCACACCGCGGAAGGCGGCGCGGACGGGCCCACCCTGAGTTTCCGCGGCCTGGGCGAGCTGGAGTACTACCGCCACGATGGCCACGGCAAGTATGTGGACACCACCGGCTGCGGCAACTCCCTGAACTTCGGTGAGTCCCGGGTGGTGCAACTGGTGCTGGATTCCCTGCGCTACTGGGTCAACGAGTTCCACGTCGACGGGTTCCGCTTCGACCTCGCCGTCACCCTGTGCCGCAATGCCAACAACGAGTTCGATCCCCGGCACCCCCTCCTGGTTGCCATCGCAGCGGATCCGGTGCTGTCGGAAACGAAGCTCATCGCCGAACCCTGGGACGTTGGCTACGGCGGCTGGCAGACGGGCAGGTTCCCCGCGGGCTGGGTGGACTGGAACGACCACTTCCGCGACGCCGTCCGCACGTTCTGGCTGGCCGACCGTGCCGCGATCGACGCCGGCGGGCAGGGCGGATCCGTGGCGCGGCTCGCGGACGCACTGTCCGGGTCGGCGGGCCTGTTCGCGGCCTCGGGGCGAAGCCGGCTGGCCTCGGTCAACCTCATCACCGCGCACGACGGCTTCACCCTGGCCGACCTGGTCTCCTACGACCGCAAGCACAACGAGGCCAACGGGGAGCAGAACCGCGACGGCCACGGCGACAACCGCAGCTACAACCACGGCTTTGAGGGCCGCACCGAAGACGAGGAAGTCCTCGCACGGCGCGCCCAGACCAGCCGCAACCTGATGGCCTCGCTGATGATCTCCCAAGGCGTGCCCATGATCACCGCCGGGGACGAGATCGGCCGCAGCCAGCAGGGCAACAACAACGCCTACTGCCAAGACAACCCGCTGACCTGGATCGACTGGACCAGCACCCCGGAGTCCCACGCGATGCTGCGCAGCACCAAACGCGTGATCCGGCTGCGCAAGGAGTTCCTCGCCGGCCAGCCGCACGACTACCCCGCGCGGGACCAGCAGTCCTACTTCCACTGGTTCGACGCCCACGGCGAACCGATGTCTGGGGACCGCTGGCAGGACCCCGGCCACCGGGTGGTCCAGCTCCTACTGGGCTCCGACGACGGCCGTGTCGACGGCCTCGTGGTGGTCAACGGCTCCGCGCAGGACGTCAAGGTCACGCTCCCCGCCATTCCCGCAGACGGCGGCGGCGCCCACCGGCTCTACGAACTCCGGCTGACGACGTCGGAACTGCACGACCGCCGCCAAGGCGTCCAAATCTCCTCAGGCGAGCGGGATGTGGTCCAGGCCAACAGCATCAACATCTACCGCGTTTAAGTGCCCGCACACCGGCATGGGGGAACAACGAATGAAGACCCGACGGCTGACCGCCCTCATCGCCGTGCTGCTGGGACTCGTGGTGCTGGGGTTCGTGCTGGGCGGCATCCCGCAAACCGGGACCGCCCCGCCGGCGGACGGCCGGGCCGCTTCGTCCGGCAGCGCCACCGCCTCCCGGGCCCCGGCGCCGGGCCCGGTTCCGTCGTCGGGCGTCGCCAATCCCTCCCGACTGCCGGAGATCAACGCTTCCAGCCTGCCCCCTGAAGCGCGGCGGGTTCTGGCCCTGATCGCCCGCGGCGGGCCCTACCCATATTCCCGGGACAACGTCACCTTCAAGAATTTAGAAAGAATACTCCCGCGCAAAGCGTCCGGATATTACCGGGAATTCACCGTGCCGACGCCAGGGGTGACGAGCCGCGGAGCGCGCCGGATCGTCACCGGCGCAACCGGTGAGAAGTACTACACCGCAGACCATTACGAATCGTTCAAATTCATCGTCGAAGGCAAGTAAGGAACTATGAAGATTTTTTCCGCCGACACCTGGACCCTTGAGGAATTGCAGGCCCAGGTCCACGACGCCGGCCGACGGGCCCTCGTGATCCCCGGCGCGGACTCTAAAAAGGCCGTGCTGCAGACCTTCGGCGAGGCCTTGGACTTCCCCGAGCACTACGGCGTGAACCTGGACGCCCTCAACGATTCACTGCACGACTTCGCCGACGCCGTCAGCGCGGACGGGCAGCCGCCGGTCACCGTCATCTGGCAGGTCCCGGCCGTCTTCCGCGCCGACCGCGCCTTCGGAATCATCTGCGAAGTCCTGCAGGACGCCGAACGCTACGCAGGCAACGACCTCAAAGTCATCACCATCTGCCTCTGACCCCGCAAATCCCCTCAGCGCCGTAGAAGGCGGCCTGATCCGAAAGCGTGCGAAAAACCGACCACGCTCAGCGCGTCGCGCGAGCCGGTCATCCGGAAGCGTGCGTCTAAGCAGGGCCCCCGCCGTCAGGGTTCCCTGGCCGAGCTTGCGAGGTTAGGGAGACGGTGGGGAGGTACGAGCGAGCACGCGGAGGATGACTGGCTTGCGGGACCGGGGACGGAGGTAACGGCTTAGGCGTTAACGATCAGGCCCAGCTCGGCCTTCGACGCCAGCCCCTCATGCTTGGGCAGTACCCGGACGGTGTAGCCGAAGGAGCCGGACCGGTCGATCACGAGGGTCCCGCTGAAGAGGTACCGGCCCTTGCCCAGGTCCTCCACGGACTGCAGCTCGGCCACGGTGACGTCAGTCAGCTCGTCGCTGTCTTCGGCCCGGCCGAAGGCCACCTCCACGGACACATCTTCCGGCGGCAGGGAATGGAGCGCCACGTAGGCGTTCACCTGCAGGTCGTCGCCGATCTGCGGGTCCTCGGACACGCCCACGGAATCGACGTGTTCCACCTGGACCTGCGGCCAGGCGGCGCGCGTCCGGGAACACCAGGCAGCGAGCTCCTTCGCTGCGGCAAAGTTGTCCGCCGACGCTTGCCGCCCAGCCACCGCGGCCGGCCGGTAGAGAACGTTGACGTAGTCCTGCAGCATCCGGTCCGCGGACACGGCCGGGCCCAGGTGCGCCATGGTGTGCTTGATCATCGAGACCCAGTGCGTGGGAACCTTCTGCGGCCGCGGCTGCGAGGGGCCGGCGGCGCCGGCCTCATCGGAGACGGTGAGGCCGTAGAACTTTGGCGCCACCTGGGTTTCGAGGAGTTCGTACAGGGCCGCAGCCTCGATGTCGTCGCGCTCCTCCGCGGACGCGTCGTTGTTGGCCGTCGGGATCGCCCAGCCGTTCTCGCCGTCGTACATCTCGTCCCACCAGCCATCCAGCACCGAGAGGTTGAGCGAGCCGTTGAGCGCGGCCTTCATCCCCGACGTGCCGCACGCCTCAAGCGGGCGGAGCGGGTTGTTCAGCCACACGTCGCAGCCCGGGAACAGGGTCCGGGCCATGGCGATGTCGTAGTTGGGCAGGAACGCGATCCGGTGCCGGACCGCGGGGTCGTCGGTGAAACGCACCAGGTCCTGGATCATCTTCTTGCCGGCGTCGTCCGCGGGGTGCGACTTGCCCGCGATCACCAGCTGGATCGGGTGCGTCTTGTGCAGCAGCAGGGCCTTGAGCCGGTCCGGATCGCGCAGCATCAGTGTGAGGCGCTTGTAGGTCGGCACCCGGCGGGCGAAGCCGATGGTCAGGATGTCCGGGTCCAGCACCGAGTCGGTCCAGGACAGTTCGGCGTCCGCGGCGCCGCGTTTCTTCCAGGCGGCCCGGAGCCGGCGGCGGACGTCTTCCACGAGGGAGACCCGCATCTCGCGGCGCAGCGCCCAGAGGGCTTCGTCGCTGACGTTGTAGGCCAGATCCCAGCGGCCTTGCGTCTCGGCGTCGGAGCCGAACTGCTCGCGCGCCAGCTGGGACACCCGCGGATCCACCCAAGTGGGGACGTGGACGCCGTTGGTGACCGACGTGATGGGCACCTCGGCATGGTCGAATCCCGGCCAGAGCGCCGAGAACATGCCGCGGGAGACAACGCCGTGCAGCTTCGCGACGCCGTTGGCGCGCTGGGCCAGCCGCAGCCCCATCACCGCCATGTTGAAGACAAACGGGTTGCCGTCGGCAAAGTCCTCCCGGCCCAGGTCCAGGATCTTGGACGTCGGGACGTCCGGGGCCAGGCCCGCGGTGAAGAAGTGCTCGATCTGCGAGGTCTCGAAGCGGTCAATGCCGGCCGGAACCGGCGTGTGCGTGGTGAACACCGTGGAGGCGCGGCCCGCGGTCAGCGCTTCGTCCCAGCTCAGCGGGCTGTCCCCGGACATCAGTTCCTGGATGCGTTCCACCCCCAGGAAGCCGGCGTGGCCTTCATTGGTGTGGAAGACCTCCGGCGCGGGGGCGCCGGTGAGCCGCTGGAAGGCGCGCAGGGCCTTGACGCCGCCCATCCCCAGCAGCAGCTCCTGCTGCAGCCGGTGGTCGCCGCCGCCGCCGTAGAGGCGGTCGGTGATGCCGCGCGCCGCGTCGTCGTTGCCCGCCACGTTGGAGTCCAGCAGCAGCAGCGGGACTCGCCCGACGTCGGCCCGCCACACGTGCGCCAGCAGGCGGCGGCCGTGGGGGAGCGGCAGCGAAATCTGGATGGGCCGGCCGTTGCCGTCCGGGGAGGCCTCGCGGAGCAGGGTCAGCGGCAGGCCGTCGGGATCCAGGACGGGATAGGTCTCCTGCTGCCAGGCGTCGCGGGAGAGGGACTGCTTGAAGTAGCCGGCCTGGTAGAGCAGCCCGACGCCGATCAGCGGAACGCCGAGGTCCGAGGCCGCCTTCAAATGGTCGCCGGCCAGGATGCCGAGTCCGCCGGAGTACTGCGGGAGGACCTCGGTGATGCCGAACTCGGGCGAGAAGTACGCGATGCAGCGCGGGGCGTCGTCGCCGAGGCTCTGGTACCAGCGGGGCTGTTCCAGGTACCGGTCCAGGTCATCGGCGGCCTCATGGACGCGGCGGACCACGTCCTGGTCCGCGGCGAGGCGCTGCAGTTCTTCCCTGCTGACAAGGCCCAGGAAAGTCACCGGATCGTGCGCGCTCTCGGCCCAGACGGCCGGGTTGAGTTGCTCGAAGAGTTCCCGGGTCGGCAGGTGCCACGACCAGCGCAGGTTGGTGGCCAGCCGCGCCAGGGGCCGGATCGATTCGGGAAGAACAGTTCGGACGGTAAATCTGCGGATAGCCTTCACCTGCGAAACACTAACGGACAACGCAGGACCCCGGAACAGCTTTGGGTTTCTTTCCGGTAAATGTCGGATTGCCGTCAGGATTCGGCCAAAAAACTGAGCAGCCTTAGCATTCTGCGCGATTTGTAGATAACGTCGAGGCTGTGACGACTAACTCGCGAACCAGTGCCGTGTCCAAGCAAAAGCCGAAGGCCCTGATCACGGAGGGCCTCAAATTCGGCAGGTTTCCCATCACCGCGGTGCAGCCCGCGGTTGAAGACGGGAAATTCCCCGCCAAGGCCGTCGTAGGCGAGAGCATCGTGGTCGGCGCCACCGCGTTCCGCGAGGGCCACGACATGCTCGGCGTCAGCGCGGTCCTGCTGGACCCCCGGGGCAAAGAATGCCAGCGCGTCCGGCTGGCCCCGCCGCGCGGAGACCGGGGCAAGGGCACCGACCGCTGGGAAGGCCTGCTCACCCCCTCCGGCACCGGCAAGTGGTCCTTTGTGATCGAGGCCTGGCACGACCGCTACGGCACCTGGCACCACAACGCCGAAGTCAAGATCGAGGCGGGCGTCGACGTGGACCTGATGCTGGCCGAGGGCGCCGCCCTGCTGACCGAGGCCTCCGAGGACGCAACCCGGCCCTCCGCGGACCGGCGGACCCTACGGATCGCCGTCGTCGGCCTGTCCGACGGCTCGAAAACCCCGGAAGAGCGCCTCGCCGCGGGCTTCAGCGCCGACGTCGCCGCCGTCGTCGCGCGGCAGCCGATCCGGGAACTCGTGACCGTCTCCGAACCGTATCCGCTGCTGGTGGAGCGCGAGCTCGCCGGCCGCGGCGCCTGGTACGAATTCTTCCCGCGCTCCGAGGGCGCCGTCCGCAACCACGAGACCGGCGAATGGACCTCCGGGACCTTCCGCACCGCCGCCAAGCGCCTCGACGCGGTGGCCGCGATGGGCTTCGACATCATCTACATGCCGCCGATCCACCCGATCGGTACCCAGCACCGCAAGGGCCCGAACAACACCCTGCTGGCCGGCCCGCACGATCCCGGCTCGCCGTGGGCGATCGGTGCGAAGGAAGGCGGCCACGACGCCATCCACCCGGACCTGGGCACCTTTGAAGACTTCGACGCCTTTGTGGCGCGCGCCGGCGAACTGGGCCTGGAAGTGGCCCTGGACCTCGCGCTGCAGGCTGCCCCGGACCACCCCTGGGTGCAGAGCCACCCGGAATGGTTCACCACCCGCGTCGACGGCAGCATCGCGTACGCCGAAAACCCGCCGAAAAAATACCAGGACATCTTCCCGCTCAACTTCGACAATGACCCGGCGGGCCTGTCCAACGAGATCCTGCGGATCGTCCAGCTCTGGGTCAGTCACGGCGTCAAGATCTTCCGCGTGGACAACCCGCACACCAAGCCGGTGTGGTTCTGGGAGTGGCTGATCGCCAAGGTCAACAAGAAGAACCCCGACGTCGTCTTCCTCGCCGAGGCGTTCACCCGGCCGGCGATGATGCACGCGCTGGGCCGGGCCGGGTTCCAGCAGTCCTACACCTACTTCACCTGGCGGAACACCAAGGAGGAGCTGGAGAAGTACTT
Organism: uncultured Arthrobacter sp.; assembly: GCF_964021775.1. GTDB lineage: Bacteria > Actinomycetota > Actinomycetes > Actinomycetales > Micrococcaceae > Arthrobacter. The sequence goes on from NZ_CAXHZI010000038.1 coordinate 8,624, forward strand.
CCACGAGGTCAGCCACGAATCCCCGGCCTACTTCCGGCCGAACTTCTTCGTCAACACCCCGGACATCCTCACCGAGTACCTGCAGTACGGCGGCCCGGCGGCGTTCAAGATCCGTGCCGCGCTCGCTGCCACCGCCAGCCCCATCTGGGGCGTCTACGCCGGCTACGAACTCTACGAGCACGTCGCGCGTCCGGGAGCGGAGGAGTACATCGACAACGAGAAGTTCGAGTACAAGGCCCGCGACTGGGACGCTGCGGCGGAATCCGGCCGCACGCTGGCCCCGTACCTGACCCGGCTCAACGAGATCCGGCACACCCACCCGGCCCTCGGCGACTTGCAGAACCTGACCCTGCACGCCAGCACGGACAGCGCCACGATCGTGTACTCGAAGCACAAGACCTTTCCGGACGGCACCAAGGACACCCTGATCATCGTGGTCAACGTGGATCCGCACAGCACCCGGGAAAGCACGGTCTCCCTGGACCTGGCAGCCCTGGAGCTGGACCCGGAGAACCTGACGCACAACGGCGGCTTCATCGTCGATGACCTGCTGACCGGCGAAAGCTGGGAATGGGGCGAGTACAACTACGTACGCCTTGACGCACACGTCGAACCCGCCCACATCCTGAGCATCCGGAGGTAGCGCCAGTGAGTTTCAGCCCGAGCAACCCCAACCAGCACTTCACCCCGAAGGGGACTTTCGAACTGAACGCGCCCGGCCTCCAGCACGATCCGCATTGGTACCGCAAGGCGGTCTTCTACGAGGTCCTGGTGCGCGGTTTCGCGGACGGAAACGGCGACGGATCCGGCGACTTCCACGGCCTGATCGAGAAACTGGACTACCTGCAGTGGCTCGGCGTCGACTGCCTCTGGCTGCCGCCCTTCTTCCAGTCCCCGCTCCGCGACGGCGGCTACGACATCTCGGACTACAACTCCGTGCTGGATGAATTCGGCACCATCAGCGACTTCAAGCGGCTCGTCGCGGAGGCACACGCCCGCGGCGTCCGGGTCATCATCGACCTGCCGCTGAACCACACCTCGGACCAGCACCCGTGGTTCCAGGAGTCCCGCAAGGACCCGGACGGACCCTTCGGCGACTTCTACGTGTGGAGCGACACGGACGAGAAGTACCAGGACGCGCGCATCATCTTTGTGGACACCGAGGAATCCAACTGGACCTTCGACCCGATCCGCCGCCAGTTCTTCTGGCACCGTTTCTTCAGCCACCAGCCGGACCTGAACTTCGAGAACCCGAAGGTGATCGACGCCCTCTTCGACGTCGTGCGCTTCTGGCTGGACCAGGGCATCGACGGCTTCCGCGCCGACGCCATTCCCTACCTCTTCGAGGAGGAAGGCACCAACTGCGAGAACCTCCCGGCGACCCACGAGTTCCTGCGCCAGCTGCGCCGGATGGTCGACGAGAGCTACCCGGGCCGCGTCATCATCGCCGAAGCCAACCAGCCGCCCGCCGAAGTGGTGGAGTACTTCGGCACCGAAGAGGAACCGGAATGCCACATGGCCTTCCACTTCCCGATCATGCCGCGGCTGTACTACGCACTGCGGGACCAGAAGGCCGCGCCCATCATCGAGACGATGAAGGACACTCCGGACATCCCTGAGGGCGCCCAGTGGGGCACCTTCCTGCGCAACCACGACGAGCTTACCCTGGAAATGGTCACCGCCGACGAGCGCGCCGCGATGCTCGGCTGGTACGCGCCGGACCCCCGCATGCGCGCCAACATCGGCATCCGCCGCCGGCTTGCCCCGCTGCTGGATAACTCCCGCTCGGAGATCGAACTGATCAACGCGCTGCTGCTCTCGCTGCCGGGAAGCCCGTTCCTGTACTACGGCGACGAGATCGGCATGGGCGACAACATCTGGCTCGAGGACCGCGACGCGGTCCGCACCCCGATGCAATGGAACCCGGACCGCAACGCCGGGTTCTCCCACGCCGACCCGGGCAAGCTGTATCTCCCGGTGATCCAGTCGCTGGTTTACAACTACAGCATGGCCAATGTGGAGGCCGAGGCGGCCCACTCCGGCTCGCTGCTGCGCTGGACCCGCCAGATCCTCAGCGTCCGCAAGAACCACCCCGCCTTTGGGCTCGGGTCGTTCCAGCACGTCGAAGCGGACCACGACGTCGTCCTGTCCTACCTGCGCGACCTGCCCGCGGGCAATGCCGCCGGCGAGGAACCTGAGACCATCCTGTGCGCCTTCAACCTGTCCCAGCACCCGGTGGCCACCACGCTGCGGGTGCCGCAGTACGCCGGCCGCGGGCTCCGCGACGTCTTCGGCGGCCAGCCCTTCCCGGGAATCTCCGACGACGGCACGCTGACCCTCACGCTCGGCAGCCACGATTTCTTCTGGCTGCGGATCCGATCGGCCGCCTCCAACCCGGCCTCGCCCCACACCCAGGCGATGCCTATTCTGTCCATCGAAGGCTGAAATGACCCGACCCACCCTTTCCCCCGCACTGGACGCCCTGCTCCGCAGCTGGCTGCCGCGCCAGCGCTGGTTCCCCGTCAAAAGCGCGCACTTCAGCTTCGAACCGGTCGGCCGGGTGCGCCTCGGCGGCGGCCCGGAGGACGGCCCGGCGGTTGCCGGTGCGACGGAGATCGGTGCGACGCTTGAAGTACTGCTCCTCGCGGTGACGTACCCGACGGCGGACGGCAACCGCACCGACGTCGTCCAGGTGCCGCTGAGCTCCCGCGCCCTGCCGCTGGCGGGTGCCGGGGCGGCCCTGCTCGGAGAGATCGCCGCGGACGGCACGGACTCCGCCCACGGCTGGATTTACGACGGCGTCCACGACCCTGCCTTCATCGCGGCCTGGCTGGAACTCATGCGTGCCCGGGCAGCCACCGCCGATGGCACGGCCGCCGGGCACCTGGTGGAATCGGACTACCGGCTGCCCTTCGCCACCGGCAAGGTCCGGGTACTCTCCGGCGAGCAGTCCAACAGTTCCGTCATCGTCGACGACGGCGCCTCCGCGGCGATTCTCAAATTCTTCCGGGTGCTCTCCGAAGGGCAGAACCCCGAGGTGGAGATCGGCGCCGCCCTGACCGCCGGCCGCACCACCGAGGTCCCGGCCACCCTCGGCTGGGTCACCGGCGAATGGGCCGGCCCCGACGGCGGAGCGACCGCGCGCGGCGAACTTGCCGTCGCGCACGAATTCCTGGCCGGCGGCCTGGACGCCTGGCGCCTTGCCGTGGATGCGGCCAGCACCGGCACCGACTTCACCGCCGAGGCCCGGGCGCTGGGCGTCGCGACGGCCACCGTGCACAGGCGTCTGGCCGAGGCGCTGGGCACGGCAGCGGAGTCCGTGCCGGGCGGGGACATCGCGCCGGGCGTCGCCCAGCGGGTCCGCCAGTCGTGGGCGGAAGCCGGCGCCGCCGTCGGGCCGTTCGACGCTGAGCTGGAAGAACTCCTCTCGCGGCTGGAGGGCAGCAGCGCCGGCCGGCTGCAGCGCATCCACGGCGACCTGCACCTCGGCCAGATCCTGCAGGTCCCCGGCCCCACCGGACAGCCGGCGCGCTGGGCCATCCTGGACTTCGAGGGCGAGCCGCTCCGGCCGATCTCGGAACGCAACTTCCCGGATGTGCCGCTCCGTGACGTCGTCGGCATGCTGCGGTCCTTTGACTACGCCGCCGGCGCCGCTGTCCGCGAATACGACGGCGCCGTTGTGCCCGCGGCCTGGGTGGACGACTGCGCCGAGGCCTTCCTGGCCGGCTATGCGGAAGTCACGCCCGGCACGATCGACCGTGACTCGCCGCTGTTTGTGGCGTTGTGGCTCGACAAGGCTCTCTACGAAGTTGTTTACGAACTACGGAACAGGCCGGATTGGCTCGCCATCCCGGTCAATGCGTCCCGTCGTCTCCTTGGCAGTACAGGTTCCGGCGTTCCCGCCGAAGCCGCAGCGGAAGGTAACAAAATGACAGGTTCAGCACGTACCGATCGACCCGGCGTCCCGCTTCCCGTGGATGCGGAGACCCTCGCCCGGGTCGCCGCCGGAGAGCACCACGCGCCGCACTCGGTCCTGGGTGCCCACCTCGACGACTACGGCCACGTCACCATCCGCACCGTGAAGCACCTCGCGGAGGCCGTTTCCGTGGTCACCGCGGCAGGCAGCTTCCCGATGTCGCATGAATCGGGCGGCGTCTGGGTGGCCGTCCTGGAGCCGGTGGACGAGGGGCACGTGCCGGACTACCGGCTCGAGGTCACCTACGAGGGCCAGGCGCCGCAGCAGGCCGACGAGCCCTACCGCTACCTGCCGACGGTGGGGGAGATCGATCTGCACCTGATCGGCGAAGGCCGGCACGAGCGCCTCTGGGATGTGCTGGGCGCGCACGTCCAGCACTACAAGTCCGCCCTGGGCGACGTTGACGGCGTGTCCTTCGCGGTCTGGGCCCCGAACGCCCAGGCCGTGCGGGTCAAGGGTGACTTCAACGGCTGGGACGGGCGGGAATTCTCCATGCGTTCCCTTGGGTCCTCAGGCGTGTGGGAACTGTTCATCCCCGGCGTTGTAGCAGGGGCGTGCTACAAGTTCGAGATCAAGACCAAGTACGGCCACTGGGTCGAGAAGGCTGATCCGCTCGCTTTCGGCACCGAAGTCCCGCCGCTGACGGCCTCCCGCGTGGTGGAGCCCTCCTATGCGTTCAAGGACGAGGAATGGATGAAGGCCCGCGCGGCCCGGGACCCGCACAACGCGCCGATGAGCGTGTATGAAGTCCACCTGGGTTCCTGGCGGGTAGGGCTGGACTACCGCGAACTGGCCAAGGAACTCGTGGAGTACGTGAAGTGGCTCGGCTTCACCCACGTGGAGTTCATGCCCGTTGCCGAGCACCCCTTCGGCGGGTCCTGGGGCTACCAGGTCACGTCCTACTTCGCGCCGACCTCGCGTTTCGGGCACCCGGACGAGTTCCGGCACCTCGTGGACGAACTGCACCAGGCGGGCATCGGCGTGCTGCTGGACTGGGTTCCGGCGCACTTCCCCAAGGACGCGTGGGCGCTGGCGAAGTTCGACGGCGATCCGCTGTACGAGCACTCCGACCCGAACCTGGGCGAACACCCGGACTGGGGAACCCTGATCTTCGACTTCGGCCGGAGCGAGGTCCGCAACTTCCTGGTTGCCAATGCGCTCTACTGGCTGGAGGAGTTCCACATCGACGGCCTCCGCGTCGACGCCGTGGCCTCCATGCTCTACCTGGACTACTCCCGCGAGGAAGGCCAGTGGCAGCCGAACCGATTCGGCGGCCGCGAGAACCTCGAAGCGATCTCCTTCCTGCAGGAGGTCAACGCCACGGTCTACAAGACGCACCCCGGTGCGGTCATGATCGCCGAGGAGTCCACGGCATTCCCGGGTGTCACGGCGCCGACCAGCCAGGGCGGCCTCGGCTTTGGGATCAAGTGGAACATGGGCTGGATGCACGACTCGCTCAAGTACATGGCGGAGGACCCGTATAACCGGAAATGGCACCACGGCACCATCACCTTCTCCATGGTTTACGCCTACACGGAGAACTTCCTGCTGCCGATCAGCCATGACGAGGTTGTGCACGGCAAGGGCTCGATGCTGCGCAAGATGCCCGGCGACCGGTGGCAGCAGCTCGCCAACCTGCGGGCGTTCCTGGGCTACCAGTGGGCGCACCCGGGCAAGCAGCTGATCTTCATGGGCACCGAGTTTGGGCAGGAAGCGGAATGGTCCGAGCAGCACGGCCTGGACTGGTGGCTCGCCGACATCCCCGCGCACCGGGGTGTGCAGCTCCTGACCAAGGACCTGAACGAGCTGTACAGCTCCACTCCGGCGCTGTACGAACGGGACAACGACCCCGACGGCTTCCAGTGGATCAACGGCGGCGACGCGGACCGCAACGTGCTGACGTTCATCCGCAGGGATGCCGCCGGCGATGCGCTGGTGTGTGCCTTGAACTTCTCCGGCGCCCCGCATCACGGCTTCGCACTGGGTGTGCCGGCCGCAGGGGAGTGGCAGGAAGTCCTGAACACCGACGCCGCCGCCTACGGGGGATCGGGTGTCCTGAACGAGGGGACCCTGACGGCTGCCGACTCGGAGATCGACGGCCAGCCCGCCACGCTCACCGTAACGCTGCCTCCGCTGGGCGCCGCGTACTTCAAGGCCGTCGGCTAGTTCTGTGGCAGTTGCCGGTTGACGCCGGTCATGGCTAGGGATGACTAGTGGTGGGAGGGGCCCGGAATCCTTGTGGTTCCGGGCTCTTCCTTGTCCCTGGCCTGTTTGCGGCGCGGGGCCGGAGGCCGGTACCGCAGGAGGCAGTCCGGGGGCGGCTTTGTCACCCGGCCCGAGTGGTGGTACAGTTTATTTCCGCGCTGCTCCCCGGAGTTGATCCGCTAAGAAGACCAAGAAGCCTATGGCAAGACTGAGTCGGAAACGCTGATTTGACTAGGGTGAAGCAAGCGGGTAAGTTTGAAAAGTTGCTCCGGAGCGATCCTGGACCGTTGGGTTTGGGTGG
>NZ_CAXHZI010000039.1:0-14741 GCF_964021775.1 uncultured Arthrobacter sp.
CGGCGGCCGCCAGCGCCCGTTGTGAGCCCCACCCTCAGGGTCCGGAAGTCCCTGTTGCCCTGCCCGCCATGGCGCCACACTGGTGCCATGACTGGACTGATACAGGTTCTGGGCATCATTTTTGGGATCTTGCTGATTGCCGTCGGCATCCTTGAGTCTTTTTTCTTCCGTGACCAGCGGTTTTACCGGCTGTTCCTGATCCAACCGGAAGACGTTGCGGCGGTGCGCATGTGGACGTTCAACCTCGGCTTCTACAACATGATCTGGGGTGTGGGGGCGATCATCGGTGCCCTCATGCTGACCGGCGCGGAGCCGGCGGCCGGACGCACCCTCCTGTTGTTCACCGCCGTCGGCCACGTCCTGCTGGGCATCATCCTGGTCCTGTCCGAGCGTAGGCTCTGGGCCAGTGCGATCGCCGAGGCGCTGCTGCCCGCGGTGATTGTCATCCTGCTGCTCCTTTGACCGCCCGCGGTGGGAAGATGGAAGGGTGATTCCCGATGACGCCCGCGCCCTGATCCGCAGCACCGAGCTGACGCGGTTCCGCCTCGCCCCGAATCCGGGCCCGATGAGCCTGCACGGCACGAATTCCTACGTGGTGTCCGCCCCGGGCTCGGCCGGCGTCGTGGTGGTGGATCCGGGGCCCCTCGACGAGGACCACCTCCGCGAACTGACCCGGTACGGCGCCGTCGAACTGATCCTCATCACACACCGCCACGCGGACCACACCGCGGCCGCCGCACGGTTCGCCGAACTCACCGGCGCCCCCGTCCGCGCTGTAGATCCCGCACACTGCCACGGGGGAGAGCCGCTCCGGGAGGGCGAGGTGCTGCACGCCGCCGGGGTGGAAATCCGGGTACTGGCGACGCCGGGCCACACCTCCGACTCGGTCTGCTTCCACCTCCCCGGCGACGGCGCCCACGGCGCCGTGCTTACCGGCGACACGATCTTAGGTCTAGGCACCACCGTCCTGGACTACCCGGACGGCCGGCTGGGGGACTACCTCGCTTCCCTGGACCGGCTCGAAACGCTGGGCCCGGCCACAGTCCTGCCCGCCCACGGCCCCATGCTGCCGGCGCTGGACAGCATCGTCCGCGCCTACCGGGACCACCGGCAGGACCGCCTCGCGCAGATCCGCACCGCCCTCACAAACCTCGGCGCGGAAGCCGGTGTCGCGGAAGTGGCGGACGCCGTCTATGCCGCCGTCGACCCGGCCGTCCGGCCCGCCGCGGAACTGTCCGTCGCCGCACAGCTGGACTACCTGCGCAGTTCACCCAACTGATCCGCATCGGCTCGCCCAACCGGGGCAGGCACCAGGGTCCGCTGCCGCGTCCGGGACGCCCGAGCGAGACGGTACGCTAGGAACCATGCGTATCGCCCGGTTTGTAGTCGATTCTGATCCCATGTACGGCATTGTTGAGGGCCAGCCCGGCAGTGAGGAAGTCACTGTCATCAACGGCGACCCCTTCTTCCACGGCGTGGAGCGGACCGCCGTCAAGCACAAGCTCGAGGACGTCCGCCTGCTGGCGCCGATCATCCCGCGCAGCAAGGTCATCGGCGTCGGCCGCAACTTTGTCGAACACGCCCACGAGCTCGGCAACGAGGTCCCGGCGCAGCCGCTGCTGTTCCTCAAGCCCAACACCTCGGTGATCGGGCCCAACGACCCGATCATCCTGCCGGAGTTCTCCGAGGAGGTCTCCTTCGAGGCCGAGCTGTGCGTCGTGATCGGCCGGATCTGCAAGGACGTCCCGGAGGAGCGCGTTGACGACGTCGTCTTCGGGTACACCTGCGGCAACGACCTCACCGCCCGCGACGTCCAGAAGACGGACCTCCAGTGGGCGCGGGCCAAGGGCTTCGACACCTCGGCGCCGCTGGGGCCGTGGATCGAGACCGAACTGGACACCGAGGACCTGCAGATCCAGGGCCGACTGAACGGCGAACTCCGCCAGGACGGCAGCACCAGCCAGATGATCCGCGGCGTGCGTGAACTTGTTTCCATCGTCTCGCGGGCCTTCACCCTGCTGCCCGGCGACGTCATCATGACGGGCACCCCGGCCGGCGTCGGCCTGGTCCAGGCCGGCGACCGCTTCGAGGTTGAGATCGAGGGCATCGGCCGGCTGTCCAACCCGGTGGTCCGCCGCTAACCGGAACCCGAACTGAACATGCACGACGGCGGGTGGCGCGGCGCCCTTTCGGGCTCCCGGCGCCGCCGCTCGTTCCTGCTCTACGCGCTGGGCTCGGTCGGCACGTTCGCGATGGCGGCCCGCGCCGTCAACTGGTTCGACGGGCCGCCGTGGCTTGCTCTTGCCTTCCTCGGGGTGGGACTGGCCCTGGCCGGGTATTACCTGGTGAAGATCCTGTCCCGGCCCGGGCCGCCGCGTGGCCGGAGGCGCTAAAGCGGCCGGCGGGCACGCGGTAAAGTTGGTACCACTATGACTACTCCTTCTGCGCCCGACGCCGTCTCCAGCACCGCCACCACGGAAATGACCCGTGAAGTCACCGCCGAAACCCCGGTCCGCGTCCGGTTCTGCCCGTCACCGACCGGCACTCCGCACGTCGGCCTGATCCGCACCGCCCTCTTCAACTGGGCCCACGCGAAGCACACGAAGGGCACCTTCGTGTTCCGCATCGAGGACACGGACGCGGCGCGCGACTCGGAGGAGAGCTACCAGCAGCTGCTGGAGGCGCTCAAGTGGCTCGGCATCAGCTGGGAAGAAGGCGTGGAAGTGGGCGGCCCGCACGAGCCGTACCGCCAGTCCCAGCGCCTGGACCTCTACAAGGACGTTGTCGCCAAGCTTTTGGAGGCCGGCTACGCGTACGAGTGCTACTCGTCCCCTGAGGAAGTGGAGGCCCGCCACCGCGCCGCCGGCCGCGACCCCAAGCTGGGCTACGACAACTTCGACCGGAACCTGTCCGAGGAACAGCTCGCCGCGTTCAAGGCCGAGGGCCGCAAGCCCGTGCTTCGCGTGCGGATGCCGGACGAGGACGTTACCTTCACCGACATGGTCCGCGGCGAAATTACCTTCAAGGCCGGCAGCATCCCCGACTACGTGATCGTCCGCGCGGACGGCTCGCCGCTCTACACCCTGGTCAACCCGGTTGACGACGCCCTGATGGGCATCACCCATGTGCTGCGCGGCGAGGACCTGCTCTCCTCCACGCCCCGCCAAGTGGTGCTGATCCGGGCGCTGATGGAAATCGGCGTCGCCAGCTACCTGCCGGTCTTCGGCCACCTGCCGTACGTGATGGGGGAGGGCAACAAGAAGCTCTCCAAGCGTGACCCCCAGTCCAACCTCTTCCTGCTCCGGGACCGCGGCTTCATCCCCGAAGGCCTGCTGAACTACCTGTCCCTGCTGGGCTGGAGCCTCTCCGCCGACGAGGACATCTTCACCGTGGAGCAGCTGATCGAGAACTTCGACGTCAACGACGTGCTGGCCAACCCGGCCCGCTTCGACATCAAGAAGGCCGAGGCGATCAACGGCACCCACATCCGGATGCTGGACCCGGAGGACTTCCGCGGCCGCCTGGTGCCCTACCTGCAGTCCGCCGGCCTGGTCGGCGAGCAGCTGAGCGCCCGCGAGGGGGAGATCCTCGCCGAGGCCGCACCGCTGATCCAGGAGCGCATCTCGCTCCTCGGCGAAGCCCCGGAGATGCTGGCCTTCCTGTTCAAGGCCGACGACGCAATCGACGTCGCCGACGACGCCCGCAAGGGCCTGCCGGAGAACCTCACCGAAGTCCTCGACGCCGCCCGCGCGGCGCTGGAACCGGTGGCCGACTGGACCGCGGAGAACATCCAGGCCGCGCTCAAGGAGGCCCTCGTGGAGGGCCTGGGCGTCAAGCCGCGCCTGGCCTTCGGACCGGTCCGCACGGCCGTCTCCGGCCGCCGGATCTCCCCGCCGCTGTTCGAGTCCATGGTCATCCTCGGCAAGGATTCGTCCCTGGCCCGCCTGCGCGCGTTCCGCGGCTGATGGACGGCGGTTCCGGCTCCGGCAGCGGGGTCCTCGCCGCCGGGCTGGAGGGCATCCGCGGCGTGCTGTTCGACATCGACGACACGCTCGTGGACCTGGAGTTCGCGATGACGACGGCGCTGCGCGGCGTCAGCGAACATCTCCTGCCCGGCCTCGACGAGGCCGGGTGGGAGCGGTTCGGACGGATCTTTACCCGCGAAACCACTCATTACTACGACCGCTACCTGGCCGGCGAGCTGAGTTTTAACGAGCAGCGGCTGCTGCGCGGCCGGGCGGCGCTGGGGCACTTCGGCGTCGAACTCGAGGAAGGCGAACAGGCCCACCACTGGGTCAGCTCCTACGCCAGCCTCCAGCACAGCTACATCCGCGCCTTTGACGACGTGGCGCCGCTGCTGGACGCGCTCGACGCCGCCGGGGTGCCGTATGGGGCGGTCAGCAACAATGTGCACGACTACCAGCGCGTGAAGCTCGACGCCGCCGGGCTGGAGCGCATCGGGGTGCTCGTGGGCACCGATACGGTCGGCGTGCCCAAACCGGATCCCGCGATCTACCTCGAGGGCGTGCGCCGGCTGGGCACCGGCCCAGGCGAGACGCTGTACGTTGGCGACAACCGACTCCTCGACGCGGAAGGCTCGACGGCGGCGGGCCTGCTGGGCGTCTGGCTGAACCGCGCCGGAGAAGCCGCGCCGGGCTTCTCCGGCCGCGAGGTCGCATCCCTGCTGGAACTGCTGGCCTGACCCGCCTGCGGCTACGCCGTTTCTTGGGCCAGGCGCCTCTCCTGGGCCAGGCGCCGGTTCCGCAGCGCCAGGAACGCGCCGACCGAGCCCAGGGCCAGCAGGGCCACCAGGCCGAGGGCCACCGCCACGTCCGCTTTGATCAGGTTCGACGGCGAGACTGCGGCGGCGCTTGAGTACAAGGTTCCGGTGCCCTCGGCGATCCGCGCGTTCCCGTCGGCGAGCTTGGCGGCGCCGGTTGACAGCTGGGTGGAGCCCGAGGCCAGCTTGGTGTTGCCGTCGGAAAGCGCCGAGGCGCCGCTGGCGAGGGCCGTGGAGCCCTTGAGCAACCCGGGGTTGGTGGGATCCGCGGGGTCCCCGTCGATGCCGGCATTCAGCGCCAGCGTGCCGTCGGCCAGCCGCGAGGTTCCGTCCGTCATTTTGGCGGCGGCCTTCAGCAGGCCCGGGTGCTCGGGGTCCCCGGGAACGCCGTCCATACCGACGCGGATCTTGGCGGTACCGGCTGCCAGCAGTTCGGTGCCCATCACGACGCCGGGGCTGTTGGGATCCCGGCTGTTGAGCTTGCCGGCCAGGGTGGCGAACCCGGCGGTGAGCTTGCCGGTACCGGCGTGCAGCTGGCCGGCGCCCGTGTTGAGCTCGGCGGCACCGGACTGCAGCCGACCGGCGCCGGACTGGAGCTGGGCCGCCCCGGCCTGAAGCTGCGAAGCGCCGCCATCCAGCTTGTGCGCGCCGGCTAGGATCTTGGCAATCTTGTCCTTGACCACGGCCAGCGGGACAAGACCCTGGACGGGATCGTTGGCGGCGGCCTGCAGCAACTCCAGTGCCTGGGCCAAAGCCGCTGTTCCGGTGCCGGCCTCGGGGTTGTTGTTTGCCCCGCGGTAGCCCTTCAGCTGGTCGGTCCCCGCCTTCAACTGGGCGGTACCGGCCTTCAGCTGGTCGGTGCCGGCCTGCAGGCGGCCGGTTCCGTCGGCCAGCCGGGCCGCGCCGGCATCCAGCTGCGTGGCGCCGTCGGCCAGGTTGTTCGGGGCGGTGCCGGATGCGGTGGGGGTCAGCGCGGCGGAGAGCTGCACGGCGCCGGCGGCGAGTTTCTGCGCGCCATCGTCCACCTTGTACACACCCGGTGCCAGCTTGTTGGTGACGTCCGTCTGGATCTTGACGGCCCCCGTGGCCAGCTGGCTGGCTCCGGCCTCCAGCTTCTCCGCGCCGGGGGCAAGTTTGTCCGCGATCCCGGCCTGGATTTTCGCGGCCCCTTCCGAGAGTTTGCCCGCGCCGGCGTCGGCCTGGCCTGCGCCGGTGGCGAGCTTGCCTGCGCCGGTCTTCAACTGCTGGGCCCCCGCCGAGGCCTGCCCGGCCCCGTCATTGAGCCGCGCGGACCCGTCAGTGATGCGTCCGGTCACCAGGGTGTAGAACCCCAGCAGCGCGATCAGCAGCAGGGCCAGGATGGCGATGGCGATTTGTTGCGCCCTGGTGCGGGGCGGGGCGGTGGCGGCACGACTCTGTGGCACGGATGGTTCCTCTCGACGGTCTCGCCGGCAGCAGCTCTGCTGCCAGCCCCCCGCAACTGTGATGCAGCTAACATCCGAAAATGGACGTTGCTCTGCCCGCAGCTGAGTGGGGGAGGGGGTTGTTACTCGTTGGTAACTTACCGAGCGTAAACTTGTCCGGGCCGGATTGGCAAGGGTTTTCCACGGAAGTGTGTCAAAACTGCGGTGGCAGGGAGGCCATTTGGGAGGCGCCTGCGCCGCCGCCGGTCCGATTTGTGCCGGACAAAAGTCTCGGGTAAAGTAATTACTCGTGCTGAGGCGCTGGGAGCGCGGGTTTGGACCTGCGGAACCGGCCCGAAAGTTCCATTGGGATATGGTGTAATTGGCAACACTACGGTTTCTGGTACCGTCATTCTAGGTTCGAGTCCTGGTATCCCAGCTCTGAAGAAACCGCGGATTTCCGCGGCAAATCAGGGGTTCTGAAGCGGCCATGCCGATTTGGAACACACGCTGAGTCTGTGAAATACTGGCTTGGCCCGAATGGCAGAAATGCTGTTTGGAAGCTGGAAAGTATAGGGCCCCATCGTATAGCGGCCTAGTACGCTGCCCTCTCACGGCGGTAACGCGGGTTCGAATCCCGCTGGGGTCACCACTGAAACGGTCCCGGGCATCAGCCCGGGGCCGTTTTTCGTTGCCACCGCGGTGCCGGTGCTGCGGGCCGCTGCTCGGAACCTCCCGCCGCCGCGGACCGGGACCGCCCTGCATCGGCCCGCTCAACTGGCATGATGATGCTGTGAGTTCCAACGAAAGACCCGGCAACGGACCACAGGACCCCGCCGGGCACCAGACACCCGCCGCAGGCCGGGGCGCCGCCGTCGAGCTGCTCGAAGCGGTCCGGCGGGACCTGTCAGCGGTGTCGCTGCCCCTGGCCCTGCCCGGGGCCGATACCGCGCGGCTGGACATCCGCCAGGCCCTCGCCCAGTTGGATGACTACATCCTGCCCCGCTACCGCAGCCTGGACGCGCCGCTGCTCGCCGTCGTCGGCGGTTCCACCGGCGCCGGCAAGTCCACCCTGGTCAACGGCCTCGTCGGCCACCCGGTGACCCGGGCCGGCGCGATCCGCCCCACCACCCGCCAGCCCATCCTGCTGCACCACCCGGCCGACGCCGAATGGTTCGAGGACCAGCGGGTGCTGCCGAGCCTGTGCCGGATCCGCGGCACCGTCGTAGCGTCGCCCCTGCCCGCCCACCAGGCCGGCCCCACCCCGGACGCCGCCGCCATCACCTCCCTCGTCCTGGCGGCAGACCCGGCCGTCCCGCAGGGCATCGCGCTGCTGGATGCCCCCGACGTCGACTCCATCTCCGATGACAACCGCCGGCTCGCCGGCCAGCTCCTCGCAGCCGCCGACCTGTGGGTGTTCGTCACCACCGCCAACCGCTACGCCGACGCCGTGCCCTGGCGCCTCCTGCTGGACGCCGCCAGCCGCGACATCTTGGTGGCCGTGGTGCTTGACCGCGTGCCGCAGGCCGCCGAGGAGGAAGTCAGCGCCGACCTGCAGGCCATGCTCAGCCGCGAAGGCCTGGGTTCCGCCCGGCTCTTCGTCGTACCCGAGGTGGCGCTGGATGCGATGGGAATGTTGCCCGCCGACGCCGTCGCGCCGCTGCGCGGCTGGCTCGCGGAACTCGCCGCCGACGCCGCCGGGCGCGCTGCGATCGCCCGCCGGACGCTCAACGGCACGGTAAAGGCGCTGGGTAGCCGGGTCGACGCCGTTGCCGCCGCCGTCGCCGCCCAGGACAGCGCCGCCGGATTGCTGGCAGGGGACGCCCGCGGCGCCTACGCGGACGCCGTCGGCCGGATCCTCGACGCCACCCGCGACGGCGCCCTGCTGCGCGGTGAAGTCTTGGCCCGCTGGCAGGACTTCGTGGGGACTGGGGAGTTCTTCCGCGTCATGGAGCAGAACATCGGGCGGCTGCGGGACCGGATGGGCGCCTTCTTCCGCGGCGAACCCACCCCGGCCGTGCGGGTGGAGACCGCCATCGAGACCGGCCTGCAGGCGGTCATTGTGGACGAGGCCGCCAACGCCGCCGAAGAGGCGGACCAGCGCTGGCGGTCCGACCCGGCCGGCCGGCAGTTGCTTGGCACCGAGGACCTGTCCGGCACCAGCGAGGGCTTCCCCGACGCGGTGGCCGCCGAGATCCGCGCCTGGCAGGGCAGCCTGATGGAACTGATCCGGACCGAGGGCCAGGGCAAGCGCACTCAGGCCCGCTGGCTCTCCTTTGGCATCAACGGCCTTGGCGCTGCGCTGATGATCGTGGTCTTCTCGATGACCGCAGGCCTCACCGGCCTGGAAATCGGCGTCGCCGGCGGCACCGCCGTCGTGGGACAGCGCGTGCTGGAAGCAGTCTTCGGTGAAGATGCCGTGCGCCGGCTGGCCAAGACCGCGCGCGAGGACCTGCAGGCCCGCTGCGAGCGGCTGCTGCAGGCGGAACAACAGCGGTTCCTGGCCCGGCTCGACCTGCCTGACGGGGTGCCGCCGGACGACCTCGCGGAACAGGCTGCGGCGCTCGGCCGGCTGGCGGCCTCCGCATGACCCGCCACGCGGCCGCCAAGCAGGCCTCGCAACTGCACCGCCGGCTGGAAGCACTGAACCAGGCCCGGGAACTGGCAGCGGGTGCCCTGCCCGACGAGACCCTGGACGAGGTGCTGGAGGTCCTGGACCGGGCGAGTTCCCGGCGTTCCTTCTCCGCCGACCACACCGTGGTGGGCTTCTTCGGCGCGACCGGCAGCGGCAAATCATCACTCTTCAACGCCGTCAGCGGCGAGGAAATCGCCACCGCGGCCGCCCGGCGCCCCACCACGTCCGAACCGCTCGCCGGCATTTGGGGCGTCGAGGGCAGCGACGGGCTGCTCGACTGGCTGGAAGTCCGCAACCGGCACCACGCCGCCGCGGTCCCCGGATTCGCCGACGACACCACCGGGCTGATCCTGCTGGACCTGCCGGACTTCGACTCCACCCGCGCGGAAAACCGCGAGATCGTTCAGCGCATGGTGGGACTTGTGGACGTGCTGGTCTGGGTGCTGGATCCGCAAAAGTACGCGGACGCCGCCGTGCATAATGACTTCCTCACCCCGCTCGCGTCGCACGCGGCCGTCACGCTCGTGGTGCTCAACCAGGTGGACCGGCTGCCGGAGCACGAGATCCGGCCCGTGCTGGAGTCCCTGAAAGGCATCCTGGCGCGGGACGGGCTGGGCAAGGTCCAGGTGCTGGGCGCCTCTGCCGTCGTCGGCACCGGCGTGGACAAGGTGCGGGCGGCCATCCGCCAGGTCGCCATGCAGCGGCTGGCGCTCTCGCAGCGGCTCGCCGCGGATGTCGACCGGGCCGCCGCACGGCTGGCCGAGGCATCCGGGACGGGCGAGGCCGCCGGCGTCAAGGGCGGCACCCGGGACCGGCTGGCCGCCGAGCTGGCCGTGGCCGCGAATGTCCCGCTGGTGGTGGACGCCGTGGCGCGCTCCTACCGGCAGGAGGCCGTGCGCCGGACCGGCTGGCCGGTGACGCGGTGGCTGGTCCGTTTCCGGCCGGACCCGCTGCGGCGGCTGAACCTGCGCCGGACCGAGGCGCGGCCGGAGTTGAACCGGACCTCGCTGCCCCCGGCAGGGGCACCCGAGCGGGCCCGCACCGACGCCGCCGTGCGCGAGTTTGCCGATGCCGCGTCCGACGGCGCCCCCGGCCCCTGGCGCGCGGTGATCCGCGGCGCCGCACGGGAAGGCCGGGAGCAGCTGCCCGATGCGCTGGACCAGGCCATCGCCGGCACCGACCTCAAGGCCGGCCGCAGCTCCTGGTGGTGGACGGCCTTCAACGTGGTCCAGTGGCTCGGGCTGCTGATTGCGCTTGGTGGTTTGGGCTGGCTGGGGGCGCTGGCCGCGCTGGGGTACTTCCAGCTGCCCGTTCCGGAGGTTCCCCGGGTGGAAGGCTGGCCGGTCCCCACAATCATGGTGGCCGGGGGAGTGCTGCTGGGCATCGTGCTGGCCATTGCGGCGAGGTTCATTGCGGGTGCCGCGGCGCGGGCCCGCGCCCGGGCTGCCCGGAGGCGCCTCGAAGCCGCAGTCGCCGCCGTCGCGGAGGAACTCGTGGTGGACCCGGTGGAACTGGAGATCAGCCGGCTCAAGTCGTTCACCACCGCCCTTCGGTCTGCCGCGGGCTGAGCGTCCGGCGAGGCCTGCGCCTAGTCGGCGGCCACCTTTTCCGCGGCGTCGCGGACCTTGACCAGGGTCCGCAGGTTCCTGGTGGTGGTGCTGGCTTTGTACTTGGCCTTGGCGGTGAGCTTGCTGAAGGGGCTGTCCAGGGTGCCGCCGGCGGGAGCCAGCCAGGCCACCGCTTCGGGCCCCAGCCGGGTCAGCTCAACGCCCTCAAGCCCGCGGCCGGCGTCGTACAGCTCGGTGAGTATCCCGGTGTCCGAGGACAGCGTGACGTAACTGTGCGTGGCCGTGTCATCCGCGGGGTAGGGGCAGGCGTCGGCGAGGGCGGCAACCCGGTCCGCTTCCAGCACCACCACCCAGGCGTCGTAGCCGAAGGTCTCCCGCAGACAGGCTTCGAACTCGGCCTTGACCGCGGCAGCGGGCAGGACGCTGGCCAGCACCACGTTGCCGCTGGCCAGGAGCGTCTTCACGGCGGAGAACGGGCGCGACTTCAGGGCCTCTTTGAGCTCGGCCATCTTGATGTTGATCCCGCCCACGTTGACGCCGCGCAGGAACACCGCATAGCTGTTCATGCGCACAGCCTAACGCCCGTTGTCCCGGGGTGCTGTTGTGCCGGGCGGTGTTGTGGTGGTGCCGTGGGTTCAGTCGGTGGTCTTGCGCAGCGCCTCGGTCAGGACGCGGGCGGCGTTGCAGACCACCTCGGCGTGCAGCCGGCCGGGCTGGCGGGTGAGGCGCTCGATCGGGCCGGAAATGGACACGGCCGCGATCACCCGGCCGGACGGCCCGCGGACGGGCGCCGAAACGGAGGCGACCCCCGGCTCGCGTTCGCCAAGGCTCTGGGCCCAGCCCCGGCGTCGTACTCCGGCCAGGACGGTGGGCGTGAAGCGGGCGGCCTGGAGGCCTTCCAGCAGCCGGTCGTGGTCTTCCCAAGCGAGCAGCACCTGGGCGGCGGAGCCGGCCTTCATGGACAACTGGGTGCCGACCGGGATGGTGTCCCGGAGGCCGATGGGCCGCTCGGCGGAGGCGACGCAGACGCGCCAGTCGCCCTGGCGGCGGAAGATCTGGGCGCTTTCGCCGGTGGCGTCGCGCAGCTGCATCAGTACCGGGCCGGCCGAGGCGATGAGCCGGTCCTCGCCCGCGGCGGACGCGAGTTCAACCAGGCGGCTGCCGAGCACGAAGCGGCCCTGGATGTCGCGGCTCACCAAGCGGTGGTGGACGAGCGCCAGTGCGAGGCGGTGCACCGTGGGACGGGCCAGCCCGGTGGCCGCCACGAGCTGCGCCAGGGTGGTGGGGCCGGCCTCAAGTGCGTCGAGCACATGGGCCGCTTTATCGATGACGCCGACGCCACTAGAATTGTCCATGTAATGATATTGCCGTCTCAATATCTGAGATGCAAATCATTGCGCTGGCGCTTTCGGCGGCAGTGCTGGTTCAGTGGAGAACATCAACGCGCCGGTCCGGTATCAGGCGCGGACACACGCAGCGAAAACAGCAGTGAAGGGAGCAGGCCGTGGCAAAGACATTGGCCGAGAAAGTCTGGGATGCACATGTGGTGCGCAAGGGGGACGGCGAAGGCGCCAACGCCCAGCCGGACCTCCTCTTCATCGACCTCCACCTAGTGCACGAGGTGACGTCGCCGCAGGCTTTCGAGGGCCTGCGCCTCGCCGGCCGCAAGCTGCGCCGGCCGGACCTCACCATCGCCACCGAGGACCACAACACTCCCACGCTGGCCATCGACAAGCCAATCGCGGACCTCACCAGCCGGACCCAGATCCAGACCCTGCGCAACAACTGCAAGGAATTCGGCGTCCGCCTTCACTCCCTCGGCGACGCCGAACAGGGCATCGTGCACGTGGTGGGCCCGCAGCTGGGCCTTACCCAGCCGGGCATGACCGTGGTCTGCGGCGACTCCCACACATCCACGCACGGTGCCTTCGGCGCGCTGGCCATGGGCATCGGCACCTCCGAGGTGGAGCACGTTATGGCCACCCAGACGCTCTCGCTGAAGCCCTTCAAGACCATGGCGATTAACGTCGAGGGCACGCTGCGCCCCGGCGTGAGCGCCAAGGACATCATCCTGGCCGTGATCGCCAAGATCGGCACCGGCGGCGGCCAGGGCTACGTGCTGGAGTACCGTGGCTCCGCCATCCGCGCGCTGTCCATGGAAGCGCGGATGACCATCTGCAACATGTCCATCGAGGCCGGCGCCCGCGCCGGCCTGGTCGCACCGGACCAGACCACCTACGACTACATGCACGGCCGCCCGCACGCGCCCCAGGGCGCGGACTGGGACGCCGCCGTCGAGTACTGGAACACGCTGCGCACCGACGACGACGCGACGTTCGACGCCGAGGTGGACCTCGACGCCGACACCCTGGAACCCTTCGTGACGTGGGGGACCAACCCGGGCCAGGGCGTGTCCCTGTCCGCCAAGGTTCCCTCCCCGGCGGACTTCGGCGACGAGAACGCCAAGGCCGCCGCCGAGCGGGCGCTGCAGTACATGGGTCTCGAGGCCGGCACGCCGATGAAGGACATCCGGGTCGACACCGTCTTCCTGGGCTCGTGCACCAACTCCCGGATGGAGGACCTCCGGGCCGCGGCGGACATCATCCGCGGCCGCACCAAGGATCCAAACATCCGGATGCTGGTGGTGCCGGGCTCCGCCCGTGTCCGGCTCGAGGCCGAGGCCGAAGGCCTGGACAAGGTCTTCACCGACTTCGGCGCGGAGTGGCGCTTTGCCGGCTGCTCGATGTGCCTGGGCATGAACCCGGACCAGTTGGAGGTGGGGGAGCGCTGCGCTTCCACGTCCAACCGCAACTTTGAAGGACGCCAGGGCAAGGGCGGCCGCACCCACCTTGTCTCGCCCGTCGTGGCGGCGGCGACGGCGGTGCGCGGCACCCTGAGCTCGCCGTCGGACCTGGAGCCGGCGTCCGTCTCCGCCGGAAGCCGCGTCGGCGTGGCGTAACGCCCGCCCGCCGCGCCTGCCCCGGTCCACCTGCACCGATCCACACAGCCCACGAAGGATCCGCCATGGAAAAGTTCACCACCCACACCGGAATCGGTGTCCCGCTGCGCCAGAGCAACGTCGACACTGACCAGATCATCCCCGCCGTCTACCTCAAGCGGATCACGCGGACGGGCTTCGAGGACGCGCTCTTCTCGGCCTGGCGCAAGGACCCGTCGTTCATCCTGAACCAGGAGCCCTTCAGCGCCGGCTCCGTGCTGGTCGCCGGGCCGGACTTCGGCACCGGGTCCTCCCGCGAGCATGCCGTCTGGGCGCTGAAGGACTACGGCTTCAAGGCCGTGCTGTCCTCCCGCTTCGCGGATATCTTCAGGGGAAACTCGGGCAAGCAGGGGCTGCTGGCGGCCGAACTGGCCCAGGACGACATCGAGCTGATCTGGAAGGTGCTGGAAAACGCCCCCGGTACCGAGGTCAAGGTTGACCTGGTCTCCAAGACGGTCGAGTGCGGCAACGTGGTGGCACCGTTCGAGATTGACGACTACACCCGCTGGCGCCTGCTGGAGGGCCTGGACGACATTGGCCTGACCCTGCAGCACGAGGAAGACATCACCGCCTACGAAGCCACCCGGCCCGCGTTCAAGCCCACGACGCTGCCGGCCAAGCTGTCCTAGGGCCGAGCCTCCGGCTACAAAAGTGCCGCCGTCGAGTTGGAAGACTCGACGGCGGCACTTTCTGTTGGCGCTACTCCTGGACGTCCTGAACGGATCGTGACAACAGGCAGAACTCGTTGCCCTCGGGATCAGCCAGTACCACCCAACTCACCTCCGGACCCTGGCCCACGTCTGTGCGCCGGGCGCCGAGGGCGAGCAGACGCTCCAGCTCCTCGGCGGTGGGGACACCGTCAGCCCGCAGATCGAAATGCAGCCGGTTCTTGACTGTCTTGCCCTCGGGCACGGCGATCACATCGATGGTAGGCGAGATTTTGTCCCGGGGCGCGATGCTGATGACTTCGTTGTCCTCTTCGACAACGTGCCAGTCGAGGACGGCGCACCAGAAATCGGCCACCACCTTGGGCTGGACGGCGTCGATGGCAACGGTAGCTAGTTGGCTAGGCATGGCCCCACGATAGCCCAGGATGATGTCCGGGCTTCGGCCCCGGCGGCCGAGCAGGAAAAAGATGATGTCGGGCGTCGCAGGCTTGCCGTACAAAAGAGTGCCGCCGTCGACTTTTGAGACTCGACGGCGGCACTTTTGTTTAGCTGCCTGCCCGAACCGCGGGCGCAGCCTACCGATGGCCTAACGGACGACAGCTGGAGTGGACAGTGAAGTCCTGCGAACTGAGAGGTAGCCGGCCTTGCTGCCGGTGACGCGGACAGTGAGCTTCTTGCCCAGGCTAGCG
>NZ_CAXHZI010000040.1:0-7560 GCF_964021775.1 uncultured Arthrobacter sp.
ACCTCGACCCCCACCAAACACCCCGAAGAAACCACTACTTCAGATGCTGAACCACTGTGCCCGTCCCGCCTGGGGCGCCCGGGCGGGGGCTGGCGCTGCCTTACGAGCCGAGAACGAAGATCCCGTCGGGTCCCTCGGCGGCCTGTCGTGAACCCGCGTTCGCGAAGACACTCACGGACCATGGCGAATCCTCGCAGAACGGGCCAAGGTGCCAGTCGGAGTAACGATGCATCAGGGCGAGTCCGGTTCCTGCGGCCGCGAGGTCTTGTTGTTTGGGTCCTCCCCGGGCCTTGGTAGAGGTCCCTACGACCAAGCCGCCGCCGGGGTTCAGGACGGAGGCAATCTGCTGGAAAGTCGTCGCCAGAGCTGCATCCGTGAGGAAGGCCGGGACGTTTCCTGACATGAGAACGAGGTCATAGGCGGCGGGGAGGCCCACCTCGCGCAGCGCGGCGGCGGAAATGTCTCCGGCGCCCAAGCGTTGAAACCATGAGGGGTCGAACAGGTCGCCGGCCACCGCTAGTACGGCGTCAGTCGGATCGACGCCGTACGCCAGGTGGCCACGATGTCGAAGGGCACCGACCGCCGACCCGATTCCACAGCCCACATCCAGGATGCGGGCCTGCCGCGAGCTCAGCATGTCGACAAAGCGCGCGTCTACTTCGAGGTCGCCGCCGGAGACAGCCAGGTGGCGCATTTTGGCGGCGTAGGCAGCGTAGTCCGGTCCCTGGTTCACCGGTTCAGCATGCCACGGCCGGCGCGGCATTCCGGCGCTCAGCGCCGCCAAAGGTACGGCGTCGTCGTCGAGACCCGGAGCATGTCACGAATCCGCGGCCGCCCGCGAAGGTCACGAGCCGCAAGGGGCCTGACCGCTCGACGTCGACCGCACCCGGGGTCTCCGCATCGGTCCGGAGCTGCTGGTCGTACGCTGCAAGAAATGTCGAAGCATCCATCGGCCCCCACGGTACAGCGGCCAGCATCTCTGCTGTGGGGTCGGGATCCGTTGCAGGGGGTTAGTTGCAGCCGCCGACGAAGCCTGCCGCGCCAAGCTCATCGGCACTTCGGCACTTCGGCGCTTCGGCACTTCGGGCGACATTCGCTCTGCTACCCGGGCAGCCCCACTCCGTCCAACGGATTCGGCAACTAAGAAGCAGGGTCCCGGCCCTACGCTTAACGGGGTCTCCGTCCTACGCTTAAGTCGCTAAGCCTCAAGTCTCTCCGTTAGGCATGGATTCGAAGGCAGGCTAACAAATGGGCAGTCATGTCATGACGCTGGAACAAGTGCGCCGGGGTCCTCTCTTCTGGCCCCGACGGATTGTGGTTGCTCTTTACGTCGCCATGGCCGCGGCTCTGGCGACGAGTGTGACCCTCGCAGGCTGTACGGCGACGGCAATGCCCGCCGAGGGACGATACGTTCCACAGACCCGGACATATTTCATCGGAGCGGACGAGGTGGACTGGAACTATGCGCCCTCCGGGGTGAACCAGAACGCGGGCACACCCTTCGACAAAACCGCGGCCGTCTTCACACAGCAGGGCCCGCAGAGGATCGGCACCACGTACGTGAAGTCGCTGTACCGTGACTACACGGACGCGTCCTTCACGAAGCTCAAGCCGCGCAGCGACGCGGACAGGCATCTCGGCATGCTCGGCCCGGTCATCCGAGGCGTCGTGGGCGACACCATCAAGGTGGTCTTCAAGAACAACCTTGACCGCCCGGCGTCGGTGCATGTCCATGGAGTGTTCTACGACAAGGCCAACGAGGGCGCCCCGTACGAGGATGGCACCGGGGCGTCGGACCACGGTGACGACGCCGTCCCGCCGGGAACCGTTTACACCTACAACTACAAGGTCCCGGACAGGGCCGGCCCCGGCCCGATGGACGGGAGTTCGGTGATGTGGATGTACCACTCGCACAAGGACGAGGTCGGAGACGACTATGCCGGCCTGGTCGGTCCGATGGTCATCACCAAGTCCGACGCGGCCCGCGCGGACGGAACCCCCAACGACGTCGACCGGGAATTCTTCGTCCAGTTCAAGGTCAGCGATGAAAACGCCAGCCCGTACCTGAAACGCAATATCGGACGCTTCGCCGGCGCCCCGGGTTCCGTGGACCCGGCCAATGAAGAGTTCCGCGAAAGCAACCTGATGCACTCCATTAACGGCTATGTCTTCGGCAACCTGCCGTTGGATGCACTGACCATGAAAAAGGACGAACGGGTCCGCTGGTACCTGATGGGCATGGGCACCGAGGTCGACCTGCACACCCCGCACTGGCACGGAAACACCGCGACGGCGCTGGGGATGCGCACCGACGTCGTGAACCTGCTGCCAGCGAGCATGGTGGTAGCCGATATGGTCCCCGACGACGTCGGCACCTGGCTGTTCCACTGCCACGTCAACGACCACCTCAGCGCCGGGATGTCGGTCCGTTACCGGGTGGTTGACGCGGCGAGCCCCGGCAGCGGGAACGGCAGCCATACCGCCCATACGCCCTAAAAGGACCGGGGCGGCGGTCCCTGATCGGTAGGCTCACACCATGGCAAACCCCGGAACCCTCGCCCACGTCCGATCCGCCTACGACGCGTTGGCCGAGACCTATGCGGCGGCGCTTCCCGATACCAGCTTCGAGTCACCCCTTGATGTGGCCATGATCGATGAGTTCTCCGCTCTGCTGCGCTGCGCGCCAGGGCGGAAAGTAATCGACGCCGGATGCGGCGCCGGCCGGATGAGCGCGCTCCTCAGCGGCGCGGGACTGGTGGTCACCGGGGTGGATCTCTCGCCGGTAATGGTCCAGACGGCTCGGCGGCTTCACCCCGGCCTCATGTTCGACGTCGGCGAGCTGGCCGACCTCCCCGCCGACGACGGCGCTGCGGACGGCATCCTCGCCTGGTACTCCATCATCCATTCCTCCCCGGCAGCCTTGCCCGCGATCGTCCGCGAGTTCTGGCGGACACTCCGTCCCGGCGGCCTGGCGCTCATCGCTTTCCAGGCCGGCAGCGGCCACCGCACCATCGAGCGCGCCTACGGGCACGACGTCGAACTCCGGGCAGAACTGCACGCGCCCGACGACGTGGCCCTCCGTTTCACGGAGCAGGGCTTCGTATTGCGCGCGCAACTGCTCCGCGCGGCCCGGTCCATGGAAAAAGACCCGCAGGCGGTCCTCCTTGTGGCCAAACCGCCGGCCCCGTTACCGTGAAGCTGGTGCCAATGAGCCGGCCCGTCCCGTCCCTGTCGCCATTGCCGGAGAGCGGCCGATGCCGCAGACTGACGGAAGAGCAGCGTCAGCGTCAATGAACGGGCTGATGCAAGGCGCTCACCCTCGCCCCAGGACCAGCAAGCCGTCAACACAGAGGAGGCCCCGCCGTGCAGCAGCCCACGCCGGCCAATCCGGATAACGTCCAGCGACAACTAGCGATCTTTGACGTAGTCAGACGCGCACGCGGTAAGACCCTGTCGGAGGTGAAGGCCATGCTCACCAAGGCGTTCGCAGAACGGGGCCTGTCCCGGCAGCCGGAACCCTGGTTGGACGCTGTGGCAGCGGAAGCGTCATATGGCAAGCCCTACATCGTGGACCTCCCCGCCGCAGTGGCCGCCGACAGCATCACGTCCGCCCCCGACCGGCTAATCGAGGCCAGGCTCGGCGAGCGCCGGCTGCTCCGGGAATCCATACCCGGTGCAGATTCAGGACACGGCGCGGCTGCCCCCACACCCCGGGCTGCCGACACCTCCCTGCGCGGGCTGCTGCGTTTTTCCGCAGCAGCCCTGGCAGCCGTTCTGGCGACCGCGGCAGTCCGTGCGGCCCTTCGTTGGCGAAGGTGAGGCCCGCCCCGGCGTTCCTGTGACGGCGGTTGCGGGCGGCACACGGACTCAGGGGCTGAGTCCGGGGCCACGGTTTCCGTAGGCACTGTTGCCCGGGCCGCGGGAGGAGTAGGTTGCTCGAATGGAGGACACGTACCAGGTCATTGTGGTCGGTGCCGGATTCGCGGGTCTGACGGCCGCCAAAGAACTCGGTCGGAAGGGCGTCCGCGTACTGCTCATCGACTCAAATAACTACCACCAGTTCCAGCCGCTGCTCTATCAGGTGGCCACCTCGCAGATCGGGGTCTCGGCCGTGACCCGGCCAATCCGTTCCGTAGTCCGGCGGCTCCGAAGCGTGCGGGTGCTGACCGCCGACGTCGCGTCGGTCGACGTCGGAAACCATGCGGTCACCACCGTTGACGGCGAGACGTTCAGCGCCCAGATCCTCGTCATCGCGGTCGGGGCCGTACCGAACTTTTTCAACACCCCCGGCGCGGAAGACCACGCCTTGCCCCTGTATTCGGTCACCGACGCGACCACGCTCGGCACCGGCCTGACCAGGCTGCTTGACCGGGCCGACCGGGAGCCCGGCGTGCCGGTGGACGTCGTCGTGGTCGGCGGAGGCCCGACCGGGGTGGAAACCGCAGGGGCGCTGGCCGAAAACATCAAATTCGTGGTGACCAAGTACTTCTCCCCCGAGCTCGCAGCGCGGTGCCGGGTGCACTTGGTGGACATGGTCCCGAGCGTGCTCGCCATGTTCTCGTTGAAGTCCCAGGCATACACAACCCAGCGCCTGAACAAAATCGGGGTGCAGCTGCACATGGGAGTCGGCGTCACCGAGGTCCGGGCCGACGGCGTGACGCTGGCGGACGGAACCGAGATACCGAGCCGGATCGTCGTCTGGGCAGGTGGGCTCAAGGCGGGCAACCTCCTGGCCGGCTCCGGACTGCCGCAGGGCAAAGGAGGACGCATCGACGTCCGGCCGGACCTGACGGCGCCCGGCGCCGAGGGTGTCTATGTGCTTGGCGACGCGGCCAACATCACCGATGCGTCCGGTGCCAAACTGCCGCAGCTGGGCTCAGTCGCCCAGCAGGCCGGGAACTGGGCCGCCCGCAACATCTACGCGGACATCACCGGCGGCACCCGGCAACCGTTTCATTACACCGACAAGGGATACATGGCGATGATCGGACGGGGCGCCGCCGTCGCGGAGCTTGGCCGCAAACGGCTCCAGCTCCAAGGACCCCTGGCGTTCCTGTCCTGGCTCCTGGTGCACCTGGCCCTCCTTTCCGGAACCCAGCAGAAGGTCCGCGCGCTGTTTTCCTGGCTCAACGGCTACATCTTCCACAGCCCGGCGCAGGTGGTCGTCGGAGGAACGGAGCGCGGCCTAGACAAGGGCACCGGGCGCGGCCCGCAGCCCGGCCGCTAGCCCACCTGACGGCGCTGTCCCGGACGCGCAATCTCCCTGTAGGATCGGACACTCAGGGCCGGAGGCAGAACCCCGGCATGGCGGCACGGAGGCATGATGAGCGACAATCTGCGTCTCACCCCGGACGAAGAGTTTCCGGAAGATCTGACTGCCGTCGAGGACCAGGAGCTGCAGGTCCTCGACAGCCAGATCCAGCGCCAGCTGGACGTTGAGATCATTGCCGAGGGCGAGCCAAACCCGGAAACGGAATTCCGGCACTATGAGCTGGACGAGGAGTTCCAGACCCGCGACGAAAGTTAGCGCAAACAGCGAAGTGCTCCATCCCGCCCGGATCGTGAAACGCTGGGTACATGGATTTGGAGGTGTCCCCCGCGCTCACCATCCCGGCGGCAGAACTGCGCTGGAGGTTTTCCCGTTCGTCCGGTCCGGGCGGTCAACACGTCAACACAACTGACAGCCGCGTCGAACTGTCCTGGGACATCGGCACCTCTGCGGTGCTCTCCGAGGGCCAGCGGCTGATGCTGGTGACCCGCCTCGGATCACGCCTGGTCGCCGGAGTGATCACCGTGACCGCCTCCGAGCAGCGCTCCCAGCTGCGCAACCGCGAAACCGCCCTGGTGAAACTCGCCGATCTGGTCGCGGAGGCCCTGGCGCCGGACGGTCCCCGACGCCGGCCTACCAAACCCACCCGCGGGTCGAACCGTCGGCGCCTGGCCGCGAAGGGGCAGCGGTCAGAGACGAAACGGCAGCGCAGGCGGCCGTCCGCCGAATAGCGCCATCGCGGGGCTCTCAGCGGGCCGGGCCCGGCCGGCGCGGTAAAGTGGCACCGGAAGATTCCTTCCCGGTCCCGCCACACATTCTTGAAAGGCTCGCTGCAATGAGCATGCTCGGCACCAAATGGAAGATCCACGGAAACGGCAGGTCCATCCGCCCCGGCGAGGTCGTTAGGCCGGATGAGCGCCTCGCGTGGCCCCTGACCATCGGCGTGGGTATGCAGCACGTGGTGGCCATGTTCGGCGCCACCTTCCTGGTCCCGATCATCACGGGCATGCCGCCGGCCACTACCCTCTTCTTCTCCGGCATAGGCACCCTGCTCTTCCTGGTCATCACCAAGGGCCGGGTGCCCAGTTACCTCGGTTCCTCCTTCGCCTTCATCGCCCCGATCATGGCCTCGCAGCAGCAGTTCGGAATCCCCGGCGCGCTGGGCGGCGTGGTGCTGGCCGGCGTCGGACTGGCCATCATTGGCGCCGTCGTGCAGAAGTTCGGTGCGGGCTGGATCAACCGGCTCATGCCCCCGATCGTCACCGGCGCCATTGTGGGGCTGATCGGCCTGAACCTGGCCCCCGCCGCCAAGAACAACTTCGACGCCGCCCCCATCACCGCCCTGATCACCCTCGCCGTGATAATCGTGGTCAGCGTCTTCTTCCGCGGCATCCTGGGCCGCCTGAGCATCCTGGTCGCCGTCGTGGTGGGCTACCTGGTCGCGATGATCCGTGGCGAGGTCAACTTCGCCAAGGTCGACGCCGCCGCCTGGGTCGGGCTCCCGCATTTCCAGACCCCCGAATTCCACCTCGGCGTTGTGGGCCTGTTCGTGCCGGTGGTGCTGGTGCTCGTGGCGGAGAACATCGGCCACGTTAAGTCGGTGTCCGCCATGACCGGGCAGAACCTCGACGGCGTCTCGGGACGTGCGCTGATGGCCGACGGCGCCGCGACCGTCCTCGCGGGCCTGGGCGGCGGATCCGGCACCACCACCTACGCCGAAAACATTGGCGTGATGGCCGCAACGAAGGTCTATTCGACGGCGGCGTACTGGGTGGCCGGCATCTTCGCCGTTGTGCTGAGCTTCTCGCCGAAGTTCGGCGAACTGATCGCCACCGTCCCGGCCGGTGTGCTTGGCGGCGCTGCGACCATGCTCTACGGCATGATCGGTGTCCTGGGCGTGAAGATCTGGGTGCAGAACAAGGTGAACTTCTCGAACCCGATCAACCTCACCACCGCCGCCGTAGCCCTGATCGTTGGCATCGCGGATTACACCTGGACGATCGGGGACCTGAAGTTCACCGGCATCGCGCTGGGCTCCGCCGCCGCCCTGGTGATCTACCACGGCATGAAAGCCATCGCGAAGGCCCGCGGCACCGTGGCCGAACCGGAAACCGAGGACGCAGCCGCCGTCGGGGCCGTCAAAGCCGCGGTCAACGCCGCCGCGAAGCGCGCGCCCAAGAAGCGCCGCTAACCGCCGCCGCCGCACAGAAAGGCCGGCGCCCTGCCACCATGTGGTGGGCGCTTTCTAGGGGTCGTTGCAACACCTGTTGGTTAGGTGGTTAGTAGTAAAT
>NZ_CAXHZI010000041.1:0-6873 GCF_964021775.1 uncultured Arthrobacter sp.
TGCAACTGGCCGAAATCAGCCAGATGCAGACCTGGCTGGAGCAATGGTACGACCGCAAGGGCGGACGGCCGGCAGGCACGGCCTGAGGTGCTGAAGCTGATGACAGGGGGCCGTTTCCCTTTACCGAAGCGGCTCCCTGTCCCGCTCGCCCGCCACCATCGCCCCAGCGGGGCGCCCGCTAAAACCTTCCCGGCGAGTGGCCGCTGGGCCTGCGGGCAGTCGCTTCCGGCGTCCAATTGGCCGCCCCCTAATCCGCTCTACGCCGGGGGACGATGTCCGGAAGCCGCGCCGGAGGGCCACACATGAGGTTGCGCCAGATATAAGCTGAACGAGGGCACTCCGGGGACTTGGGAGCGTAAATGCCGAGACAATCATCCTGATCGGTTTCTCACCGAGGAGAAGTCAGCAGTACCTTGGGAAGAGCGCCAGAAAGCGCTGGCTGAGAACGCGAAGCTGAGGCATGAAAATGAGTTCCAGGTAAAGTCCGCGCCTTCTTCGCCGTGAAGCCACGGTACGGAACCCGACGAGTTCATCCAAACGGAGAAGGAGATCCATCCAATCGCATGGCTAAGCGGATCCTGAAGGTTTTGCGGGCTTCGTTCTACCGGCGCCGCAACACCCTACGGGTCCTCGACGGTCCCACCGTTGTCAAGGCCAATGGTTTGTGCCCATGGACGGCCAGCAGAAATGTCCGCTGGTGGCCATGAAAACTGGCGGTCATGGCCTGAAATCCGGGGCAGTCCCATCTGCCCACCGGTGTTCGGTGGCGCAGGCCATGTTGGGGTGTGGGGTTAGCTCATTGGGGTGACTCCTTTTCCGGCCAGGGACCGTCTGAGGCGGATCGATTCCCCTGAGGTCTGGCCGGCGTGCGCGTGGTGCAGTAGCCGGTCCACATTGGCTGTGGCGAGGGCTTTGGGCATGAGCTCGTCAAAGTCGGCGGGATGCAGATTTGAGGAAACCGCGATGGAGCGCTTCTCGTAGGCGGCGTCGACGAGGCGGTAAAGACCCTCGGTCGCGTCCGTGCCCACCGGCAACAGGCCGATGTCATCGACCACCACCAAATCTGCCCGCAGGATCTGAGGTGTGTCAAGGATGTGAGACAGCCGGTTGGTTTCTTTTTGGGTTAGGCGGCCGGCGTTAGCGGCTGGGTTTTGGCCTTGAAGTTGGCCATTGCTGTTGCCGGCGACAGCCCCTCTTTGTTGGTGTGGTGCCGCCAGCGGTTGTAGAACACCTCGATGTAGCGCATGCTCGCCCGGCGGGCGCCCTGCCGGGTGGCGAAGCTGTGGTGGTAGAACTCGGTTTTCAGGGATGAGAACGCGGACTCGGCGACGGCATTGTCCCAGCACACCCCGGTGGCCCCATGGACTGGCGGACACTGTTGCCGGTGCACCAGGCGCCCATTTCCCGGGAGGTGCATGGGTGTCGCGGTCGGAATGGAAGATGGCAACCGGGGCGGGTGTCCTCGGTCCCGGGCCATCGCCAGGGCGCCCGTTACGAGGGAGGCGTGCATGTGGTCGGCTATCGCCCAGCCGACGACCATGCGGGTGCACAGATCGATGACGGCGGCCAGGTATAGTCAGCCCTCGCCGGTGCGCAGGTAAGTGATGTCGCCAACGAGCTTCGAGCCGGGGGTATCTCAGGTGAAGTCCCGGCCGATGAGGTCCGCGACGATGTTGTCCGGGTCTGAGGGGATAGTCGTGCGTTTGAAGGCGCGCATCCGATTGGCTGCCCAGCCGTTCTCCGCCATGATGGCAGCGACCGTTCCCACGGAAACCTCAACAACGCCTCGGCGAGGGCGTTGTCATAGCTATCGCCCTTGGATCCGACGGAGGCCACAGCGTCTGCTTCTTCCAGCCGCTGGGTGTAGCGGATCGCACGGTACTGCACGCCGGCTCCTTATGGATCGTCCGGGCCCCGTAGATGCCGTAGTTCTGAGCGTGGATGCTCTCGATTTTTTCCCCCAGCTTCCGGGCGCTGACCGCTCTGGCGGACTCCGGCCGGGACCGGCGGGCGTAGTACGTGCTCGGGGCGATCTGCAGCGCCTTGCAGATCGCCCGTCCCCGTGTTCCTCGCGGTGCTTGTCCACGAAGGCGCATGTCACCCCGACGGGCGGTCAAGCTCCGCCGCGAAGAAAGCCGAGGCCTGCTTCAGGATCGTGTTCGCCCGGCGCAGTTCACGGACCTCACGCTCGAGTTCAGTGATCCGGACTGCGTCCGCCGTCGTCGTTCCCGGCCGCGGGCCCTCGTCGGTCTCGGCCCGGCTCACCCAGGTCCGCAACGCCTCGGGATTCACCCCGAGATGCTCTCCGATGCGGCGGAACGCGCCGGTCCTGGTTGTGGGGTCTTTCCTTGCATCGATGGCCATCCGCGTTGCGCGCTCACGCAACTCGTTTGGGTACTTTCGCTGTGCCGGCATGGGAATCATCCTTCCGGGTAATCGACGTCTCCATCAAACCCGGTGCGATTCACCTCAGAAAGCACTTAGTTCAGCAGCCGTCCAGAGGCGCCGTTCGCGTTCGTTACCCGAATGTGACATCTCTGCGAATTTACTGTACGGTCGAACGCGTGCCGATTTTCTTCGAAACGGCACTCCCGTGCCGATTGCCTAACTCTGCCGCTGCCCGGGATCCGTTCGAAAAATCGTCCGGCAGAGACGGGGAAACCACATGTTGGCCTGTTCCCAGGCCTTGGGGTGAAGCCGCGCCACTGCATCTTCTTGCGGTGGCTGCGGCCGGGTGTCTCCCATCCGAATCCGACAGCTAACCCCGCAGGCATTGGGAGAGGCTGCTTTTTCATGTCTACAGGCAAAGCTCACGGCCGCCGCCGCGCGGTCACCGTACGCACCAGCCCGCTTGCGACAGTCTCCAAAGCTGTCGCAGACAACGCCGGCGGGGTAGGCCGCCAGGCCGCCGTGATCGCCGCCGCGTCGGGTTTGGTTCTGACCAGCGGGATCGCCGCGCAGGCCGCCGAGGCCCCGGCCCAGCGGGATTCGGCTCCCGTGTCAAACCTGGAGGTGACCGGCCAGGCCCAGAGTCAGCTCCGTGCTGACTCCAGCGTCCGGATTTCCTTTGAGCGCCCGGCAGTCGCCACCACTCCGGCGCCGGTGATTGAAGCGCCTGCGGCGGCCGTCGCAGCGCCCCAGCCAGCGGCGGCCGTCCAAGCGCCGGCGGCGAAGACCCAGATCACCGTCGCCCCGAAGGCCTCGGCTGCGCCCGCTGCTGCTCCCACTGCGGCAGGCGGGGTCAACGCCACTATGGTGTCGGCCGCTTACGCGCAGCTTGGTTTGATTCAGGACTGCACGCGCCTGGTGGAAAAGGCCCTGGGAGCGGCCGGCATTCCGGTTGGAGACCTGGCCCCGATGCAGTTCATGAACTATGGGAAGGTCGTTGGCGCCCCGGCGCCGGGCGATATGGTCATCCAGCCGGGCCACATCGGCATCTACGTCGGCGATGGCCAGGTGCTCAGTTCCGGCATGAACGGCAAGAACCAGACCGTCGTGCATCCGCTGTCGTGGCTGACCGCCACTGGTCCCGTAACGTTCGTGCGGGCCGGCGCCTAAAAGCCTGCGGACGGACCGGTGGTCCGCTGCCTTGGGGGCTGCGGACCACCGGTCCTTTTGCATGTCCGACGGCACTTCCCGTGGTCACATCCGGCGGTGGTTCCTCGGGCCCGACCGACCGGACCCGGCGGGCTGGCCGGCAGGTCCTCCACGGGATCCTGAAGACTTGTCCTGGCGAAGCGGCGCAGACGCAGCGAGTTGCCCACGACCAGGACAGGGCTGGCGGCCATTGCGGCGCCGGCGATCATCGGGGTCAGCGGACCCAGGGCGGCGACCGGGATTCCGATGGCGTTGTAGAAGAAGGCCCTGAACAGGGCGGTTTGGATCGCGGCCAGGGTGCGGCGCGAGAGCTCGATGGCTTGGGCACCCTGGCCGAGGTCATTGCCGATGACCGTGAGGTCGGCGGCTGCGATAGCGAGGTCTGTGCCGCTTCCCATCGCGATGCCCAGATCGGCCTGTGCCAGGGCCGCAGCGTCGTCGACGCCGGCCCGGGTCATCGCCACGGTAGCCCCGGATGCCTGAAGCTTCCGGACCGCTTCCACTTTGCCTTCCGGCAGGACCCCCCCAGGACGTCTTCGGCCGGGATGCCCACGGCGGCGGCAACGCTCGCCGCCGCGGCGGCACTGTCGCCGGTCAGCAGGATGGGCCTGAGCCCCAGGTCTTTGAGTCGGTCGATGGCGGCTGCCCAACCGGCCTTGACTGTGTCGGTGAGGCTGATGATTCCGGCCGTTTCACCGTCCACGCCCACCCAGATAACGGTCGCCCCGCCACGTTCCCGCGACTTCAGTGCCGTGTGGACTTCAGTGCCGTGTGGTGGGTGGCCTCCGGCTCTATGCCGTTGGACTGCAGCCACCCGGCCCGTCCGGCGACCACCCGGCGTCCGCCGACGATGCCACGGACGCCTCTGCCGGGGGGCGCTCTCAAAGCCGGTCACCGGCAGCAACGGTCCAGTGAGGTTGGCAGCGGGGGCGATGGCCTGGGCAATCGGATGCTCGCTGGGCGGACTCCGGCCGGGACCGGCGGGCGTAGTACGTGCTCGGGGCGTCGAGCGCCCGGCCGGGTTCCTCGCATGTCTGGCATTGACCAGCATGACCGGCGGTGACGCCTGGAGTAGATAATAGAACGCCCTCCAGCAATCGCTGGTCGCCTCCATCACCCCGACCGTGACGCTCTGTTTTTCCAGAAACGTCCGCAACTCCAGGATCTGGTTCGTGGTGGATCCCCAGGTGGCGACCGTCGAGGCGAACTGGCCCCGGCGCTTGCCCGGGACGCTGATAGAGACTTTTTCGCGTCGCGTTCGGAGATATCCATCCCAGCGGAACGCTCATGGCTGCCGCGGGGAGGGCAGGGAGCAAATTAGGAATCTCGCACTCGTGTCCGAAGCAGCAATCCACGGTTCCCGTGGAAGTCCTCCACACCAGGCTGAAAACGGGCTAAACTACGGCACCAAGAAGTCACTGCGTTCACCGCAACAAACGCACGCATCATGCAGCTGTCCCCGCCGTCGAGCTACAGCCGACAAGCCGGACACCTCTATTTCGACCCCACGGCGCGGAGGAGCCCCTGGACCGCTGAAAACGACACATCTTCTTTGTCCCCGCAGCGCGAATGTCCCTCCATCGCGTACACTGCTAAGTGGCGTGAGGAACCGTATGCACAGCCAAGCGAAGTGAGTACGACTATGGGCCGTTAAATCGTGGTCAACGCTTATGAAAATACTGGGGCAGATGCGCCGGCACGAGGGCTGCTCGCGCCCGTACCTAGAGCCGTACTAGGCCGGGCGGCCGCGCCGTGGATGCTGCCGCTGAAGCCGGCGACTGCGAACGTCAGCCGGCGTTCCAGCTTTATCAACATCGCCTACGCGACTACACGTACACGCATTGCCCCTTATTCCGCGACTTACGTCACCGACCGTGGGAACGGAAGGCACTCGGCATGAATCGCCCGTGCTGACCAAAGCCGGGATGTCACCGCCCCGATCACATGTGTCGTCAGCTTTACCACTGCCTAGAGTCATTCAGGAAGACAAGGGGCCGCACTTGACCGCTCGTGATCTGTCGCTTTTGATGTTTGGTGTTGTTGCAAGGAGCCTGTGGCAGGTAGTACTGCGATGACCGCCCCTCTCGAGGCATTCGACGTCATCATAGTCGGCGCCGGACCGGGTGGCTCCGCGGCGGCGATAAGTGCCTTGCACACGCGGCCATCCGCCAGGGTATTGGTTTTAGATCGGGCACCCCTGGGCCGGGACAAAGTTTGTGGCGACGGGGTCAGCCCCGACGCCGTCAGGGAACTTGCCGGCCTCGGCCTTCCCGAACTGCTCCATCCGAGCGAACGTGTGTTTCGCTTCCGGCTGGTCGCCGGAGATGCGCATACGACCGGAACTGCGCCAATGCCCGGGTACATCGTTCCCCGGGCTGACCTCGACCACCGGCTCATGGTCGCTGCCGGTCGTGTCGGGGCGATCTACCGCCAGCATGTTGTGCGCGAAGTACAGCAAAGTCTGAGCCGCGTGGTCGTTGACGGAAAATATAGTGCACCGGTACTGATCGGTGCCGACGGGGCGAACTCGACGGTCCGCCGTGCGGTGGGACAACCGCCCAACCGCGGTCGCCATATGGCCGTCGCCATCCGAGGTTACGCTCCGGCCCCCGATGGATTCGATGGGCTTTACCTTCGCTGGGACCCGCTACCTGGCACCGGCCTGAGCTACGCATGGGCGTTTCCAACAAACCACGGAACAATCAATCTGGGTTACGGGACGGCTGCTTCGGTGATGAGCAGGGCGAGGTTGGTGGATCGCGCAGCCGAACTACTTCCGGGCTTCTCGGTCCGCTCCACCAGAATGGCCGGACACCTGTTGCCGTTATCAACCCATATGCCCCGCCCCTCTGTCGGCCGTGTGCTACTCGTCGGCGACGCCGCCAGTCTTGTAAATCCGCTATCTGGAGAAGGCATTTTCTACGCACTGGCCTCAGGTGCGCTCGCAGGGAGTGCCGCGGTGGCTGCCAATGCTGGCGACAGCTATTCCCACACGCTTCGAAGAAGATTCGGTCGCCAACACCGCCAGCTGAAAGCACTGTACCCACTTCTTGACAGGCCTTCTGCTGTGATGACTGCTCTTCGAGCCTGCGGGCGGGATCCGCAACTCCTTCAGCAATTGAGCTCCGTTGGGCTGGGCGAGGGCACCTTCGATGCCGCGGATCTGGCCCGCTTCGCCGCCACCCTCTGGAAGAGTT
Source organism: uncultured Arthrobacter sp. (assembly GCF_964021775.1). Classification (GTDB taxonomy): domain Bacteria; phylum Actinomycetota; class Actinomycetes; order Actinomycetales; family Micrococcaceae; genus Arthrobacter. Next base: position 6,795 of record NZ_CAXHZI010000041.1, read on the forward strand.
GACCGTCCTAAGATGCATCCGCTAAGCCTTGATCCACCGACGGGCTGGTTGAGGACGGCGGGATTTGGTTTGGCCGGGC
>NZ_CAXHZI010000042.1:0-3622 GCF_964021775.1 uncultured Arthrobacter sp.
ACCATTACAGCCAGGCCCCGACACCACGTGTCGGGGCCTGAGCCCTTTAACACCCCGCACGCACCGCCGTCGGGACCGAACACCGGAGCCTCCCGCACAACCGGCGCCCAAAACGAGAACCCTCCCGCAGATCCCGCCGGTAAGCCAACAACGCTCCCGCACAAGAGACTGCTAAAACCAGAACCCGCCCGCAGCACCGCCGCCTATCATCGCGATGCTCCCGCACAACCGGCACTCAATGAAGGAGCGCTGTCGGAGACTAAAACTCCCGCACGCCCTAAAGACGATGGCCGCCGTCACGCAGCAATTGCCGGGGCGTCGGCGTTAGGGCGGCCAAAAGTGCGGGGGCGTCGGGCTGAAGCCGGCCAAAACTGCGGGAGCGTTGGGCTGAAGCCGGCCACAAGTGCGGGAGCGTCGGGCTAAAGCCGGCCACAAGTGCGGGAGCGTCGGGCTAAAGCCGGTCGAAGCTGCGGGAGCGTTGGGGAGGGGCGTGCCACGCCGATGGGAGGCGGCATTCGAGTGGGCCGCGAAGATCTCCGTCGCTTGCCGCTGCTCGCAGGAGAACCGGCAGCTCCACAACGACCCGGCCAGCTGATGAAGGCAGGCTCACCCGTCTCGAGCCGGGCGGGGAGCCGAGAGGAAGTGTGCGTATTCCCCGACCGCTCCAATGCCGTCGGCCGTTAGCGCGGAAATTTCCGGCCATGCAGCCATGCGAGGAGTTCAATGGCGAGTCCTCCGGCAGCTCCGGCAACTGGTGCCGGGAGCAGGAGCTCGGATGGCGGCCAGGAGAGGATGAAGAAGTCCTGCGCGAGAGGGAGGTTGAACAAAGCAACAAGGGCCACGCACATGGCGCCCAACACCCCAACCCGGCCGGCGTTGAGCGGCCGGGAGACCACGGCAAGGATCCAGAGCCCCACGATAGAAAGCGTGAGGACGGAGGCAGAACGAACGGCATCCGGCGCCGGCTCAGGGACCATGGCGGTAGTCGCGATCGCGTTGAGCACCAGCAGCGAGCCCGCGACGACGAGCCCTGCCGGCACGGAGAACCAGAGGGCACGCCGGAGGAATCCAGGTTTGTACCGCCGGGTGTTCGGCATCAGTGCCAGGAAGAACGCAGGGATTCCGATCGTCAGACCGTCGGTAAAGGACAGCTGCCGGGGGAGGAACGGAAACTGCCACTGCAGCAGCCCGAAACTGACGGCTATGGCAATCGAGTAGGCCGTCTTGCTGAGGAAGATGCTGGACACGCGTTCTATGTTGGCGATCACTCGCCGACCCTCCGCCAGCACTTCCGGAAGCCGGTCGAAGCGGCCATCGAGGAGGACCAGACGTGCCACCGCCTTCGTGGCCGGCGCCGCGGAATCCATGGCTATGCCCAAGTCGGCCGTCTTGAGGGCCAGAGCGTCGTTGACCCCGTCGCCGGTCATGGCCACGGTGTGCCCGCGTCGCTGAAGGGCGGCAACCATGTCCTTCTTCTGATCGGGGCTGACTCGGCCAAACACAGTGTTGGCCTCCATCACTTGCTCGAGCAACAGGGGGTCCTCAGGCAAGGAGCGCGCGTCAAAGCCCTCGCTGACCTCGAGGCCAACGCGCCGCGCAATGGCAGCGACAGTCCGCGGATCATCCCCGGAAATAATCTTCAACTCAACGCCCTCGGCGCGGAAGAACTCCAGGGTTTCGCGGGCGTCCGTGCGGGGTTGTTCCCGGAACGTCAAGAGGGCGACGGGCCGGAGTCCGTCCGGCAGTGTGGCCGTCTTGCCGGACCCCGGCAACCCGTCCGCCCCGGCCAAGAGCAATGTACGAAGACCGGCGCCGGCCAGCTCGCCGGCTTGTGCCAGGACGCCGGCGTGGTCGGCGTCCAACGCCCGGGACGTAGCGGCGGCGGGGGAACCCGCTTCCGGCCGGAATGCCGGCAGCGGCGGAGTGCGGTCTCCCGGAGCAAGGATCATTTCCGGCGCGCCCAGAATCCACGTGGGGGTGGACCCGTTGCTCCCGCCAAAGGTCACTCCGCTCCACTTTCGGGAGGAGGAGAACGGAACGTACGAGATTGACTGGAATCCGCCGTCGTCCTCAAACGCAGTGCCGAGGCTCCGTGCGGTCGTGTTCGCCTCGGGTTCGGAGGCGAACCAGCCGAGGGCCTGCTGCCAGCCCGGATCGGGCGCGCCGGTCAGCTGGTGGACCGCGTCGAACCTGAGTCCTCCCTCGGTTAGGGTGCCGGTTTTGTCCATGCACAGGACGTCAACGCGTGCGAGCCCTTCGACGGCCGCGAGCTCCTGGATCAACACCTTGTGGCCGGCGAGCCTGAGGCCCCCGACGGCGAACGCGACGCTGGTCAGCAAGACGAGACCCAACGGCACCATGGCGATGACGCTGGCGATGACGCCGACCAAAGCTTCCGCCCAAGTGCCGGTGGCGATCGCGTCCTGCCAGCCGCCCCGTGCCTGCAGCTCGCCGTTCACCACAAGGACTGCGACCGGCAGGATGGCCCAGGCAATCCAGCGGAGCACCCGGTTGAGGCTGTTGCGGATCTCAGAATTGACGAGCGAGAACCTTCGGGCATCAGCCGTGAGACGGCTGGCGAACGACTCGGCACCTACGCGCACCACCCGCGCCTTGCTGTGGCCAGCCACAATGATGGAACCCGACAGCACGTCCGATCCGGTGTCCTTGTCAACGGGATCCGATTCGCCGGTCAGAAGGGACTCATCGACTTCAAGGCCCGCGGCTTCGAGCACTTCAGCGTCCGCCGTCACCTGGTCGCCAGCGCGCAGGACCAGGACATCGTCGCGGACGACGTCGGCGGTTGCGATTTCCTGAATCTGGCCCTCGCGCAGCACCCGGGCACGCGGGGCGTCCAGCACAGCGAGGCGGTCCAGGGACCTTTTGGCGCGGAATTCCTGGACCACGCCGATTACCGCGTTTCCCAGGGCCGCGAGCCCGAAGAGTGCATCCTGCCAGCGGCCCAGCAGCAGCAACACGAGGAAGCTCGTGCCGACGATTGCGTTGAAGAGCGTCAGGACGTTGGCGCGGAAGATCTGCCACAGGCTCCGGCTCGTCTTGTCCGGGACCCGGTTGTCGAGCCCGCTTTCGATGCGGGCGGTGACGTCGTGTTGCGAAAGCCCGTTCACAGCCGGCCCGGACACACGCCGATGGGACGGGACTGCTAACTGGCGCCGGCCGTGTGCCCTCACCCCCTGATGGTATCCGCAGTGGCGGTACAAAGTTATGGGGCTTACAGCCCCTCGCGACGGCGGCTTCGCTGGTGGCCTCGCGATCCCGGCGGTGGTGAGGGGCCATGCAGGCTGGTTTGCGGGCAGTTTCAGGGTCGGCTGCACCGCCCCCGGCGCAGTTCCGAAGCAGGTTTGCGGTTACGGCCGACTGGGTGTATTGTTTTCTAAGTCGCCACGAGGGAGAACAGCGGAAACGCTGAAGGACCGGAGGCGGCCAATCCCCCAAAAAATTCAAAACCAGGTTCTTTCGGCGCTTCAATCGCTAAGGAATATTGGTGGGGCTGGTTCGTCTGCTGATGTTGGTCCGGGAAGCCGGATTTGCTTCGGAAGTCGAGGCCGGGTAAGTTTGAAAAGTTGCTCCGGAGCGATCCTGGACCGTTGGGTTTGGGTGG